>NZ_BMZB01000001.1:1695469-1883974 GCF_014652575.1 Asticcacaulis endophyticus | reverse complement strand
TGGTGTACTGCTGTCACCCATTATCGCATCCGCCGCCATGGCGTTCAGTTCTGTCTCAGTGATTGCGAACAGCTTAAGAGTCCGGAGCATAAAGCTCTAACAGCGTTTGAGCCGTGTCTGGTGGCTGTCATATTATGGGACAGATTTGACACGTTAGCGCCCTTACGACATAGGCAGTGTGACGGGCGACACAGCGTAGTCAGGAAAGTATAATAGGCTTGGCCGGTATTGATGACCAATACAGAAGCTTATGCCGAAGACGCCCTGTTTTCAAAAGCCAATGCCGCCCCCACCGACTTATAGAAGCGAGCAACATCAGAGTGTGACCGGAGCCGCGCCCATGACCCGACGCCTTATTACCTTCAATCTCGACAATCTTGGTGAACCGCATGAATATACGCCGCCGGCCGATCGGGTGCTCGAAGGCGACATTATTTGTCGAAACTGGGATATCGACAGTGCCAAAGACGGGGCCGTGCGTGCTGGAATATTCGAGTCAACCCCCGGCACCAACCGCTCAATCAAGGGGGAGGCCTGGGAATTTTGCGCCATATTGTCAGGCGTGGCGGAGATCACCGAAGACGACCATGAGCCTATCACTTACCGTGCCGGCGATTATTTCATCATGAAACCAGGATACACCGGCACATGGCGGACGATTGAAACCGTGCGCAAAATCTGGGTTATCGCCTGAACCTTTTCGCAGGGATGACTGTTTAAGAACCTGCAATAAACCGAATATGCTGTCTGTGCGTTTAAAATACAGGTTTGCAAGACAGCCTAGTAGGCCTAATATAAAACCATGCTAAAGCGTCTATCCGGTTTGTTGACCTTGGTGATGTTCGCCTTCGTGGCCATGTCATCGACGACGCATGCGCATACCCCCGCTCCTATCGAAATGGTTCATCACGCAACTGAGGCCACCTCCCCGTGCCATGACATGAACGCTGCGTCGATGAAAACGCACGCTCCAGCTAAGTCGTCGTCTTCCCAATCATCATCTGACTGCGCCGATTCCTGCGATTGCGCTCTCACCCACTGCCCGGCGACAACGGGTCTTATGGGATCACCCCTGCTGGGTGAGTCACCGATGATTTATGCGCACACTCTGTCTTTACCACGCCGCGACGACTCACATGTCCGCGGTCGCATGGTGGATGCTCTGGAGCGCCCCCCCAGAGCCTGACCAGAACTCTATCGATTGCAAGCCGTCCCTTACAGGCGGCAAACCTATCTGTTTTCTGGAAACATCATATGAAACACGCAATTATTGCGGGTCTTTGCTTATGGAGCATGGGGCTGTGGGGGCTGGCGCTTATGCCCGCCACCGCGACCGCTGAAACCCGCGAATATACCCTGACGATCGACCGTCAGGACGTCACCATCACCGGTGAAAAGCTGAGTAAGATTACCGTCAACGGCACCATTCCTGGGCCGGTGCTGCGCTTTAGCGAAGGCGATGACGCCGTCATCCATGTCAAAAACGCTATGAAACGTGAAGCGACGTCTGTTCACTGGCATGGCGTTCTGCTGCCTGGCCTGATGGACGGCGCACCGGGGTTTAACGGCTTTGAAGGTATCAAGCCCGGCGAAAGCTTCACCTATCGTTTCCCCATCCGCCAATCCGGCACCTACTGGTATCACGCGCACACCATGGGGCAGGAACAGGAAGGCCTTTATGCGGGCATTGTTATTGATCCAAAGATACCGGAGCCTATTAAAGCTGACCGCGATTATGTCGTATTGCTGTCGGATTTTAATCGTGAAACGGCCGATCAGATTCTCGGCAACCTCAAAAAATCCTCAGATTATTATCAGTACAATCGCCGCACGGTCGGGGATTTCTTCAAAGACGTCCGTACCCATGGTCTTAAAAAGGCGCTGAAAACCTCCGGTGAGTGGGGCAAGATGCGCATGTTGCCATCTGACCTGTCCGACGTCACCGGCTATCATTTTCTGGTCAACGGCATGACCAATGATCAGAACTGGACTGGGATGTTTACCCCCGGCGAAAAGGTACGACTGCGCTTCATCAATGCTTCGGCCATGACCATGTACGATATCCGTATTCCGGGGCTAAAGATGACGGTCGTCGCGGCTGATGGCCAGCCCGTCGTGCCAGTCGAGGTCGACGAGTTCCGCTTTGGCAATGCCGAAACCTATGACGTAATTGTCGAGCCCAAGGATGATAAGGCCTACACAATTGCCGCCGAATCCCTTGACCGCGAAGGCTTTGCCCTGGGCACCCTCGCTCCGCGTGAAGGACTGCGTGGCGATATCCCGGCTCAACGTCCACGCGCCACCCTCACCATGTCAGACATGAACATGGAAATCATGATGCGCGACGATCCGGATATGGACATGTCAGATATGCCCGACAGCGGCTGGGCGCAGACCGGAGCCCCCGAAGGCACTAAGGTGTTGATTTACAGCGATCTGGAAAGCCTGACACCGCAAATGGACACCCGTGAGCCCACCCGCGACATTACGGTTCGTCTGGGGGGCAATATGGAGCGCTATATCTGGACGATCAACGGCAAGACCTTTGATCCGGCCGATGGCATTCAAACGACCTTCAATGAGCGGGTACGCATCATCTATATCAACGAGACGATGATGGCTCATCCGGTTCATCTGCACGGCATGTTCGTGCAACTGGAAAACGGTCAATCGATGGACTCTCTGCCCAATAAACACACCCTGATCGTCCCACCTGGGCAAAGCGCTTCGGTGCTGTTGACCGCTAATGAGGTCGGCAACTGGCCACTGCATTGTCACCTGCTTTACCACATGTCGTCAGGCATGATGACCAGCTTCATCGTCAATGCCCCCGGCGTTGCTATGACGCCACATGAGGCGACACCTCATAAGGAGGCCGCCCATGACCATCATAACTAAGCCCCTTTTGATCGTGGCACTGATCGCCTTCCCTTCACTCAGCCTTGCGGCTGAGAATGCCACCCACGATCATGTCGGCGCCACCTATCATGCGGTCAAACTGGAAACGGATTTTGGGCGCACTAAAAATACGGATACTGCGTCGTGGGACGTAGACGCCTGGTTCGGCGGCGATACCCATAAGCTGAAACTGATCAGCGAAGGGGAACTCACCGACGGCGATCTTGAAGAGGCCGAAGTCTGGGGCCTCTACAGCCGCAATATCGCCACCTTCTGGGATGCACAGGTCGGCGTAAGGTATGATGCCGAACCCAAGGGCCATACTTACCTTACGGCAGGCGTTGAAGGGCTGGCACCCTATTTCTTTGAAACTGGGGCCCATTTGTTCGTTCGGGACGATGGCGCGGTCAGCGCGCGTCTGCGTCAGGAAAACGAATGGCTGCTGACCAATCGCCTGATTATGCAGCCCTATGCCGAGGTCAATCTTAACGCCAAAGAGGATGCCCTGATCGGTCTGGGCTCCGGCCTGACGTCAGCCGAAATCGGTCTGCAAACCCGGTACGAATTCAGCCGCCGTTTTGCGCCCTATGTCGACCTTCGTTACGAGCGCAAATTTGGCGACACCGCTGAGTTTGCCCGCGCTGAGGGCGAAAAGCCTGAAACCCTCTCTCTTAATGTCGGCATTCGCTGGCTGTTTTAATTTTTGAATTGAAAGGATATCTCTATGAAAAAGTTGATGAACCTGATCGCGGCCGCCACCCTGATGATCGCCGCTACCGTTTCGACGCAGGCTCTGGCCCACGCCAAGTTGCAAACCGCTATGCCGGCGGCGGGGTCAACAGGGCCTTCACCTAAGACCATCATGCTGCACTTCAATGAAAAGATGGCCGCTAAGCTGTCGAGCTTTGACATCACGACCGCCGATGGCGCCAAGATCGATGTCACGCCGACCGTGGATTCCAGCGGCATGATGATGACGGCCAAGCCCAAGGCACCACTGGCCCCCGGCCTTTATAAGGTCAACTGGCACGCGGTCACCTCCGATGGCCACCGGGTCACCGGCGAGTTCACCTTCACCGTGAAATAGGTCAACGATAATGGAATTGGCCAGTCTTGCACGGTTTCTGCAATATGCCGCGGCCAGCGGCCTGTTTGGCACGGCGGTGTTTTTCATCGCCTTCCTGCCTAAACAGGGCGATGCCGCCGCCAGCCGACTGGGCTGGCCACGTCCATTCCTGCGTGCTTGCGCAATAATACTGTTGATAGGGGCCGCCCTGTCCCTTGCCTCGCAAGCGGCGATGATGAACGGTGTGTCCCTGTCGCAACTGGATTGGGCCGCCATTGATATCGTCTTAACCGGCACCTCCTGGGGAGCCGGGATAGGCGCGCGCATCGGCCTTGGTCTGTTCTTACTGATTTGCCTGTTTACCCTCCCAGCCACCCAGCGCTTATGGTGGGTTAGTGCCGTCACAGGCGCATTGATCATGATTAGCTTTGCCTGGACCGGTCACGGAGCCGCCACCGAAGGTCGTGGGGCTATGACCCATCTGATCAGCGATATCGCCCATCTGTTGGCTGCCGCTTTGTGGATCGGGGCACTGATGGCGTTTCTGATCTTGCTGCTGACCACCAACACACAACCCGCTCACCATCAAAAGGCGCTTTACGAAGCCCTGCATGGCTTTTCCGGCATGGGCACAGCCTTAGTGGCGGTTTTAGTTCTCAGTGGCGTGATCAACAGCCTGTTCCTGATAGGACTTGACCGCCTGTCACTGATCACCACCTCGCCCTATGGTCTGTGGTTATTGGCCAAGTTAGCCATCTTTATCGGGATGCTGGTTCTGGCCGCACTCAACCGTTTTCAACTGACGCCACAGTTTGAAGGCAGCCTTGACCATGCCCAGCCCGGCTATGTCGATGATGCCGTCAAAGCCCTGCGCCATAGTTTAATTTTGGAAACTGCGGCGGGCATGGCGGTGCTGGTTGTTGTCGCGGTTTTGGGCATGCTGGAACCGATATCAGCACTGTAAAAACTGGCCTATATAGATCAGGCGGCCAGATAACGCTCCGCCAGAGTAGCGTGCCAGCGCAGCCCCAAGGGGATGACCTCATCATTAAAGTCATATTTGGGATGGTGCAGTGGTTGGCTACCGGTCTTGCCGCCTTGGCCCAGCCACATATAGGCCCCGGGCTTGGCCTGAAGCATGAAGGCGAAATCCTCAGATGTGAATGCCGGATCAGGTGCCAGATGGGCGTCGCACACACAGGCGGCGGCGGTTAAAGCCTCCGCGGCTTCGGCGGTGTGGTTCAGGGTCGCTGGATAGTAACGATCATATTCAACCGTGATCTTGGTGCCGCTGCTCAAGGCCACACCGGCCGACATCTCGCGCAAAGCCTGCTCAATAACATCCTGATAAACCGCATCAAAGCTTCGGACAGTACCGACGATCGTTACCGATGGCGGCAGGACATTGTGAGCGTGACCACCGTGCATCTGCGTCACCGACAACACCGCCGATGAGGTCGCCGGTATGCGCCGCGACACGATGGTGTTGAGTTGGGTCACCAACTGGCTGGCGGCCAGCAGTGCATCGGGTGTCTGATGCGGCAAGGCGGCGTGGCCGCCCCGGCCCTCAACGGTGATTTCAAACCGATCCGCTGCCGCCATAATCGGCCCCGGACGTGTGGCCGCTTGCCCCGCTTTGAGATCAGGCCAGTTGTGCAAAGCATAGACCTGATCCGTCGGGCATTTATCGAACAAGCCATCCTTGATCATAGCCCGCGCTCCGCCCAGACCTTCTTCGGCTGGCTGGAAAATGAAATTGACGGTGCCATCAAAGCGGCGGGTACGCGACAGATACTGTGCCGCCCCCAGCAACATGGTCATGTGGCCGTCGTGACCACAGCCATGAAAGACACCGGGATGACGGCTGGCATAGGCCAATCCTGTTTGTTCCTGAATCGGCAAGGCATCCATATCAGCCCGCAAACCAATGCTTTTGCTGGAAGTGCCGACCTTAAGCACGCCCACAACGCCGGTGCCCCCAATGCCGGTATGCACCTCAAGTCCCAGTTCACCCAGCTTTTCGGCAATCAGTGCGGCCGTCCGGTGTTCCTGAAACCCTAACTCCGGATGCGCATGCAGATCGTGGCGCAATTCTATGAGAGGCCCAATTAGATCAGCGATGTCTGGGAATGTCTGGTCTGTGCTCACCATAGCCTCATACATTTGTCTTACACACCACTATGCGCCCAAATTGAGCGATACGGCAGATCGAAATGGCGTAAGCGTCAGTCGATTACGGCTAAATTCAGCTTGAACGCAACATATTGTGCTGAGCTGACGTCCGCCTTAAGTCTTCTTTTCGCCGAACAGACGTTGCAATGGATAGTGATGTTTGACGAACCTTGATTTGATGACGATGTAGCTAAAATATTTTTCGATACCGTAATCACCTTCCAACATGTTTTCGATAATCGCCTGATAGGTGGCAACGGAAGGGGTTACGAACTTCAGCAGGTAATCATACCCGCCGCTAACCAGGTGGCACTCGATGATTTCATCAATACCCTTGGTCTTCGTTTCAAAACGAGCAAAGTCATTGGCACGGTGATCTTGCAAGGTAACTTCGGTGAATACGGTGATGAAATCGCCCAGCTTATGCAGATTAATCTGCGCCCCATAGCCGGTGATATAGCCCGATTGCTCCAATCGTTTCACACGCGTCAAACAGGGGCTCGGTGACAGGCCGACCAGCTCCGCCAACTCGACATTGGTGATGCGTCCGGCCTTTTGAAGTTCCGACAGGATCTTCAGGTCGATACGATCAAGCTTGAGATTCTGCCCCGCCATGTTGTGAGTGTACTCTTGAGTTTAAGTTAGGCAATTCAGCATATTCAGTTGAACAAATCCATCAAACAACACCGTAGTTTGGTTTGCCGATACGCGCAAGCTGGCGCATATTACAGCATAATCTACCGCAGTCGATTTTAGCTCAACGCGGCACGGATATCGCTTTCTTCAAGTAAATCATCCAAGGTCTTGCCGATGCGCTCGAAAATCGACCATATTTCATCAGGGGTGGCCACCAGTGCCGGCGCCAGACCAATGATATTATCTCCGAACGCCCGGAAAATGACGCCATTCTCATAGCCCTTGGCGAAGAGGCGATCTGGTAATTTCAACGCCGGATCAAAGCGCGCCTTGGTGTCTTTGTTGGCCACCAATTCAATCGCCCCCAGCAATCCCTGACCACGCACATCACCCACGATCGGATTGGTTTTCAAAGAATCCAGCCCACCGGCGAAATCGCGCGCCACCATCTGTCCATTGGCCAGAACGCCGCCGTCCGTATACAGGCGCAGCACTTCCAAACCAACGGCAGCCGACACCGGATGGCCGGAATAGGTGTAGCCATGGCCGATCGTTGCACCGGATGCCGTAGACGACGCCAGAACCTGATAGATGTCTTCGGACATCAGAACGGCGCCCATCGGGGCATAACCGGCCGTCAATCCCTTGGCGACCGTCATCAGGTCAGGTTCAACGCCTTCGTGTTCACAGGCAAACATTGGCCCCGTGCGGCCAAAGCCGGTGATAACTTCATCGACCACCAACAGAATACCCAGTTCCGTACAGGCCTGACGGATCGCCTTAAGCCAACCTTTGGGTGGCACGATGACCCCGCCGGACCCTTGAATTGGCTCGCAGAAGAAAGCCGCCACATGATCAGGCCCACCCAGGGATTCGACTTTGGCTTTCAGTTCGCGAACCGACTGCGCAATAATACCGGCGTCATCCGTCTCTGTTTTATGGCGATAGGGATAGGGTGATGATATGTAGTGCTGGTTCGGCAACGGCAGGTCCATATTACGGTGGAACGCCGCCAAAGCTGTCAAGCCCGCCCCCGTCGAGCTGGAGCCATGATAACCACGCTCCAGGGCGATGAACTGCTTCTTTGAAGGCTTGTCCATAACATTATAATAGTTGGTGATAAAGCGGATGGCCGAGTCTACGGCATCCGAACCGCCCAGCGTAAAATAGACGCGGTTCAACGAGTTCGGGGCCAGCTCAATCAGACGCTCAGCCAACAGGATGGCCGGTTCGCTGGCAAAGTGAAAATAACCTGTGGCATAGGGCAATTTTGTCATCTGCTCGGCCGCCGCCTTGACGATACTGTCCTGACCATAGCCAACATTAACACACCATAGTCCTGCAAAGGCATCCAGCAGGTCATTGCCGTCGGCATCGCGCACATACATGCCCTTACCAGAGGTCAGGACTGTGGCCCCGCGCGCCTCATGGGCACGCATGGAACTGACCGGGTGAATAAGGTGCTGACGATCAATCTCCACCAACGGTGAAACCAGAGCAGTTGTATCGATAGCGGCCCGTAACAGGGACATGGCAAATAAGCTTTCTTTGCAAAAATTCGAGGTCTGTATAAATAAAACCCAGGCCCGATGGGATGCGCTAACCCAAGGCCTGACTGGTGATGGCGAATAATTTGAGTGATGAGTCCGTTGCCGGTTTTGTGACTGCCGCACGTTTCATGGTGACGACCCGCCCTACCTGAGTAAGGCCTGCTTCATCAAGCCAAGGCGTGAGACCGCTCTCCTCAGTGACATCCAGGCGAATAAACAAACCTGGATTTGAGCCCAGCCAGTAAGAGATAATCGCCTTGGCACCATTCAGGTCGCGGGCAATAACCGGGCCAATACTGTAGCCCCGCCCGAAACGGCGCATCAACGCAAAGCCACGGATGTCACCCTCGCAATCAATGACGATACCCTTGGCCTTAGCAAACACGGCCCTATAAAGGCCCTCACGTTCAAGACCGGTAACTTCTGTATCCAGTTGAATAAGTGCCGGGCGATCCGAAGTCCCCATGGGGCGCAAACGCTCACCTTCACCCAATTCAATGACCGGCATGGAAAAGGCAGACCCCTGATGCTGATGGATGGCCCCAACCGGCACAAAGCCCAGTTTTTGATAGAGCGGCAGGCCTTCGTCGGTGGCATTTAGCTGCACGGTTCGGCCATCGGCGGCTTTCAGGGCGGCATTCATCAACTGACGGCCTATGCCTTGCCCCTGATAATCTTCAGCCACGATGACCATCCCCAGGCTGGCGGCATCTGCGCCGTACGGCCATAACATGGTAGTGCCGACAATTTGCCCCTTACTTTCGGCAACAAAGCCCTGCCCGAGGCGTAACAGTGCTGACCAGTCTTCGCGGCGATGGGGCCAACGAACCGCCATGGACAGGCCATAGGCCTGATCAAGATCAGCCGGCGTCATCGCTCGGAAACTTAAGGCCGCGTCCGTCACAGTGTCCATTACTGCATCCTTACTCAATACCCTCAATCTATAGCGCCGAATCCATGGCATTCCATGCCGCAGTCGCAAGCAATTCAGAACAATCTTGCGACTTTCGGGTTCTTTTGCCCCTGCATCTGCCGCGACCGGAGATTAAATTTGGGAGGCAATTCAGCCTTATGTTTAAGAGTCGAAACAGCCATGTCCGCCCTCACCGCTTACGATATCGACCCCAATACTATCACTATAAAAGGCACGCACTTTATCGGCGGCCAACGGGTAAACGGTGCAGGTCAGCCTCTCGATGTTCGCCGCCCTTCGGATGGGCAGGTCTATGGCTATATCCCCTGCGCCACAGCGGATGAGGTTGATGCCGCGGTAGAAAATGCCGCCCAAGCGTTCAAACAGAGCGGCTGGGCGACCATGCCACCACGTGATCGCATGAAAATCCTGCGCCGGTGGGCTGATCTGATCGATGCAGATGTAGAAGCTCTGGCGCCTCTCGAAGCGGTGGGATCGACCCGCCCTCTGGTTGATGTCAAGGCGTGGGATATCCCTTTTACCGCCGAGGGCATTCGCTTTTATGCCGAATTTGCCGACAAGATGGGTGGCGATGTCGCGGCGACTTCGTCCGACAAACTGGGCCTGATTATTGCCGAGCCTTACGGTGTGATCGGGGCCATATCGCCGTGGAACCTGCCCTTGGTGATGGGAAGCTGGAAAGTCGCTCCCGCCTTGGCCGCCGGCAATGCCGTGGTGCTCAAGCCCTCGGAATTGACTCCGTTTTCGATGGTCAGGCTGGCAGAATTGGCCATAACGGCGGGAATTCCGGCGGGTATTTTTAATGTCATTCAGGGCCTTGGGCACGAAGCTGGGGACGCACTGGTGCGCCACCCCAAGATCGCCAAAGTGACCTTTACCGGTTCAACCCGCACCGGATCGGCGATCATGGCCGCCTGCGCTCAATCGGGGCCCAAGCCTGTTACCCTGGAGCTGGGGGGTAAAAGCCCTCAAGTAGTGTTTGACGATATCAAGGACGTGGATAAGGTTGCGGCAACCATTGCCCGTGCCATCACCCTCAATGCCGGCCAGGTCTGCGTCGCCGGATCGCGCCTGATCGTGCAGGCGGGCATAGCCGACACACTCATCGCGCGGGTGACAACGATTTTCCAAAGCCTGCGCGCCGGACCGACCTGGGATAGCACAGCCACCTTACCACCGATCATTTCAGCTAAGCAGTTCGATGATATCGACGCCATCGTTAAACGCACCCTGACGGGCGGCGCTGAACTGATCACCGGATCGGGCCGTGCTGATGGCCCTTCATCAGGGGCCTATTACACGCCCACCATCCTGTCGGGGGTTAATCAAACTACTGAGGCCGTGCGTGAAGAGCTGTTCGGGCCGGTACTTACCGTGCAAACCTTTACCGACGAAGACGAAGCTTACGCCTTGGCCAACGACACCCAGTATGGTCTGGCGGCCGGTATTTTCACCTCTGATCTTGAGCGCGCCATGCGTGGTATGCGCCGCCTTGAAGCGGGCACGGTGTGGATCAACCGTTATGGTCGCAGTCATGATTTCATCCTGCCGACCGGCGGCTATAAGCGCTCCGGCATTGGCAAGGATCTGGGGCGGCAGGCGTTCGAAGCCAATCTGAAATTCAAAACGGCCCTGATAGAGTTCTAATCACATCAGGGCATTGTCAGCGGCTCCCCGCTGGCTAACTGCAAAGGGCGTGTCTCAAATCCCCCCTGAGACACGCCCTTCTTTATTTCAAGCCGCTCATTAAACCGCAACCGGTTTCAAACGACGAATATCGTACATCTCTATAGGCGTGGTCGTGGCCCCTTCATCGATCAGTTCTGCCATAACGTCACCGACCGCCGGGCCGACCTGAAAGCCAGACCCGGAAAACCCAAACGCGTAATAAAGCCCGCTGGTAGTCCCCGATGGCCCCATGGCAGGCAGCGAATCGGGCATATAACCCTCGATACCGCTCCAGGTGCGAATGATATTAAGCCGCCCCAAGGCTGGCACCAGTCGACGGATTTCGCGAAGCTGGGTCAGGGTATTTTCCGGCTTCACATAGGCGCGGCGGATATCCGGGTAGGACGCTGCACGGGTGGAGCCGCCAATAATGATATTACCGCGCGGAATTTGCCGAAAATAGACGGTCTCGATCTCCAGAGGCGTCGAAACCCCCACCGTCGGCATGAGAGTATAGGGCACGGGTTCGGTCACTGACATATTGGGACCACGCGGCGTCAAGGGTACGGGCTCGCCAAACTGTTCCGACAAGGCATTGCCCCAGGCACCTGCGGTCACCAGCAGCACCGGCGCTTTGAACACCCGACCGCCTTTGGCCGTCACTCGAAAGTCTACGCCGTCTTTTTCAGCCCGCACCACCTCGGTATTTTCGCAGATGTTGGCCCCCAAACGTGCTGCCGCCCGCCCAAAGGCCGGGGCCGCCAGACGCGGATTGGCATGGCCATCGGTCGCTGAATAGGAACCGGCATAGACGTCCGGCCCCAGAAACGGAAACTTTTGGCGCAAGGCATTGCCACTGAGGATTTCAAGATCAAGGCCGTACTGTCTGGCCTCACGGGCATAGGTTTCAAAACTGTCGGCCAGTTCGGCGCGCTCACGGTAGCAGACCCGCATGTGACCGGACTGAATATATTCGACGTCTTCGCCCAGAAGTGCGTTCATATTGCGCCATATCGGCGAGGCCCGACCGGCCAAAGGTAACTGAAACAGAGGACGGCCCTGACGGCGAACATTGCCAAAATTGACGCCCGACGCCTGCTGACCGATCAGGCCCGTTTCCAGCAAGGTCACCGAGCGATTGCGCTGACGCAGGAAAAAGGCTGCCGACGCCCCCATCAAGCCACCACCAATTATGATGACATCCGACTGATTATTGACAGATTGGCTCATTTAGTCAGTTCTCGTACAGTGGAAATGGCCGCTGCCGCTTCGTCGTCCTCTATACAGATGGGCAAGGGCTTGACCGGGGCCTGACCCCGCAGACGCCCCGCCTCAGACACAGGAATCCCGGCCGCTGCCGCGATAATCTCAGCTCCAGCCAACGCACAATACCGCCCCTGACACCTGCCCATGCCCACACGGCTGAAAGCCTTGGCGCGGTTGGCTTCCTTGGCCCCCATGGCATTGACGGTGCGGCGTAGTTCACCGGCCGTGATGGCTTCGCAACGACAAACGACGGTTTCATCGGGCAGTTTCGCCGCCTGCTCTGCGGGCCACGGGAACGCCTCACGCAAGCCAGTGGCAAAGCGCTTCCAGCAGGCCATATCCTGCCGCAGAGCCATAATCTCATTGTCTAAGACCGGTGCCCCGGCGTCTTTCAGGCACGCCAGCGCCGCCAGCTTGCCGCTGACCTCCGCCGCCCGCGCCCCTAAGATGCGCGCCCCGTCTCCGGCCAGATAAACATTGGCCGTGGTCGCCCGCCCGTCTTCATCGACCTTCGGATACCACAGGTGCGACTTTTCATCGAAGGCGAACTCGCAGCGCGTCAGATCCGCCAGTTGGGTTTCCGGGCGCAGGTGATACCCCATGGCCACGGCGTCGCCCTTGATCTCACGGTGTTCGCCAGCCCCCGTCTCAAAGATCAGACCCGACACGCCAGATTCGACGTCACCGGTGATTTCAAGCGGCCTGATACCCGTCAATACTGGAACACCGGCGGCTTTCAGAGCCAACGTAAATTTCAGACCATTGATCAATGCGTCGGGCGCACTCATCAGCTTTGGGGCTGCCACCACTCGCTTGATAAAGCTGGACGTGTCGAGCACTGCCACCACTCCGGCGCCGGCCTTGAGATACTGGCTGGCCACCAGATACAGCAACGGCCCCGTGCCCATGAAGATCACCCGCTGGCCAATCGACACCGCTTGCGATTTCAACGCCACCTGCGAGCCGCCCAAGCTGTAGACCCCAGCCATGTCCCAGCCCTTGACAGGCATCAGCCGATCCGTAGCCCCTGAACATATGATCAGGGCATCGTATTCGATCGTCGTTTCACGCTTTTCTGAGACGGCAAACACCCGCCCGTCAGAGATATTCCACACCAGAGTTTCCGGCAGATAGTCGATCTGATCGACCAAACCGTCAAAGGTATCGTGAATACCTTGCGCGCGAGACGCCTCGGTGCCGTACAGGGTTTCAAGGCTACGCGTAAAATTATCCGGTTGGCGACGATATATCTGCCCCCCCGCGCGGCGGCCTTCATCGATGACGGTTGGGCGCACACCCGCTGCCACCAAGGTTTGCGCGGCACGTACTCCGGCGGGTCCGGCCCCGATGATAACGACCTTCAGTGTGTTTAGAGCACGTCCGACCATGAAACCTCCGGAGGGTTAGTGCGTATATTCAGGCCGTCACTGACCGCCGTTGAGCAGGACCGTAAGCGCTCGCCGTCTTCGGTCCACACCCAGCAATCCTGACAAGCCCCCATCAGGCAAAATCCGGCGCGCGTCCCATCGCCAAACTCAGACCGACGCAGATGGCCATGGGCACTCAGCAGCGCCACCATCAAGGTATCACCTTCGAGGGCCGCGACGGGCTGCCCGTCGAGCGTAAGATTGACAACCTTACGGCCGGTTTCCGCCAATCGGTAAAAACGCGGGGCCATAGTCAGACAGTCTCCAGTTGGGCGGCCCTCAAAGAAGGCTCATCAAGATGACAAAGGATGTTGCGTCCATCACTCAGGGCATGACGCGGGGCGGGCATGGTATCGCACAGACCGGGGATTTTGAGCGAGCAGCGTGGCAGGAAGCGACACAGGCCATCTTCGGGTTGCGCTTGTGCGCCCGAACTGCCGGGACGCGCCTCTTCCAGCCAGCCGCGACGCAATTGCGGCACCGAAGAAATGAGAAGGTCGGTATAAGGATGATAAGGTGCCGATTTAAAGGCCTGCGATTGCCCCGCTTCGACCTGAGTACCGGCATAGAGCACCATGATATCATCGCACACGGCCCGCACGGCAGAAATATCGTGGCTGATGAAGACATAGGTCAGGTTCAACTCATGACGCAGCTCCGCCATTAGGTCGAGAATAGCTGCGGCGACCACTGAATCCAGCGCTGAGGTCACTTCGTCGCACAGGATCAGGTCGGGCTTGGCGGCCAGCGCTCGCGCCAGGTTGACCCGCTGTTTTTGGCCACCCGACATCTTGCGACACAGCCGATCAGCACTTGATGACGGCATGCGGATCAAATCAAGCAGTTCGTTCACCCGCTTCGTCAGGGCCTGACCTTTCAGGCCGTAATAGAACTGTAGCGGTCGGGCCAGCACTTCGCCCACCGTCTGGGCAGGATTGATGGCAGTATCGGCGTTCTGGAACACTATCTGGATGCGCCGGAGTTGATCACGACTGCGGGCGCGTAGCGACGGTGGTAACACCTCACCATGAAAACACACTTGTCCGGCGGCCGGCGGCAACATCCCGGCGATCACCCGCGCCAGGGTCGATTTGCCTGAGCCAGACTCGCCGATAATTCCTAAAGCCCGCCCCGGTTCAATGGTCAGATCGATATTATCAAGTACCGTCTTTTGCAAACTGCCGTCACGGGCCTTGCCGTAACCCGCCTTCATGCCCTTAATTTGCAGGATAGGCGCCATCGTCCCCAAGGCTTTGGCCGGTGACGGACGTACCCGTTTTTCGGGCTGCGCGGCCTGCATCAGGCTTTGGGTGTAATCGGCATCAGGTTCGTGCAGTATCTGATCACGCTGGCCAGCCTCACGGACTTCGCCGTGTTGCAGGACAACGATCTGATCGGCGATTTGTGCCACCACCGCCAGATCGTGAGAGACATAAACCGCGGTGACACCCCGTTCCTTGACCGCCGCTTTGAAGGCCCGAAGCACCTCAATCTGGGTCGTGACATCCAGTGCCGTTGTCGGCTCATCAAAGATCACCAGGGCCGGATCAGCCATCAGAGCCATAGCCGCCATCAACCGCTGCAACTGCCCGCCGGATACCTCGTGGGGGTAACGATGGCCTAATGTTTCGGGGTTAGGTAACGCCAAAGATTTAAACAAACCAATAGCCTTGGCCTCAGCCACGGCACGCGTGCACATCTGCGTGGTCACGGCGGTCTCGATCACCTGATCCATGATACGCACTACCGGATTAAAGCTGGCGGCAGCACTTTGGGCGACATAGGCCACAGTCTTACCCCGCAGGGCGCGCAGTTCATCCGATTTCAGCGCCAATACATCCTGATCACCGACCTGAATGCGGCCGCCCACGACCTCAAGCCCAGGACGTGTATAGCCCATCAGCGACAGGGCAATGGTTGATTTCCCTGAACCGGACTCACCGATCAGGGCCAAAACCTCGCCCTTTTTGATAGAAAAGCTGACGTCACGAATGATGGGAATGGGCATCCCGCCCTCACCGCGTGCGGCGACCTTAAGGTGGCTGACATTGACGGTAACGGCCATGCTCAGTGCCCTCCCTTGCCATTACCGGATTGCGGCAAGGCATCGATCAACAGGTTGACGCCGATGGTCAAGGTGGCGATGGCGATGGCGGGCGCCAGAATGGCCGGGGCAATATCCTGCAAGCCCGACATGTTCTCACGCACCAGCGACCCCAGATCGGCGGCGGGCGGCTGCACCCCAAGGCCCAGGAAGCTCATGCCACTCAGCAGCAGCACCACGAACACAAATCGCAAACCGAAATCGGCCATCATCGGATTGAGCATGTTGGGCAGGATTTCATGAAAAACGATGTAGAGCTTACGCTCACCGCGGACACGGGCCACTTCTACATAATCCATAGAATTAAGATTGACGGCCAATGCCCTGGCAATACGATACGATCCCGGAAGATAGATGATCGCCGCAGTCAGCAACAACAACGGCAAGGACGCACCAAATACCGCCACCAAAACCAAAGCGAAAATCTTGGACGGGATTGAAATGAGCGTATCCATCAATCGGCTGATCACCTCATCGAGTACGCCCTGGCTTACGGCGGCATACAGCGCCAGAAAGGTGCCTGTAGCACTGGCCAACAGCGCCCCAAAAAATGCCAACCCCACAGTATAGCGTGTGCCGCTTAACACGCGGCTTAAGGTATCGCGTCCCAGATAATCGCTGCCCAGCCAGTGGGTGGCACTCATGGGCAGGAACACATCGTCGGCGACAAAGGCGCTGGGGCTATAGGGCGACAGAAAGGCCCCAAAGACAGCGATAAACAGCCAAAAAATCACCAACACCAGACCTACACGCCCGGATATCGAAAGGGATTTCCAGGCGCGCTCCGCCACCGCAAGTCCATCTTGCGGCAGGGCTTCAGCATCAAGGGAATAGGATTTTCTCATGAGCGCGCAAGCCTCGGATTAGCCAGAATGGCCGCCACATCAGCAATCAGCACCAAAACCATATAGGCCGTGCAGAACACCATGGTGCAGGCGAGCAGAAGCGGCATGTCGCGGCTGGTGACCGCATCGACAATCAGGCTGGCCACGCCGGGATAATTGAAAACGGTTTCAACAATGACCACACCACCCAGCAGATAGGACAATGACAAGGCCACCGCATTGACGATGGGCCCCGTGGCATTGGGCAGGACATGGCGCAGGATAACCCGTGGTTTGGTGAGGCCTTTGAGTACGGCCATCTCAACATAGGGCTGATCCAGTTGATCGGCGACAGCAGCGCGGGTCATGCGCGCCATCTGGGCCACCACCACAAAGCACAGGGTCATGACAGGTAAGGCATAGGCCCGCGCAATTGATGCCGGATCGGCGACATCAGGAATGATCGTCAAGGCCGGCAGCCAACGCAGGCTCACTGCAAACACCAATACCGACAGCGTCGCCACCAGAAATTCAGGCACCGCCACCATCGACAGGGTCATGACATTAAGTGCCCGGTCAATGAAGCTGTTGCGATAGATCGCCGAAACAATACCAATGGTCAGCGACACCGGCACCGATACCAAGGCGGTCAAACCGGCCAGAAACAGGGATTTGGGCAGCCTCGTGCCGATAATTTCCGCAACCGGCAGACCGCTGATCATTGATTGACCGGGATGCCCCGACACCAGACCGAACAACCACTGAAAATATCGCACATAGAGGGGCTGATCGAGGCCTAGCTTCAAGCGCAAAGCGGCAACGGCTTCAGGGGTTGCGCTTTGGCCCAGCATCTCTGACGCCGCATCACCGGGCAGCATCGAGCTTAGGATAAACACTAACAGCGATACCAGCCACAAGGTCAGTAAGGCCGCGCCGAGGCGTTTCAAGATGAGAAGACCGACGCGCATCACGCCCCCCACCACACATATTCAGCAAAACCATAGCCCATCAGCCCACCAATCGGCACCGGCTCATAGCCCATCAGGCGCTTATCATAGGCATCAACCAGACTGATGAATACCGGGATACCCACACCGCCCTTTTCATGGACGATGGTTTGCATATCACCGTACAGGCTTTTGCGCTTGGCCTCATCGGCTTCGGCACGCGCCAGAGTCAACAATTGATCAAAGCGGGCATTCTTCCACCCGGATTCATTCCACGGCGCGTCGGATTTGAAGAACAGACTGAACACCAGATCAGCCGTTGGGCGCGGATTGATATTGCCAAAGGTCAGGGGGTGCTTCATCCAGTGATGCGACCAGTAGCCATCGGCGGGTACGCGTTTGACTTCGAGATTGAGCCCCAGATTGGCCCCGGCCTCCTGCATGATCATGGCCATCTCGACCGAGCCTTCGGCCGCAGGCGAGGCAAACAAGGGTACGCGCGTGCGACCAATTCCGGCCCGTTTGAAGTGGAACCTTGCTTTATCCGGATCAAACGTCCGTTGAGGCAAGCCTTCGAGGTAATAGGGATTGTTGGGCGCAATCGGTTGATCATTGCCAATCGTCGCAAAGCCTCTGAACAATGCCTTGGAGATGAGTTGGCGGTTCAGCAGGTGTTTTATGCCGAGGGTAAAGTCTTCGCCACCAAAGGCATCCTGACGCACAATCAGATCGGTATAGAGGCTTGATTTGGTCTCAACTACGGTATGCTTGTTTGATCCGCGCACCCGACGGGTCGAACGTGGATTGATCGGACTGATCAACTGTACATCGCCTGACAATAGCGCATTGACCCGTGACACCTCATCCGGGATGCCGATCAATTCGATCTCATCCAGATAGGGCAGGCCTGATTTCCAGTAATTGTCAAAACGCGTGCCAACGGTACGCACCCCCGGCTTAAACTGCGTACAACGATAGGGGCCTGTGCCGATAGCGGTTTTGAAATCGGTCGTGCCCGCCTTGATGATCACAAAGTGCGAGGCGGCCAAAATCATCGGCAAATCGGCATTGGCCGTGGTCAGGCGGATGGTAACTTCCGAAGGGCCAGTTTGCGACACTTGTGCAAACTGCTCGGCAATCGGCTTGACTTTGGACGAAGTATCCGGATTTTTATGGCGATTAATCGAATAGACGACATCTGCCGGTTTCAATCTTGCCCCATCGTGGAACACAACGCCCTTACGTAAGGTGACGACCCAGGTAATGCGGTCTTTGGTCTCAATTGACTGAGCCAGGGCCAGTTTATAGGTCAGGCCCTTATCATATTGGGTCAGGCCGCTATAGAACATGTAGTGGCGCACATAATCGGTGGACAATGCCCCCTTGGCCGGATCAAGCGTATCGGCCATAGAACTGGACATACAGGCCACGCGAATACGACCGCCGCGCTTGGGCTTAGGTTGGGCCTGCACGGTTTGCGGCAACCACAAGCCTGCCGCCGTGGCGGTCAGCCCGGTCAGAACGTCACGACGATGAGCAAGGTCCTGAGCCATCAGTGTAAAATGTCCTGAAGCTTATAATAGGCCCCGACAACCGGCAAAAACCATGGCCGACCCGTGTAGAACGGAATAGCCGACCAGTTTAAATCCCAGGGATTCTCAGCTTCACGACCGGCGATTTTCGCGCCCATGACCTGTCCCATATGCACCGACATCTGCACGCCATGACCGCTATAGCCCATGGCAAACGACATGCCCTCATGAGTGCCGGCGCGTGGCAGGCGATCTTCGGTCATATCGACCTGCCCGCCCCAGCAATACTCAATGCGGACGCCCATAAGCTGGGGGAAAATATCCGTCATGGCGCGCTTAAGCACCTCACCGCTCTTGCCGTCGGAACGCGGGCTCGACATGGCAAAACGCGCCCGACCGCCAAAGATTAGCCGATGGTCGGGCGAAACTCGGAAATAGTTGCCAACATTCTTGGAGGTCACATAGTTGCGACGGGTCGGGACGATCTGATCGAGAACGGCCTCAGACAAAGGTTCGGTCGCGATGATAAAGCTGCCGACCGGAACAATACGCTTGCGGAAATACTGAAAGGGCTCAGAATTAGACGAACTTGGTCCCGTGCCGCCAGTGGCCAGCAGGATATGCGCCGCTTCAAATGTGCCGCGCTGTGAGGTAACCTCAAATTTTGCGTCACTCAGGCGCCGAATGGCGCTGACGGCACATTGGTCGAAAATCTGCGCACCCGCCGACACAGCCCGATCGGCCAGACCGCGTCCGAAGCGGCCAACATGCAATTGCGCCCCCGTGGTTTGCACCAGACCACCATGAAATTGAGTTGAGCCAATCTCAGATGCCATATCGGCAGGCTGAACCAGCTTTACATGGCGGTCAACGCCGTCCACAATCAGTCGCTCATAAGCCTTTTCCAGCTTTTGGAAATGCTCTGGTTTAGTCGCCAGCTTAAGGCGTCCACAGCGGTTAAAATCGCAATCAATAGCTTCATCGTGAGCCATGGCCTCCACCGTATCGACCGAAGCCGCATAGGCACGGTACATGGCCTTGGCCTGATCCTTACCTAAACGGTTCGCCAAGGCACCGTAATCGTGGGCGGTGCCGGAATTGCACTGACCACCATTGCGCCCTGACGCAGCACCCATAACGTCACCAGCCTCGACCACCACGACCTTAGCGCCCGTCCTGGCCAGATAAAGCGCCGCCGACAACCCGGTAAACCCCGCCCCGACAACGCAGACATCATACTGTCCCGCAACGGGTCCTTCGACCGCACCGGTAAAGGCCGGGGCCGTATCAAGCCAGTAGGACAAACCGAGGGGATGGGCGACGGCGCTCATGTGATTACAAACCTACCAGACCCGCCAGACCACCAATATCACTGATTTCGGCGTAGTTATAGAAAGGCGTACCCGGCTCATGGCCACGATTGACGAAGGCTTTGTCCTTGATGCCGATATCATTAGCCGACATTATGTCATAGCGCATGGATGACGACACGTGCAGGAAGTCTTCGGGCTTGGCGTCCAGAGACTGGATCATGTATTCAAATGGACGCAAACGCGGCTTATAGGCCTTGGCTTGCTGGGCAGTGTAAACACGGTAGAACGGCACGCCAAGGTTGGTGACATTGGACGGGATCTGCGTGTCCATGGCATTGGACAATATCACCAGCGGAATTTTGTCAGCGATCTTGGCAAGCCCGGCCGTGACATCCGGATGCGGGCCCCAGGTCGGCACAGCAGCGTAGATTTCGGCCACATCAGATTCGCGAAAGGGCACCTTCCAGCGATTAGCCGTACGCAGAACCGAATTATAGACGATCTCGTAATAGGGCTTCCAATCCCCCAGGACCTCATCAAGACGGTAACTGGAAAAATCCTTGCAGAAGGCGTCCATGTGTTCAGGTGCTACGCGATCAGCGAACAGCTTGCGCGCCATCGGCGCCATCTGGAAATAGATCAGGGTGCCGTAGCAATCAAAGCTGATATATTTCGGTCGGAAGGTGATGGTCATGGGAATACTTTCGAAGATTATATGCCGACCTTAACGCAGTTTAGACTCCGCTATCGCGCCGATTACGCCTCAAAATCGATGACAAAGCATCTTTTCACGGCAAATAATCAGCATAATTTGCCGTGATGGATTTCAAGCCTCAATAGCCGCGTTTTCGGTCGATCTGTCCAACCATATCCTGCCCTGAGCGATGACGGCGCACATTGTCCAAAAGGACGTGCCCGGCACTATCCGCATCGGTCATGGCTGCGATGTGCGGTGTCAGCAAAATACGGGGATGATTGAAGAAAGAGTGCGTAGCCGGCGCCGGTTCAACACTCAGCACATCAATCACCGCGCCTGAAAGCTGGCCACTATACAACGCATCAATCAGATCAGCCTCAACCAGGTGCCCCCCGCGCCCAGCATTGATCACGCTGGCACCTTTTGGCAGGCTTTCAAACAGACTGCGGCATAATATTCCGGTAGTTTCAGCCGTCAGTGGCAACAGGCAAATCAGGATATCACAACCGGCCAAAAAAGCTTTGAGTTCCCCCTCTCCGGCAAAGCCTTCCACGCCGTCAATTTGATGCGCCGAACGGCTCCAACCGCGCAATTTAAACCCAAAGGGTTTGAGGCGATTGATCGCCACCTGTCCCAGTTGCCCCAGGCCCATAATTCCGACGGTGCGCTTTGGGCCGGGTATCAGCGGAATTTCATGCCATATTCCCGCGGCCTGCTGATGGTGGTAATCCATCATATGCCGGTGTAAATAGAGTGTAGCGAAGGTGATATATTCGCCCATGCCGTCACTGATCGACGTATCGATCATCCGCACGACCTTGATGTGGGCTGACACATGGCTAAGGTCAAACTGATCGGCGCCCGCCCCGACGGAAAAGATCACCTCTAATGCCGGCAGGCTATCGATCAGTTTTGGTGTAAATTGCCAGGTCACCAGATATTTCACGGCCTTAAGGTCGCAAGGTTCCGGCCAGATATGAAAGGCCAGATCGGGCATTTCACGGCTAAAAATCGCCTGCCAGGCCTGACCGCGCGTCACTTGAGATTTGTACAATAAGCTCATGATCAATTTCATAAAAAAGCGCCCTCCTTAAGGTGAAAGGAGAGCGCAAAGTTAAATCCAGGTCGTAGAGTGGTCGTTTAGAAACTATAGCCCAGGCTGATCTTGGCGGTGCGTGGAGCCCCCGGCATGATCCACAGGCGCGAATAAGAGGCGCTGAAGTAATCCTCGTCGAACAGGTTATTGATCTCAGCCGTGACCTTGATGTGTTCGGTCGGCTTATAACCGGCAAACAGGCTGACCAGAGTGTAGTCCGGCAGCATGAATTTGGTGCCGGTTTCGCCAAGACGTTCACCGACATAGTTGGCACGGGCACCGACGCTATAGACGGTATCACCAGCATGGAAGTCCTTGAACACCATGATATTGCCGCTGTTTTTGGCAACGTTGATCAAGGGATCACCGGCCAGCACCGTCAGGCTGAAATCAGGGTCTTTCATCCCTTCCGACACATAGGCGTCGGTATAGGCATATGATGCCATGATCTTGATATCACCGGGTAATTCCAGTTTACCGTCCGCTTCAAAGCCCTTGCTTTCGGCCTTACCCACAGCGATGGAGAAGTTGGCATTAATCGGATCGGCGGTCAGGATATTGCTCTTTTCCGCCTTATAGATCGACATCGAACCGCTCAAAGCACCATCAAAGGCTTCAGCCTTCATGCCAAGCTCGATGGACTTGGACAATTCCGGCTCAAACGGGTTGTTGCTGGCATCAGCACCCGATTGAGGACGGAAGCCTTCGCCATAAGACGCATAGACCGACACCGTCTTAGTAGGCTCATACACCAGTCCGACCATGGGTGAGAACTTCGAGATGTCATCCGGGATCGTAATATTAGTGGCACGGTTGATGAACTCGCGCTCAAACTTGTCATAGCGGCCACCGATCCGGAATTTCCACTGATCGGTCAGGTCGATCTGATCCTGAAGATAAATCCCCTTGGATTCAACCTTTTCCAGTGTGTTCGTAACCACGGCTGTTGTGGCAGGCAGCTTGCCATAGGCCGGATTGAAGATATTGACCGAATTGGCCGCCGCTTCAGTTTGGGCTAATGAGGCTGTGCCGGGACGATAGCGCTTTTGAATATTATCATATTCCAGATCTTCGTAATCCGCGCCGATCAGGATATGATGCGTAAAGCTGCCGGTCTTGAAGCGACCCGACAATTCAGCCCGCGGCAGAACACTTGAGGTCTGATAATCACGCTCACGACGCTGACGCGACAGGTTGGTGCCGTCGAGATAGAGCTTTTGACGGCCCGTTGCCAGTTCGGCTTCGGTCGAGAAGCCCTGGAAGGTGGTATCGCGAATACCCAGCCCTAACAGTAAATTCCAGTTGGTGCTGATTTTCTGGGCAATACCGAACTGATGGCCGACCGCGTTGATCTTGATCGGTCCGTCACCGGGCTCTCCTAAGAAACGGTTGGCGGGCACGGTGTTCAGGTTACCATTCACCACCACGATACCCCGATCGAAAGGCACTTCCTGATGGGTAATGCTCAGGTCATAGGTTAGCGTCGTCGTATCGGTCAGGCGTGCCAGAAACGACGGATTGATGCTGTATTTCTTTGATTCAATCGTGTCGCGGAAGCTGCCTGCTTCTTCATAGGAGCCCGTAATGCGTCCGGCGATATTGCTGGTGATCCTGTTGGTGTAATCGGCATCGACACGATAGAGATCAAATTCACCGATCGTCGCATTGACCGAACCTTCCTGAGAGAACTTAGGCTTCTTGGTGATAATATTGACCGTACCGCCAGGTTCACCGCGACCGAACAGCGCCGAGCCAGGTCCCTTGATGATTTCGATGCGCTCGACATTGCCGGCATCGCGGGGGCCACCGTAACCGCGGCCTTCGTTATAACCATTGACCAGATAGCCGGACGGCATGTTCGGATCGCCAACAAACCCACGAATAGCAAACGAATCCCACAGACCCCCAAAATTGCTCTGGCGCGAAATGCCCGAAGCCATATCAAGCGCGGCATCCAGACGGGTGATGCCCAGATCCTTGAGCATTTCACCATCAAGTACCTGCACGGCTTGGGGTACGCTTCTTAAGGGCACATCACCGCGAAATGGCTGACGCTTACCCTGGATAACAACTTCTTCGACCTTGTCGGCCGGAGCGGCATCTTGTGCAAAGGCGGCAGGTGCCGTCAGCAAAAGTGCGGAGCCTGCCAAAAGGGCGGATTTGTAGTGCTTCAGAATAGTCATAATAATCCCCTATTATTGCAAAAGATGAAAGCAACGCTCACCCAATTCCGTCGTCCTCAAGATCACACTCAGGACACTACTGCGGTGCCTTAAATCGTAATCTGTATTCGCCCCGATATTTATGTATTTTTTTATTTGCTGATAATCAGAGTGGCGCAAATATGAAGTTTTTGTGTCCGAAAATCAGCGGTATTTGAGGCGAAGCGTTTGTAAACGTCGATCAAAACGCAGATTATATCGCGGCTTGAATTTAGAGATACCGCAGGAAGGCCAAGTCTTTGCGGCGCTTCTTGAGGTTAGAGAACCAGCGCGCCGGGAAATACAGCGGCACGATCATCACCAGCCACATCACCCACACCGGCCATAGGACACTGACGCCAAAAAATGCGCCCTGATTGAGTCCCCAGATAGCCACCCCGCTCAGATAAAACGCTTTAAGGACAAACAAGTGCAGCAGATAAAAGAACATCGGCGCGCCGCCCAGAATGGCCAGTTGCTTTAAACCCGGCCCCTCACCGGCTTTTTCAAACACACTCAGCAGGATCAGTCCCACACCAATGGTCGGCATCAGAAACAGCAGTGAAGGCGGATACTTCGTCAGGGCCAGAAAGCTCATGACGGTGCGCACCGGCTCATCGGTGATAAACCAGGGCTTATCGCCATACACATTCAAAGCCCGCAGTAAAACGAAACCAATGACCAGACCAATACCCAGCACAATCAGGTTCTTCTGACGCTTCACGGCATCCGATCCTTTGGCGTACCATGGCCCCATGGCATACCCCAGCAGCATGACACCGATCCACGGCAGAATAGGATAGGTCGTCTTGGCGATCAGGTCGCCGCCCAGGTGGATCACATCGCGCTGATGCAGCATGGCCCATGGCACAAAAAATGGGGACGAGGCATCAAGCTTGATGCCGTCGAGCAGATTATGGCCACAAACAATCACTAGCCCCAACGCAATCTGAGCCTTGCGTGGCAGATAGATCAGGGATGAGAGAACGATCATACACAGTCCAATGGCCCAGATGACCTGTAACCAAAAGGTATGAGGGATCAGATTGCCCGACCAGGCGATGCCGACTACGAACAACTCCAGAAGCATCAGGAACGCCCCGCGCTTGATCAGGAAGGCCGAGACTTCTTTTTTAGTGTGGTTCTGACCATATAACCAGGCCGAAAGCCCGGTCAGGAACACAAACACCGGCGCACATAACATGCTGGAGATGCGGGTGAAAAACAGTGCCGGATCGGTGGTCAGGGCCGCCATGGGGTCAGACACCTGATGATGCAGGAAAATCGTCTCACGTACGTGATCCAGCAACATGATCACCATGACAAAGCCGCGCAGAGCGTCGATGGCAATCAATCTTTGGCTGGCAACAGGTATAGCGACAGATTTTGGCGGCGACAGAACACCGGATGTCGATAGGGGGGTGGCTTGGGTCATCAACGGCCTCCGCAACTCAATATGTTATTTTATAACACCTACGTAGCCCGCGCGGTTTCGTCAACAGGGTCTATGACATTTCCCCATTGCCGCGCTGAACCTGAACGCATCATGACATATTAATGAAGGCCTGTTCGGCGTCATGCCGTATGTACCGGTGCGACAGAGGGTTTTAACCAAAAATATGCCCTAAACAGCATAAGTCGCGCATCTGTCGCATGTGAAACGACTGCACTTACAGGGCACTCACACCGCCAATCAGCATGAACTTGATGTCGAGATATTCTTCAATGCCGTATTTGGAGCCTTCACGACCCAGACCGGAGTCCTTGATACCGCCAAACGGGGCCATTTCGGTGGAAATCGCCCCGGTATTCAGCCCCACCATGCCGGTTTCAAGCCCCTCTGATACCACCAGAGCCTGGGACAGATCACGCGTAAAGACATAGGCCGCTAAACCAGTTGACACCGCATTGGCCATAGCCACGGCCTCAGACGCATTATAAAAACGGAATATGGGCGCCACCGGTCCAAAGGTCTCTTCCTGAGATAAAGCCATAGCGGTCGTGGCATTGGTCAGGATGGTTGGCGCAAAGAATGCCCCCGCGCCGATATCATTTAGCGCATGTCCGCCCGTAATGACCTGCGCTCCCTTTGAGACCGCATCGGCCACATGGCGTTCCACCTTATCGAGGGCCGCTTTGTTGATTAGCGGCCCTTGGGTCGCACCGTAGGTCAGCCCTGTGGCAACCTTCAGCGCGTCGACCTTGAGTTTCAAGGCCGCGACAAAGCGATCATAGATGCCATCCTGTACGAGGATACGGTTAGCACAAACGCAGGTCTGGCCGGTATTGCGAAACTTAGACGCCATGGCACCTTCGACCGCCACATCCAGATCGGCATCATCAAAGACGATCAGGGCGGCATTCCCTCCCAGTTCCATCGACACCCGTTTCATGGTGCCAGCACAGGCGGCGGTAAGGAACTTACCCACGGCCGTTGACCCCGTGAACGTCAGCTTTCGCACCCGTGGATCGCCGGTAAGCACTGAGCCTATACCTTGCGGTTGCCCCGTCACCACATTGAATACACCGTCAGGTATACCGGCTTCCTGCGCTAAAACCGCCAGCGCCAGGGCCGTCAAAGGCGTCAGATCAGAAGGCTTCAGCACTACCGTGCAGCCAGCCGCCAAGGCAGCCCCCGCCTTACGGGTAATCATCGCTGCTGGAAAATTCCATGGAGTTATAGCCGCCACCACTCCAACGGGCTGCTTGATCACCATCAATCGTTGATCAGAACGTGGCGCCGGCAAGGTATCGCCGGAAATGCGCTTGGCCTCTTCGGCAAACCATTCAATGAATCCTGCGGCATAGGCAATTTCACCAATGGCTTCGGCATAGGGTTTGCCTTGCTCACGGGTGAGGATCAGGGCAATATCTTCGGCATGAGTTTCGATCAGATCGAACCAGTTCCGCAACAACTTGGCCCGCGTCTTGGCCGGTAAGGCCGACCAGTCGGATAAGGCGGCATGAGCGGCGGTGACCGCCCGCTCCGCTTCACCCGCGCCCATATCCGGTACCGTGGCTATGGTGGCAAGACTGGCAGGATCATCAACATTGATTACCATGCCAGCATCGGCATCGCACCATACGCCACCAATCAGGGCCTGCTGCCGCAAAAGGTCAGCGCGCTTTAATCCCTCAATGCTCATGCCTGCAACGCAGCCGCAATAGCGGCCCCCAATTGATCGGTGGTGGCCGTCCCGCCCAGATCAGGCGTCAAGGGCGCATCAGCGGCGGTCAGCACGGTTTCTATCGCACGCATGATGGCTGCCGCGGCTTCGGGTTCTCCCAGGTGCTCCAGCATCATTGATGCCGACCAAATTTGGCCAATGGGGTTAGCTATGCCCAGTCCAGCGATATCCGGCGCCGAACCATGAACCGGCTCAAACATCGATGGATACTTGCCTTCAGGGTTGATATTAGCCGATGGCGCCACGGCAATCGTACCTGTCACCCCCGGCCCCAGATCGGACAGGATATCGCCGAACAGGTTCGAGCCAACCACCACGTCAAAGCGTTCCGGGTGCATAACAAAACGCGCACATAGAATATCGATATGATGCTGATCGACCTTGGTGTCAGGATATTCTCTGGCCATGGCCTCGAAGCGTTCATCCCAATAGGGCATGGAATGATAGATACCGTTTGACTTAGTGGCCGACGACACATGCTTGCGCCCCAGCCTGTTGGCCAACTCAAAGGCATACCGCAAGATGCGGTCAGTGCCCTTGGCGGTAAAGCGAGCGACCTGAGTGACGCCTTCGGTCGGCAGGCCTTCATCATAGCGTCCACCTTCCTGCGAATACTCACCTTCGGAATTTTCGCGGACGATCCAGAAATCGATATCACCCGGTTTTTTATTGGCCAAGGGACATGGCACACCCGGCAACAGACGCACAGGCCGCAGGTTGACATACTGATCAAAGGCCCGGCGAATAGGGATCAACAGCCCCCACAAGGACACGTGATCCGGCACACCCGGATAACCCACCGCGCCCAAAAAGATGCTGTCATGTCTGGAGAGTAGCTCCAAGCCATCATCAGGCATCATTTGCCCCGTGGCCTTGTAGGTCTCGCAAGACCAGTCATAGTGACCATAGTCTAGACCAAAGCCAAATTTGGCAGCAGCCGCATTCAACACCTCAAGGGCGGGCGGCATAACCTCCCTCCCGATACCGTCTCCGGGAATGACAGCAATGGAATAGGTTTTCATTATAATATCCTGAAATTACTATGATTTAGGCTCAAACATATCCTGATAAAAGCCTGATGTCTTAACAATGACCGTCAGCGGTGTTTCGCCCTGATTGCGGAAATACCAGCCATGCTTGCCATCAAATGGCGCGGTAAAGGCGCCCTGATCTTTGCTGAGGCCTTTCTCTTTCCAGTATTGGGTAAACTCACCATCCGGCGCACCGATCTTTTCGCCGTGCATGTCAGCCTTGACCGGAGCCGTCGAAGTCCAGCTATAGATAAAGTGATCGCCGCTCTTCATATGGGCCTTGATCTCAGTACCTTTGTGCGGCGCCAAGGTGATCTGTATTTCATCGGAACGCATCGGTGTTGACTTGACGATACTGGCCTTGGTCTGCACCGGCACCACATAGGCACCCTCGGCCACAATCGTAGCATCAGGCGTATCATCAGCGGCATCTTCGCCACCGGCCATCTGGGTCAGCCCCAAAAACTTGCCCACACCGGTAATGTCGATGCCCCGTTCCGCCGGCAAAACGAACAGGATAAGGATGACACCCGCCGCCACAAACGCAGCTCCCGATACCTTGATCAGGGCCTTGGCCGATACCGCATAGGTCGTTTCAGAATTGGTCATCTCATCTGCTCGCCAAATAGCCGGATAATTGATAGCCGATCAGGATAAAGCCCGCGCACATCAGCAGCCCATTGGCCACGACAGCGCTGCGCTTAAACGACGGTGTTTGCCGCCACAAAGTCATAAGGATCAGGATCAGGATCAGGCTAAGGGCCAGGAACTGACCAATTTCGACGCCGATATTAAAGCTGATCAGGTTGCCGAGCAGCCCATCACGGGAGAAGGATAGCTCCTGGATCTTGGTCGCCAGTCCGAACCCGTGAAACAGACCAAAGACCAACACAGCCAGACGCGGATTGGGGTTGAAACCGATAACTTTTTTCAGCCCACCCAGATTATCAAGCCCCTTATAGACAACCGATAACCCAATGATGGCATCGATCAGGAAGGGATTGGCCCGAATATTAAACAGCACCCCCACCAGCAAGGTGATCGAATGGCCGACCGCAAACAGGGTGACGTATTTGGTGACGTCCTTGAGCCTGTATAGAAAGAAGATCACTCCAAACAGAAACAACAGGTGATCATAACCGGTGACCATGTGCTTGGCCCCCAGGTACATGTAGGGAATGACATGCACACCCTGCATCGACTGGATATAGGCCTTGTCCTTGTCAGAAACGCCGTGCGCAAACGCATCGGGCGCGTACAATACCATGAACGCCACAAGGACACACAAAGTACAAAGCACACCCCATCTGGCCGAAAAGGCTTTCGGCGGAGAAACCGTCATCGCGGCACCCTCATAAAGACTGATTATTTCAGGGTATAGGTGGTAAAGGTCTTGGCACCCGATGCCTTATCAACCACCGTTACGCCGACTGTAGCCCCTTTGGGCAACTTGATCCCAGCACCGACAAAACCATTACCGGCACCGGCCGCCAGCGGCAGTTCGGTCTTCTTACCAGCCACGGTCAGGGTTAACTTGGCCGTAGCTGCCGAACTGGCGACCGGTTCATCGTCTTCGGAGACATAAAGCTCGACGCTTGTGGGCTTGACCACCAACTCAAAAACCGTCTCACCCGACATCTGCACGATGCCGCCATGCTGGGGCTTCATATTGCCGTGGGCGAATGCGGCCATGGGGGCGCCAAGTAGGGCCAATGCTAAAAAAGCAGTCGTAAAACGCATAGGGAAAACTCCTTATTCGGGCTTATGAGGCAGAACGAACGACAAAGTGGCGCGGTGTTCGATATGATCGTACTTGGCCGCATTATCGGTTTGGCCGACATAGATAGCGACCACAACATTCAGGCCTTGATTGCGTATATCAAATGTTACTGTGCCATCGTCAGCGGTGATCTGAGGCGTTTGATCGGGATCGTTGACGTAATCGCGAAGGATTTGAACGCCCTTTATCGGCTTACCCTTGAACATGACTTTAAAGGTTGCAGGCTTATTGTACTCAGCCGGAATTTCACCGACCGGGACGATTTGAAGGTCCTGCCCTTCGAGTAGCGGCACCTTGGCCGTCAGCGACCCCAGAAAGACGCCGTACTTATAGTTATGCTCGGCGACGACAGCGTCAGGCAGTTCGTCACGGCCTTTCTTGTACCATTCGCCGTCCTTGCCCTTGGCCCAGATACCGTAATCCATGACGGCGGCCACAGTGGTAACCGGATCTTCGCTGTCCACCGTAGCGATCGGGCCATTGGCCTTGATGGTGGTGGGCACCTTTTGCCAATCAGCATCATAGCCATTGACCGTTTGTAGCAAAGGCAAACGCTTGACCGCATCCAGATCATCGGCCCCCACGCCATAGATCATCGCCAGTTGCTTTGCGCGCTGGGCAAACCAAATGGCGTGCGCCGAAGCTGTGGTTGAATTGGCCAGCCCCGCGACCAGGGCCACCACGCTAAAAATCGTCGATACCGTTTTCAGTTTCATGCGCCCACATCCTTATGCAAAGCCATTTAAGGACAAAGACGCTACCATACTCAAACTGCATGACCTGCTTTTTTGGCGCGAAGATCTAGCGGCAACAATCGATTTTAAAGCCCAAACGGCACATTCGCCGTTTTCGCCTCTACAGCTAATCTTGTTATTATCGTTCAAATCTGCCCTAGGATTGTCATTGAGGCACGATCCGCCCTGTGGGGGCGTTCGGACGTAAAGCGTTCAGTCATTTCACCTGTTCTCGCGTCCGCCGCCACGGCGTTCAATTCGCTCTCCTTCGAGGCGGCCACCCCCGTCTCAGTCATCATGGCGTCTTACACCGTTATGATAGGAGGCCAAAGGCCATGACCTTTATATTGCCACCCTGCCCGCCATACCGCCGGATCGCGTCGATTTCAACGCCCAACGCATCACAGACCTGAATGAGGGCATCCGCGCACGGGGCCGTCCAAAAGGGCATCACCGTCATTGACTTGGACCGTCAGTTACCCACGACGGGCGGTATCCACCTGGCACCCGACGGCTATCCGACGCTCTCCGACCTTTCCGGCAACAGTGAAGACGACAGCTATTCTCGGCACCGCGGTTAGGTTTATTTCTGCTTTCGCGAGTTGCTCGAAACTGTGCAACGTCCTTTAAGGGCCAACCTCGGCCATTTCCCCCTCCACCTTTGTCCACACATTTCCGTGATTGCGTTTTGTGTTTGGTTGGTAGCTATGTGGTAGCTGGAGGGGTTTGGGACAAACAAAGAAGCCGCCCGTGAGGGTGTTTATCTTATAGAAATATCTACCTTAATTTTGGTTGCGGGGGCCCGCCTAAACCGAACGACACATATAATATCCGTCTCGATTTAGAGCATCAACTCTTTGGTCTTTAAACTTCACTTTGCTAAACATTGCAGCCTGATGCGACTTGCCCTAGTTCTTGATACATCATCCGTTCAAGGACAATTATGACTGAAAACCTGGGTCCTTACAAAAATGCAGATCAATATGCCGCCCTTCCCTACCGGAAGACAATTTTTGGTGGGCTACAAATCCTTTTGATAACCTCTCGTGGCAGCCGGCAATGGATCATTCCCAAAGGCAAGCCCATCCCCGGACTGAGTCCGCCAGAAGCGGCCGCACGTGAAGCCTATGAGGAAGCGGGTATCATTGGTGACATAAGCGATACCCCTGTTGGCAACTTTGCGTATGTTAAGGATCGGGGCCTTCCTGGTCAGTGTCTGATACCTTGTGTGGAGGTCTTTCCGATGAATGTTACCCAGCAACTGACGCTGTGGCCAGAGATGGGACAGCGACAGGTGCTTTGGTTCGATGCGGAATATGCCGCGGGCCTCGTTGAGATCCCGGTCCTTAGAGACATCATCCTGCGCTTTGCAGCCGATGACAGCGCGACGCGATCACCGACCTGACCTTAAACTATCAAAAGGCTGGTAGAACCGCGCCTTTATAGGTTTCAGTGATAAATGACTTTACCTTGGCCGAGGTCAACGCCTTAGACAAAAGTTTGAGGCGCGGGTCAGAAACCTTGTCCGCACGGGCCACAAGATAGTTGATATAGGGACTGTCGGCGCCTTCGAGGATCAGAGCGTCGCGTTTGGGCTCAAGCCCGGCATCAAGCGCGTAGTTGGTATTGATGAGCGCCAGATCGACCTCCCCCAGCACGCGCGGCAGGGACGGCGATTCCAGCTCCTTGAACTGGAACGATTTCGGGTTGGACTTGATATCTTTCAGGGTCGCATTGATGTTCGCGGCATCTTTCAATTCAATCAGGCCGTTCTTATGCAGCAATATCAAGGCTCTGCCGGTATTGGACGGATCATTGGGCAGGGCGATAACCGCGCCGGTCTTCAACTCCGCGATAGACTTGACCTTTTTGGAGTAGCCGCCGAACGGTTCGACATGCACACCCGTGACGGTCACAAGTTTCGTGCCGCGTTCCTTATTGAACGCTTCGAGGTAAGGCAAGGTTTGGAAATAATTGGCGTCAATCAATCCCTGATCGACCTGTAAGTTGGGCTGGACGTAATCGTTGAAAACCTTGATTTCAAGCGTAATGCCCTTGGCGGCCAGATCAGGTGTGATGACTTTGAGGATTTCGGCGTGAGGCACAGCGGTTGCGGCCACAGTCAGGACATCGCTTTTGGGCTTGGCGGGCGCACAGGCGGCCAGAGCCGTGGCGGATACGCCTGAGACGAACAAACGACGTGACAACATGATGATATCCTTAAGTTATTTGTGTGAGAACCGCGCCACCAGCGCGTCGCCAGCAACCTGAAGGCCCTGAACCAGCAAAATAATAAGCACTACCGTGACCAGCATGACATCGGTCTGGAAACGCTGATAACCATAACGCACGGCCAGATCGCCCAGACCACCGGCCCCGACGACACCGGCCATTGCCGTATAGGACACCAGCGCGATCGCCGTCACGGTCACCGCCGCAATCAAGCCCGGCAGGGCTTCGGGCAGCAGAGTGCGCCAGACGATCTGTCGCTTTGAAGCCCCCAGCGCCTGCGTGGCTTCAACCACCGCCGGATCGACTTCGCGCAGAGCCATCTCAATCAGCCGTGCCAGAAAGGGCGCCGCCCCCAGTACCAGTGGCGGGATGGCCCCGCGCACGCCCAGCGAGGTTCCCACTAGAGCCAGCGTAACCGGGATCAGCAGAATAAACAGGATCACAAACGGTACGGACCTGAGCACATTGACGATCAGGCTTAAGGCTCCGTAGCTTAGGCGGTTGGGCGCTAGGCCTGACGGGCTGGTCACCGACAAACCGATCCCCAGCGGCAGGCCAAGGACTATACTCAGGACTAACGCCCCGAAGAGCATCCCTAATGTTTCCAGACTGGCGCGGAGGATTTCTCCGCTATCGACATTAACGAAAAAAGCGGACAGAAATTCGGTCATGACGCCACCTCACCCACCTTAAGGCCAGCATCGCGAAGGCGTGCGAGCGCGGTAAGACGCTCCGGCCCCGAAACGGTCGCCCACACATCCCCATAAAGCCCGGATTTCAAATGCGACACCTGACCGGCATGAAGCGACACCCAGACATCTAGCCCCGACACGGTGGCGTGCAACCGATCTTCGCCAAACCAGGTCAGGCGCACCAGTTCAGATGATGCGACGTTTTCGGGCCGCGGCAGCAGATGCGCCGCCAGTGCCACAGCCTCCGGGCTTTGGGGGTCAAGCAGGACATCCGCGACGGCGCCGACTTCGGCAAGTCGCCCCTGATCGAGAATGGCGACACGATCACAGACCTGACGCACAACTTCCATCTCATGAGTAACCAGAACAATGGTCAATCCCAGATCGCGATTGAGATCGGTGAGAAGGCTCAGGATATCCTGAGTGGCATAGGGATCAAGCGCGCTGGTCGCCTCATCACACAGCAATATATTCGGGTTATTAGCTAATGCGCGGGCAATGGCGACGCGTTGCTTCTGCCCGCCGGAAAGCTGGGCCGGATACTTATCCGCGTGGGCCGACAAACCGACACGCTCCAGAAGTTCAAGTGCGCGCGCCTTACGCGATGACGCCGTGCCCGTTCCGGCCAGTTCGAGCGCAAAAGCCACGTTTTGTAATGCTGTCTTGGTCGACAGCAGGCCGAACTGCTGAAAAATCATGCCGAGCTTGTGGCGCAGCGCAGACAAGGCCGCCCCGTCCAGCCCGGCCAGATCAACCCCGTCGATTTCAACCCGCCCCTGCGTTGGGCGCTCAAGCCGGTTGATCATGCGGATCAGGGTCGATTTCCCTGAACCTGACGGACCAATTATGCCGAAAATCTCTCCACGCCGGATCGTAAGGTCAATGCCTGCCAACGCATCCTGATGACCACGTTTCAGCTGAAACCGTTTCGACAGTCCGGAAAATCGGATGAGGTCAGCTTGCGCAGATGTTGTGTTAATCTCGACCATGACGGTAGGCTTATAGTCATGCGCCACCGCCGGTAAAGCGCATTTTTCTTAAGTCAGGCGCTTGAAGTTCTAAAGCATCAACAGACACTCATGAAAAAGGGCCGCATGTATCATCCGGCCCCTTTGTCATCAGATTATCAGCGCTTATAGGTCACGCCGACAAACACGCGCTTGCCGGGCCAGGACAATTCATTAAGTCGAATATCGCCCGACGTTGCCCGCTCGGCGGTTCCCGTCAGGTTCTTTCCCTCGACAAACAGTGATACGCCGTTTGAGGCCTTCCACGTAATCTTGCCATCAAGGTATTCCGAGCCATCACGGTACACCGGCTTACCTGAACGATCGGCGGCTGTGACCAGATATTCCGTGCGGCCATTATAGGCCAGACGGGCATTAATCGGGCCCTTATCATACCATAGCGAAACGTTGTAGCTATGCTCCGACAGGCCAGGGAACGGCAGTTCCGAACCGTCGAGTTCACTGTAAAGCCCGCCGTTTTCAGCTTCGGACCAGGTGTAGTTGGTGTCGATACCAAAGCCATTGAACACACCCGGCAGGAAGGTAAAGGCGGTTTTGAACGCCACTTCCACCCCTTTGATCTTGGCGCCCTGCCCGTTGATGGGCATGGTCACATCAATCACATTCCCATCGTTGAAATAATCGACATTGCGCACCAAAGTCCGGTTCAGGATGTAGGTCTTGATATCCTTATGGAACAGACCGACGCTGAATTGGGTGTCGCGGTTAGGATACCATTCGCCGCTGAGATCAAACTGGTCGGCGCGGTAAGGCTTAAGCCCCGGATTGCCGGCCGAGCAGATATCGACAAAGTCATCATCAGCTATAGCGCCGCCCGTTGCATCAAAGGTACAAACCGCCGACGGCACCAGATCCGTCATCTTTGGCCGCGCCATGACCTTGGCCCAGCCGACGCGCACAGTCAGTTCATTGGGAATTAGCCAGGTACTGAGGTTGAAGCTCGGCAGGACATCAGTGTAGGATTCATCAATGCTGACGATGCTGTTCGATATCTGATAATTTGTGGTCGCCGCCGGATTATCAACCGTTGGGGTCGAACGGCGCTCATTGCGCTGAAGCAGTCCCGCCGCCAGCACGCTTGTGCTCACGACACGAACCCCGAAATTACCATCCAGTTCCAGCCCGAATAATCCCGTTTCAAAGTTAAGCTTGGCATAGGCCGCCTTGACCTCTTCTTCGATGTCGTGAACCGGAATCTGCGGATAAACCTTACCGTCCGTGCCCAGCGCCTGACGCAGGTTGTTGTGGTTGAAGCCCTCGGTGCCAACCAGCTTAAGGATGGCGGCTGTATCGGGCACCAGCCAGTTCGACGCCTGACCGGACACATCATTATAGCCATCAAAGAACGAAGACGGCAGGTCCGTGACCGCCCCCGCCAATGATGCCAGCAAGGCTGCATTGGTGGTCAGGTCGTACGTTCTGTCGATACGCGCGCTGATGGTGCGGATATCATCGGCCGTGCCCGCAATCAGATCCGGGCCAGTCGAGACGATGTAGCCGCTGTCGCGATAGAGCAAAGATCCGCTCTTGCGATATTGGGCGCCGGTTTCAAACTTGGTGAAAAATGGCAGGTCAAGGTCATAGTCGATATCGAGCTTGAACTGGTCTTCGGTGATGTCGTTTTCGCGCGGGCGGTATTGCACGGCCAGACTATTATAGGCGCTGAGGTTCGACGTCTCATAGCCCGGCGCGAAGGTAAAGCTCGGCACCCCGGTTGACGGATCAAGCGATACCTTAAGCCCCGGAGAATCCGCCGTCAGCGTCACGCCGTTGGTGGAGTCATAATAGGTCGATTCCGCGTGCGCGCCGGTAAACTCGATGGCCAGCCTGTCACCACGATAGTTGAAGCCGCCGGAAACATAGTCAGAATCAATATCGAGTTGGAAATCGCGCGATGAGGTCGAGAAGGCGTCATTGCCGCCGACGGTTACACCGGCCAGACGCGTCGACACGGTATAGGCGATGACATTATGATTATCATCAACCACAATACCGGCCGGCACAGACGCCGGATCGCCGGAGACGATTGAGCCGGTCTTCAGGCGGTTCACGGCTGTAAAGGCCGTGCCATAGTTACGATCGTTCAGGCGCTGGCTGCGCTGGTTTTTATTATAGCTGCCCCAGACGCTCCACTGGTCATTGATGCGATATTGCAGGGTCAGTTCGGCCGATAGGCGCTTATCTTCGCGGTCCCAGACGCGGTAACGGGCTGTGCGCGGCGTGTAGTCCCACCACTGGGTCAGACACTGAGACCGCATGGTCGCCGTCGAAATAATCGATGTGTTGGAGGACGTCAGCGACGAGCAACCGCCCCAGGTATCAACATCCGCGATCTGGCGGCTAACGTCCGCTCCGTAAGCTGTGTTGTAATAGTCCACGGTCTTTTCCGGCGATTGATCGAAATCAGCGAGACGCGCCCATTCGGTATTGCCGGTATAGTCCTGGCGGGTATTGACGTGATCAAAGGTGGCGTTGAACAGCACGCCTAAGCGGTTATCGAGAAACTTGCGCGTCCCAAACAGACTGATACGCGGTGTCCATTCATCATCAAGGCTTAGCTTCTGGCCTGAAAAAGTCGCCGAATAGGTCGGCTTTTTGAAATCGAGCGGCTTGCGGGTCTTGATAGAGACCGTGCCGCCGACGCCGCCTTCGGTCATGTCAGCCGTAAAGCCCTTGAATACATCGATCGACTGGATCAGTTCGGCCTGAAGCTCACGGAAATCGGCCCCCCGCGAACCTTCGCCATTTGTGCCCAGCACGCTCAAACCATTGATTTCAACACGGTTCAGATCGGGCTCCACACCACGGATCGACACGGCCACCCCTTCGCCAAAATCACGCGACAACTGCACACCGGTAATGCGCGACAAAGCTTCGCCGACGTTCTTATCCGGAAACTGACCGACATCTTCGGCCACGATCGAATCGCTAACCGTTCCGGCGCGGCGCTTGCGATCAATAGCCGAGGCCAAAGACGCTCGCGTGCCAGTGACCACAACGGTTTCAACCGTTTCACTGTCACCTGGGGTTTCCGTGGATTGGGCAAAAACGACCGGCGCAGACACCACCGATATCAGGCATGAGGACGCAAGCAGGTATCGCGCCAAACTTGGCACGGTTAATCGAGACATAATCAGCTCCTGCGGATCGGGCAGGCCCCGAACCGGTTCAGTAAATTTATTGAAGGAGCGGACGCGAAGTTGACTTCTTAGTGGGCCGCCGACGGGCGGACGCTTCATCCCATCCCCTAGGCGGGGATTTATAAACGGTCTCATCTTTTCATATGTGAAACCTAAGCGTCATTAGCCGGACTAATTCCTACCCGTCAACAGCAGTAATGATCGATTGTGCGCATAGTTTTTCTAATGCGACCGATCTGGCTTCATGATCAGGTAAACAGGGTCGTATCAAAAAAGCCGGTGACATCAGCTTTACGGGGGAAAATACCGCGGGCCGCATAGTGATCGGCAACAACTTGCGCATCGGCAATGGTTTGCGGCGTAATCGGCTTAAGCTCCGGCCGCCCGCGCCGGCTAAGTGTCGTCAAGGCCAGACCGGGCGAAAGCTGGGTCTCTTCGGAGTAGATTTTTGCGTAGGCCTCAAGATTATCGTTACTCCACGCAAAGGCAGTGGCGATCCTGTGCAAAACATCCTTAAGCGCTACCCGGCGCGCGGGATCATTCAAAGCCTGATCCGACGCCGCAAGAAAACTGACGCTCTTATTGATGCCGACACCATTGCGCAAAAGCCGAGCACCGGTGGCTTCGACCCGCGCCAGATTAGGATCATTGGTCGCCCAAGCGTCGATATTGCCCCGCTCAAACGCGGCCAGAGCATCAGGTTGCAGCATATAGCCCGGTTTTACGTCATCGTCTTTAAGTCCCGCTTCGCGTATCGCGGCGTAAAAGACGCCATCGGCTGTGCCGCCGGGCGCGGTTGAGACTATGACCTTTCGGCCTTTAAGATCAGCCACGGTCTTGATGGGGGAGTTGGCGGGAACCACGATGCCAATACCATCAGAGGCCGATTTCCAGTGGGCGACGATTTTATAGGGCCGCCCGACAATGGCCCCCAAAAGGACCAGATTATCGATCGCCATTAGGGTATCGACGGCACCCGAACTTGAAGCCTCAAACAGAGAGGTTGGGTTACTGAAATTGGCCCATTCGACCTGATAATCCGCCCCCTCCAGAGCGTTGGCGGCCTCGACCGGGATACGCAGGCCACGCTGTTGGTCGCCCAGAATGAGCTTGGTTTGCCCCTTTGGTGACTGACCGCAAGCGGCAAGTCCCACAGTCAGCGCGCTGAGAGCCAGAAATGATCGCCGTTCCATCTATACCTCTTAAAACCGGTAATCGAGACGCGTGTAATAATAGCCGCCGGTCTGGCCAAAGGGTGAGAAGGCGCCGTATTTGCCGCCACCGTTAGCGGACACGATCCCGACCGCATCGGGATATTCATCAAACAGATTGTCCGCGCCGACCGTCAGCCCCAGCTTATCCGTAAAAGCGTAGCTGACCGATAAATCGGTGATCCATTTGGCCCCAAAGGTGCGGTCATCAGTGGCGACCGTGGCGACTTGAGTGACGTCATCATAACGGGTCGCGCGCACATCGACCGTCCAGCGATCGCTACGCCAGTTCGCCCCCAGAACGGCCTTGGTTTCGGGATAACCAACCGTTAGCGTACCCTGCTGGACACGGTCAAACAGCACCAGATTGGCACCCAATGAGGCCAGTTCCGGCGGATTGGCCTTGATGTTCGTGATCTCGGTCTGATTCCAGTTGAAGGCGCCGGAAAGCTTAAGGTTACCAAACCGGCCAAGCCCTGTCGTATATTCACTGACGATATCAAGCCCTTCGGTTTTGGTGTCGATAGCGTTGGTAAAGTACTGCACATAGATATCGGTCGGCAGGCCTGCCGCCGCCAAAAGCGCGTTGACACCGGGTCCGCTCAGGGTGCTGGTCAGGGCAATGCGGTCGTCGATATCGATGCGGTAGGCATCGATCGTCGTGCGGAACCTGCGGCTGGGGGTAAAGGTAAACCCAAGACTATAGTTGCGCGATTTCTCCGGCGTCAGGGGCTGCGCGCCCAGTGCCTGCGCCAGCGGGGAATCCACCCGCACCACCTTCGATGGGAATTGATAGAGCACGCCGGCAATGGTCTGAGTCGAATAGCGACGCTGACCATAGAGTTGCTGGCTCAAAGACGGTGCGCGGAATCCGGTCGAGACCGTAGCCCGTACCGCCAGGGCGTTAGTGAAGGCATAGCGGGTGGTGAGCTTACCGCTGACGGTGTCGCCCGCATCATCATCATAGTGCTCTGAGCGCAAGGCAAAGCCTACATACCACGCTTTGGTTGGCGACAGGCCAAGATCAACATAGGCCGCCAGATTGGAACGATCCGCCTGCCCTGCATCGGACGCATCAACCGTATTGACGCCCTGCACACCGATCAGGGCCGGACGGCCAGCCAGCGGCCCCGACGGGAAAACATAGCCGCCATTGACATAGGACGCCGCATCACCCGATTTCACTTTATAGAGTTCTTCGCGGTATTCGACACCGGCGGCAACGCTCAGGGGTTCCGCCAGACCGATCTCATAGCCACGCCGCACGTCAAGGTTAGTGGTCCATGTGTGTCCCACCAGGTCATAGAGTTTGAATTTTGTGGGACTTGCCAGGCCCAGAGACGGATTCAAAGTATCCGCACTGGAGCGCGTCAGGTTTTGCGCCACAGCCGTGGAGGCATCCCAGGTCCAGTCCCCGATCAGGCCCCGCCCCCCCGCAACCACTTCATAATCGCGCTCTTTCAGGCGATAAACCGGAATAAAGCCGTCGGGGTGAATTTCAGGGATATTGGTATTGGCATTGGGGCGGCGCTTAGTCTGAAAGGCATTGCCGCTTTTGGCACCGGCGGTCACAAAGCTATAGAGTTCAAGCCCGTCGCGCACGGGCAACTCAAAATTGGCCGCAAAAGTCGCCGCACGTACCTGTGGGTTGCCGTTGTAATCGCCGCGCTTCGGGATCGTAGCCTCACGCGGATCGGGCTGACCGTTAATAGGGAAGTAGAAACTGCCTGTTGCCGGATCATTACGGTCGGTCCGGCCCTGATATTTGGTCTCCAGCGCCAGATGCAGCTTAAGCCCGTTGTCCAGAACCGTGCCCCAGTCGGCGGCGGCACGCACATTTTCGCCGTCTCCGCTATAGGTTTGCCCGGCACCTAGAGAAACGCTCCCGCCCTTACCAGACTTGAGGATGATATTGATCACACCGGCAATAGCATCGGAGCCATATTGCGCCGCCGCCCCATCACGTAACACTTCAATGCGCTCAATAGCACCTACGGGAATCTGATCCAGATCAACCGGCGTGGCACCGGATGTATCGACGTTTGAGTTCATCAACAGGGTCGTCGGATGGCGGCGCTTGCCATTGACCAGCACCAATGTGTAGCCGCCGCCTAAGCCGCGCATACTCACGGGCCGCACCACGTTATTGTGCGCAAAGCCATTGACCGTGCCGTAGTTCAATGAGGGTAGCAGCACCGCCAATGCTTCTTTCAGGGTGACCTTACCGGTCTGGCTCAACTGCGCAGCATCAATGACATCAATCGGTGACGGGCTCTCAGATATGGTGCGGGGTTTTCCGCGGCTGCCTGTTACAACGACAGTTGTCGGTTCAGCCGCGTCGGCGGCGGGCACATCATCGGCAAAACCCGGCGAAGAACTCAGCGCCACAAGCCCGACACCGCAAATCAGCGCGGCGCGGCGATTAAATAGATTACGTGCACGATACATCTTTAGACCCCATAGCAAACTCAGTATAATATAAAACCTGATTAATAGGGTTTTCTCCTGAGAACCAACAAGTTCAGCCCGGTCGCTGTTGAGGATTTCAAATGCATTCCAAGGTTGCAGTCACAAAAAAGGCGTCACCGGGGGGATAATCCGGTGACGCCCTGACCTCAGACAATTCGCCCTCTATTGCGCGGCGACGTCAGAGATATGGGTTTGATCCGCATAGCGGTTTTCTGGAATGCTCAACCCCAAATGGCCGCGCAAAGTATCGTGTTCATACTCATTTCTGAACAGACCGCGCGCCTGAAGGATCGGCACCACTTTTTCACGGAAAATCCTGAACGTATCTGGCTCAGACACGCGCAGGATAAAGCCGTCGGCAGCCCGCTCACGGAACCAGAGCTCTAGACTGTCCGCCACGGTTTCGGGTGAGCCGACAAAGGTCGCCTTCCAGACACCAAACCGTTCAGCTACCTGACGCAGGGTCAGGTTTTCGTCTTTGGCCACCTTTATAATACGCTCGGCATGGCCTTTGTAGCTGTTGAGTGTCAGGTTTGAGGTATCGGGGAATGGGCCGTCAATCGGGTACTTTTTGAAGTCATGATAGTTGAACGCCCGCCCAACCTGAACCAGCGCCTTATCCAGATCAAAGGCACCTTGCCGGGCTTTGAGTATTTCTTGGGCCGCCTCATCCGTGTCCGCCACGATAGGATCTATACCCGGCAGGACAACAATCTGATCAGGGTCACGGCCCAGAGCCGCCGCCCGCGATTTCAGATCACGGTAATAGCCTTTAGAGCTTTCAAGCGATTCCGAGATTGTAAAGGTCGCGTCGGCGATTTTAGCACCCAGATCACGCCCCTCAGAACTGTCGCCCGCCTGGAAAATGACCGGCTGCCCCTGCTTAGAGCGGCTTAGGGCTAAAGGCCCCGCGACTGAAAAGAATGTACCGTTGTGATTGAGCGCATGTTGTTTGCCGGCGTCCAGAAATTGACCGGAAACCTTATCGCGCAGGAAGGCATCGTCCTCATAACTGTCCCACAGGCCTTTGACGACGCTGACAAATTCCTCGGCACGGGCATAACGCACGCCATGCTCAAAGTGCTCATCGCGACTGTAGTTTCTGGCCGCCCCCTCAAGACCCGTGGTGACCACATTCCACCCGGCCCGCCCGCGACTGATCAGATCCAGCGATCCAAACTGACGCGCAACATTATAGGGCTCCCAATATGACGTCGTCAGCGTCCCGGCCAGACCGATTGTCTTCGTCGTCACCGCCACGGCCGACAACAGGGTCAACGGCTCCAGCCGGTTCAGAAAATGCGGGGCGGAATCTTTAGTGATGTAGGGGCTGTCGACGATGAACACGAAGTCGAATTTCGCGGCTTCGGCCAGTTTGGCATTTTCGATATACCAGTCGATATTGATACTGGCATCGCCGGGCAGGTCGGGATGCTGCCAGCGACCGTGATCGGTGCCGACACCTTCCAGCATGGCGCCGAGTTTAATTTGACGCACTTTCGTCATAGGCTGAACTCCGTCTCAAATGGGATTAAAGTGAATACCGGAACGACACCAGCACGGTGGCCGGATCGGCGAAATTGTAATGAAGCACGCCCGTTGACGGCACATAGCTGACCGTCACCGGCTTATCGCTGTTGGTCAGGTTGCGGCCATCTAGTGCAATCCGGACATGAGGGTTGGGGGTTTGCCAGACGATCGAACTGTTGACGAAACCCTGCCCCGGCACACGATCCTGCGGGCGTTTGAGTGCTGAGGCGTAGAAATTCGACTGATACTGGCCATTGAGCGCAAATTTGACATCACCCGCAGTCCCCAGCGGCAGGTCGTAGGTAAGGCCCGCACCGTAAGACTGCTGCGGTGAGTTGATCAGCGGATTGCCATCGGCATTGACGCCGTTACCGCCGGCGCCTTTGTACTCATCATAAACGGCCTTAAGATATCCGCCCGATAGGTTGATGCCGAGGCGGTCAGTGACCCGAAAGCTGTTTTCAAGCTCAACGCCCCAGCTATGGGCTTTACCGGCGTTGCCGCGGCGACTACCGACATAGGCCGGATCGTAGAAAGACACCTGCAGATCCTCGTAATCATTGTAGAAAACTGCGACATTGCTGCGCAGCCGCCCGCCGAAGAAGCCGCCTTTCAGGCCGGTTTCATAGGTCGCGACCTTTTCCGGGTTGAACGGGAGGGTCGCCAGATCCAGTCTTGTCGCCCGGTTATCAAACCCGCCGGACTTAAAGCCGCGAGAATAGGACAGATATTGCAGCAGGTTGTCGCTCCACTGAGCCTGAACTGACGCCTTAGGCGTCCAGGCCGACCATGTCTTATCCGCTTCGCCCTTGATCGATTGAGCTATTGGGTTGCGATTGGCATCGAGCACCTTGTTGTCGAACCAGAAACTCTTTGTCTCTGATGTGCCGCGCAGGCCCAGCGTAAAGCTCCAGACATCGCTGGCCGCAAACGTGCCCTCACCAAAGACCGCATAGGCATCGGTTGTAGTGATGTTATGGGCGCGCAACCGGCTAACTGGCGCGGTCGGCGATGAGCCGGTGCGGCTGAAACCATCCCGCTTCACAAAAAAGCGTTCATGCAGGTAGAACAGGCCGCTAGTAAAAGTCAGTCGCCCATAATCGCCGTTAAGCTGGACTTCCTGAGTGGCATATTGGTCATTGTAATGGATAAGGTTTTTCTGAATGAGCGCGGCTTCGCCGTCATTTTCATAATCGACCGGATTGAGGTTAAATCCACCAAAAGCTGTAATCGATTTCAGACTTAAGTTTGGAGACAGCGCATAGTTTAGACGCAACGACGCAGACGCTGCGTCCAGATGCTGCAACGGCTCGACTTCGGAATAGGATTTGCGGCGGTCAAAGCCACCCGGCTGATCGGCCGGAATATAAGACCTCGTATCGCTGCGGTCGCGGGTCAGGTTGAGCGTCAGCAGGGCATCCAGTTTGCCGCCACTGTTATAGCGTAACTTCCCCCGCGCACTGTTCAGGTCGATACGGTTGACATCGTGGCCCAGGGTCGGGTTTTCGGTCACGCCGTCACGGCTGCGGTGAACATAGGCGATGCTGCCCGACCAGTTTTTACTGATCCCCCCGCTCAGCAATCCCCGCGCCTGAATGTCGTTAAAGCGTCCATACCCCAGCTCGGACACATAGCGCAGTTCCAGATCCGGATCGCGGGTGATAATCCGCAACGCCCCCGCAGACGAGTTACGACCATAAAGCGTGCCCTGCGGCCCACGCAGAACTTCGACCCGCTCAATATCTACAAACTCTATGCCGGAGCCGATCTGGCGCGGGCTATAGACATCATCAACATATACGGCCAGCACCGGCTCCTGAATCGGATCGGCCTCTCCGATACCACGCAGCGAAAAGGTCTGAGTGGTATGGCTGATCGACACGCGGGCAACATAGAGGTTAGGGACCTGCCCGGCCAGATCGCGAACATTGTTAATATTGCGGTCACCAAGCGTCTCAGTCCCGAACGCCGAGATGGCAATCGGCGTTTTCTGCAAGGCCGTGGTACGCCGCTGGGCGGTCACGACGACGGTTGTGGCCTCTTCCGCCGACGCCGCCGGATCGGGTGCATCATCAGCACTGGCGACCGAGGGCCAGACAATAGCGGCGGTGACCATAAGCAATGCCCGAAGGCGTGATGAGCGGCCCCTTAAAGCCCGTGCCGTAACCTTAACCATTAGGATCTCCTGTCAATTCGTTCGCGCCGACAGGAATGCCATAAAGTTCCCCATTGCCCCGACGCCAATATAAAACGAATTTAATAGGAATTATGTTTGCGCTGACAAATGAGTTCTCAACCGCTGATTATAATGAACACTCATAGGCGTGGATGAGCTTTTCGGAGTGTTGAGAATGGCTAATGCGCGCTTTAGCCAAAATCATTTCCCAAACCCAAAAGCCTACTCTATGTGTTTTATATAAAAACCACTGAGTGTTCGCATGTCCATCCACACTTCCGATGTTTTAACGGCCCCTCGCCGCAGCGACCACGCTGTTGCTCCCCTGTTTCTTAATCGCTGGTCGGCACGGTCGCTGACACAGGAAACTATCCCTGAGACTGATCTGTGGGCGTGCTTCGAAGCCGCGCGCTGGGCCCCGTCGGCGTTTAACGCCCAGCCGTGGCGGTTTATCTATGCTCACCGTGACACCGCGGATTGGGAGCGGTTGCTTGGCCTTCTAAACAGTAAGAACCGTCAGTGGGCGCACCGGGCCGCGGCCCTGATCTTTATCGTATCGCGCAAGGATTTCATTTTTCAGGGTGAAACCTTTCCGATCGGCAGCCACTCCTTCGATACAGGTGCTGCCTGGAGCAATCTGGCCCATCAGGCCCATATTTTGGGTTACAACACCCGCGCCATCGGTGGATTTGACCGCAAAAGAGCCCCGGAAGTTTTAGGGTTGCCCGACAACTACCAGGTCGAAACCGCCGTTGCGATCGGAAGGCGGGCTGCATTGGAGCATCTGGACGAAGTGTTCCATGATCAGGAAACCCCGTCTGAACGCCGCCCGCTTGAAAGCTTTGTGTTCGAGGGCCGCTTCACCGCCGATATGCCCCAAGAATAATGACTAAGGGATAATCCATGCTGACCAACACTATTCCGCTTGTCGCCTCTGACACGATTTATTTTACCCATGATGATGTAAGCGCCTTTGACGCGCGCTTTCACGCCCTGGGCTTCAAGGCCAAATCATTGAGCAGTGAACCTAACCCGCAATTGCGCGCTCAAAGCCAAACTCACGATATCCGCAATTTGATCCGGCAGGTCGATGCCGTCACGGCTCTTAGTGCCATTGCCGAAGGTCACGACCGCGTGGCTATTGTCGATATAGCTGCCGATCAAAGTGCAAAGCTTCAGGTCACGACTGTACACCGACACCTGCTGAGTGATCACCCCGAACTTATCGAGGCCTATTTCGACGTGACCGGTCGTGGTGAACATAATCTCAGCGACGAGCGGATTACCAACCTGCAACACATAGCCGATGAGGGGTTCGCCATCGGCGTCTTGAGCGCCCCCGTAAATGTAGCCACCTTTATCCGCTCAACCCCGCACGGCTCCGGCTTCGCCACAGAGGCAGTGGCTTAAGCCCGTTAAATCCCTGCGCCGAGGTCAAAAAAGTCCTCGACCGGGCTGGAACTCGCTGCCCGGTCATGCAGAAAATCGATCAACCGGCTCACTTGAACCGAAATTTCGGGCACGGCCGTGATTTCCCACCACGACGGTCGTGTCAGGGGGCCAAGTGCGAACAAACTGTCAGAGACCTGCCCACGTCCATCAATGACGCGCGCGTCTGACGTTTCGATCCCCAACCCCAGCAGGTCGGGCTGAATGAGGCCCTGCTCACGCAAATTCACAAACAGCGGATCACCCGATTGACCGTAGTCGCTACGAGGGCCGGTGCAGTTTACGACCCGCGCGACCTTAATCTCCATACACGCCGCCTTATGACGGGGACGCACCTTTACCGTCAAGTGCTCACCCTTACGGCTATAACTGACAAGACGGCCCGCCAACGCGACGAACTGGCCCCGATCATGGAGCGATGTAAGTACGGACTGTATCCGCGGCGCCAACCGGTGACGGTGGATATCCCAATGCGGCCTGACATGACGCAGGAACTGGCGCCTTTGTCGCGTGGACCATCCCGACCAGATTTGCGCCACATAGGGTCGAGCCGCATCCATAACCCGTTGCCAAGGTATACCGGCCTCACCGGCACGCCGTGCCTCCTGACGGAAGCGCTGCAAAAGCCTAATCGGCGACGTCTGAGTGGCGGCCTCCAAAAATCCCGGCCAATCCCCACCCTGTTTGTGAGCCTTCGGCAATAGGCCGCGACGTGACACGGCCCAAATCTGGCCCTTGTGGCCACGCATGTGAAGTTTCAGGGCGATGTCAATTGCGGTAAGACCGGTACCGATCAGCAAAACGGGCTCATCGACATCGAGATCGTTGAAAGCCCCCCGCTGCCAAGGGTCCGGAATAAACAGAGCCGAATCCTGCAAGCTGCGCCCGTCACTATCCTCAAACAGAGCCGGCGCTTTTGGCGCGTCATTGCCAGTCGCCAACACCACCTTGTCAGCCCGCAGGCTCCGTCCATCGGACATGCTCAGACTATAGCTTACTTCATGTTGCGCGTTTACCGTCTTGTCTATCTGGGTGACGCGCCCCCTCACCCGATTCACTTCGGCGCGACGCAAAGCGCGCTGAGCGCACTCGTAGACATATTGACCGAACAGTTTACGCCCAACGAATGCGGCGCTGAGGTCACCACCGCTTTCTGCGGTTGCCGCTGCCGTATCCAGAACATGCGCGCCCAGCCATGTTTCAAACGACGGCGTAAAGCCTACCTCCATACGTGACACCGGCACATTGAGCAGATGCACCTCATCGGCCGCGCCATAGGCAAGGCCTGGCCCCACCCTGGGCTCCCCTTCGATCAGAAGCGGTGCAAAGTTTGATCCATTCGTTTGATTGCGCGCACTCAGCCTCAGCGCCAAAAGGGTCCCGCTTATACCGGCACCGACAATCGCAATGGTCTGGGGTTTAAGCGTACCTGGCACATATTCAGACAAATCGTCAATTCCTATATTTATAGTTTTATTTTGACGATAAATATCAAGGTGAGCAAGGCGAAAGATGCAGCCCCTTACTGATCAAAACCAGGTGAGAAACGATGAGCCTTTCGAAGTGAAGCTTCCCACACCAGATCATGGAACGAGCGCTTGCCTTCCTGAGCGATCGGGTTTCGCGCACTCATCTGGCGGCGCACCTCCTCCTGGGCCTCTTCGGGGGCAATTAGCACCCCCTCACGACCGATGGACAGCGTGCGCACCTGCGCGGTGCAGGCGGCCTCAAGCTGATAGATATTGCCCCACGCCTCGCCAACATGGGCCCCCACCGCCAGAGTGCCATGATTGCGCAGCAGCATGAGTTTGGTTTCACCAATATCGGCTACTAGGCGTTCCCGCTCATCCAAATTAAGCGCTACACCTTCATAATCGTGGTAGGAAAGGCGCGGAATAATCGCTAATGCCCGCTGATTGAGCGGTAAAAGCCCCTCTTTATGGGCGGATACGGCCATACCATCCGGAGAGTGGAAGTGAGCCACGAAATGGGCATCCTCGCGGGCGGCATGGATAGCCGAATGGATGACATAGCCGGCATAGTTGATGCCGTATTCATGCTCGCCAATCAGATTACCGTCCAAATCGACCTTGACCAGTGATGAGGCGGTAATCTCATCGAAGGTTAGTCCAAACGGGTTGATCAGAAAATGGTGATCCGGCCCCGGCACCCGCGCCGAAATATGGGTGAAGATCAGATCGTCCCACCCATAAAGCGCTGACAGGCGGTAAAACGCCGCCAAATCAACCCGGACCTTCCATTCGGCTTCGGTAAAATGCGCAGGCTGTTGGGAAACGTCTTTGAGCGCGGCGACCATGTAACACCCATTTAAAACAAATTGACTAGGATTTAGCGTTACCCCAACATACCGACTTCAGCTAATGAGATATTTTAATTCCGGCTATTAGCTACGGTTATGCGTGAGGCTGGTATCGGTGATGGTAGCGATATTGACTGACTTGGTCAGCACCCCGTAGCCATGAAACTTATCGGTCTGGCGCTGCAAAAGCGCGATAACCTCCGGTGTTGGCCCGACAAATTCAGGATTGTTCCAGCTCACCACCGTACGGGCAATTGCCTCCGACACGCCGGTCCGTTCCGCAAATATCTTCGCATAGGCGTCAGGATTTTTAACACACCATTCATTGGCGCGGCTTATCCGTTTAAGGATATCCGCGATGGCTTCACGCTTGGCTGAATCAGCCAGGGCCTTATCCGAAGCGACAATGAGCCCAAGCCCGGTATTGATCCCCTCGCCTGTCCGCAATATGCGCGCCCCTTCGGCCTCGGCCTTCGCCTGATAGATGCCAAATATGGCCCAAGCCTCGATCTGTCCGGCAGAGAATGCGGCCGCAGCATCGTTAGGTAACATGAACCCGATATCGACCTCTTTTTCCGGCACGCCCGCTTCTTCGAGCGCCGCCAAAAGCAGGTAATGCGAGATCGAGCCGCGGGCGGTCGAGACAATAACCTTACGACCCCGCAAGCCTGCGACCGAGGTGACATCCGACCCATTAGGTACGATGAGGGCGATATCGCGCGCCGAAGACCTGCCCGCCGCCACGATTTTGAGTGGCACCCCCGCCGCCGCGGCAAATATGGCCGGAATGTCACCCGCTATGGCCGTATCGACAGCCCCGGCATTCAGCGCCTCAAGCAGCGGCGCGGCCCCGGCGAAATTGGCAAACTCAGCCTCATAGGGTAGATCTTTTAACTGACCGGCGGCCTCCAAGCGCGACCGCAGCAGAAATACCTGATCCCCCAGCACCAGCTTGGTTTTACCCGCAGGCTTAGGCCGGCAGGCCGAGAGGCCAAAAGCGGCGCTGCCAAACAACGTCGCCCCGCCCGCCAGAACAATACGGCGACTAAAATTCATAAGAGACCCTCGTGTAATAATAACCGCCGTTGGGGTTAAATGGGGATGGCCCGTAATAGCCCTGTCCGGTCTGAGGCGAGCCCGGTCCGTTCAGTTCCGGGCGAACATCAAAGATATTGGTGCCACCGACCGACAGTTTGACCCGCTCCGTCACCGCATAGGCGACATCCAGATCTGTGATGGTCTTGGCGCCAAAACGGCGGTCATCACCGGCGGCTTGCCGCTGCACATATTCGCCGTAATGCGACACCGTCAGGTTGGTGGTAAAGCTGGCAATGGACCAAGCCGCATTGAGTGTGGTCTTGGTGTGCGGCAGAAGTTCTTCAAGCTCACCGACCTTATCGCCCCCGAAGAAGTAGAAACCCGCTCCAAGGATAGAGTTACCATTGGAGTCTTTGAGTTCAGACGGCGTCTCTGCAATTTTCTTGATATTGGTTTCGGAATAGTTGAAGGCGGCATTCAGGTTCAGGCGCCCAAACCGTCCGAGCGCTTTACGATAGTCAACCACGACATCCACGCCGCCCGTGTCGGTATCGACGGCATTGATAAAGTATTCCACCGACTGGATAGCCGACAGATTATTGGCCGCCAGGATCGCGCTGATCTGCGTGCCCGACAGACGTCCGGTGCGGGCAATACGATCCTTGATGTTGATATAGAAGGCATCGGCCGTCACGCTAAGATTATCCAGTGGATGCCACACAAACCCAAGGCCAGCATTCCATGACTTTTCAGCCTTGAGCGGTTCGGCCCCCAGGAGTTTGCCGACAACCGAGTCCGCCGTCACCAACTTGGCGACGTTGGGTTGAAGCTCGGTCTGGTTGGTAAGTGGATTAAATACCAAGGCCGTGCGGCCATCGGTTTGCGCATACGCCACCTGCGTCAAGGATGGCGCACGAAACCCCGTTCCCAAGGTGCCGCGAATGGCAAAGCTGTCGGTAAAATCATATCGGGAATTAATCTTAGCGCCGAACGGGCTGTCGCCGGTATCGCTGTAATGCTCGGCACGCACCGCCAAACCGACATACCAGTCTTCGGTTGGATTAAACCCCAGATCGACATAGGCTGCACTGACCTGGCGCTCAATATCGGCTTCATCGGCGGGCGACAACACGACCGCCGCCTGCACGACCGGTGATGCAGCAAGGCCTACGTTCCAGTCATACTGCTGATCACCCGGACGGATGACATAGGCATCCGCCCGCCACGCGAGTTCATCCCCCGCAAAGGTTTCAAATTGTTCGATGCGGTATTCAAGGCCTGCTGAGACTTGCACCGGCGTCGCCAACCCCCAGTCAAAGCCGCGCGTCACATCCAGATTATGCGTCCACTGCGTGAACTGAAAGGTCGCCAGATTAGGCCAGTAGGTCGGGCTGGTCGGCCCCAGCGATGGCTTGATGGTCAGCTTGGAGAACTGATGATTACGGTTTTTACCGCCGGACAATGAATAGTCCCAATCCCAGCCAATCGCCTGCCCGCGTGCCCCGGCCACGACCTGAAAATCATATTCATGGGTGTTGTTAAGCGGATAATAGCCGTCCGGGAACAGGGCCGTGAAACTGGCCACACCATTAGGGCGGCGCAGATTATTGCCGATTTCAGTATCGCGTTCGCCGTAAGTCCCAAATGAATAAAGCGTCAGTCCGTTCTCAAGCGGGAGTTCGCTATTGTAACCCAAATTCCACGCCTTGATCTCCGGGTTGCCGTTATGCGCGCCGTCACGATCCCACTGGTCATTGCGCGCATTGGCCTCCGCGACATTGGCTTCGACCTGCGCCTGCGTCAGCCCTGATGTCGCCACCACCTGCGCCACGGTTCGGTTAGCCGGGCGGCCATACAGATTGATGTCGGTGGCTTTCGGGTTCCACCATGCGCCGCCGCGTTTGCGCACGTCTGCACTCAGGTGGACAAAGCCGCCATTTTCTCCCAGTTTAAAGCCGCCGTGGACATCGGCCTTATAGTTGCCAAGGTCACCACCGCCGTCAAACAATTCGCCGTAAGTGACAGAGCCCCCTAAACCCTCAGACCGTCGATCAAGCTGGATGTTGATCACGCCCGCCACGGCATCAGAGCCATACTGCGCGGCCGCTGAATCTTTCAACACTTCAATACGGGAAATCCCGCTGGTCGGAACAAGGTCAAGGTCAACCGGGTTAACGCCCGACGAATCTCCGCCGCCATTGGTAATCAACGAGCCGTTGTGACGGCGCTTACCGTTGACCAGCACCAGCGTGTAGGCCGGCCCCAGACTGCGGTTGGTGACCGGACGTACAATAGAGTTCACCCCGGCGTGAGTGGCCCCAAAATTAAACGACGGCAGGATCTTGGTGAGCGCCTCACCGAATTCGGCATTGCCGGTGTAATCGAGCTTTTCAGCACTGATAACATCGATGGGTGCTGGACTATCAGCGACGGTGCGCGGCACCCCGCCGCGAATACCGGTGACGATCACGGTCTCAACCGCGCTATCGTCAGGTGCAGCCACCGGGTCGGGTGCAGCCCAGGCCGTCCCGGCAAATAAGCCCAAAAGAACCGGGCCCGTGAAAATGAATTTTGAATATCGCAACATAATTTGCCCCAGAGTTGATATAACCCCACTAAATGAGTACGAAATTATTTTCTAACGATATGTATTCGGCCTTATATTTAGAAAACTTAACCTTTGCTGCCTAAATCTCCACCCAACCGATTATAGATCCAATCTACCAAGCAATAAAAAAGGCCCATAAGATATATGGGCCAAATCTATATTTGTAACGATTTCCTCAGCTTGCCAGAGATGCCCGTTTATACTTAAACTTTTCTACTTTTTCATGGACTAATGGTATCAGGTCACGTCCGTAATCTATGGCATCCCCTAACGGATCAAAGCCACGGATCAGGAAGTGATCGACACCGAGATCATAATATTCAAGCAGTGCGTCCGCCACCTGCTCCGGCGTGCCGACTAAGCCGGTTGAATTGCCAGCCGCTCCGGTAAGTGCCGCCACCCCCGTCCACAGCCGTCCATCACGACGACCGGATGAGGCGGTTTCCAGCAGTCTTTGGGCACCAATATTGGGCGGTGTATGACCACTGATGGGCAGACCTGCGGCGACGCGCACAGCCTTGACCTGCTCGACGATCTCATCGGCTTTTTTCCAGGCGGCCTCTTCGGTATCGGCAATCACCGGACGCAGGGACAGTGAGAAGCCAAGTCCCGTCCGGCCATGTTTCGCCGCGGAATTGCGGATGCGGCTGATGATTTCGCGGGTCTGCTCCAGCGTCTCGCCCCAGGTGGCATAGACATCGGCGTGCTTACCAGCCACTTCAATCGCCTCCTCCGATGAGCCGCCGAAAAAGACCGGCAGATTGTCCGGCTTAACCGCTGAAAACGCCTGCCTGACATTATAGAACTTGCCCTCATGGTCGAACGGCGTCGTTGCCGTCCACTCGCGCTTAAGGACATCAAGATACTCATCCGTACGAGCATAGCGTTGCGGCTTTTGGGTGTGATCACCGTCACGGGCCATTTCCTCATCGGCCCCGCCGGTGATGATGTGGACGGCTACGCGCCCGCCCGATAACTGATCCAGCGTCGCCAGTTGCCGAGCCGCCAGAGTGGGCTGCGTAAAGCCCGGACGATGAGCCACCAGAAAGCCAAGCTTGGTGGTGATAGCGGCGGCATGGGCGGCGACAATCTGGCTTTCCGGACTATTGGAGCCAAAGGGGATCAGCACGCGGTCAAAGCCGCCGTCTTCCTGAGCTTTTGCGGCCGCATTGACATAATCCACATCCAGAACCCGGTTGCGCTGCTCCACCCCATCACCCAGGATTTTAGCCGTCGGGCTATGAATCTCGGACAGATTGTTAAAACCGATATAGCCGATAAATTTGACGCTCATGAGCCGTCTCCTGTTCTAATTTAATACTTCAAATGACATAAAAGCCGTGGCTGGCATCACGCGCCAGTTGCCCGACCAATCCGTATTCCCAGTCGAGATAGGCCTGCATGGCGGCGACCGGGTTTTCCGTGCCTTCATAAGGCCTGCGGTAGCGCCCTTCCGGTCCGCGTGGCGGTGGTGCGCCATCTGGTCCGGTCACCAAGGGACCATCAAAACCGCCGTCGAGCACATAGACTTCCCACCCCATCTGAGCCAGCCAGGACGCGCTCATATCCGCCCGTGCGCCGATATTGTCCGACAGGACGATCCGCGCCCCGCGGACAGGGACGTAATGATCGGTCTCCTGCACCAGTTGCCCACCGGGGACATTGGCAAAGCCTGCAATATGCCCGGCCTCAAAGCTATCTTTCTGGCGTACATCAAACCGGTAGAGTGTACGCCCTGTGTCCTGCTCAAGTAGCTTCAAATCTGACAGGGTGATGCGCTTAACGCCGGCGCGGTAGGCAACGTTACGGGCCAGATTGCGCGTCTCCTGCGTTTCCGGCGGCGACTGGAACCCCTTTCGAGTCTGACCTTTATCCAATTCCTGCCCCGCCAAAGTCCAGCCGATTGTACCATTGCGCAGAGCGACGACCTTATTGGGAATGCCGGCATTGATCAGAGACTGGGTGCCGATAATGGAGCGTGTGCGACCGGCGCAATTGACGATGATGGTCGTCTCCGGATCAGGTGCTAGCGCTTGCGCATTCAGCACCAGTTCCGCCCCAGGCACCGAAATACCGGTTGGGATCGACATGGTATTATATTCATCAAACCGGCGGGCATCGAGCACGACGACGTTGGCCTTGGCGTCAATGAGCGCCTTAACTTCCGGCGAGGTTAGCGACGGCGTATGACGGCGATGCTCAACCAACTCTCCGAAGGCCTTGGCGTACGAATTGACATCCTCAAACAGTTCAAACCCGGCTTCCTGCCAGCCCTGAAGCCCCCCTTTCAGCAGCCGGATCTGTTCATAGCCCAGATCGGCAAACTTATCGGCCGCCGACTGCGCCAGACCTTCACCGTCGTCATAAACCACCAGCAGAACGTCACGGCGGGGAATGCGCCAGTGCGCCTCAACGTCGATGCGTGACAGCGAAATCTGGGCGGCAAATAACGGATGTCCTTGAGCAAAGTCGGCTTCGTCGCGCACATCGATAAGGGCGATTTCCTGCCCTAAAATCCAGGCGCTTCTGATGTCGTGAGCGGTGATTAAAGTCATTTAGAGCGATCCCATAGATTGGGCAGATGAGTATTGGCATAGCCGGAAATAAAGGGCTTGGGCGTACCATCCGGTACATAGGTCGCGCGCCGGACCGCGCCGATATTGGCGCCGTAGACATGGATGCTGACCGACACACCGCCTTCGACACCATTAGAGACACGGTGGACATCACCGATTCTGGGGCTGACGGCATCAACCTCACCGCGTTGGAGAACCGCAGGCGGCGCGCTATATTCAAAACCGGACGGTGCGCGCCGATAGCTTTCGACATATTCAGCCCCGCGCAAGACGCCGACCAGGCCCCAAACCGTGTGGTCGTGGATCGGCGTGGCCTGACCTGCGCCCCACACAAAGCTGACCACGGAGAAACGCTCACGACTGTCGCAGTGCAAAAGATACTGCTGATATCGCTCCGGATGTGGACGGGCATACTCATTGGGCAGCCAGTCATCGACGGCAATCAGCCGCTCAAGCAGCACTTTACCTGCGGCCAGAATAGCAGCTTCGTCATCGCCCTGATCGACGACATCGGACATATCGGCCACGAACTGCCGCAGACGCCCTAAGTTTGGCACCGATGATGAAACCGGCGCTAAGGATGAAAGACCGGCCATGATCAAAACGGGATATTGGGCTTATCGTCAAAGACGGCGGCGATATCGGCATCATCTTCAATACGGCCGGTGCCGAGTTTACTTAAAAGTGCCTCGCGCAACTCCACGGTCAGAATTTCACGCTCTCCGCGCGGGGCCGTGATGCGCTCTTCCGCGACAATCCGGCCCTTATCCAGCACCAGAACCCGGTCACTAAGCTTGATGGCTTCATCGACATCGTGGGTCACCAGCATCACACTGGGCCGATGCACCGACCACAACCGCAGCACCAGTTCATGTACCCGAAAGCGCGTCAGAGCGTCCAGCGCGGCAAACGGCTCATCCATTAGCAGCAACTGCGGCTCACGCACCAGAGCCCGCGCCAATGCCACCCGCTGCGATTCCCCGCCCGATAAGGTCAGCGGCCAGGCATCCAGACGATGATCAAGTCCAACTTCGCGCAAGGCCGCTTCGGCCCTTTGGCGGACATCAGACCCCCTCAAGCCCAGCGCCACATTGCGCCAAACCCGCTTCCACGGCAAAAGGCGCGCATCCTGAAAGACCACGGCGCGGGTCTGTGGGATCGTCACGTCCTGACCTTCGGCGCTATCAAGACCAGCCAGCGTGCGCAACAACGTGGTCTTGCCACTGCCCGATCGCCCCAGAAGCGAGACGAACTCACCCGGCGCAATGTCCAGATCAAGGCCTTCAATGATCGCATTATCACCAAAGCGCCGCGTAAAGCCCCGCAGCCTGACCAGACCCCCGGTCGTATTGGCGGTAGATGAGGACGCACGCTGATCTTCGTATCTTAGGAACTGACGCGTAAAGCCGGTCTGCAGGGTCGATAAAATAGCATTCATGATCTTTACCCTACTAAACTCGGACGCCAGGCGAGTGCGCCCGCTTCCAGAAACCGCACAAACGCATCGGCCAGAAGGCCCAGGACCGCATAGACCATCAGGCACACCACAATGATGTCGGTGCGCATGAAATCGCGGGCATTGTTGATCAGGTAACCGAGCCCTGCCGAGGCATTGATCTGCTCAGCCACAACCAGCACCAGAATCGATATAGATAAGGAAAACCGCAAACCCACCAGCAGCGATGGCAAGGCACCCGGCAAGATGACATGCCATATCTGCTCAGCCCGGCTCAGGCCGAAACTGCGCGCCGCATCAACGAGGCGGACATCGACACCGCGAATACCGCTGTAAAGATTGAGGTAGACCGGAAAGACGGTCGCAAAGGCGATCAGCGCCACCTTGGGCGTCTCACCGATCCCGAACCAGACGATAAACAAGGGCGTCAGGGCCAGAGCCGGGATCGTGCGTTTGATCTGCATTAAAGGATCGACCGCCACCTCACCTTGTTTGGATAGACCGGACACCAAGCCCAGAATGATTCCCAGACTAACGCCAATGGCCAGACCGATCAGGATACGCCCGCCTGACACCACAAGGTTTGACGGCAATTCTCCTGACAACACCATGTCTACCAACGTCGATAGCACCGCTGACGGAGCGGCCAATGTGCGTTCAGGAATAAGGCCCGACCTTGAGCCAGCTTCCCAGAGCAGCAGTAACGCCACGGGCGACAGCCAGCGCGCCTTTGAAAGATAATTGAGGATGAGATTGGGTTGGGTCATGGCACCTGATCACGCGAATACGGACCGGCATTAAGGTATCAATTTCCTACTCTTTCAATTGAGAATTATTCGGGACAGCTATAAGCATTTCTCATCTGACGACTTGACCCGCTTAAAAATAAGAAACCCTGGGAGACCAGGGCGGATTATCATCATTAAAAATAAAACAAAATTAGTTTTATTAAAGCCTGACCTCAGCCAAACGGGTTTGTGAAAAATGCGGGCAGCATCCTATAAAGCACCGGTCATTCTCGAAAATTAAAGTGAGATCATGCCTGTCAACCTGCCCACCAACCTCATCAGAAGCTTCGTCGCCATTGTTGACACCGGCTCTATGCTCAATGCGTCAGAACAGGTATTTGTCACCCAGTCGGCCCTCAGCCTTCAGGTCAAGCGACTGGAAGAACTGGTTCAGCAATCGCTGTTTGTGCGGGACGGCCGCCGCCTGACGCTAACGCCCGCAGGCGATGTGCTGCTCGACTATGCAAGGCGCGTCTTGTCCCTGCACGATGAAGCGGTCGCAGCCGTTTCCAATCATGAATTTTCCGGACCGGTTCGGATCGGCATGGTCCAGGACTTTGCTGACACCTTGCTGACCGGACTTTTAGGCACATTCGCCAGTCTGCATCCCGATGCCCAGATTTTTGCCAGGGTTGCCGGTACTGCGGAGCTACAAACCCTGCTGGAACGCAGACAACTTGATATTATCGTAGGCTTTGCCGGTAGTCAGGATGCCAACGCCGTCAAATCCGCCGCCATGAAATGGTATGGCAGTGTAGAACTGACCCGCAAGGCCGTGGTGCCTCTGGCTGTCATTGAGCAACCCTGCCGGTTCCGCGAAGCGGCTATCCGCACCCTTGAAAATGCCGATATCCCATATCGGATTGCGGTCGAAACACCAAACCTGTCGACCCTTAAGGCGGCTGTACAGGCGGGGCTAGCCGTCAGTTGCCGTACCCATCTGTTCCTGCATGACCTGCCAGTGCTTGAAGATACACGCTTGCCTGAACTGCCGAACATTTCATGCGTCGTTGAGACCGCCGAGGGCCTCGATCCGGCCTCTTATCGTCTGGCCGAACTGACGCGCAATATCATCGGTGACCTATAAATATTACTCATCAAGGCTTTGGCATTTTTCGTTTTTTCCCCTGTGGATGACCCGCTAACATGAAATTCTGTTTGTCTGCGTATCTTTGGGATGCGCTCTCATGGAGTTCCCCTCATGACCTATGCGCCCACATCAATTGACAGTCTGACTGCGCAATTCGAAGCCCTCCACGCCGAACGTGAACGGACATGGCCTGCAGCCCAGCTTCAGAAAAATATCGATCAACGACAAGCCTTGGTCAGGCAGTACGCACCGGATACTCACATATCGGCGGGTGAAAAACTGCCTGAGTTTGCCCTTAAAAATGTCGAAGGCGGCACGATCACGCCCGCCGATCTGGGTGAGGCCGGGACGGTGTTCATATTTTTTCGGTATGCGGGCTGCCCCGCCTGCAATATCGCCCTGCCCCATTATCAGCGCACCCTGTGGCCTGAGCTTAAGCGGCGGGGCATTCGGCTGATTGCGGTTTCTCCACATGTGCCCGAAGGCTTGATTGATATTGAAACACGCCACGATCTGGGTTTTACCGTCGCCTCGGATACAGATAACCACTTTGGCAATGCGCTGGGGATTACCTTTGAACCTATTGATAAACCATCACCGCCCCCGGCCAACTGGATAGGTGATCTGACCGGCACCCAAAGCTGGATACTGCCGCAGCCGACCGTCATCCTGGCCGATAAGGACGGTATTGTGCAGTTTGTTGAGGTCAGCCCCGACTGGCTTAAGCGCACTGAATCCGAGACCATACTCGCCCATCTCACACGTCAGCAGGATGCGGCTTAAAGCCTCTGACCGCATCCTCTGAAACTTAAAGGCCGTGTCAAGCACGGCCTTACTTTTTTGGGATTTACGCCTCCCGCGCCCGTCGAAAAATCTCGTCCATGCGCCAGTGCAGGTTAGGATGTTCTGCGGCCTGTTCGCCCCAGCCGGACTCACGCCTGAACTTGCCACGAAGGGGGGAAATCTGCTCACGGTCCACCGCGACCGGCGCTTCACAGTCGGGATCGACATATATAGCGTCCGTCTCACAATAGAGTTCGCATAGAAAACAGGTCTGGCAATCGTCGGTGCGGGCAATGACAGGCGTGCCCGCGCCCATATCAAATACATTCGCCGGACATATCTGCACACAGACGCCGCAGCCATTACATATAGACGGATCAAGATCAGCAATCATAGCGCTTCCAAAGGTGTGGCCAACGCAAAATGCGGGCATACCGCGACCTGATCCATGCCGGAAACGATCAGCCGGTGCGCCTGATGCGGGTCAAGCGCCGGAAAATCGGTGCGCCTATGCATTCCACGGCTCTCGGTTCTGGTAAGCGCCGCGTTGAGGCTCCAGCGCGCGGTAGCGACTGTGGCCCGCAAAGCCTGATCCCGCCACCTTTCTGAAGAGACCGGGCGGTCGCGCACCGCCGCCCAGACGGCATCCATTCGCTGCAATGAGCGCCGCAACTGGCTGTCGCTGCGGAACATATTTTTCGCGGGTGGTTCCATCTCTTGCCGCACGGCGGTCACAACCTCTTCAACCGATAATAACGGCGCCCCCGAAATGCGCATGGACACGACCTCACTCGTCCTGATCTGACGACGGCGCGCCGCGCCCCGCCCGGCCCACTGGCCCGATGACAAAGCCCAGGCCGAGTTTTGCGCGCCGCCGCCTGATACCGCACCGGCAATCAACTCACGTGTGGCGGCATCTCCGGCCGCAAACAGCCCCGGCACACGGGTCTGGCAGGCGTCATCAATCACATTAATGCCGCCAATACCGCGAATGGTGCCTTCCCCGCGCAGCGTAACCTCGAAACGGTCACGGTAGGGGTTTATGCCACGCCGGTCGAACGGGGCAACAAAGTTTGGCTGAACGTGAGGCATGATCGCCTGAATGTCCTGCGGCACACGGTCGAGCCAGCAGAACACCTTTCCACGCATCAGTGCCTTGGCCAATGCCTCATTGACCTCCGGCCCAGGCTTAATATCCAGCTCCCGTCCGACGCTATCGAAATAGCGCGCAAAGCTATAGGCCATCGAGCGTGTCATGTTCGATCTTACGGGTGCTACCGTATAGTAGTTGGTGAACTCCATGCCGGACAGATCAGCCCCGGCCGCCACCGCCATACGGTAGCCATCTCCGGTATTGTTACCGCTGCCGAGCAGGTGGGAAAAGAAGGCGCAGCCGCCCGTCGCCATAACGACTGCGCCAGCCTTGACTTCAAAAGCCTGTTGTAACTGCCGGTGCTCTCCGACCGCGCCCGCCACGCTCCCATCGGCAGCCAGCGTCAGGTCATGTATTGGACTCTGATCCATAATCGTCACGCCCGCCTCTATGGCTAAAGCCCGCATGGCGCGCATATATTCCGGCCCGCGCAGACCGCGATAGTGGGTGACGCCATTTTCGGTATAGAAGTGATAATGGTTCGACAGGGTCGGCAGGGTTTTCCAGGTGGTATCAATGATCCGCGCCATCCATTGCGGATCTGACAGTCCCATGCCCCGCGCATGGCGTTCGGCTATCGCTTTCTGGCGCAATTCCGGCGGGTTAGGCGGCACCCACCAATGGCCCGGCCCGGCGGTTGCCGTAACCCCGCTGGTGCCGACATAGCCTTTTTCGGCCAGGATGACCCTGACCCCTTCCCGCACCGCTGCCACGGCGGCCCAGCACCCCGCCAGCCCGCCACCGATGACCAGCACATCTGTGGAATAAACGGTGCGCGACATAGGGTTTAACGCCTAGTAACCGGCCGCCGCATCGACCACATCGGACGGCGTCTCACCGCGCGTGAAGAGGGCGATGTCATTTGCCACCTTTTCCAGCAGGCGATGGCGAACGACCAGATAGTTGGACGATATATGCGGCGTTAGGCGCACCTTTGAATGCGTGTAGAGACGGTGCCCCTCCGGCAAGGGCTCAGGATCAGTGACATCCAAAGTCGCATAGGCCAGCCGTCCACTATCCAGCGCCTCAAGCAAGGCGTCCTGATCAAGCACGGACCCGCGCGCAATGTTAATCAGATGCGCCGTGGGTTTGGCATGGGCCAGAACCGCCCGGTTGATGACCTTTTGGGTGGCAGGCGTTCCGGGTAGTGCCAGAAGAATGTGATCGGCAGACGCCACGACTTCGCTAATCGACCCCAGTAAGGTAACACCCACCACCGGACTGGCCTGATCACGCCGTCGGACCGCCGTGACGTTCGCGCCCAGGGCAATCACCCGCCTTGCCACTTCCTGCCCGATCGCGCCAAAGCCAATTATGCCAATTGTCGATCCGGTCACCCGCCCAAGGGGAATTTGCCGCCATTCGCTTAAAGACCTTACCCGCGCCCCTTCGAGGTCTTTGGCGCGGTGATAGATGGCCGAGATAATGTAATCGGCGATTTCATCGGCCGCAACGCCCCGCCCGCAGGTCACCAGCGGCGCTTCCAGCAACCATTTCGGATAATAATCCACACCGGTAGACGCGCTATAGACCCATTTCAAGCGTCCCGGCCACAGATCAGGTCGTGGCGAAGACAGGCTTTTCTTCCATACCGGTGAGGGCCGCACCAGCAGCACATCAGCACTTTTGGCTGCATCCCACGGCGTCTCTTCCGGGACATCAATGACCTGCGGACGTGCAGGATGGTCGCGCAGTTCGTCGTTAAACCCCGCTTCAAGTTGGGACGCAATTACCAAAGTCATAGAGAAAGTCCTGATTTTCCAAAGGCGGTAAGAATGGTGTCGTTTTGCGGTGAATGAATGCGCGAGCACAAAACATCACGGTAGTGACGCTCCAGCGGATTCTTGCGGCTGAGTCCCGGATTTCCAGTCAGTTCCAGCCCGATTTCGACCGCACGGATAGCATTACCTGTGGCGACAAATTTAATAGCATTGCCTTCTGCTGCGGTCGGCGGATCGCCCGCATCGGCACGCTGCGCCGCGGTCTCGATGAGGACGCGGTTGGCATACAACAGCGCTTCGATTTCCCCGAACTTTTCCTGAACACGTGCAAGGCTTGCCAGCGGCGCCCCCAGATTGGACGGCACCCGTTCATTGAGGTATTGCCGTAGCCAGTCTCTGGCCGCGCGCGCCACACCATCATAGATGGTCGAAATCGCCAGAGCATTCCACAAAAGATGCACCGGATCAGGCGGCACCAGACTCCATTCGCGTGGGGTTCGTAAATCCACAGCCTGAGTGAGCGGCACCGGCGTATTGTCAAACACAACTTCATGGGACACGGTCGCCCGCATCCCCAAATGATCCCAGGCGGGGTTTATAGTGATGCCAGACGCATCAGGTTTGACTAGAAATGTACCCACGCGCGGCTCAGGTTCATCGGTTCGGGCATAGACGGCAAACCAATCAAGCCCCGTTGATCCTGTTGAGTAAATCTTGGTGCCGGTCAACCGCCACGCGTCCCCTACACGGCGCGCCGTCGTTTTGGGTAAGCCGCCGCGTACCGGGGTGCCCAACTCTGGCTCAACCCGTAGTCCGCCAATAAGACCCCGTCCGTTAACGGCTTCCTGAGCCAGTTGTTCGTAAAGCCGTTCGGGCCAGTTCGTCCCACGCCCCGCCGCATGATAGGCATAGGTCATAAACAGAATAAGGGCTGTGGAAGGCTCGCCTTTGGCGACAGCCCCCAAAACCTTCAGCCCGTCCGCAAGCCCCGCCCCGCGCCCACCATAGGCCTTGGACACGGTCAGACCGATCAGTCCCTCGCGGGCCAAAATATCGAAGTTAGGGCGTGGAAACTCGCCACTGCGGTCGTAAACTTCTGCCGTCTCAGCCAGTTCCTGCGTCAGGCGTTCCAGATTATGCGGGGCCAGCGGATCATCGACCGCAGAAATAGAAGCTACCAATCCCATGATCAGACCGCCCCCAAAATATCATTGAATCGGTCATCCCACAGGAAGCGCACATCCACGGGCTTTGCCAGGACACCGGCTCTGGTAAAGGTATCGGCCACCTCCTGCTGCGACTGAATGGCGGCTTCGGTCACGGGGCGCAGTTCATAATTGTCGCTTTTGTTCGCAAACTGGTCACGGACATATTCCAGCGGGACGCCAATCTCTTTGGCGACAATTTCCGCCCATTGATCCTGATGACCCGCCGCCCAGGCATAGGCCTGTCTCAGCAGCCCCAGATATTGACGAATCTCCGCCACTTTCGCCAGATTTTTCAAAGCATCGACATGGGCGACCACTAGATAATTGCCAGATAAGAACCCAAGCGCGGTCTTAAGCACGCGCGCCCCTTCGGTCGCCACCGCTCGCTGGATCGGAAAGCCATAGATTGCCCAGGCATCAAGCGCCCCTTGCGAAAAGGCCGAAGCCCCGTCCGTTACGCCCAAGGCGACCGGGGTGATGTCATCAAAACTTAAGCCCACCGATTCCAGCATCTTGATCAGGAAATACTGCGAGGTTGTCGCCCGCACATAACCGACCCGCTTGCCCTTCAGGTCTTCGAGTTTTTCAATCTTCGAGCCTTTGGGCACCAGAACGACCTGATTATTGACATCACCGTGCAAGACGGCGATCTGGCGGAAACTCTGGATGGGCGAGCCCAGCGCAAATATCGGCGGGATTTCGCTCATACCCCCGTAATCCAGCGAACCGCCGTTCAGGGCCTCAACCACCAGATTGCCACCCTGAAATTCGCTGTAGTGCAGATCAAGCCCCGTCTCGATACCCGCTGCCTTGAACAACAAGCGCGTGTCGCTCTCGCCTTTGCCCGTTATGGATACGCGCAGAGGGCCGGAAGCCTGCTGCGCCGGCTTCGCGCCACAGGCCGACAATAGCCCCATCGGCAAAAGCGCACCTGCACCAAAAAGCAAGTGACGGCGCGACAGCCCTAATCCAGTTGGTAAGGTCATAGCAAACTCTCGTTGATCGATTATTTCCTACAATAATAGTCGGATTTAAATGCTCAAACGACATTTGCTCACCTGACCTATAAGCGCGGCTTATGAGACAGCTTCACTTGAAAATTGCTCATGGGCCTATCAGAAAATCGCGTTTGCCGCGTACGGAGCCCTACCCTTACCTATGAGAAAAGGTTTCATTTCGTGCGAGGATCGCCCCTATGCCAAACTCATCTCGTCAGCTTAAACTCGGTTTTATCCTGCATGGCGTCGGCCCCGGCTGGGACGACTGGCGGCATCCGGACGCGCAGGTTGACGCCAGCACCAGTTTGAAATTCTATACCCAGCAGGCGCAAACGGCCGAACGCGGCAAATTTGACTACCTATTCGTGGCGGACAGCGTGTCAATCAATGCGCGTTCAAGCCCGCACTATCTCAACCGCTTTGAGCCGCTGACCATTCTGTCCGCGCTGGCGGCGGTGACCGACCACATCGGCCTCGTTGCCACGGTCACGGTCAGCTATACCGAGCCCTACAACATCGCCCGTCAGTTCGCCTCGCTTGATCACATCAGCGGCGGCCGTGCGGGCTGGAACGTCGTCACGTCATGGCTGGAAGGTTCCGCCGCCAATTTTGGCAAGGCCGAGCATCTGGCTCACGACACCCGCTACCGGTTGGCCGGTGAGTATCTGGATGTCGTCAAAGGGTTGTGGGACAGTTGGGAAGACGATGCCCTGGTGCGCGATAAAGCCAGCGGTCAGTTCCTCGATCCCGATAAGCTGCATGAACTGAACCACAAGGGCGAGTTCCTCTTGGTCAAGGGCCCGCTTAATATCTCCCGCTCGCGTCAGGGTCAGCCGGTGATTTTTCAGGCCGGTTCCTCCGAGGACGGGCGTAACTTTGCCGCTAAACATTCCGATGCCATCTTTACCCATCAGGACGATTTGACCGAGGCGCAGGCCTTTTACGCCGATGTCAAAGCCCGCGTCGCCGGATTTGGACGAAACCCGGATGAGGTTTTCATCCTGCCGGGCGCGCGTGTCTTTGTTGGCACAACCGCCGAAGAGGCCGAAGCCCGCTATCACGAACTGGCCAATCTAGTGTCGCTTGAAAATGCCCTTCGCGCACTGGGCCGATCGTTCAACGACCATAATTTTAGTGTTTACGATCCTGACGGCCCGTTCCCGTATGAGGTCGCCGCCGAAGGGGCCAAAAGCAACCAAAGCGCTTCCGGCCGCATCATCGCCATCGCAAAAGCCGAAAATCTGACCTTAAGGGAGGTCGCCCTGCGTGTAGCTACCCCGCGAGGTCATTTTGTCGGCACACCGGAAACTATCGCTGACCGTTTCCAGCAATGGCTGGAGGGCCGCGGTGCGGACGGCTTTAACCTGTTTGAATCCGTGCCCGGACAACTGGAGCTTTTCGTGGATCAGGTCGTGCCGATCCTGCAGGCGCGCGGCCTCTATAAAACCGATTACCCCGGTACAACTTTCCGCGACACATTAGGCTTGGCCGTGCCTGAAAACCGCTACACCGCCGCCCGTAAGGCCAGCTCCGCCGCATGATTACACAGCGTGCCAAGACAACGCTCAGGGTCATGCAATATCTGGCGAAGTCACATCTCGGCCCGCCCCTGCGGGCGCCTGAAATTTCAGAACAGATCAATTCACCGCTTCATTTCGTCGAGTTTATTCTCAACCTCATGCGCAGGCATGGATTTCTGAAATCCATGCGCGGACGCAAGGGCGGGTTTATACTGGCCAAGCCCGCCGACCAGATAAGGCTTCAACACGTAATCGAAGCCGTGGACGGGAAGCGCCCATCCGCCACCTGCACCCGGATACTGCCGGCGACCTGCGTGCAGTGTGTCACCCCGGAAGCCTGCCGGCTGGACGGAATTATATCCTCAGCTCTAGCCGCCTCCCGTCAGGTCTACTACGGCTTCACTGTCGCGGATTTAGGTTTGAACGGCTTACCAAGCGGTTCATATGATCACAAGACCTATGCTTCAGACAAGACGGGGTGATTTATATATGTATCTAGCGTCGCAATAATACGAGAGTTAGTTAGCTCGAAACCGCCAGCTCATAAGCTTAGTTCTGGGACAATGCCGGAGGATCAAGGGCACGCAGAAGCCGAAGAACACCGGCATTAGAAAGTTCTGACGTTATGTCGGTTTCGGTGGGTGCGGGAGCCCACAACCACCGAGCCACATACCGAATGAAAACAAAAATCTAACCGGATCAATATGAGCACTGACGCGGTTCGCCGTTAACTCGGGTGTTAGAGCAGCATATCGACAAAGGCGCGAACATTCGCGGGCCTGTATCTGGCGGCGGGGAAGACTACGAATATCCCGCCTGACGGAAGTTCCCATTCCGGCAGGACATGAATAAGTTCTCCCGACGCGATCATCGGGTTTGCAACATAGTCGGGCAACACGGAAAGGCCAGCACCAGCCCGAACGGCCGCCAAAACGGCGAGCGTTGCATCTATCGTAATCGCGGCATGGAGCCTGGCGGATTTGCGGTCGATTTCGCCGCGGGAGAAACTCCACTGCAGAGGATGGCGCAAGGCACCGTTGGCAATAAACGGCAACGCTTCCAAAGCTTCCGGCGACTTAAGGCCAGAGACGACAAGTGCCATTTGCGAACCTGCCACGAGGATCTGCTTGAACGCACCAATCCGGCGGGCCTGCAGACTGGAATCGGTCAGCCAGCCCACACGAATGGCCATATCGATGTGACCTGAGATCAGATCCACCGCTTCATCCTTTAATGAAAGGTCGACCTCACAACCAGGGTAACGCGCAGTGAAAGCCGCAACCTTTGGCACGATAACCGAAATGCCATAGTCAAAGGGCACAGTCAGACGCAGAATACCTGATGGAAGGGTTGCACCTTCAGCCATGGCATCAAAGGCGTCTTCGGCTTCGCGAAGGATGATCACGCACCGCGCATAGAAGCCCATGCCAGTTTCCGTGGCGCGAACATGGCGTGTCGTTCGGATCAACAAGCTTGTACCAAGCTCTTCTTCAAGCCTAGCCACCTGCTGGCTGACGACGGCCTTTGTTGTGCCGAGCCTCGCGGCCGCGGCCGTGAAAGATTGGGTTTCAACAACGGCTGTAAAATAGGCCAGCCGATTGAGATTCATATGCTTGGCCACGCCTGTCTCCTGAGTGGAGATTGTATGTCAAAAACAGACAGTATGTAAAGATTGATCCCTATTATAGCGCGAAGTCTTCTCTGGTATCTTACAGCCTGTAAACAAGTTGAGGACGTATCATGCTGATCACCTATCTCTTCGACCCCCTGTGCGGCTGGTGCTACGGCGCCTCGCCCGCACTTGATAAACTGGCTGGCATTTCAGGCGCAGTCATCGAACTGGCACCCACAGGGCTGTTTTCAGGTTCGGGTGCGCGTCCCATGGATCGGTCTTTCTCGGCCTATGCCTGGTCGAACGACCAACGTATTGCCCGCCTGACGGACCAGACGTTCAGCGACGACTATCGCAACAATGTGCTGGAAAACTTTGCACAGATGTTCGATTCCGGTCCAGCCACCCTGGCCTTAACCGCCGCCAACATTACGCAGCCAGATCGTGAGCGTGACGCGCTAAAGGCCATCCAGACAGCACGCTATGTGGAGGGCCGTGACGTTTCGTCCCTACCGGTCCTGTCAGACATATTGGCAAGCTTGGGCCTCACTACAGCGGCCAACGCTCTTCTCGCACCGGACGAAGCCCTCGTCCTCGCCAACCGCCAGCGTATCGATAAGGCTCAGTCCTTGATGCACGAGTTTAACGCGACCGGCGTGCCCGCTCTGATCATCGAGCGCGATGGCAAGCGTTATCCTGTCCTGACCAGTGCCTTGTTTGGTGGACTAGAGGCATTGGTCACCGAATTGACGCGCGAGGGCGCGGCATCGGATCGCGCTGCGGAAAGTTTAAACGTTCTCTATCTCTAAATCACCCCAAGGAGCTCTTAACAATGTTAAATCGGAGACAAACCATGAAATCCATCCTCGCAACCGGATCAGCCGCCGTCTTCGCATCGGCCGAGCCCTCCTCGGCCGCCACGCCCCTGACCTGGAAATCATTCCCCGCGGGTGAAAACGGCTTCTTTCGGGCCCCGGTTCTGATTACCGGACAACACGACGCGATTCTCATCGACGGCGGCTTTACCCTCCCCGATGGGCAGGCATTGGCCTCTGAAATCACCGCGTCGGGCAAGACCCTGAAGACCATCTATATCAGCCAAAGCGACCCTGACTATTATTTCAGCCTCGGTCCTATCCACAAAAGCTTCCCCAAGGCCAAGGTAGTTGCCGCCAGCGATACGGTTGCGGCGATCAAGGCCAGCGTCCAGAAGAAGCTGGATACCTGGGGACCGCAATTGAAGGAAAACGGCCCGCAAACTCTGACGGATGTTGTAATCCCCGAAGTTTCGGACGCGTCGCACCTGACTTTGGAAGGTAAGACGATCGAGATCGTTGCGGCCAAAGGGCTGGCCAATCGTCGCTACCTTTGGGTACCCTCGTTGGAGGCCATTTTTGGCGGAGTCCTTATCTTCAGCGGCGTTCACGTCTGGACCGCTGATACGGCGACGGCGGAGGGCCGGGCCGCCTGGGTGAAGACTTTGGAAGAGATGGCCGCGCGTAACCCGAAGGTGGTCGTCCCCGGCCATATGATGCCCGGCGTCGCCCTTGATGGTTCTGCAATAGACTATACCCGTACCTATCTCCTCGCCTTCGAAGACGAACTGGCCAAGGCCAAGGATAGTGCTACCCTGATCGAAGCGATGACCCAGCGCTATCCACAAGCCGGCATGGGGATCGCCCTTTCGATCGGCGCCAAGGTCGCGCTCGGCGAAATGAAGTGGGGCTGATATGGTGAAATTAATTGACGGCGATCAGGCAGTTGTCAATGCACACAAGTCCTTTACTCAATTCGGTGGGCCCTTTACATCTATTGTCTGATTTACCCTCCGGAACGGCTGTATAGATGACTACCGATAACCCAACAGCCGACAAGCGTCCGCTTCACCTGCGCATCCGTCAGGATATCGAAGCGCAGATCAACGACGGCACCTTACGTCCGGGCCACAAAATCCCGTTTGAGCACGAATTGATGCAGGCATACGGCTGTGCACGCATGACGGTCAATCAGGCCTTGTCGGCTCTGAGCGCTGAGGGATTGATTGAGCGGCGCAAGCGGGCGGGCAGTTTCGTTAAATTGCCGCGGGTCGATTCGACCGTTCTGGATGTACCGGACATCCAGATTGAGGTGGCCGCGCGTGGTGAAACCTATCGGTTTGAACTAACCTCCAAAACCGTTCGTACCGCCTCCGGGCCGGACGAGATAGAACTGGCGGGCAAAGGCGGGCGCATCCTGCACCTTACCGGCGTGCATTATGCGGCGGAGCGGCCTATGGGCCATGAAGACCGCCTCATCAATCTGGGCGCCGTACCAGAAGCCGAACATGCCGATTTCAGCGCGCAATCCCCCGGTCACTGGTTGCTGGAGGCCGTACCGTGGACGCAGGTGGAAAACCAGATCAGCGCCATCAATGCCGATGCAGACACGGCCCGCCGCCTGTGGGGCGACCGTAAGATGGTCTGCCTGATGGTTGAGCGGCGCACATGGCGTGCCGATGAACGCATTACGACGGTGCGGCAAATATTCGATAGCAAAACCTATCGCCTGATCGCGCGCTCCACCCGCGACGAGGTTGAAAAGGCCTAAGTAATCTGACGGCATATTAAACGCAAAACGGCGGCCCTCACGCTTCTGAGGGCCGCCGCTTCACACGCTATGCTTACTAACTGAGGATTAGTCTACTTCGCGATTATTTTCCCTGTAGTTCAGTTATTTATAAAAGCTGTTGAAGACGAACTTATAGGTATTATGGGTCTGGCCGCGCCATTGCGGTTCAAAGCCGTACAGCAGGATCTTGCCCTTACCGTATTCGACCTCAAGGGCCGCTGCCTTGCCCTGAATGGTTTCAGGGCCGTGGATCACGCCTGAGCGCAACGGACTTGCATCCTTAGCGTAAGACGCCAGCACCTTGCCCTTAAAGCCGTCCTTGACCTCAAAGGCCGGACCGCCCTGGAACATGATGATCGGCTTGGCCGACAGACCGGCGGTGACCTCAGACGCTTCGCCCAATTCGACCTCAAGCAAGGCCCCGGCGCAGAAGAATACTTCGGGCTTTACGTCCTTGAGCACATTGGTGACCGGCAGGTCGAACAGCTCGATAATAGCATCGGAGGTGTTGTTCATGACCACCAGGGTGCCGCCTTCGGACACGAAGCCTTTGAGGGCCTCGGCCCCCTCTTCGCCAATACCGCCCGCATAATCGGCGGGGGTATCTTCGGCGCTCAGGCCCTCCTTGAGCGACTTAAGCGCGCCGGTGCGACGGCCACCCATGTCCGGAAGGATGATCGTGTCGAACTTATCATCCAAAGCGCCAGCCTTGACATCGCCATTATAAACACTGGTCAGGCCATAGTTGTACTGCTCCAGAATCCAGCGCGTCCAGCCTTCGTCCATGTTGGAACCCCACGGCCGATACATGCCGATCCGGGCAGGCTTAAGCGAGTCGGTACCGGTGCCAAACGCCGCGGTCGTGACCGCCAGCTTATGCTTTGAGGCAATCGTCTGCATGGCGGCAGGCTTGAGGCCCGTGACGACGAAATCACCGGTCGACTTGGCATAGGCCAGCTTTCCACCCGCCTTAATGACATCATTGGTCGCGGCATAGGACGCATTGACCTTACGGCTGAGGACATAGCGACTGCCCTTACCGGTGATAGCGCCCGCCGGAGCCGAAGCTGTGGTGATCTTGGCCAGTTGGCCGCGTTCTGCCGTACCCACCGGAGCGTTCACCGCCTCAGCGGTTACCCCCATCTGCAGCGGCAGGGTCCAGCCGGTTGTGTCATAAGGCAGTTCCGCCGCCGTGCCGTCACCGGCCAGAATGGCGTCTGGATATTTCTGGATACCCAGCAATTCAGGGATAAGACCGGAGAACGGCTGATCGGTCAACAGCACGAACGAACCCGCCGGATAGGTCTTACCGCCCAAGGTAATTTCGGATTTCGCCTGATGAACTTCGACGCCAAGGTCGATAAACTTTTGCGTCAGTTCAGCGGCTTCACCCATATCGGTCTGACCGGCCGGGATGACGTAAGCGTGCAGCCCTTCCGAGGGGAACTTTTTGATATTGTCGCGTCCGGCCTGATAGCGGTTATAGAGCAGGACTTCTTTGTAGCGCACCCCGGTATCCAGCACCGACATCGAGGCGGTCATCATGTAATCGACCGAGTCTTTCAGGCGCCACAGTCCCCCCTTCCACGGGTTTGGATACATGATCTGGGCTTTGAAATCCTGGGTCTTCTTCGGGAAGTCCTTGGGGTCATAGACCTTGGGCGTGGCGGAATCATGGGCGACTTCGGTAAAGAACGAGATCGTATTGCGGAAGACGTGGGTGTAGTCGAGGAAACCGGCATACCAGTTGTCAAAGCGCGCCTGAGCGATAGCACCCGGCTTTTGCTCAAATTCAAAGCGGGCCATCATATTAGTGCCGATGGCACTGGTCCAGATGCGCATATAGGGGCTGATATTCGACGATACCGGATCGGCGAACGGCGGCATCCAGATACGGGCCGGGAACGGGGCGACCTGGTGCTGCGAGTACCAGATAACCGGATCGTAATCGCGCGCGGCTTTGGTGGCGACGCGGCTTTCCTTCATGTTCAGCATATAGCCGTCACGGTTGTTATCGTGACCGACATAATCCTGATAGAGATAGGGCATGCGGCTGGTTTCATACTTGGTGCCGAGGTTCTTGCGATACCAGTCAACGACCATGTCCTGACCATCAGGGTTCAGCGTTGGCCACAGCACCAGAATGACGTTGTCAAGAATGGCCTGCACTTCGGGGTCGTTCGGTGACGACAACAGCTTATAGGCCAGAGCCAGCGGCAACTGGTGATCGGCCACTTCGGAAGCGTGCATACCGCCGTCGATGTGGATGATGACCTTGCCGTCTTTCGCAAGTAATTTTGCCTGTTCGTCGGTCAGACCACGGGCACCGCTGAGCTTCTTGGAGATATCGATGTAGTGATCAAGCTTGGCCAGGTTTGCGGGCGATGAAATCACCGCATATTCCATGACACGGCCCTGGGTCGACTTGCCCGCCTCGACCATTTTGATGCTGTCGGAACTGGCCGCCAGAGCTTTGAAATATTTGATCGAGTCCTGATAGTTGGCGAGTTTATAGTCATCGCCCGGCGTAAAGCCGATTACGGAGGCGGCGGTCGGCACGTCTGCCAGCGCTATCGGGGCAGTTGCCAGCGCCAGAACGGAGGCAGCCAGCATCGCATAGGTTTTGAGTTTAACCCGCTGTAACATTTTGTAGATCCCTCTTACTTTTATAAACAAGGCCCGCACGGTTCAAATCGTGCGGGCCTTAGTCAGATCAGAACTTCTTGGTCAGGCTGACGCCGACGGTGCGCGGCAGAGCCGAAACCGCCGAACCACCAATCGGGGTGGTCGAAGAGTTGGTCAGGCGGGTGATGGCGACATGATCGAACAGGTTATGAACGAACACCGACGCTTCCCAGTTGCCGTCCAGCGGGCTGAAACCGGCGCGCAGATTGGCAAGGGTATAGGCCGGGTTCTTCATGCGGTAGACATTGGCCACCGACAGTTCCGAGTACGAAATGCCGACATAGTTGACGTCACCGCGCACGAAGCCCTTGAGCGAGGCGGTGATCGGACGGCTATAGTCCGCCGAAATCGCGCCCTTGTTCTTAGGGATGAAGGTGATGCGATCGCCTTTTCGGCCAGCCGCAGTCACGTAGGAATTGATCTGGTCTTCGGTCAGTTGGGCGTCATTGTAGCTATAGTTGCCGCTGATTGTCAGGCCCGGAAGTGGCGTCCAGGTTGATTCCAGTTCAAAGCCCTTGACCTCAGCCGCACCGGCATTAGAGATGAAGCTGAACGCACCGTTGGGGGTACGGCCCGACACCTGCATGTTCTCCCACTTAACCATGTAGAGCGCGGCGTTGACATACAGGGCACGGTCGAACCAGCCCGTCTTGATACCGGCTTCGTAGTTGGTCAGACTGTCGGACTCATAGGGGATAAGGGCATCCGGCAGGCCAAAGGTCTGGTTGACGCCGCCGGGACGATAGCCTTCGGCCACGTTCACATAGGCCATGATATCATCATTGAATTCATAGCTGGCATTGACCTTCAGCAGGGTGCCGTCTTCCTTGGTCCGGCGCACATAGTACGGACGGTAGGTTGCGCCGATCAGATCCCAAGGCACATCGGTCTCACCACCCACGGACTTTTCATACTCAAAGTAACGGCCGCCCAGAGTGACCTTCAACTTATCGGTTACGTCATAATTGACTTCACCAAATATCGCCTTTTGCTCCAGATGATCATCGACATAGCGGTGATAGATGAACTTGATCGGCTTGATCAGCTCACCCGTGGCTTCATCGGCCAGAACGTCGGAACCGACCGTGTCCTGATCTCGGTTTTCGTAATAGACACCCGCCGTGAAGTTGATCGGGCCGGAATAGTTGGAGCTGACGCGGATTTCGTTGGTCCAGTTGCGCACTTCGTCCGGGTAATAGATCGCTGCCGGATAGTAGGAATTCACATAGGCCAGATAGTCTGTGTATTGCTGGGTGCCCGCCACGCAGGTCACGCCCAGATAGGCCGAGCAGCGCGCCGGTGTGCGGTAGCTGGCCACATAGGAGGTATCGTCCGCCGCATAGATCGACTTAGCTACGAAATAGCTTGATGACCCGGTGATGGTGTAGTCGCCGATATCCCAGTTGGCCGACAGCGAATAGACCTTAGTGTCTTCTTCGTAAGGCAGCAGCAGCTTTGATTCCTGCACATAGTCGCCGTAGGCCGGGTTCCAGTTGTTGTTGGATACGGCATCCGTGCTCTGAACAAAGGCCGCGGCATCGATGGTCAGGTTATCGAGCGGGGTATAGCGCAGCAGCAGGCGCCCGCCCTTAGTCGTGCTTTTATTGATGTCTTCGCGGTCAAGGTAGCGGTTGTCGATCCAGCCGCCCTGCTCACGCTCATACATCACCACACGGGCCGCCAGTTTATCCTCGATCAGCGGCACGTTGGCCATCGCCGATAACTGATGATTAGCCTTGCCGCCGTCAACGCTGGAATAATTGCCGGAGACAAAGCCTTCATAGACCTGACGCGGCTTTTTCATGATGATGCGAACCGCGCCGCCCATGGTTGAACCGCCGTACATGGTGCCTTGCGGGCCGCGCAGGACCTCGATGCGCTCAACGTCGGTCGCCGTCGTGTCCGGGTTACGGCCACCGGCATCCGAAGACACGCCGACCGAACCGGTGATCGGGGCTTCGTCGTAGAACACGCCGACCAGAGCTTCGCCAGTGCCCTGAATACCACGAAGGCTGATCCGGCCACGGCCAGGACCGTCATCGGAGACTTTCAGCGACGGCACGAACTTGACATATTCGTCCATGGTCATGGCGCCAACCTTGGCCAGGGTATCACCAGTGACCGCCGAAATCGCCATCGGGGTTTTCTGAAGCTTGGTGTTACGCTTGGTGGCTGTGACCACCACTTCCGCGACCGGTTCATCTGCGGCAACGGCATCTGCGGGATCAGCCGCGTCATTAGCATAGGCGAAACTTGCCGCCGCCATCATAGAAGTGGTCAGCAAGGCCAGACGTAAAGATTGGACGCGCATACCGTGGAACGCTTTCGTGTTGGTCGCCATCTGAATATCCCCTTTCAGATTCCCACAGCCCCGAACTGATCACCGGATCAGACAGCGTGAGAAATTATGTCTAGACATATTCACAACGACATTCAGACATCGTCAACTCTTTTTACGCATCCGCGAAGCCGTATCCATCGCAACAAATATTCTTTATTATGTATACATAATTTGGATTAAATTATTTATTTTCAATTCATTACAATACGGGTCATTTTATGCAATGACCTGATATTTCATATTTTTACAGTTGCGTGAACTGCAATTGTCACGCACTGCAACAATTAATTACACATAAGTGAAAACCGTCGTCGTATTTTTTTCACAATGCGGAACCGTGACCTCATCGCGGCTCAACCCAGAGGCTAAATGACTCAACTCGCTCATAATAGGTTCTGTGAAACGTACGCTAAAAAAGGCCGCAGATCGAAATCTGCGGCCCTTATTCGAGACTAAACATAGTTATTTCAGACGCTCAGAATATCGATGCGGATCAGCTTACCCGCGCCGTTCACCGCACCGTCGGTCGGCCAGTCATCCAGCCACAGCGCGTCATAGATGTTAAACTTATGACTGCACACGACCGTGGGCGCGCAGGCCAGCAAAACCGTCGCCCCGGCAAAGGGCGTAAGTCTCGCCTGCGGTGCCACAACCGTAACCGTGGCCATAAACCGCCCCCGCTGGGTCATGACGTTCAGATCAGTGACCGGCCCGCCTAGCGGCTCGCCCTGCGCCGGAACATCACCGGCAAAGGCCAGCCCCTGCTCGGCCTGTAACGGATGCGCATAGCCGTCCACCGTCAGGTGTAAATACCCTTCCAGCACCGTCAAATGCCGGTCGATGCCCTCAAAGGCCGAAAACGGCCCCGCGATATCCACCGTGGCCATGCTGATGCGCCAGTCGAAATCGGTCATGGACGCACCGGGAGGCGACACAGCGATCTCACGCGTGACCCCGCCGCCGTTTTTCCACGGCTGAGGCACGCGCGCGCTGGCGGGCAAATAGCGGATCACCCCAATATGCCGGGCAAATCGAGACCCTTTTCGCGGGCGCAATCAAGCGCAATATCGTATCCGGCATCGGCGTGACGCATGACGCCGGTGGCCGGATCATTCCACAACACTCGCCCCAGACGCTGAGCCGCATCTTCGGTGCCATCAGCGACGATGACCATGCCCGAATGCTGCGAATAGCCCATGCCGACCCCGCCGCCGTGGTGCAAAGACACCCAGGTCGCACCGGACGCCGTATTCAGCAGCGCATTGAGCAGCGGCCAGTCAGACACCGCGTCCGATCCGTCCTTCATGGCCTCGGTCTCACGGTTAGGCGACGCGACCGACCCCGAATCGAGGTGGTCACGGCCAATGACGATCGGCGCTTTCAGTTCACCGCTTTTGACCATCTCATTGAAGGCCAGACCCAGACGATGACGATCGCCCAGACCGACCCAGCAAATCCGCGCCGGCAGGCCCTGAAACTTGATCTTCTCGCGCGCCATATCCAGCCAGTTATGCAAGTGCGCGTTGTCGGGCAGCAATTCTTTGACCTTGGCGTCGGTTTTGTAGATATCTTCAGGATCGCCCGACAGGGCCACCCAACGGAAGGGCCCGACTCCGCGGCAGAACAGCGGACGGATATAGGCCGGCACAAACCCAGGAAAATCAAAGGCATTCTCCACACCTTCGTCCTTGGCGACCTGACGGATATTGTTGCCATAGTCGGTCGTCGGCACACCGGCCTTAGCGAAATCGAGCATGGCCCGAACGTGCTGGGCCATCGACGCCTTAGCCGCCTTGGCAACCGATTCCGGGTCAGTTTCGCGTACAGTTTGCCACTGATCCACGCTCCAGCCCGACGGCAGGTAACCGTTGATCGGGTCATGGGCCGAGGTCTGATCGGTCAGCAAATCAGGGCGCACCCCGCGCTTAAATAATTCCGGCAGAATGTCGGCAGCGTTGCCGAGCAAGCCGACCGAAATCGGTGTCTTGGCCGTGCACGACTCTTCGATCCACGCCAGCGCCTCATCAATGCTTTCGGTCGAACGATCAAGGTATCCCGTGCGCAGGCGCATATCGATGCGCGACGCCTGACACTCGATGGCCAGACATGACGCCCCTGCCATGACAGCCGCCAGAGGTTGCGCCCCGCCCATGCCGCCCAGCCCTGCGGTCAGCAGCCATTTACCGGCCAATGAGCCGTTATAATGCTGACGGCCCATCTCGACAAAGGTCTCATAGGTGCCCTGCACGATGCCTTGCGTACCTATATAGATCCACGATCCGGCCGTCATCTGGCCGTACATCATCAAACCCTTTTTATCGAGTTCGTTGAAGTGTTCCCAGTTCGCCCATTTCGGCACCAGATTAGAGTTGGCGATCAGCACGCGTGGAGCATTTTCATGGGTTTGGAACACACCGACCGGCTTGCCTGACTGGACTAATAAGGTCTGATCATTTTCCAGACGCTTGAGGGTCTCGACGATCTTGTCGTAGCTGTCCCAATCGCGGGCGGCACGGCCAATGCCACCGTAAACCACCAGATCTTCGGGGCGCTCAGCGACATCGGGATGCAGGTTGTTCATCAGCATCCGTAAGGGCGCTTCGGTCAGCCAGCTTTTGGCGGATAGTTGCGTGCCGGTGGACGGTTTGATAACGCGGACATTGCCCGGAAATGTGGGGTGCGGGTTCATCTTGGGTACTCCTTAATTGCGGGCAGCGAACGCCAGAACGGCGGCGATAATATGAGAAAGCTGGGCTTGCAAAGCGCCGGCGCGGTCTGCGTCAAAGGGCGTGGGCCAATTATCCAAATCAACTGTTGACGGCTCATCCATATAGCCGCGACAAGCCAGTTCCATCTGGATGGCGTGTACCCCAATAAGCGGCTGACCATAGTGGCGAGTGGTCCAGCCGCCCTTGAATCGGCCATTCAGGACATGGCTGAAACCGCTTTGTTCACAAACGCTTTTTACCGCTTTGCTTAAAGCCAGATCGCAGGTGGTGTCGTCATTTGTGCCGATATTGAACTGCGGCAGTTCACCTTCAAACAGGCGCGGTACATTTGAGCGGATTGAGTGCGCATCATAGAGTACAACCGTGTCATGGACCGCTTTCAGACGCGCGATCTCGGCCTCAAGGGCTTCATGATAGGGATCAAACCAAACGGTACGGCGATGGCTGATTTCAGTCTCATCCGGTGCCCAGCCGTGCCGATACAGAGGCTCACCATCAAAGGTAGTGGTCGGACACAACTCCGTCGTCGCCTGCCCCGGATAGAGCGACGCGCCGGACGGATCTCGGTTCACGTCTATAACTGTGCGCGACATCGCCGTGCGGACGGTGGTCGCCCCCATGTCACGCACAAAGCTGTACAACTGATCAATCCACCAGTCGCAATCCTTACGCGCCCGCCACGGATCAACCAGACGCGCTTCGATATCGGGCGGAATCTCCGTGCCGGTATGCGGAAACGCGACGATCAGCGGGGCGTCGCCGCGATGGATTTCAAGGCCACTCATGCCGCGACATCCGGCAGTTTAAGTTCGGCCACCGCGGCAATCGCGCCTGAGCGCACCAGGGTGATTGCCTTCTGCATATCCGGATGGAAATGGCGGTCGTGATCCAGCGACGGCACCGCCCGGCGGGTGAGTTCACGCACACGCTCCAGAGCCTCAGATGAGGTCAGCGGCGCGTGGAAATCAACCCCTTGCGCGGCCGCCAGAAGCTCAATCCCGATGACGGCAAAGGCGTTTTCGCACATCTCCATCAATCGGCGCGCCCCGTGGGCGGCCATGGAGACGTGATCCTCCTGATTGGCTGAGGTCGGTATAGAATCAACGCTGGCCGGATAGGCGCGCTGCTTGTTTTCCGACACAAGGGCCGCCGCCGTAACCTGCGGGATCATGAAGCCGGAATTGAGCCCCGGACGCGGTGTCAAGAATGCGGGTAAGCCTGACAACGCCGGATCAACCAGCATTGCAATGCGGCGTTCCGACAGAGACCCGATTTCACACACCGCCATGGCGATCATGTCAGCAGCGAAGGCGACCGGCTCGGCGTGGAAATTTCCGCCAGACAGGGCCTCATCCGGGTCCGTGAAAATCAGCGGATTATCCGTCACGCCATTGGCTTCGGTCAGGAGCGTCACCGCCGCCTGACGCAGGATATCCAATATCGCGCCCATGACCTGCGGCTGGCAGCGCAGACAGTACGGGTCTTGTACGCGCTCATCGCCCTTGAGGTGGGAGGCGCGGATGGCCGAGCCGCTCATTAACTCCCGCAAAGACGCCGCTGTGTCGATCTGGCCCTTATGGCGGCGCAGATTGTGGATGCGCGCATCAAACGGCGCATCCGATCCCTTGGCCGCTTCGGTCGATAAGGCCCCGGTGACCAGCGCCGTCTGCATCAGAACTTCGGCTTCAAACAGACCTGCCAGAGCGTTGGCGGTCGAAAACTGCGTGCCGTTGAGCAGCGCAAGCCCCTCCTTCGGGCCGGGGGTGAGCGGCGACAGACCGGCTGAGGTCAGGGCCTCCATCGCGGACATAACCACGCCGGACGCGTCTATATCGCCCACCCCGATCATAGCGGCTGCCATATGCGACAGAGGTGCCAGATCGCCTGACGCGCCCACACTGCCCTGACACGGCACCACCGGGATCAGGTCGTGATCGAGCATGGCCTGCATCAGTTCCAGCGTCTCAGGCCGAATGCCGGAGGCGCCCTGGGCCAGACTGACCAACTTAAGCGCCATCATCAGGCGCACCACCGATTTGGGCGACGGCGCGCCAACCCCGGCAGCATGGCTGAGGATGATATTACGCTGCAAGGTCGCAAGGTCCGCATCGTCGATGCGCGTCGAAGCCAGCTTACCAAAGCCGGTATTGATGCCGTAGACCGGCTCACCTTTTGAGAGGATGCGGCTAACAGCAGCGGCACTTTCCGCGACCTTGGGCAGGCACTGCGCATCCAGCCGGAACGTCGCCCCGCGATAGATGGCCCGCCACTCAGCTAATGATACCGCGCCCGCGACTAGAACCAACTCACTCATAATGTACTCCATTGAAAACGCGCGCGAAAAGTGGATTAAAGCCGATGCGGTAGACCAGTTGTTCCGGCGTCTCGACGTCCCAGATCGCCAGATCACAGGCCTTTCCGGCTTCAAGACTGCCGGTTTCAGCGTGCAGGCCCAAGGCACGGGCCGCGTGCAGCGTCACCCCCAGCAGGCACTCATCGACCGTCATACGAAACAGGGTCGCGGCCATGTTCATGACCAGCAGCAGCGACGTCAGCGGCGACGTGCCCGGATTACAGTCGGTCGCCAGCGCCATCGGCACGCGGGCGTCGCGCAAAGCCTGAATCGGCGGCAGCTTTGTTTCCCGCACAAAATAAAACGCCCCCGGCAGCAGGGTCGCCACCGTGCCGGACGCCTTCATGGCGGCGATGCCCGCCTCATCCAGGTATTCAAGGTGATCCGCCGACAGGGCGCTATATCGCGCCGCCAGTGCCGATCCGCTCAGGTTCGATAGCTGCTCGGCATGGAGTTTAACGCGCAAACCCTCCGCCCGCGCCGCCTGAAATACCCGCTCGGTCTGAGCGGGGCTAAATCCGATGCCTTCGCAAAATACATCGACCGCATCGGCCAGCCCTTCGACGGCCACAGCCGGGATCATGACCTCGCAAACTTCAGTGATATAGTCGTCAGCGCGACAGGCATATTCCGGCGGCAGGGCATGGGCACCCAGAAACGTCGTTTTGATACGCACCGACCGTAAACGCTCTAACGCCCGCGCCGCCCGCAGCATCTTAAGCTCATCCTCAAGCGTCAGGCCATAACCGGACTTTATCTCAATGGTTGATACCCCCTCCGCCAACAGCGCATCGAGCCGCGGCAAGGCCTGGGCGATCAGCTCCGCCTCACTGGCCGCGCGGGTCGCTTTCATGGTCGAAACGATCCCGCCGCCCGCGCGGGCGATCTCTTCATAGGACGCCCCTTCAAGCCGCAGCTTGAACTCATGGGCGCGGTCGCCGCCGTAGATAAGGTGGGTGTGCGGATCAATAATACCCGGCGTGATCAGCCGCCCCCCAACGTCATAAACCCTGTCAGTTTGCAGATTATCCCGCGCTGGCCCGGCATAGACAATGCGCCCATCAGCCGCCGCCACCACGCCGCCGTCAATGATGACAAAGCCAGTCTCATCCGGTCGCGTGACCAGCAAACGGGCATTTTTCCAGAGGCAATCGCAGTGCATGACAGTCAGCCTGTGTCAGGAGGAAACCATGACGAAAATAAGTCTAGACATTTTTGATAATGTATAGACATATCCATTGGCAAGCGCGATTATGCTGCCGTGCAAAATATTTTTAGGTTACCCGTAAACATCAGTGGAACAACAGGATGAGCCGTTCGCATCTATGGTTTGACCGCGCCCTTCTGAGCCACGGCTGGGCGCACGGGGTACGCCTTAAGATCGAGGGTGGCCGGATCATTTCGATTGCGGCAGACACCCTGCCCGAAGCCGATGATGAGCGCCATGCCATAGGTGTGCCGGGTATGCCCAACCTTCACAGCCATGCCTTTCAGCGGGTGATTGCGGGCCTTACCGAACGGCGGGGGCCAAATGCCGATTCCTTCTGGAGCTGGCGCGAACAGATGTACCGCCTTCAGGGCCGCATCGGGCCGGATGAGCTTAAAATTATCGCTTCGCTGGCCTATATGGAGATGCTGGAGGCGGGCTTTACGCGCGTCGGGGAATTTCATTACCTGCATCACGATCAGGCCGGTCAGGCCTTTGCTGATCCGGCAGAAATGTCGGCCATGATCTGCGCAGCCGCCGACACGACCGGTATCGGCCTGACGCTGCTGCCGGTGTTTTACGCTCACTCCGGTTTTGGTGGTCAGACGCCCACCGCCGGGCAGGCGCGTTTCATCCACGATATCAGCGGATTTTCACGGTTACTTGAGAGTGCACGTCGGCACGCTGCACACCTGCCGGATGCCGTGGTCGGCATCGCCCCCCATTCCCTGCGGGCGGTGACGGGTGACGAACTGAACGCCCTCATCCCTTTGGCCGAAGGCGCACCGATTCACATTCATATCGCCGAACAGACGCGGGAGGTTGAGGATTGTTTGGCCCACAGCGGGCAGCGCCCGGTCGAATGGCTGCTTAATCACCTCACCGTTGATGCCCAGTGGTGTCTGGTGCACGCCACCCACATGACCCAAGATGAAACCCTGCGGCTGGCCCGTTCCAAAGCTGTGGCCGGCCTGTGCCCGATCACCGAAGCCAATCTGGGCGACGGCATTTTCCCGGCGGCAGATTACCTTAAACACGGCGGCAGGTTCGGGATTGGCTCGGATTCCAACGTCCTGATCAGTATGGTTGAGGAACTGCGGATGCTGGAATACCCGCAACGCCTGCACCACCGCGCCCGCAATGTTTTGGCGACGTCTGGCGGCTCGACCGGAGAGCGGCTGTTTTCCGGCGCTCTCTCCGGCGGGGGCCAAGCTTTGGGCACGGGCGCAGGCCTTGCCGTTGGCCACAGTGCGGATATAGTCAGCCTCAAGGCCCGCCATCCCTCACTGGCGGGTAAGGGGGACAAAGACGTGATCGACAGCCTGATTTTTGCGACCTCAACGGGCGCGATTGACTGCGTCTGGCGGCATGGACGCAAATGGGTCAGCGACGGACGGCATGCGACACGTGATGCGATCACAGATGACTATGCTCGCCTGATGGAGCGGCTGTTGTCATGACCGCCCTCAGCGACCCTGGTAAGCCCGCCCTACCGCTGCATGTCCAGATCCGCCGCGACCTTGAGGATCAAATCCGCTCCGGCGTGCTGATGCCGGGGCAAAAGGTGGCTTTTGAGCATGAACTGATGACGGTCTATAACTGCTCACGCATGACGGTCAATAAGGCCATGTCGGCGTTATCGGCGGCGGGCCTGATTGAGCGCCGTAAACGGGCGGGCACCTTTGTCAAACTGCCACGGCTGGACTCTACCGTCATCGACATTCCCGATATCCAGATAGACATTACCGCGCGCGGCGAGTCTTACGGCTTTGAACTGACCGAACGGCGTGTGCGCACCGCCGTGACAGCAAAAGAGCGCGAACTGGCCGGAGAGGATGGCCGCGTCTTATGCCTGACCGGCCTTCATCTGGCTTCCGGAAAACCGCTGGCGGTCGAGGAACGGCTGATCAATCTGGCCGCTGTGCCGCAAGCCGAAGCCGTCGATTTCAGCCACATGTCGCCCGGCCACTGGTTGCTGGAGGCGGTGCCGTGGACGCAAGTGGAAAATGAGATCAGCGCGACCGAGGCCGATGCCGAACTGACGCGACGGCTGGGGATTGAAAAAGGACAAGCCTGCCTCGTGCTCGACCGACGCACCTGGAGCGGGCCTGAGCGCATCACGACGGTGCGCCAGACCTATGACGGCACGCGCTACCGGCTTGTGGCCCACTTTGATACCCTCAGACGCAGCGCCCCGCGGCCTTAACCCTGCGCCCTACTTAACCTGAACATAGGCGGCGACGCCGTGGGGCGCCAAGGAGACCACCACCGTGCCGCTCCGCGCCGTCAGTTGCGTGGTATCCAGCGCGGATGTCCACGCACCCGTCCCGGCCATAGACAGAGTTTTCGGGGCGCCGGTCAGGTTGATCAGCACCCGCGCCTGGGCGCCGTCTTTTTGACGGGCAAAGATCAGATGGTCATCACCGGCTTTGGAGAGAAGGGTGAATTGCCCATCCGCCAGCACCGGATGGTTTTGCCTCGCCAGATAAAGCGCGCGGTAGTATTCCAGCAGGCTGTCTTTGACGCCGGCTTGGGCCGCGACGGTATGGGTAGCGGCATTGACGGCATAGGGACGATAGGGCTTAGAAGCGGTCGTAAAGCCGTGCCCCGCCGATGCATCCCACGACATCGGTGCGCGCAGGCCCGGATCATCATATTTGCCATTATTGGCCATCCCGATTTCTTCGCCATAGTAAGAAAATGGCGTGTCCGATGCCAGAATAGAAATGGCCGCCGCCACACGGCAAGCCCCCTCATTGCCGGCAAACTCATGGATCAGCCGGTCGCCGACGTAACTGTCATGGCTTTGCAGCACCAGCGGCATCAACGGGCGTTTTTCACTACTGAGCACCGCGGCCAGCTTTTCCGACAGGTGGCCTGATTTGGCGCTGTCCTTGATCTCTTTTTGGGTGCCGAACGCAAACGAATTGGTGCAGGCCTCACCGGCATAGAGGGCGGGCTGCTCCGACGCCTCACAGATCAGATAGCGGTTGCCATAGGATTTCACCACCGCGTTTAAATGTTTCAAAATCTCAAGGTTTTCGGGCTGATCCATATAGGCAGTAGGGCCATTTTCCACCAGCATGGTCACGGCGTCGATGCGGAAGCCATCGACGCCCTTATTCAGCCAGAAGCGGAAATTATCAGCATGATAGGCCAGAGCCTTGGGGTTTTTGAGGTTGAAATCCGGCATCTGATCATCGAACAGGCCGTAAAAATAGCCGCCCCCGACCTTATTCTGACGCCACGGCCCCCAGGAAAAGCCCTGCCACTTCGGATCGGTATCCGCGAATATGTACCAGTCACGATAGTGGCTTGATGTAGAGCGTGCCGCATCCAAAAAGATCGGGTTATCATTGGCCGAGTGATTGATCACATAGTCGATGATGACGCCAATGCCGCGCTTATGGGCCTCGGCCAGAAAGCGCTCGAAATCGGCCATGGTGCCAAAATCAGGGTTGATGGCCCGGTAATCCGAAACCGCATAGTTGTGGTCCTTATCGGCTGACGGATGAATGGGCATCAGCCAGATACCGGTCACGCCTAAGCCTTTCAGGTAATCAAGGCGCGCGGTCAGGCCGTTGAAATCACCGATGCCGTCACCGTTACTGTCCTGATAGGAGCGCACGAAGATTTCCATAAAGGTCGCACGCGTGTTCCAGCCTGCCCCAAGACCGGTATCTTTGGGTTGAGCAGCGACCGTTGAGACATCGATGGCGGGCGCGGCTTCGGCGCATGCGGCCGCAGACAGGCATAGCGCAGCGATAGAGGCGGCGAAGGTTTTGAAGGTCATTAGGTTTCTCCCTGAGTTTTAGGGAACAAACCACACGGCGCATCGCCTGCCTACCATGCCCGCCGATGAATACGTATGCAGGTGGTCAGAGAACTTTGGCCCGGCAATTTTGCGCCACATAGGCCCCATGATCGGGCAGGCCCGCCACTGTGGTGCTGAGGAGCTGGCGGATATTATTCATATATTCGGCGAGCTTGTCGTCGCTCACCGCCAGGGTCAGGGGCGACGGTGATTTCGGGATAATCCCCTGCCCGATCAGTACCTGCGCCCAGTTGCTGTCGCGGAACAGGTCGGCCTCTTCGATGATCAGACGGCCATGCTCACGGAAATAGTCGATCTTGTGCGCCAGACTATCGGGGATCGCCATAGTGCGGCAATGGTTCCAGAACTCGCTGTCGTCGCGCTGCGTCGCCTTATAGTGCAGCACCAGAAAATCGCGGATCAGCTCATATTCATGGGCGGTCAGGCGGTTATATTCGGCGATCTCACGCGCACTAAACCCCTTATCCGGAAAGAATTTTAAGAACCGGGTCATGCCCGATTGCACCAGATGGATACTGGTCGATTCCAGCGGTTCCATAAAGCCGGACGACAGGCCAAAGGCGACGCAGTTTTTGACCCAACTGGCTTTGCGCCGCCCTGTGGTGAAGCTTAGGGTTCTGGGGTCAGCCAAGGCTTTGCCGTCCAGATTAGTCATCAGGATATCGCGCGCCTCATCCTCGGCCATAAAGGCGCTAGAGAACACATGACCATTGCCGATACGGTGCTGCAAGGGAATGCGCCATTGCCAGCCCGCGCTATGGGCCGTGGCGCGCGTGTAGGGCAGCAGCGTCTGCGTTGACGCGCACGGCACAGCAATCGCCCGGTCGCACGGCAATACGTGCGTCCAGTCCTCATATCCGGCCTTGAGCGCGCCCTCGATCAACAGCCCCCGGAAACCGGAGCAATCGATAAACAGGTTGCCATTGATTACGGCCCCATCGCTCAGGGTCAGACTGTCGATAAAGCCATCCTCGGCCCGCAGATTGACGCCGGCAACCATCCCCTCGCGCCGCGTGACCCCTTGCGCCTCGCACACCCGCCGCAGGTACTTAGCCAGCAGCCCCGCATCGAAATGCCAGGCATGGGTAAGGCCTGCCATCGGCGCGTTTGGAAGCTGTTTCAGCGGCGCAAACCGGCCCGCCTGAGCGGCCAGATCATTGAGGCTGTAGTCCCACAGAGATCCGCCCCGCCCGGCCAGATGTTCTTTCAGCCAGTATTCGTAAAACGGCACGATACCCAGATCACGGCCCGGACTGCCGAAGGCATGGGTGTAGCGATGCCCCTTCTGGTACCAGTCGACAAATTCGATCCCCAGCTTATAGGTGCCCTGAACCGCCGCCAGCATCTCATGCTCAGGGATGCTCAGAAAGATAAACAGATTGGCCAGTGGCGGGATGGTCGCTTCGCCCACCCCGACCGTGCCGATCTCATCAGACTCAACCAGCACAATCTCCATGGACCGGTTGACCACCCGCGCCAGCATGGCCGCTGACAGCCAACCCGCCGTGCCGCCGCCAACAATCACTACCCGTTTAATCGCCTGATCGTTCATGGGGCGCTTCCTGTTTTCCCGCCAATCTGCCTCAATATTAAAGAAAACACCTGCCGAAATTGCTTCCGGCAGGTGCCTGCTCACTCTGGTCTTTTATAGGATTTAGAACTTGTAGCTCAGGCCCACCAGATAGGTGGAACCGTACTTCTCTTCCTTGACCACGTTGTTGCCCTTATAGAGATAGAACGGCTCATTGGTCAGGTTGGAACCGGACACCGAAATGGCCAGATCCTTCAGCGGGCCATCCTGGAAGGTATAGCTCATCTGGGCATCGACGACCGTTTCCTCACGCACCGTGCGGTTTTGCAGGGCGTTGGTGAAGTCCGGCACTTCGCCGGTGAAGTCGCCGCGGTAACGGCTCGACACCCGCGCCGAGAAGCCATGCTTTTCGTAATAGACCGTGCTGTTGATGATCTTTTCCGACAGGCCCGGCACCGGAATGACGGCGCTGCCCGACGGATTGATCTCAGAATCGTTGAAACTGGCGGTCAGGATGGCGCCGAAACCATCCAGAATCGGATGGATCATTTCCCCCGGCACCGAGACGGTGAACTCCGCCCCCTTGATCCAGCCGCCTTCGCCATTGGCCTGCGCCGAGGTGATGCCTATGCGGTTGGCGTCCGCCAGCGAGCAGACCCAGATATTGGTGACCGGATCAATGCGCTGAACCGTGTTGTTCGTGCCGGATTCATAGCATTTGCTGGGCAGCGGCGCGCCCGTATAGTCCTTAAGCACTGTGCGGTTATAGATGAACGATGTCAGATCCTTATAGAACAGGGCCGCCGACACATAGCCTTTACGGCCGAAATACTTCTCAACCGAAAGATCAAAGGCATTGGCTTTCCACGGACGGATCTGGGCGTTGCCGCCATTACCCGACCAGCCATAGGCATTGCCACTGAACAGCACGGGCGCTTCGGTGTTCATCTTGGCATCGTAGGTGGTGCCCGCCGACATGTCATCCATGCGCGGCCGCGCCAGTGTGGTGCCTGCCCCTACCCGCACCGTCATGTCTTCGGCAACCTGAAAGTTGAGGTTCAGGCTCGGCAAGGTTTCCATATAGTCGTCGCCATCGGTGACGATGCGACGTTCCGTGTCACTGAGGAACAGTGAGGTGGCTTCCTGCTCGGCCTTTTGCACCTGAATGCCGACATTACCGCTGACGGGAATACCAAACAGCGTCGTGTCGATATCGCCCTTAAGGAAGATGACATCGATGGTTTCCGACACCGACCAGTCGCGCTTCAGTTCGGTGGAATCGGTCGATTGCACCAGCGTAAACAGGCCGTCGCGGTACATGGCCAGCGAGTCATAGGAAATCATGCCCGATGTATTGCCAAGGAAGGACGCATCGGTCGTGCCCAGACGGTATTTTTCCGGCACCACCAGTTGGGCGACCGAGCCTAGACTCATATAGGCGGCATAGTCGTCCTTGGACTTGGTATGATCGTTGCGGCTGGCGCCAAAGGTGACCTTATTGATCGGTCCGGCACCGACGGTGCGTTCCACCGCCAGCTTGATGATGTCCATCTCATCTTCGACGTGCGGTGCCCGGAAGAAGCCCGCCCGGTTGGTCACCCCGCCCCACCCGCCCGGATCAGTCAGGAAGACGGTGTTAAAGTCGGAATAGTCGAGCACGCCTGACAGCACATAGGCATTGTTCTCACCGGTGTTGCGGAAGTCGATGGTGTCGGTAGCACCACTGCCCGAAGGGCCTGTGCCGGCGGTCGATTCAATGATGATATCGTCGCGTTCTACCTTTTGGGTCGAGATATCGGCGATCAGAGTCCACTGATCGTTCAGATTATAGACCGTGTTAACCCCAAAGGCCTGCACGGTCGACTGGCGCTGGTTGGTGTAGTTTTCTACCACCGTCTTGACGCCGGTAAAGGTGCCAGAGGTCACATAGCCGTCCTCAGTCGTATAGCCCGGTTGCAGGGCCGATGACGACCAGTACAGCGGATATTCAAGGCGGGCTATACGCTGCAATTCTTCAAATTCGGAATAGTAGGCATCAAAGGTCATGCGCAGGCGATCATTAGGCCGCCATTCGACCACCGCCATATAGCCGTCACGCTCAAGGTTTGAGGACTGAACGGCACTTTTCTGGCCGCCGGGGATGAACTCACCGGTAGACAGGGCCGGAAGATCACCGTCACCCCACGGCTCAAGGCGCGTGACCTGATAGGGCGAGGTGGTGCGGGCATAGCCAAGCGCCACGCCCAAAGTCTTGTTAAAAAACTGATCGATATAGTTGATCGAATAGCGCTCGCCCTCATTGCTCAGGCCCGCGACCGCGGCCTCTTCGGAGTTGAACTCCTTACGCACATTAAGGGCAATGGCGCGCTTGCCATAGGCCAGCGGGCGCACGGTTTGCAGGTCGGCGGTACCGGCAATGCCCTGGGTGGTCATGGCGGCATTCGGGGTTTTATAGATCAGCACCTGATTGATAAGTTCGGACGGGAACTGGTCAAATTCGACGGAGCGATTGTCATTGGTCGAGACCTGCTCACGCCCGTTCAGGGTGGTCACCGTATAGTCAGGGCCAAGGCCGCGGATCGACAGGGTCTGGGCGCGACCATTGGTGCGCTGGGCAGCGATTCCCGGCAGGCGCGCGATGGATTCGGCGATCGACTGATCCGGCAGCTTACCGATGTCTTCGGCAGAGACCACTTCGACGATATTGGAATTGCCCTTCTTGGTGGCTATGGCGTTCTGGATACCCCGACGGATGCCGGTGACGACGACTTCGGTGACATCGGAGTCCGCCGCAGCCACGGGTGCAGCGTCCTGCGCAAAGGCGGGTGCGGAAAACCCGCAGGCCACGGTAAGGGCGATAGCGCTGACCGCCAATTTCGCTGTGGCCAGTTTTTTAGGTTTACGAATGTGGGGGGATTCAGAGCCTGAGATATAGAACATGTGAGCCTTCCTGGTTGTTATTATAAAAGCTTTTCGCAACACAGACGACGACGCACCGCCTCCCGCGCAATAGGCGGAAACACGCGGCGGCTGCGTAGAAAATCTGTGTCCCTGTATTTTTATTCTCAGCTTTTGCGAGGCTCTTGCGGCCCCATGAGGCATTTATCTACATGGGCGCCTAAAATTTGCAAGTGTTTGCAAAATTACAGACAGTTTAGGAAGTGCTTTGCCATGCGCTGTGGCCAAGAGGATACAATTACGGCCCATTTCGGCGCTTAAATCGTATATTTTGTTTGATTTACCGCATTGCAGCGCGAATTTCGGCCTTAGAATTCTTGAAATATTTTTTGCAATATAATGCAAATTTATGCAAATCCATGCAAAATTTCACGCCGGAAACGATGGTTGCGCTAACATTTTTGAGCTAAAAAAACGGCTATCCGCCGCACGACTCACGCACCACCAGTTCGGTGGATAAACGCTCAGAGCGGATCTCGGTATTCGACAGGGCACCGATCAGTTTGGAGACCATCAGCTTACCGGCCCGGCTTAAGTCCTGAGAGATGGTCGTCAGCGCCGGATGGGTAAAACTGGAAAGCTGGATATTGTCATAGCCGACGACCGAGACATCTTGCGGCACCCGAAGTCCCGCCCGCGTCAGCCCCTTAATGGCCCCGACCGCAATGACATCGGAGGCGGCAAAGACGCCATCGATCTTAATGCCCTTAGCCAGCAAACCCGCAATGGCAGCTTCTCCGGCGGCTATATCAAAGTGCGCCGGCACGACCAGACGCGGATCGAATTCAAGGCCATAGTCACTCAGGCCATTAACATAGCCCTCATAGCGCTGCTTGATTTCCGGCGCTTCGGTATCGCCCAGAAAGACGATTTTACGCCGCCCCAACCGCGCCAGATGGGCCGTGGCCCGCGCCCCGCCCTGGACATTGTTGGACCCGATCGAACAATAGGTCTGCCCGTTCAGTTCAGCCCCCCAGACAATGAACTTATGCGGCCCTCTGGCCAGTTGGTTGAAGCGTTCGTGAAAATAGCTCTGGCCCAGAAAAATCACCCCGTCGGCGCGGATGTTCTGCATCAGTTTCGACAGGTCATGCTGGTTGCGCGGCGTCAGGTGCGACAGCAACAAATCGCAGCCCATGTCGCGGGCCGCCTCCCCCACCCCTGAGATCAGCTCCAGATAAAACGGATCGTTAAAGCGCCCCTCGCGTCCCTGCGGCGGCGGAATGACAATGGCAATCGTCGCCTGAATACCACTTAAGGAAATGGGCAGGTCATGGCCGGAAAAGTAGTGGTTTTCGCGCGCAATATCCCAGATTCGCCGTTTGGTCACACGGTTGATCGCCGGTGAATCATTGAGCGCCCGCGATACGGTCGCCACCGACACACCGGCGATTTTGGCCAGATCTTCCAGACGGGTCTTAGTTTTATTCACGAAATTTACGCTCAATACTCAGAGGTGGGCCGGTTCCTGCCGCTATAGAGTGCCAAGCCGTCAGTGGCGTCAAGAACCTTCCGAACCCATCCCTAACTGCCTATCTGGATTTTGCCGCCACAAACCGGATGGCCTGCCCGCCACCGGGTGCGAGCTTAAGCGTCAGGCGGTCGGCGGCGGTCACCGTCTTTTGCTCGATGACATGGTGGTGGCGGGTATCGGTGCGGTAGTCAGTATCGTCCGCGTCACGATATATTTGCGCCATATAGACCTTGCCCGGCTCAAGGAAACTGAGTGTCACCTCAAGTGTGCGGCCCGCCTCATCGGTGGCCGCCCCCAGATACCAGTCGGCCGAGGCCTTATCCTTACGGACGATGGTGACATAATCGCCAACTTCACCATTGAGCACCTGAGTGTCCGCCCAGTCGGTCGGTACATCCTTAATGAACTGGAACGGTTTCATGTGCTTGCCGTAGTTCTCAATCGTATCCGCCGCCATCTGAATGGGCGAATAGATCACGACATAGAGCGCCAGTTGCCGCGCTACGGTTGATTGCAGAGGCTGGCCCGCGCCCTCAAGGCTTAAGACCCCCGGCGTATAGTCCATTGGCCCGGACAACAGGCGCGTAAAAACCAGATTGATCTCATGCTCCGGCGGATTGGGCGGCTGGCCCCAGGCATTATACTCCATCCCGCGCGCACCTTCGCGTGCCACCCAGTTGGGATAGGTCCGGCGCAAGCCCGTATCCTTGATCGGCTCATGCGGATTGATGGCGATTTTGCGCTTGGCGGCCTCAACGACGACTTTCAAATGATGACGCGCCATGACCTGACCGTCATGCCAGGTGTAGAAAATATTACCGTCGGCATCGCGGGCCTTAACCCCGCCCGCGTCAGCGACATATCCGGTCTTGATGCTGTCGATGCCGAGGCGCTGATAGAGATCAAGCGCGGCCTCAAGCTGCGGCTCGTAAACCGCGATATTGCCCGCCGTTTCATGGTGGCCAACGATATGGACCCTCTTCTTTTTGGCATAGGCGGCCAGTTCTTCGATATCGAAATCAGGATAGGCCTTGGTGAAATCAAAGTCATTGCCGCTTGCGAACCAGTCGCCGTCCCACCCCAGGTTCCAGCCTTCGACCAGCACCCCGCGCAGGCCGTTTTGGGCCGCAAAATCAATATAGTCCTTGGTCTTCTTCGTGTTGGCGCCATGCTTTGGGCCGGAGCCCCAGGTGTTGTTATTCAGATGCATATCCCACCAGATGCCGACATATTTGTAGGGCTTAACCCAACTCACGTCCCCCAGCGCATTGGGTTCATTGAGGTTCAGCACCAGATCATTTTCGACCAGCCCCCCGGCCGTATCGGCCATCTGCACGGTGCGCCACGGGGTGTTAAACGGGGCCGTGCGCGTAACCTTGGGGCCATCGCCATGAGGCGACAGATTGGCCTTAAGCGTTTGCCCGCTCACCCGACGCAGCCACATCGCTGAGTAATCCACCAGCGCGGCTTCGTGAAACGCCATATGCAGGCCGGAGGTGGTTTTGAGGGTTATGGGCGTATGGGCCTGACTGACCTCAGTAAGCGGGGTCTTGTTATAGAGATACTCATAGCGGTTCCATTCCCCCGCCGGTATCCACCAGGCGGTTGCCGGTTCCGCGACCGCAAACTCGGTCAGTTCCTCAACGATCTTCACCGTCTTTAACTGCGGCTGGTCGGGGAACTCATAGCGAAAGCCAAAGCCGTTGTCATAAAGCCGGAACACGACCGTCAACTGCCGCTTAAGGCCGGTCTTTTCGGTAAAGCCAAGGCGCAATTCGTTATAATCATTGCGTACAAACTGCCGCTCCCCCCACGGCAGTTCCCAGGTCTCATCGTGGCGGGATTGCGCCTGCGAGGTCAGGGCCATGTTGCGTTCCAGCTTAGGCTGATCGGCCAGAATGAAGCCCAGCTTTGAGGGCGAAATGACCTCAACACCCTTGCGATCGATAGCATAGGTGATGTGGCCTTCATTGCCGGTCATGATGCGCACCGACAGTTCCCCGCCGGGTGACGTGGCGGTAGCAACCTGATCCGCCTGCGCGGCCATTGTAACCAGCAGACTGGCGATCAGAGCGAACACGAATAGAAAGACGGCTTTTAATAAGCCCGTGGCGAGTGATATGCGCATGACGTTTCCAACGATTGCGCGCCTTTGTGAGCGGCGCTTTATGGAGGCGACCATAACCAGCTTTTGCGCAAACGCCGCCTGAATACGTATTCATGACCGGCAACCGTCTGTGAATACGTATTCGCGTTGCACCGGCGTCGCCTCAATGAAATAGGCTTAACCCTAAGATGTGGTCGCAAGCTGCGCGTGAATGTTGTCCCTGACATTTGCGCACAGTGTGTGGCCACGGTCTTTAGTATCGGGATTGATCTGGCGGGTGCCGTTAACACCTGACAGGGGTCAGTCCTGCGGCTCATGGATGGTAACATTCATGAGTGCCTGTAGTTTACGGCTCATTTTGGTGGGTGGTAAGCGTCTTTCTCAGCACACCTGCCCCTTGTCCGTATGCGATGGACAGGGGGTATTTTTTTGCCCGCAAATCACAGGAAAACCGGGCCTTAAGGTTTTGTAACCCGCCTGCATACGTATTCACATTGCCGGTAGGTTTCCAAATCCATATGACAGGTGAGACGCGTTTTTCAGGGACAACGCGACGGGTGACTTTCAGCACCCACCATAATTAAAAACAGTTCAAACACATGTCACGCACAGCCCAAATCAGGGCTTTAGCGAACGGCAGGGAGCTTACCCATCATGACGTCCAAACTACCCAAAACCGTTGTCCTTTTGATGTGCAGTGCTGCCACCGGCGTATTGGCTATGACCGCCGCCGCTCAAGACACTGCGTCCAACGCCGCCCACACGCCCAACCAGATCGTGCAGAAAGAGGCCACTGACGGCCCCGGCGAGGTTTCGCCCTGGGCCTATTCGGCCAAGCAGGGGATCGGCGCATCCTATGAAGCCTATAAGGACTTCCACTATTCAGACGATGCCGCCACCGGCAAGGTGTCAAAGGTATGGTTCTCACTGGCCGACGGCATAGTCACGGAAACCATGTCCGGCCTGATCCATGAGGCTCAGATCCGCGAACTTCAAATCGCCATTGCCGGTAAAGGCTATGTCGCGCTGGAGGCCACCGACACGACCTCAAAGATTGAATATATCCATATTGATTCTGAGGGCCGGCCGCTGTCGCCCGCCTACCGCCTGACCAATACCGATAAGCAGGGTCGGTTCGTGATCGTGAAAGACATCTTCACCGATCCGGACCAACAGACCTTGATGATGCGCGTGACAGTCACGGCGCTAAAGGGGCCGGTCACGCCCTATATCGTGCTTGATCCCTCAGTCGCCAATACCTCCGGCGACGATCAGGGCCGCGCCAGCCCCGCCGCCTTGCAGGCGTTTGAAGGCAAAGCCGCTTTGTCGCTCAAAGCCAGCGCGCCCTTCAAAAAAGCCACGGTCGGCTTTACGGGTAAGGACGGTTTGGCTGATTTACTGGCGGCCAAAAAATTCGGCAAACTTTCGTCAGACACCGGCGGCGTCAAAGGCAATATCCGCCTGATCGGTGAGTTGCCGCCAGTCACCTCAAGCACGACCTTTGATGTCGCTCTGGGCTTTGGCGCGACCCCTGCCGCCGCTGATGCTGAGGCTGCCGCGACCCTAAAGACCGGCTACACTAAGGTTCTGGCCAATTATAATGGCGAAGGGGCGGCCATCGGCTGGGAAGACTATCTGGCCTCACTGAGCGAGTTGAAATCCCTCATTCCGGTGACCGAGGATAACGGTAAGTTGATCTATGCGTCGGCACTGGCGCTTAAGGTTCAGGAAGACCGCACCTATTCCGGCGCCCTGATTGCCTCTCTGTCTAATCCGTGGGGCGATACGACAACGCCCAAGGTTGGGGCCACCGGCTATAAGGCGGTCTGGCCGCGCGACTTCTATCAGGTGGCGATGGCGATGGCCGCACTAGGCGATAAGGAAACACCGGTTGCGGCCTTTCGTTATCTGCCCAAGGTTCAGGTCGGCCCGCACACGCCGGGCAATAAGGGCGACGGCGGCTGGTATCTGCAAAAAGCCCATGTTGACGGCACGCCCGAATGGGTCGGCGTTCAGCTTGACCAGACGGCCATGCCGATCATGCTCGGCTGGAAGCTAGAAAACCTTGGCCTGATCTCAAAGGACGAACTGATCGGCTCATATAAAACGTCACTGAAAAAAGCGGCCGATTTCCTGAGCTTTGGTGGCACGCCCAACCTTGGCTGGAACAACCAGAAAATCACCCCGCCCTATAGCCAGCAGGAGCGCTGGGAGGAACAGGAAGGCCATTCGCCGTCCACCACCGCCGCGGTGATCGCGGGTCTGCTGGTGGCGTCCGATATCGCCACACAGGCCGGTGATGCCACCTCTGCCGCGACCTATAAATCCAAAGCGCTCGACTATTCGGCTAAGCTGGATCAGCGCCTTTACACCACCAAGGGCGAAGTCACCGGCAGCCCGCAATCTTACTATCTGCGCATCAGCCGGTCTGAGGACGCCAATAATCCCGGCGCGCAGGATGAGCGTAACGGCCGGGTCGGCCTGCGCGGCGACAAGGTCATCGATGCCGGATTCTTAGAACTGGTGCGCTACGGCGTGCGGCCGGCCACTGATGCGAAAATCGCCCAGTCTCTGACTGTCATTGATGATGAAAGCCTCGCGGAAAACCTGCGCGTCAAATACACGTTTGAGGGCAAGTATCCGGGTTTCCGTCGCTACGGCAATGACGGCTACGGCGAAGATCAGGTCACCGGCGGCAACTACGCCGTCTTTGGCCAAAGCTCACCCAACCAACGCGGCCGCGTCTGGCCGATCTTCACCGGCGAGCGCGGTCACTACGAAGTCGCTCTGGCCGCAGCCAAAGGGGCAACGGATGCCGATATTGCCCGCATCCGCGACACCTATGTGGCCGCAATGGAATATTTCGCCAATGATGGCCTGATGCTGCCTGAGCAGGTCTGGGACGGGGTGGGCGCGGCCTCCCCCCACGGCTATGCGGTAGGCGACGGCACCGACAGCGCCACGCCTCTGGCCTGGAGCCATGCCGAATATGTAAAGCTGCTGCGCTCGGTCCACGACCGTAAGGTGTGGGATCATTACCCGGTCGTGGCGGATCAGTTGACTAAATAGCAGGTTTAGAACTCCCCCTCTTGGAGGGGGAGCTTTGTGGGTATCTTTGATACACGCAAAGAGGGGGTAAATAACTCAGAAGGCTTGACTAAGCTTACTGTTTTGCCCCTCACCCTAACCCTCTCCCCGCTTGCGGGGAGAGGGAGTTAATCTATCCCCCGCAGGATTCCCGAATAATCAACTGCGTCGGGATGCGTTTTAACTCCACTGGGTGACCGCTGATCAGAACATCCAGCGCATCGACCAGCACATGGGCGGCCTCAGTCGTATCCTGCCGCACCGTCGACAGCATCGGGCTGGTGCAGGTGCAGACCCACAGGTCGTCAAACCCCATGACCGACACGTCCTTTGGTACTGACCGTCCGGCCCGCAGCAATTGCTGGATGGCCCCCACCGCCAAAAGGTCAGCCACAGCAAACACGGCATCGAACGCGACGCCTTGCGACATCAGGCGCTCAATCGCCGCCACACCGTCCTCACGCGAAATAAAGCAGTCGATCATCAGTTCCGGGTCCGGCGTGATCCCGGCCTCGGTCAGGGCGCGAACATAGCCTTCAAAGCGTTCCTTATATTCCAGATGACTAGCCGACGGCTCGCCCAGAAAGGCAATCCGGCGACGCCCCAGACCGATCAGGTGCTTGACCGCGCTATAGGCCCCGCCTTCGTTATCTGAGCCGATGACCAGATTGGGATGCTCAGGGATCACCGGCCCCCACAGCACCCACGGTTCCCCCATCTCGCCCAGCACCGCAACCTTTTTGGTGTAGGTATCATAATCATTATAGCCCAAGAAAATAATTCCATCGGCCCGGCGCGCATGGCCGTAGTCCGAGCCCCAGTTATCGCTTTGCTTTTGCAGCGACACCAGCACATCATAGCCTTTTGATCCGGCGTATTTCAGAATCGATCCGATCATCGGCATGAAGAACGGATTGATCGGACTGTCGGTCTTATCCATGTCCTCGGAAATGAGGACCGCGATGGTGTTGATCTTTTTGGAACGCAGTTTGCGGGCATTGACATCGACGGTGTAATTCAATTGGGCGGCGGCATCGACCACGCGCTGGCGCACCGCCTCACTGACAACCCCGCCCTGACTGAGCGCGCGCGACACCGTCGCCTGAGATACCCCTGCAAGGGCCGCAATATCAAAAGACGTTGGCCGTTTTCCGGTCATTATTTATCCCTGTAACGCCGTTTGGCGTGCCCGAACAAGATAGAGCAATTTACGTCTTAGACAAGGCGCGCCTCAACCGCATCGCGCACGCTCAGCGCATAGTGACGTAAACGTCAACGGCACTCATTTTTTGAAAAGATAATTTTACGGAACGGCTCGTCTCAGGCATCGTCTAGGTAGGAGGCTTTTATGGTTTCTGCGCCGGGACACATTGTAAGCTGGGTAGGTACTCAGATTTTGCCGCATGAGGCTGATGTGCGCCGGTGGCTGTTGCGCGCCCGTTTGGGACGCGATGACATCGAAGACATCCTTCAGGAATCCTACTGTCGGATGGCGGAACTGATAAGCGTGGATCATATCTCTTCGCCGCGGGCCTATTTCTTTACGGTCGCCCGCAACATCGCCCTGATGCGCTTAAGGCGCGCGCGGATCGTGAGCATGGAGTCAGTGGATGAGATCGATCGGCTGGAGATCAGCAGTGATCTGCCCTCGCCGGAGCAGGTGACGGTGGCCCGGTCGGATCTGGCCCGTCTCAAGCGGGTGATCGCAGGCCTGCCCACGCGCTGCCGCCAGATATTTGAGATGCGCCGGATTGAAGGCCTGCCCCAAAAGGAAATCGCCCGGATCATGGGCCTGAGTGAACATATTGTTGAAAATGATGCGGCCAAGGCCCTTCGGCTTATCATGAAAGAGATAGCGTCCGAAGACAGCCGTTTCCAACCCCAAAAGGAGTTTAAGCGTGGCACCGACGCCGGTCGAAACTAGCGAGCAGATTGAGCACGCGGCCAGTCTATGGGCGGTAAAGGAATATCCTTTGTCCGCTGATGATGAGGCCGTCTTGCAAGACTGGCTGGCGGGCGATCCACGCCGTCGGGGTGCGCTGTTGCGGGCGCAGGCGGGCTGGCACGCCCTGTCGCGGGCGCGGGCCCTTGGGCCGTCGGCGGAGTGGCAGGGGGCCTCACGGTTGCCAGTGCCTAACCTGTCACGGCGCAGGCTGTTTGCGGCTGCGGGCGGGCTTGGGCTGGTGGCCGCCAGTGTGCTGGCCGTGATTGGGCTCAGGACGCATGAGACCATGACCCATACCGGTGAAATCCGCCGCCTGCCCATGAGTGATGGCTCGATCGCCGCTATGAACACCGAAAGCCGTCTGCGCATCGACATGGCCGAGACTGAGCGCCGCATTGAACTGGTCAAGGGCGAAGCGTGGTTCAAGGTCGCCAAGAACAAAGAGCGGCCCTTCATCGTCGCGGCTGGCACGGCGCGCGTCAGAGCGGTTGGCACAGCCTTTTCGGTCAAGAAGCTTGAGGACGGCGTTGAGGTTCTGGTGACCGAAGGCACGGTCATGGCCTGGTCCACCCAAGATGGCGGCGATGAGCGGGCGATACGGCTGAATGCCGGTGACCGCACGATCATCAGCGATCATAAGCCCGCGCACATTCGCCACGCCCCCGATGATATTGACGACGATCTGGCCTGGCGTGAAGGCCAGATTGCCCTGAACGGCAAGAGCCTGTCAGAGGTGGCGGGCGAGTTCAATCGCTACAACCAGATCAAGATTGTCATTCAGGACAGTGATCTGGCCAAAGAGCGCCTGATTGGCCGCTTAAGCGCCAATGATCCGGAGGCGTTTTCCAATGCGATCCAGCAAGCTTATGGTGCCAACATAAGCCGAACCGAAAAAATAATCCTCATAGGGACAAAAAAATGAATAACGGCGTACGGAAGTGCGCGGGCAAGACATCGTAGTTAAAGAAGGCCTAAAGTCTTCGAAAATAAAAAAGCGCGACACAGCGCAAACATACAGGGATTATTTTAATGACGAATGCATTCATGCGCGCGTTTAACGGCCCTTTGCTGCTCGCCAGTGGGACGTTGCTTATGGTTTCGGCTTCGCCTGTTCTGGCTCAGAACGCGGTCAAGTCATTTAGTGTACCGGCGCAAGCGGCTGAAAAAGGGATACCTCAGTTCGCCCAGCAGGCCAATATCCAACTCATGGCCCCCGAAAAACTCGTCAAGGGCAAGCAGACTTCGGCGGTTGAGGGCAATATGCCGGTGCGCGAAGGTCTAGAGCGCCTGCTGGCAGGCACCAACCTGACACCGGTTACCCAGTCCAACAATATCATTGTCCTGGCCGAAAACACCCCGGCGCCTGCGGCCCGCGCGCCGTCCGTCATCAAGACCGCCTATGAGGCGACCGCGACCGCTGCGGACGAACCGGTCAGTGACGGCGATGTCACCGAAGTTATCGTCACCGGTATTCGCGGCTCGCTCAGCAAGGCGCGCTCCATCAAGCGCCGGGCCCCGAACGCCATTGAGAGCATCGTCGCCGAAGATATCGGCAAGATGCCGGATCTCAATCTGGCCGAATCCATCCAGCGCGTTCCGGGTGTGGCCATGTCACGCGAAGGCGGCGAAGGCCGTAACATCACCCTGCGCGGCTTTGGCCCGGACTTTACCCGCACCACGCTCAACGGCATGGAAGTGCCCGCCAGCAGTGATGGTCTCGATACCGGCGGTGTCACGCTGAATGCCGGACGCGCCTTTGATTTCCATCTGTTTGCGTCAGAGCTTTTCAATCGCATCGACATCGAAAAGAGCCAGAAGGCTTCCACCGAAGAAGGCGGCATTGCCGGTACGGTCAATCTCTATTCGGCCCGCCCGTTCGATTTCCGCAAAGACTTCACCGTCTCGGCCTCGGCTCAGGGCAATTACAATACCCTGAACAAGAAGGTTGATCCGCGCGTCGCCTTACTGGTGAGCAAGACCTTTGCCGACGGAAAGTTCGGGGCTCTGGTCTCCATCGCCGCCTCTGAGCGCACCGTGCATCAGGAAGGCTATTCCAGCGTCCGTTGGACCTCACCGTTCGTCAACGGCGATTCCTGGGCTGATACCAATCCGACCGTCACCGGCACGCCTTCTGGCGATTGCGGTGCGGCTGATCCGCTCGATTGCCTGTGGGCACCACGGCTGCCACGCGCCGACTATTTCGGCAATGACCAAAAACGGGTCGGCCTGACCGGCTCATTTCAGTACCGGCCGTCTGACGATCTGCTGATCACACTCGATGTGCTCCATTCGGAACTGACTAATGATCGCCTGAGCTATAATTCCATGGAATGGCTGCTGACCCACGGCGTTGCCGGAAACTATACCGGCCAAACACCACGGTCCTTTACGGTCGGTGCCGATGGCAAGACCCTGGTGGCCGCCGCCTTTGACGATGTCACCTCCTGGTACGAAAGCCGTCATCAGAAGTCAGAGTCGGCCTTTGATCAGGTCGTCCTGTCGGGCAAGTATAATGTCAATGACAGCCTGACGCTTGAGGCCATGATCGGTAAGGCGGTAGATGACGCCGACCGCTCGGAACTGCGTTTCTATTACCGCTCGGTGCCGCACTATTACGCCTATGACTACAGTGGCAACGAATATGTGCCGGAAATCAGCTTCGGCAGCTATGACCCCAACAATGCCGACAACTATATCAATGCCCAGACCGCTTCTAACCGCATCAACACGGTCAAGAAGGAAAACTTCACCTCACGCTTTGACGCCACCTATGCGGTTGATCGCCTGTCGATTAAGGCAGGCCTGAGCTATAATGACCGCACGGTCAGCTATACCGAAGGCTTGGGTGCTGCCCCGACCTTTGATCCGTCGGACTATACCAAGCCGTTCCCGGTGTCCGATTTCGGTGATGGTCTGGATGGTCCCGGCCTGTTGCCGTTCCGGGTGGCTGATTTCGACGCCATTGCCGCCGCAGGCATTATACCGGCAGGCTATACCAACAATGCCGGTGCCGCCTGGAAAGTCGGCGAAGAAACCATCGGCGCTTACGGCGAGATCAATGCCGAATTTGACATCGCCGGTATGCCGCTGCGCACCAATGCGGGCTTGCGGTACGTCAAGACCAATGTGACCTCTCAGGCTCTGGTCAGCGGCACGCCGGTTGAGGTCAATGTCTCCTATGACAACTACCTGCCGTCGATCAATGCCGCCCTTGATGTCCGCAGCGATCTGGTGGTGCGGGCCTCCTATGGCCGCAGCATGACCCGCCCGGGCCTGAGCACGCTGAACATTGCAGGGCCTGTGTTTGGCTATACCACCCGCACGGTCGGCAATGTCGGCAACCCGTCGCTGAAACCCTATGAGTCCAACGATCTTGATCTGGGTGTGGAATGGTACTTCGGCAGCGAAGGCCTGCTGGCCCTGACCGTGTTCAACAAAGACATTGTGCGCTCATTGCGGACGGATGTTGTCACCCAGATGATCGATCCGTCGTTCTGGCCGGCCATCTATGCAGATCCGCTCTATGACACGTCTTATAATGCCGATCCGGCGACTGTGCCCTATACCTTCACCATCCCGGTCAATAATGATGACGGCAATAACGTCAAGGGCTTTGAAATCACCTATAACCAGCCCTTTACCTTCCTGCCGGGGATATGGTCGAACTTCGGGGTCGCCTCCAACTACACCCATGTTGAGGCCGAGGATTCGACGGGTTTGTCGCCCAATTCGTACAATATGACGCTCTATTACGACACCGAGACCTTCGGGGCCCGTCTGTCGGTCAACAAGCGCGACGACTATCTGCTGAGCGAACCGGGCGGTAATGGTCACGTTCAGGAGCGTAAATACGGCCCGACCCATGTTGATCTGGCGTCGTTCTACAATGTCACGCCCCGTCTGACCCTGACCTTTGAAGGCATCAACATCACTGATGAGGTCGAGCGCATCTATGGCACTGGCGATACCGGCAGTATGGACCTGACGCGGGAATATACCCACACCGGTGCCCAGTGGATCTTGGGCCTGCGTTATAAGTACTGATAGACTGAACGCGGCCTCTGGTGCAGATGTCACCGGAGGCCGCAGCTACTAAAACGGGGTAAAAGATGCGTTTGTTCTTGGCGAAACTGGCAGTAGTTATGGCCCTGTCCGGCCCCGCGCTGGCGGGTGAGCTTATCCCCGTTGACGACAGCTATACGATTTCCCAGCGCTATGAACGCTACAAGAATGAGTTTGCGGGCATCACCTGGCCCGTCTCCACGTTTCAGACCGGCCAGCAGGTTCTGTTCGATCGCCACTATAAGTCGGTGGGCGCGCGCGAACTGCATATTGATATTTTCCTACCGCCGCCCGAAGTCAAAAATGGCAAAGGCATTGTTCTGGTCCATGGCGGGGGCTGGCGTTCCGGCGGCAAATCTCATTTTTACGGACTGGCCAATCGGCTGGCGCAAAAGGGCTATGCGGTCTTTTTGCCGGAGTTTCGCCTGTCGCCCGAAGCGCCCTATCCGGCAGGACTGATTGATGTCAACGACGCCATTGTGTGGGTTAAATCTCAGGCCGACACCTTTGGCATCGACCGCGATAAACTGGCGTTGGGCGGTGCCTCATCCGGGGGGCAAATGGCCGCATTGCTGGCCTATAGCGCCGATAAGCCGCTGTTCAAGACCCACGCCAATGACGATACGCGGGTCAGTGCATTGATTGATATCGACGGCGTGCTGGATTTCACCACACCGCTGGCCTTGCAGTTTGAGAACGCGGCCGGGAAGACCTCGGCCGCCGGTCTGTGGCTGGGCGGGGCAATGGAAGATGTCCCCGATCGCTGGCGCGAGGCCAGTGCCGCCCAACATGCCGGGCCGCAGTCGCCACCTACCCTGGTCATCAGCAGCGGCATCCCGCGTTTTACCGCCGGTCGTGAGATCGTCGAGGCTAAACTCAAAGCGCAGGGCGTGCGCTACCGCTACACGACCTTTGAAAACGCCCCGCACGATGTCTGGTTGTTCGATCCGTGGTTCGGCCAGATTGTCGATCAGATCGATTCCTTTCTGACTGAGAAATAAGGCTTTTTGCTATGTTGCTGCGCGCCGCCTGTCTTGCCCCAGTCCTTACTATTCTGGCACTTGCCGCTCCGGCGATGGCCGATACGCACTATACCGTCAGCCCGTCATGCGGGGAGCAAAAGCACTGCTTTACTAAGGTGCAATCCGCGCTCGATACAGCCAAGGCCGATACCACCGACCAGTGGATCACGATCAAGATCGCGGCGGGCGATTACTATGAAAAGGTCACGATTAGCAGGAGCAAAATCCGCCTCATCGGCGCTGGCCCCGACAGCACCCGCCTGCACTTTGATGCGGTGGCGCAAACCGCCGGCAAATACCACCGCCGTAACTGGGGCACGCCTGGGTCTGCCACCCTCACCGTCAATGCCGATCAGGTGACCATCGACGGCATCACGATTGAGAACACCTTTGACTATCTATCGAACGACGCCCTGCCCGACGCCGACGCTAAAAAGATTTCAAATTCCCAAGGGGTCGCCGTCCTGCTCGATATCGACAGCGATCGTGTGCTGATCCGTGACGCGGCCCTCATCGGCTATCAGGACACCCTGTTTGCCAATGGTAAGCGCGCCGTGATCCGCGACAGCCTGATTTCTGGCAATATCGATTTCATTTTCGGCAATGGTCAGGTTCTGATCGAAGACAGTGAAATCCGCACCCGCAACCGTGCCGCCCCCTTAGCCACTGGCGAATTCCATTCCTTCCTGCTGGCCCCCTCTACGCCGCTGATCCAGCCGGTTGGCATCGTGGTCTATCGCTCAAAGCTTACCCGTGAAGCCGGTGTGCCGGATCATTCGGTGGCCCTTGGTCGCCCCTGGCATCCGACCACCCTCTTTGCCGATGGCCGCTACGCTGACCCGGATGCGGTGGGACAGGCGTCTTTCATTGACTGCGTTATGGACGCCCACATCCACCCCGACCATTGGACCAGCATGAACGGCACCGCCCGCGACGGCACCAAAACCGCTGTGTTTTCCCCGCAGGAGTCGCGCTTTTTTGAAACCGGCTCCACAGGCCCGGGTGCCGCCCACCGCGACATCGGCATCACCTGGAAAGACGCGCTGGACATCAAAGCCGTGCGCCGCCACCTATCCCACGGCTGGCCCGAAGCGTCCGCCCCTTAAGCCACAACCCGATCCGACGCCTCTTCCCCGTTGATGCGTCCAGCCTTAACCGCTTTGTCTTCGTGACAAAGCGGTCTTTTCGTTGAGGTCATACCGGCGGCCATGATCACCAAAGCCGCCTTCTTAAGTAAAATCATGGGGACCGCAACGCAACATTGCCACGCAACACCAAACAAAGGAGCAGCCATCAACTTATTGAATTTATTTGGAAAAAAGTGAATGGCGGAGACGCAGGGAGATTCCGCCACTTTCATCATATGTGGATGATTTTTAATAACTATTTGTTTTGAAACAATTAAGTTATATTAAATTGCAGACATTTTGCGGACAAATTGCAGACAATTCTAATATGGCTACTGTTAAAAACTATATCAAAAAACGTGGATCAACTTATCACTATGAGCGACGTTATCCAGTTACAGTCACCAGACTGACTGATTTCGATAAAGGTCTGAAGTTTCAAATTTCTCTTGGAACATCAGACATTCGGGTAGCTCGTAGCCGAGCCATCGAAAAAGATAGGGAGTTTGACCGGATTTGTGCCGAAGCTCTCAAATGGGCACCCAGCAAACCAATTGCCTCAGCTACACCGTTGGCTCCATCAGCCGAACCCGTGAATCTGACTGATAGCTTTTTACATAGGCTATCGGAACAGTATTTTCGTGAATTTGTTCAAAGGGATACTGAACTAGAACAACGTGCGGAGACGGACGAGTTCGCTGCGGACGAGTTGGAATTTAAGGCCACTCGTTACGCTCCTGTTCGCCGTCTTGACGTAAATGGAAATCCAGTCGATGAGGCTCTTGATGATGCCAGACATAAAAGATTTCTTCTCAAGGAATTTACCTCAGATACCGATCATCTTGTAGAAGATGAGGCTCGTAAGCGTGGCATAGAAATAGGCTCTTCCAATTATAAACTCATTGAAAAGGCAATCGTGAAGGCTAGGTTACGCGCTTACCACGCCGGATACGACAAGAAACCCGGCGACATGTTTCCTCCCGGATATTCTCCCGGCGCGCCGCCAATCAACCTTGCGCTTGAAATTGAGTGGTCACTAAGACGCCTATCTGAAGAATATATCAAGAATAATAAGCTTAAACCGGCTTGGTTGGATAAAGTTAAGAAAGCGGTGGCGACATTCGAAGACTATAATGGCGCTGCAAAGCTAGCCACTTCAATAGACCGTAAAAAGGTAAAATCATTCACTAGATTCCTACTCCAAGCCCCAATAAACGCCACCCAGTATTTTCCGGGAATGTCGCTCACCGGCGCGACCGAGGCCAACAATAAGCGTTCCAAACCATATCCGACGATTGCCCCCAACACTGTCAAGAATGGATATATCGGGCCTTTGCGAAAGGTTTTTTCCTACGCAGTAGCCGAACTCGATTATTCTGAAAATCCATTCGCAAATACAACTGTGGAAGGAGCCAAACGCAACACGAAGAAAACGATATTTGACACCCATGAACTTAATGCGCTCTTCGCGCTTCCGCTTTATCGCGGATGTAGGTCAAGTCACTTCCGACTCACTCCGGGCAACTACCAAGTTGATGACGAGGCATTTTGGACACCCCTGCTTATGCTGTTCACTGGTGCGCGTGTCAGTGAGATCGCTCAGCTAGCAATAAGTGACATTAAATTAGAAACCAAAGTACCTTATATAGACATTCTAACGGAATATGATCCTAACGATCCTGACGACAAGCCATTTGTGCTATCTGGTAAATCAGACAATGCAAAGCGCCGCATTCCGATACACCCCCAGCTTCTTCGGATTGGATTTTCGGCTTATGTGGAAAAAGTTCGTAAAACCGGTCAACCGCGTCTGTTCCCAAAATGGAAAAAGTCATCGAATGAAATGAAGCTCTACTCCTCTGCCAGCTGGTGCAACCAATTTAACCAAAAACTGGTACGGGCAATCACTGCAAGGAAACCTAAACCGACCCTATATTCACTACGCCACGTCTTTAAAACTCGGATGGCTATGTGCGGTGTAAGCCCTCAATTTCAAAACGAAATTCTGGGGCATACACAGGCGGGGATGGACTCGACATATCTGCATCTCGCTCAAGACATTGAAGCTTTGCAGCGGGCAATCAACCTTGTTCAATATGAAGGTTTAAATTTGCCAGACCGCAGCATGAAACACCTAAGACTGTCCGGTTATCAATAAGAGCATTGATCGAGCGATAGTGGATAACGCCTATCGTCGGCTTCCTTTCCCACTAACAGTCTGATAGCCAATCCCTTAATCGGTGATCAGTGGTATTCATGGTTGCATTCAGCGGCTGACCTGCGCCACTGTGGCGGCGCGAATCGCCGCGGGGAGCGCCACCAGTGAGCCAGATACTGATCCAGCAGTTTCTTAACGAACTGACCACCTTGAAAAAGGTGTCCGGTTCTCTCTCGGAAACGGTCATCCGAGAAGCCTTCAAAGATCTGCTAAAAAACTGGGCACGGCAATCTGGCCTTATCTTTGTCGCTGAACTTCGCATGCAGTCGGTACAAAAGACGGCCATCATTCCTGATGGCACGGTCCTGCATGACCTGCGCGTACCCCTAGGCTACTGGGAGGCCAAGGACACCGCCGACGACCTTGAGGACGAAATCCGCAAAAAGTTCCTCAAAGGCTACCCGCAGGACAATATCATTTTTGAGAACGCCCACACGGCCATTCTGTACCAGAACCGTCAGGAGGTGTGGCGCGCGGACATGCAGGACGTCGCCCAACTGGGTAAGCTCCTGACCCTGTTCTTTGGCTATGAGCGTCAGGAAATTGCCGACTTCCGCAAGGCGGTGGCGCAGTTCAAGCACGACCTGCCGGCGGTGCTTGAGACATTGCGCAACCGTATCGACGACGCCTATGCCACCAATGAGCCCTTTCAGACCGCGGCGGCGGCCTTTCTGGCGCAATCCAAGGCCACCATTAATCCAGCGGTCACGGAAATTGATGTGCGCGAAATGCTGATTCAGCACATCCTGACCGAAGAAATTTTCGCCCACGTCTTTAACGAAGGCGATTTCCATCGCGAAAACAACATCGCCAAATCGCTGTATGAGCTGGAGGGCCATTTCTTTAAAGGCCCGGTTAAGCGCGAAACGCTCAAGGCCATGGAGGCCTATTACGCCGCCATTCGCGCCAACGCCGCCCAGATCACCAACCATTCTGAGAAACAGACCTTTCTCAAGGTCATCTATGAGAACTTCTATAAGGTTTATAATCCCAAAGCCGCCGACCGCTTAGGCGTCGTCTATACGCCCAATGAGATCGTGCGTTTCATGATCGAAGGCGCGGATTTTCTGACGCAAAAGCATTTCGGGCGCGGCCTGATCGATAAGGACGTGCAAATCCTTGATCCGGCCACAGGCACCGGCACCTTTATTTGTGAGCTGATCGACTATTTCAAAGGCCAGCCGGATAAGCTGGCCCGCAAGTATAAGGAAGAACTGCACGCCAACGAAGTGGCCATCCTGCCCTATTATGTCGCCAATCTGAACATCGAAGCGACCTATGCTGCGGCTTCGGGGCAATTTGCCGAATACCCGAGCTTATGTTTTGTGGATACGCTGGATAATGTCGCGGCCCTTGGCTTACATTCCGGCTATCAGCACGACCTGTTTGGCGCCATTTCCGATGAGAACGTCGCCCGCGTTAAGCGCCAGAACCAGAAGACCATCAGCGTCGTCATCGGCAACCCGCCATATAATGCCTGGCAGGAAAGCTTTAGTAATCGCAATCCTAATCGGGCCTATAAACGCATCGATGAGCGGATTAAAGACACCTATGTCAAGCAAGGCACTTCGCAGAATCAGAACAGCGTTTACGACATGTACACGCGCTTTATCCGCTGGGCCTCTGATCGCGTTGATAAGGACGGCATCATTACCTTTATCACCGGACGCAAACCCTTTGCCAAAGACTCTTATAATGGGTTCCGCAAAGCGGTCGCGAAGGAGTTTAGCGAAATCTGGGTCGTCGATCTGGGCGGCGATGTGCGTGATAATCCTAAATTGTCCGGTACCAAGCACAATGTCTTTGGCATCCAGACCGGCGTATCTATTTTCTTCATGGTAAAAAGAGCAAAATCGAAAGATTGCAAGATTTTCTATGCCCGTAGACCGGAGATGGATACAGCCGAAGACAAGCTGGCCTGGCTGGCATCCCAGCGTCTGTCCGGCTTAACCATGGAAAGAATTGAACCTGATAAAAAGGGCAATTGGCTTAACCTGACCGACAATGACTGGGATAGTCTGATCCCGCTGGCGGACAAGATCACTAAGACGGCCAAGGCCAAGGGGCAAGAAAAAGCCATCTTCAAGCTGTTTTCCAGTGGCTTGAAAACTCAGCGCGACGACTGGGTGTGGGATTTTGACAAAAATACACTCGAAGCCAAAATGTTGTTGATGGTCGCAGGCTACGAGTCCGTGCGTAAAGGGACTGACGGTTTTGACAAGGACAGCCTGAAATGGGATCGAGAGCTTGAGAAATATCTCCGTTCCGGCGTGATCAAAAGCTATGATCCAAAAGCGATCCGCTTGGCTGCCTACCGACCCTACACCTCAATGTGGTTGTATTTTGACAAGCATTTCAATGGGATGACATACCAACTGCCAAGTACATTTCCGCCTGGGATAGCGAATCCAACAATTGCTTTTCTCGGTATGGCCTCAAGCAATCTTTTGTCTGTACTCGGAGTCAAAGAGGTCTTTGATCTTTGTCTGTTAAAGCAGGGTAATGGCGGCACTCAGGGCGTGCCCCGTTATCGCTATACCGCCGAAGGCCAGCCAATCGACAATATTACCGACTGGGGCCTGAAACAGTTTGAGGCGAGATACGGTAAGGGCAAAGTAACAAAGGACGATATCTTTGCCTATTGCTACGGCGTGCTGCATGATCCCGTCTACCGCGACACATACACGCAGAACCTGAAACGCGACTTTCCGCGCGTGCCGCTCTATGACGATTTTACCCAATGGTGCGACTGGGGCCAGACTCTGCTCGAACTGCATATCGGCTATGAAAGCGTTGAACCGTTTGGCCTGACGCGCACCGATACGCCTGACCTTAAGGCGCACGGGGCCGGGCTTAAGCCTGCGCCCAAGCTGAAATCCGATCCGGCGGCGGGCACCATCACCCTGGATTCTGAGACCGCACTCACCGGCGTCCCGCCTGAGGCCTATAACTACCGCCTCGGCAACCGTTCGGCCATCGATTGGGTGCTGGATCAATACAAAGAAAAGACGCCCAAGGACAAAACCATCCGCGAAAAGTTCAACACCTACCGCTTTGCCGACTATAAGGAACAGGTGATCGACCTCCTGCAGCGGGTAACCACGGTCAGCATGAAGACAGTGGCTATCACACAGGCGATGAAGGCCCTGAAAAGGTAACTTTCGGCGCGATTATGAGAAGCAGGAGGCAGACTGAAGCCCTCAAAAACCATCGTTTGTAATAGATACCGTGTCCGGATTGAACGATTCAGTAAAGGCTTATCCCAACGTCTTAAAGCTGTGTCTCGCAATTGCAACTCTGATACATGGTGATCGACAGGTTACTGACAGAACGCAGTGATTTTAATAAAAGTCCTCTGTATCTCAGCGTTTGCTTGCCGAAGCCTTTTGACTAGCGTCAATTATGACGATTTCTGAGGCATTTTCTTTCGCCGCTCGGCGCTGACGCTGGATTTCCAAGATGGTTTTTATTTTTTCGTCGCCATCCCCGTAGTCTATAACGATGAATATCCCATATTCAGTTCGACTGGCGGCCTTGTATACTTCAAGCTGTTTCTCATATCCGTGGACCACCTGACCACTTGAACGCTTGATCTCGACGACGATCCTAGCCTCGTATCCCTTCGAAAACTTAAAGTCTACTGGGCCTCCCCCCATATGAGCTTCTGGTGAAATATCTATGTTATTCGCTATACAAAATGAGTCAGCAATCGCAAAGTACAGTAACTGCGAAGCTCGTTCACGTTTGGGTTTGCCGTCTCCCCATAGCATCTCCCACAAATTCCCATCCTCGACGTGATGCCGAAACATATCGATGGTGCCTTTTACCACTCGCTCCATTTCCTCGATGCCACTAGAGACATTAAAGGGGCCTTGCCCCTTCATTTTATCCGGCATCTTCATTAGCAATTGGCGAAAGGTAAAATAACCTAGAGCATCTGAGTTCGGGTCATAACTTTCGGCACCATCCTTCAGTGCAGCGACAAACGCGTTGAATAATTCTGCAGATTGCAGTGCGGCAGATCGGATAGCAGCCTTCCTATCGGTGACGGTCGGTTTAGCAATAGCTGAAAGGAACTCGCTCACGCGGCGACGGATTGCATCATTTGCGCTAGCCGCTCGCTCTACATCCGACCAATCATTCGCAATTGGTAGGTCTTGAAGAATATCGAGAGGCACGAGCACAATCCCTCGCTCGCGTCCATTCGCATACTTATAGTGAGGCAGCGCGTGGACAGGTGACGATTTAGAGGTTTTTACGTCAATATTATACTCGGCGCAGAACTGCTGTGTGATTTTGGCAAGTTGCGGTTCAATGTAACTGGTCGTCAGGTCGCTAATGGTGTCAGGCCCAACATCCTCTTCGAAAAACGCCATCAGCGAGATCATTTCCGGGTCCTCCGCTCCTAACGCCAAAATCTCTTTCGATGTTCGCAAAATGGCATCTCGGATTTCATCCGAGCGACGTGTACCATTACGTTCGCCCGATCCATACCCCAAGCCGTTAGAAAGAGCTTCGTCAAGTGGAAGCTGCCGTTGCGCCCCCTTCCACGCTGCGTCCCCCTCGCGCGCGGATATCTTTAACAATCTCAGTACTGTTTCAAAACGAGTTTTGAAGGTGTCATACGCTTCATTACGGATCACGTCATTTGCTGATTTATCGAGCAAAACCGGATCAATAAAAAGTGGTGTGTCAACATTCAGAAATGGATCGATAAACCGATGCTCTCGTAAAATCTCAGGCGGTAAATTGAAATAACTAGAGAATAGTACTGGCCTTGAAAAAGATTTCATACCCACTCCGGAGCGGTTACAGCATTGTTCAGCGCATCAAAAACAATGCCTCTAAATAGAAACATTAGCAATAACAACCCAACGCTATTATAGGCAGCTACTAATTTTGGCATCACCGAACGACGATGTCTCGTAAGACTATACCCCTATGAGGCGTCTCTAAATCCCACGCCATGTGTCTCATTTGGGTTGACGCCGCATTTTTGGGACAATAAGGTCTCAGGGTTATAAACCTTATGAGACATTCGAATGACCCTAGTTGCCTATGCCCGTGTCAGCTCCAGCGGACAATCACTTGACGTTCAATTAGACCAGCTACGCGCCGCCGGATGCGAAAAGATATTTGCGGAGAAAAAGAGCGGCACGTCCACAACCGGGCGTGAAGAGCTGGAACGCGCATTAGACTATGTAAGAGAAGGCGACATCTTTGTGGTCACGCGTCTGGATCGTCTGGCCCGTTCGATAACTGACTTAAGGCAGATCATTGATCGACTAGCGGCTAAGGGCGTGGATTTCCGGTGCCTCCAACAGAGCGGATTAGACACCACCAAAGCCGAAGGTCGGCTGATGCTGAACATCCTTGCCAGTTTTGCTGAGTTTGAAACCGAACTGCGTAAAGAGCGTCAGCGCGAGGGCATAGATAAAGCCAAAGCTCAGGGAAGATATAACGGACGCCCCAAATCTATCGACGCCACCCTTGTTAAAACCATGAAAAATGATGGCGTAGGTGCCACCGAGATATCAAAGCGTTTAGGTATAGGACGCGCGTCAGTCTACCGTATGCTCACTGAAACAGAAAGTGTGTCATGAGGGCATAAGTTGACAGTTGTTTACGCTAAGTTGACAGTTGTTTACGCTAAGTTGACAGTTGTTTACGCTAAGTTGACAGAAAAACCATGTTTTCACGATTTTCCCGCTTAAATACTGCCTTTAATTCCTATGATGATGGAATTAAAATCATCTAAAATAAGGTTTTGCGAGACCTATAAGTTTAACGAGATCAACTTCAATATATTCGCATGGGTCTCTTAAGCGCCTTATTTTAATTTCTGAGATTTTTCTTCTACCTTATAGCTAGGTATGGCCCCAACGACATAGAAGTCAGTTTATGGTCTTTCGCGTCGTGTCGGGCTGATGTATGATTTGCTTACTCACCAGACCTATGTGCTCCGGTGATGGTTCAAGCCCTTCGGGAAGATGGGCTACATACCCACCTATATCACTCGAAAACTAATGTATGACACAGATGCAGGCTACGGCCTGACACTGCCCGCAGACGTAACTGCGGGCATTGAAGACTTTTTGCACGACATCCCCAAACCACTAAAACGAAGCGCCGCGCGTAAGCTTTATGGTGAGGCATATGCAAAAGAGAGGTTCAAATCCACCCATAAAAAGGCATATGGCGAGGCGGTTCGGAGCCGCCACCCCCGCCCGGAGGTATTTGCCAAAAACGCCGCTCTTAAAGAGGCAATCGAGAGAAGGGATAAAAACCGTACAGAGGCACGAGAAAGACGTGAAGAGCTACGGCAACAAAAGCGACTGAATAAGCACTGCCTCAAGCGTGAGATCGCGGCAGTGGCATGTTCACGCCGTAAAAAATTGGTCGGTGGTGTGTCCAAACTTGCGCCGCAACCCGTACGCAGGGTTCCGCAAAAAGATAAAGTATTCCTTGATATTATTGGGAAATGCGAACGAGGCGGGCAACTCGGTAGAGCGCCTTTAGTATTGTCATTTCTTACAGATAAACCACTCTTACGAGATTACACGTTACCTTGCTGGGATAAGACATCTAGCACATTGAAGATCATGGCTATGTCTCATCAAAGTCATATCTCCGGTGGTATAACCATAAACCTACATCTAAGTCCCAACGTGCATCAGCAAGCCATGACATCTTCCAAAGGGCCTGCTCCCTATATGCAGGACAGAATACGCAAAGCGTTTATGGATGCCCTTGATACTGTTCTCCCGTTCTGGTTCATTCTTGAATACTCCAGGAAAACTAAGACATATCATTTGCATGGGGCGGTGGTGTTACCATCCGTTCCGGATGCACAAATACATGTTGACCAAGCTCTAAGGATTGCCGGTGGGAAATGGGATCATGACAAGGCTCAGTATCATCAGCAAAAATCAAAGCCTCTTAATGATCCCTTTGTTTGGGCTTCTTACGCTGTCAAAGCCATGAACATCACCAGACACAAGCTTTTCCCAGATCAGAGTGATGACAACAAAAAGATATTCGCTGCCTCAAATGAGATGCGACGCTTAGCAAAGGATGGTTGGGATAAACTTCGGGGAGGTTTACCTCAACCCGGTAAACGCTAGAGCATTGTCAGATGCGGACATTGGGGAAGATTCCGCATCTGACTTTGAGCGAAAACGTCTATAAGACACAGTTATTATACAATAACTCTCTGAGATAACCAAACCGCAGGATGATTAAAGCTCATAAGTCGAAGTCTTAGAAATCGGCACTGTCATCTTACCCGGTTGCCTTTTGTCGGCGGTGGTAAAGATCACATGGGGCCTTACAGGGGTAAGGCTGTTAATCCGGCACCGTTCCGGTTTTGACCTGAAACCACGCTACAGCGCGTTTATGGACTTGGGCACACACACCTAGCAAAAACCCTTCAATCGCTGCCAGCGGTCGCCTGAGAGTCATGGCGGGCCTTTCAACAAGCATCCAAGACAGCCAGCTAATCATGAGACATATTGGCGTAGCTATTAAGAGGTTCCAATACCATTCCCGGTGCTCCGGGAAGGCAAAAACTACGGCTTGCTGGATAACCCCGCCCCACAGATAGATCGCATATGAATAATCCCCCATCGCACTGACACCGGTGCGCTTAGGGTTCAATGTACCCAGATAGACAGTTACATATGCCGTGGGCAGTACGGCGATATATTCACCACCTTTGACATAACCCAGGAACACCACCGACAGGGCGGCGGATAGAACGAACAGTGGCAGGTTATGGGGCACCCAAGCCCTATAGAAATATAGCCCCGCCCCACACAGAAACAGCGGCATGAGAAATTCCCCGCCGGTGCTCATAGGGGCTTCAAAGGTTGATCCTTCTGAAAACTTCCTGAACAGATCACGTCCCAACAATGCAACCGCCGCCAATAAAGCCAGATAGCCGCGCTTTGAAACTCCCAAAACCATCAAGACGCCCAGAATAAAATAGGCTTTGATCTCGTAAGGTATTGTCCAGAGCTGAGAATTGACATTGTTTGGATAGGGTAGGTCTGTGAACACCCCCGGCAACGTAAAGCCCAAATGCCCAAACACGCCCATGAGATAGCGCGTAAACTCGCTGTCTTTGAAATACGCCTGCAATGGCAGTGATGTTGTCATTGGGCCAATTACAAACGCCGTGACGATGACCAGCCCCGCCAGAGCAGGGAATATCCGGATAGCCCGCAGGCCCATGTAACTGATTGCGCTTTTTGAACGGTCAAGACTGCCCGCCACCAGAAATCCAGACAGGGCAAAGAACATCGGCACGAGCCATTTAAGGAAAGGCCTTGCCGGACTATCCCAAAACGCAAAGCCTGCCGGATCACCGTAGTTATATAGGACGGAATGACTGACCAGAACGCCCACCGACAGGATGAGGCGCATATAGTCGAAACCGCTTGGCCTATTGTCCGCCTCAGACAAGACCTTGCTCAAAGTCCGATAGCCTTGCCACGCCATAAATCCCCCAGAATCGCAGCCCCGCGCCTACATTTCTGGTATGATTTGCCCGCTACGCCGTCAAGTTGATTTGAGGCGGTTCTGGCGGAAAGGTTGAGAAAGAGAGATGCGCAAAGTCTCGAAATAAGAGCCGCGCTGATTTGGAAGCCGTTCGACTTTCTCGCAGCCTAGCATCCTCAAGCCCTAATAATTTGTGGAGACATCAGGTGGAACACATGTCGGCTCACAGGCACGCAACCACTCCAACTCGCGCTCACCATCATAGATGCAGGGAATTTTCACTGCATGGCGTAAATGATTTACGCCACCCCTGTGGATTAACCTGTGAATGAATTGCAGACAAATTGCAGACTATTTGCAGACAATGCCGGTGCAGCACCACGCAAACCAATTGAATTTATTGATAAAAAAAGTGATTGGCGGAGACGCAGGGATTCGAACCCTGGGTACCCCTTACAGGGTACGACGATTTAGCAAACCGTTGCCTTCAGCCACTCGGCCACGTCTCCGTTATGGCTGATTTAGCGTGTCCGTTTCCAAAAGGCAACGGCCTGCGATAAATTGTACACAAGTCGCCGTTATAGTTTTATATCGCTAGGGCTCAAAACCCCGGCGCAGCATCCTGAAGACGATCCAAATCAACTTTAAATTGCATCAATTCCCCTGATGCATGTGCGTTAACGCCGCCATAAGGGATGTATGGTATTCGTAGTGTAAAATAAAAACGCTTGTGATGGTTTCGCCCCAAGATGCTTATCGACCTTATTCGGCCTGAAGCGACAAATGCGGGCCTCAACCAGACGCAGGCCGATCAACGCGCCCGCCTGACCGAAGCGCTGCACGTCCGGCGCGGGCCGTTCCGTCCGCAGCGGCTGGTGTCTTTGCGTGAACGCAAGAGCGGTTACTGGGCGGCCTATGTTTTCCGTATGGTCGATATCTGCGCCCTTGTTTTCTTTGGCTTTCTGGGCATCAGCGCCCATTCCGCCGGTCAGATACTGGCGCTGCCGGTCGGTGATGTCCTGCCGTTTCTGTGCGCCACAATTACGGTCGCCATGAGCCTGTCGGCGTTCGGGCTTTACCGTCTCAACCGTACCGAAAAACTGTGGGAACGGCTGATGAAGGTCGCTGGTTCCGTCGGGATGGGTGCCATCGCTGGCTTTGCCGTCACCAGCCTGATCCATGGGGCCACGGCCTTCCCCCCGGCCCTTGAGATGTGGGCGGCGGCGACACTGGCCTTTTTCAGCCTGCTGCATCTGCTGTGGTTCACCACCGTGGCGCGCTGGCGTAGGCAAGGGCGCCTGACGCCGAACATCGTCATAGTGGGCGCGACCAAGCACGCTCAGCGCCTGATTGACGGAGCCTTGGCGCGGCGCGATGTCAACATATTGGGTATTTTCGATGACCGGCTGGCGCGCAATCCGGACACCGTTCTGGGTGTTCCAGTGCTAGGCGACACCAATGCGCTTTTAAGCCACAAGATCACCCCCTATGTCGATCAGATCGTGGTGGCGCTTGATCCGTCGGCCAAGGGACGGGTCAAGGACATTATAACCCGCCTCAAAAGCCTGCCGAACGAGGTTTCGCTGCTGGTTGACATGCATAATGATGAAGGCCGCGAAGCCGCCCTGTCGCGTATGGCCGATCAGCCTTTGGCCCGCGTGTCCGGCATTACCGAAGACGACAAACGCGCCTTTAATAAGCGTATTCAGGATATGATCATTGGCCTGATCGCCCTGATCGTGTTTGCACCGATCATGGTGGTGATCGCGGCGTTAATCAAGCTGGACAGCCCCGGCCCGGTCTTCTTCCGTCAACGCCGCCACGGCTTTAATAACGAAGCTATTATGGTGTGGAAGTTCCGCTCGATGCGCACCGATGCCGAAGATGCGACGGCGGCTCAGCAGGTCACGGCCGGTGATGAACGCGTCACCCGCATCGGCCGGATAATCCGCAAGACCAGCCTTGATGAACTGCCGCAGCTATTCAACGTCATCATGGGCGAGATGTCGCTGGTGGGCCCCCGCCCCCACGCTATCGGTATGAAAACCGGCCCGGACGAGTCGGCACGTCTGGTGGCCGAATACGCCTGGCGCCACCGCATGAAACCCGGCATGACCGGCTGGGCGGCGGTCAATGGCTCTCGCGGTCCGCTGCATAATGCCGATGATGTGCGCCGCCGCATAAGCCTTGATGTTGATTACATTGAGCGGCAGTCGTTGTGGCTTGATCTCTACATCATGATGATGACCCTGCCGTGTATACTGGGCGACCGTAAAGCGATCCGTTAACTACCTGTAATTACCTGCCGACCTTGGATTGGGTTTGCGCCTCCAGCGCTGCGCAGTTGGCGTCACCGGCATAGTCAAGATTGATGAATGGCAGGACGCTGTTGAATGCCGCCGCAATCCCGCCCTGGGCAATCGCGGTTTTGGCATCCAGGCCAATCTTTGGCTGGGTCAGATTGCCGCCGATAACGATCGGGACATCGACCCGCACCAGCCGGAATTTCTTGGGCTTACCCTCAAACACCAGATCAAGACTTTCGTCCTTGAGGTTGATGCGCCCGGAACCACTGACGCGCACGACCTCGGTATCAAAGACAATATTCTGAGCGCGCATGACGCCATCCGTGATCTTAAAACCGGCAATGGCGCAGCGCACGGGCGTTTCCTTTGGGTCTTTTGAGATCAACATAAACAGCCCCTTGGTAGCGTTGACGCCCATCAGTTCCGCAAAGCTTTGGCGGATGGTGCCTTGCGGCATGACCAACGCGAAATCACCATTGGCAGACGCTGCCGCGTCATGAACCGTGTGGCCGGTGCCGGTGGCACGAATACGGGCATCAAGCCTGCCTTCGACCGGCTCAGCACCGCTAATGATCGGTGTGAAATCCTGTATGCGCAGGCCCTTCAGGCGCATGTCGATATGGTTGGTCTGAACGTCAGTGCGTGCGTCAATATCGGCCATGCCGGTCAGGCGACCATGCGGGAAGTCGAACTCAACCGGATTAAGCGTTAAGCGGCCTTTGTCGAGCATAATCCCCAGACTAACCTGACGTAGCGGCAGATTGGGACGCGCCTTAACGGACAAGGCCTTATAATTTACCTTAGCATCCATACCGCGCACCCGCGCCACATCAAGTGGCACATCGGGCAACAGACGCCGCACCGCGCGGGTCGGGTCGGGTGAAGCATCCAGTTCAGGCGCCTGCGGGGCATTGGCGGCGGTCGCCCCAAACAGTGTCCCCATATCTTTAAAATCGAGCATTTTTGAACTGATGTCGCCGGTCAGATAGGGCCGCCCCTCATTATTCAGATCGACCTTGAGATCGCCTGCCACATCGCTGCCGCCGACCCGGCCATTGATGCGATTGATGTGATAGATGCGCTCATCACGGCCCACGCGGGCGGTGATTTTATAGGCTGGTGTGTTGGGCAGGGTCAGGCCGGTGATCTCATAAAGCTCCGCCAGACTACGTCCGCTGACTGAGACATCACCGTCAAGCTGGCCCAGATTGAACGGTTTCAAAACGCGGCCCTTGGCGGTCAGTCGCGTCGGGCCGGCGCGTACACTCATATCAAATGGATAGGGTTTATCAGTGCGCACATTGAGCAGCGGCCCGCCTGTGGCCTCAAGTTCAAACACGCGCTGATTTAACCGGCCATCGCCATTGAGATTAAAGGCATATTTGCGGCCCGCGCCTGGAGTTTCCTGCGCGCTAACCGTGCCGGTAAAGTTCAGACGGCGGCTCAGACTGTTATAGCTAAGCTGGCCATCATTGATGATAAACGTTTTGATCGGCGGCAGCTTGAACGGCTTGGCGGATTTGGCACCGGTGCCGAAGTTCCAGTTGGCGCGGCCGGTCTTGTCCTGAAACAAGGTGACCACGGGCTGGGTGATCTCGACGCGCGGCAGCACCACCCGCCCGATAAACAGCGGCATAAGCTCGGTCGTGATATTGAGTTGCTGAACCTCCGCCATGTTGGTCTTTAGCGTGGGTTTCGCCCAATCCGGCTGGCCGATTTTAAGGCCACCGATCCGCGCATTGGGCGTGAAGCTGAACAGCCTGACCCGTAAATTGCCGGTAATCTCGACTGGCCGATTAAGCCGATCTGAGACTATCGACGACAAGGTTGGCCGGAACCAGTTCCAGTTGGGCTGGGCCAGAAAGATGATGATAGCCAGCAGAACGGCCAGACCAGCGCCGATCCCCCACAACACCTTGCGAGGCACATGCGAAACACCATTTCGCACCCGCACGGCCTGCACACCCGCCCATTGCCTAGACCACGCCGCACCTGTGGCTAGTCGGATCTTGGCGGCCTCCATTACCTGGCCGAAACGGTCTTTGTTCCAGACTGACATACTCACGACTTAGACATACAGATCATCAGAAATCGATCCTGTTAGTTTAGCGTCATATAAACCCTTGCATATTCAAGTCTTTTAAATATCTCCGTGCCATAGTGGCGTGACCATTCACACGTAAGACTTCGCATGTTCCGCAAAGGCCTGATCGGCTATCTGCCCGCCAATATTCTGCAAGGGTTGATCGGGTTCGCCACCTTGATGGTGTTCACCCGCATCCTGTCACCAGAGGATTATGGCCGCTATGCGCTGGCGTTCGGGGTGTCGTCGCTGGCCCAGACGGTATGTTTCACCTGGCTGGAAGCGGCGATGGCGCGCTTTTATCCCGCCGAGGCCAGAGATGATGTGACCGCACCCGCCCTGTACGGTAGCGTCTACCTCCTGTTTGCCGGGGTGACGATTCTGTTCGCGGTCATTTGCGGAATCGGCCTGTGGCTATGGCCCGCCGGAAACGATTTAACTGATGATCCCGCGCTCAAAATCGCGGTCGCTTACGGGCTTGGGGCCGTGGTGTTCCGCAGCCTGATCAAGCTGGTGCAGGAACAGCGTCGTTCCGAAGGCCGTGTCGGGGCGGCCTCCATCCTTGATATGTTGCAAACCGCAGGTGGGTTCGGTTTTGGGGTTATGCTTGCCCTGCTCGGCACAGGCGGCGGATCGCCGCTGTTGGGGGCCGCCGTCATCGCCCTGATCTGCTTGCCGTTTTTTGCGCGTGAAGACTGGAGCCGCGCCGTCCGTGGCCGGTTTGATGCCGAACGCGCCAGACAATACGCCCACTATGGCTTTCCGATTGCCGCCTCACTGGTGCTGACGCTGGCGCTCTATACCGCTGACCGGTTTTTGATCGCGCATTATCTGAGTGAGGCCGATGCCGGGGCCTATCATGCCGGCTACAGTCTGGCGTCACGTATACTGGATGTGCTGTTCATCTGGTTCGGGGCGGCGGGCACACCGGCCATGGTCCACGCCCTGGAATCCGGCGGCGAAAAAGCGTTTAAAACCACCGCCGCAGAGCAGATCAAGACCATGAGCTTTATCCTGTTCCCGGCGGTCGGCGGTCTGATCATGGTCGCCCCCGCCTTCGGGGAACTGATGATCGGCGAAGACCTGCGCGCCAAAGCCGTCAGCATCACGACATTGGTGGCGTTGGGGGCACTGTTTTCGGGCCTGAATACCTATTACTTCCTTCAGGCCTTTACGCTGGCTAAAAAAACTCGCCTGCTGGTGGTGGCCATGCTGATCCCGGCGGTCGCCAATATCGCGCTTAACGTGCTGCTAATCCCGCGCTTGGGCCTGATCGGGGCGGCATGGGCGTGCGCTTTGAGTTTCGGGGCCGGTTTGATCGGCTCGTGGCTGCTGGGCCTGCGCACCCTGCCCTTGCCTGTACCCGCCGCAGATCTGGCTAAAACCGCGCTGTGTACCGCCGTGATGATGGCGGCGATATCCGTCCTGCCCTCACATGGCGGTATCATCGAACTGGTGCTGAAATCGGCCACAGGCGCGATTATTTACGGATTTTGCGCGTATTTCTGCAATTTGCACGGTATTCGGGCACACTTACTAAGATTTTATAATCTATTTCGCGCTAAATTCGGCCTATGATCATGCAGGACACCCGCCTCGACATCGAAGCGACGCTGATTTTCAACAGCGTGCATGAGCGCGTGTCCCCGCGCCTGTCGGTGCTGATCCCGTTTTTCCGCGAGTCTCCCGCCGAACTGATGAAGGCGCTTAACACCATCGCCACCGATGTGCGTGATGAGATCGAAGTGGTCGTACTGGATGACGGGTCGCGCCGGCCGGAACTGAGCCTTGAGGTCATGGACCTGCTCGATACCTTAAATATCGCCATCTGCTTTATCGAGCTAAAGCACAACGTCGGGCGCGCCAAGGGCCGCAATCGCCTGGTTGATGCGGCGCGCGGGGCCTATGTACTGTTTCTCGATGCGGACATGCTACCCGATCAGGATAATTTCCTGGAGCGCTGGGTTGATATGACCCGCGCCGAAGCCCCCGTAGTGTTTGGCGGGTTTTCGCTGCTGAAAGCGCCCAAATCCAAAGCCTACGCCCTGCACACCCAGATGGCCGGGCACAGCGATTGCTTAGATGCCGCCAAACGATTGGAATCGCCTGAGAAATATGTGTTCACGTCGAACCTTTTGGTGCGCAAGGACGTCTTCAAAACTCACGACTTTGACCCGGAATTTCGTGGCTGGGGTTGGGAAGATGTCGAATGGGCCATGCGCGTCTCGGCCGATTTTGGCATTGACCATATCGACAATACCGCGACCCACATGGGCTTGGATACCGCCGATGTGCTGCTGTCAAAATATGAGCAGTCCGGTGCCAATTTCGCCCGCGTCGTGCGCAAACACCCTGAGATCGTCACCCGCTACCCAAGCTATAAAATGGCCCGCCTGATCAAGGCGTTACCGTTTGGTGGCTCCTTGCGCGGCGCATTGAAATCGACCGTGCAAAGCCAGAGCCTGCCGCTGAAAGCCCGCGCGTTTGCCCTGCGGCTTTACCGCGCCGCCATCTATGCCAATGCCTTATGAGTGAGCCCATATATAGCGCCGACCGTTCGCTTTATGGCAAACTCAGGCGGCGAGCCTCAAAGCTCATCTACCGCAAGCGCGCGCGGCTTGAGGGGCTGAAACGTCCCCTTATCACCTTTAGCTTTGATGATGCGCCGCAGTCGGCCTTGACGGAAGGGGCGCGGATTCTGGAAGCCTATGATGCGCGCGGCACCTATTTTATCTCGACCGGACTAATGGGTAATGAGAGCCATCTGGGGAAATACCTCACCGGTGATGAGGTCCGCGCACTATCGGATCGCGGCCACGAAATCGCCTGCCATACCTATGAGCATCTCGATTGCGGGCGCACCGACGCCAATACCATCGCCCATAGCCTTGCGCGAAACCGCGCTGAATTGTCAGCACTCGGTGTCACCGGCATCAGCACCTTCGCCTATCCTTATGGTGATGTCTCCCCGCAGGCCAAGTCGGTGTTAAGCCGCACCTACGCCTCCGCCCGCGCCCTGCACCACGGCCTGATCACCACCGGCACCGACCTCAATCAGGCCCCCGCCATTGGTATTGAAGGCGAAAACGGCGAAGCGGTAGGTATCAAATGGATTGAAGCCGCCCGCGCCACCAAAGACGCGTGGCTGGTGCTCTACACCCATGATGTGCGCGAAGCCCCAAGCACCTGGGGCTGCACCATCAAAACTTTTGAGCGCCTCGTCAGATGCGCCCGCGAACATGATTTCGAGATCGTGACCTATGCTGAGGGCGTGCGTCGCGCCACAGGCACGGCATAAGCGGCACTACTGCATCTTACGCATTTTGGCTAAGGGTTCAAAATCGAGCTTGGCCTTGGCCGGCACCCACATCAGGCCGCGTGAGCAGAACACTTCGGTCGCAAAGCTGCGCTTGGCCGTACTGCCGCAATTAGCACCTGCCACATCGACCCACAGCTTGGCGCTGGCGGCGGATTTATCAAGATTGGCCGCGTAGACATAGCCGCCCCACGCCTCTTTATAGCCCGCAGGCCCGGACACAAAAACCGTCAGCGGTGACCCGGCATTGCCGCCATAAAGCGAGGCCGCGCCATCGCAGATCAGTTCGCCCTGATAGACACCGTAATCCGCCCGTCCGTCACCGTTGAAATCGGCCACCCGCATGGCTGAGGCCGGATCAAGGAAACGCCCGCCGACTTCAGCGCACATCAGTGACAAGGATTTGAGGTGATCCTGCACCGGCTTTGGGTATCCTTTGGCCCCTTGCGCCGAAGCCGGGACCGCAAAGCTCAAAACCACCGCGCACGCGACGGCTACACTCATTACGCTTTTGAAATTCAACATCGTAAATCCCCCTGATATTTTGACTATAAGACTATAGCCGATAAAGCCTTCATAGCATATCCACAGGAAATAACCGTAACGTATCGGCTACATATCTCAACCCTCTGTTGACTAAATTTTAGGCTCATATATAAATGCCGCCGGGAGACTGTTGGGGGAACCTTATGAAATTGAAACGTTTTTTGGCCGCCGCCACTCTGGCGACCGCTGTCTGCGTGTGTGCGCCGCAGGCCTTTGCCGCTAAGACCGAAACTTTTGTAAAAATCGAAAAACCGGCGGCGGGCACGCCTGTATTGCTGATCAAGCCGGAAGCCGACCTGAGCATGCTGACGGCATCAGGGGTGACGGAACCCAAGGTCGAATGGTCGGATAATGCCGAAAAATACCTGGCCGAAGCACTTGAGGCGGCCATCAAGGCTCGCAGCTACACCACCCATTCCGTGCCGATCGAATCCTATCAGGAACCCCGCGCGGTCCAATTGGTTAAACTCAATACGGTTGTGACCTCTTCCATCGCTATGCAGGAATGGCCGGCACTTCGCCTGCCCACCAAGACGGCGTTCGACTGGACCCTGGGCGAAGGCACGCAGGTTCTGATCCCGCAGGTGGCCGAGGGTACTGCCGCCCCGCAATATGTGATCTTCCTGCGCGCTACGGGGTCCTATTCCAGCGGCGGGCGCGCGGCCTTGGCCGTCGGTGCGGCGCTTCTGGGCGCCGGTGTACCTCTGGGCGGTCAGTTCGTGCAGGCGACACTGGTTGACCTCAAAACGGGAAAAGTCGTGTGGTACGAATTCGATAAGGTCCCGACCGGCGAAGACATCCGCACCCCCGAAGGGGCGACGGCCACCGTCACGCGCCTGTTCAAAAAGCTGCCGATCTAAGGTCGCGTCATGAAACGCTTAACCCTTAGCGCGCTGATGTCGGCGGTCGCATTTTCTGCGATCCTGCCCGCACCGGTGCTGGCCCAAACGGCCGCCAAACCGGCCAAAGACCTTGATGAGCGCACTCCCGGTCAGAAACCGGCTGATAACAGTCTGGAGCATAGCCTGTGGGACCAGTCAGAAAAGGCTGAATACAAGGCCCAGACCTCCGGCGAACGCAACCGCGATCCGGCGCTCAACGCCTATGTCGACAGCGTGGTTGATAAGGTCACCGGCCCCTACAGCGGCGATGTACGGGTCTATGTCATGGATCGGCCGTTTTTCAACGCCTCCATGGCGCCCAACGGCTATACCGAAGTGTGGTCGGGCCTGCTGCTGCGGGCGGAAACCGAAGATGAACTGGCCTTTGTTCTGGGGCACGAATTCGCTCACTTTCGCCAAACCCATTCGCTTCAGGCCTACAAGAACTTCAAGTCAAACCGCGATGCGGTGCTGGCAGCCACCATGCTTATAACCGCAGTGGGTGTAGGTGCGGCAGGCAATGCCGGTAGCTATGCCGCTGCCCGCGACATCTCAAACCTGACGCGCGGCCTGATCGACGTGGTCTATCTGGGGTCGATTGCCGCCTATTTCGGCTATTCGCGGGAGACGGAAACCGAAGCTGACAGGTTCGGCAGCCAATATGCCCATCAGGCCGGTTACACCTCTCTGGCCGGGTCGCGGCTGTGGCGTACCCTGCTGGATGAAACCGCCGCCTCTGATTACCGGCGGGTGCGCAATTCCCCGACGCGCATCAATATTTTCGGCTCTCACCCTTTGGAAACCGACCGCATCACCGCCATTCAGGGCTATGATAAGGCGCTGAACGGCGGTAAGGCCAGCGCCTTTGATGACGCGGCCCTTAAACCCGCGCGCGCCGCCTACCGCGCCCACATCCGCGCCCATCTGGGTGACTGGCTTAAGGACGATCTGCGCCGGATGGACTATGGCCAGACCCTGTTTACCATCAAGCGCCTGAGCCGCGACGGTGAGGATCTGGGCCTGCTCAACTTCTATGCCGGTGAGGCCTATCGTCTGCGGGTCAAGGAAGCGAAAACAACCGAGACCAATGCCGATAAGCTCGACCGGTTTGAGGTCGATAAGACTAAGAACCTTGAGGCCGCCGTAGAGGCTTATAAAACCGCGCTGCAACATGCCGATGCGCCCGCTGAGACTTACCGCCAGCTTGGTGATGTCTACCGTAAGCTGGAGCGCAAACCTGATGCCATTGAGGCACTCACCAAATACATCAAAGCCCATCCCGACGCCGAAGACGCCTGGATGGTCGAAGACCAGATCGCGACATTAAATAAGGGGGGCGCGTGATATGAACCTTAAATCGAAATTGAAAACCGTAGCCGTGATCGGCGTATCCGTAGCGGTTCTGGCCGCCTGCGGGTCCGGGCCAAGGCTAGTGCCCGCGGGCAAGCTGACGTTCGGCAATGCCAGCGTGACCTTTAGCCGCGACTGGTCTGACATCGGGGTGCTATCCTATCACAAGGCCAAAAAGGTCAGAATCCTGTCGATCGACGGGCCGGGCCTGAACCGGCTTTATATCTCTGACGGCCTGACCAGTGACGATCCGTTAATGGTATCGCCCACCGCCGGCGACCGCAAAAACGCGCCCGCCCCGCGCGGCAAGAAGGACATGTCCCTGTCCGAGCAGATGGAGTTCGTGGCCACCAGCCTGAATGTGCTTGAGTACCAAAAGGTCGAGACCGATAACCCCAAGCCGGTAACTGTTGGCGATTCCCGCGGCGTGCGCTTTGACTTCACCGCCAAGACCTCGGACGGCCTTGACATAAAGGGTGTCGCTCAGGCCGTCAGCAAGGGCGGATTGAACTACTACATCGTCTATCTGGCCCCGGCTGAGCACTATTTCGACGCCAGCCTGAAGGACGCGTTGGCGGTCATGGACGGGGCCAAGGTTTAAGTCAGCCAGTTGAAACGGGAAGCCATGCTCAAAACCATCCAACATCTTGTTTTGAGCATGTTTACCGCCGTTTGTGTCATGGCAGCCGTCCCAGCCATGGCGCAAACCCATCAGGAGACGCGCGGTCAGGCCGAAGATGGGAATCCTGACTCACAAAGCTCACTGGCAGATGCCTATTTTCATGGTCGGGACGGCTTTGAGCAAAATGATTATCTGGCCCTGCACTGGTATAAGAAAATTGCTGAACGTGGCGATGACTTCGCCATACAGCAGGTCGGCAGGCTATTATTGACCGGTGATTTCGATGTCGCACCGGAGGCCGCCAAAGATCGCGCGATCAAGTGGTATCAGGACGCTCTGGCTAAAGGACACAGCACATCAAAACGACAGATCGAAAAAATAACCGCAATGTCAGCCGAAGACGTGGCTGCGCTTAGGTTAGAGTCACAGCTTGAAAAGGCGTTGGCTATACTCGAATGCAATAAGGGCGACACCCTCCCTTGTGGGGATGAGCCTCAAAAGTCAGCGCTCCTGAAAATAAAAACTCTGGCGGATCAGGAATTGACCTCAGCCCAATCCGTATGGGGAAGCCTGCTGTTCGATGAAGGCGCTATGGCAAAACTAGGTGGCAAACCTGACCCAAACGCCGCCATTGCTTACCTTACCAAAGCCGCTAACAAAGGCGATGAAACCGCCATGCTGTTTCTGGCGCGGGTGTATGAGCACGGCCGGGGCGTACCCAAAGACACCGCCGCCGCCCTGATGTGGTATGATCGCGCGATGGCCAAAATGACGGCGGAGAGAGCCGAGGCAGCAAAGAACAATGTGATTATCTCCGGTGGCAATGACACCCTTATTCAGTGCAAGCTCCATTTCCTGCGTGGCGATAAAATCGCCGAACACACCCGTCAAGAATGTACCGCCTGGGACCGCGAAGCCTTTTACAGAGCCTACTAACGTCTAAACCACCTTATGATAGGTATAAAAGTCGGTGCGGGTTGCGACCTTATCGTACAGGGCCTGAGCGTTAGTATTGTGGGTATGGGTGACCCAGTAGACCCGCTCAGCCCCCAGTTCACGGGCCTGCGCGGTTACGCCATCGATCAGGGCGCGGGCAATGCCTTTTCCCCGCTGGGCCTCACTCACGAAAAGGTCCTCCAGATAGACATAGCCCCCGCGTGCCCAGGTCGAGCGATGAAACATGAAGCTGACAAAGCCGGTCACTTCATCCCCCGTCCGCGCGATCAGCAGATACATATGCTCATCCGGATTGAGACACCGGGCCCAGGTCAGATCGGTGACCTCAGCCGGCAGATCCTGCTGATAAAACTCAAGATAGGCGTTCCACAGTGGCAGCCACGCCGCCTTATCAGCGTCGCGCGCGTAAGCGATATCAACCATGCCCCATCCCTTCAAAAGATCAGCATAGCGCGATATCTGGGCCGCGCACAGCCCCCCATTTCACCCCCATTTTCATAGATTTTGCTTATCCACATTTCAATTATAATTGAATTTCCTTATTCGCCTGACGGGCGCAATATCCACTCGCTGACCGGCTTAAGACAACCCATGTCTGAGATGGCGATCGGCTGAAACGACGGAGACACCCCATGAGCGCAGACAATCCCCAACCTTCACAATGTCCGGTAACAGGCCTCACTACCACTGCCGGTGCGCCGGTATCCGACAACCAGAACAGCTTAACCGCCGGTGCGCGGGGACCGGTTCTGTTGCAGGACTATCAGTTGCTGGAAAAGCTGGCCCACCAGAACCGTGAGCGCATCCCCGAACGCGTCGTCCATGCCAAGGGCTGGGGCGCCTATGGGACGCTGACCATTACCCACGACATTACCCCATATACCCGCGCCAAGGTGTTCGAGGTCGGCAAACAGACGCCTATGTTGCTGCGCTTTTCGACCGTCGCCGGGGAGCAAGGCGCCGCCGATGCCGAGCGCGATGTGCGCGGCTTTGCCATGAAATTCTATACCGAAGAGGGCAACTGGGATCTGGTCGGCAACAATACGCCGGTGTTCTTCATTCGCGATCCGTATAAGTTCCCGGATTTCATCCGCACCCAAAAACGCCACCCGCGCACCAATCTGAGATCACCGACCGCCATGTGGGATTTCTGGTCGCTGTCGCCGGAAAGCCTGCATCAGGTGACCATCCTGATGTCAGACCGCGGCATTCCGGTCGATCCGACCCACATGAACGGCTATGGATCGCACACCTACAGCTTCATCAATGCGGCAAACGAGCGCTTCTGGGTCAAGTTCCACTTTAAGACGCAGCAAGGGCATAAACACTACACTAATGCCGAATCTGCCGACGTGATCGCCCAGTCGCGCGAATCCTACCAGGAAGCCCTGTTCGGTAAGGTCGAGCGTGGCGCGTTCCCGCGCTGGGACGTGCAGGTCCAGATCATGCCGGAAGAAGACGCCGATAAGACGTCATACAACCCCTTTGACCTGACCAAGGTGTGGCCGCACGACGAATATCCGGTCATTCCGGTCGGCGTACTTGAGCTTAACCGCAACGCCGATAACTATTTCGCGGAGATCGAACAGGCTGCATTTTCGCCGTCCAACATCGTGCCGGGGATCGGTTTCTCGCCGGATAAGGTGTTGCAAGGGCGTATCTTTGCCTATGCCGATGCGCACCGTCACCGTCTGGGCACCCACTATGAGGCCCTGCCGGTCAATGCGCCGAAATGCCCGGTCCATCACTATCATAAGGACGGAGCTATGCGCTTCTTCAAGAACGATACCGGTAACCCGGATGTCTATTATGAGCCCAACAGCTTCGGAGGGCCGGTGCAGACGGAGACCTATGCTGAGCCGCCGCTGAAAATCTCAGGCGATGCCGACCGCTATAATCACCGCGACGGTAATGACGACTATGTCCAGCCACGGGCGCTGTTCAACCTGTTCGACGCGGATCAGAAGGCGCGCCTGTTTGGCAATATCGCCGCAGCTATGGATGGGGTGCCGGACTTTATTATCGAGCGGGCTTTGGGGCACTTTGACAAGATCCATCCCGATTACGGCAACGGCATTCGCGCCGCCCTGAAACGGCCGGTCAAGAATGACACGGTCACCGTCGGGCCGGATGCCGTTCCCACACCGGCGCAATAAGAAAAAACGGCCCTCTGCGAACCTATCCCACACAGCCGCTAACTGTGTGGGATTTTCGCCAGTCAGGCTTCGTCGGGTTTTCTGACCTTGGCCCAGATCAGATTGGCCGCCAGAAGGGCAATACCTGCCCCGGCTACAATCGTCAGCAACCCTGCTCCCGGTTGGTTAAGGTTGGCGGCGATGATGCCCTGCAACGCCCACATACCGGCGATGGCGTAAAACATCTGCCCGCCCAACCGGGTCATGGCCAGCGCAAACGCCAGTGCGGCCAGCAAAAACCCAATCGCCACATCGGGACGCAGCGGGTCAAGCTGATCAATGCCATAGGTACGAAGGGTCGAGGCGGCATTGACGAACGCCGCCGCACTCACCCACCCCGCCAACAGGCTGACCGGCATCAGCATCAGCGTATCCTCGGCCCGTCTCATCACGCTTTTTTCACGAACTCAGTCCGCAGTACCAGACCGCGCACCTTTTCGTGGTTGCACTCGATCTCCTCCTCATCAGGGGTCAGGCGGATATTCTTGATCAGCGTGCCGCGCTTCAATGTCACCCCGCCGGAACCCTTGACCTTAAGATCCTTGACCAGGGTTACGCTATCTCCGTCAGCCAGACGGGTGCCATTGGCGTCCTTTACCACGATATCGTCATCATCAGCCATGTCAGGCTCCCATAAATCTAAGGGTTCCCTGCTAACCGATCAGGCTATCCGCGGCAATAGCCTTCGCCGGTCATGACGATCAGGCAGTTGGTTTTATCGGCCAGCCATTTCATGCCGGTGTCTGCGCCGCTGCCTGCGCGGATGATATGCTCAGCGCCGTCACGAGTGAAGGCCAGCCCGCCCTGCTGGAATGCGGCCGGAAAGGTGCGCACGCCGTCAAGGTTCTGGATCGCCACTTCAAAGCCACCGTTCAGTGGCTTGACCTCCAGCCACGTCCCTTCGGGGCCCGTCCATTTTCCGGTCCAGTCGGGCACAGATGAGGCCGCCGCAGACGCCGAAACCGGTGCCTCAGCACTGACCGGCGGTAATTCTGGCGGGTTTTGCGGTGGCTCCGGCGCGCGTGAGCAGGCACTAATCGCCACGCTAAGCCCCACAATGACGGGTGCCATGTGCGCGCGTATGAGGGGTAATAGGGTCATGAAAATCTCGTCCTTAAGTGCATAGCCTTGCCGACCATTCCCGCTTCAGTGTAACATAATGCCACCGTCGCGATATGTTTTTTGAGCTCATTTGACTGGCGGATTTTTTGCAGCGGCGAAGACCATATCCGCATGTGCGATTTAAAACGGCACATCAGATAACACTGGTCTTTGTGGCGCACACGCTACAGTATCAGTGTATCAGGGATAGGCGCCAATTTAAGGTTGCTGATGGCCCGATTTAAAACTAACTTGCCTATGGCGCAGTGCACAAATTTTTATTGATTATTTATGTGCAAAAGGGGTTATTTTATGAAATTCGATGCGCTTAAAGACATTTCTGCCGTCGTTCAGGCCCCGCCTCTGGTGGTTGATCTCGATGGCACCCTGGTCAAATCCGACCTGTTGATCGAGTCCGCCTTCGCCGCCCTCGGTAATAACCCTGCGTCATTATTTGGCATGTTAGGCGCTTACCTGCGTGGAAAACCGGCGCTTAAATCCTACATTGCCGAACGCACCGATATAGATGTCGCCCACCTGCCCTATGACGGCGAAGTCCTGGCCCTGATCCAGCAGGCGCGCAATGACGGCCGCGAAGTCTATCTGGCCTCGGCCACCCACAAAAAATATGTCGAAGCGGTCGCCAACCATTTGGGCGTCTTTACCGGCTGGTTCGCCTCAGATGAGACGATCAACCTGTCGGGCTCGAAAAAAGCCGCCCGTCTGGTCGCAGAGTTTGGCGAAAAGGGCTTTGACTATATCGGCAACGACGCCATCGACCTCAAGGTCTGGCCGCAAGCGCGCGAATGTATCGCCGTGAATGCGCCGGGGGCCGTGCGTTCAAAGCTTAAAAAAATCAGCCCCAATGCCGTCGTCCTCAAGACCCTGCCCAAGCAGGGCAAGGCGTGGATCAAGTTGCTGCGCGTCCACCAGTGGGCCAAGAATGGTCTGGTCATGGTGCCGGTTCTGACCTCGCAAAGCTTTAGCGTGACCTCGATCACGCAGGCGGTCGCTGCCTTTTTTGCCTTTTCGCTGGCGGCATCATCGATCTATATTATCAATGACTTAGTTGACATTGATGCGGATCGTCAGCATCCGTCGAAAAAGCGCCGCCCTCTCGCCGCCGGCACCGTGCCCATCCTGCCCGCCATGATCGCCGCCCCGATACTGCTGGTGGCGTCGCTGGTCGGGGCTTACTTCGTCAACCCGTTGTTTTTGGCGGTTCTGACCGGATATCTGGTGCTGACCACCCTCTATACTTTTAGCCTTAAGCGCAAACTGCTGGTCGATGTCGTGGCACTGGCCGGGCTTTACACCATCCGCGTGGTCGGCGGGGCGGCGGCCATTTCGGTCGTCGTGTCGGAGTGGCTGCTGGCCTTTTCGGTGTTTGTCTTTACAGCGCTGGCGCTCATTAAGCGCTATACCGAACTGACCGTGCGCTTCGATCAGGATCTGCCTGACCCGACCAACCGCAACTACCGTAAGGCCGATCTGCCGATTGTCGCCACCCTTGCCGCCGCCGCAGGCTTTAACGCCGTCACCGTGTTTGCGCTCTATGTGTCCGATGACAAGATCAGCCAGCTTTATGCTAACCCTAAACTTCTGTGGCTGATCTGCCCGCTGCTGCTGTACTGGCTGGGCCGCTGCCTGATGCTGGCCCACCGCCGCGATATGAACGATGACCCGATCGTGTTTGCCTTGAAAGACCGCAACAGCCTGCTGACGGTCGCGGCTTGCGGCGTGGTCATGCTGGCCGCCATGATCAGACTATAGAGATTTCAGGCCATCATGTTTTCAACATTTTCAAATATTTATAGCAAATATTACGACAAATATGTCGAACCTCACCCGGTCAATGCGCTGTGGGACCGGCTCGATCGCAAGGTTGCGGATGACGCCACGACCTTAAGCCGCGCCGATATCATATTGTGCGCCGTCATGGGCATAATCGGCATCGTGATTTCACTGTGGGCCTTTGCCCAGACGCAGCGTGTGCCGGGTATCAACACCTATATGAGTATCTTCCTGCAATCGGACGTCGGGCGGGTCGCGGAAAATCTGGTCACCCCGTCGGGTAACCATTCGCGCACGGCGGTGCATCCGATTTCGTCGATCCTGCTGACTCCGATCGGTTATGTGCTGACCGCGATAGGCCTGTCGCCCATCGCCGCCGCCAAGGCCATGACGGTCGCCATTTGCGGGGCCAATGTCGCCCTGTTTGCCGCCACGGTGCGCCTGCTGGGCCTGCCAAGATTTGCGGTGGCGCTGTTTACCGCCCTGTTTATGGTCAGCGCCTGTTTCGTGTTCTGGGGCTCAGTGATTGAACTGTTCCCGTTTGCGGGCTTCACCATCATCCTTAGCCTGTTTCTGCTGGCCTATACCCGCCCGCTCAAAGCCGTGTGGTGGGTGGTGCTGAATGTCCTGACGCTGGGGATCACCACCACCAACTGGACGGCAGGCCTGATTGCGACCGCCGCGCGCCACCGGCTGAAATCGTTCTTTGCGATTGCCACCATAGCTCTTGGGGCCGTGGGTGTGTTGGCGGTTGTGCAGCATCCTCTGTTTGAAAAATCAGCCTATTTCTTCAATCCCATCCCGCTAATGCGCGAAACCAACTTCACCCAACCGTCGATGCAGGCCAAGGGCGACTATAAGGCCGGCTGGAACCCGCTCACCAATCTGCGCAGCCTTTATGTGACCACTGTGGTTGCCATGCCGTCCGAGGTCGAGCAACAAAACACCATCGAACTGGTCACCACCAACCAGACGTCAGGCTTCCCCAAGGGCGAAATCTCACCGGTCATCGCCACCGCCGCCTGGGTCGTGTTGTTCGGTCTGGGCGTTTGGGGCGCCATCAGTCACCGGCCTTTGCGCACTGTGGCCATCGGGGTCGGCGTCATGCTGGCCTTTCAGACCCTGCTGCACTCAGTCTACGGCGAAGTTACCTTCCTCTATAGCTGGCACTTCATGCCTATGATCCTGCTGGTCGCGGCGTTTTCGTGGTTCAGCCGCTATCGCTGGGTGGCGGTGGCGATGGCCGTTATCGTCATTGTTTTCGGCGGCATCAACAATGTCCACCGCCTGCAAGCGACCGTGACGACCGCCGGATGCCTGTCGCAGCTTAATTCCGTCAAGACCTATCAGTCGTGGGATCTGATCAAGACCGAACCGTCGAGCGATGTGGCCAAGTCTTACCCGCCGCTCGATCCCGCCGACATCAAACAGTGCCAGCCCCTCTGACAATCTGAAAGACCCGCTTTGAACCTGCAACTTGTCGCCCCCATCCTGCTGAGCGTGGCCTTATCCTCCGGCTCCCAGATCATCCTGAAAAAAGGCATGGTCGATCCGGCCATGCAAACCAGCCTGCAAAGCGGCAATATGCTGACGATTGCGCTGGCGATACTCACTTCGCCGCTGGTGATCGGAGGACTGTTCTGCTTTGGCCTCAGTGCCATTGTCTGGCTGTTTGTGCTGTCCAAGGTGCCGTTGTCGTCGGCCTATCCGTTCGTGGCCCTCGGCATTGTCGTCACGGTGGCGGCGGGCATGACCATGTTCGGCGAAACCATCAGCGTCGCCAAGGCTATCGGCGTCGGTTTTGTGGTGTTGGGGATACTGTGCGTCGCCGCTCAGGCTTAGGCTTTCGCCCGCTTTACCTCACGGGCGCGATTATAGACCATGCCTGCAAACTGACCGCCTGCGGCTTCGATATCGGCTTTAAGCGCCAGCCGCGCCGACAGGTCGCCATCAGGTTCCGACACCACCATTACCACCGCATCCATGAGTGGCGCCAGCCTTAGCGCGGCATCGGATCGTTCAGCCGAGGGTACATCGACAACAATCGTCTGAGCATGCTGGCGCAGGGCCTGCCAGTAGCTGGTCTGGGTAAACAGCTTGACGGTTTGGCCCTTGCTGAGATTTTGCTCACGAAAGCGCGTCACCCACAACTTGCCGTCAAAAAATGGCCGTGCCACCAGAAACTTCGCGTCCGGCACCATATGACCATCACGGTCGCGGGCGGGCGGGGTGATCGCAAAAAAGGCCGAACCATCCGGGGTGGCGGCACACAGTGGCCCTGCCGGACCAAAGCGCGCGGGTTCTGTCCCCATCGCCACCAACTGGCCCTGCGCTTTCAGGTCAGCATCAACCAGCCAAACCGGACGCTTGGCAAAGGCGGCTTCGGTGCGGGCAAATTCGCGCGCCACGGTCGATACGCCTTCGCCATCATAGGCCGACACAAACAGGATCGCCCGCCCCATCGTGGCGGATGGCTTACCCATCGCCCGATTGAGGCCCTGCATCAGTTCCGCCATTTCACGCGTCAGATCTACCATAGGCCCTTCACGAATCACACAAGGGTAAGTCTAGGCGGTTTTGACGGCAGGTGACAGACCGGCTTTCACGCCTTTTTGGCCCCCGCCGTGGTCAGCACTGGCAGATCGAGCATCCGTGAGGCCGAACGCGCACTGACAAACCCTTTGCGGCTATAGGCCATGGCCAAGCCCGCACACAGGGCCGTAAAGGCGGCAAACAAAAACGATCCGATCAGCACCAGTTTTTTCAGGCTCTTACCCGTCAACGGCGGTTCAGCGCGGTCAACCACGCGGACGGTTTCTTCGGACACCTTGGCGATCTCGGCGGCGGCTTCGGTATCCTGAATGCGGTTGGTGAAGGCGCGGATATTGGTTTGCAGGGCCTCACGCTCAGCCGACAAGCTGTTATATTCGCCTTCCAGCCCCATCAGGCTCTGCATTTTGGTATTGACGTGATCGACCTGGGCCTGCAGTTGCGACCGGCGACCATTCAGCGACGCCAGTTCGGCCTCCAGTCGCAGCTTTTCGGTCAGTAGATCCTGATAGATCGGATTGATCCCAAGCCGGTGCTCGCGCTCCCCCACCCCGCGGCCAGAGGCCATCATCTGCTCGTACTGGGCGATCTGGGCCTCGATATCCCTGACCGGCGGCGCCGACGGTTGATAACGGGCCAGCAGGTCCTCGCGCTGGGCTTTAAGCGCCAGAAGCTTTGACGGAATAGACAGATCCAGATCACGCGACAGGCTGATTTCCGGCGCCAGCCTTTGCACCCGCGCATTGAGTGCCGACAGGCGGGCATTGCCCTCAGCGATGCGTGAGTCCGCATCATAAAGCTGGCCCAGCACGGTTTCATGCAGCTTGGCATAGGTCGCCTTGGCGGCCTGAAAATCACCGACGCCGTTTTGGGTCAGGAAGTTCTCGAACGCCACATCGGCACTGTGTAGCCTACGGTCAAAGGCGTTTTTCTGTTCGGCCAGCACGGGGGCGGTCACATCCGAAAACACCTGCTGGCGATAGCTGACATATTCATCGATCATGGTGTTGAGGATCAGGGCGGCACTGTTGGGATTTTCGTGTTTAAAGCTTAAGCGCACCACATTGATCTGCGGTGTCGTGCCGGTTTCAAAGCCACCGTAAAGGATTTTCATGGCCCTTTTGTCGGCCTCAAGCTTATCGGCCTCATTGTGCGGCACCCAACCCGTCGGCAGGTCAGGAATAATCGCACCGTACCCCAGCTTTTCGATCACGCGGCGCTTCAACCCATTGGAATTTAGGATTTCGACTTCGGACTGCACCACTTCGTCGATAGTGGCGATCGTGCCGCGCGACGGATCGCCGGTGCGCGGCACATAGGCATAGTCTTCGCCAACCTTCATCAGCAAAGACGCGCCTGCGGTATAGGTCTGGTTCATGCGCAGAGCGACAAATGCACCGGCCCCAAAGATGACGGCAAATACCACCAGCATCAGCCAGATTTCCCGCCGCAGCAGGGCGAAAATATCGCTGACATCATAGTGCATAAAGGCATGGGACTGGATTTTAGACACACGGCGACTATCGACGGTTTTGGCCGTCTGCGCCCGCCCTGCCCTGTTGCCGGTATCTGCCACCCTAAACCTGTGCTTCATTAAAGCGCCCGGCGACTCATAAGGTCGTCGCATTTTGGACTTTAAGGCAAGTTTGGCGGCAAGCCATTAACCAAACCTTACCTATTTCTAAAGATTGTTAATACCTGTGAATTTTCGATTCATTTTAGTTTATTCGGGCGCTTTTAATGCTTTTACGTCGGCACATCCTCAAAGGCGCGTTAATCCTGCTGGCTGCGACACCGGCCCTTAATGCCTGCGCCACCGGCCCGGCCAGCAACCGCACGCAGACGCAATCGCTTACCGAACCGATCGCCTTTGCCGACTGGCAGGACAGCGATGCCGGTTATGCGTTTTATCCGACCGATAAGCTGGATATTCAGGTGCCCTCCGCGCCCGAACTTAACCGTCAGGCCGTGGTGGGCCAAGATGGTCGCATTTCGCTGCCGATGGCGGGTCAGGTCATGGCCGCCCACAAATCCGTGCCGCAGCTAGAGGCCGATATCGCCAAAGCCTATGCGCCATATCTTCGCAACCCCACGGTCAATGTGTTGCCGACCGACACCCCGATGCGGGTGATTGTCGGCGGTGAAGTCAAGGGTGGCGGCTGGGTCGATATGTCCGGCGATATGGATGCGCTACAGGCCGTGATGGCCGCCGGTGGCTTCACCCCAGCGGCGCGCCGCAAGGAAGTCGTCGTCATCCGCCGCGGCCCCAGCGGGCAAGCCATGCGCCGGGTCATCAACCTGCAAAACGTCATCGATGGCCGGGGTGGAGAGTTATTTGCCATCCGTCGCAATGACATCATCTTTGTGCCGCGCTCCAACATTGCCGAAGCCGGTGTGTGGGTGCAGCAGCATGTCAATGATCTGATCCCGTCGGGCATCATGACCTATCTGCTGTATAATAGTAACTAAGTATATCCGCCCCCTTCTCCTCCCCATTTCATGGGGAGCGGGGCGGCCCGTGCCGTGTCTCGTTTTTGAGACGGAGGGGTAAACGAACTGCCCAGTACCCCTCCGTCGCGGACTTCGCCGCGCCACCTCCCCATAGAATGGGGAGGAGAAAAAATGAGGACTTAATGCCGAGCCCTACTCGCCTTTGGGAGACGTTTTCGGTGTCCCTGCGGCTGGGCCTGACCTCGTTCGGCGGGCCGATTGCCCATCTGGGTTATTTTGAAAACACCTATGTCCGCCGCCTCAACTGGCTGACGCCGCAGGCTTATGGCGAGATTGTCACCCTTTGTCAGTTACTCCCCGGCCCCGCCAGTTCTCAGGCCAACTTCCTGATCGGCTGGCAGCGGGCGGGTGCCTTGGGCGCACTGTTGTCATGGATCGGCTTTACCCTGCCGTCGGCGTTGTTGATGTACGGGCTGGCGGTCGCTGCCCCACACATGAACGGTGAGTTAGCCGCACCGATCTTTCATGCCCTGAAACTGGTAGCGGTATGCGTGGTCGCGCAAGCCGTCTGGAGCATGGGCCGTAAGCTGTGTCCCGATGTTCAGCGTTTGCTGATTGCGGGCGTGTGCGGGCTTGGCGTGGTTATGATCGGTGGCGTATGGGCTCAGGTCGGGGCTATTGCTGTTGCGGCCCTTGCGGGCCTTATTCTTTGCCGCGCCACTGAGGTCGCCACCACGGGCCTTAGCCTGCCCATCAGCCGCAACACCGGCCTGATCGCGCTTGGGGTATTTGCCGTCTTTATGGTGGGATTGCCGTTTGTGGCGAGCCATGACCGGCTGCTCGGCCTGATCGACATTCATTACCGCGCCGGTGCGCTGGTGTTCGGCGGCGGGCATGTGGTGCTACCGCTGCTGCATGAACCGATGGTGGCCAATGGCCTGATCAGCGACGCTGATTTCCTGAGCGGTTACGGCGGGGCTCAGGCTGTGCCGGGGCCGCTGTTTACGCTGGCCGCCTATCTGGGCGCGATGTCTGCGCCTGCGGGTGCGGCACCCCTATGGGCGTTGAGCGTGCTGATTGCCCTGTCTCTGCCCGGACTTCTGCTGGCCATAGCCGGTGCGCCGCTGTGGGCGTGGATCAGATCTCATCCGGCGGCACAAACCGCCCTGATGGGGATAAACGCGGGCGTGGTCGGCATACTGGCCGCCGCGCTCTATAGCCCGGTTGGCACCTCAGCGATCCTAAGTCCACGCGATGCGCTGATCGCGGTCGCGGGCGTCTTCGCTTTGGAACGGCTTAAGACTCCGCCCCTCATGGTCGTGGGCGCAATCATAGCCATCTGCGTGGCGGGCGAAATCGTGAACGCTGTAGTTTAGGCCACCAGACCGATACGGCCCTGATCCAGCCACTGACGGGCGCAGCGCTGAGCTTCGGCCACATCTTCGCGTTCCATCTCTTTTGACAATTCCCGGCGATAGACGCTGGCCTCCAGGCTGCCGCGCATGGCCGCCAGATTGAACATCATGTGCGCCGACACCAGATCAACCGGCGCGCCGCCGGAACCGGTGGAATACATCATGCCCAGACGCATCAGGTCGTCAGACCCCATATCCGGGGTCGGCAGAGGCAGTGGAGCCATTTCATTAGCTGCGATAGTCATTGAACTTAAACCCGCGCATTTTGCGCGTTCCCTTGCTGTTGATAAGTCGAGTTTTTCACCAGCAAGTGAAGTTAAGGTTAATGCCGCATTTTTCATGAAATATTTTATGTAAAAACAAAGTTAATTTTAATAAATTTATTTACAATTAAATACATAATCATTAAAAATTACAAAATATTTAAATATAGAATTAGATATATTCGTAAATATACCAGAAATTATCGTTAATAATTCATATTAAGCTTGTTAACACATCCAAATACACACTTATATTTCCAACAGACCAAAGCAAACACCGACGACACCCCAAAGGTTTCATCCGCGATTCAGCTTGCGCGCGCGAAATGTAATACTGACGAAACCGTTCAGGTTCCATTCAGCCACGCCCTGCCATAGTGGGCTCAATCCGGAAAAATATTTCCGCAGAATTGGTTTTAAAGGCCCGAACCCGCAATCGCGCTGACACGGCTCCCTTTTTAATCCCGTAGTGAGTGAGGACTTTTGTTATGAAGACCCGCAAAACCGCCGCTGCGTTTGCCTTCTTGATGGGGGTGGGCTTTGCCGCCGAGGCGCTGGCTGGCTCCGCCATCGGCCCGTCCGAGCGCCAGCAGCAGGAAGTGCGCCGTAACCAGAACCGTCAGGCGCCGGTCACCGTCGCTCAGCGCGGCCCGGATCGCGATGATGACCGCGATAACCGCCGCGAGGCGCGTCCGCAACAGCGTCAGGAAAACCGCGGTCAACGCACTGAAAACCGCCAGTCAGAGCAGCGCCCACAGATCGAGCGCCCGCAGGGCCGCCCCGGCACCCAGCCCTTACGTCCGCAGATCCCGCAGGCACAGCGACAAGATAATCGTCAGGATTTCAGGCAGGAGCGCCGCGATGACCGGCAGGACTTCCGTCAGGAACGTCGCGACGACCGCCAGGATTATCGCCGCGACCCGACTCCAAGCCGTCCCGACTACCGTCAGGATCGCCGCGATGATCGCGGGGACTACCGCGCCGATCGCCGGGACGACCGTAGAGATTACGCGCGCCAGCAGCAGTGGACCCGCAATCACAACTGGTCGAGCTATCGCCGTCCCACCTATCGCAATGATCGCGACTGGCGTGACTATCAGGGCGCCCGCCGCGGCTACTACTACGCGCCGGGCTATGGCTACTACCGCCCGCCCGCCCAGTATTACGGCCACCGCTGGAACCGGGGTCAGCGCCTGCCGAGCTATTACTATAGCTACCGGGTCTATGATCCCTACTATTACGATCTGCCCGCCGCCCCTTATGGCTATGAATATGTCTATAGCGGCAGCGACATCATTCTGGTGGCTTTGACGACCGGCATTATTCTGGATGTGTTTTTCGACATATTCTGATCATCTGATCTAATGGGCAGGTCATGGCCCTAAACTTGAGGCTCCCGCATATTGCGGGGGCCTTTTTTATGCCTCTGATTAATATGTAATCCGATTTTTTATTTACAGCTTAAAGCATTCGCATAAATCACGAACGCATTTTCACATCCATACTATTAAGGCCGCACAACAGATCGATATTTTACATGCCTGATATTAGATTTAGGTGGCAACGCATCCGTAATATTTACACACAAAGGAGATATCTATGAATGCTCGTAACCTTATGATTACCGCCGCTATGTTCGGCGCGCTTTCGGCTCCATTGGCCGCCCCTGTCGCTATGGCTCAGACCGCGCAGCCCACTGCCGCTCAGGATAACGCCACTCAGAACGAAGGCACCGCCGCCCTGAACGCTCAGGCTAAGGCCACCGCTATGGCAACTGTCGCTGCGGGCCCTACCGGCCTTGCGGCCCCCGAAGCGACCGAAGGCTCAGTGCCTGCCAGCACGTCCACCAGCGTTCCGGCGCCCGATACCATGAACCCGGAAACGCCGGATCACAACATGAGCGACCCTAGTGCAGCCCCAGCGCCGACGCCTCTGCCTGCGGAGCCTGAAGCTCAAGCCCCGATGCCGACCGAACCCAAGACTGACGGCGGCATGTAAGCCCGTTTAAAATAGTACCTTTAAAGGCTCCGTCTGGATAAGACGGGGCCTTTTTTGATGACCGGGGTTCAAATCCAAACTCGCGGATCAGGCGTAAACAGGCTGCATTTACATAAATGCTTAACCTTAACTCTGATCTACAGGTGCCTCCATGAAATATCGTTCAGGCCTAAGCGCCTTAGTCTTGATATCTGTATCCGCTCTTGCCACCACCGCCTCCGCTCAGGCCGTCGATGCCGGGCGCTGGGCCGTTTCCGGCAGCATCGGCACAGAACTGTCCACCTCCGGCGATGTCCACGGCGGGGCCACCACCGGCGAAATTCCGCTCAGCGTCATCGCATCCCTGCGCGATCCCGGTGCCCCCGCCCTGCCCGGTGCGATCACCGCCACCGGCAATGCCGGTCAGTTGCGCATTCAATCGCGCGGTTTTGACGATATCTATGACAACGCTATGACCTTTAACCTTGAGGGCACCTATGGCCTCGGCGGCGGGCGCGAAGTGTTCGGTAGCTTTGATTATGTTAAAGCCGACGAAGGCTCGGTGCAGGTCGGCACGGCTGCGGTCGTGAATGGTGCCACCACCGTCGCCGAAGTACCGGTCTATGGCCGCTTTGGCGAATATAAAGGCATGGGCGTGTCGGTCGGCCTGCGTCAGTGGTTCAACGAAGGCGGCACCTTCCAGCCCTACATCGCCGGGCGCGTCGGGGCCTCAAAGATCGATGCCATTGACGCCAGCTTTACCATCCCTGACCTGACCATCAATCAGTCTCTGCAAAACGTGCCGTTCTATGATGAGACGACCATCCTGACCGCCGGGGTCGATGTCGGTGTGTCCTACGCCCTGTCGGAAACCGTATCCGTCACGGCTGAGACCGGCGTGCGTTACTACGGCGATCTTGATGGCAATGATAGCGCCATTGGTGGCCTGGGCCTCGCCTCAATCAACGAAGAAGGCAAGCGCGTCACCTATCCGGTCAGCATCAAACTGCGGGCCGTGTTCTAAGCGTTGATGTGAGTAGTTAAAAAGCCGCTGTCGATCACGACAGCGGCTTTTCGTTTCAGAGCCCCAGCTTGGCCTTAAGTATCTCATTGACCGCAGCGGGGTTGGCCTTACCGCCGGTCGCCTTCATGACCTGACCAACGAACCAGCCAATGGCCTGCGGCTTGGTGGCGACCTCAGAGGCCTTATCAGGGTTGGCAGCGATAATGTCATCGACGGCTTTTTCAATCGCGCCGGTATCGGTGACCTGCTTAAGGCCATGTGTTTCGACGATCTCAGCCGGTGTGACCGCGCCCTTGCCGTCCCACATATGCTCGAACACGGTTTTGGCGATCTTGGACGAAATGACGCCGGTTTCGATCAGTTCAACCAGCCCCGCAATTTGCTCAGGCGGCAGCGGACTATCGGTGATTTCATGGCCATCTTTCGACAGACGCGCCAGCAGTTCGTTGGTCACCCAGTTGGCGACCAGCTTGGCGTCACGGCCTTTTGCGGCCGCTTCAAAATAGTCGGCGCGCGCCTGCTCGGTGATCAGCACGGTCGCATCATAGACGCTAAGGCCATACTGCGTCACCAGCCGCTGACGCTTATCGTCCGGCAGTTCCGGCAGGGACTTTTTGATATCTTCGATCCACGCCAGTTCAAGCTCTAACGGCAACAGATCGGGATCGGGGAAGTAGCGATAATCATGCGCCTCTTCCTTTGAACGCAAGCTACGCGTCTCGACCTTCACCGAATCGAACAGGCGGGTTTCCTGATCAATTTTGCCACCATCTTCGATGATTTCGATCTGGCGGCGGGCCTCATATTCAATCGCCTGCTGCATGAAGCGGAACGAATTGACGTTCTTGATCTCGCAGCGCGTGCCTAACTGCTTGAAATCACCCGTCTCGCGGAAGCGCTCATAGGCACCGGCCTTACAGACCGACACGTTGACGTCGGCGCGCATATTACCCTTCTCCATGTCGCCATCGGACGTGCCAAGGTAGACAAGGATCGTGCGAATCTTTTTAAAGTAAGCCACCGCCTCTTCGGCCGAACGGATATCGGGCTTACTGACGATTTCCATCAAAGCCGTACCGGCGCGGTTGAGGTCAACATAGGTCGCGTTCGGATCAAGGTCGTGGATCGACTTACCGGCGTCCTGTTCCAAATGCAGGCGCTCGATACGCACCGTCTTTTGTGAGCCGTCGGAAAGGTCGATCAGCACTTCGCCTTCCCCGACAATGGGAAAGAACAACTGGCTGATCTGATAGCCCTGCGGCAGATCGGGATAGAAGTAGTTCTTCCTGTCAAAGCGCGAATGGGCGTTGATCTGCGCCTTGAGGCCAAGGCCGGTCTTCACCGCCTGCTCGACGCAATATTTGTTGAGCACCGGCAACATGCCCGGAAACCCGGCATCAACCAGCGAGACCTGCTCGTTCGGCCCGGCACCAAAGCCTACGGCCGCGCCTGAAAACAGCTTTGAGTTTGAGGCCACCTGCGCGTGGATTTCAAGCCCGATGACAAGTTCCCAAGAGCCAGTGCGGCCCTGAATGGTTTTGGTGTTGGATTCTGTGCTCATCCAAACTCTATAGCCGAAACCAAATCCCAAGGCCAAGCCGGTTTGTTAAAAATTACACCGGCAACAGATCAAGGCGCACTAGTCTTTTTTTATGTTCAGCAAAGTCGCCTGCTGGCCCTTGCTGAAACCGGCAGAAACCGTCTCAACCTTGACCTTGGCGGCCTTGGGTTTGCGGACTTCCTTGTTGCTCTTTTTTTGTCCCTTGGCCATCGTCGTCTCCTGTTGTGAGGGCTGGATGCGAACGGGGCCGAACATTTGGCGGCGAACACAGGCCCTTGTGACAGATATCAAAGACAAATGCGCGCTAATTATTTCGCCACCACCTCGCCGCCCTTCATGACAAAGGCCGGTTTTTCAAGCACGGTCACATCGGTCAGCGGATCGCCTTTAACGCCTATAAGGTCGCCGTAATGGCCGACGCGCAGCGAGCCAACATCCTTTTCCTGCCCCAATGCCTGCGCCGCATTAACGGTCGCGGTCTGGATCGCCTGCAACGGCGTCGCCCCATAGCGCACCATGACGGCAAACTGTCTGGCGTTATCGCCGTGGGGATAGACGCCTGAGTCAGTGCCGTAGACCATCTTCACACCGGCTTTCAGGGCCTTCTTGAAGTTCTGGCGCTGGATTTCGGCGATATCGCGGTCTTTTTTCAGGCTTTCTTCGAGGACACCGTTTTTGGCCCCCTCGGCCTGGGTGTAGTCGGTATTGTAAATATCCATCGAAAACCACGCGCCTTTTTGCACGGCCAGCTTGATGCCTTCATCGTCAACCAGAGACGCGTGCTCGATGGTATCAACACCAGCGCGGACGGCGTCCCGGATGCCCGATGCGCCGTGGGCATGGGCCGCGACCTTGAGGCCCTGCATGTGGGCCTCATCGACAATAGCCTTCATTTCTTCATAAGAAAGCTGCTGGCCGCCCGGTGTCGTGCCGCGCGAAAACACCCCGCCGGTCGCACATATCTTGATGACCTGAGCACCGTATTTTTTCAGCGCGCGCACCGACTTGACCCCTTCGGCGGGACTGTCGGCATTATAGGGGTTTTTCGACTGGAACGACGGCGGAAAATAGGTCGAGTCGCAATGGCCGCCGGTCGCGCCAAAACTCATGGCCGCCGTGACCACGCGCGGGCCCTTGACGACGCCTTCGTCGATCGCTTCACGCAGGCCGACATCATTATAGTCACCGGCCCCGACATTGCGCACGGTTGTGAACCCGGCTTTCAGCGTCTTTTCAGCATTGGGCACGGTCATGATGCCCCAAAAACGATCGGTGAACTGCAACCCCGTATAGCCGCCGTAAGTCGGATCGTTATCCAGATGGACGTGCATGTCGATCAGGCCGGGCAGAAGCGTCACCTCCGGCAGATTGATCAGTTCGGCATCGGCGGGCACATTAAGCTGTCCCTGCGCACCGACGGCGGCAATCCGCCCTTCGACGATCATGACTGATGGTTTATCGACCACCTTGCCGGTTTCGACCTCGATCAGTTTGGACGCATTGATCACCACGGTTTTGGCCTCAGCCGCGCCCGTCACAGCTATAAATGCACACGTCGCCAGCCACAGATTTTTCATGATCACGTCCCCTTAACCTAAAGCCTGTCGAGAATAACCGGGGATGCGGCAATGAAAAGCGCTTATTTGCAGCGCAACATGAAAACAGTAATAAAACACCGCACAACCGTCGTCATGAGGTTGTTTTATTTACAAAAAAATAAGATCGGCCCTGATTATTTCTATCGTGCAAATAAGCCACACAAGATCGTATAAGATTTTTTGCGCGCGCTTTTGAGCATAATTGCGTTTGAAAACCCCAGAATCCGTAATAGTGTGACAATTATTGCCCTCATAAGGCGATAAAACAAAAATCAGTAACAGCTTCGGTCGTCAAAAGAACCGAAGCAACAGGGTCAGCCGCCTTATCCTTAATTGAGGCGGTTGTGTAAAAAGGAACAACAGGATGAAAAACACCCGTAATTACGGCGTGACCAAGGGCGTGCGCCCAATCAAATCCACCATGATGACGGCCTCGGTTCTGGCCTTGGCATTGGCCGCCGGTGCGGCTATGGCACAGGAAACGCCAGCGCCTGCCGCCGAAGACGATGTGACCGAAGTGGTTGTGACCGGCTTTCGCGGCAGCTTGAAAAGCGCGCTTAACGTCAAGAAAAACAGCGCCGGCACGGTCGATTCGATCCTGTCCGAAGATGTCGCCAAATTCCCGGATTCAAACCTGGCCGAATCGATGCAGCGCATCCCCGGCGTGACCCTGTCGCGCGGCGACGGTGGCGAAGGCCGTAACATTTCCGTACGCGGCTTGGGCCCTGGCTACACCCGTGTGCGCTTGAACGGCATGGAAGGCGCGGCACAAACCGGATCGTCGGACATTTACGGCGCGGGCAACTCCGGCCGCAGCTTTGACTTCAACGTCTTCCCGTCGGAAATCTTCTCGGCCCTGTCGACCCGCAAGACCGCGTCCGCCGATGTCGAAGAAGGCTCGCTGGGTGCCACGGTTGACCTGCGTTCCCCGCGCCCGTTCGATTACCGAGAAGATCAGGTCTTAAGCTTCACGGCTAAGGGCGTGTATAATGAGGTCAGCAAATCCACCGATCCGCGCCTATCGCTGCTGGCCTCCAAGAAATTCGCCGATGGCAAGTTCGGCATTCTGGGCACCCTGACCTATCAGGATCGCAATATCCGCGAAGTCGGTTATTCTGCGGTTGATATCCTGCCGTCTAACATCAATGCCTTTAATGCCATCCGCCGCGACGCCGCAGGCCTTCCGGTCACGACCGCTCCGTTAAACGAGGCGCAGCCGTTCTGCACGCCTATCGGCTGGGTATCACCGACCGGGGGAGCCACCATCAGCCCTGATCCATCGGTTCACGGGGCCAAGGGGGCCACGGCCACCAACTGCTCGACCAACAATCCGCGCACCGGCACGATTGCCGCCTACAACACCATCTATAATCTGCGCCGCGCTGATGCTTTGACCACCCCAGGTTCGGGTGCCTTCTTCCCGCGTATTCCGCGTTACGTTAACTCCGAGCAGGACGCCAAGCGCACCGGCGGTAGCCTGACCTTCCAATGGCGCCCTGACAGCGATACCGAAGTATCGTTCGACGTGCTCTATTCCAAGTACGAAGTTGAGCGCCGCGATAACTATATCGCCATGCTGTCTCTGGCCCGTAACATCGGCAATAACGGCCAGCCTATGGTCTCGGTCAAGGATGTCGAATTCGACGACAATGGCTCACTGGTTTACGGCCTGTTCGACGGCATGGATATCCGCTCCGAAGGGCTGGTTGATCAGTTCACCTCCGAGTTCAAGCAAGCCAACCTGAACTTCCGCCGCCGCTTCACCGAACGCTTTGAAGTGTCCGGTATGGTTGGCGTGTCGGAATCGGTGTGGGACGGCCCGATGCGCCTGCAAACCTTTGTTGACATCATTGATGCCGACAATGTGTCGATCGATTTCCGGGGCGGCGGCACGACACCGGTGCTTGATTTTGGCGTCGATGTCTCTGATCCGGCTAACTTCCTCTACGCTCCAGGTGCGGCTGACGGCACGGTCACCGGCGGCTTCTCGGTTCAGGGCAAGCCGGCCAATAACAAGACCAAGATCACCACCATCAACCTCGATACCAAATATGAGTTGAATGCCGACGTTACGTTCAAGGTTGGCGGGCAGTTCCGCGAGAACGATTTCAACGCCTACAACCTCAACCTGATCCCAAGTCAGGTCGCGGTAAAGGCCCTGCCCGCCGGTGTAACACTGGCCAGCATCACCACGCAGATCACGGGCGTGGATGAACTGTGGGGCGGCGGTGCGCCATCAAGCTGGCTGGCGGTTGACTCTGCCAAATGGCGCGATGTCTTTGATTTCGACAGCTTCCAGTACTGCGGCATTGAATGCGGCGCCGGTAAGTCGCAGATCAAGGAAACGGTCAAGAGCGTTTACTTCATGACCGAGTTTAATACCGACAGCCTGCTGCCCGTACCGGTACGCGGCGATATCGGCATCCGCACCGTCTTCACCGATCAGTTCGCGGTAGGCCATATTCCGGTAACTGCCCCCGCAGGATCTCCATATCCGACCCGTGGCCTGCGTAACGAAGTCGAGCGTAGCTACAGCGATACCCTGCCATCCGCCAATATCGTGTTTGAGATCACGCCTGACCTGCTGGCCCGCTTCTCGGCCGCCAAGGTCATGTCCCGTCCGGAACTGGGTGCACTTACCCCGGCCAGCGGCGTGACCTTCACGACCCGTACCGGCACGATCAACAACCCGTTCCTTGATCCGATCCGCGCCACCACGTTTGATGCGGCTCTGGAATGGTACTTCCGTCCGGGCTCACTGGTTTCCGTCGCTTATTTCCATAAGGACATCAAAACCTTCGTTCAGCGCGTCAATGAACTGGTGCCTTATAACCAGCTTGGCCTGCCCGAAGAACTGCTGGTCGGTAACGCCAGCGGTGCCGTGGCCACCGATCTGTTTAACGTCGCCCGCTTCACCAACACGCCGGGCGGCCCGCTCAAAGGCTATGAGTTGAACGCTCAGTTCGATCTCGACTTCCTGCCGGGCCCGTTTGCCAATATCGGGGTGTTGGGTAACTACACCAACATCAGCTCTGAGATCACCTATATCCTGTCTCCGACCGTCACTACGACCAACGACCTGACCGGCCTGTCACGGGAATCGGCTTCGGGGACCATCTACTACGAAGACGATAAGTTCAGCGTCCGTGCCACCGGCTCCTATCGCGGCAACTATATCCGCGGCATCCCGGCGTCGGCGGGCAGCGATCTGCAAGGCAATGACGATACCTTCTATGTCGACGCTTCGGCCTCTTACGCCGTCAGCGACCGCCTGAAGATCTCGCTCGAAGCCCAGAACCTGACCGATGAGCAGAACCGCCTGTTTATCGACTCCACCCGTGAGGACACTCTGTTTGAAACGCGTATTGGCCGCACGGTCACCTTTGGCATGACCTACAAGTACTAGTTAAGCGTAACCCGTAAACTAAAAGCCGCCGGTGTCACCACCGGCGGCTTTTTTTACATCCTATTGTGGGTTGGTTTAAGTTTTAGGCCCGCGCACGTATTTGAGGGTTTCTTTTAGTTGGGCCTGAAGCATGTCATTGGCATCGGTGCGGACATGGCCATTGGCGAAGATTTTCGAGATCACATCGGCATATTCGCGGTAGTTACGCAGCTCATAGGCCGCCGCCATCTTGTCCGCCGTTGAGCCATCCTTGCTGCCCAACTGTTCCATAATGGCATGAAAGCGTTGATAGCGCTCATAGCGGTTGCGCTCGGCCTGCACATTGACAAACCACATGGCCGCCCAGGCCAGCACGATCAAGGGTAAGACCAGCACACCCCACGCAATCGCATCCTGCCACGTCGCTATCATCTTAGTCACCATCCACGAATAAGTGCGCCGTTTCTGGACGGCTCAGGTCAATGGCGTGAGCATATGCAAAATCGGGGCCTGACCCCAACGATTTTCATACTTAACGCGATTTTTGGTTGTGAGCGAAAGCCGTCATCGCCGAGTGCCGCGACTAGCGACCAAGTGGGAGCGCAGACTGCTTACCGCTGAACGCTGCTAAAATCCAAATTTATCGGAGAAAAATTCTGGTGCCCCCGGTCGGTGGGCAAAAAACCAATAAAGTCAATTTGGTATAGTTACAAACCGTCAAAAGAATTGCCTTAGATTCATTGAGGTTTCTTCTAGACCTACAAACTAGATCGGCGGTAAAAATCAGCCATGCGGTCCTTTTTGGGCATGAGCTACGCGCGCTGGTGATGGTTTTAAGCCAATAGGTGCTAATGCACGTTTGGCGCTGGCAATCAAAGGCGCTGAGCCAGCTGTTTTGTAATGGTTCCAAAACACACGCCAAAGAATATGACTAGCAAGCACGATCCGAAGAAGAGGCGTTCCTGAGTAACTTGAAAGCGCCTCTTTAAATACGTCCTTTCCTCGAGTGGGGCTTACATCGAGAAACTAAGCCGCCTTGACTATCTCTTCGATTTCGTTCTGCGCAGTTAACCCATCCAAAACAGGGAATAGAACGCGCGAACTGGCTGAGTTAGTGACTCTCCAAAGAACACGCCCCATTGGTTCAAGCACACTATTCATCTCCATACCATATAAACTGAACTCTATCTCACGCTTAACATCTTGGAAGGCACTCTCCTCTATGCGCGCGTTTCCACACATGATCAGAATACAGATATGCAGATGGATGCCTTGATCGGGTCTGGGGTGAAGGTAGAGGACATCTACTCAGATACCGCATCTGGGAAGAAGGATGACCGCCCGGCATTGCTGGCGTGTCTGAAAGCGCTCAGGGAGGGCGATACGCTCGTCATCTGGAAGCTCGACCGCTTGGGCCGCGATCTGCGCCACCTGATCAACACCGTCCATGACCTGACGGCGCGTGGCATTGGGTTGAAGGTCTTGGCGGGTCATGGAGCCAGCATCGATACCACGACCGCCAGCGGGAAGCTCATATTCGGCATCTTCGCCAGTCTGGCCGAGTTCGAACGAGAATTGATCAAAGAGCGCACTGTTGCGGGTCTGGCAGCCGCAAGGGCACGTGGTCGAATGGGAGGGCGCAAGTTCGTGCTGACACCATCAATGTTAAGGCGCGCGCAGCATGGCATGGCCAGCCGGGACACGAATGTCGGTGACCTGTGCAAAGAGCTTGGGGTGACGAGGAACACTCTGTACCGGCTCGTCAGCCCATGCTCATCAAAAGGGTGGCAATCGAACCTCGAAAAGACCGGTGGCGAATGCTTCAAATCCGTAACTACCGGCCAATTGAAAAGACTGGTCGTTGCCACATGAATCTGGCATATTGTCCATATGAAACCTACCGAAAAGCCATTGTCATTTGATGACGCAACCTTTCCACCGCGCTTTGAAACAGAAGCGTCGGTTGATGTTCAGGCATGGCAGGCCGAGAAGATAGCGGCAGGAATTAAGGCTGCGGATGAAGGTCGGTTTGCGACCGCAGAAGACATCCGCGCTGTCATTCAAAAATTCGTCACGAATGGTTGAGATCATCTGGACTGAGACGGCCGCGCAAGACCTTGATGATATTGGTTCTTACATCGCTTTAGACAGTCCTCGCTCTGCGGAACGGGTTGTTCGTCGAATTGTCGAAAGCGTGGCTGGATTAAGCTTCTATCCGAAAATCGGTAGAGTAGGCACCGAACCGGATACGAGACTGTTGGTTGTCAGCGGCACCCCATATATCGCGGTATATCGATTGCGCGAGCGCATAGAGATTCTGACGGTGTATCACGCCTCCCGTAAATTCCCCTTTTCATCCTGAGTCAGCCCGTCCGGGGTCGATAACAACGGCCGGACAGGTCGCTCATAGACGGGTATTACCTGTCGTTCAGAAGATGGTCTAAATCCAAACCGGGATATGAGATCAGGTCGATGGCCTCTTTGAGGTGATGGGCGCTATGGCCACGGCCATAATTCTGATGAACCTCGTGCTTGCTGGCCGACGCCCATCCTCCAAGTGCCACGGTAAGCTGCTCGTCAATCCTTGCGTCGCGTAGGGCGTCTCGGAAGCAGTGACGGTAGGAATGACATACGAACAGCTTATGATCGGTTTTTTCGTTCATCAGCGGATTGATCAGCGGACGGCTGTAGCGCCCATACCATTTTGAGAACTCAACCGAGTAATGGCCGTTTTTCGAGCGTGGTAATTCGGGGAACAGCTTTTTTGATCCGTCGCGTTGCCGAATACCGCAAACCTCAAGAATACCCATCTTCAAAAGGGATTGATGTATCGGAATTAGGCGACGGCTGGCGTCTGTTTTCAAGTGTTTGTCATTGCCCTCATTGACGGAGAAGCAAGGAATACCGTCTACCTCAATGATGTCCTGTGGTTCGAGCGAGCAGATTTCGTTCAATCTCATCCTACATGCCTCCCTGTCGATGTGTTCCACCGGGGTACCCTTGCCGAGGATGTCAAACAGGACGCTCACCATTTCATGATACCGGGCGACGGTCTTGGGCGTCCGTTTCTTCGATGGGTCATTGATGAAGAGCGTGAACACCTCTTCAAAGGTCTTTGGCGCGCAGGTCACTCAAGCGCTGCGTGCCCGTTATAACTGGATGATCGAAGAAGGCCTGTTCCAGTCCAATGGTGATGGCACCTTCAGTTATGATCGCAACCTTGAAAAGCAGCTTACCGACCGCGAGAAGGCCACCGAAGGCCAACGCCTATCGCAGGAACTGGGCAAGCCTATGGGCCGAATAGTCAGATACGAGAACTTTGAGGGTAAGCTGACCGGCAGTGTCACCCTCAGCAACGGCGATAAGTTCGCCGTGGTCGAGCGGGCCAGAGACTTTGCCCTGGTACCATGGCGGCCGGTGCTGGAGCGGCACATTGGCAAACAGGTCGGCGGGATCAGCCGGGGCGATAACGTTAGCTGGTCGTTCGGGCGAGACCGAGGGCTCAGCAGATAGGCCAAACACGCAACCTCTCCGGTGTTATCCATGCCGCACCATGCCGGTCCAAAGGTAGTTCTAAACCCCTAAATCCGTGTCCGGACTAATCGCTCAGCGGCACAAGTGACCTGATTGGCACTATCATAAGTAGTTTGCACCAGCGACATGATTTTGCCAGAAGGGTTTGCCGGTGTGAAAGTCGTTATTTTTGATAATATCTTTCGACCAATCAGATCATACGTCGTTTCCTGCTTGCCTATGACAGCCATCGAATTCAGATCATTTAATGTTTCGCCAGAAGCAACGCCGGTTTCGACTCTAGATGCCCTTCCCATGTTGTCGTAAATGGTTCGAACAGCTTTACGTTTCAGAGAGTCATTTCCATCAGGGTCTCCGGATATAGACCCGATGCGGCGTTGGCCAAGATCATAAAAATGAATGACTTTGTCGCCATCGCCAGACTTTGGACCATCCTCACTAACAACATTCCCAAACACGTCATAAGAAATGGATGTTGTTGCAATAAGTGAGTTATCGCCAGCCCTTTTTGTAATGGATGTTGGATCGGCATCCCACCTTGAAAAAAACATAAAGAATTCATAGACGTAGAAAAGCGTTAATGGACATTCAACTACACTGAAAGCCACCATCACGTAAAAATCGGATAAATTTCGATATTGATAAGCCCATATCACCATCGTTGATTAGTCGCCTTATCTACGACAAACCCTACAATTATTTAGATTTGGACCGCTTTTTGCTAAAATAAAATATTATATAGTCAAAGAGAACAAAAGTTAAAAATAATAACAAATAAATCACTACTTTTTCACTTGAAAAATAATCTTCGCGACCGTCGCCCCCTCTAAGTAAGTAAGCGATAATGCCTACATAAAAGACGGCATGATAACGCAAATAAAAGCTTTTGATATAGTTCCACATTTCAGACATTGCGCTCCCTATTTTCCACATGAAGCAATTTCATTCAATTTATTATCATAGGCAGCCGCCGTCTCAGTTGCATCTCCCTGCTCCCACGACCATACACCAGTCCATCCAGTGTAGGCGGCCCCCAATATGGGGTGTACTCTAGCAGCACCAGCCCCAACTCCAATTTGCGCAACCGGATTATCTATGTTTCCTTGAGCAGTTTTTGCAACATCCAACCTAGATCTCGCTGTAGCGGCTCCATGAGCCATAACTTCGGGATTATTTCTCCTGTGAGGATTATTTTTATCCCAGGATTTTATTTTGTGATCTGTTCGAGCTGATATCCCCTTAGCTACTTTACACGCCTTGCTTTCATTTTCTTTAGGAAGCTTAATATTTACAATTACTTCTGTGATGGGTTCTTGCAGATTACTTTCACATAGCCCCGGGGCTGCACCACAAATTCCGTCAGGCCCTAGTTGCGAAGGCGTAACACAAAGATCAGCGACGCACGCTCTGACAGTAACGGTAACGATCGGCTCTGGATCATCCTCCCAAAGCAGCGGAAGTTTGGCCAGTCCAGAGGGATCAACCATATTGATTGGGTCGTTTGCCACATACGAGTATATATTCATGCCATCACCGTATCCGATTGGATCAGGCTGCATAAACCTTCCTATGGTCGGCGAGTAATACCGGGCTTTGTAGTAATATAACCCCAACTCCGGCAGCCACATCTGACCTGCATACTGGAACCGACCAGCATTGCCAGCACCGGGTATCCCAAACTCGTCATAGGTATTGGTCGCGATTGAGGTACCGGTCGAATTCGTTACCGAAACCACTGAACCTCTCTCGTCAGAGACCAAAAATCTCTTGTCAGTCGTTCCGCTGCCCTCATACCAGACTTCGGGCGCGCCGCCGTCGGCTCCGTGTATATATTTGCGTTGCAAGACATTTGAGCCATTATACTCTGCCACGACGCTGTTCCCGCTATTTAGGAAACGGGTGGCCCCACCAAGCGTCGACGATGTTTGCCATATACGACCAACGGAATCGTAAGATACATTCACCCCCGTCGAAACCGAAGTCAGCCTATTGAGAATGTCATAACCAAATGTTACCGCACCATCAGACGTAAGGTTCCCACGTCCATCGTAGGTAAATGTCGCACCGGTAACCGTGGCCATCTGATTTAGGCCATTATGCGTGTACCCTCTGGATGCCGGGACGTAATTCCATTCGTAAGCATTATTGGACATCGTCCTTTGTTTGATCTGGCTCGACTCCGAATAGAGCAAGCCTATAACCTGATCATGCGTTGTCCCGGACAAATCGTGCGATAGAGTCCCTAACCGTGCCCCTTCGTCAATGCCATACGTAGTTACCACGCCATTTTCACGCGTCAAACTAAACAAGCCATAGTCGCTGTACGCATAACTTAATAGACTATTGGTACCGTTCTCTTTAACTAAATTAAGATAACCACCAGCGTTATATTCGTAGGTGACATAGAACGAGTCCGGCCACGTCATTCGGGTTACGTTTCCAGAAATGTCGTACTCGTAACTTAACGACAAACCATTAGTGTTTTCGTTGGTGGCGCGTCCGAACGTATCATAGGTGTACCAGATCGACTGGCCGGGCGTGGCCACAATCGTCACTTCATTTAAATTGTTATAGTAGTAATTCTCGCCAAGAGACGTCGTAGACACCCGATGCAGGTCATCATAAGTTAGAGTAAACGTCTGGCCGTCTCTCCTGCGCACCGTCGTCACACGACCATATGCGTCGTATGTCTTTCCATCGTAATCTGTTGTGGAACTAACGGCGCCATTGGCAGCCGTCGGGTATCGGACCTTGAGATTACGGTCAAAGCCATCGTACTCGTAGGTCGTGAGATTTCCACGGCCATCTTTCAATGTCGCCAATTGACCGTTGGTTGTGAAAGTCTTGTCGATGTCAGAAGTTTCAGCAGTGCCTAGTCCAACTGTAGATTTTGTTACCCGACCAATGTTGTCATAGGTGAACTGCGTAATCCTGTCGGGCCCGTCCGTCCCTGCCGTGGCCAAAGAGCAGGCCGAAGATGGTAGCGTCCCATAAGTCGTGGGGTTTAAGCGCTCCGCAGTGCACGTAATCTGGTTTGCATTGTCATAAGTAGTTTGCGCCAAGGACACAATTTTACCCGACAGGTTTGCAGGCGTGTATACGGTCGCTTTAGCTAAGATAACGCGCCCTATCAGATCGTAGGTGGCTTCCTGCTTCTGAATCACGGCTATAGAATTCAGGTCGCCCAAAGTTTGACCGTTCGCGACGCCGGTTTCAACCTTAGTAGCCCTTCCCATTGTGTCATAGGTCGTCCGAACAGCCTTCGACCTTAACGCCCCCGCTCCGTCCGGGTCACCACTTATGCGGCCAATCTCTCTGCGAACACCGTCATAAAAATAAACGGTCTTATCACCATCGCCAGATTTGGGGCCATTTTCTGAGATAACATTCCCTATGTTATCATAGGTGAGGGTAGTGAGCGCCACTAAGCTATTGTCAGCAGCGCGTTTCTTCACCGTGGTGGGTTGCAGATTGTTAGACCCGGTATAAATAAACTCCGTGACCAATTCATCCGCAGTGCTGGCACACGATGCGAGTGTTTTACATGTCGCGATTATTGTCTGTGCCCATATGGACCCAGCCTGGACCAAAACGCCCGAACTGTTTTTCGAATAGGTTGGCACCTGTGCGTAACCGTAACGCGCTTGAGGTCTTACGGCACCTACGGAAGGTGCGGGTGACGTTACCGAAAGTAGCAGGCCATTTCCGTCATAGGTATAGTCAGTCGTTTTTCCGGCATAATCCGTGACCGTATTTGGCTTGTTACATTTTTTTATGTTTGAACAAACGCTGTCATAACCGTACGACGTTACTAGGTCGGCCAGCCCAGAACCGGATTTCGCGACGACTCTTTCTTCGGTGATATTGCCTCTCGCATCATACGTATACGCAGTATAATTGCCTTCGGGATATGTAACGCGGGTTGTACGGCCATATGTATCGTACTGATAACTCGTCGTTTGGTTTAAAGCATTTTTGTCAGTTAAAATAAGCTTTTGCGTCGAATTAAACGTCAAAACGCGCGTACGACTTAAGGGGTCGGTTATGGTCAGGGTGACAGTCGTCCCGCTGGTCACCCATGCATACGACCACGTGCCCACCTGATTGGTATAGGTCGCATTGTTTCCACTAATCGTATATATATCCTTTGAACCATTTGTATACGTGATGGTCCGGCTAACAGGGTTGCCAATGATATTGGTGGACGTCCCACCTCCAAGGTTGACAGTGGCGCCGTCAACCGCCGTAACCACCGTGCCATAAGTGACATTCGGCCAAATTTGAGAAAAGGTAGGGCAAGCGTCGGCAGTTGGGGCGCAATAGTCTACTGAAGTGTTGATCGCCGTAACTTTCGTTATTGTGAAATCAGTACCTGACCCCATAACGTCCGATGCATAATCATAATGCAGCATGTACCCTTTGCTACTAGAGACCGATCTTAACCGCGTTGCTCGGATCAGACCTCCTCTTGGGTCCACCTCATCCTGAATCATCTCACTTTTGTATGAGAAGGTAATCACCTCCCCATCGGCTTTTGTAATGCTCGTGGCAAACCCCTTGTTAGCATCAATGCCGTAGGTGGTGGCGAGCGAAGCATCAAAAATGAATACGTCGCCATTCCTGCTGCTGTATTTATAAGTGTTTGCAACAGAGCCATTTTCCAGCGTTGACCCGCTACTCTCAGCGTTTACAAAGTTGACACCTGACTGAGTAAACTTTTCTGAAGAGTCACCGGTGCTGACATTATAACCTCCAGAGCTGTGGAGTGTAATCGTCCAGTTATCTCGCCGTCTATTATTGCCTATGGCTCGTGAAAAACCATCACCAATAGATATTGTGGTTAGGTTTGAGTTTACATTGAAGGTCTTATTGACAAGGTCGACACCATTATCATCGATGGTACTTACCGACGGCGGGGCGACGCTGTGGGGTGCTGATTGCGAATACGCAACACTACCACCGAAGACTGACGCATAGGCACACAATGCCGCGATTAGTCCCAGCTTTCTCATACACAGCCCCATTCAAATCAATTAAAATGTGAGCTGCTTCTTGAAGCGAGATACGCGAAATTCGCGCCCCCTCAAAATCACACCCACCCCTATAGGTAGATAGGTACCCACACCATATAAAAACTTGCAAGATTTTTTTTCGCGCTATACGGGATTTTTTGTGTTGCAAACTTTTTTGAAAAGCCTCTAATTGGGCGAACTGGTACGGAGGGGGGCTACATGACACGTAACAAATTTAGAAAATGGGTGATCCGTCTAATCTGCCTTGCTGCAATAGCGGCAGGTTCAGTCGGCACTGTAGCTATCGCGGGTACGACCACATACAAATACGACTCTCTTGGCCGAGTGATCGAAGTTAACTATGCCAATGGAACTAAGGTATTTTATTATTATGACAAGGCTGGCAATCGCACCCAGATCGTGAAGCAGTAAAACGCCGATGGATTCAGCCAGACCGATGCTGTCACATCGTCTGTTTTTGCATAGACGCACGGTTGCTCTTGCTTCTGCCATCACGGTGCATTTGGCGCTATTACTTTATCTGAGCCACCAAACCACAGTTTCAAGCTATGGCATGGGATCGCTGAACGGTTACTCAACCGAGGGCATATCTCAAGGCCAAGTCAGCCTTATTGCGCTTCCTCAACTAATGCCGCCCGACATTTCGGAAAGCGTCGCGACGTCCGATACGATTCCGGTTCCGATTGAAGCAATTGAAGACGATCTTAAGCCCCTGCATGAGGCGGCCAAACAGGCAGCAAACACTGATGCTCAGTCCGAAGATTTTGGAGGCATCGGTTCGGGCTTTAGTCCCCACGAACTTTGGCGGATAATAAAGCCTTGTTGGGAGAGTTTAGCCGACACATCCATCGAAGCAGTTTCCATAGATGTGAGCTTTTCCCCCCTAGGCCACGCAATACCGAAGTCAAGCGTCCCCAATGCCGAGAATAACCTACCCTTATCGCACTCCGAAAGCATAGCTCGTATGGCTATAGCGCGGTGCGGCCCTTACCCTACCGTCTACGGACAATCCGCCGTGAGGATCGAATTTCCTCAGTTTAAAGCAATGCCGGTGGTCGCCTTGCCGTCGCAATAAGGCCGACCATTAGTTAATGAGTGCCTATCTAGCTCGATAGATTCAGTTTAAAAGCGCCTCAATAAGGCTAAATGCTTGGGCCGATCGCTTAGGCACTGATTTCAAGCCATTCGAAAAGTGCAGCCCTGGCAAAGCGACCACCTTTGCCAAAGCCAAACGTTCCCCCCCGGTCAAGCTGGCTCATTAGGTAAAATCCGAGATTTAAACTCTTCCAACCGCTCGCGACGAGCCAATCGTAGGTCAAAATCGGATTGCAGGTTCATCCAGAACTCAGCCGTGGTACCGAAAAAGATACTTAGCCGTAGTGCCATTTCGGCAGTGATTGCTCGTTTGCCCTCGATAATTTTCTTGATAGCCGCCCGGTCAACGCCGATAGCAGCGGCTAAGGCTCCAGGCTTTATACCCATTGTCTCAAGGAAATCCTCACGAAGCATTATCCCAGGGTGTTCAATTTCGATGTGGGACATGGCAAACCTCGCTCAATGGTAATCTATCAGTTTCACGTCGTGAGCTTCGTCATCAAACCATCGAAAAATGATCCGGAACTGATCATTGACACGGATCGAGTACCAGCCCTTCAGATCGCCTTGCAGAGCCTCCAGTCGATTGGCAGGCGTATCCGCAGGTCTTCGAGGGTGACGGCCGCATCGATGTATTTGAGACGTCTCAGGGCCTGTTTTTGCAGCCCCTGATCCCATCCGCCTGACGGCAAGCCCCTGAAACAGTTGCTTCGTAATCTTGTCACCAAAACTCTTAATCATTGTTGTCTACCGGACAACGTGCTTGACGTCAAGAAGGGCGTTGCTTGACGAGCAACATTTGAGCCTTCACCACGTTTGAGGCCAGCCGTCAGGCGCAATTCATCCAGATGGTCAGACCACCACTGCGCCATTTCAACTCGTTCTTTCCAATGCGTACCCCGGTGATAAATGCCTCTGACTGTATTGGCGTCCTTATGAGCCAAAGCACGCTCAATGGTGTCGGGCGACCATAGGCCACTTTCGTTTAGGAGGGTGCTGGCGGTGCTTCGGAAGCCATGCGCTGTCATTTCGTCACCAGAATACCCCATCCGCCGAAGCGCGGCGGTCAGGGTATTTTCCGACATGGGTCTCATCCATGTCCGGACACTTGGGAACACCAATGGACCATTGATGTGATAGTACCGCGCTTCCTGAAGGATGGCTATGGATTGCCGGGACAAGGGCACGACATGCTCATCGCGCATCTTCATACGTCCCGCTGGAATGCGCCAGATCGCCTTTTCAAAATCAAACTCCCGCCACTCGGCATGACGCAACTCGCCTGGCCGGACAAAGACATGAGGCAAGAGGCGCAGACCAAACATCACCGACGTACCGGCTTCAAAGTCTTCAATGGCTCTCAGAAGAGCGCCAAGTGCGTCGGGATCAATGATAGCGGCATGGTGTTTGGGCTTGTGGGAAATAAGCGCCATGCCGAGGTCCGCCGCCGCATTATGGCGGGCGCGGCCTGTGATGATCGCATATCGGAATATACGTGAAGCCAGGGACCGGGCGCGTTGTGTGGTCTCGTATCGCGCGCCCTTTTCAATTTGCTTTAGGGCATTCAGAACTTCCAGAGGTTCAAGATCAGAAATGGGTCGATCACCGATGGAGGGGGCCAGCAAAGAGACGATCCAGCGCTGCTTGCTGAGTGTGACCTCGGCCATCCCTTCTTTTTCGTTTTTGTCGATCAACTCTTCAGCCACAGCCTCGAAGGTGTTCCTGGCTGCTAGGCTCGTTGCGATCTTTTGGCGTTTGCGTTCAGCCGACGGGTCTTTGCCAGCGGCAAGCAGACGGCGGGCCTCATCACGGTTATGTCGCGCCTCCCGCACGCCAATGGCGGGATATGCGCCCAATGATAGGGTTTTCTCCTTACCCGCGTATTGGAAGCGAAACCGCCAGAGTTTCGCCCCGGACAAAGAAATATGTATAAATAGGCCGTATTCATCATACAGTTTGTAGGCGCGGTCGCTTTTGGGTTTTGCGCCGCGAATCTGAGCGTCTGTGAGTGCCATGTGGGGTACCGTGTGCGAGTTGAGCCAAATTCGCGAAACGTACCCCGAATTCTACCCCTACTGGGGTATGGAAACGGGCGGACAAGCGTGGACAGCGATGTACGTTTCACTGCCTAAAGTATCAGATTTTTAAGGATTTTTCAAGTTTCCCGGACTGAGCCGGACGGTATCCTGGTGCCCCCGGTCGGACTCGAACCGACACACCTCTCGGTACCGGATTTTGAATCCGGCGCGTCTACCAATTCCACCACAGGGGCCCGTATTACGGATTTTTAACGGGTAAGGACGGCGGTGATAAAGGCTTTTTTGGCCCCACGCAAGCCTAAATCCGTTACCGTTCACAGTCTTAATAACCTTAAGCCAGTCCGGGCCGGCGGCGCTTCTTGGGTGGGGGCGGCGTCGGATCTGGCTCAGGCCGACGGGGCGCTTCGGCAGCCGACTGTACGGCCTCAGCATAGCTGGCGGAAGGGGCCTGATGATGCCCGCCACCTGAGTGCCCGCCAGAGTGCCCGCCTGAGTGCGGGCCATGCTCTTCGGGTGGGCGCGTGAACGGATTACGGCGGCGGCGCGGACGGGGCGCACCATCGAAAGAGACCCCAAGAATGTCAATTTCAGGCCGAATATCCTCAGAATACAGCAACTCTTCCTGAGCATCTATGATCAGCTTTTTGACATATTGCTTGTTACGCCAAAAGCTATCCAACTCCTCAACGGCCATGCGAATGGCGGCGCGGTGCTCCTGATAACGCATCGGCATGTGACCGCCGCCGGTGTAGACCTGGGCTGGCGAGACTATACCCACCGGCGGGGTTCCCGGTGTTGTGCCGCCGAAATTGAGATTGACCGGCACCAGAATGGTTCCATCTTTAGCGCCGTCCTTTTTAGGGATAGCGTCGTCTTTGGCGTCCAGTGCTTTATTAATTGTATCGCGCAGCTTTTTGATATCGCTACATAAGGCCAGAGTTTTACCTAATCGGCTGTCAAGAACGGCCAGAAGCTCGTTCGTTGGCGCGTAAATGCCATCAGTCGTGGACACAATGACCTTATCCAATGCGCGGCGCACAGCTTCATATATATTTTCAGCCGACCGTTCTCTCTGGCGTCTAAGGGCTTTGCGCGTATCCGACTTACCCTTGGCATAGGCCGCCCACAGCAGAAACGCCAGAATGAGGGCTACGACGATGGCCAGAAACAGCAGGCTCAGGTCATAGGACACCGTCTCATACGCGAAGTCGTTGGGATCTTCCGCCGGAGTAAATGAGTCGTACCTCATAGCCATGTTCAGAACTTCCCCCGCCTGCGCTCAGCCGCCCGTCACTCAAGCGGGAACGCACTTTATCGTAACCGTTAACACAGGGATAAGGTTAACACAAACGCCCCCGCTGTGACGAGTCCCAGATGCCTGAATGGCGAAAGTTCGGCCCCTTAAATCACTTGGATTTGTCGTTTTGTACCTTGAGCGCGGCCTCTTCGACACGGCGCAACAGGTCTTTAAGCACCACTACCTCTTCCGCGCTGAGGTTCGCCAGGACGACTTTTTCAAACTCGACCGCTGACGGGGCAACATCGGCAAACAGTCGCTCACCCTCAGAACTTAGAATCAGGTGGTGCGAACGTCCGTCATATTCATGGGGCGCGCGGGTGATCAGGCGACGTTTGGCCAAAGCCTGAGCGGCGCGTGAGATTGTGACCTTATCCATGCCGGTGCGCTTAACCAGCGCCTGCTGGGTCGAGGGACCGTCTTCGTTCAGTACCCAGATTAGCCGCCATTCAGGAATTTTCAGCCCGTGGATGCTGTCGTAGGCGGTTGAAATAAGCGTGCTGACGGCGTTCGACGCTACCGACAAACGGTAGGGAAGGTAATCATCAAGCGCAAGCTTACTCACCGACATATCAAACTGCCTCCTGAAGGGTATAGAAAATCGTGCGTCGAGCGTTGTCGCCGCAGCTATAGTCTTATTGTTGTCATGGTTATGCCTTGGCTCAACCCTTAACACAAATGAGTTTTAGTTAATCCGCCAAACAACTGCACTAAACCGACACATCCGCCAGATGACGAAATCAACTCAACCGCGCCACAGTCTGAAATAAAGTTCGCCCATAGCGACAAAGCCGTTTGCTTAGCGTTTGCAACATGCCATAGAAATTCATCATTTCTATTCAGGCCAAAGATTTAAACGTGCTGCGCCCCATTTATAACTGGATGATCAACCTGGCGGGCAGCCGCCATGCCGAAAAGGCGCTCGCCGTCGTATCGTTTGCGGAAAGCTCATTCTTTCCTATCCCGCCCGACGTTATGCTGGCGCCTATGGCTCTGGCGCGGCCGGACAAGGCTTACCGCTATGCCATAGTCTGCACCATAGCTTCTGTGTTCGGGGCGATGCTGGGTTACGCCATCGGGTATTATCTGGAGCCGGTCGGTATCTGGCTCCTGAAACTTTTCGGCTACAGCGATGACCTGTCAAAGTTCCATGATTTTATGGCCCAGTGGGGTCCTTGGGTCATCATCGCCAAGGGGCTAACCCCCATTCCGTTCAAGCTGGTGACCATTGCCGCAGGCCTTGGGCATATGAATCTGGGCATCTTTATCGCCAGTTGCATCATTACCCGCACGCCGCGGTTTTTGCTGGTGGCGTACCTTTTGAAAAAGTTCGGGCCGGAAATCACCCACCTGATCGAAAAGCGCATCTATACGGTTTCGGCTATCGCTCTGGCGGTGCTGGTTTTGCTGATTGTCGCCATCAAGATGATCCCGCACTAAGCGGGCTTCTGCGGAGACTTTGGACGGATTTCCCCCGCTCCTTTTGAGACTTAGTTAAAAACGGTGCGACAAAGGCTGAAATCTGTTGCATGATGCGCGCCGCCGGATCACACACTGGCGGCGGGTTACCGCGACGATTACCGATTGCGTGCGGATAGGGAATGAACGCTTCAAAATTCGATAAGGCCGGCCAGAAACTTACCATGCGGGCCGCGCTCCTGTTCGGCCGCTGGTGGACGATTACGGCCCTGATTGCGTCTCTGGCCCTGCTGATGGCGGCCCATGCGTTTCAGAAATTCGGCGGGCTTGATCCATGCCACCTGTGCCTTAAGCAGCGCGACATCTACTGGATCGCCGTGGTGGTATCGCTGATCGCCAGCGTTTGGGCGCTGTTTACCGGCGCCAAGGGCCCGCCAAGGGTGTTTGCCTTTGTGCTGTTTGCCATTTTCGCCACGGGCGCGGCTCTGGCCCTGTTTCATGCCGGGGTCGAGTTGAAATGGTGGCCGGGCCCCGAAACCTGCACCGGCGGCGGTGACGATATCAGCATCGATTCGATGGCCGCTCTGCTGTCAGGCGCACCGATCACCATTCCGCAGTGTGATGTGGTCGCCTGGAAAATGTGGGGCCTGAGCATGGCCGGATGGAATGCTATCATTTCGGCTATTCTGGCGGTATTGAGCTTTATTGCCTCCCTGCGACTAAAATACTTCTTCCGCCGCCCTAAAAACCTGACAAAATAGGCTTTATCTTTGTCGCGCATTTGCATCCAAAAACTGCCCTACACTTTTTGGAACGCGCTTAGTCCTGCGGGAGTCCTGCCATGAGTGACGATATTCTGGTCGAAGAAATCCCCGAAGCGGTCACGCCCACGCCGTCGGGTGTGCCGCCACGTCCGGGCAAAGGGGCCGCACGCCACCGCTTAGAGGAAATCCTGCGCGTCGATCATGCCGGTGAACTGGCGGCCGTTCACATCTACCGCGCCCAGAGCATGGTCTTTTCCGCGACACCTGAGCGGGCGTTAAGCAACGACCTCAAGCGCATGGAATTTGAGGAACAGGTGCATCTGGATCGCTTTAATGCCCTGATGCGCGAACACGACGTCCGCCCAACGGTCATGACACCGGTCTGGCGACTGGCGGCTATGGGGCTTGGGGTCGGCACCGCGCTGCTGGGCCCAAAGGCTGCCCACGCCTGCACCGAAGCGGTCGAAAGCGTGATCGAAAAACACTATGCCGAGCAGATCGAAGACCTGAAAGACCGCGAACCCGACCTTGCCGCCGAACTGATGAAGTTCCGCGACGATGAGATAGGCCATAAGGATCATGCGGTTAGTGCCGGCGCCCATCAGGCCCCCGCCTACCCGCTGCTGTCGGCGGTCGTGCAGGCCGGTTGTCGTCTGGCGATTAAGATCAGTGAGAAAATATGACCATTGATCCCGATAAGGTGCGCGCTTTCAGTCTGCGCCATCTGCACGGTAAGACACCCGAACTATCGCTGGGAGATCGTGCCGCAGACCGGATAGCCGCCATCGTCGGCTCGTGGCGGTTCATCATCATTCAGTCGGTGCTGCTGTTCGGCTGGATCGTGGTCAATGTCTTTGCCTGGATCAAGGCATGGGACCCGTATCCGTTTATCCTGCTTAATCTGGCCCTGTCATTTCAGGCGGCGTTTACAGCCCCAATCCTGATGATGTCGCAGAACCGTCAGTCGGACATCGACCGCGGTAAAGCGCAACTGGACTACGATGTGAACCTGAAGGCCGAACTGGATATCGAAGCCCTGCACCAGAAAATCGACATGATGCGCGAAGATGATATCAACCGGCTGATCAAGCTGGTCGAAGTTTTGTGCGAGGAACGTAACGCCCGTTTGGCACAAGAGACAACAAAACCCGACTGAGTCAGATATTCATAAATTCAAGGCTGTGCCGGAGCTTTTCGATGATGGTTTCGCGCACATCATCATCCAGATCACCCAGTTCCAACTGCACATCGCCATTGGCCGCGACCCGAACCGTCACCGGCTCGCCCTGAAAGGTGAAGCGCGTCACTTTCGGGCCAAACAGGCGCTCACGCCGTGTTTCCAGATTGACCTTAAGCGCCGACTGTAACGCCGCATCAAACTCGTCACGCTTAACCGCCTTGTAACCTTCGGCTGCCCGTTCCCCCGACAACGCAAAGTGCAGAACGCCGAATTTACGGCGATCCAGCTCAAACCGAATGGGCATATTTTATGCCTCCAGCAAAGTGTCCCAATACAGGTAATCTACCCAACTTTCGTGAAGATAGTGAGGCGGAAAACGACGCCCCAGCTCCTGTAGCTGATACATTGTTGGCCGGTGTGGGTTTTTTGTCGGCATCATACGTGCCTGCTGGGGAGTTTTTCCCCCTTTGCGCAAGTTGCACGGCGCGCATGCCGTCAGGATATTTTGCCAGGTCGACTTTCCGCCCTGAGATACCGGCACCACATGGTCAAAGGTAAGGTCATGCCGCGCTCCGCAATACTGGCACGAGAACTTATCGCGCAGGAACACATTGTAGCGCGTAAAGGCCGGTGGACGGTTCTGATCGATGTAGGATTTAAGAGCAATAACGCTGGGCAGGCGCATCGACATAGACGGCGAGCGGATTTCAAGGTCGTAGGTCGACACCACATCGACGCGGCCTTCGTAAACGGCCTTAACGACTTCCTGCCACGGACGGGTCGATAAGGGATAATAGCTCAGCGGCCGGAAATCGGAATTGAGCACAAGGGCGCGCCAGTCCGAGGGGGGGCTTTTTAAGATATTCATCGCCATCTCCTTCGCATCGCGTAAGGGGTCAGGGCGGGTAAGCGACAGGGTTTGGGGAAGACGCGGCCTCCTTATGTGTCGTTATGGGTTATCCACATCGATATTAAGAACCTGATTCACCGAAAAAGAAACAGTGAAATTTATGCGACAGCCGCTATGTTTCCCAAATGACTTACACCACCCGCTTTGCCCCGTCACCGACCGGATATCTGCATCTGGGCCATGCGTTCAGTGCGCTTACGGCGTTTGAAGCGGCGAGCCGTCACGACGGTGCGTTCATCCTGCGCCTTGAGGATATCGACCATACGCGCTGCCGAACAGAATATGAGCAGGCGATCTATGATGACCTGCTCTGGCTGGGGCTTGACTGGCCGGAGCCGGTTTTGCGCCAGAGCGAACATATGGCCGACTATCAGGCCGCCCTTGAGCGCCTGAAAAGTATGGGACTGGTCTACCCATGCTATAAGACCCGCAAGGAACTGATGCTGGAGGCCTTAAGCGCCCCTCAAGACACCCCTCCTCTGCCCACTACCGATACGCCGCTGGATCGTGAGCCAGCTTGGCGGTTATCCCTGCCCGAAGCCCTCGACTATCTGGGCTCACGCTGGGATGGGCTAGGGTTTGAAGAACAAGGTCGCGGCGGACGCGGCGAGCATGGCTGGCAGGCGGCCGATCCGTCGATAAATGGCGATGTCGTTCTGGCGCGTAAGGATGTCGGCATAGCCTATCATCTGGCGGTCGTGGTCGATGATGCCCGTCAGGGGATAACCCATATCCATCGCGGCCATGACCTGTTTGAGGCCATCCACACTCAGGTTTTGCTTCAGGCCCTGCTAGGTTTACCTACCCCGCAATATCATCACCATGCCCTGCTGCTGGATGACACCGGCCATCGTCTGGCCAAGCGTAAGGGCTCGAAATCCATCCGTGATCTTCGCAATGAGGGGATGAGCCCGGCCGACATCAAAGCCCTGATTGCGAGTGCCGCCAAAACATAAAAAACGCAGGCTCCGTCTGGAACCTGCGTTTTCTGATTTCTGATTTAAAACCGCTTAGAGCAGTTTCAGATCAACCGCTGCAGTCTTGCCACGCTCGGATTGCAGTTCGTAGGCGATCTTTTGACCATCAGCCAGACCTTGCAGGCCCGCGCGCTGAACGGCGGAAATGTGCACGAACACATCTGAACCACCGTTAGACGGCTGAATGAAGCCGAAGCCCTTCGTTGAGTTAAACCACTTGACTGTACCTTCAGCCATGATGCTCTCCTTATCTAAAACGAGCTGTTATCGAGGTGGGAAGCGCACTTCCCGTAGACAATCGCATATCTCGGTAGCAGTTAGTTTGAGATCTGGAGACATGGCCCCAAAAAGGAACATATCACCGGAGCCCGTGGTATCGGCAGCCAGACTAACGAATTGTGCGAGCATTAAGACAGCGGTTTTTTTAGCGGTCAAATAAAAACACTGTAAAACCGCCCGTCTGCTCATAAAAAACCCGTGAGATTCATCAGAACAATGTTATCCAATGCGCGTGGTGGCTAAAAAATTGGCCAGCCCCCCTTCTGTGGCGCGCCTGCCTAGGCTAGATATCAATCCGCGTCTTTTTCTGCCGGGAGTCCCTCTACCCTATGCGCGCCTCCGTCCTTAGACGCCTGTTCCTTAAGCGGGTTTTGTCACTGCCTCCGGCCGTCCTGCGCTTTCTGGCGGGCGGCAGCGTCGTCCATGTCGATGGACGCACCCTTGATGCGCAGATTCAATTTCTGTGGCGCACCTATCTGAGCAGCCAACAGCCGACACCGCTGACCTTGAACGGAAGTCCGCTGGAGCTGGCCCGCCAGGAGTGGCGCGACGCCGCAAACCTGATGTGCGCCCCTCTGGATGGGCGGGTGCGTATCGAGCCGGTCGGCAGCACAACCCAGATCAGCGGCCAGATAAGCGCCCCGATCAGCGGACAGTTGATCCGCCCGCTTATCATAGCCCCCGATGCACCATTGATCGTATTCTTTCACGATGGCGGCGGGGTGTTAGGCGGCAGCGAATTGTCTAAAAGCTTTGCCACGCTTTTGGCTGCTGAAACCAAGAGCCCGGTCTATTTACCCGACTACCGGCTGGCACCCGAGCACCGCTTTCCGGCCGCATTAGAGGACGCGCGGATGGCCTATGACTGGGCAGTGGCCAATGCCGTCTCCCTGGGGGTTATGACCGGTGCGGTCGCGGTGGGCGGACAATCGATTGGCGCATCTCTGGCCACACGGCTGTGCCTTGACCTTAAGCGCGAGTTCAAGTCCCTGCCGGTCGCTCAACTGTTGATTTCACCGTTGCTTGATCTGGCGGATGATACGATTGCTGCCTCGGCCTATGCGAAAAGCTGGCCGGTGTCGTCGGCGGATATCGCCACCCTGATCGATCACTACGGCGGTGCCGGCATCGACCTGACTGCGCCGCAGGTGTCGCCGCTGAGGGAATCTGTGGTCGTAGGACAACCCAAGGCCCTGATCGTGGCTGGTGGCCTCGATCCCGTCGCCCATCAGGCCGAGGCATGGACGCGCCGTCTGATGGAGGCCCGCACCGAGGTGGTTTATCGTCGCTACGACACCCTGCCACACAGCTTTCCTCTATTTACCGATGTCGTCGATACGGCCCGCAGCGCCGCTTTAGATATTTCGCAAAACTGGCTGAAATTACTGGCGTAATGGATACCGTCTTAACCTTGCCCCACAGCTTGGGAAATGTGGGTAAAGCCGTCGGCCCTCAACCACTTGACCAGATCGCGCTTGATGCGGTCTATCAGGCCCGGCCCTTCATAGACCAGCGCCGAATAAAGCTGCACCAGTGAGGCCCCGGCCCTGATCTTGGCATAGGCCCGTTCGCCGGAATTGATACCCCCTGCCCCGATCAGCATCAGTTTACCTGCGGAGGCGCCATAAGCGATGCGCAGAGCCTGCGTCGATAACGCAAACAGCGGCTCCCCCGACAGACCGCCGCTTTCACCAGCATGGGCGGACTTAAGCGTGTCCAGCCGCTCAAGCGTCGTATTGGAGATGATCAGCCCGTCCAGCTTATGATCGATGGCGCTTTCGACCGTATCCACAATCTCCGCTTCATCGAGGTCAGGCGCGATCTTGAGAAAGATCGGATAGTTGGTGCCGGTCACGCTTTTCAGATCATGGCGCGTCTCGGCAATGCGCGCCAACAACTCATCCAGATGCCCGCGCCCCTGCAAAGCCCGCAGACCCGGCGTGTTGGGGGACGAAATATTGACCGTAAAATAAGAACTTAAACCCCACAGAGTTTTCAGCCCCGTCACATAGTCGGCCATACGATCGGTCGCGTCCTTATTCGCGCCAATATTGGCGCCGATGACCGCATGGTTGGGCCGTCCGGCATAGCGGCTCAGGTGGCCGGAAAAGACCTCAAGCCCCTTATTATTAAAGCCCATGCGGTTGATGACGGCTTCGTCTTCTTTAAGGCGAAACAGACGCGGCCGGGGGTTGCCCGCCTGCGGTAGAGGTGTGACCGTACCACATTCGACAAAGCCAAAACCGGCGCGGATCATGGCCAGCGGCACATCGGCATTTTTATCGAAACCGGCGGCAAGCCCCACGCAATTGCCAACTTCAAGCGCCCCGCCCTCATAAGGAATGGTTACACTCAGTTCCGGCGGATTGTAATCTGACGATGGCCCAATGCCCGTCACATTGCCCAATTTCAGCAGATGCAGGGTGGCGATATGAGCGTCTTCGCCATCAAGGGCGTGCAGGGTTCTGACGATGGGTTTAAAAAAATCCATCAGGCCGGTTCCTCATCGGCGCCAATCAAATCCTTGGGCTTATAGAGGCCATCATAGGTCGGGCGGCCCGCCACATCGACTTCGAATACCGTCGCGGTCGCGGTCGGGTAGCTGTTGCGGATACGGTCCGTAACCTCAGGCCCTGCCGCCCCTTCATAGAGATACTCCGCCACCAGATACTGCACGCCCGGATTATGGGCGATAAGCAGCAGGCACTCACCGCGATCCTCATGGGCCTCGATAAACTGACGCAGTTTGCGCGAGTCGGCATTATAAATGGCGTCGTTAACTTCGGCGTCGATCCCGCCAAACACGGCTGATACCTGCTCAAAGGTCTGGAGCGTACGGTGGGCCGAAGAGACCAGCGCAAAATCAGGCTTTAGCCCATAATCTTTAAGGGCCAGCGCCACCGCCGCCGCTTCGCGCAAGCCCCGCGGGGCCAGATCGCGATCGAAGTCCTCGCCGCTTTCGGCGTCTTTTTCCGCCTTGCCGTGGCGCATGATAATCAGATGTTTCATGAAGGGTGATATGGCCCAAAATCTATGACTCGAAAAGCACAATCAACGGGTCTCAACTTAAAATTTCATGCCTTTTCGATCTCACGCGCTGTCGGCACGGGCTTCGCCCCCAGGGCCTCACGGATATCGCTTAAGATCGATTTGTCAGCGGACTTTTGAGTCAGCGCCACAAACGGCCGGCGGCCCGCTTCCATCAGGATCAGCCCGCCATTCATCGGCAGCACGTTCGGAACGATCATTTCAATCGTCTTTGACCAGCGCGTCAAGGCCCGCCACGGCGGCGTATAAAGCGCATAGGACCAGGCCAGCGGCTCAAGCTCAGCACCGCGAATAGCGGTTTCAAGCTGCATGCGGCTGTAGGGCAATCCGTGGCCAAACGGGGTTTTTTCGGCATGGGCCCAGAATCCGCCGCGCGCCGCCACCGCAATAATCAGACGGCCATTGGGTGACAGCAGGCGCGACGCCTCCAGCAACAGACGTTCCGGATTTTGCGCTTCTTCGAGGGCGTGGATCAGCAAAATCCGGTCGAACAGGCCGCCCGAAAACGGCAGAGCCTGCTCATCGACCAGAACCGAGCGCACCCGCAGGTCTTCGGGCCAGATTTCAGCGCCTTGCGCCGCCGGCATGGCCGCCAGAACCCTTCGTGCCTTGGCAAACGGGGCCAGATACGGCGTGGCATAGCCCAGCCCCAGCACATCGAGGCCGGTCACATCATCCCACGCTTCCATCAGCTTATCGCTGACCATCTGGCGGGCCATCATCCCTTCGGGGGTGGTATAAAACCGGTTTAAATCTTCGACCGAACGGCGCACGGGCTACGCAAATCCTTATAGGAACTATTCTTTTCAGGGCATTATGTTAGCAGCAATTCCCCTGAACATACAACCGTCCCCCTATTTTACACATGGCCATTCTTTGACAATAGGGCCATTCTTTGACAATAGGAACGGCCGCACTTACATAAGCGACATGGCTCTTGATATCCGCGTCTTCCCCTGTCTTCAGGACAATTACGCCTTTTTAGTCCGCGATCAGGCGACCGGACAGGTGGCCACTATCGACACTCCCGACGCGGACGTGATTGCGAGCGGCGTTGCGGATCTGGGTTGGGGACGGCTTGACTACATCTTCAACACCCACTGGCACGCCGATCACACGAACGGTAATCAGACGCTGAAAGACCGTTTTGGCTGCGAGGTTTTAGGCCCGCAGGAGGTCACCAAAGTCGCCCCTCTGGATCAGGTCATACACCCCGGCGACGAGGTTGTTCTGGGGGAAACGCGCTTTGAGATTATGGATCTGCGCGGTCACACCGCCGGGCAAATTGGCTATGTAAACCGCAACCTCAAAGTCGCGTTTGTCGGTGACTGCCTGTTTGTGCTGGGCTGCGGGCGGCTGCGCGAAGGCACGCCCACCGACATGTGGATGAGCCTGACGCGCCTGATGACCCTGCCCGAAGATACGCTTATCTACAGCGCCCATGAATATGCGCTCGACAATCTACGCTTTGCCGAAAGCCTTGATATTCATGATGATCTGGCGGTTCAGGCCAGCGACATACGCACCCGCCGCGCAGGTGCCCTGGCCACCGTACCCTCGCGCCTTGGCGATGAAATCCGCGCCAATCCGTTCCTGAAACTCCCGCTCATGGAGCCGGATTTTGACGCGCAGGCGAACCGCTTTGGCGACCTGCGCGCCCGCAAGGATCAGTTTCGCTGAATCTTTACCAAATTGCCACAAATTTGCCGCAAGTAGAAACCTATCAAGGCCACATGACTTTACGTCAAAAACTTGCGCCGGTTTCAGTTGCAACCGTGATGAAAACAGGGCATAAAGTGAGCATAAGTAACCTGCGTATTACCTGAACACATGATTCCCGCCGCCTTTGCGGCCAAACCCTATCTCTTGCGCAGCCTGTCATGTCATCGATATTTGACATCGTTATTTCCTTTATCGCCGCGCTGATTGCGGCGGCCTTTGCGCATTTTGGCGCTTCGGAAATACCGGTCGGTCGCGGCGCACCCGCCTCCACCCCGCCGGAAGCTTCGTCTTACGCGCCGCCCGTGACGGAAGTCGCCCCAGTGTCCGCGCCGCAACCACCGTCGGCACCCCTGGCCCCGCAGCCCATCAGCGATATCCATAGCGAACCGGCGGATGCCGAAGCCGACCACATGGCTGCCATTGCCGAACGCGCCGAATATGAAGCCGAGATTAGCGCGCACGAAGCTGATATGAAACTGCACGAAGCCCAGATGAAGGCGTTCGAAGCTCAGATCGAAGCCGCAGAAATGAAGCCCCACGCGCGCCCGATATCACATCCGGGATCACGTCTGTCGTTCCGCCATGACGGTAAGTCGCTTAGCGGCGTCACGGTTACCCTGCCGCAAAGCTTTGCCACCGAGCCTTTCAACATCGAAGCCTTTACTATACCACCGATTGATCTGGCGTCTGTTGAAGCCGCAAAAGCCCACGCTCAGCAGTTGGAACTGGTCGCGCAAGCCGCCTGCGCAGCGGCCGAGGCCGAACGCGCCCGGCAAATGATGGACCCGACCGCGCATCCGTCAGGCGATATCATTCTGTGAGTTATAAAATGCCGCTAAGGTTCGGCATCTCCACGAAAAATTGACAAAAATTTTGACAAACCCCTTTACCATACGCGCCGGTTGAGGATAGCGTTTCCCCTCATGGGATAAGCCAACCCGATGAACAATCCGGATATGGCTCAAAGGTGCCGTTTATGAAATTCAGAACCCGTCCGCCGCTTAATCTGACCGCGCCGCAAGTTGATGGCGAGGCGCGTGAGGCTGAAACCCATACAGCCTTCTCACCTCACGCTGATGATATTTTTGATGACGTGGCCACCCCGACGCCGCCCCCCGAAGCCAGCCCGCCGGTTGCCGCGAAATCGGCTAGTCCGGCACAGGCCCGGTCTTCGGAACTGCAACCTTTGCACACCCCCACCCGCCGTCAGGAAATGACGGTAAATTCAGGCCCTTACTGGGTTGGGGCCACCTTTGTCAGCCTGCTGTGGGCACTGGGGCTGGCCGCCTTTGCGCTCGGTGCCGAAGCCCAGCTTGACGCCTTTGTTACCGCCCCGCTCAAGGCCATCATTCTGGTCTTTATGGGCCTGTTCCCGGCGGGCATGGTGTTCGCCTCGGCATTCCTGCTGCGTCAGGCGGCTATTCTGGCGCGTGAGACCCGCCGCGCCTCAGACCTTGCCGACTCCATGGTCGGCCCTGCCGCCACCGCCGCCAATAATGCCAGCAAACTCGTGGAAAACCTGCGCCATCAGGTCGATCAGGCCGTGCGCGCCGTTCAGATGGCCCACCGCGACTTGACGACCCTGGCCAACCAGATGAAGTCGGAAACCGACCGTATCCTTGATGCCGCCACGACCGCGCAAGACACAACCCGCGCCATCACTACCTCTCTCGGAGGAGAACGCGACGCGATCTATAAGATGACCCAGGTGCTGGATGGTCAGGCTCAGGGCGTGATCGATGCGGTCGACCGGCAGGCGCGCATGGTCGCCGATGCCTCAGACCTCGCTCAGACCCAGCTTCGTGAAGCCGAAGCGACGCTTGCCGCCCGCGCCGCCGACCTCGCCAGTGTCGCCGCCGACGCTCAGGCCACCGCCAGCGCGATATCGGACGACCTGAGCCGCCAGACCTTGCGGCTGGAAACCGCTGGAAACGGCGTGGTCGATCAAATCCGCACCGTCGAAGAAGGCCTGTCGCAACAACGCGCTGGTTTAGTATCGGCGGCGCTTTCCCTACGCGCCGATCAGGAAGACTTCGCCCAGCATATCGAAGGCCAGCGCAACCAACTGACCGACGCGCTGATGACCGCCCGTCAGGCGACCGTCGATCTGGGCGAAACCTCATCGCGCGGGGCCGATGTGCTGCGCGATCTGGTTATCGCCGCACAGGAGCATCTGCGTCAGGCGATAGGCGCGGCGGAGAATGAGCGCACCTCATATGAGACGCGCATCCATTCAACTCTGGCCAATATTTCGACCATGGCCGCTGACGCGCGCGATGAACTGATTGCGGAAACCCGTCAGGCTCTGGAGGCCCTCAATATCGCCGCCGAAGACGCCCGTCGCACTGCCGATGCGGCGGCAGGTTCCGCCCAGTCGCGGGTAGACCGTCTGAATGAAGCCCTGTTCGAAGCCGGTAAAAAAGCTGATGAAGCGTTCGACAGCCGCTTTGCCGCTGCCCGCCGCCTGATTGAAAATTCCGCGGACCTGATCAATGAAGCCGGTGACCGCACCGCCGAGCGGCTGGATCAGACCTTCCAGCACGCTCAGGCCGCCATCACCGATGTCGCCAGCGCCATGAACGGGCTTTATGCCCGCGCCGATGAATTGCCGCACATCGCGCAGGAACGGATCAATGAAATCCGCCGCAGCGTCGAAGACGGGCTTCTGGCCATGACCGAATCTGCCCGCCGCGCCGCGCTTGAGACCGAAGCCGTCGATCAGAAGTTTCAGGAGCGGGTGCAGCGCAACTATGAAATGCTCCAGGAAACCGTGCGCATGATGGGTATGGTCTCCGGGCACAGCACGGCGCCGTCGGCCTCGACCTTTGCGCGCCCGCCGCTTCGCCCCACCGATACCGACGCCCGTAAATCCTACGGACAGCCCGTGCGTCCGGCACAGACGGAACCTGTTCGGCCAGAGCCCACGAGATCAGCCACGGCTCCGGTCGCTCAGCCCGCACCTCAACCGGCGCCGCGCCGCGTGGCCCCTGAGCCGTTTGATCCGTTCGTCGCCCCGCCCGCCAAAGACATAGCCCGTGAACCGGCGCCCGCCCGCGAAGCCCCGCGCCCGCCAGCCCGCCCGGTATCGCGGGATGTTATGTCGGCCCCGTTTGAAGCCCCCGCCGCACCTCAGCCGAAACCGGTCGCTCAAACCTATGAGCCCATCCCGCCGGAGGCCCCAGCACCGCGGCCGCGCCTGCGTCTGACGCCGCTTGAGCATGATGTCGACGACGACATGCACATCCCAGCCCCTCAGCCTGAGCCGCAAGTTGATCCGCGTCAGGCCAAGTCCCAAAGCGATGGCTGGTCCTGGCGCGACCTCCTCGGCGGTATGAACAGCCACGACCCGCGCACGCCGCGCCGTCAGGAACCGGCAGCGCCGCCGCTGGAACTGGACAACGATGAACCGCCGGCCCCGCCGCCCTATTCCTATCAGGCGGCGCAGGAGGCTCTGGCCAATGCCACACCTGCCCTGCCTGACGCCGAAGAGTTTGATAACCTTGATGACATGCTGATCAACGAAGTCTCACGTATGGGGATTGATGCCAAGGCCCTGATCACCCGTTCGCGCCTCGAAGAAGCGGTCGCGGCCATCGCCACCGATGACAATGACACGGCCCGTCGAGTGATTGTGCGCGTCGCCGCCGATCCGGTGCACCGCCTGTCGCGCCGCCTGAGTGCGGATGCCGAGTTGCGGGAACAGGTCAATGATTTCGTAACCTTCTATGACCGTCAGATCAATGTCGCCCTGCTGACCCCAGAACCGGAAGCGGCCCTGATGGATGTGCTGGCCAACGATACCGGCCGGGCATACCTGCTGTTCGATGCGGCGATCAGCGACCTTTCCTGATGACCGCGTTTGTTATTGAGGCCCAAAGCTGGCCGATTGCGGGCCGGTTCACCATTGCCCGCGGATCGAAAACCGAAGCGCAGGTGCTCTATGTCGAACTGCGTGACGGAGATCACATCGGACGCGGCGAAAGCGTGCCCTATGCCCGATATGGCGAAAGTATCAACGCCTCTATCGCGGAACTTGAGGCGATCCGGGCGCAGGTTGAGGCGGGCCTCAACATTGACGCTCTGCAATCTTTGTTGCCCGCCGGGGCGGCGCGAAATGCGCTGGATTGCGCCCTATGGGATCTGCGTGCCAAGCAAAACGGTGTGCCCGCGTTCAAAACCGCCGGATTGCGTAGCCTGTCGCCGCTCAAGACTGCCTATACCTTAAGCCTGGATACCCCCGAAGCTATGGGCGCGCAGGCTGCGGCCAATACCCGCCGTCCGATCCTGAAACTCAAAATCGGTGGGCCGGATGATCTGGACCGCGTTGAGGCAGTGCGGCTGAACGCCCCTCAAACCCGCCTGATCGTAGACGCCAATGAAGGGCTGGATTTCGAGACCCTGCAACGGATTGCGCCAGAGCTTAAGGCGCTGGGGGTGGTGCTGATTGAACAGCCCTTAACGGTCGTGGATGATGAGGCTCTGCTGGGTTACACGTCGCCGGTGCCGCTGTGCGCTGATGAAAGCCTGCATACCTCGGCCGATCTGGAACGTTGTGCGCGGCTTTATGAGTGCGTGAATATCAAGCTTGATAAGACGGGTGGGCTGACCGAGGCGCTGAAACTCAATCAGGCCGCCCGCGATAAGGGACTGATGGTCATGGTCGGTTGCATGGTGGCGACGTCGCTGTCGATGGCTCCGGCCATGATCGTGGCCCAAGGGGCTGATTTCGTGGATCTGGACGGGCCGCTGCTGCTGGCCAAAGACCGGGAATATGGTCTGGGGATCGTGGGTTCTATGCTGGAACCGCCGTTACCCGAACTTTGGGGCTAAATCATCTCCTTCTCCCCGCAAGCGGGAGAAGGTGGCCCGACATCTTTGATGGCTGGCCGGATGAGGGGCAAAAACCCATGTTCAGCATGTTGAAAGCTTGTTAAGGCCCCTCACCCTACCCCTCTCCCCGTCATTCTGATTGCCCTATCGCTTCGCTACTTGAGGGCACGGGGAGAGGGAACTAAATAGAGCCATACAGCAATGCCAAGACCGGCCAATGAAAGCCCCGCCATCAAGCCGTAACCACCCGACCCGATACGGTCATAGACGGCGCCTGATGCCAGCGTCCCTAGTCCCATCATCACCCCGGTCGTAAAGGCGGCACTGAGGCTTTGGGCCAGACCGCCCAGACGGCGCGGCGACAGGGTCTGCACCAGTTCAAGCCCGGCCAAATAGATGGCGGCAAAGCTAAAAGCATGCAGGGCCTGAACGAACCACAGCACCGACAGCGGCGGCGACAGGGCCATGATCCCCCAGCGCACCACGCTTAAAATCCCAGCCAGAACCAGCATTCGCCACGGCCCGATGCGTCGTCGCCAGTTTAGCGTCAGGCCCATATAGGCGACTTCGGCCACCACCCCTACGGCCCACAGATAACCGCAGATGGTGCCGCTATAGCCCTCACCTTGCCAAATAATGGTCGAAAAACCGTAATAAAAACTGTGGGAGGCCTGAAAACAGCCCATCGCCACCACCACCCACACCAGGGTCGGATTGGCCAGCAGGACTTTCAGCCGTACCACCCCGCTTTCATGCGGCCCCTCTTTCGCAACCTTATCCACGTCTGGTAAGTCGTCCTTGGATTTCGGTTGCAGAATAAGCGCCGCCGCTGCCGATATTCCCATCCCCGCCAGCACCACCCACACCCAAATGATATCGGGCGTCAGCAGGGTTAGCAAAAACCCCAGCAGGATATTGGTCGCGACAAACACCGCCGAACCGATCGCGCGCGGAAAGGTGTAGGCAAAGCCCTCTTTTGCTGCCAGTTGAAAGGTCATGGCGTCAATCAGCGGACTGACCGAAGTGGTTAGCGTATACCCCACCGTCCACAGCACCAGAAAACCATAGAATTTATAATCGCCAAAGGCCGGTGACGCCGCCATCAAAGCATAAAAGATCGCTCCCGCCAGCGCCAGCCATATCATCGGCGTCCGGTAAAGCCTGAAATTATCGGCCCACACGCCGATGATTGGCCCGGTAACGGCCCGCAGCAACAGCGGAACAGCGAGGATCAGCCCGATCTCAGCCCCGCTTAAGCCCTGGGACTGGAACCACAGCGGCATGTACGGCAATGACGCGCCGGTGCCGATATAGACAAAGGTGTAAAACAACGCCTGACGCGCGCGCGTCGACAGATCAGGGCGCGGCGATTGCGGGTCTTTGCGGGAAAAAGGTATTGTGATCCGTGACATTTCAGTCTTTGATAGGCCTTACACCTGCCCATTACCATCGCAACTGCCTCAAACGCCACTTGATTATGACCGATTCCCTCAACCCCAGACCCGCCAAGGGCCTCTATCCCGCCATAGAGCCGTATGATCAGGGCTATATGGCCGCGGGGGGCCGCCACCGGATCTATTATGAGCAAAGCGGTAACCCGGACGGCATTCCGGTCGTGGTGCTGCACGGCGGCCCAGGTGGCGGTACCAGCCCCAATTTGCGCTGTTACTTCAATCCGAAACTCTACCGCATTATCCTGTTAGATCAGCGTGGCTGCGGGAAATCGACACCGCATGCCTCAAGCGATCCTGACCTGAGCGACAACACGACCTGGCATCTGGTGGCCGATATCGAGGCCCTGCGGCAAAAGCTTGGGATTGGGCAATGGGCGGTGTTTGGCGGGTCATGGGGGTCGACACTGGCGCTTTCCTACGCCATCAGTCACCCGGACAAGGTGATGGCTCTGATCTTGCGCGGCATATTCATGGTGCGGCCAAAGGAACTGAAATGGTTCTATCAGGAAGGCGCCAGCTACCTGTTCCCCGATATCTGGGAGGATTTCGTGGCCCCCATCCCCGAAGATGAGCGCCACGACCTGATGGCCGCCCACATCCGTCGGCTGAACGGTGATGATAAGGCAGCACAAGCGGCCTCGGCTCTGGCGTGGAGCGGCTGGGAGGGGGCCACCCTGTCGATCGAAGGGCCGTCTGATACGCCGTCAAAATTCACCGATACCGAATTCGCGGTCGCCTTTGCCCGCATTGAATCGTGGTACTTCCAGAACAAGGGCTTCTTTGAGTCTGAGACCTGGATACTCGATCACATCGACCGCATCCGCCACATTCCGGCATGGATCATTCAGGGCCGGTTTGATGTGGTCACCCCGATGGACAGCGCCTGGGCCTTGCACAAGGCGTGGCCGGAAGCGCGCTTTAAGCTGATCGGCAAGGCCGGGCATTCGTCCTCTGATCCGGGGATATTAGAGGCGCTGGTGGCGGCCTGTGATCAGGCGGTTGAGGTATTGGGGTAGGTAAAGAGCCCCCACCACCACATCTCAATCGCTGCGCGATTTCGTGCGGTCCCCCTCCCCAGTAAACTGGGGAGGTATAAAAGTTCTGCCCCCCGGCTGGAAAATCGTGAGATTTGAGCCAGTTAATACGCAGTCTGCGCTTGCAGGTAGTTAGTCTACCTGCGGCGCTTGTCGGCTATTATCTGGCTCAAATCTCACGATTTTCCCTTATTCGAAGCGGGCGAAGATCGAATTCTGGCGGGGTAGCTCCTGGTATCTATGCACCCTCACACCCTGGATCAGGCCAAAGCCCACCATCACCGTGAGCATGACCGAGCCGCCATAGGACAGCAGCGGCATAGGCACGCCCACGACCGGCGCCAGCCCCATGACCATGGCCCCGTTGATCAGCACATAGACGGCAAAGGTGGCAATTGCCCCCGCCACGGCCAGTCGGCCAAAGTGGCTATGGGACAACATGGCAATGCGCAGGGCCATGAAAATCACCAACCCGTAGAGCAGAAATACCGATGCCCCACCGACAAAGCCCAGTTCTTCGGACACCGCCGCCATGATAAAGTCGGTGTGCTTTTCCGGCAGAAAGTTTAGTTGCGACTGAGAGCCCAGCCCCAGCCCCTTACCCAGCAGCCCACCCGACCCCATGGCGATCTTCGATTGCAGGATGTGGTAACCCGACCCCGACGGATCGGATTCCGGGTCAAGAAAGGTGGTGATGCGCTTGGCCTGATAGTCGTGCAGGACGAAGGTGAACACAAACGGAATAGCGACAATCCCTGCCCCCGCAGCCGTCGCAATCGCTTTCCAGTTCAGGCCCGCCGCCACCATGACCGCAACACCGGTGATCAGGATCAGCATGGCGGTGCCGAGATCCGGCTGGTGTGCCACCAGCGTAAACGGGATCAGGATCATGAAGATCGGCACCAGCAGTTTCCACGACCAGTTGGCGTCCTTAGCCGAATTTTCATGATACCAGCGCGCCAGAGCCAGCACGATGGCCAGTTTCATGAACTCAGACGGCTGAATATCAGTGATGCCGATATCGAGCCAGCGCTGCGCCCCCATCTTGACCTTACCGAACAGTTCAACCGCCACCAGCAGCAACAGCGATCCACCGTAAGCCCAGTAACTTATGCTCAGCCAGATACTGAGATTGATCATGGACAGGCCGATCATGACCACGAAACACAGCCCAAACCGAAACAGATGGTCATAGGCCCACGGGTCCCACGACATGCCACCGACGCTATAGAGCACCAGTGAGCCCATACCGGCGATCAGGGCCATCATCAGGCACAGCGTCCAGTCGATCTGGGCAAACTTGTTCTGATAGCGTTCGCGTTGTCCGGGGCGTGTCAGTGCGCTTTCGGCCATAAGATACCTTACTGCGGTGGGATAGCGTCGGGCGACGGGTTGATATCAAGCGGTTCGGGGGCCGCATCGGACGTCAGCGGCTGATCCGGTGCATTGGCCAAATTCGGATCAACCGGCATGGGCTGAATGATGCGGGCCTGCATTTCAGGGTCCTTGATCAGGGCCAGCTTCATGATCTCCCGCGCTTTCGGGGCGGCAAACATCGACCCGCCCATACCGTGCTGGACGATGACCGCAATGGCGTATTTTGGATTATCGGCCGGGGCAAAAGCGACAAACAGGCCGTGGTCACGCAGCTTCCACGGTATGCCTTCGTTGCGGCGGTTAGTCACCTTATCGTAGGAGCGCACCTGCGCCGTGCCGGTCTTGCCCGCCATTTCGATATTGCCGAGGTTCAGCCGCGAATTGCGATAGGCGGTGCCGGTCACATCATTGGACACGGCGACCATGCCGGCGCGGACGATATCAAGATGCGCCCTTGAGAACGGCAAGTCCTTGAAATCCTTGAACGGAACCTTCTCGACTTCGCCGATTTTTTTGACCAGATAGGGCTCAACCGCCTTCTGGCCATTGGCGATGCGGGCGATATAGGTACATAGTTGCAGGGCTGAGGTCGTCACATAGCCCTGACCGATGGCAACCGACAGGGTTTCCCCCGGATGCCATTTCGGATCGTTCTTAAAGGCCGTGCGCTTATATTCACGGTCAGGAATGGTGCCGCGCTTTTGACCCGCGATTTCAAAGTTTTCAAAGACATGGCCCATCCCCAGCGCACGCGCCGTCTGGGCGATGCGGTCAGGGCCGGCCTCAGCCCGATTACACATATGGTAGAAATAGACGTCGCATGAATTCTTAATGGCGTCATGCATGGTCTGCGGGCCGTGGCCACCGCGTTTGTGGCAAGCAAAGGAGCGATTGCCGTAGCGGTAGCTGCCTGAACACACCACCCGCTCTTCGGGGTTTATGCCGCCCTCAAGAAAGGCCAGAGCCGTCGCGACCTTAAATGTAGACCCCGGCGCATAGGTCGAGCCAATGCACTTATCCAGCAGCGGCAGGCGCTCATAGTCGCGCAACAGGCCGTAAGCCTTGGACGAGATCCCCGACACGAACAGGTTCGGATCGAACGACGGCGCCGACATCATACACAGCACTTCGCCGGTGTGGATGTTCATCAACACCGCCCCGCCGGAATCTTCGCCAAAGACCTCCAGCGCGCGTTGTTGAATTTCGGCATCCAGCGTCAGGACGACATCTTCGCCGGGTGTGGCCGGACGCATGCCGTCTGAGTCTTCGGCAATGATATTGCCGGTGGCGTTGACTTCGATCTTACGCGCTCCTGCCACCCCGCGCAGGTCTTTGTCAAAGGCCTTTTCAATGCCTTGCTTACCTATACGAAAGCCGGGATGCAGCAGGATGGGATCAAGCTGTTCTTCGTCGCCAGTGGCGGCGTTTTCGGCCTTAAGGTCTTTGTCGGAAATCTTACCCACATAGCCGATGACGTGCGAAAATGCGCCGCCGTAATGGTACACGCGCACCTCATCCATCGACACATCGACCCCCGGAATGGTCGAGGCATAGAGGTTGACCTTGGCGAAGTCTTCCCAGTTCAGGTCGGTGGCAATCGCGGTCGGGGCAAAGCGCCTGCTCTGGTTGATGTCACGCAGAATCGCCCTGCGACGCAGCAGGGTCTGCGGCAGGACATAAGCGATCTGATCCAGGGTTTCGTCGATATCCTTGACCTGAGAGCGCATCACCAGCACTGAAAAGGACGGCCGGTTTCCGGCAATGACCACGCCGTTACGATCAAGGATTTGCCCGCGCGGCGGCGGGATCAGGCGGTAGTTGAACTGATTAGCCGAGGACAAACGCCGGTACTTGCCGCCTTCAATAAGCTGAAGCTGCGCCAGCCGTCCGGTCAGGGCAAACAGGCCAAACGCCACCACCCCGCCCATCAGGAAGACGCGCCGCGAGAACACGCCCTGACGTTCGTTGACATCGCTGAAAATGATCGAGGTTTCAGCCATCTATGCCATTACTCACTGAAAGCGCACATCGGCGTGGACGTAAGACTCAAGCAGCCACAACACCAGAAATACCGACGCAAAGGTCGCCAGAGCCTGCTCGAACACGCTGATCAGACGCGGCACCATACCGGAATCGATCGTCGCCATAAGGGTGGTCAGGATAAAGAAACCGATGACCGCCACGCCATAAAGTCCGGCGATGACCATCATGTCCTGCCCGACCATATACCCGCGCAGCAAAAAAATCACGCCGTAGACGATCATCAGCGACAGGGTCCAGAACCCCAACGGTGCACCCCAGAAATAATCCAGAAACGCGCCCATCAGCGCCAGCACCAACGGCGCAACGTAAGACGGGCGGATCAGAGGCCATGCGAAAGCCAGGGCGAGTGGCAATACCGGCTCCGGCAGGTAAAGGCCGAACACCTTCATCGGCGTAGCCAGCACTATGGTCGCCGCCAGCACACCCAAAGCCGGCCAGCCGATCCAGTCAAGCGGACCGATCATGCGCTGGGCCATGCCTTTGCGCACGCCGCGATCAAGCGTCACCTTAAGCGGCGTCTTGATAAACGGCGTTTTCAAAAAGGCACCTCGGTCGAAGGTGTGGCCGCAGCGCTTTGGGTTTGGGCCTGAGTGGGCTGCGTGGCGGGTGTCTGCGCTGGGCGTGTCTGCGCCGGTCTGGGTTGTGCAGGTCGAGGGGCGGCCGGACGGGCCGCGGCAGAGGTCGCGGATGCTCCCGATGCCGGGGTGGCTGCACTAGACGTCGCGCCACCGGCTGGCGTTGTTGACGCCACACCTGCGGAAGATGCCGCCGCCCCTGCGGTCACAGGCTGCGGTATTGCCGGTTGCGGCAGAAGTTCGGTGATCTGCGGCGTCATCAACACCTGATCGGCTTCCGGGAACTGTGAAAAGTCTTCGTACAGCAGGATTTTCACAAAATCGATCGGGGCGCGGTTGGCATAAAGCTTAACCCGCCAGACCTTATCAACCCCCTGTACCGCTTCACCCACCGGCAAACCGCGCGGGAAGATGCCGCCGTCGCCGGAGGTCAATATCTGGTCGCCTTTTTTGACCGCATCCTTGCCGCGCACGAAATCAAGGCGCGGAAACTCACCGCCATCACCGGACATGACGGCGCGGGCATCGGAGCGGGCAATCATGATCGGGGTACGGCTGACCACATCGGTGATCATCAGCACACGGCTGACCTTGGGGCTGACGCCGACCACGCGGCCAACCAGCCCCTGATCGGTAATGACCGGATTACCAAAACGGATCTTTGCGTTCGATCCGGCATCAATCAGGCGATTATTATTGAACGGCCCGCGCGAGACCGAGACCGAACGCGCCGTCACCATCTCCACCGGCGGCTCGGTGCGCAGGTTGAGCAGCTTTTCATAGCGTTCGGAAATGTCTTTTTGCTGGAAATACATATCGCGATACAGCGACAGATCCTGCACCCGTTTTTTCAGGATGCGGTTTTCGCGCACGGCAAAGAAATAGTCATCGATCCAGTTGGCCCCGTCACCGACCACATGGGCCGGGGTGGCCAGCACGTTACTGGCAGGCCCTGCGGCCGCATCAAAGCCTGAGCGGTTGCCGTAGGAACGCCCCGACACTTCTTCGCGCCGGTCGCCCAGAAAGCTGAGCGCACCAAAGATACAGACCGCCGCCACCAGAGCCATTACGCCCCAGTTGACCGGCAGCTTCAAATGCTCGAAATGCTTATCCCCGTGCGGCACGCGACTGACCCCGAATCAAACGACTTTAGACTGGCCTTATAGCGCCGATTAGCGACAGAATTTAGGCTGATATGCTTACGACAGAGTGGCGTCCAGAATACCACGCATCCAGCGCGGATGCTCCAGCACGCGACCACAACCGATGGCCACGCACGATAGCGGATCTTCGGCGACTGATACCGGCAGACCTGTCTGATCGCGGATTTCGACGTCCAGACCGCGCAGCAAAGCCCCGCCGCCGGTCAGCATAATGCCTTTGTCGGCAATGTCAGCAGCCAGTTCCGGTGGAGTGGCCTCAAGCGCAACCTTAACCGCGTCAATGATTTGCGCGACCGGCTCAGCCAAAGCTTCTGCGGCCTGACGTTCCGAAATGCGCACTTCGCGCGGCACGCCCTGCATCAGGTCGCGGCCCTTGACGTCGATGGCCAGACCTTCGCCGTCATGGGGGACGCGGGCGGTGCCGATGTCTTTTTTGATACGCTCGGCCGTCGTTTCACCGATCAGCAGATTATGGTTACGGCGCATGAAGTTGGTGATGGCTTCGTCCATCTTATCGCCGCCGACGCGCACCGAACGCGAATAGACGATACCCGACAGCGACAGAACGGCCACTTCGGTCGTCCCGCCACCGATGTCGACGACCATCGACCCGGTCGGCTCATGGATCGGCAGACCGGCGCCAATAGCTGCGGCCATAGGCTCATCCAGCAGACCCACGCGGCGCGCCGAAGCATTCAGACACGAATCGTTGATGGCGCGGCGTTCCACGGCAGTTGCACCTGACGGCACGCACACGATCACCTTGGGGTTCACAAAGCCTTTGCGGTTATGGACTTTGCGGATGAAATATTTGATCATTTCTTCGGCGACTTCGAAGTCGGCGATAACACCGTCCTTCATCGGGCGGATGGCTTCCATGTGGCCCGGCGTGCGGCCCAGCATCTGCTTGGCCTCTATGCCCACGGCGTGAACCACCTTGCGGCCGCCGACATTACGCAGCGCCACCACCGACGGCTCATTGAGAACTATGCCCCGGCCCTTCATGTATATGAGCGTATTGGCCGTCCCCAAATCCATCGCAATGTCGTTCGAGAACCCGCCGAAGAAGCCTTTAAACATAGAATACAACCGCTTTTTGAAGTCTGATCAGAATTACTTTTTAATCTGCGCCCGAGCCGCCACAGCGGTCAAAGACACCTCATCCGGACGGGGCAGACAGGCTGCAAACCATGCACATAAACCATATGCCCGATGTCAGGGAGACAGTCACTTGCCCTTAACTGGAATCAATTGCAAGCGACAAGTTTAAAAAGATGATTCAAAATAACAAGGCCCGTTTAAAAGCCTTTGTTTTTCAGGACTATGATGAAATTAAAACCAAAAAATAGTGGCGCAAACCCACCACCCTATTGCGGCTTTTTTCGGGCAGCACCTTAAGAGGCCGGACCTCGCCCATTTTCGCGCCATTTCTCGATCAGGGTGCGTGCAAAAATCATCAGCGCCATCCACGCCAGACCGATGACCGCGATCAGGGCCGCCCCCTTCCAGTCGCCGCCGGACGTCAATCGCGAAAACGACGATCCGAACAGGGCGACCAGTGCTGTCTTAGGGATAGAGCCCAGCGCACAGCCCAGGATAAAGCCTGAAAAACGCGCTTTAGACACGCCGAACGCCATATTGACGATGATGAACGGTGCCGACGGAACATTGCGGACGATAAACGACGCGCTGAACGAGTTACGCCCGATATATTCCGACAGGCGCTGCATCCGTTTGCCCTCGATCTTGGCCAGGGTATCTGCCCCGATAAACCGTCCGGCATAAAACGTCACGGCGGCTGAGACGATGGTGGCGACCCATGAATAGGCAAAGCCCAGCCACGGCCCGAACGCCACCACGCAGGCGGCGATCAGCACAAACTGAGGGGCGGCAATAAAGGCTGAAATCGTAAAGACCGCGATGACAATGAACACTGCCCACGGCGACTTGGAATAGTGCGCCATCCACGCTTCGAGTTCATGGGTCAGTTCATGGCCGATATCGGTCTTACCGATCATGAACACAAGGCCGACGCAGGCAAACAGGGCCAGCGTCACCCACACGGCGCGCATGACCTTTGAGTCCATATTGGTCAGGAAGGACCACACATTGTCCCAGAGGGCCTTGAGGCTTTGCACCATAATCAAAATATATCCGCAACCCGTCACAGCGGTAACTACCGCGTGTGACGGTGACTTTTGGGGCACTTAAACCCGAAAATGACACCTATCAACTGATTTCGGCTACTCAAAGGCGCAATAGATGATAAAGCCGCCGCAACGTCAGCAACTATGACTTCAGGGATACACCTGTCCCGTCTTATTCACATTGACCTAGCACGAATTATCCGCAAATGAACTTTGACGAGTGGACAAACGACACGGGGCGCGTAAAGAGAATTTTGAGCTTTACCAGCGGCACGTCAAATCCGCTGACCCGTAGCTTCGCAACCGATACACCCATACCTTCCGCAGGAACGCTCATGGCCCCCTTTTCCGAATCCGAAACCCTGAAACGCGTCAAGCCGTCACCCACGCTGGCCGTCACCGCCAAGGCCCGGGCGCTTGCCCGCGAAGGCAAGAAGGTCATTTCCCTTGGTGCCGGTGAGCCGGACTTTGATACGCCGGAAAATATCTGCGACGCGGCGATCAAGGCAATCAAGCGCGGCGAAACCCGCTACACCGACGTTGACGGCATCCCTGAACTGAAAGCCGCCATCGTGGCCAAGTTCAAGCGTGAAAACGGTTTGGATTATGCGACGACACAAGTGTCCGTCTCTCCGGGCGGTAAGCCGGTCATCTATAACGCCATGATGGCCTCGGTAAACGTCGGCGACGAAGTGATTATTCCGGCCCCGTACTGGGTGTCTTACCCTGACATGGTGCTGCTGGCGGGCGGCACTCCGGTGTTTGCCGTCGGTGAAATGGCCGATGGGTTCAAACTGAAGCCGGAGACCTTAGAAGCCGCCATCACGCCCAAGACCAAGTGGCTGATCCTCAACTCACCGTCCAATCCGTCGGGTGCGGCCTATACCGAGGCTGAGCTTAAGGCGCTGGGCGAAGTGCTGAAAAAGCATCCGCAGGTCTGGATTCTGACCGACGACATGTATGAGCACCTGATCTTTGATGGTTTCAAATACACGACCATCGCGCAGGTCGTGCCGGAACTTTATGGCCGGACGCTTACCATGAACGGCGTGTCCAAGGCCTATTCGATGACCGGCTGGCGCATCGGCTATTGCGCCGGCCCTGAGCCGCTGATCAAGGCGATGTCGAAGATCATTTCGCAATCGACCTCCAACCCTTGCTCCATCGCCCAGTGGGCGGCGGTTGAGGCGCTGAACGGGCCGCAGGACTTTATCCCTGAGCGCGCCGCCGTCTTCCAAAAGCGCCGCGATCTGGTGGTCGCCGGTCTCAACGCCTGCGAAGGCATCACCTGCCCGACCCCGGAAGGCGCGTTCTACGTCTATCCATCGATCGAGGGTGTGATCGGCAAGACCGCGCCTTCGGGCAAGGTCATCATGACCGATGAGGACTTTGCGTCCGAACTGCTGCAAACCGAAACGGTCGCCGTCGTTCACGGCGCGGCGTTTGGCCTGTCGCCGTTCTTCCGCATTTCCTACGCCACGTCCGAAGCCGTCCTGACCGAAGCCTGTGAGCGTATTCAGCGCTTCTGCGCCAGCCTGAAGTAAAGCCAAGATGCCCCCCT
>NZ_BMZB01000001.1:1619927-1695445 GCF_014652575.1 Asticcacaulis endophyticus | reverse complement strand
GTTTACGGGGGAGGTGGCGCGGCGCAAGTCCGCGACGGAGGGGGCATACGCTTTTGCCTTTAGCTTCCATGATTAAGTTCTGGATCATTCCGCCCTTAATCCTCATCGCGGCCTTTGTCATATCCGCACTGGCCTCAGCCGCGTTTACGCAACTGGTCATCCGCGGTGGCCCGGTTGACCGCCCGCGCGCCCGCGGCTCCCACAGCACCCCGACCGCGACCTCCGGCGGCATGGCGATTATGGCGGCGACCGCGCTCGGCATTGCCATTTTCAGCCTCTTGTTTCACACCCAACTGCCGCGCGACGGCGGACATGGCTTTGCCCTGCTGATCTATGCGGCCCTTCTCGGTCTATCCGGCGCACTGGATGACATGCTCGCGCTCAATGCCAGGTTCAAGCTGTTGTTTCAGGTCGCCCTGGCGCTTGGGTTTGCCAGCGCCTACCCCATAATCAACATCGATTTTGGCTTTGGCGCAGCGATCAGCCTGTGGCCGTGGCTGGGGGTGCTGGGCACGGCGTTCTGGCTGGTGCTGGGCCTAAATACTATCAACTTCATGGACGGCTCCAACGGACTGGCCATCGGGTCGCAATCCATAGCGCTGGGCCTGATGGTCATTATGATCATTGTGCTGGGGCCGCTCAGCGAGCGCACCTATTATGCTGCCGGTCTGCTGCTGATCTGCGTGTGCGCCCTTGGGGCCCATCTCGGCTTTTTGCCGTTCAATCTGCCGATGGGTAAGGTGTTCCAGGGCGATGCCGGATCGCTGTTTGGCGGGGCGCTGATTACCGGCGGGGTGCTGCTGATGATCCATGCCGGGGTGACCTCGCTGTGGCTGGGCGGTTATGTGCTGGCACCGCTGCTGGTCGATGTGCTGCTGACGCTGGCCCTGCGCGCCAAAAGCGGCGCAAAATTGTTTGAGGCCCATAAGGACCACCTCTATCAGCAATGGCTGATCCACAAAGACCCGTCGCACCTTAACATGGCCCTGCGGGTGTGGGGTTTAAGTGCCTTCTCAGGCGCGGTCGGCCTGACCATGCGCTATATCCATATCGAAACGGGCTTAAACCTGCGATTTGTGGCCTTGGTGGCCCTGTTCTGGCTGTTTGCGGTCGGATGGCTGTGGCTGCGCTACAAGATTAGTGCCGATAGCGCGGCGAAAACCGCCTGAGCAGCCATAGCCGCGCTGTCATCTCAAACTGGCCGTAGCTTAAAATCGACACCCCGATCAAGGCAGCAAAAAACGCCATAAAAAACAGAGGCGAGGCAATCACCGCCGCCTTGGTGGCCGGTTCCAACCCATTCAGGCCAATCATGATCAAAAGCTGTAGCGGGAAATGGATCAGGTAGGTCGAATAGCTGATGTCCCCTAACCAGACAAAGGGCTTAAGGCGCTCCGAACGTATCGCCCCCCGCCACAGATCGACCGCCACCAGGGTCAGCGGCATCAGCCCCAACACCATGACTTCGCGCGAAAAGACCCAGCTTACCTGACCGTTCATCAGCCCGTCATGGCCAAATAGATAGGCGGCAATCCAGCCTGCCGCCACCGCGCCCAAAATGCTCTTACGGGTCGCGCTCCCTACGCCACTTAGCTCGCGCGCCACGAAATAGGCGACACCGCCGAGAAAAAAGCTGGGTAGCCCGCGAAAGAACGCAACCTCTGGCCACAACAGCATCAGCGGCGTAGTGATTGCCACAATCACCCACAGCCACCGCCGGCCCAGCTTCAGGGTACAAAACAGGAAAAAAAGGCCGTACAGCCCCATTTCGACCGAGATCGACCATACCGGCCCGTTAAAGCTTTGGACCGCCCCCGGCCACCATTGCTGGATCATCAGGGCGCTTAAGGCGAAATTGCCGACGGTATTGGCTTGATACACATAGTCATAGCCATAAAGGCCGTAGAATATGACCATCAGTCCGGCGGTGAGGATCAGCGTGGCGATATAGAGCGGATAAAGACGCGCCAGACGCGCGATCACAAAGGTCCGAAATGACACCGCCCCCGCCATGATCGGTTCGCGATAAAGCCAGAAAAACACATAGCCGGATATGGTGAAGAACAGTTCGACGAACCATTGCCCGTGGCTATAGATCGGCCTTAGCAGGTCAAAGAACGGCACATCGACATAGAGATCAGCCTGAAACTGATCGGTGTGGTAAAAGTGGACATAATGAAACGCCACCACCAGCAGCGATGCTAATCCCCGCAGAATATCCAGTTCGTAAAACCGGCCATTATCGAGTGCGCGGTCAGGGGTCAATCGACTTACTTTTGTCGCGTGACGCTATAGTCGGCCAGATTTTCGAGCGCCGTCTTCCAGGCCGAGGATTTAAACACCGATAAACACGCCTTAGCCTGAGCCGCATAATCGCGGGCCATAGCGATGGAATCGACCAGCGCGTCGGTATCTTTCATGATCTGTTGCGCGGTGTGCAGGTCGCCGTCGGCCTGCTGGCGCAACGACACGGCGCGATGCCAGAAATCGCCGTGCGTATCTTTGGAACGCTGAACGGCCAGCAGCAACGGCAGCGTCGCCTTGCCCTCAGCAAAGTCATCACCGGCATTTTTGCCAAGGTCCGCCGCCGATCCGGTGTAATCGAGCGCATCATCCTGAATCTGGAACGCCAGCCCCAGATAAAGCCCATAGCGCCGGAGGGCTTCGCGCTGTTCCGGCGTGGCCTTAGCCGACACCGCCCCGCTCTCAGAGGCCGCGGCAAACAAGGCGGCGGTCTTGGCCGAGATAATCTCGATATAGGTGTCGATGCTGAGGTTAATGTCGAACGCCTTGGTCAGTTGCCAGACCTCGCCTTCGGCAATCACCGCCGAGGCTTTCGACAGGATGCCGAGCGCCTCTAATGAGCCGGTTTCAACCATCAGTTCAAAGGCGCGTGAGAACAGAAAGTCGCCGACCAGAACCGATGACGGTGCCCCCCAGATCAGGTGGGCGGCGACCTTGCCCCGGCGCAGGTTGGAGGAATCGACCACATCGTCATGCAGCAGGGTGGCGGTATGGATGAACTCAACCGCCGCCGACAGGTTGTGGTGATGGGTGTTTGACGTATCGCACAGGCGTGCCGCCGCCACGCACAAAAGCGGTCTTAGACGCTTACCACCGGCGGCGATCAGGTGATCGGCCAGCGCCGGAATAATGGCGACATCGCTTTGCATACGGTCGCGGATCAGGGCGTTGACATCATCCATATCGGCGGCACTGAGGCGCACCAGATCATTGACATCTGCAACAGGTGACTGCGTGTCGGGCCGGCCGCGGATTTTTTCCCAGGCTCTGATTTTATCAATGTCAGCCGTGTCCAAAACCATACTCCTGATACACTCGAAATATCGCCATACCCCCCCTTTTCGCGGGTGTCCATGCCTTTGTCAGTAGCGTTTGCGTTATATCTCAATAAACGCCGCGTGGGCATGTCTTAATCGGGCCTATGTCGTTTTGTCGCAATCTGTAGTATGGCCGCGTCATGGAAGACCTGTCCCCTGATTTACCCTCTGGCGTTGTCGAAACCACCCTGCTGAACGGGCGGGTCGATTTGTGGCAACCGGCCAAGGGCTATCGTATCGGCATGGACGGAGCCCTATTGGCGGCCGCGGCGGCGGGTGTGCTGGCCGAAGATCGCGTCAAACCCGTGCGGGTGCTGGAACTGGGCTGCGGGGTCGGCGGGGTCATGCTGTCGCTCTATAAACGCTGCCCGCAGGTGGTGGCGACCGGCATTGAGCGTGAGTTGCAAAGCTTTGAATTATTGCAGGAAAACATCAAACGCAATGATCCGGCAGCGCGTCACACCGCCATCAGTGGCGATATCGGCAAAGGCTTTAAATCGTTTGGGCTGGAACGCTTTGATATGGTGATGTCCAACCCGCCCTATTTCGATGACCCGACCCTTTTGCGCGCGCCCCATGAACTTAAGCGCCCCGCCTGGATCGCCGATGATGGACTTTCTGCGTGGACCGAGTTTGCGCAAGGTTCAGTAAAGGATGGCGGAGAGATTTTGTTTGTCCACCGCGCCGACCGGCTTTTTGACCTGCTGAACGGCCTGTCGGGACGGTGCGGGTCGTTCATCATCCGCCCGATCCAGCCCTTTGCCGATCAGCCCGCCAAGCGCGTCATCGTCCGCGCCAAACGCCTGGGTAAGGCCCCGCTAAAACTGCTGCCGCCGCTGATCCTGCATGACAAAGGCGACCGTAAACATACCCCCGAAGTCGAGGCCATCTTGCGCGGCGAGGCGGTACTAAAATGGGCTTAATTAGCGCCGCAATTCAAATGTTGCTTTCTCAAGTTTCTCATCAGTTAACAAATCATCTTCCTTAGCGCACCTTACAGCCTCTTTAATGAAGTCTGATCTTAGTGGCTCACCCCCTGTTAGCATCCCGATATTGATCGTATAACTTGCGACTAATTTAGATTCAAAAAATATATCGACGATCACAACGCCATCCTTTGTATTGAGCCTCTCCCTTACTTGGGAATTACATTCAAATTATCAAGATACCCCTTGGTCTGATCTAGTAAATTCCCCTTCAACGCCGCGCGGCGGGCCAAAAGGTCGGGGCTGCCGGCGTCGTAATCGGCCATCAGGGTACGGACAAAATCGCCCGACTGCACGTCTTTGAGCACGCCTTGCATAGCCGCTTTTGAGGCGTCGCCTATGACCCGCGGGCCGGTCAGATAAGCGCCGTATTCCGCCGTGTTCGATATCTTCTCAAATCCGCCCGACATGCCGCGCTCAAACAACAGATCGACCACCAGTTTTAACTCATAGCAGGTTTCAAACCACGCCACCTCGGCCGGATAGCCCGCGTCCACTAAGGTTTGAAACGCCGTCGACACCAGTTCGCGCGTGCCGCCGCACAGGACGACCTGCTCCCCGAACAGGTCGCTTTCGCATTCGTCCTTAAAGGTCGTTTCCAGTATGCCCTTGCGACCGCAACCCAAGGCCGCTGCATAAGATAGCCCGATCGTTTTGGCGGCACCGGTGGCGTCATTATGAACGCCAAACAGGCAGAACACCCCCTGCCCCTCCACATAAATGTCGCGGATGCGCGGCCCGATCCCTTTGGGGGAAACCAGAATGACATCGACATCGGTGGGCGGCGTCACCAACCCGAAATTGACTGATAATCCGTGCGCAAAAATCAGCGCCTGCCCGGCGCGCAAATTCGGCGCAATCTCATCGCGGAACAGGGATTGGTGGGCTTCGTCAGAAGTCAGCACCACGATAACTTCGGCCCAAGCGACGCCGCCCGCCACCGTCACCACTTCAAAGCCATCGGCAGCCGCCTTGGCGCGCGTCGCCGAGCCAGCTTTCAGCGCCACCCGGATACCCTTCACGCCGGAATCACGGGCATTGAGCGCGTGGGTCCGCCCCTGTGAGCCATAGCCAATGATCAGCACACGTTTATTCTGAATGACACTCAGGTCGCAGTCACGGTCGTGATAGACGGGCAAGGTCATAGCGGGCTATACTCCATTGGAATCAAATTGACCTATAAAGTAACCGCCATGTCAGATCACCCCGAATATCAGTATCTCAACCTGCTGCGTGAGATTTTGGACACCGGCACAAAGCGCGAAGACCGCACCGGCACCGGCACCTTGGGGCTGTTTGGGCGGCAGATCCGTTTTGACCTGTCGAAAGGTTTTCCGCTGCTGACCACCAAGAAGGTGCATTTCAAGTCGGTTGCGGTGGAGTTGCTGTGGTTCCTGCGCGGCGACACCAATATCAAATACCTGAAAGATAACGGGGTCTCGATCTGGGACGAATGGGCTGATGATAACGGTGATCTGGGCCCCGTCTATGGCAAGCAGTGGCGGTCATGGGCCGCCCCCGATGGTAGCATGATCGACCAGATGGCCAATCTGATCGAGAACCTTAAGGTCAATCCCTATTCCCGCCGCCATGTGATTTCGGCCTGGAACCCGGCGGAGGTCGAAGACATGGCCTTACCGCCATGCCATTGCCTGTTTCAGTTCTTTGTGGCCGATGGCAAACTGTCGTGCCAGCTTTATCAGCGTTCAGCAGATGTGTTTTTGGGCGTACCGTTTAATATCGCCTCCTATGCCCTGCTGACCCATATGGTCGCGCAGGCTGTGGGGCTTGAGGTCGGTGATTTCGTCCATGCCTTCGGCGATGTGCATCTGTATCTGAACCATGTCGAGCAGGCCAAAACCCAGCTTGAACGCAGCCCCTTTGCCTTCCCCACGCTAAAACTGGCTGAGGGCCGCGACCTGTTTGGCTTTGAGTACGCTGATATCACCATCGAAAACTATCAATCCCACGGTGCGTTGAAAGCGCCGGTGGCGGTATAGCTTTCATGAAACCCAAACTATCCCTCGTTGTCGCCATGAGCGAAAACCGCGTCATCGGGCGTGAGAACGCTCTGCCGTGGCACCTCAAATCTGACCTTAAGCTGTTCAAGGCCATCACCCAGTTCAAGCCGATCATCATGGGCTCAAACACCTGGGACAGCCTACCGAAGAAGCCCTTGCCGGGGCGGCTGAACCTTGTCCTCAGTCGCGATATATTGTTTGAGGCCGAGGGTGGCCTGATCTGCACCACCCTGTTTGAAGCCATCGAAATCGCCCGCGAACACGCCAAGGATGACGGTGCGGATGAGGTCTGCATCATCGGCGGCGCTAATGTCTATGAGCAGACGATTGAGAAAGCCGACCGGCTCTATGTGACCGAAGTCCATGTCTGGCTGGAAGGCGACACCCACTTCCCCGCCATCGACCCCGCCCAGTGGAAAGAGGTATCCTCAGAATTCCATCAGGCGGGCGAAGGTGACGATTATGACTTCACCACGCGGGTCTATGAGCGGGTAAAATCTTAGTTAGTCGCGCATTTGTATCTGAAAACCGTTTCACACTTTTCAGAATGCGCTTAAACCAACTCACCCAGCAGTGAGCGATCAAACGATTTCAGACTGGCCGTCTCGCCGGTGCGGATTTTGTCGACCCAGTCAGGATCGGACAGGATGGCGCGGCCGACCGCGACCAGATCGAAATCACCGCGATCGAGACGTTCCAACAGCTTATCCAGTGACGCCGGATTAGACACTTCGCCGCCAAAACCGGCGATGAACTCACCCGACAAACCGACCGATCCGACTGTGATGGTGGGCTTACCCGTAATCTTTTTAGCCCAGCCGGCAAAGTTAAGGTCAGAGCCGTCGAATTCAGGCTCCCAGAACCGGCGCTGTGAGGCGTGGATGACATCGGCGCCGGCATCGACCAGCGGTGTCAGCCAGTCTTCCATTTCCTCCGGTGTCGATGCGACCTTGGCGTCATAGGCGTTCGGTTTAAACTGCGACAGGCGGATAATGATCGGGAAGTCGGGCCCAACTGCAGCGCGGGCGGCCTTGATGACCTCAGCCGCAAAGCGCGTGCGCTCCTTAAGCGTTACCCCGCCCCACTGGTCGTCACGTTTGTTGGAACCGGCAAAGAAAAACTCATCGATCAGGTAACCGTGCGCGCCGTGCAGCTCAATGGCGTCAAAGCCGATGCCCTTGGCGGAGGCGGCCGCACGCCCAAAGGCGGCGATGGTGTCGGCGATATCGGTCTCCGTCATCGGCTGGCCGACCGGTGTGCCATCGGGGGCGATGCCGGACGGGCTGTCCATCGGGGTCGGCTTCCAGGCCGGATCATTGCCGTAAATGGCGCCTGTGTGCCAGATTTGCGGCGCGATCAGGCCGCCTTCGGCGTGCACACTGTCGACCACCTTGCGCCAGCCGTCCAAGGCTGCGCCGTAGAAATTGGGGATGCCTTCTTCGTTCTTGGAGGCCGGGCGTTCAATGACGGTGCCTTCGGTAATGATCAGGCCGACATTGCCCTTGGCGCGGCGGGTATAGTAATCCGCCACATTCTGCCCCGGCGTCCCGCCCGGTGAAAACTGACGCGTCATGGGTGCCATGACGATGCGGTTTTTAAGGTCCAGGCCCTTAAAGCTATAGGGGGAAAACAGGGTCGAATGAGACATGTGCGTGCTCCGCATGAATAAGTAACTGATGCAGATTTAGTTACGATTTTGCGCTGCACAAGAACTGACAGCGAAATTAGCGGTGGAGCAAGGTCACGGCCCCTGGCCCCGGAATTTAGCGCAGAGGATAAGTTCCTCTTCTCCTCCCTATCTAGCCTTTGGCGCAGATGGGGAGGTGGCATTGAGCAAAGCGAAATGACGGAGGGGGATAGCGCCACCATTGTAGATACTCAGACGCTCGATATTCATTAAGAAACCCCCTCCGTCGCGGGCTTCGCCGCGCCACCTCCCCATTGCTCCGCAATAGGGAGGAGAAAGGGAACTTTTTCCCGCTATGTGCTGGGAAGGCAAAACCGAGCGCACCCTAATCCAGTTGCGCCATCACCGCCTGAGCGATCATCTTAAAGCGCACGGCGACATCGCCGTCGGGCTCCAGCGCCACCAGCGGCTGCGCCTCATCCGAACCTTTGCGCAACGCCGGATCGAGCGGCACGTCCCCCAGAAATGGCACTTTCAGATTCTGCGCCAAAATCTTGGCCCCATCGCGCCCAAAGACATAGATGGCTTCACCTGAGACCGGATTTTCCAGCCAGGCCATGTTCTCAACAATCCCAAGAATTTTCACGGATGTTTTTTCAAACAGGGTGATCGCCCGACGCGCATCAATCAGCGCCATTTCCTGCGGCGTCGACACCACCACCGCCCCGTCAATCATCGTCTTTTGCGTCAGGGTCAGTTGCACATCTCCCGTCCCCGGCGGCATATCGACCACCAGCACATCGAGCGGCTCGGCTTCAGTCCCCCACAGGGTCTGGGTCAGCAGTTGATTAAGCGCCTGCGACGCCATCGGCCCGCGCCAGATCATCGCCTGATCGGCATCCACTAAGAACCCGACCGAATTGACCTTAAGCCCAAAGGCTTGCGGCGGGATCATCATCTTTTCCGGCCCAAACGCCGGTGGCGTGGTCACCCCCAGCATCAGCGGCGCTGACGGCCCGTAGATATCGGCATCCAGCAACCCGACCCGTAACCCAAGCCCCTTGAGTGCCAGCGCCAGACTAAGGGCAACAGTTGATTTGCCGACCCCGCCCTTACCCGATCCGACCACGATCACGCGCTTGACATGGGCCGGTCGCGATGAGGCCACGGGCGCTTTGGGGCGGTTCTGGTCGGCGGCCTGCGGCGACAGTTTGGCGGCTTTGGGGGTCTGAACCGGCGCTTCGGTCTCAGCCGTGAGTACGACCTGCGCCTTTTTGATGCCCGGCAATCCGGCCAGCATCCGCTCGGCCTCAGCCCGCACAGGGCCATAGAGATTGACCTGATCGCGCGGCACTTCCAGCATGAACCCGACCCGATCCGGCGACAGCACCAGTCCGCGCACCAACCCTGCGTCCGACAAGCCCGCCCCGGATACCGGGTCCTTGATGGTGTTGAGCGCGCTGAGTACCTGTTCGCGGTCGGGCTGGGTCATGAGATAGTCCTTACAAGTTCGCGTCAGGGATTAGGCTTTGGCGGCTTGTCATGCAACCCACATTGCGGCTATTCACATCAATATGTCCGCATCCCCCCCTCACCTGCTGCTTCTGGCCGGCCCTACCGCATCCGGCAAGTCGGCTCTGGCGCTGGATTGGGCCGTCAAGACCGGCGGCATTATACTCAATGCCGATTCCATGCAGCTTTATGAGGCAGTACCTACGCTAACCGCCCGCCCTTCTGCCGACGATGAAGCCATTGCCCGCCATGTGCTGTATGGTCACTTAAAGCCCGATCAGATGTGGTCGACCGGGCAGTGGCTGCGGGCAGCTCAGCCGTTTATAGATGCCGCCCTGCGCGGGGATACGTCCCTTTGTATCGTCGGCGGGACGGGTCTCTATTTCCTCAGCTTAATCCGGGGTCTTGCGGAAATTCCTGAGATCGGTGATCAGGCCAGAACTCAGGCGCGCCAGACCTATATCGACATGGGCGAAGAGGCGTTTCGCGGCCTGCTTCTGTCGGTTGACCCCGAAGCCTGCGCCCGTATCATGACCAATGATCAACAACGTCTGACCCGCGCCTATGAGGTTTGGCTGGAAACCGGACGGGCTTTGAGCGACTGGCAAAAGACCAATGCGCCTATTTTACCGCACGGCTCTTACCACCTTGAGGTGTTGCGGCCAGACCGCGACTGGCTGTACGCGCGCTGCGACCTACGATTTGATCTGATGCTGGAACATGGGGCGATGGAAGAGGTAGAGGCCCTGATGGCCAGCGGTCTCAAACTCGACTGGCCGATCATGAGGGTTTTGGGACTGGCCGAAATAAGCGCCTGTATTCAGGGGGATATGACCCTGGAGGCCGCCCGCGCTTTGGCCCAGCAAAAGACCCGTAACTACGCCAAACGCCAGATGACCTGGTTCCGCAACCAGATGCCTTCGGTTAAGGAATTACCGCGTTAACCCTCTATCTGACTTGTGTATTTTAAAACCATAAGTATAAAATCCTTATTAAGTGCGTGGGGCACGGGCATTACGGGAGTAGATTATGGGGGGACGTATGGACCGCCGCGCCATGCTGGCGGGTATGGGGGCATTGTCGCTTAATGGCATCGTTGCGAAGGCTTTGGCAGAAACGGCTGTCGATGCTGACAATAACAATATACCGCCGCGGCCTGATATGGCCGCCTATGTGCGCTCCCCCAAGATCGAAGATGTCAGCCTGTCCCCTGACGGTAAGCGTATTGCGCTAATTACCAAGAGTAATGGCGATTACTACGCCATATCCTATGACATAGCCACCGAAGCCACCCAGCCGTTCCAATTAGGCAACCACAAGGTTCGGGGCGTATTCTGGGGCAGTAATGACCATATCATCGTCTCCACCTCCACCACGATAGGGTTGCGGGAATATGCCGGTTCGAAACAGGAGCATTTTCTGGCGCACAATATTAATGTGACGACCAGAAAGCTACATACCCTGTTCAGCCGTATGGATAATTTTTACAACACAGTGGTTGGCGACCTGTTTCGCATAAAGGTTGATGGCAAATATTACGCGACGGCTTCCAACTACTACATGGTGGGCGAATCGCCCCTATGCCTTTACCGGTTTGACCTTGACACCAACCGTGGCAAGCAGATCGATCAGGGCTATAATGACACCCGCGACTGGGTAATCACGCCGTCAGGTATACCCGTCGCCCGTTCAGACTTCGATCGCGATTCCAAGGAATGGCGGCTGGAATTTTACAAAAAAGGTAGCGGCTGGAAAAAGGTTTACACCCAGAAAGAAGCCATCGATTACCCGTCTCTTATCGGTCTGGGCCGTGGCGAAGATAAGGTTATTGTCTATATCGATGCCGGTGAAAATGCCGGGGGGTATTTCGAAGTCAGCGCCGACGGCACCTTCTCAGAACCACTGGATAAGAATGGGTATGATCGCAGCCCGCGCTTTCATCCGACCACACGGCAGTTTGCCGGGTTTGCCCGCTGGGATGACTGGGTCACATATGAGTATCATGACCCGAAAATGCAGAAACTGGCCGATCTCTGCAAAGGCGCCATGCCGGGTTATAACGTCTCTATCTACGAATTTGCGGCTGAGGACCCACGTAAAGTTCTGATTTACGGCGAAAGCTCAGATGATCCCGGCACCTATTATTTTATCGACTTCGGCGCCGGAAAGTCTCTGCCGATCGGAGAAAACTATCCTGATCTGCCTGCCGAATGGATCACCCAAAAGAAACCTATCAAATATAAGGCCGCCGACGGTCTGGAGATCCACGGTTATCTGACCTTACCGCCGAGTAAAGTACATAAGAACTTGCCGCTGATCGTCCTGCCGCACGGAGGCCCGCAGGCACGCGACACCTCAAGCTTTGATTGGGAGTCCCAGCTTTACGCCTCACGCGGCTATGCGGTTCTGCAACCCAATTACAGAGGGTCTTCCGGCTACGGCGATGCCTTTGTAGAAGCCGGTTACGGTCAGTTTGGTCGGAAAATGCAGACCGATCTGTCCGATGGTGTGCGCTATCTGGCCAAAGACGGCACGATTGACCCCAAACGGGTGGCCATTGTCGGGGCATCTTATGGCGGCTACGCGGCGTTGGCGGGCGCGACATTCGATCCGGATGTTTATAACTGCGCCGTATCCGTCGCGGGCCTTAGCGACCTTAAAGAGTTTGTCGATTACAAAGTCACACAAACAGCGTCTGCAAGAAGTTCCGCCGTGCTCTACTGGAAACGCTTTCTCGGTGACAAGGACGATATGAACGCCGTATCCCCCGCCCGCCATGCGGCCAACTGTAAAATTCCAGTCCTGCTCATACATGGCAAGGATGACGTGGTTGTCCCGATTGACCAAAGCCGTCGCATGGAACGCGCCCTGAAAAACGCCGGTAAGGATGTGACCTTTATCGAACTGAAAGGTGAGGACCACTGGCAATCGGTTGAGGCAAAGCGCGTCGAAATGTCCACGGCCATTCTTGGCTTTATCGAGAAACATAATCCGGTCACTTAAATCTTTAGTCCCTCACCGGGCGGTGGCTCCGCCACCTTGGCCGCGCCGCTGGTGGCGGCTTGAGCGGAATGTTTCCGCTCCAATAAAAAAGCCCGCCTCACTTAAGGCGGGCTTTTTTATGATGCTTAGGTTCGGGCGCTTACAGGGCGCGGACCACGATCTTTTCTTCCTTGGTCGTCGTCAGTTCATTGCGCAGGCCGAAGACAAACGGTGAGGCTTCGATTTCAAACACATCGCCGTCCTGGGTGCGGATGCCGTCACCGAACGAAGCGGTCGAGGTGCCAAAGCAGTGCACATGGATGTCGCCTGGCTGACGGAACAGGGCATATTTGAAGTGGTGATATTCAAGATTCGCAAAGGTATGGGACATATTGTCCTCACCCGACAGGAACGGCTTTTCCCAGACCACTTCGTTGCCGCGGGTAATGCGGGCGGTGCCTTCGACGCTTTTCGGCAGGTCGCCGGTGCGGATTTCAACCCCGATCGAGGCCGGGCGCAACTTTGAGTGAGCCAGCCACAGATAGTTTTGCTTCTCAACAATATGATCGGAAAATTCGTTGGCGAGCGCAAAGCCCAGACGATAGGCGTTGCCGTCTTCACCGATGATATAGATGCCAGCCATTTCAGGCTCTTCGCCGGCGTCTTCGGCAAAGCTTGGCGATTGCAGCGGCACGTTCGGGCCCACCAAAGTCGCGCCATTGCCCTTATAGAACCATTCCGGCTGAGCGCCGACCTTACCGGCTTCGGGCTTACCGCCTTCAACGCCCATCAGGAACATGCGCATGGAATCGGTCAGGTTTTCTTCGCCAGATGCGGCCGCCTGGTGCATCTTGTTGCGGCTTTCGGCCGAACCCAAGTGCGTGAGGCCCGTGCCGGTGACGTGCAGGTGGGCCGAATCGGGGTGATCGATCGGCGCCAGAACGCGGCCTTCGGACAAAGCCACAGCGATATCAACCGCCTCGCCCAGTCCCAAGGCGGTGACCTTGGCATCCAGCGAAATCCCTTCGCGGATGGCAGCGGTCGCCAGTTCGTAGGTCGAGGACACGCCATTCACCACTTGCGCCGAACCGTCATCCTGAGCGGCGGCAACACGGCGTTCGCCTGTGGCAGTTACGAATTGAATAAGGCGCAGGGTCATGACGGGCTCCCGTATATGGTTTTTGGGCGTGTTCCGCACGGAACATCAGGCCGATTGATATAGTCAGACAAATATGCGTCGTAAAGCGCAAATCATGGGCCTGATTAAAAATAACTTTGTCAAATATCAGCGAAAATGTCATGCATTGATCATGAGGAAACCAACGCTTACCGATAATAAAACACAGCATCCCCTGACCTTCACCCCCGCGACGGGCGGACATGACATGTTCCGCGCGGCGTTTCAGGGACGCCTGCACGGCGCACTGGCCCACAATCTGGGCGTTCAGATCCTGGGCGGGGTCTATAAGTCCGGCGATATCCTGCCCAATGAGATCGACTCCAGCGAATCGCTCGATATATCGCGCTCGGCCTACCGTGAGGCGATCCGGATTCTGGCCTCCAAAGGGATGGTCGAAAGCCGCCCAAAGATCGGCACCCGCGTCACTGAGCGTGATCGCTGGAACATACTCGACCCCGAAGTTCTGGGCTGGATGTTTGAGACCGAGCCGTCTGAGGATTTCATCAAGGGGCTGTTTGAACTGCGGCTGATCACTGAGCCCGCCGCCGCCGCCCTCGCGGCCGAGCGACGCACGCCGGATCAGATCGAGCGGATGCGCAAGGCGCTTGAGGTCATGGAAGCCGAAACTTTAGCCAGTGAGGCCGGACGCATGGCCGATCTGGAATTTCACCACACCCTGATGTTCGCCACCCACAACGAAGCGCTGGCCTCACTCAGCACAACCATCGGGGCGGCGGTAAGCTGGACCACCCGCTATAAACAGCGCCATAAATCCTTAAGCCGCGATCCAATCCCTGATCATGCCCGCGTATTCGAAGCGATTGAGCGCGGCGATGCTTCTGCCGCCCGTTGGTGCATGGAATCGCTGGTGCGCATGGCGTTAGAGGACACGCAAAAAAGCATGTCTCCGCAAACTTGAACCTTCCGGCCTGAGCCTTTTTCAGGCGATCGCCTCAGTGCGGGCCGCCTAATTTTGTATGATAATAAAATCAGCTATTGTCGGACTTTAGTCACAAGGCTAAAAGACTGGTTGAACAGAGTCTGACATGGCCCCGATGACTTCGGCACCATGACGCAAGACCGAAGACCTTACACAGGAGAGACCGATAATGAAATCTTTTGCCGTAGCTGCAGGCCTGACGCTTGCCAGCCTTTTGATGTCTTCGACCGCGCTGGCCGCCACCGCCACCAAGGGCGACTTTGGCGCGCTGAAAGACGGCACCAAGATCGAAGCGGTCGAGCTGAAAAACTCCAAAGGCGTTTCGGCCAAGGTCATCGCTTATGGCGCGACGCTTCAGTCGCTGATCGTGCCGGATAAGACGGGCAAGGCTGACGATATCGTTATCGGCTATGACACCATCGACGGTTATGTCGATACGCCGCAGTATCTGGGCGTCACCGTCGGCCGCTATGCCAACCGTATCGCGCTCGGCAAATTCTCCCTTGATGGCAAGGAATATACCCTGGCCACCAACAATAACGGTAACCACCTGCACGGCGGCCTTAAGGGCTGGGACAAGGTGGTCTGGAAGGTCGAAGAGGTCAAATCCGGCCCGACGGCGTCGGTGACTTTGTCCTATGTCTCTCCCGATGGCGAAGAAGGCTATCCCGGCACCGTCAAGGTCTTTGTGACCTATGCTTTGAGCGATGCTAACGACCTGACCATCAGCTATAAGGCCACGACAGATAAGCCGACCGTGGTCAATCTGACCAACCATTCGCTGTTCAATCTGGGCGGCGTAAGCTCTGGCCGCAGCGCGCTGGATGCCACCCTGCAACTGGAAGCGGATTCGTACCTGCCGACCACAGCCACGGCCATTCCGACCGGCGAGATTGCGTCGGTCAAGGGCACGCCGTTTGACTTTACCACCCCGGCCCTGATCAGTTCCAAGGTTCGCGACGCCCGCCATCCGCAAATTCTGGTTGGCCTCGGCATCGACCATAACTATCTGGTGCGCGGCGGCCTGACCAAGGCCCCGAAACTGGCGGTTACTTTGACCGACGCCACGTCGGGTCGCGGCCTCAAGATCCTGACGACCGAACCCGGCGTTCAGATGTATACCGGCAACTTCCTTGACGGCAAAATCCCCGGCAAGGGTGGTCAGGTGACCCGCATGGGTGATGCGGTGGCGTTTGAGACCCAGCACTACCCCGACAGCCCCAACCGTCCGGAATTCCCGACCACACGCCTGAACCCCGGCCAGACCTATACCCAGACCACGGTTCACCACATTTTCGTAACCCAATAAAAGACCGAAGTACTTAGCCTTATGTCCGATTCCGTTTCCCGTTCCAAAACCCAGCTTCGTTCGCGCGCCTGGTTTGACAATCCCGACAACGCCGACATGACGGCGCTCTATCTTGAGCGCTACATGAACTTCGGCCTGTCGCTCGAAGACCTGCAATCGGATAAGCCGATCATCGGCATCGCGCAGACGGGATCGGACTTAAGCCCGTGTAACCGCCATCACATTGAGTTGGCCAAGCATATCCGTGACGGCATCATCTCATCCGGCGGTATTCCGCTGGAGTTTCCTGTGCACCCGATTCAGGAAACCGGTAAGCGTCCGACGGCTGGCCTTGATCGCAATCTCGCGTATTTGGGTTTGGTGGAAATCATCTATGGCTACCCGCTTGATGGTGTCGTGCTTACCATCGGCTGCGACAAGACGACGCCCGCCTGTCTGATGGCTGCGGCCACCGTCAACATCCCGTCGATTGCCCTCAGCGTCGGGCCCATGCTCAACGGCTGGTATAAGGGTGAGCGCACCGGTTCCGGCACCATCGTCTGGAAGGCCCGCGAACTGCTGGCGGCCGGTGAAATCGACTATCAGGGCTTCATCAAGCTGGTGGCGTCATCCGCACCTTCGACCGGCTATTGTAACACCATGGGTACGGCCACGACCATGAATTCTCTGGCCGAAGCGCTGGGGATGCAACTGCCCTATTCGGCGGCCATTCCGGCCCCGCACCGCGACCGTCAGGAATGTGCCAACCGCACCGGTAAGCGCATTGTCGAAATGGTCCACGAAGACCTCAAGCCTTCGGATATCCTGACCAAGGAAGCCTTCATCAACGCCATTCGCGTTAACTCGGCCATCGGCGGCTCGACCAACGCACCGATCCACCTTAATGCCCTCGCCCGCCACATCGGCGTGGATCTGAAGGTTGAGGAATGGCAGCAGTACGGCGAAGAAGTCCCGCTGATCGTCAACCTGATGCCCGCTGGTGAATACCTGGGCGAAGACTACCACCATGCCGGCGGCGTCCCCGCCGTTGTGGGTCAGTTGATCAAGCATGGCCTGATCCATGAAGACGCCATGACGGTGAACGGTAAGACTATCGGTGACAACTGCCGTGACGCCATCATCGAAGACGAAAACGTCATTCGTCCGTTTGAGAAACCGCTTAAGGAAAACGCGGGTTTCCGCGTCCTGTCGGGCAATCTGTTCACCTCGGCCATCATGAAGGTTTCGGTCATCTCAGAGGAATTCCGTGAGCGTTATCTGAACAATCCGGCTGACCTGAACGCCTTTGAAGGCCGCGCCATCGTGTTCGACGGCCCCGAAGACTATCACCATCGCATCGACGATCCGGCGATGGGCATTGATGAGCACTGCATCCTGTTCATGCGTGGCGCGGGCCCGATCGGTTATCCCGGTGCCGCCGAAGTCGTCAACATGCGCTGCCCTGACTATCTGCTGAAACGCGGCATCAAGTCACTGGCCTGTATCGGCGATGGCCGTCAGTCCGGCACGTCGGGGTCGCCGTCGATCCTCAATGCGTCGCCAGAAGCGGCGGCGGGTGGGAATCTCGCCATTCTGAAAACCGATGACCGCGTGCGCGTTGACCTCAACACCAACACCGTCAATGTGCTGATTTCGGATGCGGAGATCGCTGAGCGCCGCGCCGCCCTCGACGCCGCTGGTGGCTTTAAGTACCCTGAGCACCAGACGCCGTGGCAGGAAATGCAACGTGCTGTCGTCGGGCAAATGGATACCGGTGCCGCGCTTGAAAACGCCGTGGCCTATCAACGCATCGCCCAAACCAAGGGCCTGCCAAGAGATAACCACTAAAAATAGAGCCGCCACGAATTACCATTAAGGGTTTCGCATGTAATTTGCGGAGCCCTTTTTATTTCCGGTTTCAAAGACATAACCTCTTTAACTCCGTGGTTATTCACCTCTATTTTACATTTATACCGCTCAATCAGGATCGAAACGATCCCTAGGGGGATGGTAGTAAGCGTATGTGGGGTCTTCATGTCGATCCGATCGAGGTTTCTGGCGCTGGTCGCCGGGTTTGCCGTCATGGCACTGGCCATTGCCGTATTGGGCGTGGTCAGCATTGCCGACTACAGCCGCATGCTGGCCCAGTATACGCAAACCCATGAAACCGCCCATAAGGCTGAGCACCTCAACGGGTTGGTTTCCAGCGCTGTGGCGGAATCGCGCGGCATCTATCACGCCCGCAACACCGAAGACGCTAAGTTGTTCGCCGCCCGCCTTGAGCGCAACCTTCAGGACATCGAGACCGTACTGAACGAACCGCCAACCCTGAGCCCTGAGCTTGTTACCCAGACCCAGGCCTTTGTCGCGTTCCGGCGTGAGCTTATTCGCCTCGGCACGCAGGTCTCTCCGGCCGCCGCCGACCGTCATGGTAATAATGAAACCAACCGCCATACCCGCACCCAGTATCAGGCTGATCTTAGCCACTGGGTTGATATGAACCGGCGTGAACTTGATCGCCATCGTGAAATCGCCCGCAACTATGGCGACGGGCGCATCATGCATTTTGTGGTCATCGTCGGCTTTGGGCTGGTGAGTATGATCGGCCTGTCGCTATGGTGGGCCATGGCCTATATTTCACGGCCGATGCAGACCCTCGCCCACTCTATTATCCGTGTGTCCGAAGGCGACTATGATGCCCCCCGGAACGCACCTTCGGATACAAGAGCCGGCACCGAAATCTCAGCCGTGTGGAAAGCCCTGTCGCTTCTGGCCGACCGTGCAAAAATGGCCGAAGTCACCGCAAAGGCCGAAAGAGACGCCGAGGAGAAACGCTCCCTCGAAATGCGTCAGATCCTTCTGGATTAAGGTGCGCACAATATTCGTTCGCACCCGCAAAAGTATTGCGTCACCGGAAACAGGTCTTGCCCGCATCACGAAGGCCTGATTTATCAATCATTGCTATTTGCGCGTTTAGGCATAATATATTCATCACATCAAAAACCTTACCGGCTGAGTAAGGCATAAAACTACCACAGGGAAATACACGCCGATATCCGGTATCTGCGTGCAGAAACATAAAGGCAGGGAGATACCCATGTCGATCAAGTCCAGAATACTTGCCCTTGTCGGGGCGTTTGCGGTCATGGCGCTGGCGATTGCCGCACTGGGCGTACTGACCATCCGCGACTATGACCGGATGATGAAAAATTACGGTCTGTCCTATGACAACACCTATTACGGCGAACACCTCAACTATCTGGTCTCCAGTGCCGTGATGGAATCACGCGGCATATATCTGTCAAAAGACACCACCTCAGCCCGCGTCTTTGCCAAGCGGCTCGAAAACGACCTCACTGAAATCGAACAGACCCTGGAAGACTGGCGCGTCAATGGCGGACCGGCCAAGTTGGCCAGTTTTGGGGTTATCGAAAAGCAGGCCGCGGATTTTATAACCTTCCGCCGTGAACTGATCCGGCTGGGGACGACGGTATCGCCCGCCGAAGCGGACAAACTGGGCAATAATGAGCGCGCCCGCGCTCGCCGCATCGCCTTTCAGGCCGATGTCGAAAAGGCAGTTCTAGCCTCACGTAAAGATCTGGCCAACCATCAGGCCATCGCACGCGAATATAACGCCAAACGCGCCATTCATTTCATGACGGTCGCCATTATGGGGATCGTGCTCATGGTCGCCATATCGGTGTGGATCGTCGTGGAGTTCATCTCAAAGCCGCTAAAGACCATCGCCAACGCTATCATCAGCGTATCCGAGGGCAAATACGACACGCCCATTCCTGACGCCCATCCGCACCACGACCCGGCCCATGTACATCATTCGCACGACGAAATCGCGTCGGTCTGGCGGGCTATTGAACACCTGCGTGACCGGGCCATCGAGGCGGATCGGCTGGCACGGGAGCAGCGCGAAATCGAGCGCCTGAAGCAGATGGAACTGCGCCAAATTATACTGGACTGATTATCCAGATTTGCAGCTAACAAGATTTTGACCTTTTACGCGTAGTGTCCGGGCCATGACCGCCGCCTTTTACCGGACCGAGAATGTCGCCGCCACCGAACCGGCGGATCGCTGGGCTGCGTTGATCCGCAGCGCCGAAGTCGCCCTGACCATTTTCTGCGTGTTCATGTTCACCGAAGCCCTGTGGGCGCCGCTATTTGCTCCCAATCAGGAAAACGGCGGCGAAACCGCGTGGATGCGCCTGCTATGGCTGCCGGTTTACGGGGCCACAGCGCTACTGTGCGCCTTACGAATTCCAAGTTTTTTGCGCGTAATCCCTGCCTTGTTTGCCACCGGCATATTTGTAGGGCTGGCTTATCTGTCATCCGTATGGTCGATCGCGCCTGATGTTTCCAGCCGGCGGGCCATTGCGCTGGCCTTTACCAGCCTGTTCGGGCTTTATCTGGGGGCACGCTATAAGGGCTCAGACCTGACTCAGATTGTGGGCATCACCTTTGTAGGTCTGGCGATCGGTTCCTATCTGGCAGCAGTTTTGTACCCAAAGATGGGTATCGCTCACGACATCAATGCCGGCGCCTGGCGCGGGCTATGGCACGAAAAGAACCAGATGGCCGCCATGATGGTGCTGGGGTTTATCGCCGCGTGTGCCTCCGCCTTTCAGGTGCCGGAGCGGCGCAAGGCATGGATCGCAGCCGCCGTAATGATATTCGTATTGGTCGTGCTGTCGCGCTCTAAGACCTCTCTACTGGCCTGTCTATTAAGTTTAGGGGCGATGCCGGTGCTGGTAGCCATTCAACGCGGCGGGTTGATCAGCGTCGTCATCGTCTGGTGCGCCACGACGGCGGCAACGCTTGGCACAGTGCTGTTTATGGCCATGCCCGATGTGATTCTGAAAGCTTTAGGCAAAGACCCGACCCTGACCGGCCGCACCCAGATCTGGGAAGCGCTGGGGCGGCTGTCCGAAGAACGCCCCTGGCTCGGCTATGGCTACAAAGCCTTCTGGGCCGAAGGGTCCGTGCCCGCCCTGATCGTGCGGCGCGAAACCCACTGGCCGGTGCCGTCGGCGCACAATGGCTGGCTGGATTTGCTGGTGCAGTTGGGCTGGGTCGGGGTGATTACCTTTGCGGTATTTTTGGCTATCTGTTTCCTGTGCGCCTTGTTTCGGTTCTCGCGCGTTAATGACGGCTTTTTCTCGGTGCTGATCCTGTGTCTATTCAGCTTTTTGATCCTGTCGGAAAGCTTTATTCTGGGGCAAAACAGCCTGATCTGGGTGCTGTTTGTGGCGGCAGCGGCCCGTCTGACCGCCAACCGTTTGCAGGAAAATTAGCGGGTATAGTGAACCTGCGAGTGGGGCCCCAGCGGCAGGTCAAAATGCACCCACCCGGCGGTCATCGCGATCCCCGCCACCATGAAACACAGGGCATATGGCAGCATCAGGGCCAGCAATGATCCCACGCCATAAGTCGAGTCCCACCGCCGGCAAAAGGCCAGAATGAGCGGAAAGTACGACATCAGCGGCGTCATGATATTGGTGTAGCTGTCGCCCATCCGGTAAGCCGCCGTCGTCATTTCGGGCGAAATACCAACCAGCATAAACATCGGCACGACGACGGGGGCCAGCGCCGACCACTTGGCCGAGGCCGAGCCGATAAACAGATCGAGCACCGATGAGAACAGCAGCACACTGACCAGCAGCAGCGGCGCGGGCAGGTTCCAGCCTTTGAGCACTTCGGCCCCGTTGATGGCGGCAATCGGCCCCAGCCCTGACCAGTTGAACATGGCGACAAAATGGGCGGCAAAGAAGGCAAACACGATGTAGGGCGCCATGGAGCGGATGCCCTCCCCCATCATGCGCACCACGTCATTGTCGGATTTGACCGTGCCCGCCTTGACGCCAAACGATATGCCGGTCGCCAGAAACAGCAGGAAGAAGCCGGGGATCAGGGCTGAATAGAAGGGCTGAAGCTGCGCCGGGCCGGTCTTTGTTTCATCAATCAGCGGCGTATAGCCCGGCCACAGCGCCAGCGCCGCAAACAGGGCGATGATGACCAGCGCGGCGATGCCTGCGGCCTTAAGGCCCTTCTTTTCGGCCTCAGTCACTTCGGACTTGGCCAGTTCGGCTTCGATTTCGGTGTCCTTAGTGCCGCCCCATTTGCCGAGGCGCGGCTCGGCGATTTTGTCGGTAATGAACCAAACGATGGGGGTGAACAGAAACACAATCGCCACAATGAACCACCAATTGCCGATCGGGTTCATGGTCCATTCGGGATCGATGATGCGGGCCGCTTCCTGCGTGAACCCAAACAGCAGCACATCAATCTGACCCGGCGTGATATTACCGGCATAACCGCCCGAAACCGCCGCAAAAGCGGCCGCCACACCCACCAGCGGATGCCGCCCGACCGAGGCATAGATCAGCGCTGCCAAAGGAATAAAGACCACATAACCGGTATCAGAGGCATGGTGCGACAACATGCCAATCACCGCCACGCACGGCGTCAATATGGCCTTGGGGGCATTGCGCAGACTTGAGCGGATCAGGGCGCTGAACATGCCGGTGCGTTCCGCCACCGCCGCGCCATACATGACGACCAACACGACGCCCAGCGGTGCAAATCCGGTCAGGGTCTTTGGCATATCGACCAGCAGGCGGGTGATGTTTTCCTGGGTGAACAAGCTGTCGGCGGTATAGGTGACGACCCCGTTTTCAAGCGTCGAGAACGGCGGCGCCTTATCGCCGGAAAAGGGGATCGAGGCCGACCAGCCAAGTTGCGCGCCGATGGTCGACAGCACCATCAGAACCAGGATCAGCCACACAAAGATCATGACCGGATCGGGCAGTTTATTCCCCAACCGCTCGATCAGACCCAGAAAGCCCTTCTGGCGTTGCATCGCATCGCTATTCGTCATGATCGATCCCCATACCACAGCAAAACCCTGAGCTTAGCGTTAAGCGCTTCGCTGTCAAACGCAGATAGTATCGAAAAGAACGATTTGCGGATTGTGGGCCTGACCACATTACCGGCAAATATTTCAAATCATAAATAAAACCAACACACTAAGACCTTGGAACATTCAGATAGGGTTCATAGGGCAAGGATCATTGTAAGGGCATCGGAACACAGTATTGAAAAGGAGAGACCCTATGAAACAGATATTCGCCGCATCGATGATGGCCATCATGATGGCATCCGCAGGCCTCAGCGGCACCGCTATGGCGCAACCGCGTCCTGATGACCGTCATGAGCAGGTTAAGGGCAAGACTGAAGCCCGCCATGATGACAGACGCGGGCCGCCCAAGGGCTGGCACAAGCACGATAAGTCGAGCTACAAAAAAGGCGGCTATGTTGCCTACAATGACTGGCAGCGCGGCAAGCCGGTCGATTACCGTAAGCATAAAAAGCTGAAAGCCCCGCCCCGTGGCTATGAATGGCGTCAGATTGATAACCGCTACGTCTTAGCTGCCGTTGCCACCGGCGTCATTGCCACCATTATTATAACGAGATAACTTAAAGAGCGGCACCCTAACCGGTGCCGTTTTTATGCCTTGGCCAGCTTAACAATTTCGGACTCGCTGAAACCCAGCGCCTGCAAGGCCGCAATGGCAATCCCTTCCGCATCAAGGCCCGCATCTGCGTACATAGCGTCGGGCTTATCGTGATCCTGGAACCGATCCGGCAGGGTCAGGGTACGGATCTTAAGGCCCGCATCCAGCGCGCCCTCTTCGGCCAGAAAATGCAGAACAAACGCCCCGAAACCGCCAACAGCGCCTTCTTCGACGGTGATCAGGCATTCATGGTGTTTAGCCAGTTGGCGGATCAGGTCTTTGTCGAGCGGCTTAGCAAAGCGGGCATCGGCCACCGTGGTGGATAGTCCCTTGGCGGCCAGAATGTCAGCGGCTTTGAGCGCTTCACTCAAGCGCGCGCCCAGCGACAGGATGGCGACTTTTGAGCCTTCGCGCACAATCCGGCCTTTGCCGATCGGCAGAGCTTCGGCCAGTTCGGGGATCACCGCCCCTGTGCCTTCGCCGCGCGGATATCTGAAGGCCGAGGGGCCGTCATCATAGGCGGTGGCGGTGGCAATCATGGCGGCTAGTTCGGCTTCATCGGACGCGGCCATCAAGACCATGCCCGGCAAGGCCCCTAGGTATCCGACATCGAACGTGCCCGCGTGGGTGGCGCCATCGGCCCCGACCAGTCCAGCCCGATCAATAGCAAAGCGCACCGGCAGATCCTGCAAGGCGACATCGTGCGCCACCTGATCATAGCCACGCTGCAAAAAGGTCGAATAGATGGCGCAGAACGGTTTCATGCCATCGGCCGCCAGACCGGCCGCAAAGGTGACCGCGTGCTGTTCGGCAATGCCGACATCAAAGGTGCGATCCGGGAAAATCTCGGCAAAACGATCAAGGCCGGTGCCCGATGGCATGGCCGCCGTGATGCCAACGATTTTCGGGTCTATGCGGGCGCGTTTGATCAGTTCCGAGGCAAACACATCGGTGTAGCTGGGGGCATTGGCCTTGGGCTTTGACTGCTCACCGGTGACCACATCGAACTTGGCGACACCGTGATATTTGTCGGCCGCACTTTCGGCGTGGACATAGCCCTTACCCTTTTGCGTCACCACATGGACCAGCACCGGGCGGTCCGTGATCGAATGAGCTTTTTTGAGCACAGCCAGCAGGTGTTCCATATTGTGGCCGTCGATCGGGCCAACGTAATAGAAACCCAGTTCCTCGAAAAACGTACCCCCGGTGACCATGCCGCGGGTAAATTCTTCTGCCTTGCGCGCGGCCTCGAACAATGGGCGCGGCAGGCGCTCAGCGACCGATTTTCCGAACTTGCGGAACGATTGATAGGCCCCGCCGGAAACGAGATTGGCCAGGTACGCACTCATGCCGCCGACCGGCGGGGCAATCGACATATCGTTGTCATTGAGGATGACGGTCAGGCTCTTGGTCGTCTCGCAGGCATTGTTCATCGCCTCATAGGCCATGCCTGCCGACATCGAGCCGTCGCCAATCACCGCTACGACGCGGTTGTCCTTACCCTGCAGGTCGCGGGCGGCGCAAAACCCCAGCGCTGCCGAAATGGACGTGGCCGCATGGGCTGCGCCGAACGGGTCATATTCGCTCTCAGACCGCTTGGTGAAACCCGACAGCCCACCGCCCTGACGCAGGGTGCGGATACGATCACGCCGTCCGGTCAGCAGCTTATGGGGATAGGTCTGATGGCCCACGTCCCAGATCAGAATATCTTTAGGGGTTTCAAAGACATGGTGCAGAGCCACCGTCAATTCGACCACGCCGAGCGCCGAGCCCAGATGGCCGCCGGTTTTTGAGACCACCTCGATGGTTTCCAGACGCACCTCATCGGCCAGCGCTTTCAGATCATGAAAGCTCAAAGACCTAATGCGCTCAGGCGGGGACAGGGTGTCGAGGACGGGCGTTACTGACGACATATTCATTACGCTTAAGAATATAGATTTTTGAATCGCTTTGAAATAACTAAATTATCGCCTCATTTGCGGCGATACGCGCTGGCTTCAGCTATCAACTCTGGCGATTAAGCACAAAATCAACACTTTCGCGCAAAAACCTCGCATCCGATCCAAACATATCGAGCCGCGACTTGGCCTGATCGGCCAGAATTTTGACCCGCGCCTTGGCCTCTTCGACGCCGAGCAGGGTCACAAAATTGGTCTTGCCCTTGGCGGCATCCTTACCGCCGGTGGCCTTGCCCAGCAGATCAGGGTCGCCTTCGACATCAAGCAAATCATCGGCAATCTGATAGGCCAACCCCAGATCCTGCGCAAAGTGCGTCAGGGCGTGGGATTCGCGATCACCGGCATCGGCAATGATCAGCGGAATTTCAAAGGCAAACACGATCAAAGCGCCGGTTTTCAGGCGCTGCATCCGCGCCACGCCCCCCATGTCATCCGACACACCGATCAGGTCGATCATCTGACCGCCCGCCATGCCGTGCGCCCCCGACGCCTGCGCCAGACGTGTCACCAGGTCGCAGCGCACCAGCGGGTCTTCGTGGGTGTCTTCCGACGCCATGATCTCAAACGCCACGCTTTGCAGGGCATCACCCGCCAGCACGGCGGTCGCTTCGTCATAGGCGCGGTGGACGGTCAACTGCCCACGGCGGATATCGTCATCGTCCATGCACGGCAGGTCATCGTGAATGAGGCTATAGGCATGGATGCACTCAAGGGCACAGGCGGCCCGCAGCACGGCCCGCTCATCGACATCGAACAAACGCCCGGTTTCCAGCGCAAAGAACGGCCGCAAGCGCTTACCCGGCCCCAGAGCCGCATAGCGCATGGCCTCGGTCAAACGCTGCTCCGGCCCGTCGGCGCGCGGCAAAAGCTCATCCAGCGCCATGGTCACCAAATCCGCCGTTTCCTGCATACGCTGGCGCAAGGGAGGAAGGTCGGAATTGGCGGCCATCAGGGTCAAGGCTTAGATCTTTCTCATTTAAGGCGTCACATGAGCGCGCGACAAAGCGCTGTATTAATTGAACTCTGCGGGGGCAACCCCTTCGACCTGCCCGGTTTTGGACAGGGATATTTTTTCGACCTGAATACGGGCGTCCTCAAGGCGCTTTTCGCAGTGCTTTTTCAGCTCTGCCCCGTAGGTGTAGAGCTTTAGCGATTCTTCCAGTGGCGCCGCACCCGACTCAAGCTTTTGCACGACCTTTTCAAGCTGGCTTAAAGCGTCCTCAAAAGACAAGGCGGAAATATCGTTTACAGCTTCGGTCATGGCGCGGATAAATTCTCTTGCGGCGATATATTCGTAACAGGCTTTAAGCCCTAAATTTCACCATATCAACCCTGTTTAGGGTCTAACAGACCGCTGATCAGCGCGCTTCGTACCGGCGGCAGCCCCAATATTTAAAGCCCTGCTCATGGGTTTTGGCGTAGCCGGAGCGCTTAAGCTCGCGCGAAATCATGTAGTTGAAATAGCCGTGGGCCAAGAGCACGACTTCATCGCCGCCGCTCGCCCGCTCCAGCAGGAAATCGGCGGCTTTGCGGGCGCGTACCTCAGCCTGACGGCGGGTTTCCTGCCCTTTGTGGTTGTTGAACGCCCACCACCAGAAGCGCGAAATCGCCCCCCAGTGCTTGGGGCTGAAGGTTAGGCTGTCGGGAAAATTCGGCGGCGGCAAGGGGGCTTCGATAAACAGATCCAGCGACTCAAACTCACGCTCACCACAGGCCATGCGCGCGGTTTCAAGTGCTCTCTGACGGGTCGATGACAGCAAATAGCGGGCGCGAGCAATATAGTCTTTGAGCACCTGCGGTGGTTGCTGGCCTTCGAGCAGCCCCCCTACCTCATAGCGTGCCCACCATTCGCCATAGCCTTTGGCGGTCAGTTTGACCCGCCGTGACAATGCTGGCTCGCCATGACGGACCAGCGTAATGGCTCCGCCCTTATGACGCGATGTGCTGCCCTTATCCGTCACCTTGCCCCCGGCCGGGGTATCAAGAGACTGCGGACTGAACGCCGACACCCCCATTTAAGGCCCCGATGGTTATTGACTACGATCTAAGCTCGTAGCCTGACAGGTGAGTCAAAACAAGGCTCTTTTCGCCTTTAGACTCTGGGGCGTTGCAGTCCGAAGTGGATGACATCGGTGCGGCCGGTGCGGAAACCGGCTTCGCAATAGGCCAGATAAAACAGCCACTGCTTACGGAAAGGCCCGTCAAAACCGCTGATGCGGCCCGCCTTCCACGCCGCCTCAAACCGCTGCGCCCACAGTTTTAGTGTGTGGGCGTAATCGAGCGCAAACCCATAGGTTTTAAGCGGTGACAGACCCACGCGCGCCGCCTGGTCTTTAAGCTTTGCAAGGCTTGGCAACATGCCGCCGGGGAAGATATATTTTTGAATAAAATCCGAACGCTGACGGTATTCATCAAACAGGTCATCGCGGATGGTGATGATCTGAAGGCCCGCCTTACCGCCGGGTTTAAGCCGCGCTTTGACCTGATCGAAATAGGCATCCCAATAGGCTTCGCCGACCGCCTCGAACATCTCAATGGAGACAATGGCGTCAAATTCGCCCTCGACATCGCGGTAATCCATCAGACGGATATCCACAAGATTATCGAGCCCGTGCCGTTTCATGCGCGCGATGGCATAATCGGCCTGCGCGGGTGATATGGTCAGGCAGGTGACCTTGGCCCCGACGGTTTGCGCGGCGTACTGGGCGAATCCCCCCCACCCGCAGCCGATTTCGAGCACGTGCTGGCCGGGTTTGAGATCAACCAGTTTGGCAAGGGCTGCATATTTGGCCGTCTGCGCGCTTTCCAGATCGGTTTCGGTACCAAACAGGGCCGACGAATAGGTCATGCTGGGGTCAAGCCACTGACCATAAAAATCATTGCCGAGATCATAGTGGGCGAAAATATTGCGTTTGGAACCCTCTTTGGTGTTTTTATTGAAGGCGTGGACGATATTGTTGAACGCCCGCACCAGCGGATTGCCGACCAGCAGTATCTTAAGCTTATCAAGGTTGTGGCTCAGCACGGTCAACAGAGCCGCCAGATCAGGTGTATCCCATTCGCCTTCGCGGTATCCGTCGCAAAAGCCGATATCGCCCGACGCCATCACCCGGCGGATAAAGCGGGTATTCTTTACCTGCAACTGTGCCGAAGGCCCCTCTTCTACCCCCGTAAGCGACCAGACGCCACCATTCGGAAAGATAATATCCAGCCGGCCTTTGCGCCAGTTTTTATTGAGAATTTTCAGACTTTTGCGAAACGCCGCCGGTAAGATCGACATATCTGCAGGCTTAAGCGCAGGTGATGTGCGCGCGGATGTATCTGACGCAGAGTGGTTTACTGGTGACGTGAGCATACGCAGGCACCCTTCCTCTATGTATGAGGCAAATATAACTTATTTAATGAGACGAAGACACAAAAAAGCGATACCGGATGCTACCGCACTGGCCACAGCGCCCCAGCCGATGTCTATGTATGATAATGGCGCTGACCAGTTTTTTACCACGGCTAACGCGGTAAGATTATAGGTGCCATAACCGATAAGCCCGACCATAAAACCATTAGTCACGGCTGACATGAGCGGCGATAAACCATAGGGGCTGACCTGACCGCTGGCCGCCGGATAGACCGCAAACCAGGTCAGGCCAAAGACATACAGAATGTAAAACAGGATCGCGGGCGGGACATTAAATTTTTCCAGCAACAAATCGCCCATCATAGGCCGGTAAATCCGCCCGGCCATATTTGACAGCCACAGAAAATCAAGTATCGCAAAAACGATGAATACCGCGCTGTAGCTGAGGGCAAATCTGGTCATCTCTAAATCCGCGCAAACGGTTTAAGCAGCTTACCCAGCAAGGTCTTGGGCGCAATCGGCGCCAAGGCCGAAATCAGGCAGATGCACTCCTGCCCGCCCGCAATCGCCGGAGCGTGAATATCGCCCGGTGCCTGCGCCACCAGATCGCCGGGCAGATAATCCCCGCCAACATCAGAAAAACGCCCGGTCAGCACTAGGGTTAGTTCAAGGCCCTTATGGTCATGGTCGGGCATGTTCATGCCGCCCTTAACACCCATCAGATAGGTATGCGCGCCGTCGGTTTCATTATCCAGCGAGGCAATCCACACACCTGGCGCCGCCCAATAACGCGGCTTGAAATCCTGCGGTTTAAGGCCCGCCGGAAGGGCGATCCCTTCGAGATAGGGCTTAGGCTTGGCAGGTTTGGCAGTGGGCTGAGACACGGTCTCTTCCGGCCGTTCAATGCGCGCCAGCGCCAGATCGAGTGCATCGGCTGACATCTCAACGCCGTCCGTGTCCTCAAGCAAGGCCGCGCCGATCACGTCAAACAGCCTCAGTTGGGCACGACATTCGGCGCAGGCCTCAACATGGGCGCGCACGGTCAGGCCCTGCCCGCGCGGCATCCGGCCGTTATGATAGTCCAGCAAAAGTTCAGTGGCGGGGTGGTGCATAACGCTACTCATGATCTTAACACAGGGTCTTTGGCGAGCGAGGCCTCATACGCGCTTTTGAGGCGCATCATGGCCAGACGCAGTCTCGATTTCACGGTGCCCAGCGGTATCGACAGGGCGGCGGCAATTTCACCATGGGACAGGTCTTCAAAAAACGACAGCCGGATGACTTCCATCTGCTCCGGCGGCAGGTTCTGCATCAGGGCGGCCATGGACTTTACCGACTGAGCGGTAATCACTGCGTCATCGGCGGCGCGGTCGGGTTCCGGCGCCCACAGGTCTTCTGGCAGTTCCTTGACGCGCTGTAGCTTACGCAGATTATCAATGCGCAGATTGCGGGCGATGGCGTAAATCCAGGTCGAGCCCTGCGCCTTGTGCGGGTCGAAATAATGGGCTTTACGCCAGACATTCAACAGCGTGTCCTGCGCCAGATCTTCGGCCTCAGACGCGTTCATGCCCCGCCCCATCATGAAGGCCTTGAGCTTTGGGGCAAACTGCGAGAACAACCTCGCATAGGCCGCTCGGTCGCGGTCAACGGCGATTTTCAGGATCAGGGCCTCTACCGTGGCGGCACGCAGGTCGTCATGAGACATAATGTATGATGCGCCAATCTGAGGGCGCACGTCAAACCCTTCCGCGGTGAAGGCGTCGGGGTCCAGGGTCAGGGTCGACATGCGCTGTTTCATGACGGTTAGTACGGCACGCGATTTCAGACAGATCACGCAAGCGTAAAAAAATATGCCGCTTGATCCATGCGCGAGAGGGCGGCGTATAGGTTGAGTAAGTCTAACCGTGAGGCCCGTGCATGTCCGACAGCCATATCTATGATCCTATCAAGCCGTTTGACCAGCATGGCCCTCACGCTGATTTCAGCTTCAGCCGCATGCCGCTGGGTGAGGATCGCCAAAGGGTCGCCATCATCGGTACCGGCATTGCCGGTCTGTCGGCAGCGTGGATGCTGAAAGATAGTTACGACCTGACTGTGTTTGAAAAAGCCGCTAAACCCGGCGGCCATTCCCACAGCTTTAATGCCGGCACCACCGAAGATCCGCTGTGGATCGATATGGGTTTTATTGTCTTTAACAACCCTTGTTACCCCAACCTTTTGAATTTGTTTGATCATTTGGGCGTGGCCCATGAGCCGTCTGACATGTCGTTCGGTGTCAGTGTCGATCAGGATGGACCGGGGCACCTGGAGTATGCCTCAACCAGTTTGAATGGCCTGTTTGCTCAGCGCCGCAACCTGATCCGTCCGCGGTTTTTGAGCCTGCTGTCGGACATCATGCGCTTTTACAAACATGCGCCGATTGATACCAAGGCCCTGACCTCCGACAGCTATACATTGGGCGAGTACCTGACCGATAAGCGTTATGGCCGGGCGTTTATCGATGATCACCTGCTGCCACAAGCGGCGGCGATCTGGTCGACCTCGGCGCGCGAGATCATGGACTATCCGCTCAAGGCCTTCATTGCGTTCTTTGAAAATCACGGCCTGCTGCGCCTGAAAGACCGCGTGCCGTGGCGGACGGTGACGAACGGCTCTCAGGCCTATGTCGAAAAATTGACGGCGACATTCACAGACCGCATCGTCACCAACACCGCCATCCGAACCGTGATCCGCCATGAGCGCGAAGTGATCGTGATCGATGAGCAAGACCGCGCTCACCGCTTTGATCATGTGATTTTCGCCACTCATACGCCTGATACGCTGGCCATGCTCGGTGACCCGGATGATATGGAAACCGATATCTTAGGCGGCATCAGCTATACGCCCAACACGGTGGTCCTGCATACCGACGCGAACCTGATGCCCAAGCGCCGCCATGCATGGTCAAGCTGGAACTATATTGGTAAGGGCGCGGACCATGACCGTCAGCTCTGCGTCAGCTACTGGATGAACCGGCTTCAGAACCTGAACACCGATACCGATTATTTTGTGACCCTCAATCCGGTCACGCCGGTTGATCCGGCCAAGATCATATCGGTGGCCGAGTTTGACCACCCGCTGTTTAATGCCCGCGCCCTCAAGTCACAGCAACATATCGGGCTTATTCAGGGCGTACGCCGGACATGGTTCTGCGGGGCGTGGATGGGTCATGGCTTTCACGAAGACGGTCTGCAATCCGGGTTGGCGGTAGCCGAAGCCTTGAGCGGGTTGAAACGTCCGTGGGCGTTTGATGCGGCCCAAAGCCGTATTGCGTGGCGGCCCAAACCGGCTGACTATGCAGCCGATATAGCTGCCGAGTAGCTAAATGAACGCGCCCTTCCCCGCCCCTGCTGAGCATAAAATCAACCGGCCAGATGCGCTGGCGGCGGGTCTTTATGCGGGGGACGTGCTGCATGTCCGTTATGCGCCGAAATCACACCGGCTGAGCTATAAGGTGTTTCAGGTGTTGCTAGATCTAGATCATCTGGACGCCGACCTCAAACCCCTGAAATGGCTGTCGCTAAACCGGTTTGGCTGGCTCAGTTTCCATGAGGCCGACCACGGCCCGGATCAGGCCGACACAGCGCGGCCACTCAAGGACCGCGTGGTGCGCCATCTGAAATCCCGCGACATGTACGTAGACGGCGACCGGCTGTTTCTGCTGACCATGCCGCGGGTTCTGGGCTATGTGTTCAACCCGATCAGCCTCTATTTCGTGCAGGCCCCGGATGGCCAGATCCGCTCAGTGGTCTATGAGGTCAACAACACCTTTGGCGACCGCCATTCTTATGTCTTGCCGGTTGAGACCGACGCCCGCCACATCCATCAGCACAGTCCCAAGCGGCTGCATGTGTCACCGTTCATGGACATGGATATGAGCTATGATTTTGACCTTACGGCCCCGCGTGAGACCTTTGCGCTCAAGATCATGCTGCGGCAAAAGGGGGAGAATATGCTGCTGGCGGCCTTTACGGCCCGGCGCGAGGCCTTGAGCGATAAGGCCCTGATGCAGCAGTTTTGGGGCCTGCCGCTGATGACGCTGGGGGTCATGGCCGGCATACATTGGGAAGCGCTGAAAATCTGGCTGAAAGGCATCACGTACCGCCCCAAACCGCCGACGGCGAAATCTTCGGCCTCAGTCGGGTGATCTTTCTCCTCCCTATCGCAGATGGGGGGTGGATCGGAGCGTTAGCGACGAGACGGAGGGGGGCAGCGCTGTCACTGTGAGCACTCAGGCGGATAAGTTTAAGTAAGAAGAATCCCCCTCCGTCAGCCCTCACGGGCTGCCACCTCCCCATTTCTACGCAATAGGGAGGAGATAAATGAAGCGTCAAAACCTTTACGCGCAGCCTACAGCATCTTCACGGTGCGGATCGAAAACTGCGACACCAGCTTAGAGACGCCCGGCATGGTTGACAGCACATCGCGGTGGACGTCTTCATACGACAGGCTATCGCGCAGCACGATTTTCAGCAGATAATCCGCCTCACCCGACATCAGGTGGCATTCTTCGATGGGGGCGCATGTCAGGGCGACCTTCTCAAATTTCTCGAACGTCTCCCGGCGCTGATCCTGCAAGGTGACGTGCACGAACACGGTGCCCTGCTTGCCCTGAATGTTTTCCGCGATGACCGCGCGGTAGCCGGTGATGATGCCACGCTGTTCTAAAATCTTGACGCGGCGGTGGGCCGCTGACGGGCTTAAGCCCACCTTTTCGCCCAGTTCAGCCGCCGTGGCGCGTGCATCCGCCCGCAAAACCTTAATCAGTTCGCGGTCGAAGGAATCGAGATCGGAAAATTTATCGGCATTGGCCATGTTTTTGAGAATATCTGGCGCAACTTGGCAATTCAAGCTGCAAATTTGCAAAAACATCTTACGGTTTTCGTATCATTATCAACAAAATAACACTGTGATCACAACAGGCTATAATCACTGGAAACCGACAGGAGGCCACTCATGAAAATCAGCGTTCCGAAAGAAATCAAGAACCACGAATATCGGGTCGGCTTAGTGCCGGATTCGGTGGCAGAGCTTACCCATCACGGCCATGAGGTCTATGTGGAAACACTGGCCGGGGCCGCCATTGGCTTTTCGGATAAGGACTATCTGGCCGCCGGTGCCATCATTGTCGCCACCGCCGAAGAGGTCTTCGCCGTCGGCGACCTGATCGTCAAGGTCAAGGAGCCGCAGATTCACGAATGTGCCCGCCTGCACCCCCATCAAACCCTGTTCACCTACCTGCATCTGGCCGCCGACAAACCGCAGGCCCAGGCCCTGATGGCGTCGGGAGCGACCTGCATCGCCTATGAGACTGTGACCGAGCCCCAAGGGGGCCTGCCTCTGCTGCGCCCCATGTCCGAAGTGGCGGGGCGGTTGTCAGTTCAGGTCGGGGCCGTTTATCTGCATAAGGCTTACGGCGGACGCGGTGTGCTGCTTGGCGGTGTGCCGGGGGTGGCACCGGGCAAGGTCGTGATCATCGGCGGCGGGGTGGCGGGCCTCAATGCCGCCCAGATGGCGATCGGGCTTCATGCCGATGTCACGGTGCTGGATATCTCCGCCCATAAGCTGATTGAGATCGACCAGACCTATCAGGGGCGCATCAAAACCGCCTACGCCTCAAAGGCCGCCATTGCCGCCGCCGTCAGGGAGGCTGACCTCGTGATCGGGGCCGTGCTGATCCCCGGTGCGGCCGCCCCTAAGCTGGTTACCCGCGATATGGTCAAGTCCATGAAGACAGGTGCGGTCATGGTCGATATCGCCATCGATCAGGGCGGCTGCTTTGACACTTCGCGCCCGACCTCGCATCAGGACCCGATCTATATCGAGGACGGCGTTGTCCATTACTGCGTCACCAATATGCCGGGGGCTGTGGCGCGCACGTCGGCTCTGGCTTTGAATAACGCCACCTTGCCGTTTGTGCTCAAGATGGTGCGGCAGGGTGTCGCAGGGGCCTTGTCAACCGATCCCCATCTGCGCGCAGGCCTTAATATTAAAGGCGGAAAGATCACCCACCGCGCGGTGGCAGATGCCTTAAATCTTGACTACAGCGGACTTGAAACCCTGACCTGAAGCCCCATATCAGGTCTACGAGCGATGCGACTGTTCTTCCCCCTTGCAGTCTCCGCTCCTGCGTAGAGCGCCAAACGCGCCCTACCCAAAGGACGCTCGAACCGCCCCCCGTTCGAGCGTCCTTTTTAATGTGCATTTTACAGCTAATCAATCGGTTGATTTTGATTTATAGTCAGATTTCATATCAATCATGAGAGCTAAGCCGCCGCATGACAGTAAACGCCGCCAACACTCGCCCAAAACCCATAAGCCGTCCGGCACCAGGTCGCACCCATATCCGCCAGATCAAGGCCGATGAGCTTTATATCGTGCAGTCTCTGGCCCAGCGGATATGGCCCAACAGCTATGACGGCGTTATCGCCCCGCACCAGATCGACACCATGCTGGCGCAGATCTATGCGCTCGATACGCTGGAGCAGGACATGGACGAACTGGGGCATGTGTTCTGGATCATCAGCTATGCCGTGCCCGGTGAGCCGCCGGTCGATACGGGCTTTGCCTCGGCCTATAAGGACGGTTCCACCCTGTGGATCAAGAAGCTTTATATCCTGCCGGAATATCAGGGGCTGGGGCTGGGTAAGGCGTTGATGCATCAGGCGCTTGCGCACTTCGCACCCGCCACGCACCTGTCGCTCTATGTCAATAAGGGCAACGAAAAGGCCATCGACTATTACAAATATAACGGCCTTCAGGTCATTACCGAAGTGCCGGTACGCATGGGCCCGTTTGACTTTACCGACTATATTATGACCAAGGCGTTGTAGGCTTTCCACAACTATACTCCCCCGGCGTGCCGGGGGAGGTGGCAGCCCGTAGGGCTGACGGAGGGGGGCCAACACATACAAAATAAGTGAACCGGTTTATTCGGCTTTTGTTTCCGCCAGATACTCAACCGCCTTAGCCTTTTCCTCCGGTGTAAGTTGCCCCTCCAAGGCCTGCGCCCGCACGGCGGCGGCGGCCTGATCGCCGTCCCTGGCTAACCGCGTAAACTCAACATAGGCCCTGAGCAGGTTTTTGTCCGTCCCTGTACCCCTTTCCAACATATCGGCCGCTTTAAAGCGCGCGACAGCGTGATCCTTGAAACCGGCCTTTTGGTACCAGCCAAAGGCCTCAGCGTCATTGCGGACCACACCCTCCCCACGCATCAGCTTTTCGGCCAGAATAAACTGCGACCCGCCGTGCCCCTGCTCGGCGGCCAGACGGTACCACTTCGCCGCCTCCGCCTTATCGACCGGCACCGAAAAGCCGTAGTCATAGATTTCAGCCATGCGCACTTGAGACGATAATTTGCCGCCCTCAGCCGCCTTACGCTCGACCTCGATCGGGTCTGGATAGGCCTGAACGCCCCAGTTTTCATAGGCGACATAACCAAAGCCTGCCAGCACGGCCACGACCGGCACGACATAGGCCCAGATTTTCCAATTTTGCTTAGTCCGTTTGCTCATGTCCCGGATCGCCATATTTTCTGTCACGCAGATCAACTATGAAGTTAACCTCTTTTGCAACTCTTTAAAATGACGTATCAACACCCACATATCCAATGATCGGCCTGATGCCGGTTATTGAAATTTGAGCATTCGAGGGAGCTCCTGACATGCAATTCGCATCTAAACTGGGTAAGCGTATCGCGGCCTTTGCCGCACTGGCCGCCGCCGCTGTCACCTTATCCGCCTGCGGATTCAACACCATTCCGACCAAGCAGGAAGCCACCAAGGCCAAGTGGGCCGACGTGCAGTCGCAATATCAGCGCCGCGCTGACCTGATCCCCAATCTGGTCTCGACCGTTCAGGGCGCCGCCATTCAGGAGCGCACGACCCTGACCGAAGTGGTCGAAGCCCGCGCCAAGGCGACCTCCGTCAATGTGGACGCCTCCACCATCACCGATCCGGCCAAGTTCCAGCAGTTCCAGCAGGCTCAGGACGGCCTGTCGTCAGCGCTGGGCCGCCTGATGGTCGTGGTTGAACGCTATCCTGACCTGAAATCGAACCAAAACTTCCTGGCCCTGCAATCGCAATTAGAGGGCACGGAAAACCGCATCAATATTGCCCGCAACGATTATAACGAATCGGCGCGCGATTTTAACACGACCTTACGCACCTTCCCGTCGATCGTGTGGGCCAAGACCATCTATGGCGGTGAAAAGCCGTTCGAGTACTTCCAGGCTGCGGCTGGCGCTCAGAACGCACCTTCGGTCAATTTCGATGGCTTAAAGCCGTCTGATCCGGCGCCAGCAGCCCCGGCTGCCGCACCCGCCACCGTTCAGTAACCGGCTTAGACCACACTCAGGCCGCATCCCATGACTAATTTATCCGTCCATAAGGCACGATCATGGGGTGCGGCTGTTTGGCTGGCCCTGATGGCGCTGGTGTTCGCCAGCGCCGCCTTTGCCGAACCGACCTTTCCCAAGCTAAGCGGTCGCGTCGTCGATCAGGCCAATTTGCTGACGCCAGAGGTTGAGGCCGAACTGACGGGAAAGCTGGCGGCGTTAGAGCAGACCACCTCCGATCAGGTGGTGGTGATCACGGTGCCCGATCTCGAAGGCTACGACATCGCTGAATATGGCTATAAGCTGGGGCGGACCTGGGGTATCGGTCAGTCAGCCGAAAATGCCGTCGGCACCGATATCACTCAGAAAAACAACGGCGTATTGCTGATCGTCGCCCCCAATGAACGTAAAGTGCGTATCGAAGTCGGTTACGGCCTTGAACCCGTCATTACGGACGCTTTGTCGTCACTCATCATTCAGACCCGTATCCTGCCGCAGTTTCGTGAAAACAACTATCCGGGCGGGATTGTCGCCGGCACCGATGCCCTCATTGAGCAGTTATCGCTGGATCGCGGCGTCGCCATCGACCGCGCCAAGCAGGCCGCGCAACAGCAGCCCCAGGAACAGGAAATCCCGCGCTGGGTCATCATTCTGATCTTCATCCTGATCGTCATGTTCTCACGCGGCTGGCTGCCGTTCTTCCTGCTCGGTGGCCTGGGCGGCGGCGGGGGTGGCTGGTCAGGTGGTGGCGGAGGCGGCTTCGGCGGCGGAGGTTTTGGCGGGGGTGGCGGCGGCTTCGGCGGCGGCGGCTCATCAGGCAGTTGGTAGGATCAGATCATGGCACTTAAAATCGATCACAGCCGCATCAATGCCGCCATCTCAAAGGCCGAGGAAACAACGTCGGGTGAGATCACCTGCGTCATCAAATCAAAGCCGCTGGATTACCCCGAAACCCCGCTGATGTGGGCCACGGCCGCCGCCCTGATCGGGCCGGTCATCATGGCGCTGATGGGCGTGTGGCCGCAGGACTGGCTGATACACCTCCTGCCTAGTGCTGCCATTGAGTGGCAGTCGGCCCACGGCCAGCAGGAATTTTATAACCGGCTGGAAACCATCGGGCTTTACGGCTTGGTGCAGGTTATTCTGTTTGCCGTCGTTTATGGGCTGGTCACCATCCCCAAGGTGCGGCTGGCCCTGACGCCGAGCAGCATCAAGCGCAAACGCGCCCACAAAAAGGCCATGGAGCAGTTCATGGCCCGCGGCCTGCACCTGACCAAGGCCCGCACCGGCGTGATGATCTTTTGTGCGCTGGAAGAGCATTTTGTCGATGTTATCGCCGATGAGGGCATCTATTCCAGGGTCGATCATAAGGTCTGGGATGAGACGGTGGCGGCGCTGATCAGCCATATCAAACGCGATGACCTGACCGGCGGGTTCGAGGCCGCGGTCATCAAAAGCGGCGAAGTGTTAAGTGCGCACTTCCCGCCCGATGCGGTTAATCTCAACGAACTGCCGGACGTGCTGATCGAGATCTGACTTCAGAACTCCCCCTCCGGGGACGCCCGCGCGGTGCAGGGGAGCCTTTATGCAGGCTGAGCCTGCGTAAAGAGGGGGTAAATTACCCTTGCTTTGGCGACCACACAGCGTTAAACACGCGCCCCTTTTGAAAAGCTGATGGTGCGCCATGACCTCCCGTCCATATTGCGGTATAGATTTCGGCACGTCCAATTCGGCAGTGTGTGCGGGTTTTGGCGATCGTCTCGAACTGGTGCCGGTCGAAGGCGCCTCCGTGACCTTACCGTCGGCCTTATTTTTCAATTTTGAGACTGAGACCCTGACATTTGGCCGGGCGGCCATCAGTGAATATCTGGAGCACTATGAAGGCCGCCTAATGCGCGCGCTGAAATCGGTTCTGGGCAGCCGCCTGATCGGAGAAACCACCCAGATTGGTGCAAGCCGCAAGGATTTTCGCGCCATTATCGGGCTCTATATCAAACACCTGAAAGCCTGCGCCGAAGCCCATACGGGTGAAAAAATCGAGGATGTGGTTCTGGGCCGACCCGTCCATTTCGTCGACGAGGACCCGGAGGCCGATGCCCGCGCCGAGGCCGAACTGCGCGGCATAGCCGAGGCGCAAGGGTTCAAAAACATCAGCTTTGAATATGAACCGCTGGCCGCCGCCCGCGATTACGAAAGCCGACTGACGCGCGATGAGGTCGTGCTGGTCGTCGATATCGGCGGGGGTACGTCCGACTTTTCGGTGATCAAGCTGTCGCCCAAGGCCAAACGTGGCGATGACCGTACAAACAGCATTCTGGCCAATTCAGGCGTGCATATCGGCGGTACGGATTTCGATACGCGCCTGAGCCTTAATACCGCCATGCGGGAGATGGGCTTCCGCTCGCAGATGAAAAGCGGACTGGATATGCCGGGGCTTTATTATCACCAACTGGCGACCTGGCACCTGATCAATTTTCTCTATACGCAAAAAAACATCGCGGGCATCCGGCAACTGCATTTTCAGGCCGCACAGCCCGAATTGACGCAGCGGCTGGTTGATACGGTCGATAAGCAACTGGGCCACCATGTCGCCAACCGGATTGAGGGCGCCAAGATCGCTTTGTCGGATCAAAGTGCCACTACGGTTGACCTCAGCGCCGTTGACGCGAATTGGCTGATGAGCATTGACCGCGGCACCCTCAAGGCCGCGACCGAGCGTGAGGTCGGCCGGATTGTGGATACGGCGGTGGCCTGCGTCACCGAAAAGGCCGGTCTTGAGATTGATGCCATCCATACCCTGTTTATGACCGGGGGTTCGACCGCCATGCCGGGCTTTGAAGACGCCATGAGTGCCGCCTTCCCTGCCGCCGCTATTAACTACGGCGACCGTTTTTCGTCGGTGGCGTCGGGCTTGGGGCTGGCCGCAAAAGAGCGGTATTGTCTTTGAGGAAGATCAAGGGCATCTTGGTAGCCATCAACCGGAACGCACATCTTGACCGAAGCCGCGCTTAAAACGAATAGCTACAAGATCAAGTCTGAAAACCTCACCGACTTTTTTACGGTCTGGCTCAAGAAGCACTATTTCGATAAAAACCTGTGGCGAAAGCTCTGGATTAGTTCTGCCATAATTATTGCTATTATGATGTTCGTCACAGTGCCCATTTTGACCACGATGACATCGGATTTAAATGACTATCCATGGCTTGGCCCAATAGTTATATTCTTTACCATCTTAATTACTTGCTTAGCTTGCCTGTTAATGACAGCAGCCTTTTTGTTTGTAGCTTCCCCACTCATCAACTACCTAACCCAATTGCTGATATTTGTGATCAGCCCGGTCTCAAGACGGGAAAATCAGGTAGAGATAACATCATCAAAATTATTCAAATCCTCCGGCAACAAAGACTCTGAAACAGATTGGGCGAAAATTTATGATGTATCAGAAACCCGCAAGACCATACTGCTTTTCTACAATAAAAACAGCGCCATCATAATTCCTAAAAGCGCCTTTGATTCCAGTGATGACGCGGACGTCTTTGCCAAAGCCTCGTCCAAGCACTGGTTACTAGCCAAAGACACTACGTTCTAACCACTCGGAAAAACTCCCACAATTCCCCTTGCATTCCGTGCAAGCCTTCTGTATCAGCACGATAACACATTAACACGCTGATACAGACATGCCCGCCCCCTCCGATGATGACATTCTCGTCCGCGCGATCTTAAGCCTTCAGACCGAAGCTGAGGTGAAGGCGTTCCTAGACGACCTGTGTACGCCGTCGGAACTGCGCGCCTTTGCCGAGCGGTTCAAGGTCGCGCGTCTGCTCGACGAAGGGCAGTCGTCATACCGCGAAATCTCCGAAAAGACCGGAGCGTCGACCACCACTGTTACCCGCGTGGCGCGTTTCCTGCGCGACATGCCTCATCAAGGTTACCGGCGTGTGCTGGACCGCCTCAAAGCCGATAAAGAGTAGAGCCTAATGTCTGAACCCCGCCTTCGCATTGCCGTCCAAAAGTCCGGCCGTCTGGCTGACCGTTCGCTGGAGCTGATTTCCGGTGCTGGCCTGCGCGTCATGAAGGGCGCCAATGAGTTGCTTTACCGGATCGAGAACCAGCCGATCGATCTGTTGCGCGTCCGTGACGACGATATCCCGACCTTTGTGGCCGATGGCGTGGCGGAACTGGGCATCGTCGGCTACAATGTTCTGGCCGAGCACTTCCCCGACGCCGACCTTGAAGCCATGATCGTGCAGCGCCTGGGCTTTGGGTCGTGTACGCTTAAAGTCGCCGTACCGAATGAGGCCGACTATACCGGCCCGCAGTGGCTGGATGGCAAGCGCATCGCCACATCCTATCCCAATGTGCTGGGGGCGTGGCTCAAAACCCACGGCATCACAGCCGAGATTGTTGAAATGCGCGGTGCCGTCGAAGTGGCCCCCCGCATGAAGATCGCCCACGCCATTTGCGATCTGGTCTCCACAGGTGCCACCTTAGAAGCCAATGGTATGAAGGCGACCGATCTGGTGCTGAAATCCGAAGCCGTACTGGTCAAGGCCCCCCATGCTCCGGCCCCTGAACTGGCCCACACCTACGACATGCTGCTGCGCCGTTTCGATGGTGTGACGGCTTCGACTGGCGCCAAGTACGTCATGATGAATGCGCCGCGTGAGCATCTGAGTGAGATCATCGAACTGATCCCCGGTGCCGATGCGCCGACGATCATGCAGTTGGCCGGCCGCGAAGACACGGTCGCCGTCCATGCGGTCTGTCAGGAAAATGTGTTCTGGGACACGCTGGATAAGCTGAAAACTGCGGGGGCGTCTGCGATACTGGTCCTGCCGATCGAGAAAATGATGAAGTAATTTGAGCAAGACACCCCACCACCAAAGCGCAAGAGCGCTTCGGTCCCCCTCCCCGACACGTCAGGGAGGTATAAGACATCATCTTGTACCTCCCCAGTTTACTGGGGAGGGGGACCGCACGAGACGCGAAGCGGCGAAATGTGGTGGTGGGGTTTCTGGCTTTCTTTAGGTAAAACGATGAAAACCTTTGTCTGGAAAAATCTGAACGCGGCTGAGCGCAAGGCCGCCCTCGCCCGCCCCGCCAACCGGCGTGATACGCGCGTGCTGGACACCGTGCGCACGATTTTTGATGATGTCGAAGCGCGTGGGTTTGCGGCCGTCAGCGACTGGGCCGTCAAGCTGGATGGCCATGCCCCTAAGCGGATCGACCTGACCGCCGCCACGGTTGATGCCGCCCGCGCCGCCCTTTCCCGCGAAGACCTTGCGGCCATGGAGCTTGCCGTCGAAAACGTGCGCGCCTTTCAGGGCGCCGAACTGCCGAGCGACGGCCCTATCATCGCCCCCAAGCCGGGCCTGAGCCTGCAACGGGTGTATCGCCCCATCACCACCGCCGGGCTCTATATTCCGGGCGGGCTAGCGCCGCTGTTTTCGACCCTGATCATGACCGCCGTGCCCGCTTTGGTGGCCAAAGTGCCTAACCGCGTGGCCATCACCCCGCCCGCCAAGGATGGCTCCCTGCACCCGATGATGATCGCCACTGCCGCGGCTTCCGGGCTTGATAGCCTGTGGAGCGTCGGTGGCGCGCACGGCATTGCGGCCCTTGCGACCGGCGCGCTTGAGGGCGTGCCTGCCGCTGATAAGCTGTTCGGGCCGGGCAACAAGTACGTGACCGAAGCCAAGCGTCAGGCGACCGAGCGCGTCTCCGGCATCGCCATCGACATGCCCGCCGGGCCTTCGGAACTGCTGGTCATTGCCGATAAAACCGCCAATGTGAAGCTGGTCGCCGCCGACCTGCTCAGTCAGGCCGAGCATGATTCCGACGCGCAAGTTGTGCTGGTGTCGCTTGATGCCGATATTGCCGCCGCCATTGCGGCTGAGGTCGAAGCCCAAGTATCACGTTTGCCGCGTGAAACCATTGCTCGCGCCTCGCTGGAACAGGCCCGCCTGTTTATCGTCGATGATCTTGCGGCGGCGGCGGAAGTGTCCAACCTTTACGGCCCCGAACACCTCGCCATTCAGGTCGCAGATGTTGACACGATTATCCCGAACCTAACTGCTGCGGGGACCATTTTTGCGGGCACCTATGCCGCTGAAACCTTTGGTGACTATGCAGCAGGCCCCAGCCACGTCCTGCCGACCGATGGCGCGGCCAAGGCCTATGACGGCATCACCGTGCGCTCGTACCTGACCAGTTTTGTGGTGCAACGCGCCACCAAGGCCGGTGCCGCCGCCATTGCGCCCGCTGCCGCCCGCCTCGCCCGTTTAGAAGGGCTCGAAGCCCATGCGCTGGCAGCGGATTTCAGGCTGGAGGTTTAAGGTGCTTAAAGCCCCCCTCCGTCTGACCTGCGGTCATCCACCTCCCCCGGCACGCCGGGGGAGTATAAAAATATACCTCCCCAGTTTACTGGGGAGGGGGACCGCGCGGGCAACCGCGTGGTGGTGGGGGCCCTTAAATGGACGCCTCCAAGTAAAGGAAAACTGATCTATGTTCGCGTCACCGTTTTCATCCCTGACCGCCGCCACGTCCGGTCTCGAAGGCTCCCCGCCGTCGCTGGAGCCCTTGCGCGAACGCATGGCCGAGCTTTATGGCGTTGAGCCCTATCAGCTTTTGGTGACGCGCGGCGCGTCGCATGCCATGGAAATCCTGCTGCGGCGCTTACGGCTGCATGGCCATGAAACCATCCTGGCCGACACGGGCTTAAGCGAAAAATCCTATTATCTGGAAAGCCTGTGCAATGTGTATGGGCTTCAGATCAAGTCGCCGCCGTCCAATGCGCTGGGGGCCAAAAGTGCGGGGCTTTACCTGATCGACAACCCGCGTTTGCCCGATGGCAAGGCGTGGAGCGCTGAGGCCGCACGGGCGCTGGCGGTTGATATTTTCCCGACGCTGTTGGTGGTCGATGAGAGCTATTTCGATGCGGTCGATGCCCAGAGTCTGACCGAACTGACGCGGACGGAGACCAATGTCATCGTCTTCAAAAGCCTGTCTTACCTTTACGGTATCGGCGGGGCGCGGGTCGGCGCCCTGATCGCCGGGGCTAAGACCCTGGCCGGCTTGACGCGGTACTGTGAGCCCTATCCGCTGCCGACGCCCTCGCTTAAGGCCGCCGAACTGGTGCTGTCGCCGTCGCGGCAGATCAATGTCGAAGCCCGTATTGCTCTGGTGCGGTCGGAACAATCGCGCCTGCGCCACAAACTGGCAGAGAGTAAGGCTTTGGCCCAGTTTGAATTGAACGATGGGCCGTTCATTCACTTAAAACCGATGGATCTGATCCGCACCCAGACCGCGCTGAAACGCTTTGGCATCAGTGCGCGTAACGCCTATGACGGGCTGTTGCTGCCGATGGGTGACGCAGCGTTCAATGACCGGATTCTGACGGCGCTGGGCGTGACCTCCGACGCCAAACCGACGCGCAAAGGCGAATTTTTGCGCGACACCAAGGAAACCCGCATTTCGGTCATGGTCGACCTCGATAACCCCAAGCCGATCAGCATATCCACCGGCGTGGGTTTCTTCGATCACATGCTGGATCAGGTCGCCTCCCACGGCGGGTTTTCGCTTCAGGTCGCCTGCGAAGGCGATCTGCATATCGACGCCCACCACACGGTCGAAGACACTATGTTGGCGGTCGGTGCGGCGTTGAAACAGGCGCTGGGCGACCGCATCGGCATGGCGCGCTTTGGCTTTGTTCTGCCGATGGATGAGACCGAAGCCAAGGTCAGCGTCGATCTGGGCGGGCGTCCGTTCTGTGTCTTTAAGGGCGAGTTCGAGGCCACCCACATCGGTGATTATCAGACCGAAATGACGGCCCATGCGTTCCGGTCTTTGTCGGAAACGCTTGGGGCCTCGATCCATGTCGAGGTTTCCGGCGGCAATGATCACCATAAGACTGAGGCCTGCTTCAAGGCGTTGGGCCGCGCCCTGCGCCAGGCCACGCGCATTGAGGGCGACAGTCTGCCGTCAACGAAAGGCATGCTCGCATGACCGCGCTCAAGGAGCGAAGCGTTAGCGCAAATAAGCAAGGTCACAGACCCTGCACCCATTAGTTTAGGACGTAGATATGACGGGCAATAGTGCCAATAAAATTGTTGTCGTTGAGTTAGGTTGCGCGAACACGGCGTCCGTCCTGTTTGCGCTGGAGCGGCTAGGAGCGGACGCCGTACTGTCATCTGATGCGGCTGAGATCGCCGCCGCGCCTAAGCTGGTCCTGCCCGGTGTCGGGGCTGCCGGTTTTGCCATGTCTCAGGCGCGCGCACTTGGGCTGGTTGAGGTTTTGCGCGGCTTTGAGCGCCCACTATTGGGAGTCTGCTTGGGCCAGCAATTGCTGTTTGAGACGTCCGACGAAGGTGATGTCGAATGTCTGGGGCTCATTCCGGGCAAGGTCACCAAAATGGTCGTCCCCGATGGCTATGTCGTGCCGCACATGGGCTGGAACACGCTGGAGCCGTTGAAAAGCGATCCGCTTAATGACGGCGTTACCGAGGGCGATTATGCCTATTTCGTCCATAGTTTTGTGTGCCCGGTCAATGACTATACCCTGACCCAATCGACCTATGGCGCGCCGTTTGCGGCGATGGTGCGCAAGGGTAACGTCTGGGGCTGCCAGTTCCACCCGGAACGGTCTTCGGCCACCGGTTCCAAGATTTTAGAGAATTTTCTGAAGCTATGACCTTAAGAACTCCCCCTGCGGGGCCGCCCGCGCGGTGCAGGGGGAGCTTGACCTTGATGTTCGCATCGAGGTCAAGAGGGGGTAAAACCCCGCCGCCTGATTACCCCCTCTGGCCTTAAGCTCGCGCTTAAAGCCAGCTCCCCCTGCAACAGGGGGAGTTCTTATGAGACAGAATTGATATGATCCTCTACCCCGCTATCGACCTGATCAATGGTGCCTGTGTCCGTCTGGCGCAAGGCAAGTTCGATCAGGTGACCCTGTACGATCCCGACCCGTTTAAGCGCCTTGGCCTCTTCAACGACGAGAATGCCCAGTGGGTGCATATCGTTGACCTTGATGGCGCTAAGGCCGGATCGCCGCAGCAGCACGAACTGATCGGACGGCTAGCCAAGGCCTCAAAAGCCAAGATTCAGACCGGCGGCGGCGTGCGCTCGCGCGAGCATGTGGCCACCTTGCTCGATGCCGGAGTCTCCGCCGTCGTGGTCGGATCAGCCGCGGTTAAAAACCCGGAAGAGGTGCGAGGCTGGCTGGCTGAGTTCGGCAAGGACCGCATTACATTGGCGCTGGACGTTTTGCCCACCAAAGATGGTGACTTTGACGCCGCCCTGCACGGCTGGGTCGAAGGCTCTGGCATATCGCTATGGGACGTGCTGGACTATTATCCAGTGGGTGTGGCGCAACGGATTCTGGTCACCGATGTGTCGCGCGACGGCATGTTGATGGGGCCGAACATGGATCTGATGCGCGCTTTGCGTCAGAAACGCCCGGACCTTGAGATTCAGGCCTCCGGCGGGGTGAAGTCCATTGATGACCTCTATGACCTCAAGGCGCTGGGGGTTCACGGCGCGATTGTGGGCAAGGCGATCTATGAGGGTCTGATCGATTTGAAAGCGGCGCTCAATGTGGGATAAAACACAATGTTAGCCAGACGCATCATCCCCTGTCTCGATGTCAAGGACGGCAAGGTCGTCAAGGGCGTGCAGTTCATCGGGCACGAAGTCCTGGGCGATGCCGTGGATATGGCCCTGCGCTACCGCGACGAAGGTGCCGATGAGTTGGTGCTGTACGACATCACCGCCTCAGCCGAAGGTCGCACAGTCGATTATAACTGGGTACGCGACATTGCCCGTGCGCTCGATATCCCGTTCTGTGTGGCGGGCGGTATCCGCTCGGCTGAACAGGCTGTCAAATGCCTGAACAATGGCGCGGACAAGGTGTCGATCAATTCCCCGGCGCTGGAGCGGCCCGACCTGATCAACGAACTGGCTGAAATGGCCGGATCGCAGTGCGTGGTCGTGGGGGTGGATAGCCGCGAGTTGGACGGCGACTATTACGTTCACCAGTATAGTGGTGACCCTGACAAAATCCGCGCGGCGGGCCGGCGCACGCTCGACTGGGTGGTCGAAGCCCAGACGCGCGGTGCCGGTGAAATCGTGCTCAACTGCATGAATCAGGACGGCGTGCGCAAGGGCTATGACCTAAAGCAGTTGCGTCTGGTGCGCGACCTGATCGATATTCCGCTGGTAGCGTCTGGTGGGGCCGGTGCGGTCGAACATTTTACTGATGTGTTCGATCAGTGTGATGTGTCGGGCGCTTTGGCGGCATCTGTGTTCCACAAAAAGATTATTCACATTCCCGACCTGAAACGCGACCTGCAAGCCGCAGGGATTGCTGTACGGATTTAAGAAAGACAATACCTTCATACCTCCCCAGTTTTACTGGGGAGGGGGACCGCACGAGATCGCGCAGCGATTGAGATGTGGTGGTGGGGGTTCTTAGCTTTTATTTTGTCGCAGTGTTTCGGCCAAAAACCGCATACACTTTTTGGCACATTGCTCTGGAAAAGACACATTATGTCCAAAGACCACAAACTGAACACCTCGCTCACCCTCACCGATATCGACGCGCTCGATTTCACCAAGGGCGACGGCTTGATCCCCGCGATCATACAACACGCCGATACGCTGCAAGTCCTTATGCTGGGCTATATGGACAAAGCCGCCCTGACCGAGACCCTGACGGACGGTCAGGTGACGTTCTTTTCGCGCTCCAAAGGCGGGCGCTGGCGCAAGGGCGAAACCTCCGGCGATTTCCTGAACCTTGACCGCATCCTGACCGACTGTGACGAAGACGCGCTGCTGGTCTATGCCCGTCCGGTCGGCCCGACCTGCCATTTCAAGACGACCTCATGCTTTGGCGATGAGACCGCCCCTGGCATCGGCTTTATGGGTCAGTTGGCCAGCGTCGTGGCTGAGCGCGCCAAGGCCCCGGTCGAGGAATCCTACACCGCCCGGCTGATGCAAAAGGGTGTCGCCAAGATCGCGCAAAAGGTCGGTGAAGAAGGTCTGGAAACCGCCCTGGCCGGTCGCTGCGGTGATCTTGATGAACTGCACGCCGAAGCCGCCGATCTGCTGTATCACCTGTCGGTATTGTTGATGGCGCGCGAAACCTCGCTGGAGAACGTGCTGGACATTCTGAGGCAACGGCACAAATAAAGCACCGGAGCCCCTTAACTCACCGGACAGCTAAACCACTGATACTCTACCGCCATAAGGTTACGTCCGCGTTTGGTCAGCACCCATCCCTTAGCCTCAGGTGGCGCGTTTGGCATTTGCGAGCAGCCGGGCAAGATGATTGAGCGGGCATTATAGCTTGATTTGCGGTCGGCTTCGTACCGGTGCCCCTCATAAAACTTAACCTTGACCATGTCATAGCTGACCGGCCCGCCCCGATATAAATAGTCCCGATCTTGGGCCCGATCTTGAGCCGGGCGGTTCAGCACCACAACATCCAGCGCCTGATGGTTATTGGCCTCCATATAGGCGATAACGTCATCAAAGCAGATGTTGGATAGCATCTTCGACTCCGCCGGACAGTCGGGCTTAAACTGCGCCACAGGGCGTTCATCGCCATATGCTTCATAGGTCGCAAACGGCGACGGGGCGGGCGGTGCGCCGCACTGGGCCAGCACTTCTTCCTGAAGATATAACTCACCCTCATGGCGTACCACGCGGTAGGTCGTGTCCTTTATGGGCGTGCAGCCTGGAATGGCTTCAAGATTTGAGTGCGCGAACCAGCGATCATCGGCTTCGAGTTTTTGCTTTGGACCCTTGCCTTTGCGTTTCAGAACCCACTGGTCGATGTCCTTATCGGTCAGGGCGGCCCCCTCTTCGACCCGGCGTTCAGACGCGATCAGATCCAGTTCCTTAAGCTCTGCATTGCCCGCAAAAGCCGCCACCGCCGCCGGGGCACAGTAATCGCCATCAACGCGCTGATCCTTGGGGCAGTCGCCATCCTTGATGGCAAGATACCGCCGCTCACCCTTCAGGAAACGCTTTTCCGTTGTGACCCACAACGGCCCGCTCAGGTTCGGGGCCTGCCCTACCGCCGGCTCCTGAGCCGGAAGCGAGGCCCCCTGCGCCATATAGCCGCCGTAAGTGCGTTTGGGGGCGCCGCCGCACACCACCGTCAGCATTTCCTGCGCGACTGAGACGGTGCCGCGCCGGTCCATGCGATAAAACACGTCTTCCTCCGGCAGGCTGAAACAGTCCTGGGGCGCGCGCACGGCTGAGGTCTGGAGGTCGATCTTGGCGACATTGAACTTCGCGCCCTGCTTGGTAACATCGAACAGGGCAAAATCGTAACCATAGGTGCCGCGCATGATCTCACCGTCCAGCGCCGGACGAAACAGCCCGACCACCGTGGCGGAGGCTTCTCCGGTTTGGCGCAGACGGGCAAACACCGGATCGAAGCACGGAGCCGAGACCCACGGCTTGCCCTCAATGGAACACTCGGCGGAGGGTTGCGCGACAAGACGTGCAGCACCCAGAACCATTTTGATCTGACCATATTGGGGGGGGCTGACCAGACGGGCATTGCCGTAGGGCTGGGCCAGGGCCGTACCCGAAATAGCCATGAATACGACCACAAGACCTGTGGCAATCTTAACCGTACGCTTCACCCTGTACCCCCACCGCTTTCACACGCATTATGCCAAACAGCATAGGGGACGCAATACGGCGCTGTCTATACGGAACTATCGGCCCTTAGAGGCGGTCTTGAGGATCTTGGTGATGCGCTTGGACGACGGCCGCCCGCCCCAGCCCTGCGTGTGGTCAAGCCGCAGGACCAGCGTGTTGCGTTCCATATAGACACCCGGCGGGCGGCCTTCGATCAGGCGAACCTCACGGATGGGTTCCAGAATTTTGCGGCCATTATTTTGGTTGGCGACATCGACTATGGCATCCGCCGTCACCCGCGCCGCATCGGCAAACAGGTAATCCGCGCCCGGTGTCTGAATATCGGCATCAAACGGCAGAAGGCGCGATACGGCGGCAGAGGCTTTTTTCGAGGCTCTGGCCAGTTGCTGGAACAACAGGCCCGGCGTCATACGACCTGCCTTGATGGCGTCAGCCTTGCCACTGACCGCGACCGGATCGCCAGTCGGGCGTGTGCGGCTGAACAGGGTCAGCCCGCCAAGCCGCGAAGACCGGAGAATGGGTTCGCCGACATCGTTCTTGAATATCACATCGCCGCGCGGCCCCGGTGACGGCGTGAGCGCCCAGACTTCGGCATCGCCATCAAAGCGAATGAACGGCTGGTCCTGCGTGTGATCAAGCACAAAACCTTCGCCGTCTTCGGACATAAAATGGGCGACATCGGGCATGGAGTTGCCGCGGCTATCAGAGGTCGATGGCCCCAGCATGGCGTCACGCAGGTTATTTTGTGCGTTCGCCGTTCCCAAGCCCAACCCTGTCAGGGTCATCACCCCAATCAGGAGGCTTAAGGCAACCGGCAATCTGAACTGACGCGTGGAAAATCTCATAGGACAAGGGTGTAAGCAGTGAGTGGGGCGGATTTAAGACGAGCATTTCAAAAAAATTGGGCAAAGCCAAGGCGGCTTTGCCCAATTTCAGCAATATTAACAACATACTGCGGATATATTATAACACATTGCCCTTACAGCATATGTTGGCCGCCATTGACCGCAATGGTCGCCCCCGTAATGAAGCTGGCCATATCCGACGCCAGAAACGCGCAGATTTCAGCCACTTCTTCGGGCGTGCCCAGACGACCGACCGGAATACCGGCGACGATTTTTTCAAGCACCGCCGGATTGATGGCCGACACCATCTCGGTCGAGGTATAGCCGGGCGCCACGCAGTTAACGGTGATACCCTTGGCAGCCGATTCCATCGCCAGAGCCTTGGTGAAGCCGATCATCCCAGCCTTGGCGGCGGAATAGTTAGTCTGCCCCGCCTGCCCCTTTTGGCCGTTAATCGATGAGATATTGATGATGCGGCCATAATTACGCTCTCTCATGCCTTCGATCACCTGACGGGTCATGTTGAAGACCGAGTCCATATTGGTGTGGATGACTTCCTGCCACTGATCCTGCGTCATCTTATGGAAGAAGCCGTCGCGGGTGATACCGGCATTGTTGACCAGCACGTCGATGGGGCCAAGCGCGTCGGTGACCTCCTTGGCGGCGCGCGCGCAGTCCTCGAACTTATCGACGCTGCCCTTGACGACCATGACGCCTAGCTCTTCGGCGACCTTGCGGGCATTTTCTTCGTTACCGGCATAACCGGCGGCGACCGTCAGACCTGCGTCCTTAAGACGTTTTACGATGGCCTTACCGATACCGCGCGTGCCGCCGGTGACCAATGCTACTCGTGTCATATTATCCTGTTCCTATATTTTTTAATTAAATCAGATTCTTAAACTATTGACTCAACGGTCATGGCAACCCCCATCCCGCCGCCAATGCACAGCGTCGCGAGACCTTTGAGCGGCTTGCCCTGCTCGGCAGTGCGGCGCTTAAGTTCAAACAGAAGCGTGGTCAGAATACGCGCGCCGGACGCCCCGATCGGGTGGCCGATAGCAATTGCGCCGCCGTTGACATTGACCTTAGCGGTATCAAGCCCCAGTTCCTTAACCACGCACAAAGCCTGCGCCGCAAAGGCTTCGTTGGATTCGACCAGATCAAGGTCGGCCACGCTCCAGCCCGCTTTTGCCAGCGCCTTTTTCGAGGCCGGGATCGGGCCGGTACCCATGATCGCCGGATCGACACCGGCATTGGCCCACGACACGATCTTCGCCAGCGGCTTAAGCCCGCGCTTGGCGGCCTCATCCGCCGACATCAGCACCAGCGCGGCCGCCCCGTCATTGAGGCCCGACGCATTGGCAGCCGTGACCGAACCTTCTTTATTGAAGGCAGGTTTCAGACCCGAAATGCTGTCCAGCACCACGCCGTGACGGATAAATTCGTCCTTATCGACGACCGTGTCGCCTTTGCGGCCCTTAATGGTTACGGGCAAGATTTCTTCATCGAACTTACCGGCTTTCTGAGCGGCCTCGGCCTTGTTCTGCGACGACACCGCAAACTCATCCTGCGCGCCGCGGCTGATGCCCCACTTGGCGGCAATGTTCTCCGCCGTCTGACCCATGTGATAGCCGTTGAACGAATCCCACAGACCGTCGGTGATCATGGTGTCTTTCAAACCAAGATCGCCCATTTTCTGGCCCGTGCGGATTTGCGCGGCATGAACCGCCAGCGACATGCTTTCCTGACCACCCGCCACAACTATTGCCGAATCACCGAGCGCAATTTGCTGCGCCCCCAAAGCCACCGCCCGCAAGCCGGAGCCACAGATCTGATTGAGGCTCCAGGCCGGGGTTTCAATCGGCAAACCGGCCTTGATGGAGGCCTGACGGGCCGGGCCCTGCCCTTGGGCGGCCTGTAACACCTGCCCCATTATCACTTCATCGACATCGGCGGCGGCAATGCCGGCGCGCTCGATCACGCCCTTGATGGCCAAGGCCCCCAATTCCGCGCCCGACAGGCTGGACAATCCGCCTAAGAATGAGCCCACCGGCGTGCGGGCAGCGGCAACAATAACGACATCTGACACGGTTTTGGCAGACATGCGGGCAAATCCTTTCACATTGTTTCCGCTCATAGATTTCACATCTTTGTGTAACGGAATTTAGACAGTAATGGCATGAGCCGTAAGCCGGAATAAGCCTGCGGCGGACGTCGCCGACCCTGCAACATCCCGCAACATTCGTCACCTGATTTTGCGTGAAAAAGCCCTGTTATTACGGAATATTTACAACCTGTGAGCAAATTTTATGTGCAGTTTTGCAACTGCGAACATCATTTTTATCAGTGAATATAAGATTTTGCCGCATTTTATGTCCGGTTGCGCGCAACTGCATCCAAAATGCTTTACGCAACAGCAAAAAAAGGTCTAGTCTGCTCACAATAACCACACCTTATGCAGGCGGTAGCGCCTCGATTAAGGGCATGAACGGGAGATACGTCTGATGACGGAAGGAAAGACCAAAACCAAACGCGGCGAAGGCGATAAGGTGGTCATAAAAAAATATGCCAACCGCCGCCTCTATAATACGGCCACCAGTTCCTATGTGACCCTCGACAATCTTTCCGACATGGTGCGTCAAAACGTCGATTTCATCGTCTATGATGCTAAATCCGGCGATGATATCACCCGCGGCGTTCTGGCTCAGATCATCTTCGAGGAAGAAAGCCACGGCCAAAGCCTGCTGCCGATACAATTCCTGCGCCAACTTATCTCCTTTTATGGCGACAGCATGCAAAACCTGCTGCCGACCTATCTTGAGATGTCGCTTGATGGCTTTGCCAAGCAGCAGGAGCGTTTTCGTTCGCAGTTTTCTCAGGCTTTCGGCGGGGCGCCGGGTCTGGGGTATTTTGATGAGCAGGTGTCCCAGAACCTAGCCATGTTTGATCGGGCTATGCGTATGTTCTCGCCGTTCTCGTTTGCGGCCACGGCGGCAGGCGCACCGGCTTCGGCAGAGGCCCCTTCGGAGGGTTCTGAGGCTAAGCCCACCGCCGACAGCCATGAAATGGACGACCTGAAAAAACAACTGGCCGCCATGAAGGCGCAGATTGATGCGCTGGCCACTAAAAGTTAATTTTCAGGCTTAACCGCCATCCACGGATTTGAAAGGGCTCCGCACAGTTATCTGTGCCGGGGCCCTTTTTCATGTGTCCAGCAGGGTTTAATAAAGTCGGCACCATTATCAGCTATTGTGCATACCAACAGAATGTTGAGACCGCCCCCACGAGACCGCCCATGACCACTTCCCGCGAGACATCCAATCTGCCCGTACCTGTCGGGCCGGTGATTGATCATGATACAGGCCCCAAGCCCCGTAAGCGTATAGGCGCGAAGGCACAGCCGGGCTTTACGGCACAAATCCTAGGGGGCGGTGAAAAACGCGGCCTGAGAGGCGGGGCTGAGACTTTAGCGCAGGCAAAAACAACCTATCTTAAGTCAGAATATTCCGGCCGGAATGACCGTAGACCTCAGGCCGGCATCATCAAAAAGACCGAAATATAAGGCTTTCAGGGTTAATCGCGCTTAACCACGTCCGGCACGCAAATTGCAAAGCCTTTCCGCAAACGAGCGGAGACGATACTGTGCAGGCCCTTTACCCCATACTGACCAAGACTTTTGACGTACTGATCGTCGCGACCATATTCACGATATTTGGGTAATCAAAGTCTGATTAGAGTTAGAACTCAAAGTCACGCCGTGCCGAGATGGTCGTGACAATAAAGCCTGCCAGCACATCCAGCAGCGTCATGGCCGTCAGCATGAAAAACACTGACGTCGCAAACGGCTTAAGCAGCAGAAACTGCACCAGACAGACGATAAACAGTACCATCGACAAAGCATGGTTGATGATCGCCACCTTGTCCGATGAGGTCGATTTCAGCAGTTCGAAAAACAGCATGATCAAGCCGATCAAGGTAATGACATCGCCTACCCCGACCTTCCAGGTCGAACCGGGCGCTGGCATCGGCACGCTAAACCATACCCCGTGCAGGTAGTTATAGGCCGCATCGGCCGAACCACCAAACATCGAAAAAAAGGCGATCAGATTGTAGGCAACAACCGGGATAACAAGTAAAGGAAACGCGGTCCACATACTGGGCTGGCTGGGCGTCGGCGCACCGGACATACGTTTTCCTCCTGAAGCAACGGCTGACATGGTTAATATCGGTTTTTCACCAGGCTGACCAGACATTGCGCCCCTCGCGTCAATTTTATAGTTCAGTTGTGCTTCCCGGATGACGGTAACGCCGGTTTAGCCACATGACACCCGGAAGATCGGATAAGGCAACCCATAATCTGCCGATATTGGTATATTTAGAATGACCTGTGGTTCTCAGGCGATCCTCAACCCGCTCAAAAAGGGTTTTATACCCCTCACGGTTGACCAGGGCCGGGATATAGCGGTGCATATTATCGAAATAGGGTAAGCGCAGGAAGACATCGCGGCGGATAGCCTTAATGCCGCAGCCGGTATCTTCGGCCCCGTCATTCAACATGCGCTTACGGATACTATTGGCCCAGCGTGAGGCCCATTTTTTCGAGGCCGTATCCTGACGTCGCTTACGCTCACCGGCCACCAGTCCGACCTCCGGGCCGGCATTCAGCAGTTTCAGCGCCGTCCGCAAAACATCCGCCGCCGGATTTTGGCCGTCACCGTCCATCATAGCAATGATGTTGGTGCGGGCACTTATGATACCGGTGCGCACGCCACCCGATTTGCCGACATTCTTTTCGTGCAATACAACCCGCAGATTAGGCACGGTTTTTTGCAGTTCGCGTAGTTGGGCCACCGTACCGTCCGATGACTTATCGTCGACGAAAATCAGCTCAAAGCCATCGGCCCCAAGGCCGTCATCGAATACCGACTTCAGCTCTCTTACCACATCGGCGACCGCGCCCTCTTCATTCTGGACGGCCACGACGACGGAAACGGCTAAAGGCATAAGGACTCTTTCGGATCGCTGCGCGCCTTAATTGCTGACCGTTAAACCACGGCACGGCCCGCGACAGGGCCAGATTAAGGCTTTGATTCTGGTGCTTAACATTTTAAGCTTATTCGGTAAATAGTGGCAACCTTAGCGAATCGTGTCCTTTTTCGCTGGATTTTCTGTGCGTCTACAATAGTTTGCCGCCCATATTTTTGATCTGCCGCGAGTGTTTTCATGTCGTCCAAACTCATTGCTGCCGCAACCCAAGGCTTGCGCGGGCCGCTTCTGGCAGCGCTGGTGGCGTTTCTGGTCGGCCTGCCGTGCGCCCTGATCATTCCGCCGCTGGATCGCGACGAATCGCGCTTTGTGCAGGCGTCGAGCCAGATGCTGGAAAGCCGCGACTTCATCAACATCAACTATCAGGACGGCCCGCGCCATAAAAAACCGGTTGGTATCCATTGGCTGCAAGCCGCCAGCGTGTCTTTAACGTCGGAAGTTGGGGCGCGTGAGATTCTGGCCTATCGCTGGCCATCCCTGCTGGGGGCGGCCCTTGCGGCGTTTTCATTGGCCTGGGGTGGCGGCGCCTTATTCGATAACCGGCGCGGCCTGAAAGCCGGGCTGATCCTCGGTATTTCCCTGCTGCTGTCGACCGAGGCCTTTATCGCCAAGACGGATGCCGTCCTGTGCGGATTTGTGACCCTGTTTATGGCGGCGCTGGCGCAGATCTATGTCGCGTACCGTAACCGCCCGGTCGACGCCGATCCGAAGGCGCGTCTTAAGCTTGGTCACCTGCGTCTGACCTTCTGGCTGGCCTTTGCCGCATCCATTCTTATCAAGGGCCCGATCGGGCCAATGATCTTTCTGGCTACAGCGTTCACCCTGATCGCGTGGGACAAGCAGGCCGCCAAAGGCGATATGTCTAAGGGCAATATGGACTGGTTCCGCCATCTGGGCTGGAGTTGGGGGATCGCCCTCACCGTCCTCATGGTCGGGCCGTGGGCCATTGCCATCACTATTGCAACCGACGGCGCCTTTTGGGGCACGGCCATCGGTGATGATCTGGCGCCCAAGCTGGTCAGCGGCTCTGAGGGCCATTTCGCCTGGCCCGGCACGCATACGCTGATGCTGCCGCTGATGTTTTTCCCAGGTACGTTTCTGCTGGGCGGGGCCTTGCAGGCGGCGATCTCGCGCCGTATCGAGCCCGCCATCCGCTTTGCGATCTGCTGGTTCCTGCCCGCGTTTATTATCTTTGAAATCTCCCCCACCAAGCTGATCCATTACCCTTTGCCGGCCTATGGCGGGCTGGCCCTGCTGGCGGCGGTGTCAATCGGCATGGTGCATAAGCGCTGGGCCAAGATCATGAATATGGTGCTGGGGCTGTTTGCCGGTGTGGTCATCTCATGGATAGCCATTACCGCCCTGACCGAATTTGGCACCGGTGCGCATCCGACGGTGGCGCTCACGGCGGTGACCCTGACGGTGGCCTCGGCCCTGCTGATTGCGGCACTTGGCGGGTTCTTCCTGTGGAAAAATCACAAGGCCGCGGGGCTGTTGTGCCTGTTCTTAGGCGGGGTCGGCGGGCATCTGGGACTGATTACGCTGGCGTCTCAGCTCAAACCGCTGTGGATGTCGGTTAATCTCGAAAACACGCTGATCGAGACACGCACCGACCCGCGTCTGGGTCTGATCCCCGGCCCGGTGGCGACGCTGGGTTACGCTGAACCGAGTTTTGTGTTCGCCATGGGCACCAAAACTGCCCTGCTCGATAATGCCCAGCAGGCGGTGACCGTCGTCGAACAGGGCCGCCCGATCTTTGTCGAGGCCGAGCACCTGAAAGCGTTTGAGGCGGAAATGGCGAAAAATAACCTGAAAGTACGCGCTATCACCACCGTACATGGCCACAACTATTCCAACGGCAATGAGGTCGCGATCACCCTGTTCCGTAAGCAGTAATTACTTTTGTGATTACTCTTCGGGCTTCATCCGCGGTCTGAGCGCCGAACGCAGCAGCGACACCAAAAGGATCAATGGCCCCAGCGCCCAGACATAGAGCTTACGCCACAGGGTGTCAGCGCGTTTATTGAAGAAGTACACCAAGCCCTTGCCCTTATTCCACTCCACAAAGGTCGGGGCGACGTGGGAGGTATGGCCTTCGTGGACGACCTCGGCATGGGGATGAAACAGGACGATCCCGCCCATTTTGCGCGCGCGCCAGCACAGGTCGACATCTTCGACATGCAGGAAAAATTCAGGGTCAAAGCCGCCGAGTTTATCGAAATCGGCCTTTGAGATCGCAAAACAGGCCCCCGATATGGTCGGCACCGCCATTGGCGCATCCGGCAGAGGCTTATCGTGGTGATGCAGTTCAAACCCTTCGAGGCCCTGCACGAACCGCTCAAGCCGCAGCAGGGACACCAGCGTCGTCACCGGTGTGACTTCGCCGCGCCGCGCCCCGCGCTGTTCTGTGCCGTCAGTATTGAGCACCCGCGCACCGACGATGCACGGGCTTGGCTGGTCAACCGCTGCCGCCACCAACTTATCCACTGTGCCGCCTTTGAGGGACGCATCCGGGTTGAGGATCACCAGCCACGGCTGACGCGCGGATTTCGCCCCCAGATTAACCGCCCGCCCAAAGCCGATATTGCCGTGGCCCTGAAGCAAGGTCACGCGATTATCGGCGCGCGCCAGCGCTTGAAGTTGCCGTTCGACCTCTGGCGTGGAGCCGTTATCGACCAGTATCAACTCAGCCACCGCCCCATCGCGCAACACATCACGGATGCTGTCAAACAGGATTTTCCCCGTGTGATAGGCAACCATAATCACACTGACGCCGGAGGACGGCGTCGCAATCACAGGCGATGATGAGGGCGCGGCCATATCCACGTTTACGCCTGTTTCAAATCCGGCGGGGTGGCGTCAGTCGCCAGTTGCGCCACGGACGCCTCAACGCTCAGGATCGTCTGACCGTCCGAGCCGAGATGGCGTAAGGCCACCTCACCGGTTTCGGCTTCCTTGCGGCCCACGACCGCGATGACCGGCACCTTAGCGAGGGAATGTTCGCGGATCTTATAGTTGATCTTTTCGTTCCTGAGATCGGTTTCAACCCGCAGACCCGCCGCCCGGTATTTGGCGGCGACGCTCTCGGCATAGTCATTGGCATCGGACGTGATGGGGGCCACCACAATCTGCACCGGGGCCAGCCACAGCGGGAATTTACCGGCAAAGTTTTCGATCATGATGCCGATAAAGCGCTCAAACGACCCCAAAATCGCGCGGTGGAGCATGACCGGACGCTGGCGCGAACCATCCTCCGCCACATATTCGGCATCCAGACGTTCGGGCAGGACGTAATCAAGCTGCAAGGTGCCGCAGGTCCATTCGCGGCCAATGGCGTCCTTGACGATGAAGTCGAGCTTAGGCGCATAGAATGCTCCGTCACCCTCGGCGATGACCGGCTCAACCCCGGCCTTGCGTGCCGCCTCCAGCAACATGCCCTCAGCCTTATCCCAGAATTCATCAGAACCCGCCCGCACTTCGGGGCGTGTCGCCAGATTGATATAGGCCGTTTCCATGCCCAGATCCGAATGAATCATCTGGGTCAGCCGTACAAACTTTTCGGTTTCCTCAACGATTTGGTCTTCGCGGCAAAAGATATGGGCGTCGTCCTGCGTAAAGGCGCGCACTCGCATCAGACCGTGCAGCGACCCGGACGGCTCATAGCGGTGGCAGGCGCCAAACTCGGCCATACGCATCGGCAGTTCTTTGTAAGACCGCAGACCGACCTTAAATATCTGAACGTGGCCGGGGCAGTTCATCGGCTTGAGCGACAGGGTTTCGCCCTCAACCGTCTCGCAGACGAACATATTAGCGCGGTACTTATCCCAGTGGCCGGAATTTTCCCAGAAGGTGCGATCCAGCACCTGCGGCGTCTTGACCTCGGTATAGCCGGCCACATCCAGACGACGGCGCATATAGGCCTCAAGGGTCCGGTACAGCATCCAGCCCTTGGGGTGCCAGAAGACCATGCCGCGGCCTTCTTCCTGCATGTGGAACAGGTTCATAGCGCGGCCGAGCTTACGGTGATCGCGCTTTTCGGCCTCTTCGATGCGGGTGAGGTAGGCTTGCAGGTCGTCTTCGGTCGCCCAGGCCGTGCCATAGATGCGCTGAAGCTGAGCATTGTTCTGATCGCCGCGCCAATAGGCCCCGGCCAGCTTGGTCAGCTTGAACGCCTTACCGACAAAGCGCGACGACGGCATGTGCGGCCCGCGGCACAGGTCTTTCCAGCGCTCGCCGTGGCGATAAACCGTGATCGTTTCCGTCCCCGGCAGGTCGCGGATGATTTCGGCCTTATAGGCTTCGCCGATTTCCTCGAAATGCTTGATGGCGTCGTTGCGGTCCCAGACTTCGCGCACGATTGTCTCGTCGCGGTCGACCAGCTCCTTCATCTTCTTTTCGATTTTGGGCAGGTCATCCAGGCTGAACGGTTCTTCGCGGGCAAAGTCGTAATAAAAGCCATCGTCAATCGACGGGCCAATCGTGACCTGCGTGCCGGGGAACAGCTCCTGTACGGCCTGCGCCAGCAAATGCGCGGCATCGTGACGGATGACCTCAAGCAGTTCCGGCGCGTCGCGGGTCAGGATTTCGATTTTGCCACCGTGATCGAGCGGGCGGTCAAGATCAAGCATTTCACCGTCGATCTTGATGACCGCCGCCTTTTTGGCCAGCGACTTGGAAAGGGACTCCGCGATAGCCCTCCCGGTGGTTCCGGCCTCAAACTCACGTTTGGCGCCATCGGGGAAAATCAGTTCTATCGTCATGCTTTAAGTCACTTTCAGTATGCTCAGCCCCTACAACAGGCCAGAGCGTGGATTGAGCCTCACCCCTACGACAGGCAAAGGCAGTTATTTTTTAGCCTTTTGGTGGCACCGGATCATATCCTGAGCCACCGCCGGGACGACACCGGCAAATCCGTTTGATCCCCATCCATCCGCCTTTTAGCGGGCCGTGGGTGATCAGGGCCTCAGCCGTATAGTCAGAACAGGTCGGCAAAAACCGGCACGCCTGCCCTATCATCGGCGACAGGCCAAGCTTATAAGCCCTGTGGCCAGCCCTGACCGCTTTTACATAGATGTCGGCCATGACAAACGTCCAAACCCATCTGATCGCGCGCACATGAATCTATTTACGACGGTTTGACAAGGACATAGTGGCAAATTCAGGGCGCTAAACCTCAAAAACACGTCGTGGCGGCGGCCTGAGGCATAGGCCATGATCACCATCATAGGCTGTGGGTTGCCAGGACGAAATGTCCGGTGCACCGTCATGCACATAGACCTGAGCATGCGACCATCCGCCCTCACGGCGGGCGGTGCGCACCCACGGCCCAATCTGTCGCATCAGCCGGTCATTGACAACCGGCAGCCTCAGTTTCGCCGCTCCGAACTTAGCTGCGATACGCTTTAAGGCCGTCATGAGGGCTGGCACGGCCTCCGGCGCGTGATCAAGCGCCATAATATCAATGATTTCCAGCGCCACCGGCTCTATGGGGCTGGGCTTATTGAACATGGCCACCGCATAGCCGCCAAAAGCATCTTCCCGGCCAAAACTCAAGGCCACTGGTAAGGTTGTGGCATCAGGGTCGCTTAAGCGCCAGCGCTGAATAGCCGGACTACGATCGGCGATCAGCCGGCCTTCAGACCTAAGCGCCTCCCAGAACCGGCTATAGGCAGAGTAATCCTCAAAATCACTTAAGATGCGCACATTTTCCGGCAGGTTAAGATCAAAAGGCCGCCACAGGGATCGGGGCAGGAAGCGCTCACCAACCTTACGCGCCCAGTCATCATGGCCGCGCACCAACCGCCGCAGCCCCCGCCCGGCCAGACAGGTGATAGGGCCTGTCACCCACGACAGTTTGACATTATGGGTCTCAGCCGGAAACGCCTTAAAACCATAATGGCCATAAAGTTTGTGGGAAATGACATTGGCATTGAGCGTATAGCAGGCCAACATATCCGGCACGGCCAGTATGGCGTGGATAAGGGCGCGACTGGCCCCGCGCGCGGTGGGTGACACCACCAGCGAATGGCCAGTGACCGCATGATACGCGCGCCCGCCCTGCCAGAATCTTTGCGCAAATGCGCCCAGAAACGCTAACACCTCGCCGTCAGATCCCTTAATCACCCAGCCCTGCGGTACGGCGACCTCTGTCAATACCGGATTAGCGGCGATCCAGTCCCAGCCAGCCTCGGATCGCTGCGGCCACCACACCTGTTCCCATAGCCTATTGACCCCGGCCCGATCAGCCCCGTTAAATGGACGTAAGCCGTGCTTGGGAAACAAGGCAGGTGAATGATGAAAGGTCATAACCGGCACCATCGCACGTTAAAGCAACGCCGGAAACAATATCAATCATAGATTGAATTAACGTAAATTACGTTTCTACATATAGCCGTCGGCCTTGAAACGCACCGCGCTGGCCCGGATCAGATCGGCGATATCCTGCGTCAGTTCAGGTGTCAGGCCTTTGAAATTGAACGACGACTTGCCGTTTTGACGGCGTTTCAGGCTGTCGGGTAAGGTGGCCAACATTTCCGGGTGCTGATAGATCGGCATGAGATGAAGGGCCACGATGCTCTTGCGGATTTCAACCCCGCCAAACCACATGCGAAAACCGTCCTTGGCCGCGCGCGGTGAGCCCAGATAATAGCGCATGGGTTCATCGTGCAGCGACACGCAGTCGCGCTCATAGACCAGAAGCATTTGCTTGATGGCCTCGAACGCTTCGGTCAGATTGGTATGCGCCATGTTATGTCCTTATTACCCGCCGATTTTAAGCACGACCTTACCGACATGCTGCCCGGCCTCCAGCCAGGCGTGGGCTTCGCCCGCCTTATCAAGGCTAAATGCCTTTTCGACAACGGTTTTTATCTGGCCCGCGTCAATCAGGGGCCAGACCTGATCGCGCACAGCATGGCTGAGACGGGCTTTTTCATCGGCGGATCGTGGCCGCAAAGTGGAGCCCGTGAGCGTAAGTTGCTTTTGCATGACGCGAAACAGATCAAGCGCCACCTTTGCGCCCGCCCCCACACCGACCTGCACCATCCGGCCTTTAGGTTTCAGGCAGATCAGATTCCGGTCAGTATAATCACCACCGACGATATCAATGACCACATCCGCCCCACCGTAAGCTTTGACAGCTTCCACGAAATCCCCCGCCCCCGCATCAATGACCAGATCAGCCCCAAACGCCGCGACCCGCGCGCACTTATCGGCGCCGCGCACGGTGGTGATGACCTTGGCGCCAAAACCTTTGGCCATCTGGATCGCCATAGATCCGATCCCGGAATTGCCGCCGTGGATCAGTACGGTCTCTCCGGCTTTCAGGCCACCGCCTTCGATCATATTGGCATAGACGGTAAGCGAAACTTCCGGCAGGGTTGCCGCCTCCGCCATCGTAAGACCTTTGGGAATGGGCAGAAGGTGGCGGGCATCGACGCTGACGAACTCAGCATAGCCCCCGCCATTGGTCAGGGCACAGACCTTATCGCCCAGCGTCCACCCCAACAACCGGGCCTCTTCATCGCTAAGGTTCAAGCTCTCAATCGTGCCGGAGACCTCAAGCCCCAATATAGGCGATGCCCCCACAGGTGGCGGGTAGGCCCCGATGCGTTGTAGAATATCGGGACGGTTCACCCCGGCATGGCTGACCCGTATCAGGACATGGCCCGCGGGCGTCTCAGGCCGGGGGGCCTCAGCCACAAAAAGATCATACGGACTTTTCCCGTCATTGTTCACCTGAATCACATGCATGCTGATTCGTTTTCCTTGCAATCTTCGCCTGATACGGGTTTGATGATGATCATAAACAGATAGGGTTCATATTCAACCGATCCCAGTTTTTCGATCTCAGCTATAAGCTAAAATCCGGGGAGGCAGCCTATGATAGATGACGATATTCCGGCTGAACCGCGCGCGCTTACGGCCACCAAAGGCCTTGCGGGCACTCTGTTTCGGGAAGATCTCGACCCGTTCAGCGTCGAAGACCTGACGGCCCGGATTGAGGCGCTGGAGGCCGAAACGATGCGTACCCGCAACGCCCTGACTGCCAAGAAAAGCCAGCGTTCCGCGGCGGATGCGCTTTTCTCCTTTAAGGGGTAGAGGTGCCCAAACCGTAACACGGACAGTCACGGGAATGGCACGGGGGTTGCATCGAATGGGACACAAAGCGATTTGTGACAAGGCCTGCGGGGCATGATATGGTCCGCACGGCTATTATGGTTAAGCGTAGTATGGGTTCGCCCTACATTTATTTGAAGGCAGTCTTTTGATGTCAGATAGTGTCGCCACACAGATAGTTCAGCGCGTTGAAATCGTGCGTGATTTTGCCCGCTCCGACCTGTTTGACCGGACCTTTAAAGAAGGTATGGCTTTGGTCGAAGAGACCGCCGCCTATCTGGATGGCGATGGCCGCAGGGACAGCCGCCTGCTGAACCGCGAAGACGCCTTGGCCTATGCCGGTGAGAGCATGCGCCTGACCACCCGCCTGATGCAGATCGCTTCGTGGCTTTTGGTGCAGCGCGCCGTGCGTGAAGGCGATATGGAAGCCGCCGATGCCTGCGAAGAGCGTTACCGCTTAACACCGGTGCAAAGCAGCTCCGCGGATGGGGCCGAAAAGATGCCCGATGGCCTGATCAGCCTGCTGGACCGTGCCAACCGCCTCTATGATCGCATTTCTCACATGGACAAGCGCATGTTTATTGATGCGGAATCTGAGGTGCCTGCGGTCAATCAGGTGCTGAACCAGATGCAGCTTCTGCAAAATGCCTTTGGGGCGGCTACCGAAGCCCGCCAGTAAGCAGAGCACATACCGAAATGAACAAGGGGCCTTACGGCCCCTTTTTTGTTGCGGGCGGCGACGGTCCGTCGATTTGATGTGGATAGGGTTATCACCACTTTCCACATGCCCCTCACACTGTACTGACTCACCCCAATACTCCCCCATAGGTGCACGGATAAGTATCTGCCCCCTGTGACTTCGCCTCTGGCACGAAGCTTGAAACTCACACTACGAAGCGTCCCGAAACGGAACGCCCAATACGTGAATTCAACAGCCGCACCTTAAGACCAGAAGGGGAATTATTATGGCTACTGATATCGATCTGCACCTCGGCAAACGTCTGCGCCGCCGCCGCCGCCTGCTCGGCCTGACCCAGCAGCAACTGGCCCTGGCCGTTGGTATCCGCTTCCAGCAAATCCAGAAATATGAATGTGGCGCCAACCGCATTTCCGCTGCCCGCCTGTTCCAACTGGCTAAGGCGCTGGAAACCCCGATCAACTACTTCTATGACGGTCTGTCCGATGACCGCACCGAAGTCGCCGCAGTTCAGAACGAAGGCATCGAAGTGTTTTCACGCAAGGAAACCCTCGACCTCATTCAGGCCTATTACCGCCTGTCGGAGCGGCCGCGCCGTCGTCTGCTTGATCTGGCCAAATCGCTTAACGGCGAAAACGATCAAGCTGCATAGTACTTTTAGTTGCGCTAACGCTGCGCTTCTTGAGCGCAGTAACGCTCAAACGCCACGCAGGCACTTCGCATAACGCTCAGGCGGCCAAGTACCTAATTTGGCGCCCTTGCCAAACCTTTTTAAGGTTTGGAGGTTCTGACCACCTGTAAGATTCATGTGTAGTAACTGAGCACACTACCCTTCTGGTCGCATAGCGTCCGGATGATCACTTTCTGACTGGACGATCACGGCGACTGGATTTACATCTGGCCGTCATGACAAAATCCCCGGACTTCGATCATCTGGACGCCTTTGCCCAGACCCTCGCCGCCGCCGCGGCGCGCATTTCGCTGCCGCTGTTTCGCACCCTGTCGCTGGGGGCCGAAAATAAGCTGGACAAAGGCTTTGATCCGGTCACCGAAGCCGACAAAGGGGCCGAACGCGCCATCCGCTCACTCATTTCGGAACATTTCCCCGACCACGGCGTCATCGGCGAAGAATATGGTGAGCATCAGCCCGACGCCGAATTTGTCTGGGTACTTGATCCCATCGATGGCACCCGCGCCTTCATTTCCGGCCTGCCGCTGTGGACGACCCTGATCGGTCTGCGCCACCACAATCGCCCGGTCGTTGGGCTGATTGCCCAGCCCTTTTTAGGTGAAATCTTTATCGGCAGCCCCAATCTGGGCTCACGCTTGATTACCGCCTCCGGTGAAACGCCGCTGAAAGTGCGCGATTGCGGCACACTATCGGCCGCCACCCTTGGCACCACCGACCCCTTCCTGTTCAAAGGCCCTGAGGCCGACGCGTTTGGTTCATTACGAAGTGCGGCCCGTCTTGCGCGCTATGGCTGCGACGCCTATGCCTTTGCCATGGTGGCTCAAGGGACGATGGACATCGCCCTTGAAACCGGCCTGATGGCCTGGGATATCGACGCCATCATTCCGGTGATCGAGAACGCCGGCGGCACCGTCACTGACTGGCACGGCCAACCCGTCGGCGGTTATGGCGGTCAAGTGATCGCGTCGGGCAGCACATCGGTTCGCGATGAAGCCTTAACGCATCTGGGGCGGGCGGCGGCTTAAAACCTTATCCGCCCAAACGGCAACGGCAAACAAAATGCCTGCAAACACTATCAAGCCGACAACATTGATCGCCACCGCCTCATAGCCCAGGGTATGCGCGTCAAACACGGCATATGGATAAATCGTGGTGATCGCACCACGGATCATCACATAGGCCACATAGATGGCAGCCGGTATAAACATCGCCGGAATATCGCGAAAACGTAGCGCACCGTGGGGCTGCACCCACACCCACCACACCAGATAAATGACCGGCGTCACATAATGCAACGCGATGTCGCAGACCTTGAACCACCCTTGCGGATTCCAGGTCTGAGCCAGCATGAAATGGTAGAATATCATAACCAGAGTCATGATCCCGGCCATCATAGCGCGTACCCCGTCGCGCCTGAAACCGTCCAGCCAGCGCCCCTTAAACAGCGCCGACGCATAGATCAGAACCAGCGCCAAATTGGTCAGTATGGTGAAGAAACTGATAAAGAAAACGAAAGCGTCCAACAGGTTATCGCCGTTCACCAATCTTGACGAAATAGTCAAAAAAAGTTGAACACACAGGGCGATAATCCCAACCCCAAGCCCGCCAACGGTTACCAAGCGTTTCATGATGTTCCCCTGCACGTTGTGTTATGACGTAATTATGGTAAGCTATACCAAACACCGGTCAAACTCCGGCCATAAAAAATGTCTAAAAGACTTCACAGCCGTACTTGGTAAACGCCAAAGCGCTGCCTATATGCCCAACTATCATCAGAACGATACAAAATTCTTTTATAACCTTAAGTGTTTAGAGCCTGCAGCCTGAAAAACCGCAACCCGAAACCGTAAGGGATAAATGCCGATGAGCTATATTGCGAATAATTCTCAATTGCGATATGATGAGATCGACACCTATTCTGATCCGTTCGCGTTCACAGGGCTATCGCACCCTGTCAGCGCTTTATTAGACACACCTCATAAGAAGGAGGCCGACATGCTGGGTACCCCTGCCATTAAGCGCTCCACCGCCACCCGCCATTCCATTATTCCCGACCTGTCGCTTGACGACCTGCTTAATGACGAAATGACCCGCATGGTCATGGAAGTCGATGAGGTTGACGAAGACAACTTACGCGAAATGCTGTCGCTGACGGCAGAGTCATTGCGTTTACGGCTTAGCTGAGACTTGCGCCGATCAATAAGCCGCCCTATTTGGCGGGGATGAATATTCGTCCCGCCACTACTGCTGACCATGACGCTATCTGGTCGATCCTTGAGCCTGTCATCCGCGCTGGCGACACCTACGCCCTGCCCCGTGACTGGTCGCGTGAACAAACCTTAAACTACTGGTTTGGCGTCGGTCATTACGTGTTTGTCGCCGAAACCGACGGACAAATTCATAGCGGGCAAATTCTGGGCACCTATTACCTCAAAGCCAACCAAAAAGGTGGTGGCGCCCACGTCGCCAACTGCGGCTATATGACCGCCGTTCATGCCACCGGTAAAGGCGTGGCCCGCGCCATGTGCCAGCACTCGCTTGAGGTGGCTAAAGACATGGGCTTTGCCGCCATGCAGTTCAATTTCGTGGTCTCTACAAACACCCGCGCCGTGGCGCTATGGCACGGGCTGGGCTTTCAGACCCTGACCCGCCTGCCGGACGCTTTCGATCATCCGGTCGAAGGGCTGGTTGATGCCTTAGTCATGTTCCGAAAGCTCTAAACTTTTGACGGCCACGTCCTCAGCAATAAACCCGCCCGTCTGGCGCGCCCATAGCCGCGCATAGAGCCCGCCGGCGGCGGTCAGTTCGCTGTGGGTGCCGACCTCAACAATCCGCCCACCATCCATGACCACCAGGCGATCCATGCGCGCAATCGTGCTGAGGCGGTGGGCGATGGCAATCACCGTCTTGCCCTCCATCAGGTCGATCAGGCTGTCCTGAATCGCGGCCTCGACCTCAGAATCGAGCGCTGAGGTCGCCTCATCCAACACCAGCATCGGCGCATTTTTCAGCAGCACGCGCGCAATGGCAACCCTTTGCCGTTGCCCACCCGACAGCTTGACGCCGCGTTCACCGACATGGGCCTCAAGCCCCGCGCGCCCCTTGGAATCGACCAGAGCCGGTATAAAACTGGCCGCATGGGCACGCGCCGCGGCTTCCATAATCTCCGCATCGCTGGCACCCGGCCGGGCATAGCCGATATTGTCGCGGATTGAGCGGTGCAGCAGCGACGTATCCTGCGTCACCATGCCGATATGGCTGCGCAGGGTTTCCTGCGTCACCGTCGCAATGTCCTGCCCATCGATCAGGATGCGCCCGCCGGTCAGGTCATAGAGGCGCAGGAACAGGTTAACCAGCGTCGACTTACCCGCCCCTGATGGCCCGACCAGACCGATCTTTTCCCCCGGCGCAATGGTCAGGTTGATGCCGTTGAGCGCCGGACGGCCGCTGTCACCATAACCGAACTGCACGTCTTCAAACCGGATTTCGCCCCGCGTTACCACCAGATCAGCAGCCTGTGCAGCATCGATCACCGTATGAGGATGCGAGATGGTTTCCATGCCGTTTTGCACGGTGCCTATATTTTCAAACAGGCTGGTGACCTGAAACATCACCCAGCCGGACATGTTAAGCAATCGCTGAGTCAGAGCCCCTACCAGGGCAATGGCACCGACACTGATGGCGCCATCACGCCACAGCCACACCGCCAAGATGCCCGTAGAAATCAGTAAACTGGCATTCAGCACCGCCACACCGATATCGAGCGTGGTGATCAACCGCTGCTGGGCCTGCCATTTTTTGCCGTTGAAATCGAGCGCTTCGCGCACATAGTCGTCTTCGCGGTGGGTATTGGCAAATAGCTTGACCGTCTGGATGTTGGTGTAGCTGTCAACCACCCGCCCAACCAGTGATGAGCGCGCCTCAGAGCCTTCTTCGGAGGCCTTGGATAACTTGGGTACGAACCGCAGGCACATCAGGACATACAGCGCCATCCAGATGATCACCGGCAGGATCAGGCGTGGATCGGCGGCAAAAAACAGCACGATCGCGCTGGTGAAATAGACGATGACATAAAGGAAGGTGTCACACAGGGTCACCAGCGTGTTGCGCAGGGCCGAGGCCGTATCGACCACCTTTGAGGCCACCCGTCCGGCAAAGTCATTACTGAAAAAGCTCAAAGATTGCCGCACGACATGGCGGTGCGACTGCCAGCGGATCAGGGTCGGAAAATTAGAGGTGATCGCCTGTTGCAGGATCAGCGAATGTAAGCCCAACAGTGCGGGCGATAAAACACCCAGCACCAGCAGCATGATGATGAACTCGCGGCCATGCAGAGCCCAAAGCTGTGCCGGATCGGCGTGGGTCAATATGTCGATGACCCGCGCGATGTACTGAAACACCATCACTTCGGTCAGGGTGAACAACAGCCCGACCACCAGCAATACCGCAAAAACCGGCCAGACCTGACGCAGGAAATGGGTGAAAAATCCGCGCACGGTCGTGGGCGGCGTTGCGGCCTGATAGTCCTTAAACGGCTTAATCAGGCTCTCAAAAAAGGTAAATACGGGTGCGAGTATCATCATGAACCTGACTGGGCTTTGTAGGTGTTTATACCGCCCGTATGTCAGTTGATGACATGATCATGCTGCTTAGACATGAAAAAGGGCGGGAGTTTAATCCCGCCCTTCCTTAATCCGGATATCGTGCGGGTATTATTTCTTGCCGAACAGACGTGCCCAGAAACCGGGCTTGCTCTGTGTAACGGCGGCCTTGGCGTCCGCGGCGACCTCTTCGACCTTGGCTTCGATCTTATCAAAGGTCGGCTTAGCGGCCTTAACAGCCTCATCAAGCTTAGCCTGGGCATCATCCAGAACGTCATCGATCTTGGCCTTAGCCTGATTGATGGCAGGCGTTGCCGCCTTTACGGCGTCATCAACCTTATCTTCAACCGCATCGATGACCTTCGTAGCTTCTTTGCGGGCCTTATCGAGCGCGGGCTGGGCAGCCTTGATGGCATCGTCGATTTTGTCCTGCGCGGCATCAATCGCCTTTTCGGCCTCTTTTTGAGCCTTGGCGATGACGGGCTTGGCCTTGGCCACAGCCTTATCGGTCGCTTTGGCGGCGGTCTTCTTGGCATCAGCCACAGCGGCTTCTACCTTTTTGGTCGCCGCTTTCACGGTCTTTTCGACGTTTTTCTCAGCCGTCTTTACGACCTTAGCCGCCTTGACTTCGGTCTTGGCTGCGGCTTTGGAAACCTTTTGGGTCTCAGCGACTACGGCCTTTTTGGTGTCGGCCACGATCGGCTTTACCTCGGCAGCGGCTTTTTTAACCGTCGTCTTCGCGGCGGTTGTCGCTTTCTTGGCGGTAGCCGCCGTTGTCTTGGCTGCGGACTTTACGGTCTTTTCAGCACTGGCCACAGCTTTTTCCGCCGCCGCCTTCACGGCCGGAGCCTTACGCGCGATGGTCTTTTTTACACCGGCATCGGCCGGGATTTCTGTTTCCGTCGTCGTCTTTTTCGTGGTAGCTCTCGCCATCAATCTTATCCCATCGCTCAAACGCAGTCGTCGAATCTCCTTAGCCTATCTGACTCTGCGCTCTTAATCAATTGCGTACAAAGAACATAAAGCAACATGACCTACCATCCTCAGCAAATCGTCGCCCGTGGCCCCCGCGCCGTTGCCGAAGCCGCAGCCAGCGCCATTGACGACGACGCCTTCCTCGAAGGGGCGACCTATTCCATCCTTGAGGAAGATGAGGACAAAAACATCTGGCGCATCGATGCCTTCCCGACCACTGAGGAAGAGTCTGAGCGTTTACAAGAGGTTTTGGCCGATTACGCTGACCTGAAACTCACCACTGAACAACTGGCCGATGCCGATTGGCTGGCTATGGCGCTGTCAGGTTTGCCGCCGGTTCGGGCGGGGCGTTTCTTTGTCTACGGCGCCCACGACCGCGGCAAACGACCACTAAGCGCCGTCAATCTGCGCATCGAAGCCGGTGCGGCCTTTGGTACCGGCCACCACGGCACGACGGTGGGTTGCCTCATGGCGTATAATGATCTGCTGAAAAAACACCGATTTGAGCGCGTGCTCGATGTCGGCGCAGGCACCGGCGTCCTTGCCATTGCCGCGGCCAAAACCGGCACCAAGTTCGCCGTCGGTACCGATATCGACCCGATCAGCGTGCGTATTTCCAATGAGAACACCAAGCTCAATCAGGCCAAGGCTCGCTTTGTGTGGGCCAATGGCCTGAACCATAAGGACGTGCGTCAGGACGCCCCCTATGATCTGGTGTTCGCCAATATTCTGGCACGGCCTCTGGTGGGCCTGTCGCACTCTATCCGCGGCGCGCTTAAGCCCGGCGGGGTCGTCATCCTGTCCGGCCTGCTGCGTACGCAGGAGCGGTTCGTCAAGGGCGCCTATCTGTCGCATGGCTTTAAGGTCGTGCGCCGCATCCACCGCGACGCCTGGTGCACGCTGGTCATGCAAAAAGTCTGATAAGGCCCGCTTAACCATTCCACCTAATACTCCAGTTTAAGTCAAACCAGTGTGAGTTCAGGGCGATGAAAACGGCAATCTACGGTGCAGGCAAAAGCGGGCGCGTCCTGCTGGGCGAGATGGCGCAGCGCGGTGAAACGGCAGATTTCTTCATTGATGAATTTTCGCCGGAGCCGCAGGTCAGCGGCCTGCCCGTCAAACGCATGGCTGACATCGCCGACAAGGGCGACATCCGGTTGATGGTGTCGCTGCATAACGGCACACCGTCAGCAACCGATATCCACACCTTTCTGGCCGACAGCCTGTCGCGTCAGGGATTTGGCGAAATCCATCAGTGGCAGGATCTGGCGCTGATCTACCCCGCCCTGATCGATGCGGTCGCAAGCCACAGCGTCAACCCTAATGAGCCCGGCCTCAAGGTCTTTCGCGATATGCTGAGCGATGACATAAGCCGCGAAATCCTTGATACCGTTATCGCCTTTCGCCAGAATTTCCAAGGCCCGCTCACCGGTTTGCCCGATCAATATGCGCCCTATTTTCCGGCGGGGATTGATGTTTTTCGCGGTATAAAGTCCCTTCGGTTTGCCGATTGCGGCGCCTATGATGGCGACACGATCCAGAGCGCGCTCAAGAAATCGCCGGTGCCGGTGTCGTGGTTTGCCGCCTTTGAGCCCGACCCCGACATTTTTGAGCGCCTGTGCGCACGAATAGGCGGATTGAAACCCCAGTTTGAAGATACCGATTTCTGGCTTTTGCCATTCGGGGCCTGGTCAAAGAATGATGTGCTGAAATTCAACGCCCTCAATACGGTGTGCAGTTCGTTCATGATCGGCGTTGAGACTGCGCCGGTTACGATTTCAGTGCCGGTCGTGTCGTTGGATGCGACCTTAAGTGCATCCCCGCCCAACTTCATCAAGATGGATATTGAAGGGGCCGAGATCGAGGCGATCACTGGTGCGCGCCATATAATTGAGACCTATCGGCCAACGCTGGCGCTTAGCATCTATCACCTGTCCCATCATCTGTGGGAAATTCCGGCGATGATCAAAAGCTATTATCCGGGCTATGAGATGTACCTGCGCCACCATTCGGCCTTTGTGCCCGATACAGTGCTTTATTGCATCGCGCCTGACGGGCCGCTTGTCACCGGGTAGTTACAGTCGTAAATATGGGGAGATTGTTTAGGAAGCCCTCCCATGCCCGCAGACACCGCCTTTCAGACCTTTGATGTCACCACCCATCCGTCGCAGGGCGTCACCAACGTCGCGGCCCTGCGCGCGCAAATGACGGCCATGGGGCTGTACGGCTTTATCATCCCCCATGAGGATGAGCATCAAAACGAATATCTGCCCGACGCCAATGAACGGCTGGCGTGGGTGTCAGGTTTTACCGGCTCGGCCGGGGCAGCGATTGTGTTTCAAGATAAGGCGATCCTGTTTGCCGATGGCCGCTACACCCTGCAATCGCGCGAGCAGACCGATCCGTCGGTGTTCAGCGTCGAAGATTTTAACGGCATGGCGTCCCTTGCTGAACAGTTAGCCTTAGTCCCCAAAGGGGCGGTCATCGGCTATGATCCGGCCCTGCACAGCCCCGATGGCCTGAAAACCCTGAAAGCGGCGGCCGATCAGGCGGGGCTGACGCTAAAGGCCACGTCGCCCAACCCGCTTGATCTGGCGTGGGGAGAGGCCCGTCCGCCCCAGCCCGCTGCCCCCGTCGTGCCGCACCCGATTGAATTTGCAGGGGTATCGTCCGCCGATAAGCGCCACGGCCTTGCCGAAACGCTCAGAGCCAAGGGTGCCAAAGCCGCCCTTATCACCGCCCCGTCATCGCTGGCGTGGCTGTTTAATATTCGCGGCGGCGATGTCATCCGCTCGCCCCTGCCGCTGGGTCAGGCGATCCTGTTCGATGATGGCCGCGCGCAGATTTTCCTTGAACCGGCCAAGGTGACCGAGGGTCTGGGTGAGTGGCTGGGTAACGAAGTCTCGCTGCTGACGCCCGCCGATATCGCCTCGGCTTTGGCTGACCTGAGCGGCCACAGCGTTTTGATCGATCCGGCGATTTCGTCGGCTTACTGGTTTGAGGCCCTGACTTCTGCGGGTGCCACCACCGTCCCCGCCGACGATATCTGCGCCCTGCCGCGCGCCTGCAAGAATGAGACGGAACTCAAAGGCACCACCGCCGCCCATATCCGCGATGGCGCGATCCTGACGACCTTCCTGCACTGGGTCGCCACAGAGGCGCAAACCACCCTGCCGTCGGAAATCGAATTGGCGCAAAAGCTGGAGTCCCTTCGCATCGCCTCCGGCCGCGTCAAAGACCTGTCGTTCGATACCATATCCGGCTTTGGCCCGCACGGCGCCTTGCCCCACTACCGCGTCACGACGGCCTCGGATATCCGCATCGCCAAGGGCAATTTGCTGTTGGTCGATTCCGGCGCACAGTCTGAGGATGGCACCACCGATGTCACCCGCACGATGGCGATCGGTGAGCCCAACCTTGAGCACAAACGCATGTTCACCCTGGTGCTCAAAGGCCATATTGCGCTGGCGACCGTGCGTTTTCCGGCAGGCACAACGGGGACGCATCTTGACGCCTTGGCCCGGCAATATCTGTGGGCGGGCGGGTTTGACTATGATCACGGCACCGGCCACGGCGTCGGCGTCTATCTGGGGGTCCACGAAGGCCCGCAGCGGATTTCAAAGGCCCTCAACCGCTATCCGCTGCAAACCGGCATGATCGTTTCCAATGAGCCCGGATTTTACAAAGCCGGTGAGTTCGGCATCCGGATTGAGAACCTGCAGTACGTGACCAAACCCACGCCCATCGACGGCGGTGAACGCCCGATGCACGGCTTTGAAAACCTGACGTGGGCGCCGATTGACCGCAACCTGATCGAGGTCTCGCTGCTGACCGAGGCTGAGCGCGCCTATATGGATGCCTACCACGCCAGGACCTTTGACCTGCTGAAAGACCTCGTCGCCCCCGACGTCCGCGAGTGGCTCAAAACCGTCTGCGCCCCCCTCTAACCCCGTCCGTAAAGCGGCATATTGGTCGCCATGATGGTCACGAACGGCATATTGGCTTCCGGCGGCAGGTTCGCCATATGCACCACCGTATAGGCCACATGGGCCACGTCCATACGCGGCTCAGGGCGGATGCCGCCGTCGGCCTGCAGCACGCCCGACGCCATCGCTTCGGACATATCCGTGACCGCATTGCCGATATCGATCTGGGCCGCGGTGATGCCAAACGGGCGGCCATCGAGGATGATCGATTTGGTCAGCCCAGTTACAGCGTGCTTTGACATCACATAGGGCGCGGCATGAGGCCGCGGCGCATAGGCCGATATCGAGCCATTATTGATGATGCGCCCGCCTTGTGGGGTTTGTGCTTTCATAGCGCGGATGGCTTCACGCGCGCACAACATAGCGCCGGTGACATTGGTGTCGATGACGGCCTTGGCCCGCGCCCAGTCGAGGTCTTCGAGTGGCACGGCCGCAGCGCTTACCCCGGCATTGTTGAACAGCATATCGACTCGCCCGAATCGGTTGATTGTTGCCTCAAACAGTCCAGCAACTGAGGCTTCGTCGGTGACATCTGTAGGGACACACAGGGTTTCGCCCGCGCATAACTCTGCGGTGTCTTTGAGCGCGGCCTTCCGTCGCCCGGCCAGAACCAGCGACCATCCGGCCTGCGATAAAGCCACCGCGACGGCCCGGCCTATGCCGCTGCCTGCGCCCGTGATGACGGCGATTTTCGTTTTATATGTCATACCTATTTACCCCCTCTAAGCGCAAATCAATGATTTGCACTTAGCTCCCCCTGCAACAGGGGGAGTTCTAAAAAACAAATCTCCAAGAACTCCCCC
>NZ_BMZB01000001.1:983721-1619895 GCF_014652575.1 Asticcacaulis endophyticus | reverse complement strand
AAGTCAGAGGGGGTAATTCTTTCTACACCCCGATCATCGTCAACCACTCGTCTTCGGTCATGACCGCAACCCCCAACTCCTCGGCTTTTTTCAATTTCGACCCCGCCCCTGGTCCTGCCACCACAATATGGGTCTTGGCGGAGACCGAACCCGCGACCTTGGCCCCCAGCCGTTCGGCCTGAGTCTTGGCCTCATCGCGGGTCATCTTTTCCAAGGTGCCAGTAAAGACCACCGTCTTGCCGGACACCGACGATCCAGTCGCCACGGCCTCAGCATCCTTGACCCGTAGTTCGGCCAAGAACCGCTCATAGATACCGACTTCGTGGTCGTTTGAGAAATAGGCCACCAGCGCCTCAGCCACGCTGGGGCCGATCTGATCCTGCTCGATGATCGCCGCCCGCGCCCCCGGTTCATCCTTAACCGCCGCCGTCATGGCCGCCCGGAAAGCCGGTTCCGATCCATAGGCTCGCGCCAGCAGTTTGGCCGTTGTGTCACCGATATGCTTGATGCCGAGGGCGGCGATAAAGCGCTCAAGGCTGATATCGCGCCGGTCCTCAATGGCCTTGAACAGGTTTTTTACGCTTAAATCGCCCATGCCCTCGCGGTCTTTGAGTTTTTTCAAGGACACCGCGTCACGCGCCTCAAGCTTGAAAACATCAGCCGGTTCAGAGATCAGCCCATCCTCATAGAATTTAAGCAACTGCTTTTCGCCCAGCCCTTCGATATCAAGCACGCGGCGGCTGACGACGTGTTTAAGATATTCGACCCGCTGGTGCGGACAGGCATGTTCGCCGGAGCAGCGCCGCGCCACGCCTTCCTCGCCCTTGGCATTGACCTCACGCACCACTTCGGTCTTGAGCGTGCACGGGCAGATGGTCGGAAAGTTATAGGGCACGGCGTTGGCGGGCCGCTCACTGAGTTCAACCCCGACAATCTGCGGGATGACATCACCGGCGCGTTGCACCCGCACCAGGTCACCGATGCGGATATCCTTGCGCGCGATCTCATCGGCATTGTGCAGGGTCACGTTTGAGACCACCACCCCGCCAACCGTCACCGGCGCCAGCCGCGCCACCGGCGTCAAAGTCCCGATGCGTCCGACCTGAATGTCGATGGCCTGTAAATGCGTCAGGGCCTGCTGGGCCGGGAATTTATGGGCAATCGCCCAGCGCGGCGAGCGCGACACAAACCCTAAGCGGCGCTGATAATCCAGCCGGTCAACTTTATAGACCACCCCGTCGATGTCATAGCCCAGTTGGGAGCGATCGAGTTGCAGGCTGTCGTATACCTCAAGCAGGCCCTCGGCATTAAACACGCGGATTGAGCGCGGGTTGACGCTAAAGCCCCAGTCGCGGAATTTTTGCAACGCTTCAGATTGGGTCGCCACAAAATCAGGATCGCTGACCTCGCCCCAAGCATAGGCAAAGAAATGCAGGGGCCGTGACGCTGTTATCTGCGCATCCAGTTGTCGCAACGCGCCTGAGGCCGCATTGCGCGGATTAGCAAAGACCTTAGCCCCCGCATCGGCTGCCGCCGCGTTCATGGCCGCAAAGGCGTCTAACGGAAAATAGACTTCGCCGCGGATTTCGATCCGGTCGGGATGGCCCGTTCCCGCCAGTTTGTGAGGGATATCCCTGATGGTCTTGACATTTTCAGTGATGTCTTCGCCCAGACGGCCATCGCCGCGCGTCGCGGCCCGCACCAGTTCGCCATTCATATAGAGGATCGAACACGATACGCCGTCGATCTTGGGCTCAGCGGCGAAATGGATGGTCTCCAGAGGATCAATCTTAAGGAAGCGACGTATCCGGCCCACAAAATCAACCACATCTTCAGGCGCAAAGGCATTATCGAGCGACAGCATGGGGATGCCATGCTGAACGGGGGCGAACTTGGCCGACACCGGCGCGCCGACGGTTTCGGTCGGGCTTTCTGTCGTCACCAGTTGCGGATAGTGCGCCTCAAGCTGACGCAATTGTTGCTCCAGCACATCGTAATCGGCGTCCGACAGTTCCGGGGCCTCTTCGTTATAATAGAGCGCCCGGTGATGATTGATCTCAGCGGTTAAACGTTCATGTTCAGTTTTGGCGGTGTCGAAATCTGTGGTCATCTATATCTTCCTCCTCCCCTGTTTACGGGGGAGGTGGCATTGAGCAAAGCGAAAATGACGGAGGGGGCATAGCGGCCTTGCCCCCCTCCACCCCTTCGGGGTCCCCCTCCCCCGTAAACAGGGGAGGAGAATAAGACTAACCCCGCACCAGCGCATGGGCCGCCGCACGAGCAGCTTCGGTGATCTCCGCCCCCGAGAGCATCCGCGCCAGTTCCTCAAGGGTTTCATCTTTTGATAGTTCGACGACTGAGGAGCGCACGCCCTCACCCGCATCGGCTTTTGAGACCTTAAGATGCTGATCGCCACGTGCCGCCACCTGCGGACTGTGGGTCACCACAATCACCTGCGACGCTTGCGCCAATTTTTTGAGCCGCAAACCAACCGCATCAGCGACCGCGCCACCGACCCCCTGATCGACCTCGTCAAAGATCATCACCGGCCCCTTGGCATCCACACCGCCCTTGGTGGCAAGTGCCGCCTTAAGCGCCAGGGCAAAGCGCGCCAGTTCGCCGCCAGACGCAATCGCCGCCATGCCGCCCCACTCCGCACCCGGATTGGTCTTGACCTCAAACGCGATCTGATCGCCACCATTAGGGCCATAGCGCTCAACCTCCAGCGGCGTCATCGCCACCCGGAACCGGGCCTTATCGAGCTTAAGCGGTGTCAGTTCGGCCATAACCGCGGCGCTCAAAGTTTCCGCCGCCTGCGACCGCTGCGCCCGCAACGCTTCGACCGCCTGATGGAATACGCCCTCGGCCTCCCTAATGCGCGCGGCCAGCTTTTTCAGGTGCGATTCCGCATCCTCAATCTGGTTGAGGTGTTGCGCCATGCGCACGCGCTCTTTGGGCAGATCCTCGACCAGCACATTGAGCTTGCGCGCCATACCACGCAGGGCAAACAGACGTTCTTCAACCCGGTCGAGCTTACCCGGCTCGACATCAAGCGCATCGGCCGCAGCATCCATCAAGGCCAGAGCTTCATCGGCGGCAATCAGGGTGCGATCGAGCGCCTCAGCGGCTGCCGACAGGCGCTTTAACACCTCATGCTCTCCGCTCGCCCCGGCCTGCGCCGCGCGCGTGCGGGCATGGTCAAGCGCCCGAAAGGCCTTGGCCAGTTGTTGCGACAGGCGATCGCCGCCCACGGCGGTGCGCGCTTCGGTAATATCTTCCAGCGCCCGCTCAGACGCCCCCAGCAGGGCGCGCTCAGACGCCATCTGCGCTTCCTCGTCAGCTTGCGGGTTCAGGCGCTCCAGTTCCTGCAAGCGAAGGGTCAAAGCTTCGATCTCAGACGCATCGGCCTGGGCTTTCTTGTGCAGGTCACGGTATTCGTCTTTCAGCGCCTTAAGCGCTTTAAACGCCGTTTGCACCTCGGCCAGATAGGTGGCACAGCCGCCGTAATTATCGAGCATGGCACCGTGGGTCTTCGGGTCAAGCAGCCCGACCGTCTCGTGCTGACCGTGGACCTCAAGCAGGCTGTCACCAAGCGCTTTGAGCACGCTGACGCTGACCGACTGATCATTGACAAAGGCTTTGGAGCGGCCATCGCGGCTGATGACCCGGCGCAGCAACAAGGGCTCACCGGCTTCTAGTGCCAGTCCTTTGTCTTCCAGAAATTCATAGAGGGATGACGTGCCGGCGATCTCAAACTCTGCCGTCACGGCGGCTTGCGGTGCCCCGGCGCGGATCAGGCCAACATCAGCGCGCGCGCCCGTCGCCAGCCCTAATGAGTCCAGAATGATTGATTTACCGGCCCCGGTTTCACCGGTCAGCACACTCAGGCCCGACCGGATATCGAGATCCAGCCGATCAACCAGAACCACATCCTGTATAGTCAACCGCGTCAGCATGAACACACCAAAAAAGCGGGCCTCGTGTAAAGAGACCCGCTTTCATTGATTCGCTAACGGGCCATCAGCCCATCTATTTAAAGCGGAGTGATGCGGCTTAGCCAGCTTTTTTTCCTCTTTTGTTCTTTTTCTGGTGCCGCGGCCTCAACCTTCTTGGCGTCGGGATCGGGGGCCACCGCCAGGGTCTGTCCGCGCGACTGCATCAGCTTATAGGCTTCGTTGTACCAGAATTCACCGGGGAAGTTATGACCCAGCACCGCTGCGTTGCGGTTGGCTTCGTCAGTCAGACCCAGCACCAGATTGGTTTCAACCAGACGATAAAGCGCTTCCGGCGTATGGCTGGTGGTCTGGTATCTGTCGATCACGGTGCGGAAGCGACCGGCGGCGGCCAGCGGCTGGTTCTGGTTCAGGTAATAACGCCCGATTTCCATTTCCTTGCCCGCCAACTGATCCGCGACCATGTCGAGTTTCAGGCGCGCATCCTTGGCATATTCAGAATTGGGGTAACGCAGGATCACATCGCGCAACAGGGTTTGAGCCTGCACCGTATAGGCCTGATCACGACCGACATCGACGATCTGCTCGAAATAGTTATTAGCCTTCATATAGTAGGCATAGGGCGTGAGCGGCGAGCCCGGATAAAGCTGAATGAAGTGATCAGCCGCCGTGTTGGATTCCTCATAACGATTGGCCATGTAGTTGGCATAGATCGTCATGACGATGGCGCGGCGCGACCATTCCGAATAGGGGTGCTGACGCTCCACTTCCTCGAAATAGGAAACGGCCTCGTTCCAGCTTTTTTCGTCCAGGCGCTTCATACCGGTGGCGTAAAGCTGCTCAACCGGGCGTTCTTCGTACACCAGTTGCGTACGCGCAGGCTTCTTACCGGCGCAGGCGCTTAAACCGCCGATAGCAAGGCTGGCCAGCACAACAGCGGCAATAGCTTTTTTGGAAACAAGCTTGGTCTTGGTAGGCGTCACGCGCATATGTCCCTAGTTCTTGGCCTTAGTTGCTCACAGGCCCGGACGTAAACGACCGGAATCCCCCAATGGACACTTACACGAGGCGGTTTAAATAGCCAACAGCCTTATTCAGGCTTAACCCGCTTTCGACAAGGCCGGAGCCAAAGTCACTACCTGGTATGCATCCGGGCGGGACAATAGGGCACGAACAAGGGCATTATTAAGGCCATGACCGGCCTTGATTCCTTCAAAGCGGCCAAGAATCGGCATGCCCAGAACATAGAGATCGCCAATGGCGTCCAGCGCTTTGTGACGCACGAATTCATCGGTATAGCGCAGGCCCTCAGCGTTCAGCACCTTATCGCCGTCGATGACAATGGCGTTGTCCATAGAGCCGCCGCGGGCAAGACCCGCTGCGCGAAGGGCTTCGACCCCTTCGAGGAAGCCGAAGGTACGCGCCGACATCAGCTCATCGCGGAAACTGTCTTCGGTAACCACCAGATCGACGACCTGATGACCGATCACGGCACTGTCAAATTCGATTTCAAAGCGCATTTCAAAGCGATCGCACGGCAGAAGCGACGCCCGCTTATCGCCTTCGATCACATGCACAGGCTTTAGGATTTCAATTACGCTTTGCGGCATGGGCTGACGGCGGAAACCGGCACGGTCGAGCAGTTGCACGAACGGCAGGGCCGAGCCATCCATGATCGGCACTTCCGGCCCGTCCATCTCGATCAGCACGTTATCGACGCCCAGCGCCGACAAGGCGGCCATCAGGTGCTCGATGGTCGAGACCGACACCCCGGCCTTATTGGTGATGACCGTGCCCAGACGGGTCTGGGTGACGGACTCAGCGGTGGCCGCAATGATATTATCGCGGTCAGTGATGTCGGAACGCATGAAGACAACGCCGGAACCCGCAGGGGCCGGACGTACCGACAAACGCACGCGCTCACCGGTATGCAGACCTACGCCCGCGCAAATCGCCGGGGTGGCCAAGGTGTGTTCATGATGCTCTGGCAACATAGACAGATAATCCAAAAAGTCGTGATGCCATCGCCCCGCAAATAGGGTTTTGGCCTAGTGTGGGTATAGTTTCCGCCCACGTTAATCACAACTGAACTTGAATTTCTGTTTGTAACGTAAAGGATTACGGCAAAAAGTCGTTAAGATCGTGCCCTGCCAAAAGGCCTTATGCAGTAAGCCGTCACACCCTGAAAAGCAAATGGCGCGCCAGGGTTTGAACCTTAGCGCGCCACAATTACGATATTAGATAGTGTTATTAACGCAACACTTATAGTGTCTTAGTTGGCCAGCCTGCGCAGGAAGGACGGGATCTCAAGATCATCCTCAGCTTCCGGTGCCGCCGACATTTCAGGCTTGGTGACACTGACCGTCGCGGAACGATGATCTGTGACCTCCGGTTGCGCCGGATAGCTGGGCTGCACAGGCGGTTGTTGCGTCACCGGCGCGTAGTGCGAGGTCGTGTCGCGATTACGTTGCGGAAACAAGGACCTCCAGATCGAGCCCTTCTCCTCCTCCGGCTGGCGGGCCGGGGCATGGGTGGGGGTTTGAACCGTAGGACGGGCGGGCTCAGGACGTGGCGCATTGCCGGCAAAGGCCGGACGCGGCGGCTGCGGATAGGTCGGACGCACGATTTCCGGCTGACGGGCGTCTACGCGAGGCGCCGCAGGGGCAACCGGTTGATCAGGCACACTGGAGAACAAACCGTCCTCTTCACCTTCGACTTCAGGGTCGACGATCTTACCGATGACACGGCTTTCCGGAACCTCAACCCTTGGCATTTCAGCTCTGGGCGCCTCAGCAGGTGCCGCAAAGGTCGGGCGCGACATAGGCTGAATCTGGGGCTGCAGCGGCTCACGCGGGGCGACCGGCTCAATGCGCGCACCGAATTCACGCGAAGCCGGGGCTGTTGCCGCCGGAGCCGACGCAAACGCAGGCGCGCTTACAGGGGCAGGCTGTTGAGCCGCGGGCTGTACGGTTGCAGGCTGAGCCTGTTGGGGCTCACGCGACGAGCCCCCCGTGAATAAAGGGCTTTTGGGGGCCGCCTGTGCTACAGGTTGCGACTGAGCCGGTTGAGCCTGAACCGGGGCTTGCGCCACGGCGACCTGGCTGTCCATACCGGTAGCCACGACCGAAACGCGCAGCTTGCCTTCCAGCGACGGATCAAACGCCGCACCAAAGATGATGTTGGCGTCCGGATCGACCTCGGATGAGATCGCATTGGCCGCTTCGTCAACCTCAAGCAGGGTCATATCCAGACCACCGGTGACATTGACCAGCACGGCCTTGGCACCCTTAAGCGAGGTTTCATCGAGCAGCGGATTCTGAATGGCGTTTTGCGCAGCCTGCATGGCGCGGTCATCGCCGGATGCCTCACCGGTGCCCATCATGGCCTTGCCCATTTCCGACATGACCGAGCGCACATCGGCGAAATCGAGGTTTATCAGGCCCGGCAGCACCATCAGATCGGTGATCGAACGCACGCCCGAATGCAGCACCTGATCGGCCATGCCAAAGGCTTCGGCAAAGGTGGTGCGCTCATTGGCGATACGGAACAGGTTCTGGTTCGGGATAACAATCAGCGTATCGACATAGCGTTGCAGCTCAGAGATACCGGCATCGGCCAGACGCATACGGTGACGGCCCTCGAACATAAACGGCTTAGTGACCACACCGACCGTCAGGATACCGCGTTCGCGCGCACATTTGGCAATGATCGGCGCGGCTCCGGTGCCCGTACCCCCGCCCATACCGGCGGTGATAAACACCATGTGCGCACCATCAAGATGCTCAGTGATTTCGTGGTGAGATTCCTCAGCCGCGGTCATGCCGACCTCCGGATGAGCGCCCGCGCCCAACCCTTGAGTGATCGACACACCCAACTGGATCTTGCGGTCGGTCTTGGCAAACTGGAGCTGCTGGGCGTCCGTATTGGCCACCACAAACTCCACGCCTTCCAGACCGGACTCGATCATGTTATTGACGGCATTGCCACCAGCGCCACCGACACCGAAGACGACAATGCGCGGCTTCAACTCGGTTGTGCGCGGCGCAGACAAATGTATAGCCATGGTTTGGACCAACCTCCCGTAACCTCTGCCCTCACAGCCTACCGGCCGGGGGATTGCCGGGGACGAGCCTTGAGAACAGCTCGCATCACCTCAGCAGAACTCAGAGGACTATCTGACATCAAATACGCTTAACGAATAGTTACCGAGTAATCTGAGTCGGGCGATTTTGAAGCATTTTTGGTAATAAATTTTAACGGAGATTACCAAAGTGTGACTTTTTCGGTGGATAGACTTTCCACAGCTTTTCACATGCGGCAAAATTAAGTCGAAGTCATAAATTTACAGGTTATTTCTAAGCCAGTCGATCATTTTGGCAACCGGACTGCCGCCGCCTGACGCTTGCGGCGCTGCCCCCGGCCCCAGACGTGCACTCATGATCTTTTTGACCGGCACCACATCGCGCGGCCCGTAGAGCGTGCGCAGGATCACCCCCGCCGCCGCTGAAAAGGCCGGCCCCGCCGCCGCATCGGCCAGATGCGGCACACGCTTAGGCTTACCCAAACGCACCGGACGGTCAAACACCCGCACCGCCAGTTCACGCACCCCCGCCAGTTGCGAGGCCCCGCCGGTCAGGACAATACCTGCCCCAGGTTCAAGCTGAACGCCGGAGGCTTTGAGTTTTTCCCGCAGCAATTCAAAGGTTTCTTCGACGCGCGGCGCAATGATGCCTTTGAGGATCGAGCGCGGCACCGAGATCGGCCCCGCTCCTGGATCATCCCCACGCGGCGGCGCTTCGACCATTTCGCGGTCTTCGTTGGAGGAGGCAATGGCCGAGCCATGCAGGGTTTTCAGACGCTCCGCCCCGGCCAGCGTCGTCGATAAGCCGCGCGCGATATCAGCGGTGACGTGCGCCCCGCCGACATTCAGGCAATCGACATGAACGAGCGAGCCATTGGCAAACACCGCCGCCGTGGTGCACGACGCACCCATGTCGATGCAGATGCTGCCCAGTTCTTTTTCATCGTCTTCAAGGGCAGCCACCGCTGCCGCCAGAGGCGCACACACAATGGCCTGCACCTCAAGGTGGGCCATGCTGACGCACTGCTGAATGTTATTAAAGACGTTCTCATCGATGGTAATCACTAACAACTCAAGGCCCAGCGACCGCCCGGTCAGATTACGCGGGTCACGCACGCCCGATTGCCCGTCCACCGACCACGACACCGGTAACAGATGGATGCAGCGGCGATTGGGGAAGCGCACCTGAGACAGGCCCGACTGAATAGCGCGAGTAAGGTCAGCGTCGGAAATCGGCTTGGTGCCTAATGACACTTGCGCCGACACGCGGTGCGAGGCCATCTGCGCCCCCGGCACCGACACACGCACGCCCTGCAAGGAGGCATTGGCCATGGCTTCGGCCCGTTCAACCGCCTGACCTATGGCCTGAGAGGCAGCGTCCATGTCTATGATATTACCGGCGCGAAGCCCTCGCGACTGCACATAGCCAACCCCGGCAATGCGGATGGACTGATCAGCCTGACGCGCCCCTTCGGGCTTTAAGATAAAGCAGCCGATCTTGGACGCGCCTAAGTCAAGCGAGGCTACAAGCCCCGGTGTGACTTCAGCCTTGGGGGTAAATTCTTTACCGGAACGATCTTCGTAACGCGACATATGACGATTTTCAGGTTAAGCGGTTTCGGGCCAAAAAATTAAGCGGCAGGTTGAGCGGTAGTAGCAAAAGGCGCGACAATCAGGGCATTCGGATCACGCAGGTCGATTTCGGCCAGTCCCTGATCCAGCACCCGACGCGACGCAATCAGGGTATCCAGACGCGCCAGGGCATCTTCCTGATTGAGCGCCGGCAGTTTGATTAAGGTGGCGTTTTTGAGCCGCAAATCCCAGCGCCGCGTATCGACCCGCACCAGAACCTCCAGCTTTTGCATTAGTTCCGGGCGTGAGCGCACCAGTTCCAGAATTTCATCGGCGTTTTCATTGGCGCCCTCACCCACCACCAGCGGCAGGTCGACAAAGTTATAGGCGCGCGCTTCGGGGATGATCTGCCCCTTATCATCGATGACATAGGACTTATTCTGATATTGCCACACCGCCAGACGGGGGCGCTCGACCACATCAATGATCAGCACATCCGGAAACTGGCGACGCACGGTCACCGACTCCACCCAGCCGATTTTTTCAATGTTTTCCTTGACCTTGGCCAGATCCATCAGGGCGATCGGCTGACCGCGCTGAAAGTCGAGGGCTGCGCGGATATCGGCGCGGGAATAGTCCGACACGCCCTTGAGGTGGATATTTTGCAGATTAATGCCCGCAGCGGCGATCCGGCGGTCAGCGAAATCGCGCATCCCGTCAGTAAGCATCTGCGCCCGGTTGCCGGTCGCCAACACCGCCAGCAACAAAACGCTTAAGCCCGCAAAGGCCAGCCATGCGGTCAGTTCCGACGGCATGGGCACACCGCCCACAGCGCGCATCATGCCGGATTGCCCTATGACCCGCTTGCCACGAGACGAATTCGACGCAGAGGTTTTCGAAGCGCCCTTTGGCGCTGACTGAACCTTAGCTTGTCGTCTTCCTCCCCGTACCACTGCGGGCATAAGCGTCCTCCACTATCCACTTGACCAGATCATCAAAGCCCATACCGGCATAAGCCGCTTGCTCAGGGGCGAGCGAGGTCGGTGTCATGCCGGGTTGGGTGTTGACCTCCAAGAGAACCAGAACGTCCTTAATTTTGTCATAACGAAAATCACTTCGTGTAAGACTTTGGCAACCAAGTGCGCTGTGAGCCAACTCGGCTTGACGTTTTGCGATTTCAAAAACTGTGGACGGAATGTCGGCCGGCAGGACGTGACGGGAGCCATTCTCGCCGTACTTGGCCTCATAGTCGTACCAGCCAGTGTTGGAGACGATATCAGTCACGGTGAGCGCCCGCGGGCCGCTTGATTCGCCTAGCACCGCCACCGCCAGTTCCTGCCCGGCGATATAGGGCTCAACCATGACCTCTTCGCCGAAGGTCCAGCTATCTGAGCCGACCTCGGCAGGAGGACGGTTGGCGCCTTCGCGGATGATAAATACCCCCACACTTGAGCCTTCGGCATTGGGTTTCACCACATAGGGCGGGGCCATGACGTGATCGCGCGCGACCTCATGGCGGTTATAAAGCCCGCCGCCCGGCACGGTGACGCCCGCGGCCTTAAGCACAGCCTTCGCCTTGGCCTTATCCATCGCCAGCGCTGACGGCAGAACACCCGAATGGGTATAGGGAAGTTGCAGGGTCTCTAAGATTCCCTGCACGCAGCCGTCTTCGCCCCAGGCCCCGTGCAGGGCATTGAACACCAGATCGGGCTTAAGGGCGGTCAATACCTGCGCCAGATCGCGCCCGGCATCGACGCGGGCAACCTTGGCTCCCAGCCGCTCAAGGGCATCGGCGCAGGATTTTCCCGACACCAACGACACGTCGCGCTCCGACGACAGCCCCCCTAACAGAACCGCGACATGAAGATGAGACAGGGGCAGACTGGACATGAAACCCGACCATATTTAGAAATTCAAGGGCCGTGTTGTGGAACTTTGCCCGCGTCAGGTCAAGACTATCTTAAGCGTGCCCGTTACTCACTTCACGGCTCATAACTAAAATCGCGTCTTCCAGGACAGTCAGATGATTTTCAACAATATTCCATATTATGAGGGGTTCGACACGCTGATACTCATGCCGCAGAATATTGCCAATAGCCGCAATCGCTGGCCAAGAAACATCAGGTGCTAAATTTTTAAGTTCATCAGGAATTGAACGGCTTGCCTCGGAAATGATTTCAAGACCACGCTCAATTGAGCGTTGCAAGACCCATGACGAACGGTACGTCTCAAAATTCACATCATGCAAGGCTTCGCGAATACCCAATATGGCATCGCCCATGTCGTCCAACCGCGCAGACGGTGTGCGCGCCAACTTAAAAAACCTTTATGGCGGATTGCTCAATAGATGCTTTGAGACGGGGATGAAGGCTGGCGCGCGTCATAATATCCGCAGTCTTGCCCATGCGCGCCTCAATATAAGCCTTGATATTCAGCAGTTCGATTAAACTGAACTTAGGGTCGTTATAATCGAAGAATAAATCAATATCACTGTCAGTACGGCCATCTCCGCGCGATTGCGATCCGAACAGGTAAAGATGCAGCACCCCTAGACGCATAAGGTCAGGCGCCAGAGCTTTCAAATCCTGCAACACGGAAATCGAGGGCTTCATAGCTTCATTGTAGTCTAAAAACTCACATAAAAAAAGCGGGTGAGGTTGCCCTCACCCGCTTTGATTTTTAAGCCTTACGCATCGGCCTTTTCGTCATCCGTCACCGGCACAGCCAGATTCGATGAATGTTCGATCAGCACGCCGGTTTCTTCGTCACGGACAATCTCTTCGCCGTTCAGAATCCGGATGATTTCCTCACCCGTCAGGGTTTCGATCTCAAGCAAGGTCTTGGCCAGACGGTGCAGACCGTCATTGTGCTCGGTCAGGATGCGCTTGGCGTCGTCATAGCCGGCCTTGACCAGACGACGGATTTCACCGTCGATCTTTTGGGCCGTGACTTCCGATACATCGCGACCAAAGGCCCCGTGTTCGTCCTCACTGTCCTTATAATTGACCAGTCCAAGTTCGTCCGAATAGCCCCAGCGCGTCACCATAGCCTTGGCCAGCTTGGTCGCCTGCTGGATATCGGACGACGCCCCCGACGTGATCTTGTCCTTACCAAAAATCAGTTCTTCGGCGACACGACCGGCCATCAGAATGGCCAGACGCGAGGTCATCTGAGTGAAGTTCTGAGAGTAACGATCGCCTTCCGGCAACTGCATGACCATACCGAGCGCACGGCCGCGCGGAATAATGGTCGCCTTATGGACCGGATCGGCTTCCGGCACCTTGAGCGCCACGATCGCATGGCCACCTTCGTGATAGGCCGTCAGCTTTTTTTCGTCCTCGGACATAGCCATCGACTTGCGCTCAGCGCCCATCATGACCTTATCCTTGGCGTCCTCAAAATCCTTCATGGTGACCAGCTTGCGGTCCTTACGGGCCGCCATCAACGCAGCCTCGTTGACCAGATTGGACAGGTCAGCCCCGGAGAACCCAGGCGTGCCGCGCGCAATCACCTTAACATCGACATCCACAGCCAGAGGTACGGGCTTCATGTGGACGCGTAAAATGGCTTCGCGGCCGGTCAAATCAGGGTTTGGTACCACAACCTGACGGTCAAAACGACCCGGACGCAGCAGGGCCGAATCCAGCACGTCCGGACGGTTGGTGGCTGCGATGATGATAATGCCTTCAGAGGCTTCAAAGCCGTCCATTTCCACCAGCAACTGGTTCAGGGTCTGCTCGCGCTCATCGTTACCGCCGCCGTGACCGGCCCCGCGGTGACGACCGACCGCGTCGATTTCATCGATAAAGATAATGCACGGCGCGTTTTTCTTGGCCTGCTCAAACATGTCCCGAACGCGCGAGGCCCCGACACCGACAAACATTTCCACGAAATCAGAGCCGGAAATCGAGAAGAACGGCACACCGGCTTCACCAGCCACAGCACGGGCCAGCAGGGTCTTACCCGTCCCCGGAGGGCCGACCAGCAAAGCCCCTTTGGGGATCTTACCGCCCAGACGCTGGAATTTTGTGGGATCTTTCAGGAAATCAACCACTTCGCGCAGTTCTTCCTTGGCTTCATCAACGCCAGCGACATCGGTAAAGGTGACGCGGTTCTTGTGTTCGGTCAAAAGGCGCGCCTTGGACTTGCCAAAGCCCATAGCGCCACGGCCACCGCCCTGCATCTGGCGCATGAAGAATATCCAGATACCGATGATCAGCAGGATCGGCAAAAGGCCCGACAGAATCTGCACAAACAGCGAGGTCTGCGCGGTCTGAACCTTCACATTGACGCCCTTGGCGTTCATGGTCGAGGCCAGTTCCTCATTCGGATACGGCGTGACGATCTTATAGACCTTTTTGTCCTTGGTGGTCGCGGTCACTTCATCGCGGTGAAAGGTCGCTGAGGCGACGTCGCCCTTATCGACGGCGGCAATCAATTGCGAATAGGTCATTTCCGACGGCTGCGCCGGATAACCACCCTTTTGATTCATATAGGTATAGGCGCCGATCAATACCGCCAGCAGAGCCCCGACAATCGCCAATGAACGCAGGTTCATAAACCTCAATCTCCCAACGCCAGCATGGCGTAATCAATAATCATATCCGCGCAGGTTCATCCCGCACAGGTCAAATCCAGCTTCGACAACCTATATAGTGTGGATATTTGCGCTTTGCTATGTCTGCCCCGTCAGAGTCTGCGCAACAGATCATATTCATTCGCCACCTGCCCCAGCGCATATAAGAAACGCAAAGCCACCCACGACCGTAAGGTCACGCCATCACTGTTGTCCGGTTCGGATAACAACACAAGTCTGTTGCCCGTTTCACTGCGCATTTTCACGACCGGCAGCGCCCCGCGCAAGCCTGCCGGAACCTGCAAATATCGCGCCAGATCAGCCTCGGATAATGCCCCCTTATGGCCCTGAACCGCCATGATGGTCACGGGACAGGCTCCGGCACGCACCTCAAACCGCCCATCCCACATGGCAGCGGCGGCGGGCGCGAGCATAAGCGGCGATACGGCCCGCCGTGTCATATCGCCCGGTTCACGCCCGATCAGGATCGTGTTTCCGCGCCGTATCAACCGCGCCCCGGACAGCACAAACGGCCCCACCTCACCGCGTTTAAGCCCCGTAATGATCGCCGCCACACTGTCTGAACGCGGCAGACGCGCCCCACCGCCGGCACTGACCATTGCCGCCGCCACGACCTTATGTGCCGCCGCTTGCGGCAAGCTCTCGAAATAGCCGGTATCAATCGTTATAACCCCTGCCCAGCCAAGCGTTTGCGGTACGCTCAAAAGTTCTGAAATGTTAATCGGCATGTCGGGCACTTTAGATGCCGCAGGCTCACACCCGGTCAGTTCGGCACGGGCTCGCGACCTAAGATATTTAGGATTTTCATTGGCCGGATCATCGACCCAGCCCACACCGATCGCAGTCAGCCAGTCACGCAGGCTCTGCCGCGGCACATTCAATAATGGGCGATAGATGAACACGCCCCGCCCCTGCGGCCAGACCGGCGACGGCGCCCACATCTCCGGCGCACCTACGCTTGAGCCCATATCGCGCATGAGGCTGGCCTCAAGGATATCATCGCGATTGTGGCCCAGACAAAGCACTTCAATGTCCTTGCCCCGCGCGGCATCCGCCATCAAACCATGACGCGCCTGACGGGCCGCCGCCTGAATGCCGGTGGCCGGTTTGTCACCAATCCAGTCCAGCCGGGTAACGCTGTGGCCAAGACGTTCGGCCAGAGCCTCCACCTGCGCGCACCAGCCTACGCTCTGCGGATTAAGGCCATGATCGACGCAAAAGACCTCAAGTGGACGCTTACCCCATAGACGCAGCAGGCACAGCAGGGCGACACTGTCGCCACCTCCGGACACCGCCACCCCCAAAGGCTGAGCGCTACCGGGGATCAGATAGCGCTCAAAGCTTTTGAAAATATCGCGTAATTCAGCGAATGGCTGAAGCGCCTTCCGCCACGGGTCAAGGTCATCCAATCGCGGTTACGCCGCACATTGCGCCTTGCCCTTAAGCGCCTTGGCCTGAGACTTCATCGGTGCTGAGGCTTGCGCCGCATAGCGTTTATCAAACTCGGTCAGGGCCGCGCAGGTCTCAACCTTACGGTTCAGATCCGCCAGAGCGGTCGCCAGTTTCACAGTCGATTCCGGCGCCCACGACGCCTTGGGCCAACCTTTGAGCGAGGTCGCATAGGCCGCGACCGATCCCGAAATATCGCCGCGCATAGTGCGAATCTGGCCCAGACGGAACCAGGCTTCGGCTACCTGGGCTGATTTCGGCCACTGGGTCGTAAAGGCCTCAAAAGCGGTTGTGGCCTCATCAAGCTGATTGCTGCTCATCAGGCTATAGGCCTGATCGAAATCGGTTTCAGCGCTGCCCGTTGTGGGCGGTGGCGGCGGGGGGCCAGCGAGAGCCGCCTCCATGTCTTTGGATTTGGCATCCAGCAGATCAACGCGCTTGGTCAGGGTATCGGTGCGCGCCGTCAGAGCCTGGACCTGAGACTGAGCCTGGGTGGCCGCAAAATTGGCTTCTTCCAGTTGGCCGGTCAGGCGCGTCAGTACAGCGGCCTGCTCATCCAGTTTGCGCGACAGAAAGTCAACGGTGGCCTGCAAGGCCACAACCTCTGGATCGGGTTCCACCAGAATGGGAGGAGCAGCTTTATTTTCGGTTTTCTGAACCGCACGCTCCAGCTTACGGACGTTACGATCCAGACGATCCAGGCGCTTCTTGTCCCAAACGATCGCGGCCGGCGCATTCGGATCGGCGGGTGTGGCATCATCCTCATCGGAAATGGCATAGTTCTGGGCGACGGCGGTGGACATTACCGACATACCGCCCGTCAGTGCCAAGGCCATAACCAGACCGCTGACGTAATGACGCAAAGTCCATTTTCTAGCTGCCGTTTGTTGCCAACGCACCTGAACACTCCCGCATGTAAATAGAAACTGCACTATAAGGCCCATAACATAAAGAGTCAGGCGTTACAGTTTTATGAAACTGGAGACTAACCATAAAGACGGGCCGAAATATGACAAGCTCAAATCCCCGCCAGCTTAAGGAAACTCAAATCCCAGGCCCTTGCCAATAAAAAACCCCTGCTGCGAGAACAGGGGTTTTTCAGGTTTGGCTCTGAGGCTTATTTCGACGCCGACAGCTTGTCGTTCATGACCCAGCCGATATTGTCGTTGTCATCGGCCACTTGCCACCACATGCCGTTCTTTTCGCCGGTCGGATAGACCGTCAGGCCCACAGGTAAAGCGCGAAGCACCTTACCCTTAGCATCCGGAGTGCTGCGTAAAGTCGTGGCCGTCAGCACATCAAAGCTACGGGTTGGGGCTGCCGCCGCACCGCCGATGTCGATCCCGCCCAGATTTTGAACCATGTCCGTATAGGCCATGATGAAGGCTTGCGTGACCATGCGGCCGATTTCCGTGCTTTCATAGCCGCCGCCGACGGCCCCGGCAAAGCCGGCACCAGCGCCGACACCCCAGCTCAGTTCGTTCTTGGCCGCACTGCCCGAAAATGAGTTGGACTCAGATGTGCGCACGTCGGTCAGCGACAGAATGGTTTCAGCTTCCATCTTCTTGGTGCGGAAACCGCCGACCACAGCACCTGCGCGACCGCCGACCAGGCCACCGATCAGGCCCGCAGCACCGCCGCCACCCGTGTTGGAATCAGCGGCAGACACTTCGGCCACCAACACAAAGTCAGCGGCCTTGATCTGGCCCTTACCCATGTTAGAGCCGCGTTGCAGGCCCATGGAATTACCGAGTTCACGCTCACGCTGGGCCACATCCATGCCCGCGCCGCGGTCAACCAGGCTGAAACAACCCGATTTTTGTACGACGACCTTAAGCAACTTGGCCGGAGGGGCCAGATTGTTTTGCGTCCAGCCATAAGAATTGTCACCATCGACAATGGTGATGGACCCAAGCTTTTTGGAGCATTTCGGGATTTCAGCGACCATCTTATTCTGATGCTGCTGAACCTTCGACGATTTCGCCATCGTCGATTGCGCAAACACTTGAGGCGCTGCGCCCAGAGCGCAGACCGTGGCGGCCGTCATGGCCAAAAGACGAAATTTGAGCATTTTCAGCCCCCTGAAAATATAAGTGAATGGTTCAATATACTGACCGCTGGTTTACTACGGCTTTATGGAAACCACCATATGCAATCATCGGGAACGATCACAAAAAAATCGGGCCCGCGTTTAACCGCAGGCCCGATGATTATAACTTAAATCCTAAAGCTTACTGAGCGCCTTCGGTCAGGGTCGTCTTGGCGTTACGGTTCTTGGCCCAGCCGTCTTCCGAAGCGGTCGTGTCGAGCGGGTTTTCTTTACCGTAAGAGATGGTCGAGATACGGGCCGGAACGACACCCTTTTGCGTCAGGTACTGCGACACAGATTCGGCGCGGCGGGCACCCAGAGCGAAGTTGTATTCACGGGTGCCGCGTTCATCGGCATTGCCTTCGATACGGATCTTGACGGCCGGATAACGCACCAGCCACGCGGCCTGAGCATCCAGAAGCGCCTTGGCGTCTTCACGCAAGCCGGACTGATCCAGATCAAAATAAACGCGGTCGCCAACATTGACCACAAAGTCCTGCTGCGAGCCGGGGATGACGCCGACCGGAGCGGTCGGGGCCGGGGTCGGGGCCGCTTCAGGCATAGGGGCAGGCGTCGGCACAGGCTCAGGCATAGGCGCCACAGGCTCTTCCTTCGGCTTGGACGCACAGGCAACCACAGACGCCGAAACAAACGTCACGAGCGCGAGTTTAAGAATGGATTTAGGTGTGATGATCATGTGACGTAAATTCCTTTAATTCGCCGGTTTAAGTTTAGGTTCAATCCCGTTAAGGACCGATACCCGAAAATTGTGACGCCTTTATCAGGCGAATAAACATTGATCGCTACGATGGTCTGGCTTTTGGGCTTTGTCAAACCCAAGGATTGACAAACATACCGCCAAATCAAAAGACATTCATCAAATACGATCCTAATACAGTCCTAAACATCAAGTTTATCGCCGCTGACTGTAAAAAAGCGATAGTTCTCCTCTGTGGGAAATATGCGCCTCTATTTCAAACGGGGTGACCAGGCCGGATCAGATGCCCCGCCGGGGTACGGAACCGCTCGCTCCACCCTCCCCGTGACATCCACCGTCCACAGGGACGGCATCCCGCCCGGAGGCTCACGGAAGAACATGATGTAACGGCCATTGGGCGCCCAGGTCGGGCCTTCCTCAAGGTAGGATGAGGTCAGCAGACGCTCACCCGACCCATCCGCGCCCATCACCCCGATCGAGAACCGACCGCTCGATTGCTTGGTAAAGGCGATAAGATCGCCCTTGGGGGAATAGACCGGTGTCGAATAGGAACCGCCGCCAAAGGTAATCCGCCGGATGCCCGATCCATCCGCATTCATGGCGTAGATTTGGGGTGAGCCGCCACGGTCAGAGGTAAAGACAATCGTTGATCCATCTGCCGAAAATGACGGTGAGGTTTCAATCGATGATTCCGTCGTCAACCGGCGCGTGGAGCGAGAGCGTAAATCCATGACATAGATGTCGGTATTGCCGCCCTGAGCCACGCTATAGGCCAGCTTGGACCCATCGGGTGAGAAGCGCGGCGCAAACACCATGCCCTTGATCTGGCCGACCGTCTCCTGACGGCCCGTCTCAATATTGAAAATGTAGATGCGCGCCGAGTCATCACGCAGCGCCATATAGGTGATTTCCTGGCTGTCGGCATTAAAGCGCGGCGTCATGACCTTATAGGACCCATCGGTCAGATAAGACGGGTTAGCGCCGTCCTGATCCATAATCGCCAGACGCTTGATGCGCTTGGCCCGCCCGCCGCTTTCGGCCACAAACACAATGCGCGTATCGAAATAGCCTTCTTCGCCGGTCAGTTTTTCATAGATGGCGTCGGCAATCTTATGGGCAATACGGCGATAATTTTCCGGCGTGGCGGTAAACGACATGCCCAAAAGCTGCTTTTCGGAGAAGACATCCCACAGGCGAAAATCAACCTGCAACCGCCCCTGCCCGTCAATAAAGGCCATGCCGTTCGACAAAGCCTGAGCATTGATCGTGCGCCAGTTTTCAAAGTTCGGCGTCACATTGACATCAAGCTGAGATTGAATAAACGCGTTCGGATCGATCGGCCGGAAAAAGCCGGAACGCTCCAGATCGGCCATGACCACCTTGGAAATCTGTGTCCCCAGATTGCCCGACGCATTGGTCGCCGCCGAATCAATCTTGATGGCGATCGGCAAAGGCTCGATCACACCCTGATTGACGGTGGCCCGCAACGGCTCCTGCGCCTGCGCGGGCATTACCGCACACGATAGGGACGCGATCACGCTCGCTAAGGCCATAAGGCTGCGGATCATAAAGGGTCTGTGGGGCGTAGAATTCCGGATCATCTGGGCCTCTCTGGGGTCTGGCGTCTCACCCGTGGGGCAAGCCAACCTTTAAGAACGCTATAGTCGTAACGAAAATAAAAGAACAATGGGGCAGGATTATCGCGACGCACAGAAAGTTTTGGCATCAAACGTAATAATCAGGGCCCGGTTATATAGTCCATCTGGCAAATCGCCGTAGGGCTGGCCACGACTGACGGCGGCAATAGCCCGTGACGCACCGGCCTGCCACACAGGGTCGCTGCGCCGATCCAGCCATTCCGGCCCTTTGACGACGCGACCGCCGGGGGACAGCGTAAACCCAATATCGACTTCGACCTGGTTAGACCCCGGCACGTCGCAATTCGGCGACCATAGCTTTTGCAGCCGCGCGGTAAGCGCATTCATAGCGGGCCCCGTATCTGCCGGTGATGATCCGGCATTTGACGCCCCATCGGTCGCGCGCGTATTGGCCCGTGCGGGGGCGCGCGTCGGCGCTTTTGACGGCGAGCTTTGCATTTTTGTCAGGGCATCGAGGTCCAGCGCCTTTGGAGCCGGTTTGGCCGGAACCTTTTGCGCAGGCTTCTTCGTGTCCTGCGGTTTTTTCAGGCCGTCCTTGGAGACTTCTGGTGTCTTGGGGGCCGGTTTAGGCTGAGGCGTCGGGGCCTTGGCCACTTCCGGCTTAGGCACCGGCTGCTTCGGGGCCGGTGTTGGCGGGGCCGGTTCAGGCACGACTTCGGGGGCGGGCTCCGGTTCCGGCGGCTTGACCGCCAGTTCATCAACGGGAGCAGCCGCCTGCTCGAACGTCGGCATATCCGAGATGATCGTCACCGGCACAGACGAAGTCAGTGTCCTGGGCGTCTGATGCGTCCAGGTGATGAAGGCAAGCGCAAACACGCCGACATGCAGCAGAACCGATAATAAAAGTGAACCGGATCGTTTCATTACGGCTGCGTCACCTCTGGCGATGTCGGGGCAGACGCGGCTTTTTCACCGACGCTTTCGGTCAGCAGATTAATCTTGGTAAAGCCCGATGTCGACAGCTTGGCCATCACACGCGCCACGCTCTCATAAGGGGCCGTGCCATCGGCGCGGACATAGACGGGCTTAGAGGTATCGCCATTGGTCATGGCCAGCAGACGTGCCGCCATCTGATCGTAGCTGGCCGGATCATCCATGACGTAAATCGCCCCGTCGCGCTGCACCGATACCGTCAGCGGATCGCCCTCATCCTTAAGCGCCGCCGCTTCGGTCTTGGGCAGGTCAATCTTGACGCCCGAGGTCAATAGCGGGGCCGACACCATAAAGATGATCAGCAGCACCAGCATGACGTCAACCATCGGCGTGACGTTGATTTCCGACAATGCGGCCTTACGCCGCGATCTGCGCCCACCTCTGCGGCCTCCGCCGGCGGCGCCTGTTCCCAATGCCATGCCGGTCTCCCTACTTCAGGCTGCCGAGCTTGTCGGCCAGACGACGGGTCACCGACACCATCAGTTCATCCGCAAACCCTTCCATGCGCCCGACGAAACGACCGGTCTTGGCGCTGAACAGGTTATAGCCGATATAGGCCGGAATAGCCGCCGCCAGCCCCATGGCCGTGGCAAACAAGGCTTCGGAAATCGCCGGGGCTACGGTCGCCAGATTGGTATCACCCTGAGCCGCGATCGCCCCAAAGGCATTCATGATCCCCCAAACCGTCCCGAACAGGCCTATGAAGGGCGACGCGGTGGCGATAACGGCCAGAATACTCAGGCCATCTTCGATCTGATCGGCTTCGGCGGAAATGACGTGATTAAGCTCACGGTCAATCTGGTTGACCAGCAAATCGCTCTGGGACGGCGTGATCACCTTGCCCTTATAGTCGCGCCAGGCGGCGGTCACGGCCACCAGCAGCTTTTGAAACGGCTGGGTCGGGTTGGTGCCGAGTGAGGCCCCAATATCTTCGAGCGGGCGCCCTGACGCCAGGGTACCCTCGAAACCATCGGCCTCTTTGTTGAGGCGGTTTAGCTTCATCGTCTTGTCAATAATGATCGCCCACGACCACAGTGAAGCCAGCACCAGTCCGATCATCACCGATTTGACGACCCAATCGGCCTGCATAAACAGTTCAACAAAATTCAAACCTGAACTGAGGGCTTCGGGGGCAGCCGCCGCTTCCATATAAGACTCCTAAAAAGTAACCTGACGCACGAACGGCCATTCGCACGTTATTAAAATGTTTCGGCACCTTGCCTCAAGAGTGATGACAATTCTATGGCAAGGTTAATTAAGTTTATAATTTTCGGGGAAAGTGCAGTGATGCCGCAACTATCCGCAACGGATCACGGCTATTGGCGTTCGCCATCAGGTGTCAATACGTGCCCCGATAAAGCCTGTTTTAGCCGCAAACTATACCAGCAGATTATTGCCGGGATGGGCCGCCTCAACCGTCACCGCTTTTTCAGGCGTTAGGGTCTGCGGCTTATTTTCCGGCAGAAACTTCTCACGCACGATCTCAAGCAGCGACTTGGGCAGACGGCGCGGACGCGACGCCATGTCGATGCACACCAGTTGCAGCTTGCCGACGCACAGAACCTTACCCTTACACTCAATGCGCTGGGTCAGGTTAAAGCGCGCCCCTTGTGAGCCGTCGATCTCACTGCGCACCCACAGGACATCGTCGATCTTGGCCGGGGCATGGTATTTGACGTTGATTTCCGCCACCGCAAAGGCCAGCGGGTCTTCGCGCGCGGCCAGATCAGAGTGCGGAATATTCAACAGGCGCATAAAGTCGGAACGGCCGCGCTCAAAATATTTCAGGTAATTGGCATAGTAAACGACGCCGGAAAAATCAGTGTCTTCGTAATAGACACGAATCGGCAAGCTATGGGTACGGCCATCGATAAAGCCCGATAACGCGCCCTCGACCAGAAAATCGATATCTTTCATAGCCCACCTACGCAAAAAGCGCTCAGGTCACACACACAATTATGCCCGACACGCTGGTCACACCGCCCATACCAATAATAAGCTACCTCTGCCGCAACGCAATATGAAAACCTTGCGCGTCCGGTCACGATTCGTAAAGACTTATTTAACTATAGGGAAGCGCTGTCGCCCAAAATTCAACGTAGTCATTAGCAACGCACAGTTGCGGCGCCCGTAAAGCACATATTACCCGTCAAACAGATCGCCCGTAGGGGGTATTGCCGCTGGCGGATTAAGGCCCAGATGCAGATAGGCGCGCGCACAGGCCATACGTCCGCGCGGCGTGCGCTGAATAAAGCCCTGCTGCAACAGGTAAGGCTCGATCATATCCTCAACCGCATCGCGGGCTTCGGCAATGGCCGCGGCGATGGTCTCCAGTCCCACCGGCCCGCCGGAGTAGTTCTCAATCAGCGCCCGCAGATAACGGCGGTCGGAATGGTCAAGACCGACCTGATCGACCTCAAGCCGCGCCAGAGCTTTTGACGCCGCTTTTTTGTCGATTGTGGTCGCACCGTCTGCTGTCGCAAAGTCACGTACCCGCCGCAGCAACCGCCCCGCCACCCGCGGCGTCCCCCGCGCGCGTGAGGCGATTTCCGTGGCGCCGTCTTCGCTGACGGGCGTACCCAGTTTACGCGCCGCCCCGATCACCACCCGCGTCAGTTCTTCGGGGGTATAGAACTCAAGACGCAGGGGAATGCCAAACCGGTCGCGCAGAGGCTGCGACAGCAATCCCGCCCGTGTGGTGGCCCCGACCAATGTGAAGGGCGCCAGGTCAATGCGCACGGTTCGCGCGGCGGGCCCATCCCCGATGATCAGATCGAGCACATAGTCTTCCATCGCGGGATAGAGGATTTCCTCGACAGCCGGATTGAGCCGGTGGATTTCGTCGATAAACAGCACATCATTGGGTTCAAGATTGGACAGGATCGCCGCCAGATCGCCCGCTTTCGCCAGCATTGGCCCGGAGGTGGCGCGAAACCCAACCCCCAGTTCCTTGGCGACGATTTGCGCTAGCGTCGTCTTGCCCAGCCCCGGCGGGCCATAAAACAGCACATGGTCAAGGGATTCGCGGCGGGCGGCGGCGGCGGCCACAAACACCTTGAGATTGGCCTTAAGCGGGGCCTGACCCACAAAATCATCAAAGGTTTGCGGACGTAAGGCGCGATCAATGCCCAGTTCGCTGGTCAGCGATCCGTGCTCATCATCCTGCCGCTCGCCTGAGATCAATCTACTCATGTCGCATACTCTCTATCGCCCCAGCGCCTTAAGCGAGGCACGGATCACCGCCGCCAGTTCCGCTTCCGGCCCCAGATCTTTTAGCGCCACATCGACCGCCTGTCGTGACTGCTGTTCAGACATACCGAGTCCCATCAGGGCCGCAACACTTTCGCCATTCACGGACGGCTTAACCGTCGTCACCACCGCCGCCGGACTATAGCCAATCGGCTCAAACACGCCGGCGGCGGTCAACGGCTTACCTTTAAGTTCAATAACAATGCGTTGCGCCAATTTTGGACCCACACCCGACGCCCGACCGACCTTGGTTTTATCATCGGACGCCACCGCCTGCGCCAGTTCCATCGGCGTCATGATATCAAGCACCGCTAAAGCGGCTTTCGGCCCCACGCCCTGCACCCCTTGTAAGCTAACAAAGGCCTGCCGTTCATCCTTGGTGAGAAACCCGAACAGGCGCGTACCGTCTTCGCGGGTAACGCTTTCGATGTGGACGATGACCTCAGCCCCCAGTTCTGGCATATTGGCCAGCGTGCGCACCCCGCAGCGGACGATATAGCCGACGCCGCCAACCTCAATCAGCGCATCTTCGTCGCTCAACTCCAAAACAAGGCCCCGCAAACGCCCGATCATGCTACGCTCCGCTTCGCTTTTATTTGCCCTAACGCTTCGCTCCTCGAGGGCGAGTTCCTTTTCAGCATAGCCATCTTGCGCTTATGGGCATGGGTGATCGCCACCGCCAGCGCATCGGCCATGTCGGCCGTAAGCGTTGCCTCAGCACCGGCGCGCGGCAGCAGACGTTTGACCATGAACAGAACCTGATCCTTATCGGCGCGCCCTGCCCCCACCACCGATTTTTTGACATCAAGGGCTGCGTATTCCGCCACGCTCAAACCCAGCTTTGCCGGGGCCAGCATCGCCGCCGCCCGCGCATGGCCCAGCTTAAGGGTCGAGGCCGGGTTCATATTCACAAAGGTTTCTTCGATCGCCGCTTCATCAGGGTGATAGGTTTCAATCACCTGCGTCAGCCCCTCAAACAAATCCAGCAGGCGGTCTGACAAGGCCTGCTTTTCATCCGGCGTAATAACCCCGTGCCCGACCCACGACAGGCGCGCGCCCTCAACGTCGATAACGCCCCACCCCAGCCTGCGCAGACCGGGATCAAGTCCGATGATCCGAATCGTGTTCTTCATATGTTCGATATAAAACAGGTCTTCTGCGCCCGCGCAACCGAACAATGGTTAACGCCAGCGCCTAAACCGAAGGCGGTAGCCCGTAGGCCTGCTCAATTTCCCTCAGATTGACCTCAACCTGCGCCAGTGCGGCCCTGGCTTTGAGCCAGGCTTCGTCCTCAGCCGCCATATCGCCGCGGGCCCGTTCGCGCTGGGTCAAGGTGCGCTGAAAAAAGGCATGATCGCGCACCAGATCGAAATAGGTGCGGCAGGCCCGTGTTGCGGTCTGTGCATCCGTCTCACGGTCAAGAGCGGCATTAAGAAACTGATCAACGGTTACGGTCACACCCCCTCCTTCCCATTTAAGATGTCGCAAAACCTTTATAAGCTATAGTTAACAAACACACATAGCAAGTCGGGGCAAGTCGGGGGCAAGCAGGTGGAGGCAAGCCGGGGAAAGCCACGGCAGGGGATCAGCCTGCGGGTGGCCAAAAAGTTGCACATTTAGCCCCGACGGGCGTCATGGCGCTTCTTTTTGAGACATATTGATTTCAATACGATTGCCAGATGCCCAAGCTTAGGCTTAACTCAAGGCTGTGGGTAATCAGGTTCTAGCGGCCGGTTATGGGGGCAAACGTGAGCAATATGGACATGGGTGAAACCTTAGACGGCGAACATCTGCCTGAGACGGATTCAGCAAAGGTCGCAGACAAAGTCATGACGGCCTCAAAGTCTCGCCACCGCCAGCCTTTGACCGGCTTTATAGTTTTGATACTGACCGGGCTTTTGATGTGCGCCGGGGCCATGTTCATTGCCGACGCGCCTCTGGGTGGCCCGGCTGAGGACTGGATAAGCTGGGCCCGCATCGAAACCGTTCCGTCGGGCGTATTGCTTATCGGTGCCGTCATCATTCTGATCGGCATCATCGGCTGCCTGTTTCGTCTGACCGCGCCGGTATCCCGCCGCCCAAAAATCACGTCATCACAGTCCGCAATTGCCAGTGATGACTTTGATCTGGCCATCCCCGAAGACCAGCTTCAAATTCACGCCGAAGGGCTCAAGACCGCCAGCGTCCATTATCTGAGTGCAGATACGCCTGAACAGACGAACCGCAACCGCGCCTCATTGCGGTTTGAAGCCCCGCCCGCCACAACACAGGCGGGCCTGTCGCAATCCCAGGCTCCTCAGACCGCGCCTTCCAGCCATGAGTTGATCCCGCATTATGGTGACAATGCCGCCGATGCCTTTGGCCTGCCCAAGCCCCATCTGGACGCTACCTCCCTGCGCCGTCCGGCCGATGTGCCGCGCCCTGCGGCCACGCCCGCAACTACCGATGTCCTGTCGCCGGAGCATGGGTTGAGAATTTCCACACCGTCGTCATCCGACCGTAGCGCAGAGACTGTGGCGGTGGCCGCCCCGCCGATGGCCGAGGTCATTCCCCTGCGTCCGGCAGAGCCTCAGCCTGCCGCCGCCGTTTACAGTGAGCCCCTGACCGAACCAGAGCCAGCCGCCGCGCCTATGGCCATGGCTGAAACAATTGCTGACCCGATCGAAGCCGCCCTTCTGGCTGATACGCCGGAAACCTCAGTGCGGGAACTGCCCGAAAGCGATATCAACGCGGTCATTTCCTCGGCCATGCGCTTTATAGAAACGCCTGCGGCCCCAGAGATATTGACAGAGGCACCTGCACAGGCCCCCATTGCGCCCGCCGCCCATGATGCTTATGCACCCGCCGTCGCCGCGCCGATCATGGTGGAACCGCACCCCTTGCTTGCGCCGGTCGAAGCCGAAATCGCGCCGGAACCGGCACCCGTCATCCCGGCGCTGACGCCTGAGCAGGAAATCGGTCAGGCGGTCTCAACCGCCCTGTCCGTGTGGCCCGACGCGACCCGCCCGATCGCCGCCGAAGAATTGTCGGTGCGCCTCAGCTATCTCTATTATGACAAATCCCCAAAGACCCGCGACGTCTTTGACCTGATTGCGTGCGGAGATTTGTCCGCCGCCGCCAGCCGCTTACAGACCATCGCCAATGAACTGATGAACGCCGGCGCCTTTGCCCATTCGGCGGAGCTGTGGCGGATTTACGGCGCCCTGCATATGGGCCGCGACGACCCCAAGGCCATGCTGGCCTATGAGCAGGTGTCCGAGCTTGATCCGTCCGATGCCAATGTGCATCTCTATCTGGCCCGCCGCTATCAGATGGATGGCCGGACCGACGCCTTGGCCCCCGTCATTGGCCGAGCACTGGCCGTGGTCAGCGACCCGCAAACCCGCTCAGGCCTGTTGACCCAATATGCCGATATCAAGTTCAAGGTCGGTGACCTTACGACGGCGGCGACGGCGTTTGAGGAACTGAGCCTGATCAACGAAAGCCTGGCCTATCTTGATCCGGGCAATATTCAGGTGCGTTCCGGTCAGGCGATGGCTCTGGCCCGTCTGGCGCAGATCCGTGAAATTCAGGGCGAGCACCATAAGGCCGCACCGATGTATCGCAAAGCCTATGAGGTCTTTTCGGAGTTATCCGCCCAAATGCCGGGTCATGCCGGACTCAAGGCCATGGCCGACAACGCCCTGCGCGATGTTCAGCGCCTTAGCGTCAACCCGTCCTAGGGCTAACTCCAGCTTTCGGTGACGCCCTTGCGGCGGGCCGTGACAGCGGAAACCGCCGCACTCGATAAATCCGGACTGGGGCGGCCAAACAGGTAGCCTTGCCCAAACTCGATGCTAAGCTGGCGGGCCATTTCGTCCATTTCAGCGTTTTCGATCATTTCGCCGATAACCTGACAGCCCAGTTCATGGCTGAGCGACACAATCGAGCGGATCAGGGCGCGCTGACGGCTATCATTCACCGCTTCGCGCAGAAATGGCCCGTCGATCTTGACGAAATCAACCTCAAAATGGCGCAGATAATTATAAGACGCCGCGCCTGATCCGAAGTCATCCAGACACACCCGGAACGACATCTGATGCAGCCAGGCAATGAACCGGCGCGCCGTCTCGAAATCCTTGACCTCACCGGTTTCGGTAATTTCAAACATCACGCGCTTGTTAAGGTTGCGGTACGGCTGGATCAGTTTGCGGAAATCGTGGCCGAACTGCGGGCTGGCAATCGACTGACCGGAAATATTGACCGCCACAACCGCGTCAGCCTGCGCGCCCACCGCCGACAACACCTTTTGACACACCGCCAGATCAAGATCGTGGATCAGGCCAATCTGTTCGGAAAAATTGATGGTGTCATAGAGATTACGGCCATCCTTGAGGCGCAGCAGGGCCTCATGGTGGTGGACCGTGCGGTCATAAAGCCGCACAATCGGCTGATAGAAAATCTGAAAATCACCATTGTCGATCACCGATTTAATCGATGAAAACTCCGCCACCGTGTCTTCCATGGCGGCTTCCAGACTGGCTTCGATGGTCGGCGGCACCTGATCAGGTGATTTGGCAAAGGTTTGGGTGATATAGGCCAGCGCCTTTTTGATCGCCGCGTGATCCAGATTGCCGGTCTTAAGATGGATCGACATCATCTTGGGCCCAAGGGCTCCGCTGGCCAGCCCAGCCGCCTGCCCCACGGCATCAATTTCGGCCATCAGGCGCGCCTCAGCGTGCTGATCACTGGCCGGTCGCAACACGCCAAAGCTGTCGTCAGGCAAGGCCCCGCCCTGGCCCGCTACAGAGTTTGCCCGCAACACCCCGGCGATTTCCTGCATCAGCAGGGCCTGCTGATCGGCACTCAGGGTCGTGCGCACCTTGGTCAGCCCTTTGAGCTTGATCAGGGTCATGTCGAGATCAGCGGCTTTTGACGCCCCGGCGCGAATGATATCGAGCGCCAGTTCGTTAAAACGCTCAGCCGTCACCAGTCCGGTCTCATCCTGATCCGGCGCATCAGGGCGAACATTGTTGAGGATGCTTAAGGTCAGATGGATTTCGTCGGCTCGTGACGGGATAAAGCACGCCCCGACATTGACCAGCATAGCCGCCTTACCGTCGGCCCTCAGATAAACCGCGACCGGATCGATACGACCCTTTTTCGTGGTATCTTTCAGTTTTCGTTGCAGAAAAGCCTGATCCTGCGGCTGAAACAGTTCGATGACCGAGCGGCCTTTGAGGGCAGCGCCCTCAGCCCCCAAAAGCGTGCGGGCCGCACCGACGACCGATTTGATGGTCAGATCCAGACCGACCTCAATCAAAAGATCTGCCGCCGCCAGAGAATAGGCAATATAGCTGTCTCTCTGCGCCTTATAATTTTCACTCATGTGCAGGCCTTTTGCCACGCATGTCGCGCCCGCGACCTGCCCCGATACTCAGAGCTTAAATCGTATACGCGTTAATCTTTATAAATTTACTAATGTCGATATAGCGGGCTCAGGCGAAGACTTAAGGCCGCCATGACTTTGATGACGCAGGGTATGAGCGCGTAAAATAGCGGCAGATAGCCACCACTGTCGGCCACGCCCGGCTGATAGCCGAACGCGGCTAATGCAGGGAGGCTTAAACCCGTGGCCAGCGACAGGGCCAGCTTTGATAAAAACGCCAGCAGCGCATAATACCGGCTGGCGGCCGTTTCATGGCCGCTGGCCTCCAGCCGGTCGGCAATGATGGCGGACGGCAGGGCCAGATCAGCCCCGAACGCAGTCCCCGACAATATGCACACCACAGCAAACATAATAACCGCATCGGGCGGCAGAAAAAACGCCCACACAAAGGTCAGGCTGGCCAGAACCATGCTCAGACCCCAGGCTCGTCCCTTACCGAACCGCGTCGAAATGCGCTGCCACAGCGGCATGGTGGCGGCACCGCTGATGAAATAAAGGATCAGAAACAGGCCGGTAAAGTCTTGCGCATTCAAATGGTCGCGGACGTAAAATATGATCAGCACCGCCGGTATGGCTGAGGCCAGACTGCTCAGGCCATAGGTCAGGGTGAACCGCCGCACCCAAGGTTCGCGCATGAGTGCCAGATAGTTGAGCGACACCACCTTGGCTGGACGCGCCATCGCCGCCCTACCCGACCACTGCCAGAACGCCGCAACCCCGATGATCAAACTGATCAGACACAGCACTGACAGCCAATGAAACGCCGCGCCTGCGTCCATCGACCGCACCAGCACGGTCGGCGTCACCGACCCCAGCAACAATCCAATCAGGCCCAAACCTTCGCGCACACCGGCAACCCTGACGCGCTCAGAGCCGTCAACCTGCCAAAGTCCGCCCATCGCCTGAAGATTGATGCCCACCATCGAAAAGCCGGTGGTGCAGATCAGGATGCTAATGGCCATCCACAAAAGCGGCTCACCGACGGGATGAAACAGCATCCAGAACCCCGCCCCCAAAAGTACCGCACCGACCAAGACGATCAACCGGCGCATCTCATGAAACCGGTCGCTTAAACTCCCGATCAGCGGGTCCTGCACGGCATCGATCAGCCGTAACCCCACCAACACTGCCCCCATCGCGGCCAGCGGCACCCCAAGGTCGGTCGCGTAGTAGTCCGGCGCATGGATAAACAGCGGCAAACCCGCAAACGCCACCGGCAGAGCCAGCAGACCGTAAGTCATTAAATTGAACGCGTTTGGTCGCATATACTTCCTACGCTTTCACGCCTACGCGGGATCACCGATCATTGACAGGCCCCGCCGGATATTGGCAAACATCGCCATATACCCAAAGGATTGCCCATGCCGAACCTGCCCGTCAGCGTCACTACGATCGGCCTTCTGATCGCCTCAAACATCTTTATGACATTCGCGTGGTACGGACACCTGAAGTTCAAGACTGAAAAGCTGTGGGTGGTTATTCTGGTCAGTTGGGGGATCGCGTTTTTTGAATACTGCCTGATGGTGCCCGCCAACCGCATCGGCTACGGCACGTTCAGTGCCGTGCAGCTCAAGACCATTCAGGAAGTCGTTACCCTGACAGTGTTTGTGGCGTTTTCGGTCTGGTATCTGGGGGAGCCGCTAAAATGGACGACGGTTATTGGCTTTACCCTGATCGCGGCGGGCGCGGCGTTTATCTTCTATAAGCCTTAAAGCCGCCCCAATCCGATCATACCGTCCACAGGTAGTCAGTTCCCTGTAAATTTGCGTTCGCCGGTCTGTTTGAGCCTTGCTTGAAAAGAAAGCCCGCTTATGCGCTCATATTTCTGCCGCCCCTATTCCCGCCGGGCCGCTCTGGCTATGGTCATGGCGACCGCCGCCTTACCCGCCCGCGCCGCGCCATCAGGCCGGGTGGTGGATGCGGTTCTGCCGTCCGCACACTTTGCCCACAACCGGATCGGTATAAGCCCGGATCGCCGCATAAGCGTCTATCTCCCGCCGTCCTATGGCACTGGTCGTAAGCGCTATCCGGTTATCTATTATCTGCATACCTTTTTTGAAGACCACCGCACCATCTTTGATCAGCACGGCGTTCAGACCCTTTTGGAAACCGCTTTTGAGCGCGGTGACATGGGCGAGGTCATTCTGGTCAGCGCTGATTTTTCCACGCCCGTCGTCCATTCGATCTATACCAACTCATCAGTCACTGGCAATTGGGAAGACTTTCTGGTTCAGGAACTTGTGCCCTATATCGACGCCAATTACAGGACATTAGCGGAGCCTTCCGCACGCGGACTGACCGGCGCACATATGGGCGGTTACGGTGCCATTCGTATCGCAGGCCGTTATGGCGGCGTGTTTGGGTCCGTCTACGCCATGCATCCGGTCGGCACAGGTCACGGCGTTTATATCATGCAGGGCCGTCCGAACTGGGACCTGCTGGCTCAGGCCAAATCCTTAAATGACGTCAAGGCCGATCCGTTTTCGCAGATATTCACCGCCATCTATCAGGCCCACCTGCCCAACCCGACCAAAGGCCCGCTCTATATCGACATGCCCGCGCGTCGGGTTAACGGCGAACTGATCATCGACCCGGCCCTGACCGAACGGCTGACGAACAGCTTTTTCCTGGAACGACAAATCGCATCAGGGGCACAAAACCTTAAAGGTCTGCGCGGTTTTAAGCTGGACTGGGGCCGCTCCGACAGCAATATCGACCATGTCTACTCCAATCATTCCTACGCCTTAAAACTCAACGAATACGGCATCCCCAATGAGGCCGAGGAATATAACGGCGGCTGGGGAGATAAGCACTGGGGCCCGCGCGGCCGGTTCGTGAGTGATGTTATTCCGTTCTTCAAGTCCTGCCTTGAGGTGTGACCGCATCGATTGACAGCTTTATCCGTCCGCGCCATGACGTAGCATGACGATTTCCCATCCCCTCGACCGGCCGGTATGGAGCGCCCTCACCTCTGGTTGGGCGCACCTGGCGCACGGCGATGACCGCGCGCGGCAGCTTGATCCGGCGTTTGGGCCGTTTGCGGACAGCTTTGACGGATCGCCTGAGCCTTTGGCAGATTTGACACCGGGGCCGGACGGGTTCTGGGTGTTGGAAAGGGCGGCGATTTCGGCGCCTGCCGGGTTCGAGGTCGTTAAGGTCGCCTTGTGTCACCAAATGATAGCCACGCACATCACGCCGGGCGGGGAAGATTTTGAGGCGGGTCAGCTAACGCACGCCGATGCCACTGAGATGCTGGCTCTGGCGCGCCTCACCCAACCGGGCCCGTTTGCTGAGCGCACTCACGAACTGTCGGCTTTCATCGGCATCAAGCATGACGGGCGGCTGGTCGCTATGGCCGGTGAGCGTATGAAAATTGACGGCTTTTCCGAGGTCAGCGGTGTGTGCACCCACCCCGATTTTCGCGGACGCGGCTATGCGGCGGGCCTGATGCGCCTTGTCGCGCGCCGTATCCTTGCGCGCGGAGAGACCGCGTTTCTGCACACCTACGCCGACAATCAGGTGGCGATTGATCTTTATCAGTCGCTGGGCTTCACATACCGGGCAGCATTGACGGCGACGGTGTTAAGGCCGGTGTGATACCCTTCTCCTCCCTATCGAAGATGGGGAGGTGCCGAGCCGCGCATTGCGCGTGTCGAGGCGGAGGGGGATAGACACATTAGTTGACCTTACCCCTCCGTCACGTCGCCAAGCTCCGTGCCACCTCCCCATCTTCGATAGGGAGGAGAAACAAAAACAGGCGAAGATGTCGCCATCCCCGCCTGTTTTGACTATTATTCACTGTCCGCGGTAACCCGCTGCGGGGTGGCGAAAAGGACTGGCTTTTGAGCACCTGACGCTACGTGTACATTAGGTACACGAGCAAAGGCGCGCAAAAAGACGATTCTTTGCAGCCAGCCGCAGTAGGGTTAACGAGCGAACTTCTGGAACTTGATCCGATGCGGGATCAGACTGTCCGTACCCAGACGACGCTTTTTGTCTTCTTCGTACATTTCAAAGTTGCCTTCGAACCATTCGACGTGTGAATCGCCCTCGAACGCGAGGATGTGGGTCGCCAGACGGTCGAGGAACCAGCGATCGTGGGAGATGACCACGGCGCAGCCGGCGAACTCTTCCAGCGCCTCTTCGAGGGCCTGCAAGGTTTCGATATCCAGATCGTTGGTCGGCTCATCGAGCAGGATGACATTGCCGCCGGACGCCAGGGTCTTGGCCAGGTGGACGCGGTTGCGCTCACCACCGGACAGCAGGCCGACCTTCTTTTGCTGGTCGCCGCCCTTGAAGTTAAAGCCGCCGACATAGGACCGGCTGTTGATTTCGCGCTTGCCGACAATCATCACATCGGTGCCGCCGGAAATGGCCTGCCAGACGGTGTGGTCGGGATTGAGGTCGTCGCGGCTCTGATCGACATAGGCCAGTTTGACGGTTTCACCGAGTTTCAGCGTACCCGCATCGGGTTGCTCAACACCGGTGATCAGCTTGAACAGGGTCGATTTACCGGCACCGTTCGGGCCGATAACACCAACAATCCCGTTGGGCGGCAAACGGAAGGTCAGATCCTTGAACAGCAGTTTATCGCCGTATTCTTTCTGAAGGCCGGTGACTTCGAGCACGAGGTTGCCGAGGCGCGGGCCGGGCGGGATTTGGATGGTGGCAAACGACTGCGCCTGACGCGAATTTTCCTGTTCGCGGACCATGTCGTCATAGGCGGCCAGACGGGCCTTGGACTTGGCCTGACGGGCCTTGGCGCCGGAGCGCACCCAGTCCAGTTCCTTGGTGAGGGCGCGTTGACGGGCTTCGGATTCCGATTGCTCCTGAACCACGCGCTTTTGCTTGGCCTCAAGCCAGCTTGAATAGTTGCCTTCGTGGGGCACGCCCTTGCCGCGGTCGAGTTCCAGCGTCCACTTGGTGACCTGATTGAGGAAGTAACGGTCGTGGGTGACAAGGATCACGCAGCCTGGAAACTGCTCAAGGTGGTGCTGAAGCCAGGCGACCGATTCCGCATCCAGGTGGTTGGTAGGCTCGTCCAGCAGAAGCATATCAGGCTTTGACAGCAGCAGACGGGCAAGTGCTACCCGGCGCTTTTCACCGCCGGACAGCTTGGTCACACCCGAATCGTTGGGCGGGCAACGCAGGGCGTCCATCGCCATTTCAATGCGCGAATCGATGTCCCACAGATCGCCGGCGTCGATCTTTTCCTGAAGGGCGTTCATTTCCTCCATAAGTTCGTCGGTATATTCTTCGCCCATCTGCTCGGCGACTTTGTTGAAGCGATCAAAGATCTTCTTTTCTTCGCACCAGTCGATGACGTTTTCCCAGACGGTCTTGGAATCGTCGAGATGCGGTTCCTGTTGCAGGTAGCCCATCTTGGTGCCGTCGGCGGCCTTGGCCTCACCGGAAAATTCTTTGTCGAGACCGGCCATGATCTTGAGCAGGGTCGACTTACCCGACCCGTTGACCCCGACCACGCCGATCTTGGCGTCGGAATAGAAGCTCAGCCAGATGTTCTCGAAGATTTTCTTGCCGCCGGGGAAGTGCTTGGTCAGCCCCTGCATCTGGAAAATGAACTGTTGCGCCATGTCTATGGGCACCTTTTAAAACTGTTAGGAATGATTGCGGCGGGTTTAGCCGAGGGGCCGTTAAATCTCAAGGCTTAATGCCCAAGACCGTGAAATGTTAACCAACAAAAACATACCAAGAGCATACTAAACGCATTCAATCACTTCACGTAAAAATTGCATTCGACAATTGCATAGGATGAAATTGTTGATAAAGATCAAATAAAGAATCTGCAATTTAGGAAATATAGGACTGATGAAACATCTGCTTTTAAGGGCATTACCTTTTATCTTCCTGACGGCTTGCTCGCCTTCATCAACCCCAAGCAGCCAAGATAACGCAACACACAGCAATGAATCTGCGGCAACCGCCTCACCTACAAAAAGCCCTGAGCATAATTTTGCAGCACTAGAGAATGGATTATATCTTTACCCGCAAGCTCTAACAGAAGAAGATAAAAAAGCGGGGATAGCTTCAACAGGTTTTGTCGGGTTTAAATATTTGGGCTTCAGGGACGGTTTACATATTCTTCAGCCTGAAAATGCCGGGTATATAATGGCCTGCGAAACAGAGTGCATTGTAATAAAGCAAATGATCAACGGTAAGGTAATAGACCGTCTTCAGTATTCTCCCAACACAATTATCGGAGCCGCTTTTGACGATGCCAAAGCGGGTTATTTGGCATCACCAGACGCTCTTATTCCAAAAGAAGCATCCGAGATAAATTCAGCACACCGCATTCTTACTCCCGCTGACCGAACGAGAGAAACTGCGCGTTTAAAGCAATCAGAAGCTGACGCCAAGAAAGCAGATGAGCTCATTAAGGCGTATTTTCCAGAGTACGAAAACTGTAGAGGTGGAGCTGATGGTGCTGAAATCACCATTAGCGCCTGTGCCGAAAAAGAAGTCATCGCCTCAAAATTAAAGGCTATGGGCTACTGTATCAGCGGCGTGTCCCCCGGTTGGTCAAAGTGCTAAAAACTTTAAACCAGCAAACACCGACGCCATAATGGCCTCAAGTCCCGCCTTATCGGTGTCATCAAACGACGCATACGCTTCCGAATCGACATCAAAGACCGCGATCAGTTCGCCCGACGCATCAAACACCGGCACCACGATTTCAGAATTGGAGCGCGAATCGCAGGCAATGTGCCCCGGAAAGGCGTGAACATCGTCGACAATGATGGTTTGACGCTGCATCGCCGCCGCCCCGCACACGCCCCGCGTGTAAGCGATACGCAGGCAGCCCAACGTGCCCTGATACGGCCCGATGACCAGTTCGTTCAGCCCTTGCGCCTTTTTGACCTCATCGACCACATAAAATCCGGTCCAGAAATAATAGTCAAACGCCTGAGCCAACAAACAACTGACGGTCGCCATCCGCGCGGTGAGGTTAGGTTCACCGTCAAGCACAGCCTCAATATCGCGCTTAACCTCGGCATAGATGGCAGCCTTTTTGGCCGCATTTAATCCTGACACAACCGTCGTCATGGTCACTAAACTCCCGCTCGACTCACACATATCCCCTCATATAAGAATTCGGATGTCACGCGCCAGTCACACTCAACGGTGAGGGGAATTTCAGGGCCGATTAACCACAAACCCTACGGATTGTTTAAAGCTTTTCTACTTTACCCCTAGCCTTTTCTCGTGCATTAGAGCATGATTGTTACCGGGTTGATACGCGCGCCGGGGTGGCGTTTTTAAGTGCGCGCAACCATCTTTTGGCTTAGCCGCGACAATCCGGCAACGCCTGTTGTAAATGCTTACGTTCGGGGGGAACTTAGCTTGACAGTTTTAGCAATCCTCACGACAAGTTTCGTTAACCATGTTTTAAGCCGACGCTGTCGGGGCGATTTTTAATGTCAAAATTTGACGGGACACAACCGGAGACGGGCGAAAAACACGCTCCAAACTCCGGGCACAGGGAGACGAAGACCCCGACGTGGCGCAAAGTGTCACGCGTCGGCGCGCTGTCTCTTATGGCCGTGTGCGTCAGCCTGACCTTAAGTGGCTGCGACCGCCCGTGGTGGAAGTGGGGGCGCGGCGGGCCCGGTGACGAAGGCGGCTATAGCTGCCCGCGTCCGGCCCTGATGCAAAACGCAGGCTTCAACGATCAGGAATTTGAGATCCGTTACTTTCGCCGGGCGGCGTTCAAGAACGATTTCTTCGCCCAGCTTGAACTGGCTGATCGCTATGCGGCTGAAAAATCGACCGATAAAAACCTCGAAGATCCGATCGAAGGTTCTGTGTGGCTGGTGATGGCTCTGGCCAATCAGGAAGGCTACGCGCCGATGAACCGCATCCTGACCAATGACGGGAAGCTGGCCTCCCGCTACGACAAATGCCGGGCGTTTGAGCGGGCGCGCGCCTATCGCCGTCTGGATCGCAATCTGGCCATGATGGACATGAGCGAGCGCGATAAGGTTCGCGACCGTGTCGTCTATATATTATCGACCCTGGGGGCCGATGGTTTCCGTACGCTGGGCCGCCTTTATGATGTGCAGTACGGCCCGATGGGTGAGCCTGCCGACAACCGCGAAGCCGTGCGCGCCATGATGCGCAATTCTGACGATGGCCGCCGCAATGTCCGCAGCCTGTTCCAGCGTTCAGATGTCGATGCATATCTCTATAACTACAAAGCCACCGAAACCGGCGATGTCGGTGCCTATGTCCTGCTGAAGGATTTTGAGCGCTCGGCCGGTGACCGTAAGGACTATGCCTCGTTCGTGGTCGGTAAGGCCAAACGCTGGGTGGCGCCCTATGAATTCTATCCACCCGAAGCCCCCGGCGGCGGCGTGCCCCATTCGGATGAAAGCATTCGTTCCGACGCGCAGGATTATGCCCTGATCCGTATGGAAGAGCTGCCGTTCGTGCATGTCGGTCGCGCCCTCGTCTATCTTGACTTGACCCAGACGCTCTATTCCAGCCCGTCCGAAGTGCCCGCCGATACCCTGACCGGCCTTCGCGCCATTCTGGGCAAGGCCACGACCGGACGCGCCGAAATGGTACGCATGACCAATGCTGAAAAACTGCGCGCCATTCAGTTGGCGGCGATTAATGGCTCATCGCAGGCGCAACTGGCACTGGCGGTTATGTATTCCGAAGGGGTGGGCGTGCCCGCTGACTATGCGCGCGCCTTCTACTGGTATCAGCAGGCGGAAAAGCAGGGCTCGCCTGAGGCAAGGTTTGCCATGTCGACCTATTTCGCGCTCGGTCTGGCGGGTGTGGCCGATCAGTCGAAAGCCTCAGCCGTAGTGTTGCGGCTGGACTCGGCCATGGGTGGCTACCGCCCCTCGGCCCAGCGTCTGCGGGCCATACTTGAGCAGGTATCGCGAAATCCGAACGGATAGACTTTGAGGGAGCGCCGCGGCATTTAAGGATGATGACCATGTGGATGCGTAAAGCGATGAACAAACTGGCGAAACCTGCGCTCGGTGCTGTCTCCGGGGCGTTAGCGCTGGGTTGCGTCTGGCTGGCGTCCGGCGCGGTCACACGCGATGTCGCTTCGGCGCAAATGCCGATGGGTTACAATGCCGCCAAGGTCGAGGCCCTGACCCGTCCGTGCTTTGGCGTGCTGCTTGATCCGAGACTGCGCTCCTGCGGGGGGTATGGGCATGGCTATTATCCGTATCGCTCCAAGTATGGCTATTACGGCAGCCCACGCACCATCACGGTCAATTGCGATACCTACCGCGCCGATCCGAACCGCCCGGATGCGTGGATCGAGCGCCAGATCGAAAAGCTGCCATCCTATTCCAAGGTGCGCTTCATCTCGAAAACCCGTTCGTGCGTGATGTCGCTGCGTCTGGAAAAATCAATCATCCTCGAAGGGGTTTCGACCAACGACCGTATTCCGGCGATTGTCGCCCGCCACGGCTCACCCTGTATCCGCATTGAGCCGAGCGCCGATCTGGTGGTGTTACGCAACATCAGCCTGTCGTCACAACGCGGCGACAACACCTCCTGCATCTCTTCGTCGGGTAAGGAACTGACGCTTGAGCAGTCGCAAGTGCGCTATGATGGCGATGCGCCTGCGGTCGATATCGACGCCGGACGCTTTAACCTGGTCGATTCGACATTGGTGGCCCGCACGCTGACGGCAGCTCTGAGCATTCGTAATGCCGAACTGTTCAGCCAAAACAGCTATATCGCCACCACCTATCACGGCCTGAAAGCCAATCTGGTCGGCGACAGCCGCCTGGAAGGTATCACCTTTATCCAACTGGCCGACTGGCATGGCTTTGAACGCGGCCAGAATGCGCGGGCGATCGACATTACCTTATCGACCTACAAAAGCATCATCAGCCTTAACCGCCTTCAGATACTTAACTTTGCGCAAGGGCTGCACATCGAAGGGGTGGGCGAAGGTCTGATTTCAAACTCGCTGTTTGAAAATACCGAACACGCCATTGTCTCAGATCTGGATCGTGTGCGGATTTTGAACAACTTCATTATGGCGCGTGAAATCGGCATCGATGTCACTCGCGGCGAAGCCTTTATCGGCGGCAACAAGATCGCTCTGGTGCGTACCGCCGGTATGCTGGCCAAGGACGGGGCGAAAATCCGCGCCGTTGACAATATGATCGATGCCGATCCCGAAGGTTGCCGCCACCTAAAATGGGGCGATCTTGATCCGTCGGTGCGCACCTGCACGCCGTGGTATAAGGGCTCTGAGTTCGAAGTACCCGGCGGCCCGGTCTACGTCTCCGGCCCCGAAGGTCCGGAAGAAGTCGCCGAAAGCCGCCGCTCTGCCATACTGCAACTGTTTGATGATTTCTGGCCCAAGGTTCCAGCATCGCTGGCCGAAAACGGCTACACGCCCTCCAACTATGTGGCTGACCCGATCCGCGCCACGAACTAGGTCGCAAATCCATAACAAAAAGGCCCGAACCTTGGTTCGGGCCTTTTTAAATTATCAAAGCCGGTAAGGCTTAATAGCCGTCTTCGCGGCATACGTCGAAATCAGCGCCCTTATCGGTGCCGCCTTTGACGCCCACAGCGGTGCGCTGTGGCTTGTTCTGAACCGAGTACTTGTACTCATCGCCCTCATTGGAGGCATGGGTTTCTGTGCGGCTATCGGAATCATAGGTCATGATCTGCGGCGCCTTTTTGCCGTCCGTTTTACGCACGCAGCGACCAGCTTGCTCGCCCGTCGACAAAACAGCGACCGGCGACGTGTAGGTGCTAACGCAGCCCGACAGCATAGCGCCCGCTCCCAAAACCGCGATTATCAACTTCACACGCATAACATCCCCCGAAATATGGTTAACGCCGCATAATTGCACATTTCACAAGCCATTCAAAGCCTTGAATCCTGACAATACTATAATGACATCAGGCGTTACCTACCCGCCACGGCGGGGCTATGGTGAACAGTCGGCATAGGTGCGGTCTCATCGGGATGATCGAACATCGTGACGCTAAACGCCTGCGGTTCACCGACAGCGGCGGCCCCCATGCCCATAACCGGATCTGTAGAATAGGTCGATACACAGCCAGTCAGGCCAACCGCCGCCACAACCACCATTCCGATACATATGCGCATTACGTCGACTCCTTAAGCAGACGGCATTGTGAACGAACGTCCATAAATTTCTGATAGGATTCAATAATAAAAGGGCGCGAAAGTTCCCCCTCGCGCCCTTTGCCATTTTATACGCTTAAGCCCTTAAAGGCCCAGCGCCTCCATCTCTTCGTCAGAAATATCAAAGTTGGCGTAGACGTTTTGCACGTCATCATCATCATTAAGCGCATCGAGCAGCTTCATCAGGGTACGCGCCTGATCGCCCGAAATCGGCGACAGGGTTTGCGGCTTCCAGATAAACTTGGTCGACTTCGGATCGCCCAGAACCTTTGACATGGCCTCAGTTACTGCGTTGAGGTCTTCGTAAGCGGTATAGATCAGGTGACCGCCCTCTTCGGGGTCTTCGTCGGTTTCGACATCAGCGGCCCCGGCTTCGATGGCGGCTTCCATAATGGCGTCAGCCGTTCCGGCCTTGAGCGGATATTCGATCTGGCCCAGGCGATCCCACATGAAGCTGACCGAATTGGATTCGCCTAAGTTTCCGCCGTATTTGCTGAAGAACGAGCGGACATTGCCGCCGGTGCGGTTGCGGTTATCGGTCAGAGCCTCAACGATAATGCCGATACCGGCCGGGCCAAAGCCTTCGTAGCGCACGTCTTCTAAGGTATCCGCATCACCGGCCGCACCCTTTTTGATGGCGCGGTCGATATTGTCCTTGGGCATGGACTCGGCCTTGGCGTTATTGACCGCCAGTCTAAGGCGCGGGTTCATGGCCGGGTCCGGCATACCTGATTTCGCGGCCACGGTAATGTCGCGCGACAGCTTGGAAAACAGCTTTGAGCGCACAGAATCGGCGCGCCCTTTTTTGTGCATGATGTTTTTGTATTTACTATGGCCGGCCATTAGTCCTCACTCACAAAAAAGTTTCGGCGGCACAGCCGCCAAATACATTTTTTGTGTTTTCAGTATCAAAGTTGGTTTGTGTCGCTTCTAAACCAAAACCTAAACCTCTGGCAAGGTCGGCTTGAGGCGTCCGCCGAAACGGATAGGTTCTACACGCACAGCAAGGCCGGTCTTGTCGTCGGTTTCGACAAACACGCCGCATACGGTCGCAGGGCCTGAGGCCGGACGGTAGCGATCGCGCGAAATCCGGGTGGTGAACCGGCGCAGGGGTTCCTCCTTATCGTTGCCGATCACGCTGTCGTAGTCGGCGCAGGCCCCGGCATCGGTCTGATAGGCCGTGCCGCCGGGCAGGATTTGCGCGTCCGCTGTCGGGACATGGGTATGGGTGCCGACCACCAGCGACGCGCGGCCATCGCAGAAATGGCCCATCGCCATTTTCTCAGACGTGGCTTCGCAGTGCATGTCGATAACGATGGCATCGGCGGCCACGCCGAGCGGACAGGCCTCAAGCTCTTTGTCAGCGCTGGCGAACGGGTCATCCATCGACGCCATGTGAACAAGGCCAAGCAGATTGACCACCAGAATCGATTTGCCGCTTTCGGTCTGAAACAGGTTGGCCCCTCGCCCCGGTGCATCGGCCAGACGCGGATAGTTATTGGGCCGGATCAGGCGCGGCTCACGCACAATATAGGTCAGGGCTTCTTTCTGATCCCAGGAATGGTTGCCCAGTGTCAGACAATCGGCCCCGGCTTCGAACAGTTCGCGGGCGGTATTTTCGGTAATCCCAAAGCCAGAGGCGGCGTTTTCGGCATTGACGATGACAAACTCCAGCCCCAGCTTTTTGCGGATCATCGGCAGGTGTTGCGTCAGGCCATCCCGGCCGGATTTACCAACGACATCACCGAAAAACGCAAAGCGCATAAGACTACCTTATATATGGATAGCACCCGCTTCCGTCAGGATAAGGTCAAGGCGCTGATCGTGGGGTTCTAACGGCACTTCGTCGAGTTCCTGCCCCGCAAAGCCAATGCCCCACGCTTTAATCTCTTTTTGCGATTTAAGAAAGTCCAAAGCGCGATCGTAAAACCCGCCGCCATAGCCCAGCCGGCCGCCCTTACGATCAAAAGCCAACAGCGGCACCAGCACGACATCCGGCAGAATCATGGACTTATCGGCGTCGGGCTGGCTGATGCCATAGGGGCCGAGTTCCAGATGATCCCCCAGCTCAAAGCGGCGAAAGGCCATGACATAGCCGCCACCCTCCGCCGGGATCAGGCACGGCAGGGCCAGCGCGCAGCCCTGCTCCGATAGCTTTTGCATCAATGGCAGGGGCGATAATTCGGACTGAATGGGCCAGTAACCGGCAACAACGCCCACGGCATCAATATCAGCCATGTGGGTCAGCCGGTCGCCTGCGGTCGGATCGGCCTGAGCCAGCACCGCCCGGTGGGATTTCATCTCCGCGCGTAATAGGGATTTATCGGCTGTCACTGCCCCCCCACCGTCAGCCTTACGGCTGCCACCTCCCCCAGCGTGCTGGGGGAGTATAAAAAGTGAAAATTTTCGAAGGGCCGCCCTTAGAAAATTTTCTCCATGTTGAAACAGGAAAAACGTATTTGGCGGCTTTGCCGCCGAAACTTTTTCCTGAGTAAGTATTCTGTGGCGGCGCCGCGAGATCCGTTGCGAAGCGTTTAAATCCACTCAGGACCTGACTAGTCAGGTGGGAGCCATGTGATAGAGACCACGGTCTCAGTCAGGGACAGCCCCCGTTCTAAGAGATTAAGGTCAGAAGGATTAGGTGATCACTGACGTGAACCGCAGCAAGACCCGCCACCGATTAATGTAAGGCCTTGGGCCCACATCGGCAAGAGTGTGGATTTTATTATTTCATGTCCCGAAATGGTAGCGATAACGTCCCGTCAGAGACAAACCGTGGAGCCGCAAGTCAATAAAAAAGACATCGATGTCATAAATTATGACTTCACAGACACGAAATCCCGTTTTATGACTTTCACCAACCAAAATAATAATGCCGACACTGATCAACCTAACGATCTACCAAGGGACGCGAAACACATGCGAATTTCCATCAAACTGGCCCTGCTGGCCTCAGCGGCGACCTTAAGCTTTACCCTGCCCGCGCAGGCACAGACGCCCGCCCCCGCCGCACTGGCCGAACCGGCGCAAAAGCCGTGGCTGAATGCCAACCAAAGCGCCGACGCCCGCGTCGAGCAATTGCTCAAAGAAATGACGCAAAGTGAAAAGTTTACCCTGGTGTTCGGACATTTCGCATCGGACGGCGCCTGGCTTAATACCCGCGGCGATATCAATGGCCTGAACTGGAGCCCGCCGAAGGAAAGCCTGCATCAATCCGCCGGGTTTGTGTATGGCGTGCCGCGTCTGGGGATACCCCATCAGTGGCTGACCGACGCCGGTGTAGGCGTCGCCTCTCAGCGCGGGCCAAATCCGCGCCTGCGCACCGTTTTACCGTCAGGGATGCTGACCGCCGCGACGTGGGACCGCGATCTGGCCTTCAAAGGCGGGGCGATGATCGGTAAGGAAGCGCGCCTGTCGGGCTTTAACGTCCAACTGGCGGGCGGCGTTAATCTGGTGCGTGAACCGCGTAACGGCCGCAATTTCGAATATGGCGGCGAAGACCCGCTGCTGGCCGGGATCATGGTCGGGGAACAGATCCGCGGCATCCAATCCAACAACATCATCTCGACCGTCAAGCACTATTCCGCCAACGCTCAGGAAACCAACCGCTTCACCCTGTCGGCCAATATGTCTGATAAGGCCGCGCGCGAGTCCGACCTGCTGGCGTTCCAGTTTGCGATTGAGGTTGGCAACCCGGCCTCGGTCATGTGCGCCTATAACCGCTACAACGGCGTCTATGCCTGCGAACACCCGTACCTCCTGACCGAAGTTCTGAAAACCGACTGGAACTATAAAGGCTATGTCATGTCGGACTGGGGCGCCACCCACTCCACTATCCCCGCCGCCAATGCCGGCATGGATCAGCAGTCTGGCTATCCGTTCGACAAATCCAACTATTTCGCGGGTCCGCTCAAAGAAGCTGTCGATAATGGCTTTGTAAAGCCTGAACGCCTCGATGATATGGCGCGCCGCATCCTGTGGGCTATGTTTAACACGGGTCTGTTTGATAAGCCGATTGATCAGACCACCGTTAGCGACGCCAATATCGACTTTGCCGCGAATGCCAAGGTCACTCAGGCCGATGCCGAAGGTGGGATCGTGCTGCTGAAGAATGAACGCAACCTGCTGCCGATCGCCGCCACGGCCAAGAAAGTCGTGGTCATCGGTGGCCATGCCGATAAGGGCGTGCTGTCGGGCGGTGGCTCGTCGCAGGTTTACGGTCTCGGCGGAAACGCTGTGCCCGATACCTCAAAATACGCCAATGAGTTCCCCGGCCCGATCACCTATTACCCCGATGCCCCTCTGGCCGGGATCAGGGCCCGCACCAAGGCCGAGGTTGTTTTCCACGACGGCAAGGACGTAAAGGCTGCCGCCAAAGCTGCGCGCGGGGCTGATGTGGTCATCGTGTTCGGCTCCCAGTGGACGGGCGAGTCCTTTGATGCCGAGCTAAAGCTCGATCACGGTGGCGATGCCCTGATCGATGCCGTTGCCCGCGCCAACAGCAAAACCGTGGTCGTGCTGCAAACCGGCGGGCCAGTGTTCATGCCGTGGCTGCCTAAGGTCGGCGCGGTGGTTGAGGCCTGGTATCCCGGCTCCAGCGGCGGCACCGCCCTTGCGCGCGTCCTGACCGGCGAAATCTCACCGTCGGGCCGCCTGCCGGTCACCTTCCCGGCGTCGCTTAGCCAGTTGCCCCGCCCCAAGCTTGATGGCGACAACTCAAAGCCTGACCTGCGTGTCGATGTGAACTATGACATCGAAGGGGCGGCCATTGGCTATAAGTGGTTCGACCTCAAAGGCCATAAGCCGCTGTTCGCCTTTGGGCACGGTCTGAGCTATTCGACCTTTGCCTATTCGGATTTGAAGGCTTCGAACGCGAACGGCAAACTGAGCGTGTCGTTCACGGTAACCAATACCGGTAAGGTCGAGGCCGCCGATGTGCCGCAGGTCTATGTCTCGCCCACGACCGCTAAGTGGGAAGCACCGAAACGCCTCGGCGGCTGGGATAAGGTCAATCTGACGCCGGGGTCGTCAAAAACCCTGACCGTGACGGTCGATCCGCGTCTATTGGGGTCATACGATACGCCGTCTAAGACCTGGAAGATCGCGGCGGGGGATTACAAGGTCTCGCTGGCAAAATCCGCCACCGATGCCGGACAATCGGTCACCGTCACCTTGCCGGAACGGACGCTAAACGTGCAGGGCAAGTAAGACAAAGGAACTCCCCCTACATTAGGGGGAGTTCCTTTGTTTTTAAGCTTTATCTGCGACCAGTTTTTCCAACCGTTCGGCCGCGTCGGTAATCGCAAAGGCGGCGCGGCGTTCCATTTCATGGGCTCCCGCCGACATGCGCGCTGTGGCCGATTGCTGTTCCTCAAGCTGAACCTTAAGGTCCTGCATCTCATCGATCATCAGCAACGCCGCCATCAAAAACAGGCGCACCTCCCCGATCGAGCCGACATCGCCCACAACCATTTCGACATGCTCATCAAACAGGCGGGCCAGTTCCTGCACGCGGCCTTCCTGACCATCAGCGCAGCCAACCGTATAGGGCTTATTGTTGACGCGAACCGTGACCTCAGCCATCAGGCAGCCTCCCCGTCTTTGAGAATTTTACGGATAGAGGCCGCCGCTTCGCCCAGCGCCTCGAATGCGCCATTGGCGGCATCGGTCACAGCCTTTTCGCGCGCCTTGGTCTCTTCCAGTTCTTTTGACAGCATGGCATCGGGCAAAACTCCATCCGCCGGAAACGACACATCACCGTGTTGCAGCATACTCAAACGGTGTTCCACCGCCAGCAGGGCCTTATCCAGCCGCTCAACCGCACCGGTTAGCATCGAACCGGGCTGTCCAGCCTGTGGGGGGGTAAGAGGATTATCCATCACCTGAACTCTCGTCTGAAGTCTTGACTGAACTTTGGGGCCATATGCCTCTGAAAACACTTTACATAACCGATAATGACCTAAAGAGTCTAAACGAAAAGACGTATTTTTTCAAAAGAAGCTATACCCTTACCCGCGCGCATGCGTTAAAGGCAGCGACAAATTCATTAATCCGCTTGCGGATTCCCGCTTTTACACGTTTTTCGAGACCCGCCCATGTCTTCAGATATACTCAGCACCCTGACCGCCAAGCCTTCACCGACCGTCATGGCCGATGCCGTGCGGGTCCTGTCGATGGAAGCGGTGCACCGCGCCAAGTCGGGCCATCAGGGTATGCCGATGGGCATGGCCGATGTGGCGACCGTTTTGTGGACCAAGTTTCTTAAATATGACCCCAAGGCCCCGGATTGGGCTGACCGCGACCGCTTTGTTCTGTCAGCAGGTCACGGCTCGATGCTGATCTATTCGCTGCTGCACCTGACCGGCTTTAAGTCGGTGTCGATGGACGACATCAAAAACTTCCGCCAGTGGGGCTCAGCCACGCCCGGCCACCCGGAATATGGCCACACGGCGGGCATCGAATGCACAACCGGCCCACTGGGTCAAGGTCTGGCGACCGCGGTCGGCATGGCGATGGCTGAGCGTCATCTGAACGCCCGTTTTGGCGACGATCTGGTTGACCATAAGACCTGGGTGATTGCCGGTGACGGCTGCCTGATGGAAGGCGTGTCGCACGAAGCCATCTCGCTGGCCGGACGGTTAAAGCTCAATAAGCTGATCGTGCTGTGGGACGACAACAATGTCACCATCGACGGCGTGGCCACCATCGCTGAGACCGGCGACCAACTGGCGCGCTTTAAGGCCGCTGGCTGGGCCGTCAAGGCCGTTGATGGTCATGATCACGGTAAGATCGCCGCCGCCCTGCGCTGGGCGACGCAGCAATCAAAGCCGGTCATGATCGCCTGCAAAACCAAGATTTCCAAGGGTGCTGGCCCCAAGGAAGGCGATCCGCATTCCCACGGCTATACTCTGTTTGATTCCGACATCGAACTGGCGCGCAAGGCGATGGGCTGGGAAGCCGAATCCTTCACCGTGCCGTCGCCAATCAAAAAGGCCTGGGAAGCTGCGGCCCGCAGACAAGCCCGCCCGCACAAGGACTGGGACGCCAAACTGAAAAGCCACGCCCACGCCGCTGACTTCAAACGCGCCATGAACGGCGAACTGCCGGCCAATGCCTTTGACGCGCTTGATGCCCACATTGCGCAAGCGTTAGAGATCAAGCCCGCTGATGCCACCCGCTCGGCTTCGGGCGCGGCGTTAGCGCAACTGGTGCCCCATATCGATGACATGGTGGGCGGCTCGGCCGATCTTACCGGCTCCAACAACACCTTCGTCAAGGGTATGACGGCTTACGACACCGAAAACTACGGTGGTCGTTACGTCCACTACGGTGTGCGTGAATTCGGCATGTCGGCCGCCATGAACGGCATGGCGCTGCACGGCGGGGTCATCCCCTATTCCGGCACCTTCTTTGTGTTTTCGGATTATAGCCGCCCTGCCATTCGTCTGGGCGCGCTGATGGGCATCCGCACCATCAACGTCCTGACCCATGATTCCATCGGCGTCGGCGAAGACGGCCCGACCCACCAACCCGTCGAGCATCTGGCGTCGTTCCGCGCCATGCCGAACCTTCTGGTGTTCCGCCCCGCCGATGTCGTCGAAGCCGCCGAATGCTGGAAGGCCGCGCTGAAATCGACAACCACACCGTCGCTGATGGTGCTGTCGCGTCAAAAAGTGCCTGCCGCCCGCGAAAGTGGCGACAACCTGTCGGCCAAGGGCGCTTATGAGATCCGTTCTGCCTCTTCTGAGGCTAAGGTCTCGATCTTCGCGTCCGGCACCGAAGTCTCGGTCGCCATTGCCGCCCAGAAAGAGCTTGAGGCCCAAGGTGTTGCGACCCGCGTCGTATCGACCCCGTGCTGGGAACTGTTTGATGCGCAAGATGCTGCCTACAAAGCCTCGGTCATCGGCACCACACCGGTCAATGTCGCGGTCGAAGCGGCGGTGTCCTTGGGCTGGGAAAAATTTATCGGTAAGGACGGTATTTTTGTCGGCATGACCTCGTTTGGGGCCTCCGCACCGCAGGATGTGCTCTATAAACAATTTGGCATCACCAAAGAGGCCGTAGTCGAAAAAGCCTTGGCCGCTTTATAAGCCTACTGAATCTGTTGAATAAAAAAGCGCAGACGGTCTTTACCGTTCGCGCTTTTTTTTGGCCGATGACAAATAGATAAAAAACCACATGGCTTATTAATTTGACCTTATGGATTTAAAGCTATACAAGGGGCCTTCGATCTATAACTTGTCTGCTAATTTGTTTTTGCGGTTTCACTAAAAACCGTATCGGCGAACTTCCATTCAATTATCGAAACGAGCGAGGCACGACGCGATTTTGCGGATGTGCGTATAAACACTGTCATTGAAAGGGTTCGTCATGAGCACAGGCACAGTAAAATGGTTCAACGCCACCAAGGGTTACGGTTTTATCGCCCCTGAAGACGGTTCGAACGACATCTTCGTTCACATCTCGGCCGTTGAGCGCGCGGGTTTCCGCAGCCTTAACGAAGGTCAAAAGCTGTCTTACGAGCTGGCTCGCGATCCTAAGTCCGGCAAGATGTCGGCTGAGAAGCTGGAAAACGCATAAGCTTTTAAAAGCTTAGATGTTTCGAAAAAGGCCGCCCCTTCGGGAGCGGCCTTTTTTATTGCCATGCTGACGGTTATGGCGCTTGAAAAAATATCGTTTGAAACTATCATTCCGCGCAACAACTCACCCGAATATAAGCGCGCCACGATATGACCTTCAGCCTTCGCTCCCTTTTGCCGAAAGATTTATCCCGATCATCGGCCATCCTGGACGATCAGGGGCTTAAAGCGCAGGCCAAACACACCCTGTTTGAAGACATCTATGCCTTCGCCATTGGTTGCTCGTTCATAGCGCTGGGGCTGGTGCTGCTTAAGACGGCGGGGCTTGTGACCGGCGGCGTGGCCGGCATTGCGCTTTTGGTGTCCTATCTGATCCCGGCACCGGTGGGACTTTTGTTTACGCTGATCAATGTGCCGTTCTTTATATTTGCCCTGCTGAGCATGGGCTGGCGGTTTACGGTCAAGACGATCGTGGTCAATATCGCTATCATGGCGATGGCCGCCCTGTTTCCGCACCTGTTTACGCCCGCGCACCTTAATCCGGTTTTTGCCTCCATTTTTGGTGGGACAATTATCGGCATGGGGATTTTAGCGCTGGCCCGGCATGGTGCCGGGGCGGGCGGCACCGGCGTATTGTCGCTCTATCTGCAAAAGACGCGCGGGATTAACGCCGGTAAGACTCAAGCGGTGTGCGACGCCCTGATCATGACGGCTTCGGTCTTTGTGGTCAGCCCCATGAACCTGCTCTATTCGGTCATCAGTGCCGCGGCCATGAGCACCGTCATGATGACTTACCATAAGCCCCAGCGCTATCTTGGTCACTAATCCGGGCTATTAATTTCCAGCCCCCTATGCCATAGGGCGCGCATGATGAATGATCCTGTTTTAGATACCCTCGTCCTGCCGCTTAATGATGGCCTTGTTGATCTGCCTGCGGATGGCAAAGCTTTGTTCCTGCGGGCGCGGGCTGGTTTGGCCCTGCGCGATTACCGCGAGAAATTAGTGTGCGAGCAGAGCTTCAAACCGGCGCTGGAAGCCCTGACGCAACAGGGCTTTAGCGCCCGTCCCGAAGAGGATGATGCACTCTACCCCCTCACCCTCGTCCTGCCGCCGCGTCAGCGTGACGAATATCGAGCCCTGCTGGCCCGCGCGGTTTTATCCACGGCTGACGGTGGCATTGTCATGGCATCAGTGTCGAACCTTGAAGGCGCCAAGACGGTTGAGGGCGACCTCAAGGCCTTAACCGGTGATATCTCCAACCTGTCGAAACACAAATGCCGCGTATTCTGGGCGCGCATAAACGCCGGTAAACTCAATCGCGATCTGATTGACGCCTGGTCAAAACTGGACGCCGTGCGCCCGATTGAGGGCGGTCGGTTCCTAAGCCGCCCCGGCCTGTTTGCCTGGGATCGGATCGATGCGGGCTCAAAACTGTTGGTGCAAAACCTGCCGCCATTGAGCGGCCACGGCGCGGATTTGGGTGCCGGATTTGGCTATCTGACGGCTGAGATCATGGCCCGCAATGCGGCGGTCACCAAAATGGAGGTGTTTGAAGCCGAACAGCGCGCGCTAGACTTGGCCCGTCAGAACCTCACAGGCTTGGCCGTCGATTACCACTGGCAGGATGTCACCTCTGGGATCGGCGGCGATTTCGATTTTATCGTCTCCAACCCGCCGTTCCATATCGACCGCGCCGATAAGCACGATCTGGGCAAGGCCTTCATTCGTTCTGCGGCGGCGGCCCTTAAGCCCAAGGGCGCGTTCTACATGGTCGCCAACCGGCATTTACCTTACGAAGACACGCTCAAAACCGTGTTCAAGGTCGTCAAAATACTGGCCGATGATGGGGCCTACAAGGTGTTTGAAGCATCCTCAATGAGTGAGGCTCCGGTAAAGAAAAAACCCCGGAAACATGAGGCGTCCGAGGATAAAAAATTCTCAAAGCGCGATGTGCCAGACAATAAAAAGGTCTCACAAGGCGAAACCTTAAGGCGCAGATCCTGATGCGCCTCGTGAAACACCTCGCCAATCTCGGCTATGGCTCGCGCAAGGATGTGCAGAAACTGATCCGCATGGGCGTGTTCGCCGATACCGACGGTGAGCGGCTGAGCGACGACGCCAAAATCGCCCATGACGATGTCCGCTACAAGGGCCGCCCGCTCGATCCCGATCATGGCGTGGTGCTTTTGATGCACAAACCCGTGGGCTATGTCTGCTCGACCAAGGACACCGGCCAGTTGGTTTATGAGCTTTTGCCCGCCCGTTTCAGGGATCGTAAGCCGGTTTTGTCGACCATCGGACGGCTGGACGCCAATACGTCGGGGCTGCTGCTGTTTACCGATGACGGCGATTTCCTGCACCGGATCATCTCTCCCAAAAACCATGTCCCCAAGGTCTATGAGGTGACGCTGGCCCGTCCGCTGAACGGTCATGAAGGGGCGATATTTGAATCCGGCACCCTGTTGCTGGAAGCCGAAAAAGAGCCGCTTAAACCGGCATTTCTTGAGGTCACCGGTGAGACCACAGCTCGTCTTACGCTCTATGAAGGCCGCTATCATCAGGTGCGCCGGATGTTTGCCGCCGTAGGCAACCATGTTGAGACCCTGCACCGCGCCCGCATGGGTGAGTTGACCCTAGGTGACCTCAAACCCGGTCAGTGGCGGATACTGACGCCGGAGGATATCCAGAAACTGCTGGCGCGAAGTGTATCCTGACCCGTGGCATCGGTTATGTTACAATCGTGAAATCTTATTGCCCCACATGACGGTCATAAGCGGATATACTCCCAACGACCGCGAACCCACGGCAAGCACATGACCCAGACCGCTTCGGCATCCGCCTCTACCGCCACCCCGTCGATCAAGACGTCACGCCTGCTGGTGGTCGATGATGACCGGGAACTGCGCGACCTGATATCCGACTTTCTGGGTCAGCATGGTTTTGAAATACATACCGCGTCCGGCGCGCGCGAAATGGATCGTGTATTGATGCGCGGCGATATTGATTTGGTGGTGCTTGATTTTATGATGCCGGGCGAAGACGGCCTGTCGATCTGCAGACGCCTGAATGCCGCCAAGGGCCCGCCAGTGATCATGCTCAGCGCCCGCGCCGAAGAGGTCGACCGGATCGTGGGGCTGGAACTGGGGGCCGATGATTATCTGGCCAAACCGTTCCATCCGCGTGAACTGCTGGCGCGCATCCGTGCCATCCTGCGCCGTGGTGAGCAGGGTCCGCGCCAGGACGGCACCTCACCCATCACACATTTTTTTGGCTGGCAGCTTGATAATATCAAGCGCATTCTGATCCGCCCCGATGGCGTGCAGGTGGCGCTTAGCAATGCCGAGTTTGAATTGTTGCGGGTGTTCCTCGACCGTCCGGGCCGCGCCTTGAGCCGCGACCAGATCCTTGACTACCTGCACGGCCCCAACTCCGAAAGCTTTGACCGCGCCATCGATGTCCAGATCAGCCGTTTGCGTCGCAAGCTCAACGACGACACGCAGGATGAGATCATCCGCACCATTCGCGGCATTGGCTATATGTTCAGGCCCTTGAAGTAACCCTTAAATATGTCCGACCTTAAGGCTGCACCGCCTAAAACCTCACGCTTTTTTCCGGATCTGCCGATTTTCTGGCAGGTGCTGGGCATGGCATTGGCGGTGCTTGTCCTGTCGCTGGCGATCAACACCCTGATTGTGCTCAAAGCCCCGTCCCCACCGCCGCAGGGCTATACCCTGACCGAAGCGGCGCAAGCCCTGAAAACCGGGCAGGTCAAGCTGAAAACCGGACGCAACTTGCGCATGGAAACGGTGGCTGAAACGCCTGACTTTGTTGCCCGCCAGTTGGCAGACCCCGGTCGGTCTCATCCGTTTGAAACTTTCTTGCGCGAACGTCTGGCCACAATTCTGGGCGTGCCGGTAACGAATGTCTTTATCGATGGCCGTCAGCGTGGTCGTAACGGCTTCGGTGGTCCTGGCCCCCAGCGCTGGATGGCGCCCGGCCCGGAAGGGCCGCAAAACAGAGGCCCGGAAGGCGGGCCAAAATTTGCGAGGCCGGATGGGCCGCCGCGTAATATGGGTTCCGATGGCCCGCGTGATAATCTCAGAATGATCGGCCCTGATTTCCGCGCATCGGAACTGCCGGAAAGTCTGAACACTCAGGTGACCTTCCCGGCCTTTCGGGCCGCATGGAAGCAAACCGATGGTACTTGGCGCGTCCTGATCCCGCCGCGCCCGTTGATTGAGCCGTGGCAGAAAAACCTGCTGGTCGGGTTTTTGCTGACCGCGCTGGCGGTCACGCCGCTGGCCTTTTTCATGTCGCGCCGCCTGACGCGCCCGATCCGCGCTCTGGCCGAAGGGGCGCGCACACTGGGCTTTGACGCAGATGCCGCCCCCCTGAAAGCCCGCGGCCCCAAGGAAGTGCGCGCCGCGACCCATGTACTGAACGACATGCAGATCCGGCTGAAAAAACAGGTCGAATCGCGTACCGCCCTGATCGCCGCCATTGCCCACGACCTGAAGACACCGCTGGCCCGTCTGCGTCTGCGGATTGAAACCCTGCCGGAATCCGCCCGCGATAAGATCAATCAGGACATCGCCCACATGGACAGCCTGATCAATTCAGCACTTGGGTTCGCCAGCGCTGAGAAAATGGCGCAAACCCTGACCCGGCTTGACCTGTCGTCCCTGATCGAGATCGTGTGCGAAGACAATGCCGACATTCACGACGTCACCTGCGGTGACATTGCTGAAAACATCACCGTGCTGGGTAATGACATGGCCATTCGTCGCATTGTGACCAATCTGATCGAAAACGCCTGCCGCTACGGTGACGGTTGTGAGGTGATCCTGCGGGCGCGTGAAAACATGGCCGAGGTCGTTATCCGCGACCACGGCCCCGGCATGCCGACTGAGGCGCTTGAGGCCGTTTTTGAGCCGTTCTACCGGCTGGAGACCTCCCGCAACCGCGATACCGGCGGCGCAGGTCTGGGGCTATCGGTCGCGCAATCCTTAAGCCTGTCGATGCACGGTAGTCTGCGCCTTGAGAACCGCTACGAAGGCGGGATTTTAAGCGGTCTGGATGCCATCTTCACCCTGCCGCGCCTTTAGGTCGCAAGCGCGCCTGTTGAAACCCATTGATAGCGTTATCATATAGCCGTTAGGGCCGATTAGGTCTTGACTTGTCAGGGGTTTGGGCCAAAACGAAACCCGCATTTGATCTACGCTTCCGCCCGTCAGGACGGTTTCAAAATCTACTATAAGGGAAGCTAAATATGGCGTTACGTGTTGCGATTAACGGGTTTGGCCGCATCGGCCGTCTGGTTCTGCGCTCGATCATCGAGAATAACCGCACGGATATCGAAGTGGTGGCGATCAACGATCTGGGGCCGGTGGAAACCAATGCCCACCTGCTGCGCTACGATTCGGTGCACGGTAAGTTCCCGGCCGAGGTCAAGGTCGAAGGCGACTCTATCCTGATCAACGCCAATGGCCGCACCTATGCGCCCATTAAGGTCACCGCCATCAAGAACCCGGCTGAATTGCCGCACAAAGCGCTGAACGTCGATATCGCTTTTGAGTGCACCGGCATCTTTACGTCCAAGGACAAGGCTCTGGCCCACATCGAAGCCGGCGCCAAGAAGGTCATTATCTCCGCCCCCGGCGACAATGCCGACAAGACCATCGTCTACGGGGTCAACCATGACACCTTAAGCGCTGATGATGTGGTGATCTCCAACGCATCCTGCACCACCAACTGCCTGTCACCGGTCGCCAAAGTCTTATCCGACCTGTGCGGCATTGAGCGCGGCTACATGACGACCATCCACTCCTATACCGGTGATCAGCCAACGCTCGATACCATGCACAAGGACCTGTACCGCGCCCGCGCCGCAGCCCTTTCCATGATCCCGACCTCGACCGGTGCCGCCAAGGCTGTTGGCCTGGTGCTGCCGCACCTTAAGGGCAAGCTCGACGGGTCTTCGATCCGCGTGCCGACCCCGAACGTGTCGGTCGTTGACCTCAAGATCGTGCCGTCGCGCCCGGTCACCAAGGAAGAAGTCAACGCCGCCATCATCGCTGCCGCTGATGGCCCGATGAAGGGCGTTCTGGCCTATACGGATGAGCCGCTGGTATCTTCGGATTTCAACCACAATCCGGCGTCCTCGACCTTTGCGCTTAACCAGACGCAGGTGATCGACGGTCAGTTCGTGCGCATCCTGACCTGGTACGACAACGAATGGGGCTTTTCGACCCGCATGGCCGACACGGCTGTGGCGTTTGGGAAATACTTGTAAGATCATGGGGGAAAACCGGTTTTCCCCCATGTACCCCCTTGCCGATACGGAGAAAAAGTTCCTTGGGGCGGCCCTTCGGAACTTTTTAGCTTTATTGAGATATACATCAAATCTTTCTGAATTTAGCTTGCCACTCAGGTCAGCCCAATCCATTTGAATGAGATATTCCATGCCTTTCAAAACCCTAGACAGCCTCAAAGACGTAGCCGGTAAGACCGCGCTGGTGCGGGTTGATTTCAACGTACCCGTCGATGGCGGCACAATCACCGACGACACCCGCCTTCGCGTGGCCTTACCGACCATCCAGAAACTGACCGCCAAAGGCATGAAGGTCGCCCTATTGGCTCACTTTGACCGGCCCAAGGGCAAGGTCGTGCCGGAAATGAGCCTGGCGTTTGTGGCCCCGGCCCTGTCGAACCTGATCGGTGCGCCCGTATCGCTCAGCGATGACTGCGTGGGCGATGCCACCAAGGCCCTGATCACCAATATGGCCAATGGCGGCGTGATCCTGCTGGAAAATGTCCGCTTCCATGCCGGCGAAGAGACAAACGATCCTGAGTTTGCCGCACAGTTGGCCGCTATGGGCGACATCTATGTCAATGACGCCTTTTCCGCCGCCCACCGCGCCCACGCCTCGACCGAAGGCGTGGCCCACCTGATCCCGGCCTATGCGGGTGAGTCCATGCGCCGTGAGTTGGAAGCACTTGATGCCGCCCTTGGCACGCCGGTGCGTCCGGTTATCGGCATTGTCGGCGGCTCAAAGGTTTCGACCAAGCTTGATCTGCTGAAAAACCTCGTCACCCGTCTTGATACCCTGTCGATCGGCGGCGGCATGGCCAACACCTTCCTCTATGCCCTCGGCTACGACATCGGCGGGTCCTTGTGTGAAAAAGACATGGCCGACACCGCGCGCGAAATCATGAAGCTGGCCGATGAAAACCACTGCGAGATCCTGCTGCCGGTAGATGTCGTCGTGGCCCAGGAATTCAAGGCCCACGCCCCGTCGCGCGAAATCTCGATTGATGAGGCGCTCACCCCTGACGATAAAATATTTGACGCAGGTGCGAAGACCGTGGATATTCTGAAAGACGCGATTTCTAAATCTAAAACCCTTATTTGGAATGGCCCTTTGGGCGTATTTGAATTGCCACCATTTGATAAAGCTACCGTTGAGGCCGCGCATTTTGCGGCAGCGCAAACCAAGGCCAAGCTTCTGACCGCCGTTGCCGGTGGCGGTGATACGGTCGCAGCCCTCAACCACGCCGGTGTTTCCGACGACATGACGTTTGTCTCGACCGCCGGTGGCGCGTTTCTTGAATGGATGGAAGGCAAAGAATTACCCGGTGTGGCAGCTTTGAACGGCTAAAACGCAGGTCATACAGTTAACCACCTCAAAGGATTGAGTTTTTAATCCTTTGAGGCCTATAATGATCAATACCATAACAAAAAAAGGGCTGTTAACAGGCAGCCGAAACTTGAAACAAAGACCATAACCTTCGCCGCGCTGGCATATTTTGACGCGGCGGCCATTTGTAAACACGAAGCATGAAAGAGGGAAAATTCCATGGCTCGTATCAGTTTACGCCAGCTTCTCGACCACGCGGCCGAGAATAATTACGGCGTACCGGCCTTTAATATCAATAATATGGAACAGGGGCTGGCCGTCCTTGACGCTGCCCGCGCCACGGAATCACCCGTGATCATTCAGGCCTCCCGCGGGGCCCGCAACTACGCCCACGACATCATGCTATCCAAGATGATCGAGGCGCTGATTGAAATCTATCCTGAAATTCCGCTGGTGATGCACCAGGACCACGGTAACTCACCGGCGACCTGCGCCACCGCCATTCAGAACGGGTTTTCGTCGGTCATGATGGACGGCTCACTCAAGGCCGATGCCAAGACCCCGGCGGATTTTGAATATAACGTCAATGTCACCAAGACCGTCGTCGATTTCGCCCATGCCTGCGGCGTGTCGGTCGAAGGCGAACTGGGCGTGCTGGGATCACTTGAAACCGGCATGGGCGAAGCTGAAGACGGTCACGGCGCCGAAGGCGTGCTCGACCACTCGCAGCTTTTGACCGACCCGGATCAGGCCGTCGATTTCGTCGCTCAAACCGGCGTTGATGCTTTGGCGATCGCGATGGGCACCTCGCACGGCGCATACAAATTCTCGCGTAAGCCCGACGGTGAAGTGCTGGCCATGAACGTGATCGAAGAAATCCATAAGCGCCTGCCCAACACCCACCTTGTCATGCACGGGTCGTCGTCGGTGCCGCAGGAGCTTCAGGACGTCATCAACGCCTATGGCGGCAAGATGCCGCAAACCTATGGTGTGCCGGTCGAAGAACTGCAAAAGGCCATCAAGATCGGCGTGCGTAAGATCAATATCGACACCGACTGCCGCATGGCTATCACCGGCGTGATCCGCAAATACCTGATGGAAAACCCTGAAGGTTTTGATCCTCGCGGCTACCTGAAACCCGCCAAGGAAGCGATGCAAAAGGTCTGTCACGACCGCTTCGTAGAATTTGGCACCGCCGGCAATGCCTCCAAAATCAAGGCCCGCTCTCTGGCCTCGATGGCGAAGTATTATTCGTAAGGCAACTGCCTTATAGATTTAAAAAGCCCTGCCCTCACCGGCAGGGCTTTTTTGTGCATGAGCGCAAAGCCCCGTTGACACACCGGAGGGCTTTCTGATTAATAATCGCATCCCTCGGGGAGTAGCCGGAGCCGCGTATCAGGTTCCCGCCGTGTCGTCAGCACGTAGTCCTGCACAGGACTTCCGGCACGGTAACCGCGCTTAAGTTTCAATGCGCGGACGGCAAGACCGGGACTGGTTCACACCACCCGTCTGTCCTTTTGAGAGCACCTATCATGATGTCTGTCGGTACGCCGTTATTATGGTCACTGTTTGCGGCCTTTGTCGTTGTCGCTCTGTTGATCGACTTCTTCGCCATGAACAAACAGGGGGCCCATAAGGTGTCCATGAAAGAAGCCACCATATGGTCGTTGATCTGGGTGGGCGTCAGCTTTGTGTTCGTGGGCTTCCTGTGGTGGTATATGGGTGGCACCGGCACCGATGCCTCCGCCAAACAGTTAGCCGACACCAAGGCGCTGGAGTTCGTGACCGGCTATGTGGTCGAAAAGGCGCTGGCGGTCGATAATATCTTCGTCTTTTTGATGCTGTTCACCTATTTCGCAGTCCCTGCGGAATATCAAAAACGCGCCCTGATGATCGGAATCCTGGTGGCGCTGGTGTTACGCGGGGCGCTAATTCTGGTTGGTGCCTGGCTGATCGCGCAGTTCCACTGGATACTCTATCTGTTCGGCGCGTTTCTGGTGTTCACCGGCATCAAGATGTGGCTGGCGGCGGGCGACGAGCCGGACCTTGAGGCCAATCCGGCCCTGAAATGGGTGCGTAAACATTTCACCATTGCCCCTAATTTTGATGGCGAAAAGTTCTTCACTAAGGTCAATGGCCTTAAAATGGCGACGCCGATGCTGGTCGTGGTCATCCTGATCGGCATTATCGATGTGGTATTTGCGGTCGATTCCATACCGGCGATTTTTGCCATCACCACTGACCCGTTTATCATCCTGACCTCGAATGTGTTCGCGATTTTGGGTCTGCGCGCCATGTACTTCCTGCTGGCGGGCCTGCATGAGAAATTCCACCTCCTGCCCTACGGTCTGGCGCTGGTTCTGGTGTTTATCGGTTCCAAGATGCTGCTGATCGATATCTATAAGATCCCGATCGAGTGGTCACTGGGCGGTACGGCGGCGATCCTGACCGTGACCATGCTGCTGTCGGTGATGATCAAGCCCAAAAGCGATGCCGTGCATGGCGCATTCCCGTTCGATTCCAAAAAGGAAAAAGACCCGGAGGATTAGCGTGCAGGCCTTGCGAACACCTGCACCCAGTACCAGCGATAGGCCTGCCTTTGCCCCGGTAAGGGCCGGTCATCGGGCTGGTAACTGAGGGCAATGCCGGTATCGGTCAGGGTGCAGCTTAAAATATTAGCGCGGTGGCCGGGACTGTTCATCCAGCCCTCCACCACATCATCCGGCCGCATATGACCGGCGGCGATATTTTCCGCCACCATGATCCAGCGATAGCCGGAGGATATCGCCCGCTGGCCCGCCGACGTGCCATCCGGGCCTTTGTGCGCAAAGAAGTTTTGTCTGGCCATCGCATCGGCATGGCGCTGGGCGGCGCGAGCTAAACGCGGATCGAAGTTCAGGGGATCACAGCCGCGATCCTCGCGCTCGGCATTAATCAGATCAAAGACATAGGCGACATTGCCATTGTCATCATGACCTTGCGCCACTACCGGCCCAACCTGAGCCAGACCTCCCCATAACGCCGCCACCATCAGCAAACTTACAGCACGCAAAGCTCACCTCCATACATTAGGTCAGATTTCGCCTATGAGTATGGCTTTGATAGGGCTCAGGGAACGTAAACAGACTCAACTTTAAAGATGAATTTCTCGTCTTCGCCTTCGTATATTTTTGCGAGCAAAGCCAGATCACTTACCCCTTGGTCTTTCATGCAAAGATCGATGATAACTTCCCAATATCCATCCATCCATACATATACGGATCTGCTCCAAGTCTCGTCTGACAGTTCAATTAAGTCATCGCCGTATGAGGCTATTTGGGCGGCTATAAACTCTGCCCGATCTGGTGTGATTTCACACACTCCAACGGGCCTAGAGCTCAAAGCATAGTCGCCGGATATAAACCTGCTTACGATCTCGACAAATATGCCTTTCCACACCAAGGGCACAGGTCGTTCAAGACTATCTTTGGGCAGACTGGGCTTTAGCATGAATGGTGACTTGACCTCAGCCGTGATACTGCGTGACCCGCGCGACCTCTTCTTTTGAACCCAGCACAACACCCGTGCGCTGATGCAAGGCGGTCGGTGCGATATCCAGAATACGCTGATGGCCATCGGTCGCCGTCCCGCCCGCCTGCTCGATCACCATCGCAATCGGGTTGCACTCATACAGCAGCCGCAGCTTGCCATTTTTACCACTGGCGCGCTGATCGACCGGATAGATAAACACCCCGCCGCGCGTCAGAATGCGGTGAATATCCCCGACCATGGACGCCAGCCAGCGCATGTTGAAATCAACCCCGCGCGGGCCATCCTTGCCGGCCACACACTCATCAATATAACGGCGCACCGGCGCTTCCCAATGACGGTGATTGGACATGTTGATGGCAAACTCACGCGTCGATTCCGGGATAGCGACCTGATCGCGGATCAGCACCCATTCGCCGCGGTCATGGTCGATGGAAAAAGCAAAAGTCCCCGCCCCCAGCGTCAGCATCATCGTCGTCTGCGGGCCGTAAGCCGTGTAACCGGCGGCGACCTGTTCCTTACCGGGTTTAAGGAAATCGGCTTCGGTCACCGCCCGCCCCTTGGGCGCGTCAAGGATCGAAAAGATCGTGCCGACCACACCGTTGACATCCAGATTGGACGACCCGTCGATCGGGTCAAACACCAGCAGATACTCACCGCCATCAGCAATCGGATGCAGGGTATCCATTTCCTCAGACGCCACTGCCGCCACCCGGCCATGCCAGCGCTCAGGCTCCAGCATCATGTCATTGGCGATGACATCCAGTTCCTTTTGCACCTCGCCCTGCACATTTTCCTGAGCCAGTGCGCCCTGTTTGCCGGTAATGGCGCTGTTGTTGACCGTCTGGCCGATATCGCGGCAAGCGGCCGCCATATCAAGCACCAGCGCTTTCAGATTAGACGGCACAGTTGCCGGCAAGGCATCGAGAAATTGGCTTAAGGTCGGGCGCATGAAAATCACTTATGAAATGTGCGGTTAAAATAGGACGTTGAAATTTATTGATACGATTTTGACGCACCATGCAAGCCGGTAAACGCTGTCACATTATGGGTTTTTTGACGGTTTTGCGCCGCAATCATGTTTTGAGCACAATTCAGTGGTAAATCGCGCATCGGTATATCCGCGTTTCAACTGTGAAACCATTTGGAAACCATTTCCTTATTAGGGTAAACTTAACCTTATCCCGGATTCGCTATCTGATATGTGCCGCAACACCGGCGCATGGCATATCGTTTGGTAGAGTGCAGTGCCTATGTTTGATCCCCGTACACCGCCTAAAAGCTTTACCCGCCGCGGCACTGTGCTGATGGCGCTAGCGGCACTTGGCGGTAGTGCGGCCGTGCCCTATCTTACCGCCAAGCCTCAGCCGAAACCCGCCACCCCTAAAGCGCCGACACTGAAACGCGCCGCCCTAAAAGACTGGCCGTCGCTGACGAACATCGCCCAAAAGATGATCGACGATAAGCTGACGCCCGGCCTGTCGCTGACGGTCGCCCATCAAGGCGTTGTGCTGTTTTCCAAAGGGTTCGGCCTGGCTGATGTCGAGGCGGGGCGCGAAGTCACGCCGCAAACCACGTTTCGGATTGCGTCAATCACCAAGCAATTTACCGCTGCCGCCATCATGGCCCTGGCCGAAGACGGTAAGCTGAGCGTCCATGATCCGCTGGCAAGGTTCCTGCCAGACTTCCCCAAGGCCGATAAGATCACTCTGGCCCAGTTGATGAGCCACACCTCCGGCATGGGCGATTATGTCAACGGCCAGAGCCATGTGGTGCTCGATAACGCCCGCGACCGCGATTTTAATGGCACGGAACTGCTGTCGATCATCCGCGCCCGTCAGCCGCTGTACCGCGCCCAACCCGGAGCGGCATGGCTCTATTCCAACTCGGCCTTTACGCTGTTGAGCATCATTGTTGAGCAGCTATCGGGCATGTCGTTCGCGCAGTTCTGCGCTGAGCGGCTGTTCCATCCTGCGGGCATGACGCAGTCGTCGATTGATACGGTGGATACGGTCATCACCGGTGGGTCTAACGGCTATCGCCCTGAGTTCCGTGCGCCGCACGGCTTTGTGGAAAATAAGCCCCTGTCGGCGACGTTCATCGCCGGCGCGGGCGCGATCCGGTCAACCACCGAAGACCTGATCCTGTGGCATCATGGCCTTATGAACGGCAAGGTGCTAAAGCCCGACAGCGTGGCCGCCATGATGACCCCGGCCCTGCTGAAAAATGGCCAGCCGGCTTTTGAGCGGCGAGGCGCCGAGCCACTGGAATACGGCTTTGGTCTGGGGCTGGGATTTGAAGATGAGCGCCGCTTTGCCACCCACGGCGGGCGGATAAATGGCTTTACCGGCCACCTGCGCAGCTATCACGATGACCAGTTGACGCTGGCCATCCTTTATAATTGCGATGGATCGGGGGCCGCGCAGTTCATGCCGATGCAGAAGAAACTGCGCAAGGAAGCGTCAAGGCTAGGCCTTGAAAACCTGACCGCTTAACCGAGCATATCAGCAACCATAGCCCGCAGTTCCTGACGGCTGAAACCGCAGGCCTTGAGCATCCGTGTCGAGGTCGATTTGTGGGTGGGGCGCGTCATATAGTGACTGCGCGGGGCGTGTGAGAAGGTATAGGTCGTTTGCATAATAGTCCTTAAAGCCTCGCAAAGTCCTGCGCGGCCAAATAATAAATAACGCCAAGCAAAAGCGCTTTGGCGTCTAAACGGTAAGAGAAGGGAAAACGGGCTCGGCACTCGATCACGAGCTTAGAGAGTTGCCGAACATCATCGTTAACACCGAAACTACCCTTCAATTGCGGCCAAGTCAAGGCGCGGCTCACACTTGGCAAACCAACGTGATCTGTTAATTCATCCTTAATGCCGAAAATTCATTGACCCCGCCGCCCGTGGCCCCTATGTGTGCCGCCGTTTACCCGCAGCCCTGACCATTAGATACGGAGTCCCAAAGCCCATGACCCCAAGAAACCAAGACGTGTTACTTAATGGTGTTACGGGGGTTCTGGTTCTGGCGGACGGCACCGTCTATCAGGGCTATGGCCACGGTGCTGCCGGCTCGGCCCTCGGCGAAGTGTGCTTCAACACCGCCATGACCGGCTATCAGGAAATTCTGACCGATCCATCCTACATGGATCAGATCGTCGCCTTCACCTTCCCGCACGTTGGCAATGTCGGCGTCAACCCTGACGATGTTGAGCAACTGGGCAACGATCCGACCCGCGCCGCCAAGGGTGCGATATTCCGCGACGCCCCGACCCCGCCGGCCAATTGGCGCTCGACCATGAGCTTTAACGACTGGCTGACCTCGCGCGGCGTGGTCGCTCTGTCGGGGATTGATACTCGCGCCCTGACCAAGCGCATCCGTGAACACGGTATGCCGCACGGCGTCATCGCCCATGATCCCGAAGGCAAGTTCGATATCGCGGCGTTGCAAAAACAGGCCGCCGAGTGGGCCGGTCTGGTCGGCCTCGACCTCGCTATCAAAGCCACCTCGGCGCAATCATCGGATTATAATACCAACCTGTGGGTCTGGCCGGAAGGCTATAGCGACGGCACGAAACATGAGCATAATGTCGTGGTCATCGACTATGGTGTTAAGCAAAACATCCTGCGCGCCCTGGTTGACATCGGCGCGAAGGTGAAGATCGTGCCGGCCGAAACCAAGGCCGAAGACATTCTGGCGCTGAAGCCCGATGGCGTGCTGTTGTCGAACGGCCCCGGCGATCCGGCCGCGACCGGCGCCTACGCCGTGCCTGAAATCCAAAAGCTGGTGGCGTCGGGTACGCCCGTTTTCGGTATTTGTCTGGGCCATCAGATGCTGGCTCTGGCGCTGGGTGCCAAGACCGTCAAGATGGATCAGGGGCACCACGGCGCCAACCATCCGGTCAAGGATATCACCACCAATAAGGTTGAGATCGTGTCGATGAACCACGGCTTTGCGGTGGATCGGGATAGCTTGCCCGCTGGAGTGGTTGAAACCCATGTGTCGTTGTTTGACAACACCAACTGCGGCATCGCGCTGGCGAACAAGCCCGTATTTTCGGTTCAGCACCACCCCGAAGCCTCCCCCGGCCCGGTCGATTCGCTCTATCTGTTTGAACGCTTTGCCGGATATATGAAAGACGCGAAGGCGGTGGTGGCGTAACCCCTTAAGATTCCCCTGTTGCAGGGGGAACTTTCTTTTAGGCCTCGCTTAAAAGAAAGAGGGGGTATTTACCCCACCACCCCGCCGATAAATCGGCGCGGTCCCCCTCCCCTCCAAGAGGGGAGGTTCTAAGTGAGATTAACCAAACATAAAGGGTTGCGCTTGGGGTCTTAAGCCTCTAAAGCACCCGCTTAGCCTACATATTAAACCGCCCGTTAAAGGGCCCCTACAGATCAACGGACTGCGCCCATAGCGCCGCCCGCTGTTTTCGTACGAGAGACTTGAATACCTATGCCCAAACGTACCGATATTAAATCCATCCTCATTATCGGCGCGGGTCCGATCGTCATTGGTCAGGCCTGCGAGTTTGACTATTCCGGCGTTCAGGCCTGTAAGGCACTACGCGAAGAAGGCTACCGGATCATTCTGGTCAACTCCAATCCGGCGACGATCATGACCGATCCGAACATCGCCGATGCGACCTATATCGAACCGATCACCCCTGATTTCGTTGAAAAAATCATCGCCAAAGAGCGCCCGGACGCGCTCCTGCCCACCATGGGCGGTCAAACGGCGCTGAACTGCGCGCTGGCACTGGATGCTTCGGGCGTCCTTACCAAGTACAATGTCGAAATGATCGGCGCCAAGGCCGAGGTGATCGACAAAGCCGAAGACCGTCAAAAGTTCCGCGATGCGATGGATAAGCTCGGCCTCGAATCGGCCAAGTCCGCCGTCGCCCACACCTGGGAAGAAGCTGTGGCCGGTTTGGAGGCCATTGGTGGTCTGCCCGCCGTGATCCGCCCATCCTTTACGCTGGCGGGCACCGGCGGTGGCATTGCCTACAATCAGGAAGAGTTCAAAGAGATCGTCCTGAACGGCCTTGATCTTTCGCCCACCACCGAAGTCCTGATCGAGGAATCCATCGTCGGCTGGAAAGAATATGAGATGGAAGTCGTGCGTGACCGCGCCGACAACTGCATCATCGTCTGTTCGATCGAAAACGTCGATCCGATGGGCGTGCATACCGGCGATTCCATCACCGTCGCCCCAGCCCTGACCCTGACCGACAAAGAATATCAGATCATGCGTTCGGCCTCGATCGCCGTCCTGCGCGAAATCGGGGTGGAGACCGGCGGATCGAACGTGCAGTTCGCGCTCAATCCCGCCGATGGCCGCATGATCGTGATCGAGATGAACCCGCGCGTGTCGCGCTCCTCCGCGCTGGCTTCAAAAGCGACCGGCTTCCCGATTGCCAAGATCGCGGCCAAGCTGGCGGTCGGCTATACGCTGGATGAACTATCGAACGACATCACTAAGGTCACACCGGCCTCATTTGAGCCGTCGATTGACTATGTCGTCACAAAGATTCCGCGCTTTGCGTTTGAGAAATATCCGGGCTCTGAGCCCCTGCTCGGCACCTCGATGAAGTCGGTCGGTGAAGTCATGGCCATTGGCCGGACCTTTGCCGAATCGGTGCAAAAGGCCCTGCGCGGGCTGGAAACCGGCCTGTCGGGCTTTGATGAGGTCGATATCCCCGGCATCAAAACCGCCGAAAGCCCGCACGCCATCCGCGAAGCCGTGGTGCGCGAGCTGGGCCGCCCCACCCCTGACCGCCTGCGTGTCATTGCTCAGGCTTTCCGCCATGGTTTGAGCGTCGAAGACATCAACGCCGCCTGTTTCTATGAGCCGTGGTTCCTGCGCCAGATCGAAACCATAGTCGCTGAAGAAGCCAAAATCGCAGAACAGGGCCTACCCGCCGATGCCCATGCCATGCGCCTCTTGAAAGGTCTCGGTTTCTCGGACGCTCGTCTGGCGGCCCTGACCCAGCAGACCGAAGCCGAAGTGCGTAACGCCCGCCGCGGCTTAGGTGTGCGTCCGGTCTATAAGCGCATCGACACCTGTGCCGCCGAATTTGCGTCCTCGACCGCCTATATGTATTCGACCTATGAGACCGGCGCGCTCGGTCAGGTGCCCGAATGTGAAGCCGCACCGACCGATCGCAAGAAGGCCATCATCCTCGGCGGTGGGCCCAACAGAATTGGGCAAGGCATTGAGTTCGATTACTGCTGCTGCCATGCCGCCTTCGCGTTCAAGGACATCGACCTTGAAGCCATCATGGTCAACTGCAACCCCGAAACCGTATCGACCGACTATGACACGTCCGACCGCCTTTATTTCGAGCCGCTGACCGCCGAAGACGTGCTGGAACTGATCAGCGTTGAAATGTCAAAAGGCGAACTGGCCGGTGTGGTCGTGCAGTTCGGCGGCCAGACCCCGCTCAAGCTCGCGCAAGCCCTCGAAGATGAAGGCATCCCCATCCTTGGCACCACGCCGGATGCGATTGACCTGGCCGAAGACCGTGAGCGCTTTCAGCAATTGCTGACCGAAATCGGCCTGCGTCAGCCGATCAACGCCATCGCCCGCAGCCCCGAAGAAGCCTTCAAGGCCTGTCATCAGGTCGGCTATCCCATCGTCATCCGCCCGTCCTATGTATTGGGTGGCCGCGCCATGGAAATCATCCGCGACGACGAGCAACTGACCCGCTATGTTACTGAGGCCGTTAAGGTGTCCGGCTCATCGCCTGTCCTGATCGACCAGTACCTGTCGGCTGCGATCGAAGTCGATGCCGACGCTCTGGCCGATGGCGACACGGTGTTTGTGGCCGGCATCATGGAACATATCGAAGAAGCCGGCGTCCATTCCGGCGACTCCGCCTGTTCGCTGCCGCCATTTTCGCTCAAACCCGAAACCGTCAAAGAGCTTGAGCGCCAAACCGTCGAACTGGCCAAGGCGCTCAAGGTGCGCGGCCTGATGAACGTGCAGTTTGCGATCGAAAACCCCTATACCGATCCGAAGATTTACGTCCTTGAAGTCAACCCCCGCGCCTCACGGACCGTGCCATTCGTCGCCAAGACTCTGGGTCAGCCACTGGCCGGAATCGCCGCCAAGGTCATGGCCGGTAAGCCGCTGTCGGGCTTTGGTCTTAAGCCCAGAGATTATCGGCACGTTGCGGTGAAAGAGGCCGTGTTCCCGTTCGCGCGCTTCGCCAATGTCGATACGGTGCTTGGCCCTGAGATGCGCTCGACCGGCGAAGTCATGGGCTTAGATTGGGTGCGCGACGGCGAAGAGATGATTGACGCGTTCTCGCGCGCCTTTGCCAAGTCGCAACTGGGTGGCGGCACGGTTCTGCCGACCGGTGGCACCGTGTTTGTCTCCGTCAAGGATCAGGATAAGCCAACCATTATTGAACCCGTAAAAACCCTGCTGGCTCAGGGCTTTAAGGTCGTCTCGACCGGTGGCACCTGCGACTATCTGGCCGAACAGGGTGTGGCGGTTGAGCGCATCAAAAAGGTGCTGGAAGGCCGTCCAAACATTCTGGATGCCATGAAAAACGGTGAGATCCAGCTTCTGTTCAACACCACCGAAGGCAAGCAGTCTCTGGCCGATTCGTTCTCAATCCGCCGCACGGCTTTGATGATGAAGATTCCTTACTACACCACGGCGTCTGGTGCTGTGGCGGCCGCCCGCGCCATCGCGTCCGGCCGTAAAGAGGACCTCGACGTGCGATCCATTCAGGAATACGCCTAGTCCTTATTGGCGTTTAAAATTTAAAACCTCCTGTGATCCCGGTCGCAGGAGGTTTTTTTACACCGCTTCCCTGTCTTCACGATTTCGTGTATGGTTGCGTGATCGGCAGGGCGTTTATTTCGCACTTACAAAACGTAATTTCACGGCAGCGATCGGCTTTGCTATGTCGGACCGCTATTATTATTCAAAAGGCATATTCGGTTTCATGACCCTGTCTGAACGCGTGGACACTCTGTTGGGCGACAAAAAAGAGCTGGCGAAACAAATCGCGCTGGTCGCCGCGCCTATTTTGATTTTCCTGTGGTTTTTTCATCCGGCCGTGCTTGATCCGACCAATGTAAGCTGGCTGTTCCAGAAAGACTGGGGCCAGCATGTACTCGGCTGGCACGCCTTTCGATATGGCGCCGACGGCTTTAACCATCAGAATTTGCTGGCCCACCCGACCGGCTTAAGCGTCATCTATACCGACTCGAACCCCTTATTTGCCCTGCCGCTCAAGCCGATATCCCCGCTTTTACCCGCCAATTTTCAGTATATCGGCCCGTGGTTCCTGTTCTGCATCTGCGCCCATTTTTATCTGGCCTATAAGCTGTTGCAACGTCATGCCCCGTCGTTTTGGGCCGCCCTTGTGGGGGCCGTTCTGCTGACGCTGGTGCCGACTTTGTTCAACCGCATCATGCACGATACGCTGGTGGCGCAGTTCCTGATCCTGTGGGCGTTTTACATCTATTTCGAGATCACTTCGCCGCGCGGCAAGGCCATTCACTGGGCCATCATGCTGGGCATTACCGGCTTTATCCACCCCTATATCCTGATCATGGTGCTGGCCCTGTGGGGGGCGGAACAACTGCGCCGCGTCTGGCCGCAGCTTATGGCGCGTGAGTTCATTCAGGTCGCCCGCACGGTCGGCGTGGCGATCCTGACCCTGCTGGCACCGATCATCACCCTTGGCCTGTCAGGGGCCTATGCCCCCGGTCAGAGCGCGGGCAGCTTCGGCTACGGCTTTTACTCGATGGGCCTTGACGCCCTGTTCAATCCGTCACGTAAGGATTTCACTTTCGGCGGCCTTGTCTCAGTCCCGCAAGACGGCGGGCAGTCGATGGAAGGCTTCATGTATATGGGCGCAGGGCTTTTGTTCCTGATCGTTGCCGCCATCGTACTATTTTACCGCTCCGAAGGCGCGCGCACCATCCGCGACACCCTGTCGAAATCCGTCTGGCTGATCGGGCCATTCGTGGTTTTGTTCGTTATCGCCCTGTCGAGCAAGGTGCAATTCTACAATATCGAAATCTTTAAGTATGAGACACCCAAGGCCCTAGACGGCGTGCTAGGCATCATGCGCGCGTCCGGGCGGATGTTCTGGCCGATGGCCTATTTCATGGTGCTGCTGGCGATCCTGACCGTCTATCGCACACGCCTCAAGACCGTGGCGATTATCCTGCCGCTGGCTCTGGTCATACAGGTTATCGACATCGCCCCGTTTGCCAAATCGGTCCATTCCGAAACGGCGATGGCCGCCAACCGCACCGTCTATCAGAAAGTGCCGTCAAAGCTGTGGGACGACCTGATCACCAATGCTGATCTGGTGTCGTTTCAGCCCGCCAATGCCCATATCAATAAGCGCCTGTTTTATGAGCTAACCTGGCGCTCGGTGTCCCATGCCGTGCCGGTCAACACCATGTATGCCGCCCGTCCGCACCCGCGTCAGACCCAGCTTGAGCGCATCGCCCACGCCAATTTCAATGAGGGCAAGCTCGACCCCGATACCCTCTATGTCTTTTTCAATAAGTGTCAGGCCCCGGCCGGGGCTCAACACCGCCTGCGCGAACTGGACGGCCTATTCATCCTGCCGCCGGTAAAGATGCTGGATAAGCTGCCGCAAGTACCGCAAGTGCCGGGTATCGAATACGACGAAGACTATAACTTCACCTGGAATGCGCTCGGCTCCTGCTTCCTTGAAGACAACTGGTTGTCGCCGGATTCAAAAGGCGTGTGGAGCCGCGCAGGACAACCGGCGGAACTGAACCTGCCACTGGCCGACCGACCCCGCCATGACATCAGCCTGTCCTTAAGCCTGCTCAGCTTCCTAAGCGGCAATAAGACCAAGGTCTATGTCAATGACCGCCTGCTGACGCACCTAGATCTGACGACTCAGATCACCGACCATGAAATCGTCATTCCGCGCCGCTGGATCAAGGGCAAATCCCTGAACATCCGACTGGAACCCGATCTTGAGGCCTCGCTTAAGCCGTCGCCCAAAGCGTCTGCCAGCGCCCGTAAGCTCGGCATCCGGCTTTATGACCTTCGTCTGAGTGAGACCAAGGGCTGAAAATAGGTCGCAATCGCTTGAATTTTCAGGCGACCCGGCTATATTCACCGCGCATTGGGGGCGGGTTTAAATTACCGTAGCATTTCCGGATTAGAACCAGCGAACCTGTGTTTGCGCCCCTGCAACTGTTCGCTGTTTTTTTAAGTCTGATGTCATGCCCGATAATAGCTCTGCGCCCTACCATACAGTTCTGAAATTCGCTGCACCTATCCTGTTGTTTCTACTGTTCTTCACCCCTGACATGCTTGATCCGACCAATGTCGGCTGGTTGATGCGCGGGGACTGGGCACAGCATTTTCTGGGCTGGCATGCCTATCGTAACGGCGCCGATGGCTTTAACCATCAGAACCTGCTCGGTTACCCGACGGGTCAAAGCGTTATCTACACCGACTCAAATCCGTTTCTGGCTTTCCCGTTCAAGCTGATCTCACCGCTTTTGCCGGACTATTTTCAGTATATCGGCCCGTGGTTTTTATTGTGCATTTGCCTGCATTATTTTATTGCCTGTAGGCTGGTGTCGCGCCACGCGCCGGGGCCGTGGTCAGCACTGGCCGGTGCCGTGCTGCTGACCCTGCTGCCGACGCTTTACGGGCGTATCGGCCACGATACGCTGGTCGCGCATTGGCTAATATTGGCCGCGATCTATATTTTCTTTGAGATTGGCGATGAAAAGCGCAAATGGATCGCTTACAGCGTTCTGCTGGCTCTGTGCGGGTTCATCCATCCCTATATTCTGGTCATGGTTCTGGCCATCTGGGGTGCGGACTGGTTGCGCGTACTTGGCCCGCAATGGCAGGCCAAAGACATTAAGGGCCTTGGGGTCTCCGGCCTCAAAATGACCTTGACCCTGCTGGCCCCAATTATAGCCCTTGCCATTTCAGGCGCCTTTTCCGGCTCCAGCGCCAAAAGCGGCGGCTTTGGCCTCTATTCCATGGGACTGGATGCGCCGTTCAATCCGTCCAATAAATCCTTTATGCTGCCGTTCCTGTCGGTGCAGCAGGACGAAGGTCAGGCCTTTGAGGGGTTTCAGTATCTGGGTCTTGGACTGCTGTTCCTGATCGGGGCGGCCATCTGGCTCTACCGCAAATCGGAAGACTCCCGCACCGTCAAAGAGGTATTGATTAAGGCCCGCCCGTTGAAATGGCCAATGATCGCGCTGCTGGTTCTGGCCATATCGAACAAGATCCAGATCTATGACATTCTGATCCTCAAACTGCCTCTGCCGGATTTTCTCGAAGACCTCTTCAACATCGTGCGCGCATCCGGCCGCCTATTCTGGCCGATCGCCTATCTTATGGTGTTTCTGGCGCTGCTGACGCTGTACCGGTCGCGGCCAAAGACCATGACCATCGTCCTGTCCGTAGCGGTCGTCTTGCAGTTCATGGACCTTGCCGGTTTTGCCACCCAGATCAAAGGCCTGACCGCGCGCGCCTCTGACCGGACCGTCTTTACCATCGCCAAAAGCCCGGAGTGGGACAAACTTATCAAAGACAGCGATCTGGTGTCGTTTCAGGCCCCTTCGGTACATAGTAATCAGCCGCTGTTCTACGAAGTGACCATGCACGCCGTATCCAACAAAGTGCCGGTCAACACCATGTACGCCGCCCGTGATAACCTCAAACAATCTGCCCTGGAATATGAGGAATATAAGCGCTACCAGAGCGGTCAACTTAATCCGCGCCACCTATATGTCATGCTGAATAAATGCCCGGCACCCAAAGGGGCCGAGCATCGCCTGCGCGCATTGGACGGCATCTGGATCATCCCACCGCTCGGACTTGAAACCGGGCTCAAGACCATTCCGCAGGTGCCGACATTTGAGATCAATAAACCCCACCCCATAACCTGGGACAGTCCGGCGGCGTGCCTGTTTGGTCAGGGCTGGCGGTTGCCTGAGCGTGTCGGCGTGTGGACCGAAGGCGCGCGCGCTGAGGTGAATCTGGCACTGCCGACCCCCGCCCTCACCGCCATGACCCTGGATATCAACGCCCGCGCCATGAAAGCCGCTCAGGTCGACGTCTTTGCCAATGGTGTGCCGGTCGGCCGATTCGAAATGCTGAAAAAGGACGCCGACTATTCGGTCACGATCCCGCAAGCCGTAGCGGCCCAGTCTCAAACCCTGAATATCCGTTTTGTGGTAACCCCGCCAAAAGCCCCTCAGAAAGACCTGAAACCCGAACATTTGCGGCTTAACATTTCAAGTCTCACCCTCAAAACCACCTGAAATCATAGCCTTAAGGCCCCCGCAATTTAAGGGGTTTAACCTTCCGGCAAAACACGATATAACGCCGCCCCGGATCAAAACACCCTTTGTGCTTTATCGAGTTTTCGGCACGAAGATCGCTTGCAACCGGCATAAACCGTATCTATCTTTTCACTTCGGTCGTAGGCACCCTCGACCGGACGTGAAATTTTTTGTTATTCCTCTGGGTGCATTTAAGAAATCAATCGCACATGGAAAAAGTGCCGATGACGGGCGAAGGCTATCGCGCCCTCGACGAAGAATTGAAGCGTTTGAAGTCTATTGAGCGTCCGACGGTAATTGCGGCGATCTCTGAGGCGCGCGAGCACGGCGACCTGTCTGAAAACGCCGAATACCACGCCGCCAAGGAGCGTCAGGGCTGGATCGAAGGCCGAATCGCTGAGATCGAAGATAAGATCAGCCGCGCTCAGGTCATCGACGTGACCAAGCTGTCGGGTGAGAATATCAAATTCGGCGCGACCGTGACCGTCGTTGACGAAGACACCGAAGAAGAAGGCCGCTATCAGGTGGTGGGCGAGCACGAGGCCGATGTCAAATCGGGCAAGATTTCGCTGACCTCACCGCTGTCGCGCGCCATGATGGGTAAGGAAGTCGGCGATGTCGTCGAAGTCCCGACCCCCAGTGGCGTCAAGGCCTATGAGATCCTCAAGGTCGAATGGATCTAGGGGCCTCACGACAAAAGTTTTTGCTGACGCAAAATACTTTTTCGTGGTGACGATATGGACAAAAGCTGGCTAGGGGCGGCCCTTCGCCAGCTTTTGACGTTTTTATTTGAGCGATTTACGGCAATGCCTGACGATACCCTGCATATTCCCGAAGGGCGGCCACTGACCATCTGGGCGGTGTCGGACGGGCGTGCGGGCATCGAAAATCAGGTACTGGGGCTGGCGCAGGCGATTGAGCGCAAAACCCACGCGCAGATCGTCACCCGTCATATCCGTTATCGCCGCCTGTTTGATCGCTGGCCGACGTTTTTGAAGCTGTGGCCCGACCGTATGCTGAAACGCGATTCCGATCCCGTCGGCCCGCCGTGGCCGGATATCTGGATCGCTGCCGGTCGCGCCACCCTGCCCCACAGTCTGCGTATGAAAGCGGCCTCGCAGGGCAAGACTTTGGTGGTGCAGCTTCAGGACCCGCGCGAAAACCTGAGCGCCTTTGATCTGGTCATCGCCCCTCAGCACGATGAGGTCTTAGGCGATAATGTCCTGTCTATCCTGGGCGCACCCCACCGCATCACCCAAGATCGACTGGCCACCGAATTTAAACCGTGGGCGGAACGGTTCAAAGCCTTCAAAGGCCCGTTCATTGCTGTCCTGATCGGCGGCAAATCCAAGTCCCATGACCTGAGTGCCGCCCGCGCCGAGAGCATGGCGGCCGATATCCGCCGCGCGGTTATGGCCGCAGGCGCCACGCTGCTGCTGACGATTTCCCGCCGCACCCCCGCTGTCGCCCGCGATATATTGGTGAACGCCCTAAAAGACTTGCCCGGAATTATCTACACCGGCGAAGGCGACAATCCCTATTTCGCGTTCCTGCATAAAGCCGACCACATCTTAGTCACCGAAGATTCTATCAATATGGCGGTCGAAGCGGCGGCTACGGGCAAACCCGTTCATATCCTCAGCATGGATCGTCGCTCTGCCCTGAAATCAACGCGCAAGTTCGATGCGTTCCACCGCACTTTGCAGGACTATGGCGCGGCGCGGCCGTTTAACGGCGAATTGCGCTCATGGTCGTACACGCCCTTGAATGAGACCGCCCGCGCCGCCGAGGCGGTAATTGCGCGACTAAAATCACGAGCTACATCATCTTAACGGATGACAATCGCAGCCCTGATACCTATCTAAAGAACCATCGCCCACGGTTGGCGAATCCATTTCACATCTGATCAGAAGTTAGCCTCATGTCCTTACCCCGCCCGCTTCGTTGCGCCATCATCGGTTCCGGCCCCGCCGGCTGGACTGCCGCCATCTATGCCGCGCGCGGCCTTCTGCATCCGGTCGTCTTCACGGGCCCGCAAGCCGGTGGCCAGCTAACCATCACCACCGATGTTGAAAACTATCCTGGTTTTTCGGAGGTGATCCAGGGGCCGTGGCTGATGGATCAGATGCAGGCTCAAGCCGTCCACATGGGCACCGAAGTCATCAATGATATCGTCGTCAAGGCTGACCTGTCTAAGCGTCCATTCCTGCTGGAAACCGAAACCGGCGCGACTTACCTTGCCGAAACCGTCATCATTTCGACCGGCGCGCAGGCCAAGTGGTTGGGGCTGGAGTCGGAAAAAACCTATCAGGGGTTTGGTGTGTCGGCGTGCGCTACCTGCGACGGTTTTTTCTATCGCAATAAGGTCGTGGCTGTGGTCGGCGGCGGCAATACCGCCGTCGAAGAAGCGCTGTTCCTGACCAAGTTTGCCTCAAAAGTTTATCTGATCCACCGCCGCGAAGAACTGCGTTCAGAAAAAATCCTCAGTGAACGTTTGCTGGCCGACCCCAAGATTGAGCCGATCTGGAATGTCGGCATTGACGAAATCCTGGGCGATACCAATGAATTCGGCGCAATGGGGGTTACCGGCGTGCGCCTGAAACACGTTCAGACCGGCGAAAAGTACGAAATCCCGCTCGATGGTGTGTTCATCGCCATCGGCCATGCGCCGTCCTCACAACTGTTTGCCGGTCAGCTTGAGACCAATTCCGGCGGCTACCTGCGCGTGACACCGGGCACGCCCAAAACAGCTATTGAGGGCGTATTTGCCGCTGGCGATGTGACCGACGATGTCTACCGTCAGGCGGTGACCGCCGCCGGTATGGGCTGCATGGCGGCGCTGGAGGCCGTGCGCCTGCTGGCCGAAGAAGACCATCACAAAGGCCACAACACCGAAAACACAGCCAAGATAGGGGCGTACTAAAAGTAAAGGGCCTATGAAAACAGGCCCTTTACTTTATCTTCTTACGGCACAAACGCCGGATCGACCACCGCCCAGAAGGCTGATTTCGGATTACCTGCCGTATCAAATAGCAGCGGCAGGTTCAGGCGCGTCACCGGAAAGGTCGAAAGCCACGTATGATTATCGGCCACGCCCCAGGTGGTGACCGACTCGACACTGGCCCGGCTGGCAAAGATATTATACATCGCTCGGTATTGCAGGGCCTGCGTGCGTAAGGTTGTGGTCACTGCCGCAGAGCCTGCGACAAGGCCCGTCACGCACCCCGTCTGATTGGCAAAGCATGAGCCCGGATCGGTATAGAAGGAAATATCAAGCTCCGTCACATGGTTGATCAGCCCCTTGGCCTCAACCTCAATCAGGGCCTGCTCGACCTGTGCGGCGCTGGGGTAGGTCGTGGAGATATGGAACTGGTGCCCCACCCCGTCAATCGGTACACCGCGGTCGAGAAGGGTCTGAATAACCGTCATATAGCGGGCGCGCTTGCCGGGGTCTTCGGTGCTGTAATCATTGATGAACAGCTCGACATCGGGATCAGCGGCCCGTGCCGCGCGGAACGCGATATCAAGATAGCTGTCGCAAAAAATCTGATACCATTCAGAATTGCGGTAGGTTGATCCGGCGTCATCGCTGGTCGGTTCATTGACCACATCCCAGGCGTAGATCTTGCCCTTAAAATGGGTGACGACATCGGTGATATAGGTCTCAAGCCGTTGCCGCACGATGGCCCGAAACGCCGTCATATCGCTGCGGTCACCGGCAAAAAACCATGCTGGTGTCGACGAATGCCAGACCAGAGCATGACCGCGCACGGCGATGTTGTTGGCCTGCGCAAAGTTCACCACCTGATCGGCGGGACCGTAGTTATAGACACCGGCACTGGTGCCAATCGTCTGGGCCTTCATGACGTTCTCAGCGGTGATTGAACCGGCGTGCTTGATCAGTATGGCCTGACTGGGGGCATCATTGATCCACGCAGGATCAGCGGTAAAGCCGACCTTGAACTTACCGTTGAAAAAGGTTTTCAGCGCCGGGGCTGTCGCCGGATCGGGCAAACTCCCCGCGCTGGATGACGACGATGAACTGGAGGAGGACGAACTGGATGACGATTCCCCGCCGCTGCCAGAGGACCCGCCCCCTCCACCTCCTCCACCACCGCAGGCAGCCGTAGCCAGGATCGCACCGCTGCCGACCGCACCCATGAGGAAGCGACGGCGATTTTGTGCCGTTGTCTTTGTCATTGTATTTCTCCCGTTGTTAGCACCTCTGTTTGGATCGGGCGCTGTTAGCGGTAACAATGACAGATGTGGATAAGGTGTCAATACACCCAAGGTATTGTAATATTAATGAAAATCTGGTGATACACTTAGAGGCAAAGGCCTAAGATCAGGTCATCTTCAAAGCTGCCATCGGGTCTGCGCACCCGGTTTTTGAGGCGGCCTTCTGTGACGAATCCCAGACGATCATAGAGTTTCAGCGCGCGGATATTGCTTTCGCGGCACATCAACTCAATGCGGTTAATGTGCGAAAGTTGGCCGCGCACCCGCGCAATATAGGCCTCGAATAATTGCTGCCCCAGCCCCATGCCTTGCGCATCCGGGCTTAAGGCAATCGTCAGATCAGATAGACAATGACCAAACTGGGCGGGCTGCGGCGCATAGGCGTGCAGCGATCCGATAAGGCCAGCCTCCCCCTCAACCACCATGATCAGGCCACGCTCAAGCGCCTGCGCGACAAAGCCCACGATATAGGCGCGCGAAATCTCGGCCTCGGTCCGCGCAAGGCCCTCACCTTGACGAGCCACCTGCCGGTAGAGATCATAAAGGCTGTCGATGTCGGCTGAGGTGGCGGGGCGGATATCAGTCATCTTCGTGTATCACTCATCTTCATCTTGCGGTCGCTGGCGGTTGGATTTGACGGTGGCGCGAATGGATTTTCCGACCAGACGGCGCTGTTTGGCGCCATAAGTCGGTTTGGTGGCGATGCGGGGCGGTGGCGGGGGTGCGGCGGCCTTTTGCAGCAGTTCGACAAACCGCTCGCGGGCGGCTTTGCGGTTCATGTCCTGCGTACGGTGGGTCTGCACAAACAGCACCAGCACGCCTTCCTGTGTGACGCGCCGACCGCCCAGCTTGATCAGTCGCATCTTGACGTCATAGGGGATGGTCAGGTTCTCAAAAATCGAAAACCGCAGTTCCACGGCGGTCGAGACCTTATTGACGTTTTGCCCGCCCGCGCCCGATGACCGGACGAAATTTTCCGTCAGTTCAGCTTCGTCAACAGAGATGCGGGGGGTAATAAACAGCATAGCCCGGTTTGTATCCAAACCGGGCTATGATTCAACTGGTTTCGCTTAGGTTCGTTAAGACAGCGTCGCCTTGATCATCCACAGATGCTTTTCGTGGGCGGTCAGGCGCTGGGTGGCCAGATCGGCTGACGACACATCGCCGACCTCTTCCGACAGTTCAACCACACTTTTGAGGGTGGCGATGACGGTTTCGTGGCCGGATTTCAGGTCTTTCAACATATCTTCGGCGGACAAGGTCGGGTCGCCGTCCTTGATCGACGTCAGGTTGCCGAGCGCCGAACCCGACTGCGGGGCCAGTTCGCCCAGGGCACGGATGCGTTCGGCAATATCGTCGATCGCGTTCCACATTTCGGTGTACTGCTCCATGAACAGAGCGTGCAGCGAAGAGAAGGTCGGCCCCGTCACGTTCCAGTGGTAGCCGTGGGTTTTCTGATACAGGGTATAGCTGTCGGCCAGCAGTTTCGACAGTTCGTGGGCGACTTTTTTGTCGTGATCAACAGCAGACGCTTTGGAAGCGGCCATGGGTTTATCTCCTTAATGAATCCGGTATGGGATATATGATAATGCCCACATAAATATGCAATTAAATCCTTCGGTATCACCCGAAATGAACCATAAAGAACCGATGCTTAAAGCGTGCGCCATGTCACCGCATCGTCATATTTATTTGGCCCCTGTGCAAAATGGGCTTGAATAGTTCCGAGATAGGACTATTTTAATGACACCTTATGCTAAAAATGAGCATAAGGTGTTGCCCTTGCGGTTGTACAGGAGAGGCCCATGCCTTCGACTACCCTTGAGTTCACACCCGCCGCTAAGGCCCCGCCTGTGGCGCTGGACTTTACCCCGCAGGTCGAGGCCGACACCGCCGATATCTATGCGCGCCTCAAAGGCAAGGTCTCCCCCATCGAATGGCAACTTCAGGCCCCGCTGATTGCCGAAATCAACCGCCTCAAGCGCGACATGAACGCGGTTATTCTGGCCCACAACTATATGACGCCGGAAATCTTTCATGGCGTCGGCGATTATGTCGGTGACTCACTTGGGCTGGCGCGCGAAGCGGCCAAATCCAAGGCCGACATTATCGTGCAGGGCGGCGTGCACTTCATGGCCGAGACCTCAAAGATTCTTGCCCCTGAAAAGACCGTGCTGATCCCCGATCTACGCGCCGGCTGTTCGCTGGCCTCAAGCCTGACGGGTGACCAACTGCGGCTGATCAAGCAGCGCTATCCCGGCCTGCCGGTCGTCACCTACGTCAACACCACCGCCGATGTGAAGGCCGAAACCGACATCTGCTGCACCTCAGCCAATGCGGTGCAGGTCGTCGAACACATTGCCAAAGAATGGGGGGTGGACCGCGTCATCATGGTGCCGGATGAGTTCCTGGCCCGCAATGTGGCGCGTCAGACGAACATCGGCATCATTGCCTACAAAGGCGCGTGTGAGGTCCATGAACGCTTTGATGCCTCGGACATTGCTGATGTGCGCGCCGCCCATCCGGGCGCGATTGTGCTGGGCCATCCTGAATGCCCGCCGGACGTGATTGCCGCCTGCGATTTCACGGGTTCGACCACCGCCATGATCGACTATGTGACGGATCACAAACCTAAGCAGGTCGTGCTGGTGACAGAGTGCTCGATGGCCGACAATGTCGCTGCCGATGTTGAAGGCGTAGAGTTCCTGCGACCGTGCAATCTGTGCCCGCACATGAAGCGCATTACGCTTGACGGCATCTATCAGTCGCTGCTGCACCGTCAGTATGAAGTGACCGTCGATCCCGCGATCATCGACAAGGCCCGTCTGGCTGTGCAGCGCATGATCGATATGCCGCCTCTGAAAGTCCCCGCCCGTTACGACATGATCAAGGCCCGCCATCATGTCGATGTAGAACTGATCAGTTAAGTGGGGTCACGGACCCCACACCCCTTAAATATATCAGGGCCACTAAGGCCGCTGGAGGCACTAATGCCTGAGACCTATATTCATAACGGCCCGCTGGTGATTGGCGCAGGATTAGCCGGTTTATCCGTCGCTCTATACACCGCGCCGCTGAAGACGCTGGTGCTGGCGCCGGTGGCCTTGGGCGTGGCCTGCTCCTCGGCCTGGGCGCAGGGCGGGATCGCCGCCGCCCTGTCGGATCAGGACACCCCCGAAGCCCATGCCAGGGATACCCTCGATGCTGGCGCCGGTATCGTTGATCCGCTGGCCGCCAAGACCCTGACCGACATGGGCCGCCATGTGGTTGAGCACTTGTCTGACCTCGGCGCCCCGTTTGACCGTAACACCGATGGGTCCTTTGTGCTCAACCGCGAAGCCGCCCACGGTCTGGCCCGCGTCGCCCGTGTCGGGGGCGATCTGGCCGGTAAGGCCATCCTGGCCGCCGTCGCCGAAGCCGCCCGTAACGCGCCTCATATCGAAATCTGGGAACAGGCCTTCGCCACCGGCCTGATCATGTCCATCGACGGCGCGGTCATCGGCGCGGTCGTCAGCTTTGAGGGCAAAACCCTGCACGTCTATGCGCCGGTCACGGTCATGGCGTCCGGCGGCTTAGGTGGGCTTTATGCCGTCACCACCAACCCGCCCAACCTGCGCGGCGACGGCATGGCGATGGCCGCTCTGGCGGGTGCGGTGATCGCTGACCCTGAGTTCGTGCAGTTCCACCCAACCGCGCTCAATGTCGGCCTCCACCCCGCACCGTTGGCGACCGAAGCCCTGCGCGGCGAAGGGGCGACCCTGATTGACAAAGACGGCATCCGATTTGTGTTGGAAGACCATGAAGACGGCGAACTGGCCCCGCGCGATATCGTCGCCCGCGCGGTGCATAAGGCCAATGTCACCGGCCGCGGCGCGTTCCTGGATGCCACGGTCGCCATTGGCGCGCACTTTCCCGCAGAGTTTCCGACTGTGTTTGCCTCATGCCAGAGCGTCGGCATCGACCCGCGGACCGAGCCCATGCCCGTCGCCCCCGCCGCCCACTATCACATGGGCGGGATTTCGACCGATATCCACGGGCGCTCATCGCTCAAAGGGCTTTATGCGGTCGGTGAATGTGCCTCGACTGGCGTTCACGGCGCCAATCGTCTGGCCTCCAACAGCCTGCTGGAAGCTGCCGCTTTCGGGGAACGGGTCGGCCTTGAGTGCGCGCAGACCTTAAGCGATGCGCCATTCACACCGGATACGGCCACCGCAGTCATCCCGGCCTTGCCGCCCACACTCCCGCCGGAAAATCTGCAAGCCTTACGTGACGCCATCAGCCACTACGCCGGGGTTGTCCGCGATGAAACCGGCCTGAAAACCCTGTTAAATCAGATCGAAGACCTCGAAAACCAATATACCGGATCGCTGGCGTTGATAAATGCGCGCCTGATTGCACTTTCGGCCTTGCGCCGAAAGGAAAGTCGGGGTTCTCATTACCGGAGCGACTTCCCCCAGCTTAGTGATACGCCGCTTCGGACGTTCACGACCTGGGCACAGTGTCGCCCAAAACTACCGGAGCCCCAACTGGAGATCATCTGATGGACAAAGCCGTAGCCCCCGCCAAAGCCTTAAGCATGATGACGGGTCTGCCCGACATATTGGTCGAGCCTGTTATCCGCGATGCTTTGCGCGAAGATCTGGGGCTGGCGGGTGATGTCACCGGCATGGCCTGTATCCCGCCCAAGGCGCGCTTTAAGGCCGAGTTCCGGGCGCGCGGCAATGGCGTCACCGCCGGTATCGACTGCGCCCGACTAGCTATGGCTTTGATGGATCATCAGGTGCGGTTTGAAATCGTGGCCCCCGATGCAACCCACGTTAAGGCCGGTGATGTCATCGCCCGCGTCGAAGGCAATGCCCGCGCCATTCTGGCGGCTGAACGCGTCGCGCTGAATATGCTATGCCACCTGTCAGGGGTGGCGACCCTGACCCACAAATTTGTCGCCTCCATTTCCGATCTGCCCGCCCGCATCGCCTGTACCCGTAAGACCACGCCCCTGCTGCGCGGTCTTGAAAAACATGCGGTGAAATGCGGCGGTGGCCATAACCACCGCTACGGCCTCGATGACGCGATCCTGATCAAGGACAACCATATCGCCGTCTGCGGCGGCGTCGCTCAGGCGATGGAGCGCGCCAAGGCCGCCGCCGGTCACCTGATGAAGATCGAACTCGAAGTCGATTCTATCGCTCAGTTGAAACAGGCCCTGCCGTTTTCGCCCGACGTACTTCTGCTCGATAATTTCACCCTCGATATGTTCAAGGAAGCCGTCAAACTCGCCAAGGGCAAGACGATCCTTGAGGCATCGGGCGGGGTTAACCTTGATACCGTGCGCGCCATCGCCGAAGCGGGCGTTGATATCATTTCCATCGGTGCCCTGACCCACTCAGCGCCTGTGTTCGATATCGGACTGGACGCGGTGTAATTCAACGACCTTGTGTTTTGCGGCAAATTATTGTACAAAAATAAGTACAAGGATTTTGCCATGAAACACGTAACCTATTCCACCTTTCGCGCTGATCTGGCCAATATGCTGGATAAGGTTAATGATGATCATGTGCCGCTGCTGATTACCCGTCAGAACGGTCGTCCGGCGGTCGTCATGTCGCTGGAGGATTTCGCGTCCTGGCAGGAAACGGCCTATCTGATGGCCAGCCCGAAAAACGCGGAAAGACTGCGCCGGTCGATTGCTGAACTCGAAGCGGGGGACGGCACTGTTCGCAACCTGATCGAAGAATGAAGATCATATTCGCCGAGGATGCCTGGGACGATTATCTTTTCCAATCTGATAAAGCTCAACTCAAACGCATAAATGCGCTCATCAAAGATATACGCCGCCACCCGTTTGAAGGCATCGGCCAACCGGAGGCCCTCAAGCATGATTGGGCTGGCTTCTGGTCGCGCCGCATAGATCAGGAGCACAGGTTTATTTACCGCGTGATGGATGACGCAATTCTTATAGCCCAGTGCCGCTACCACTACTGAGCCGCTTCTGCACCCACTGGCTTAAGGGCCGGTCAACCAGCGCCTCGAATACAAACGCAACCACAATGGCCGTAACAATCCCACTGCCCCAGACGGCCCATTGCGCGGTCACGGACAGGTCGAAACGGTCGGTGACTTTCGGGATAAGGGCAAACCAAACGGCTCCGACCAGTGAATGGGTCAGGAACAGTGAAAACGACGCCCGTCCCATCTGATGCGTCAGGTGATTGCCGCGCAAACTCACCGCCCCGCCAAGGCCAATGATCGCCGCCAGCAGAGATAGCCCGATCACATCGCTGATCAGGCCGCGCCCTTGGGTTTCCAAAGCCACAATCGCCAGTACCGCCGCCACAAGACCTGCAAAAAAGGCGGATTTTTCAATGCTGACCGGAGCCAGTAACCGCTCGATCAGGGTGCCGGCCACAAACAATGGAACCGCCCGCATCAGGGCAAACCGGAATGGCAGGTCGGCAAAAGCATGGTCGACAGCGTGCGCCCCCGCAAACGCTGCCACCATGACTACCGTCAAAAGTGCAGCCAATCCCGCGCGTGACATGGTCTGCACATGGCGGGCATAGAGCGTAAACAGAGCGTAACATACAATCAGGGCCGACAGCGTCCAGGTCGGTACGTTCCAGCCCGGCTCCTCAAATCCGCCCCAGCCGTGGACCATGAACACCTGAGACACAAAGTCGATCAGGCTATATTTTTCCGGATGGTTCGGTGGATAACCCAGCGCCGTTCCCCCGACGATCAGCACCGCCAGTAACAGCAAAACCACCATATGAGACGGCCACAACCGCCCGATCCGGCGCAACATAAACGTCCCCGTCGCTATGCGTCCGGCGGCCAACCGCGCCCCGTAAGCCCGCGACAGCACAAACCCTGACAGGATCAAAAAGAAATCGGTCGCCAGCCAGCCCTGATCAAACAGCGGTGACAGCTCAGGCAGAATGACCGGCGCGTTCTGGCCAAAATGGTACACAAGGATGAACCCTGCCGCCAGAAACCGCAGGACATCAAGGCTGGCGGCCCCTTTGCGCGGAACCGCTTCAACTCTGGCATCTCGGGGGCGGGAATCGCTGTTCATACAACCTCTTAGATATTCAACAGTGAGGCGGTGCAATAAGCGGGCCGAAAAAAAGCCCCCGGCCGGTAAAGGCACGGGGGCAGTTGGCTCGAAAGAAACGATACGCTTTAGGCTTACTCGAACTTATTTCTTAGCCGCTTTCGGATCGACCGGCTTGGGCGCCTCACGCTTGATGCCCGCCTTTTCACCGGGCTTCATGAACTTGACCAGCACGCGCTGCCCGATCAGGAACGGAGCGTCGTTGGCGGTGACCACCACTTCGACAACGCGCTCATCGGACGCTTCGGTATTGCTGTCGGATTTCAGCTTGCGGGCCCCAAAGGTGGCGGCGATGCGCTTAACCGAGCCGACATAGGTTTTGGTTTGCTCGACTTCGGGGATGATTTCGACTTCCTGACCGACCGTAACGTCAGGAATCGAGCTTTCGACGATTTCAGCGCGGATGATGCGCTCGGTCTTAGGCTCCAGATCGAACATGGTCGAGACGTTAAGGGTCGACGCCCCCGCCCCCGGATTGGCATAGCGGCGCACGATGCGGCCATCAGCCGGGGCGATAATGCGGGTTTGTTCCAGATCGTACTGCGCCTGCGCCAGCGACGCGCGGGCGGTTGCCACCCCGGCCTGCTGCGACGCCAAAGTCGCTTCGGCCTCACGGATAGCGTCGCGGGTCGAGTCGATCTTGGTGCCGGACACGAAATTGTCCTTAGCCAGGGCATTATAGCGCTCAAATTCACGTTTGGCCGTATCGATCCTAACCTGCGTCAGGCGCATGGCGGCGGTCGATTCCTGCACGGCAGCGGCGGCACGCGCCACGGTCAGGCGGGCGGCGTCATCTTCCTGCTTGGCCAGAATCTGGCCCTTGGTGACCGCATCACCTTCCTGCACATAGACTTCATCGACGACACCGGCACGGCGGGCGGCGACTTCGATCACCCCGCCTTCGACGTCGACCTTGCCATTGGCGATAGCGGCATAGGGGGTCGGCGGGGCCTTGACCTCGGTCTTGCCCTTATCGGCTTGCGGCCCGCAGCCCGACAGACCCGCAGCGGACAGCACCGCGATGGGCAGGGCCAGCATCACCGATTTCATAAGTTTTGAGCGTCTGACTGACATGATATTTCTCGTGTACATCTTAATTGTTTTCAGGTGAGCGGCGTAATCTGGCGGTCATCCAGAATTTTGCCATCTTCCATGTGAATAATGCGGTCGGCATAGGCTTCAAGGCGCGGATCGTGGGTCACGCAGATCACCGCCGCCCCATGTTCCTTGGCCGCCCGGTGCAGCAGCTTAATGACCACCTGACCGCTGACGGAATCGAGCGCCGAGGTCGGTTCATCAGCAAACAGCAGTTGCGGGTTCTTCGACAGGGCGCGCGCAATGGCGACCCGCTGCTTTTCCCCACCCGACAATGCCGCCGGAGTCTGGCGCAAACGGTGCTCCAGTCCCACTTCGGTCAGGGCCGCAATCGCACGCTGGCGGGCCTCCGGGCCCTTGACCTTGCAGAATTTCAGCACCTGCTCGACCTGCTGGGTGGCGTTGAGCGCCGGAAACAGATTGAAGCCCTGAAAGATAAACCCGCAGTGATCGAGGCGGAATTTATCGATCTTAGCCTTCTTCTTTTTCCACAGGTCTTCACCCAGGGCAATGACCTCACCCTCGTCAGGCTTCATCAACCCGGACAAAGCGGCAATCAGGGTCGACTTGCCCGACCCGGACGGCCCCATGACCATGGTCACCTGACCATGATAGGCGTTGAAATCGACATGGTTAAGCACCTGCTGCTTGGTCTTGCCGATCTTGTAACTCTTGGACAACCCCTTGGCGTCAATGGCAATATTACTCATCTTAACAAGTCCGCAGGCTGGCTTTTCTTAAGGATGCCAAGCGAAAATAGGCCCGACAGAATGGCAATGATGAGAAGCATGAACACGACCGGAATGACGATGCTCATCGGAAAATCCATCGGCACAGCATACGCATTCGCCAGAGCCGCCACACCGGCAACCAGCACCGCCGTCAGGCCAAGGCCCGCAATGCCGACCCACAGGGACAACTCCATAATGATCAGCCGCAACCTGCCCATCGATACCCCCAGCGCCCGCAGGGAAGCGAACTCCTTGATATTGGCAAGGATCGCCCCCTGAAGGGTCTGCCAGGTGATGACGATACCGATAAAGATACCGACGACCACCGCAAAGCCGATCATGATCGAGATGCCGCCTTCTTTCATCATCGTGCCCTGATTGGCAACCGACAGATCTTCGCGAGTCCAGGCCTTGAACTGGCCGCCGCCGATGGCGTTAAGCTCAGCCACGACCTGCTTGGCACGGGTCGGGTCCTTGACCTTGACCAGCAGCGGGCCAACACGCGGGCCTTCGTAGACAATGCCCAGCAGGCGGGCCGTCTGGCGCGAGGTAAAGACCATCGAATTGAACATGGACGGATAACCATCGACCGTGGCGCGGATATTGACCGTCTGACCGTTCATCTTGGCCTTATCGCCCAGCCCCACGCCCAGCTTACCCAGCACCGAACGGTCAAGCACGACCGCATAGGGCTCTTGCAAAGCTTGCATAACCGGCTCTGAGAAATCGCTAGGCAGGGTCACCGAACCCTCGAACGGATCGATCACGATGACCTGAACCCCGTCGGACTTGGCGGTCTGGCCGTCCTTGGGGAAGTTGGAAAAGTTGGCCCAGCTTCCGTTCATCGGCATGACTTCGGCCACTTCCGGATGCTGATACAGCATCGGGATAATCCGGCGCGGCTGGCCGCCGGAATTGGCAAACAGGCTTTCCGACTGCGGCGGCAGCACCATGATATGGGCGGGAGACCTGTCAATCGTATTGGTAAACGACTTGGCCATGCCCATGAACATACCGCTCATGGCCAGAACCAGCAGCCCGGCCACGGCCAAGGCGATAACAGCGGCCAGATACCGGCGCCATTCAAAAATCAGGGTAGATAAAGCTAAAGACATAGAACCCCTTCCTCACTGGCTTCAACATCTTAGCTTTTGCAACAAAGGTCTAATTAAATCGGTGTAATGCACATTACCGTTTGTTCAGGAGTAGACTTTCTACCTTTTACACCGCCGCTGAAATCGTGAGATTTGTGGCGAGTAATAGCTGGCAAACGACGCGGGTACACTTAAGTACCCGCTAGTGCAGACCGCGTATTAATCGACCAAAGACCGCGATTTCAAATGTCGTGCTTGGCGGCGATAAAGTAAGCCGCGCCCGTCCAGACGGTGATGGCGGCGGCGATCCAGATCAGGCCATATGAAATCAGCGACATCATCGGCACATGGATCGGGTCGAAATCAAAGGCGGCCCAGCTTTCGGTCAGGAGCAACAGGCCCAGCGCCACAAGCTGAATGGTCGTCTTCCACTTGGCCAGCAGGGTCACAGGCACGGCCACGCCGCGTCCGGCGGCAGCTTCGCGCAGGGCGCTGACGGCAAATTCACGGAACAGGATCAGAGCGGTCGGCAGGGCGATTACCGGCTGGGCCCCCAGGGCGAACAGACCAAGGATCGTGCCGCAGACCAGAATCTTATCGGCGATCGGATCAAGAATGGCGCCCCAGCGCGTTTCCGCGTGCATCTTGCGCGCCAGATAACCGTCGGCGAAATCGGTAACCGAAGCCACCACAAAGGCCACACAGGCCCATCTTTGCATGGCGAACTGGTCGTCGATGGTAAGGTACGCGCTCAGGAACGGTACGCCCCCCGCCGCCCCGGCCAGCAGCACGAACATGACCAGCCCGACCACCAGACGCACGGCCGTGATGGCATTGGGAATGGGGCTGACGTTCTCTTTGGTCATGGGGAATCTCTGCGATTTAAACTGGTTGTTCTTTTGGCATTTAATCACTCAGCGCTCAAGCCGCGAAGCAGTAGCGCGCCGAAAAACCCCACATTCAAGGGGCAAATGGCAATGCCTCACTTAGGCGAGCCTGTTTCACAATCGCACAACCTTTAGGGGGCATATGTCCCGCAATCGATTAATTTGCGACCCATAGCGCCCGCACACACCCATCTGTGAGCGAATCCTCCCGCCTAATTTTTATAAGTATATCATAAAGATAGCGGGATTGGTCTTTATCAGGACGGTTTATCCCATAAGCGGACGGCGGCGGCCCGCTTTATGCACTGAGGTAACTAAATGGCCTGTTCGGCGCGCAAACGCCCACAGGCTCAGGTTTCAAGTCAAAAAGGCCGGTAATATCATGTCGATAATGTCCCCGTTCCAAAACGAAGCGTCAACTGAGCGCCGCGACCATAGCTGGTTGGGCTGGGTATTTCTCGTATCGTGGGTGGTTGTGATCGCCCTGACGGTCATGGTGCACAAAACCGCTACGGATTTCACCCATGCCTACGCCCTGCCGCTGATCGCAGGCAGCCTGTGGATGTCGATCTATCTGCTGTTCCTGACGCCGGATCTCAAGGCGGACTAATTTTCCGTCACGGCTAAAAATCAGCCGTGAAAATAATCATATATTTTCTGAGCCATAGCGGCATTGATGCCTTCGATCTTGATCAGATCTTCGACGCGGGCTTCCCCCACTTCGCGGGCTGAGCCAAAAGCCTGCAACAACGCGCGTTTACGGCGCGCGCCGATGCCGTCAATCTCATCAAGCGGGTTTTTAGTCAGGGCGGCGGCCCGTTTTTGACGGTTCGCCCCAATGGCATAACGGTGGGCTTCATCGCGCAGGCGTTGCAGGTAATATAAAACCGGCGATTTCGGCTCCATCATGAACGGCAACCGCCCCGGCATGAAAAAGCGCTCCATGCCCGCGTCGCGGTTCGGCCCCTTGGCCACCCCGACGATCTTTATATCGCTCATGCCCAGCTCATCCATGACGCCCAACACGGCATCAAGCTGCCCCTGACCACCGTCCACCAGCACCAGATCGGGCTTGCCAAAGCCTTCGTCTTCTGAGGCATCCGATGCTCGGTTTTTCAGGCGCAGGAACCGCCGGCGGAACACTTCGCGCATCATGGCATAGTCGTCGCCGGCCACCGTATCGAGGTCGCGAATGGTGAATTTGCGGTACTGGCCCTTCATGAACCCTTCGGGGCCGGCGACGACCATGCCGCCGACCGCATGGGTGCCACTCAGGTGGGAGTTATCGTAGATTTCGATCCGCGTCGGCGGCGCGCCCAGCCCAAAGGTCTCCGCCACCCCTTGCAGCAGTTTAGACTGCGCCGATTGTTCGGCCATGCGCCGCCCCAAAGCTGCCTTGGCATTGTTGCGCGCGTGCTGCACGACATCAAGCTTTTCGCCGCGCTGCGGGCAGGTGATCTGCACCTTGCGGTCGGCTTTCAGGCTTAACGCCTCCATCATCAGGTCGGGCTCGCTCAAACCGTGGGAGATCAGCACCAGTTTCGGCACCGGCTTATCCTGGTAGAACTGCCCTAGAAACGCGTCCAGAATATCGCCTTCAGAGTCGGAAATATCAACGCGCGGGAAATAGGCCCGGTCGCCCCAGTTCTGCCCTGCCCGGTAAAACACGCTCTGGACGCAGGCATAACCGCCTTCGGCATGGACGGCGAAGACATCGGCCTCGGCCTCGTTCAAGCCCACCGACGACGACATGACCACATGATTAAGCGCCCGCATCCGGTCGCGCAGATGGGCGGCGCGCTCAAATTCCATATCCTCAGACGCCCGCATCATGCGCGCCGACAGGTCTTCGATCACCGCGCGGCTCTTGCCATTCAAAAAGGTCTGGGCCTGTTTGACTAGCTCACCGTAAGCTTCGAGGCCGATCTCACCCGTGCACGGCGCCGAACAGCGCTTGATCTGATGCAACATGCACGGCCGGGTGCGGCTGGCGTAAACATTGTCGGTGCAGGTGCGCAGCAAAAACGCCCGTTGCAGGGTATCAAGCGTGCGGTTAACCGCCAAAGTCGAGGCAAACGGCCCGTAATATTCGCCCTTGATACTGTGTGAGCCGCGGTGCTTGGTGATCTGGGGCGCTTCGTGGTCCTTACGCACCAGAATTTCAGCAAAGGATTTATCGTCGCGCAGCAGGACGTTGTAGCGCGGCTTGAGCGACTTGATCAGGCGCGCTTCCAGCAGCAGGGCTTCACCCTCGGTTTCGGTGCGCACCAGCACCATTTCGCGCGTCAACGACACCATGCGGGCGATGCGGTTGGAGTGGAACCTACCTTGCGCATACTGAAGGATGCGTTTTTTTAAGCTCTTGGCCTTACCGACATACAGAACCTCAGAGTCCGTGCCGATCATGCGGTAGACGCCGGGCTTATCGGGCGCGAGCGCCGCCTCCTTGCGGATCAGCTCACCGCCGATCAGCAATTCGTTCATCGCCTCAAGATCAACCGGCGGCATGATCGGCGCATCGTCTTGAATCGGTTCGTCAGTCAATCGGGGTTCCTGTTAAAACTCCCTCTCCCCGTTCACGGGGAGAGGGCTGGGGTGAGGGGCACTTATAGAGTGTGAGGGCATTCACGATAGCTGAAAATATCGGCGCCGTTTTGCCCCTCATCCGACCTGACGAAACGATAATACCGTTTCGTCAGGTCACCTTCTCCCCGTGAACGGGGAGAAGGGAAAGACTCGAAGCTCATCAGATGGATAAATAAGCTGCACTTTGATCAATACAATCTCTTTTTGTTCTCATCACGGCATTTTGCCCCTTGCCATTTCAAACAGACCGGATAGGGAAGCGGTTATTCTTTGACGCGCATCTTATCCGAAAACCGCTTCACACTTTTCGGGATGCGCTCCGCCCCTGTCCTAAATGTCTACTGAGCACCCTGAGATTAAATCCGAGATCAAGGCCCTGACCGGCCTGCGCGGGATCGCGGCCATCTATGTGGTGCTGTACCACATGACGGGCCATTACCATTTCCCCGACGCTATCCGGCCGTTCATCAAGCACGGTTATATCTCCGTCGATCTGTTCTTTATCCTCAGCGGTTTCGTCATGGCCCTGACCTATGGCAAGCTGTTTATTCACGGCTTCAAGTGGCCGGATTATAAGCGCTTTTTGTGGGTGCGGCTGGCGCGGGTCTATCCGCTATACTTGCTGATGACGGTGATCACCGCGATCCTGATTGTCACCGTGCTGGGCAAGACCTATTTCCGCGAAGATATTGTGCGCGCAATCATTCCCAACCTGACCATGACGCAGGCGTGGGGGCTGGCCAATTCAATTGTACGCCCAACCTGGTCGATTTCAACCGAGTGGATGGCGTACCTGTTGTTTCCGACGTTTGTGTGGGCGGCGTTGCGCGCGCCTAAACGGGTGGCTATGGCAGGCGCGGCGATAAGCTTAAGCGTGCTGGCCCTGATCGCCTTTGGGCCGACCGTCTTAGCCAAGACTGAACTTTTGCGCCGTACCGGCCCGCTTGATATCGCGTCATCCTATGCGCCGGGAACCATGCTGAGATGTTTGGCGTCGTTCTTTATCGGTCTGGTCGCTTACCGGTTACGCGATTTCGTCAGCGCCAAATGGGTCACCCCGACCGTCATTGCCATCCTCGCCCTTTTGTTGTGGCGGTTCAGCGATATAGCCCTGATTGCCGCATTTATGGTGCTGATCATGGCCCTAAGCCACGATCAGGGGTCTATTGCCCGCGCCATCAATGTCAACTGGGTACACGGGCTGGGGCTGTTGTCATACGCCATCTACCTTATCCACGACGCGGTGCTTTACCTGATGTTCAAGGCCGCCCCGCCCCTGCCCGGCCCCAAGGAACTATGGCTGATCATAAGCATGGCCGTTACTATCGGCCTGTCAGCGCTGGCCCACTATGGCTTTGAAGTGCCTTCACGGCGCTTCATTCGCCGGTTTGTGAAGTAGAACTACCAGAGGGGATCAGCCGGAAATCCCCGCATCGCCTCATTGATCCGGTTAAGCGACCCGCGATTGGTATCTTCGGGCAGGTCGTCGATCGCAAAAAAATCGACATTCTTGATTTCCCCATGCGAGGTCATGTCGCCCGCCTCAAACTGATCGACCCGAAACAGCAGGACATGATCGCCGGGAAAGAACTGTTCGTTGGAATGGACAGACAGCAGTTTCGGCGCTTCCCGCGCGATCACCCCGGCCTCTTCCTTAAGCTCACGCACCACCGCATCACCGGCGGTTTCGCCAGCATCGACGCCCCCGCCCGGCAGCCACCAGCCCTTGAGGTAGGTATGCTCGACCAGCAATACTCGCTCGCGCTCATCAACCACCAGCCCGCGCACGCCCAAGGTCTTGCCCCGCGTCATGCGCGAATGGGCAAAGAACAAAGGCCTCGTATAGGGCTCAACAACGCGTTTCCAGTCTTCCATGCAGGTTACTTCAATTCTGAATTGTTATTTTAGTTGACGCGCATCTGATCCCTAAACCGCTTTATACTTTTTGGGATGCGCTTAGGTCATATAAAAAGACAACCCGCTCCGATGCAAGGCTTGTCACAGCTAAACGGTCAGGTTACACCAATCACAAATATGTATGGGAGATGACGATGGTAGCCATCGGTGTGCTGGCCTGTTTTCTGGGCTTTATAGTGGCTTTGAACCTGATTGATTTTGGCCGTATTGACTAACCCCTCTAAAGCCGCGCTGGTCACGGGTGCCGCCAAACGCATTGGCCGCGCCATCGCCTTTGAACTGGCCCGTCACGGCTATGATATCGGCGTCCATTATGGCCGCTCAGAGGCTGACGCGCGCGCGTTAGTGGCCGAACTGTCGGCGCTCGGCGTCACGGCGGTCGCCGTTCAGGCCGACCTGAGCGACACCCTAAGCGTCAAGGCCCTGCTGCCCAAAGCGGTAGGCGCACTTGGGCCGATCAGCCTTCTGGTCAATAATGCCTCGGTCTTTTCCGATGACCGGCTGGGGTCGATGACCGAGGCAAGCTGGCAATCCCACATCGACACCAACCTTAAGGCACCCGTGCTGTTGTCTCAGGCTTTTGCGGCCCAAGCATACATCCCTGACGGTGCCTCGATCATCAACATCATCGACCAGCGCGTGCTGAAGCCCTCCCCGCCGTTTTTCAGCTATGGCCTGTCCAAGGCCGGCCTGTGGCACGCGACCCGCACCCTGGCGCAGGAACTGGCACCTAAAATCCGCGTCAATGCCGTCGGCCCCGGCCCGACCCTGCCGTCGATCCACCAAAGCGCCGAGGATTTCGCCGAAGAAGCGCGCGCGATCCTGCTGCAAAAGGCGACCACACCGCAGGAAATTGCTTCCGCCGTTGCCTATCTTGCGACCGCACCTTCGGTCACCGGACAGATGATTTGCGTCGATGGCGGCCAGCATCTCAACTGGCGCACCCCCGATATGGCGGGGCTGTAACCCTCACATTATTTGACATCGGGCTCCATATAGGCTTTTAGCAATCGACCTGCTTACCCATATTGGTTTCATGCCCCAGATTCAGTTCACCCGCCGCTTTTCTATGGCCCACCGCCTGCGCGCCGACGCCTCGTCGAAGTGCCTGACGCCCCATGGCCATAATGAGTTCGTCAAGGTGACCCTGAAAGCCAAGCCCTCGGCCCCGGCCGTTGCGTGGGGTGATCGTAACTATGCCTTGAGTTTTGAGGCGCTGAAACGCGACTGGCACGCCTTCGTCGATAATGCCCTCGACCACGCCTTTCAGCTTGGCCATGACGACCCGATGATCGGCTATTTCCGCAGCCATGAGCCGCAACTGCTGCCGCGCCTGCTGGTGATCAAAGGCGACCCCACCACCGAAGCCGTGGCTATGGCGCTCTATCACAAACTGGGGGCCATCCTGTCCGCCCATGTGCCGGATTTCGAGTGCGTGCGCTTTGAAATCGAAGAAACCCCGACCAACAGCGTCATCCTCACCCTCGAAGATCTGGCCGAATGTAACTTTGACTTCGGGGCCTGGACGCACCGCCCTGACCACAGCATAAACGATCTGGAGCCTGCCGCATGAGCCTGAAATCCCGTAAGATTTTCGTCCGGGGTTTAAAGGTTGAGGCCGCGATCGGAATCTATGACCATGAACATGGCCGCACCCAGCCCCTGATCATCGATGCCGTCATCACCGTCGGCACCCACCCCATCCACGGCCTGAAAGACACGCTCAACTATGAGCTTGTGGGGCAGTTTGCGCGCGATATCATCGCCCGCGGCCATATCAAGCTGGTTGAGTCTCTGGCTGAGGACATCGCCACCCATCTGCTGGAACTGCCGATCGCGCAGTCGGTCGAAGTCACCATCAACAAGCCCGAAGCCTTAAGCGATGCCGATCAGGCTGGCTGCACCGTAGTTATGGAGCGATGACCCAGAAAGCCGCCCTTCACCTGCTGGCCCAATATAATCAGTGGATGAACGCCAAACTGATCGCAGCCATCCGCCCGATTAGTCATGACGATTTGTGGGCCGATCGCGGCGCCTTTTTCGGCTCGGTCATGGGCACGCTTAATCATCTGATCGTCGCTGACATCATCTGGGGCAAGCGTTTGGCAGGCCATGCGGCCAGCAGCGCGCTCACCCCTATCCATGATTACCCCATACCATCCGGGCTCAATGCCGTGCTTTTTGAGCGGCTTGACGATTACATCCCGGCCCGTCAGGCGCTGGATCACTTAATGATCACCTATATCGATAGCTTAGGTGACGCCGCCCTTGAGTCCCCGCTCAGCTATGTGCGTGGCAACAATGAACCCCACACCAAGCCCCTCGGTCTCGTCCTGACCCATATCTTTAATCACCAAACCCATCACCGTGGCCAGACCACGACCTTGCTGTCGCAGATGGGTGTCGACATTGGCGTGACGGACATACTTGTGCTCATCCCAGAGGTTTAACCACTTGCGTCTCCGCCGCTTTGGTTTTTATACCTTTGACGCGCATTTTGTCCAAAAAACCGTTTCACACTTTTTGGAATGCGCTCTAATCTGATCACGTCCTTATTTATCAGTTAGTGATCATGTCCTCCGAAACGCCTGCCCCCTTGTCCGACAAACCCGCGTCCCAGCTCAAAGCCTTTTTCGGCAATCCGCGTCTGGTGCCGATGATCAACTACGTGCTGTTCTTTATTTTCCTGATGAGCCTTGGCTTTACCGGGATTCTGGCGATCACCCTGATCTACCTGTTTCAGGACAATGCCCCCGACTGGCTGAAATCCCATTATGAGTTTCAGAAGCGCACCTTCTGGATCGGGATTGCTATGGTGATATTGCTGATCGTGATTACCGGCCTGAAAATCCCGTTTCTGGCCTGGGTTGCGTTCGGCAGCGTCTTTATCTGGACCGTCGGCCGCAGCGTGGTCGGCTTCAACCACCTGGTCCACAACCGCCCATACCCAACCCCCAAAGGCTGGTTGATCTAGAGCAAATTTCGCTCATATTGATCGTAAATTTGCTCTGATTTTTTAGTGGTCGCTCTTTCTCATCCATCAAGTGATTCCACTTGATGGGAAAACGCTCTAGCCTACTGGCCTTCGGGCGGAACCACCGACATATCAAACAGGTTCATCTTGACATCACCGGGCATGATGACATCGCCGCCCTTCATGCTGGACGGGCAGGCTCCGATCCGGCGCGATTTGACGGTGATATTGACGACGCGGTTCATGTGCTCCAGCGCCGCCCCGGTGGTCTGAGACCGTGCCGTGAAGGTGTAGTTTGACGTGTAGTCGCCGATGAACTTGCCGTTGATTTCGGTCTTGCCGCCTGAGCCCATGTCACATTCGGCAATCATGGCCCAATAGGGCTTGCCGTCTTCGTCTTCCATGCGCGACACCGCCGTCTTGGTGCATTTATCGCCCGACAGGTCGTTGCCGGTGATCCCCAGATGCTTATCGGTCTCGGCATCGATGCAGATTTTCATGACCGGCGCCACCCCGTCAGAGCCTTCTTCGGAATAGGCGGTCTCCCACAGGCCGGGCTTGCGGGCGGGCATAGGCTCCATCGGCGGGGGTTTGGGCGCTTCGACCACAGGGGCTGGCGCAGGTGGCGGCGCCTCTTCCTTTTTGCCGCAGGCTGACAAGGCCAGCAAGACGGCGACACCTATGGCGGTACTTATTACGGTACTGGCGAAATCCTTGGATGAGACGCGCATAGTACCTCCGCTGACACGATGATGACCCGCTTTCATAGGAAATTATCCCAAGGATAGCGAGTCATTTTCAGTGGACGCCACCAAAGCCTTAGTTGCGCTTAGTGATGGCTTGCAGGGTTTGCAGGGTGCGCGGCAATTCATCGGCCAGACGGCGGCACAGTTCGCGCGACCCGACCGAGTAGATGTCCCCGCCATCAGCGATATCGAGCGCCATCTTGGCGGTCGCTTCCAGCAGCACTTCAAATTCCAGAATTTGCTCACGCGCCAGACGCTTGGCCTCTTCCTGAAGCTTGCGCACGCGTTCATTGCGGCTTTCACCCTTGGCCAGATAAGCCTCAGCCATGGATGCGGTCACGCTGACTTCAGGCAGATTGATCGACGTCATATCGAGCGCAATCGTGGCCAGAGTCCCGTTGTGGGGCCCGCCATCGCCATTAAACCCAGCTTCGATCACATTGCTGTGGCCATTCATATGCCCATTGGTCGCGTGACCATTTGAGCCATTTTCCTTGCCGTGCGGCTTAGAGACAGGCGGCACGACATTTAAACGAGTTCTACGCATCCTCTTTAACCCCACAATCCGTGTTTTTAACGCTATTACAATTGGACACTGCCGCAGCAGACAGGCCAGGTTATGCACAGGCCGGGCCACCGCGAAATGGTGCCCTATTGCCCGTCGTAAAGGCGTTTTTCCCTTTTCGTGCCACATTAGCACATTTAAGTCTCAGCGGTGTGACATTTTGCGACAGCTAAGCTGTGATCACGCCCTTGTTATTTATTTATATTTACACAAACACCGAACACACATCAGTGCGCAAATAAAGCTCCAATCGGTCATTAAAAAGCGATAGGCATATGACTTATGCACAGAAACCGTGGCCACATAGTCACAGTATAATAGCTTACCCCTCCCCGCCACTTATCATGTCGCGGGCAAACTCCAGATCGAGCAGTTTCAACCGCTTGACCTCATCGCGCAGACGGGCGGCCTCCTCGAACTCCAGATTGCTGGCCGCCTCACGCATGCGCGCCTCCAAATCCTTAAGCGTCGCCTGAAAGTTGGACCCCAGGAACGGCTTGCTGTCCTTTTCGGCCACACCCATAGGTATACTCACACGATCAGCTTTTTCGTATGGGCTGTCAAGAATATCAGCAATACCCCTCTTTACGCTCTCAGGCGTAATGCCGTGCTCGGTATTAAAGGCCAGTTGTTTTTCACGGCGGCGGGTGGTCTCAGACAGGGCCCGCTCCATCGAGCCGGTCATCTTGTCGGCATAGAGAATGACCCGGCCGTCAACATTCCGCGCCGCCCGCCCGATCGTCTGGATCAGAGAAGTCTCAGAGCGCAGGAACCCTTCCTTATCGGCATCCAGTATCGCCACAAACCCGCATTCGGGGATATCCAGCCCCTCCCGCAGCAGATTGATGCCGATCAGCACATCAAACGCCCCTAGCCGCAGGTCGCGGATAATCTCAATCCGCTCCAGCGTGTCGATGTCGGAGTGCATGTAGCGCACGCGGATGCCCTGCTCGTGCATATATTCGGTCAGGTTCTCCGCCATCTTCTTGGTCAGAACCGTGACAAGTGACCGATAGCCCTGCTTGGCGACGTTACGCACTTCGGCAATCACATCGTCAACTTGATTGGCGCCGTCCTTGGAGACCGGACGGATCTCAACCGGTGGATCAATCAGGCCGGTCGGGCGAATAACCTGCTCGGCAAAGACCCCTTGGGTGCGCTCCATCTCCCACTTGCCGGGCGTGGCTGACACATAGACCGACTGCGGGCGCATAGCGTCCCATTCCTCGAACTTGAGAGGGCGGTTATCCAGACACGACGGCAAGCGAAAGCCATATTCCGACAGGGTCGATTTGCGCGCAAAGTCGCCCTTATACATGCCGCCGATCTGCGAGACCGAGACATGGCTTTCGTCGACAAACAACAGCGCGTTTTCCGGCAGATATTCAAAAAAGGTCGGCGGCGGATCGCCCGGATTACGGCCGGTCAGGTAGCGTGAATAGTTCTCGATGCCCGCGCAGGCCCCGGTCGCCTCCATCATCTCAAGGTCAAAGGTCGTGCGCTGCTCAAGGCGCTGAGCCTCCAGAAGCTTGCCCTCGGCCCGCAACTGATCCAGCCGAAGTTTAAGTTCGGCCTTGATGCGGTCGATAGCCTGTTTCAGGGTCGGGCGCGGGGTGACATAGTGGCTGGCGGCATAGACCTTAAGGTCGTTCAGGTCGGCAGTTTTCTTGCCCGTCAGCGGATCAAACTCGGTCAGGGCCTCGATCTCATCGCCAAACAGCGAAATCCGCCAGGCCCGGTCTTCATAGTGGGCCGGAAAAATCTCGATAACATCGCCCCGCCGCCTAAAACTGCCGCGCTCAAAGGCCATGTCATTGCGTTTGTATTGCAGCGCCACCAGATCGGCGCGCAGTTGCGCCTCATCAATCACCTGCCCGACTTTCAGCTCAAAGGTCATGGCGGTGTAGGTTTCGACCGAACCGATGCCGTAGATGCACGATACGGACGCCACAATGATCACGTCATCGCGTTCCAGAATCGCCCGCGTCGCCGAATGGCGCATCCGGTCGATCTGCTCGTTAATCGACGAATCCTTTTCGATATAGGTGTCGGTGCGCGGGACGTAGGCTTCGGGCTGGTAATAGTCGTAATAGGAGACGAAATATTCGACGGCGTTATCCGGAAAGAACGCCTTGAACTCACTGTAAAGCTGCGCCGCCAGCGTCTTGTTGTGCGCCATGATCAGGGCCGGACGCTGGGTCTGCTCGATGATCTTGGCCATGGTGAAGGTTTTGCCGGAGCCAGTCACCCCCAGCAGCACCTGATCGCGCTCATGGCCCTCAATCCCCGCCAGCAGATCGGCGATCGCCGTTGGCTGGTCGCCGGCCGGCTCGTACGGCGCGTTGAGGCGAAAGCGCTTACCGCCCTCAGACTTATCGGGCCGCTCAGGCTTATGCGGCACCCAGGTGGCAGGATGGGAAAAATCAGCCGCAAACGCCCCCGAATGATCCGAAAAGCCGGACGGGGCCATGTCTGAAACGGAAAACGGCGCGATGAGATGAGCCGAGGACTTAAAATGAGAACGTGTCATGAACACAATGTAGCTTTTTAAAATAAAAAGGAAAGATGCCAACACAAAATGTTTCAACCGTGTCCCTTTTGCGCCCACCCCTCCGCACACGGCCTATTGACATGTATTCGCTCACACCCGGCCCCGCCGAATTTCCTCATAGAGATCAAGGCCATTTACCGCCCCTGTGGATAGCCGCATCCCTCAATACGGTAAAAATCAGCCACGGCACCCGCTTAAAACTTTATTAACAGGCCATTAAATTGACCAACGCGCGACGAATACAGAACAGCTCAACAATAAAAATAAGGCAAACCGAAAAGACAAAGTAATTTATACTCACAAAGTCCTGTCAATATAAATCGCATTAACTACGACACGCCACCCCTATGAACTCTAGCTATAGTCTATTGTTATAAGGCAGAACTGTGCTAAGTTCAGATCATATTCAGGGCGAACACATTTCCGCCACATTTGTGATGTTAACCGCACCTCCGAACGCGGTGGCCCTGTTATCCTTGCCAGTGCTTCAGGGCAGGCCCGCGCGGCAAAAAGCCGTAGGTTCAGACTTTAAGTTAGTACGCTTAATTGAGTTGAATTTTACGCACCTTTTCCGGGGAGCCACAAAGGCTCTCGTCACATAGGACTCGAAACCTTTGGTTTTGAAACTTAACCTGCGTGTTCCGAAGATGAACCTCGCCACAAAGCTTAAGGTATCGCGCACCAAAGCGCGGGCCATGATGGCGGCGTCATCTATCGGCCTCCTGCTGGGCGCTGCCGTAGGCGCAGCCTGGCTGGGCGGGCACATGTCACGCAACTCCAACGTCCACTCTCAGGCTGAACGCCTGCTTGACGTCGCTGATAACGGCTTTGCGGACGAACACTTTCTGAATATGTCTGCCGTGGCACCAGTGCGTGCCCACGCCCCTCATAACACGATTGCCCTCTCTACGGATCAAGCCTCCGTTGACCGCAGCGCCATGGCGATCGCCATGCGTTACGATCCGGCCGTCAGCCCGTCACAGGCCCTGCGTGACCGCCAATCGATCCTGCTGGCCCAGAACCTGTCGTCTTTGCGCGCCGATCCGCACCGCCCTCAGCGCCAGATCAGGGTTCGTAAACAACCCAGCCATGACGGCGCTCAGATCGTTCAGGCCAGCCTTGGGATGGGCCTCAGCAAAGAGGGCCTTCTGGGCCGTCCGCGCTCTCAGGCCGCAGCGCCCTTCGCACTTGATAACCGCTCCCGCAGCGATATGGACTGCCTGACCCAGGCCGTCTATTACGAAGCCCGCGGCGAAACCGAAGCCGGACAACGCGCGGTGGCTCAAGTTATTCTGAACCGCGTCCGCCATCCGGCCTACCCCAAGACCATCTGCAATGTGGTCTATCAGGGCGCCTATCACCGCACCGGCTGCCAGTTCAGCTTTACCTGCAATGGCGCTCTGGGCCGCCGCGTTGAAAACTGGGCCTGGAAGCGTGCCGAGAAGATCGCCGCAGACGCCCTGTCCGGCCATGTGATGGCCAGCGTCGGCACCTCGACCCACTTTCACACCACACAGGTTAATCCGTCTTGGTCGGGCCGCATGGACCGGATCGCCACCGTCGGCAGCCATGTCTTTTATCAGTTCAAAGGCGCCCGCTCCCAGATGGCGCGCAATAACCGCGGTATAAGCCCGTCTGCCGCCCCGCAACTGGTCAAGGCGCCGGAAACCGAGACCGTGATCGAAGCGCCCGCCGATGACGTCACGACCGTTCTGAACCGTCAGCAGGCCCCGGAAATCCGGGCCATGCAGGTAACCGATACCCTCAAAGGACAGGCCGCAAATGAGCTGGTCAGCACCCTGACCAAGCCCGCCAAAGCGGCTCAGGCAGACAAAACAGCCTCTGGCACAGCCTCTGGCGACGCGTCTTAAGGCTAAAAACCGGCCTGAAATCGTTAATGGCTCAAAATTTAAGGCCCTGCCCTCCGGCGGGGCCTTTTCCATACCAAAGCCATACCGATGAAGACCTTAGCCTGCGCCCAGCCAGCCTGACCGCGGCCATAAAGGGCGTTGCGGCCCCTCTAATATGGTTAACAGGACGGCCGGTAACCATCTTCCTTTACCCTGTTAGGAATTCGACAACTATAATCTGACATGTTTGCGCCCAAGGCTTGAGGTCTGCGACTCATGCCGTGAGGCCGATTGATTCGGTATTCACGCACCGACCCGTGGATCACAGGCGATGGAGGATGCTCTTGATATCAGGGGGGCAGCTTCTTTCTTTATGAATCTGGACTGAACCGGGGGAACCCCGGCAGGCATTAAGGGGCCACTCATGACGAAGCCAACCAAGATCCGCACCAAGGGCGGCGGCATTAATATCTCCAACTGGTCGTTCACGCTCAAGTTCATGGCGCCGGCCGCCGTGGCGACCGCGCTGATCGCCGCTCTGGCCGGTGGTGCGATCTACACCATGAACCAGCAGAGCAAGGCCATTGACGCCATCAACAACAAAAGCCTGCCGCAAGCTGTTGAGATGGGCGAGATCAAAGCTGAGATCCGCGAAGCCAACGGTGAGTTCTTCCGCATCCTGACCGCCCAAGCCGCCGGCGTAGGCACCAACTCTGCCGCCAAGTCCGCCGAAGTCGTTGCCGACATTGGCAAGATCGAAGCGCACATCAAGCAGGTCGACGCCTCCGTCACCGACCTGAACCAGAAAAAACTGCTCGGCGAACTATCCAAAGAAGTGAAGACCTATAAAGAGGCCGTGGATTTCGCCGGTCAGGTCATGGAAGTGGACTTCGCCTCGGTCGTCGGCTTCCTTGAGCAGTTCGATGCCGGTTACGCCAAGATGTCGGACCTCAGCGACCAACTGATCAAGGCAAGCGTTGCCTCGGCCAAGGCTGACGGCACCAAGGCCCAACAGACCCAGAATTCGGCCATCGGCCTTCTGACCATCTTCGCCGTGATCATGGCCGCCGCGTCCTGCACCATCGCCTATCTGTTCTCCCGCACCACAGTCGCTGGCATCAACCGCATCGCCAAGACGACCGAAGAACTGGCCAACGGCCATCTAAACGTCGACATCAGCGCCCTGGCTCGCCGCGACGAACTGAAGTCGGTGGTCGAAAGCCTGAACGTGTTCAAATCGAACGCCGAAGAAAAAGAACGCCTGATGGCCATCGAAGCCGCCACCGCCAAGACCCGCGAAGAGCGCGCCCGTCAGATGTCGGAACTGGCTGAGCGCTTCCGCCATGAAGCTCAGGACATGCTCGATGCGCTGGGTTCCGCCGCTTCTGACCTCGACGCCAACGGCCGCACTTTGCTGACCATCGCTCAGGAAAATGAGCGCCGCTCGCAATCGGCCGTCTATTCGATCCGCAACTCGGCGGATAACGTCCAGAACGTCGCCTCGGCTACGACTGAGCTGTCCGCCTCGATCGGCGTTATCGGTGACCAGGCCGTCCGCTCGGTGGAAATCGCCGCTGAGGCCGTGTCGGAAGCTGACCGCACCAACGCCAGCATGGCCGAATTGAGCCGCGCCGCTGACCAGATTGGCGAAGTCGTTGACCTGATCAACGCCATCGCTCAACAGACCAACCTGCTGGCGCTTAACGCCACCATCGAATCGGCCCGCGCCGGTGAAGCCGGTAAGGGCTTTGCGGTTGTGGCCTCCGAAGTGAAGTCCCTCGCCCAGCAAACCGCCAAGGCCACCGATGAAATCCGCGATCGCATCAAGGACATTCAAGGTGCTGCCCAGAACGGCGTCAACGCCATCCGCGGCATCGGCGAGACCATCAAGCACATGAACGAGATCGCCGCCTCGATCGCTGACTCGGTCCATCAGCAAGGCGACGCCACCAATGAGATCGCCCGCAACGTCAACGAAGCCTCCGACGGCACCACGACCGCCTCGTCTTCGGTCGAGCAATTGTCGGCCTCAGCCGCGGATACGGAAAAGGCCTCGACTGAGATGCTCGGCGCTGCCCGTCAGTTGACCGACCGCACCCAAGCGATGAGCGAGAACATTCGCCGCTTCTTGAGTGAATTAACCGCGGCTTAACTATAAATACTTAACTATCACGACTATAGTTACACCATGTAACGCAAAGAGAACGGAGAAGTACTCACTTCTCCGTTTTTTTGTTATTTTGATCGCATTCTTTTACGTCGCTTTAACTGTGCTCTTATATATTGGCATTCTCCGTACCCATTCAGAATGAGTGATCTTTACATGCGCAAGTCCCTTTTCATCGCCACCGCCTTTGCTGTCAGCGCCCTGTCGGCCCAAGCCTTCGCCGAGTGCGATGAAGCTCAGGAAGGCGTCGCCGGTAAGGCCGTAGCCGCCGCCGCGAAAACCGAAGTCTCCAAGGCCGTTCCTGTCACCGGCAAGCAGATGGTGACCCTCAACACCTGCGAAGTCCGCGCCGGCACCACCATCGTTGACTATAAGTATAACTTCCTCGGCGCCGATGGCCTGTACTGGGTCGAAGGCTCGGCCAAGGTTGCCGGTGGCGCCGTTTCGGAAATCAAGCTGCGCAAGCTGTCGCCTAACCTGGCTGACGCTTCGGGCAAGGCTGGCGTGAAGCTCGCCTCTAACTAAGCCTAATCCATAATAAAAGAGAAAGCCTCTGCGTGAACAACGCAGAGGCTTTTTTTAGTTTGCGCTAACACTTCGTTCCTTGAGCGCAGCGCTTTATTTAAGTCAACTCAGAGACTACTTCTTACCTGTCGGTTTATAGTCCTGGGGACGACTGCCTGCGCCGGATGATTTTGGCCGGTTATTGACCAGGATGCCGCCCAGAAATGCGAATGAATTCAGGGCGTGTTGCATGTTTTTGTCGTTGTCCTTCAATTTGCGTCTCCTTTTCCAACAAACAATACAAATGGACAAAGAGACGCGTCGCGGCTCGCAGGGGTTTTCACCCTCTCAGTCGTCGTCGCGTCACTGACATATGGTGACACAGAATTTACCAAACGCAATAATTAATCCGAACCCTGATCATATATTTTCTGTAAAAAATAATATCATATTGATTTAATTATATAATTTCATGAATCAAAAACAAAAAAATCGCAAATCACACACCCAAAAAATCCCACCCACCGATTCACTCTATAAAAACCATCTTGGGTTAGACTGGTCCTTAAGGCGTAAAAAGCGCCGCCATAGATGGTTGGTTGGGATTAAATCCTATGTTGAAGTCGGCTGTTATACTTACGTGCGCCGTCGCCTGCGCCTTGTTTACTGGCCACACGGTTATGGCGCTGGACGACACCCTGTCCGCCCAGACGGTTAAGAGCGAAGCCCAAAGCCTGACCACGGTCGCCATGACCATTCCGGTTTTGCCCGCCAACGCGGGTTCAGTGACCTCGATCCCCAAGTCTCAGGACGGCCATTACTGGGCCGAAGCCCGCGTCAACGACGCCTCCGTGAAGTTTCTGGTCGATACCGGGGCCACCATCGTCGCCCTCACCCCGTCCGATGCCCTGCGTTTAGGGGTCGATGCCGATGAACTGAAATATGACCGGCTGGTGACCACGGCGATGGGCAAGACCGAAGCGGCGGTCGTCAAGCTGCGCTCTGTGCACATCGGCCAGACCGAAGTGCGCGATGTCGAGGCCATAGTCATCCGCGAGGGCCTGAGCACGTCCCTGCTGGGCATGAGCTATCTTGGCCGCCTGTCGGGCTTTGAAGCCACCCGCACGGCGCTTATCTTAAAGCCTTAGACCCGCTGACAACCTCATCCAGATGCGCCGTCTCCGCGTCGGCTAAAGACGGTTGATCGCTATTCACCTTTCGCCATTGGTTTGGCGGCAGGCCTTCCCACTCGCGGAACGCACGACAGAATGAACGGGTATCCTGATAGCCCAGCAGATAGGCGATTTCGTCAATACCTGACGTGCCATCACGCAGAAGCTGACAGCCCCATTCGCGACGGGCATCATTGAGCAAGCTGCGAAAACTCGTCTCTGCCTCGGTGATCCGGCGCTGCAGTGTCCGCTCGCTCAAACCAAGGTCCCTTGCGACCTCCGCTAATTCGGGGCGCCCGCTGGCCAGCTTTCCCTTAAGAACGGCCTTCACCTGATCCCCGATGGCGTCACTCGCGTCCAGTTCCCCAAGGGCGGCAGACAGGGCAGGCGTCAGCATCTCAAGCAGTTCGGGATTGTGGCCGGGGAACGGGCGCTCAAGGTCACCGGGCTTGAGGATCAGCGCATTGCGAGCGGCACCAAAATGCACTGGACAGCCAAAAAAGGCCTGATGCGCGCCGCCTTGTGGCTTTGGCCGCATCAGTTCTACCCGCACAGGCGTCAGGTTTTGTCCGGTGCCGTGACGGCCAATGGATAACAGCAGGGCGAACGCCACATCGGTAGAGACCGCGGGTTCCGGCTCAACGGCAAAAAGCCACTTTGTGGTCAGCGTGACCTCATGTTCCGTTTCCGTTATATAAAGCTCTTCCGGCGTGCACAGACGCTTAAATCGCGCCGTTCTCATCAGGGCATCGCGGTAATCACGCGCAAAATAGGCGGCCAGAAAGGCCGGGGGATAGCCTTCTGGGTCCGACATCTGCACCAGCCTGATCCCGAACGCTGGCTCACTGCTTAAGGTCTCCAGCGCACGCCATACGGCGAAATACTGGCCGGTACTGACGACCTGCGTCCCGCCCAGCACAGTGGCGGGCAGCCGCGCCTGACGCAGAACCGCCACTGGCGGCAGTCCGCACCTGTCCAGAGCCCGCCAGAAGGCGGGGGGCAGCTTGCAACGGTCGGCGGGAATGTGGCTGGTCATAAGGCCTTTGCGTCCCTTTCTATCTCTAAAATGCAGAATTTACTTCATCTGGCTCAGTATAAGGCTGTCAAAGGCGCGATCACCAAACCATTTTCTAACGCTGATCATCATCTTGGCATACCGGCCGGCAGCATATCGGGTTTTAGGTCTGCGGGCCTTTATGGCCTTCGATATAACGCGGGCGATCACCTCCGGTTTCGTGCCCGTGCCCGGCTTATAGCTTTGGCGGGTCACCTTGGCGACGCGCTGCGTCACCTCGGCATAAGCGCCATCCCCCGATCGCTTGAGGATGCCGTCCACGACCACATCCCCGAAACCGGTGTCTATAATCCCAGGCTCAATCACCACCACCCGGATACCCAAAGGCTCCAGTTCCAGCCTCAAACAATCTGACCAGCCCTCAAGGGCGTGTTTGGTCGCATGATACCAGCTCCCCAACAAGGTGTATATCTTGCCACCCATTGAGGTGATGTTGATAATCGTACCCGCGCGTTTCGCGCGCATGGCAGGCAGCAAAAGCTGGGTCAGTCGCGCGGGGCCGAAAACATTGACCTCGAACTGATAACGCGCTTCGTCGATGCCGATATCTTCCATCGCCCCGAACAGGCCGTAGCCTGCATTGTTGACGAGCACATCGACGGTTCCTGCCTGGCTTAAAATCGCCTGCGCGGCCGCGTCGATATCTGCGGGTACGGAGATATCCATCTTGATGGCAATGGCGCCTTTGGCCACCAGATCGGCCATCTTATCGACGCTTCGGGCCGCGACATAGACGCGGTAGCCATCTTTGATCAGTTGCAGGGCGATGGCATGGCCCATGCCGGAAGAAGCTCCGGTCACGACGGCGGTTTTGGTGGGTTTTGATGTCTTGGACATTGTGTTTTCCTTTGTGAGGCCCACAATGTCGCCCAATCTGGCGCAAGACACATCCACCAAAGGCGCCATCTCATTCACAAAAGACGCCAAGTTTAAGGAGGCCTGCGTGGGTTACGATTATCTGGATCGCCTGATCACGCCTGCGGTCAAGGCCGCGCAAGGTGCCAACGGGGCGGCAGCCCTGTGGGAACGCCCCCATGACCGGCCCTCGGACCGCTTTACGCCAGCAGAGGCCGCGTTCATCGCCCAGCGCGACAGCTTCTATATGGCCAGCGTGTCTGAGAACGGATGGCCGTATGTTCAGCATCGCGGCGGGCCAGCGGGCTTTTTAAAGGTGCTGGATGACACCCACCTTGGGTTTGCGGATTTTCGCGGCAATCGCCAATATATCAGCCTGGGCAATGTCAGCGTGGACGACCGCGTGTCGCTGTTTCTTATGGACTATCCGCATCAGGCCCGTCTTAAGGTGCTGGCCCATGCGTCGGTTCATGATCTTAAGGTCGAGCCAGAGCTTGCCGCCAAACTGGCCACGCCGGGCTATCGCGGGGTGGCCGAACGCGGGATTGTGCTGAGGCTGGAGGCCTTTGACTGGAATTGCCCGCAGCATATCACGCCCCGCTTCACCGCCTCAGAGATCGAGGCCGCGACCGCCCCTCTGCGCAACCGCATTGCGGAACTGGAGGTCGAGGTGGCGGCATTGCGCAAGGCAGGGGGATAGCCCCTTCTCCTCCCTGTTGCGCAGCAATGGGGAGGTGGATCGGCGCGTTAGCGACGAGACGGAGGGGGATGGCTGAGGCATTACCAACGCACCGACTTTTGAGGCGTTACGCCCCAAAGGCCGCTCAGGCATTGAGGACGGCGCAATCCCCCTCCCTCATCCCGCCCAAGGCGGTCTGCCACCTCCCCATCTGCGATAGGGAGGAGGAGAGCGCTGTAATGTTTAAATTTTCCACTCTGTGCAGAACTTAAAATATCTCTGAAATTATCGCCTTTAAATAAATATGCTCGATTTGCTTTTCTTAAAAAATCACTTCAACTTAAAGAAAAATTCCGAAACGAAACATGTATAGAAACCAAAACCATGAGCCTCATTGATTTACCTGCACAGAAGCAAATTCTTTGGCATAAAATGAGAAGCGATTTAATTTCTTTAGTTCCATCGTTTGAGGACAAAGATACTATACTATGCCCTACATGTTGCAGACCTGTCTGTTTTGACGATTTATCGGTTGAACATATCATTCCAAAGCAAGCATTAGCCCTTGACCCCGCCGATGCTCGTCAGGCCGTTTCAAAAAATGAACGTAGTGGCCTGACCTTGCTTTGCCAGAAGCCTTTATTGATTAAGGGCCAGCGCATCCCAGGTCACGGATGCAACAGTTGGAAAGGCAAACATTACGATTCGCACCTTAGAGATCTAATCACCTTAAAGTTGGTCAATGCGACAATTAGCACCCAACATCAGGTATCTTTATATTGCGCGGGATACCTCGCTCTTTTTAGGCAATTCGGGTATCAAATTACACTTTCCTTTGCGGGCCAAATTTCCCGAAGTCAGTTTTTTCATCCCAACGATTTTTTCAAAAGTGTTCCGTTGAATTGCCAAATGATACTGGCAGGCGAGCCGAGGCCAACATTTAACGACGAGGGTAAAAGCTATTGGAGCGATCCATTTAGGATAAGCATTGACCAATCAACCGCTATTGTTGCGCTTAGGCATCTAATTTTTCGCGTGCCTTTATCCCGTGACCCCACGCAGCCGATAGCTCGAAGCCTGATTTACACTCCATCTAGATTTAAATTTAGACCCGACCTTAGAAGGATGTTCGATTAGCCAACTTCCGGGTGCAGGGGCCGCGCCCCTGCCCTGCTTATTGAGCGGCTCCGGCGGTATAGGCTTCACGGCGGGCTTCGGCGGCGGACATGGCGTCGTGGACGGCGGCGATGGCCATATCGAGCACCTCAATGCCTGCACCGTCGCGAATAGATTCCACCGTCATAATCCGCCGATACGCGCGCGCGCCGGACAGGCCGTGCATGATCCCCAGCATGTGGCGCGTCATGGCGGGCAGGCTGACGCCCGCCTCCAGTTGCGCCTGCATATAGGGCCGGTAGGCCTCAAGCGCTTCAAACGGCCCGACATCGCCGGCCGCGCCAAACAAACGCCGATCGACTTGCCCCAGAAAGGCCGGTTCCTGATAGGCGGTGCGGCCCAGCATGACGCCATCAACGTGCATCAGGTGCTCATCGATCGCCTCAAAAGACGTGATACCGCCATTGATGATGATGTTTAGCTGCGGGTGGGCGCGTTTCAGGGCATAGACCAGGGAATAGTTGAGCGGCGGAATATCGCGGTTTTCCTTGGGCGACAGACCTTTTAACCACGCTTTGCGCGCATGGACGATGAAGGTATTCACCCCGGCCGCAGCGCAAGATTCGACCAGTGCAAACAGGGCGGCTTCCTCGTCCTGATCATCGACGCCGATGCGGCATTTGACGGTCACGGGCAGGGTCACAGCCTCCGCCATGGCCTGCATACAGTCGGCGACAAGTTGCGGTTCGCGCATCAGGCAGGCGCCGAATGATCCTGACTGCACCCGCTCGGACGGGCAGCCGCAGTTGAGGTTGACCTCATCATAGCCCCAGTCCTGCGCGATCTTCGCACACGCCGCCAGTTCTGCCGGATCAGACCCGCCGATCTGCAGGGCCACCGGATGCTCAACCGGTGAATAACCCAGCAGTTTTTCCCGGTCACCATGGATGATCGCGCGCGAGGTCACCATCTCGGTATAGAGCAGCGCCTCCTTGGTCAGGGCGCGGTGAAAGGCACGGCAATGCCGGTCCGTCCAGTCCATGAGCGGGGCAACGGCAAAGGTATGACGCGGGGGCTTTTGCAAATTCATGCGGGCGCTTTACCAAGCTTTGGCGGAAAAGTCAGCCAGCTTCGTCATATAAGGAAACCGTTCGGAGTTCCTGTGATGCGCTTAAACACGATTGCCGCCACCGCCCTGTCCTTAAGCCTGCTGACCGGGCAGTCAGCCCTTGCCCGCGACTATTATTTCGGCAGCGACCTGTCCTATGTCAATGAGATGGAAGACTGCGGCGCGACCTATAGCCGAACCGGCACGCCCGAAGACGTATATGGCATCTTCAAATCGTCCGGCGCCAATCTGGTGAGATTGCGGCTATGGAACGACCCGAAGTGGACGCCCTATTCCAATCTGGCCGATGTCACCAAAGCCATGAGGCGCGCCAAGGCCGCCGGTTTGCCGGTGCTGCTCGATTTTCACTATTCCGACGATTGGGCCGACGGCGAGAAGCAGTTGGTGCCCGCGGCCTGGGCCACGCTGAGCACGGACGAGCAGGCTGAGGCGCTGTATAGATTCACCTACGACACCCTGATGACCTTGCACGCCGAAGGGCTGATGCCGGATCAGGTGCAGGTCGGCAATGAAACCAATGGCGAGATGATGGGCGACCTGAGCTGGAAAGAAGGTCAGGCCAAGAAGCCGATCAACTGGGACCGCAACGCCCGCCTGTTTAAGGCTGGCATCAAGGCGGTCAGGGATGCCGGTGCAAAAACCGGCACGACCCCGCGCATCATGCTGCATATCGCCCAACCGGAAAACGTCGAAAGCTGGTTCCTGAACGCCACCAGGGCGGGTATCACCGGCTACGACCTGATCGGCATCAGCTACTACAAAAAATGGTCGAAGATGGACATGGCGGGGCTGGGGGCCGTCATCAACCGCGTGCGCCATACCTATCCCGATAAGGATATTGTGGTGGTCGAAACCGCCTACCCGTTCACCGACAAGCATCTGGATGGCAACGTCAATCTGATGGGCGCGGATTCGACCTTTTCGGCTTACGGTTTCTCTCCGGAAGGGCAGGCCCGCTACCTGCACGATCTGATGCAGTTGACGCTCGATAATGGCGGGGTCGGCGTCGTCTATTGGGAACCGGCGTGGGTATCGACCAAGTGCAAGACCCGCTGGGGCAGCGGCTCGAACTGGGAAAACGCCACCTTCTTTGATTTCGACGGCAAGGCCCTGCCCGCGCTCGACTGGCCCAAGGCCGCTTATGTCTATCCGGTGGAAATGACGTTCCGCGTCAGGGATGAGGGCCAGACGCACCTGTACCTGAGCGGGGATTTCACCGGCGGACTGGCGGTACCCATGACGAAGCAGGGCGGTGATTTTGTCTACAAAAGCTGGTTGCGGCCGGGGACCCGCCTGATTGCCGGGGTGGCGACGACGCCGGAAACGTTAAAAGACGCACCCGCCTCGGAAATTACGGTGCCGGATAAGGCGGGCGTCATTAGGCCGTAAACTCATAAATTTCATGGTATTGGCGGCTGAAAGGGCTAAATAATGCTAGGAAATCGACGTAGATCAGGGCCATCCCCTGTTCAAGTCGATTTCCGGCGCAGGATAACGCCCTTTCGCCGTCCGAAGGATGTGGCCCGCCTGCACGGACTACGGCGTCGTAAAATTTTGAAAATGTAGGCATTTCCAGCAATTTTTCTCCTGGTATCCGCACAGGCAGCCTCACACCAATGCCGTGAAATTTATGAGTTTACGGCCTAGGCTATTGGCAAAATAATCACACTGAACTGACCACACTCATTTTATCATACAATTAACTGGCCAAATTTTTCGGCTCATGCATAGTGTCCTCAAAACCTTCGCGCCCAGACGAAGGAAAGAGGGAGCCTTATCGTGACCAGCCAACGCCATAGTTGTAAAAAAAATTCACCCGATGCGGCGGAAACCGCGCGCTCGTGCATTTTATACCGTAGAGACGTGGTTCGCGGAGGCCGGTTATGAGCCCCCACGACGAACGCCTCGCCTTCATCGGGACGCACATCCTGCCGCATGAGGCCGGACTGCGGCAGTGGTTGTCACGCGCGGGCCTTACGGCCTCTGAGCGTGATGATCTGGTGCAGGAGGTATATTACCGCCTGTTGCGCCAAGTAAGCTTTGCCCACATCACAGAGCCGCGCGCCTATCTTTACCGGATGGCCCGCAATCTGATACTGGAACAGGTCAGGAAAAACCGCGTCGTGTCGATCACCACCGTTCAAAATATCGATGAACTGGGCCGGGCCGATCCCTCCCCCTCACCGGAACAGGCCGTCTCGGCGCGGCGGGAGTTGTCGCGCGTCATGGCCTTTATCGACGGCCTGCCCGATCGTTGCCGCGCCGTGTTTGAACTGCGTAAGGTCCACGGCCTGTCTCAGGCACAAACCGCCGCCCGTCTGGGGGTGAGCGAAAACATCGTGGAAAAAGAAACCGCCCGCGGCTTAAGCCTGATCCTAAAGCAGGTCGCTCAAGGGGATGCTGATGCCCCCGCCGCCGCTAACGCCCCAACGACAAAGCCGGAACATGCAGGTTATGCCCGCCATTGATGATCAGGCATCCATGTTCGTCGCCGCCCGCGCCTCCGGTCACTGGGACGCGGACCGGCAGGCTGTGCTTGATCGCTGGCTGGCCGAGGACACCCGCCATCAGGGGGCCTTTTTCCGGGCCGAAGCGGCCTTCGCCATGCTTAATCGCGCCCGCGTCATGGGTGCTGGCGTGCGTGCGGAGGATATCCCGTCCCCCCTTTTTGAACCGGAGCCCCTGCCGCAAATCGCCCCTCGTCCCGCCTCACCGACCCGCCGCCATCTGCTGAAGACCGGCGGATTGCTGGCCGCCACCGCCACCGGGGCCGCCCTGATGCTGCCGTTATGGTCAGGACGCGCACGACTGGAGACCCAGGTCGGCGAACTGCGCAAGGTGCCACTGAAAGACAGGAGCGTCGCCAGCGTCAACACCGACAGCGCGCTCGACATCGCCCTGACGCCAACACGGCGCGACATAAAACTGGTCAAGGGCGAAGTCTGGTTTCAGGTCGCCAAAGACCCTGAGCGGCCGTTTGTCGTCGCCGCCGATACGGTCCGCGCCCGCGCGGTGGGTACGGCTTTTGGTGTGCGCCGCTTCGAGGCCGGTGCCGAAGTTATGGTCAGCGAAGGCGTGGTCGAGGTCTGGAACACGCACGCGCCGGAGACACCCGTGCGCATCAAAGCCGGGGATAAGGTGTTTGTGCCCTATGCGCCTCAGCCCGTACCTGAACCGCTGCGCGCCGAGTTTGCCCCCGATGTCATCGACCGCAAGCTGGCGTGGCGCGACGGGCAGATCGCCCTTGATAATGACAGCCTCAGCCGCGCCGCCGCCGAGTTTAACCGCTACAACAGCCGCAAGATCGTCATCGCTGATCCGGCCCTGAACGATGAAAAACTGGTCGGCTGGTTCCGTGCCGATCAGCCCGACACCTTTGCCAGAGCCGTTAATGTCGCGTTGAACGCGCCGGTTACGATTGATGATGAGCGCATCGTCATCGGCAGTGCCGAATAAGCCAACAAAAAATATTTAATCCGGCGGCGGAAACTTAAACCTGCTTCATCTTCATAAACAGGAGGGGTGAACGCCGGAACGGGCCTCACCCGATAAATACAGCCGCTGCTGCCTCCACGGCACGGCCCAACAGGGAAGTCCACCATGAGCCATTTCACAGGCGCCTCACGCGCGGCCCTGATCGCCGCCTTAAGCATCAGCGCCGTCTATGCCGCCCCCGCGCTTGCCCAATCGGGTAAATCCTTCGCGATCGCCGCCCAGCCCGCGTCCAAAGGGGTTCAGGTCTTTGCCCAGCAATCCGGCCTTCAGGTTCTGGCCAGCGCCTCTGACCTTGACGGCGTGCGCACCAATGCGGTCGAAGGCACCCTGCCCGTCGATCAGGCGCTGGAGCGGCTGATCAGCGGCACGGGCCTTACTATCAAATCCAATGACGGCAAGGCGATTGTCCTGACCCGCGCCACCGCCGCCAGTGCCGAACGCGTGGCCGGAACCGCTCAGGCCACGGCTGAGTCTGCCGACGCCCCCGTCGAAGAAGTCACCGTCGTCGGCATCCGCAAATCCCTGCGTGACGCCATCGGCCAAAAACGCGCCAGTTCAGGGGTCGCTGAATTTATCTCGGCCAAGGAAATCGGCGTCCTGCCTGACGTGACAATCGCTGAATCCCTCGCCCGTCTGCCGGGCGTCAACACCAGCCGTGATCGCGGCAATGACAGTCAGGCTTCGATCCGCGGGATTGGCCCGCGCATGGTCTTAGGCACGGTCAATGGCCGCGAAGTGGCGACATCTGAGCCCGACCGCAATGTCCGCTGGGAAATCTATCCGTCCGAAGTCGTGGCCGGTGCGGCGGTTTATAAATCCTCCGAAGCGCGCCTGTTGTCCGGCGGCATTTCCGGCACGGTCGATCTTCAGACCATCCGCCCGCTCAGCTATTCCGGGCCTGAGTTCGTCGCCCGTGGTGGTGGCGTCTATTATGACGGCGGGGCTGATTTTCCGGGCTATGACGGTCTGGGGTGGCGCGCGTCGGGGTCGTGGGTCAAAAAGGTCAATGACCAGTTCGCTTTTGTCATCGGCCTGACCGGCCAGAACCAGAAGAACGGCTACGAAAGCTTCCGCGGCTGGGGCTTCAATGACGACAGTTTGCGTCCCGGCAATTCGACCGGCCCGATCGTTGCGAACGGCCCGAAAGTGCCGACGCCGTGGGGTGCTGGTGCTGAGGCCAAGTTCCTCGATTCGACGCGCTACAGTGCCTCGTTTGGGGCGCAGTACCGCCCGAATGAAAACTTTGAGCTGACCTATGATCTCCTCTATTCCAAGTACAAGATTCAGGAAGACCAGAATCAGGCCTGGTACGGCGGCAACAACTGGGGCAACTGGGCCGGGGGCAACACCGGCAGCTATACCAACCCGGTGATCATCGACGGCGATCTGGTCGGTGCCACTACCGCCTACAGCGAAATCACCGCCGTCGTCGCCCGCTACGAAGAAGATAAGTCCCTGCTGGTCACCGGCCTGAATGGCAAATGGACCTATGATAACTGGACCGTCTCGGCGGACCTGTCCTACTCCACCGCCGAACGCAGCAATCTGTGGCGCTCGGTGCAGATGAACGCCTATCCCGAAAGCATGACCTGGCTTCTGACCGAAGATCCGTCGATCACGGTCACGCAGCAGCCCGACACCTTAAGCTATACGCCGGAATTTGGCGAAGCCACCCCCGGCCGCGTCAAGGACGAACTGAGCGCCGGTCAGCTTGATTTCAAGCGCGATTTCAGCGGCGACTTCTGGACCAACCTCATGTTCGGCGCGCGCTATGCCGACCGCACCAAGCAGGAAGCCACTGGCTATGGTCAGTATCCGGCACCGGTTGCGGGCGTGACCATCGCCGGGTCATCGCTTGAGGCCTACAAGTTCAAGAACTTCAACATTCCGGTCATGCTGAACGGTGATTTCGACAGCCTGCTGCAAACGGCTTACGGCGCTAACGCCGTCAATCCCGATCCGGACGGTTTGCGCTTTAATTCCGAAGTCAGCGAAAAGGTCTGGGAAGCCTATGTGCAGGCTAATTTCGAGACGACCTTTATCGATGCCCCGGTCAGCGGCAATATTGGCGTGCGGGTGGTTGATGTCGATAGCCAGAGTGCCGGCGAATCCCGCTCCGGCGGCGGCTGGTTCCAGGATATTGTCACCGGTGACTGGATCGAGTTCCCTCTGGAAGTCACCACTGCCACCGGCGGCGTCAGCTACATCAAGGCCCTGCCGTCAGCCTCGGCCAAGATCGAAATCATCAGCGGCGGCTTCCTCAAGCTGGGGGCGGCCCGTGTGATCTCGCGCGCCCCGATGAACGAGCTTAAGGCCAACCGCAGCCTGTCACCGGTAGCACCCTATACCGGCTCGGCAGGCAACCCGTACCTTAAGCCGTTCGAGGCCGATCAGATCGACATCGCCTATGAATATTATTTCCGTCCGGACTCTTTGTTTGCCGTGTCGGGCTACCATAAGAACGTCAAGAACTATGTCGGTTACGATCAGCGCTCTGAGACCATCATGGGCCGCCCCTATGTGCTGACCTCGCCGGTCAATATCGATAAGGGCGGCTATATCACCGGCGTCGAATTCACCTATCAGACGCCGTTCGATACCTTCTTTGATGCGCCGTGGATGGATAAGTTCGGCATCTATTCTAACCTGGCTCTGGTCAATTCCAACATCAAGGAACTGGTCCCGACCGGCAATCCTCTGCCGATGAACGGCGTAGCAGACACCACCGCCATTCTGGACCTGTGGTATTCGGATGCGAAGTTCGAGGCCCGTCTGGGGGCCAAGTACCATTCCGAATATACCGCTATTCTGGGCTGGGATTCGACCAATCTGGTGCGTGTCCTGCCGGAAACCACGCTTGATTTCTCGGCTGGCTATAATGTTAATGACCACATATCCCTGCGGTTCCAGGCAGGCAATCTGCTCGATACACCGATGAAGGTTTACACCGATTACAGGCCTAACCGCGTCGGCGACATGAGCTATTACGGTCGCCGCTTCCTGTTTGATGTGACCTATAAGTTCTGATTTAAGCCGCATAACTTTTGGCCGGGTTTTCGCTTGAAAGCCCGGCTTTTTTATTTGTAAGATAATTTCAACGCATAAAGAGGGAACCCGCCATGTCTGATCTCAACCGCCGTCACCTCCTGCAAAGCGCCGCTGTCACGGGCGCTACCCTGAGTGCGGGCTTTGGCACAACAGCCGCCATGGCAGCCCCTAAACCGGCCATGATGACTGATGTTTTCCCCAAGGACGATCTGACCCCGCGTGAGCGTACGCTCATCGACTTTGACTGGAAATTCCACTTCGGCCACGCCAGCGATATCTATAAAGATTTCCGCTATGGCGCGGCACAGGCTACCCATGCCAAGCAAGGTGCCAATGTCGCGTCATGCCTTGGGGCCGACTATGACGATTCCGGCTGGCGCACGCTGAACCTGCCCCATGACTGGGCAGTGGAACTGCCGTTCGATCCTCATGCCGACTATATTCCTGAAACTGTGCGCGAGCATCATCCCCCGTCGGATCATGGCTATAAACCGATCGGGCGTGACTTCCCTGAAACCTCGGTCGGCTGGTATCGCAAGATCGTGCCGGTATCGACGGCGGATAAGGGCAAGCGCCTGTGGATCGAGTTCGACGGCGTGTTCCGCGATGCCGTCATCATCTTCAATGGCTTTATCCTGAAACGCCATGAGAGCGGTTATACGTCTTTCAATGTCGACATTACCGACTTCATCAATACCGACGATAAGCCCAATGTGCTGGTGGTGCGCGTTGACGCGACGCAGGGCGAAGGCTGGTTCTACGAAGGGGCCGGCATCTATCGCCATGTTTGGCTGGTTAAGGCCAACCCGGTTCACATCCCGCAGTGGGGCGTATGGGTGCGCGGCAGTGCGGATGGTAAGACCTCCGTTTCGGTCACCATCGCCAACACCTCGGCCGAAAAAGCCGACGTTAAATATGTCATTACCGCCTATGATGCTGACGGCAAGGCCGTTCTAACCGAAGACTATGTTCTGGATTACGGCCTGCAAGCCGGTGACCGGCGTGAGAGCACGATGGTCACTCAAGTGCCCGCGCCACGTCTGTGGTCGATCGAGGCGCCCCATCTCTACCGGCTGGAAACCAGGCTATATCTGGGCACAGCCCATATCGACACGCAGGTCACCTATTTCGGCCTGCGCGACATTAAGTTCGATGCCGAAAAAGGCTTCTTTCTTAACGGCAAACACGTCAAACTCAAGGGCACCAACAACCATCAGGATCATGCCGGTGTCGGTGCCGCCATCCCCGATGCGCTGAACTTGTGGCGCTTGCAGCAGCTTAAGGACATGGGCTCCAACGCCTATCGCTGCTCACACAATCCGCCGACGCCCGAAGTGCTGATGGCCTGCGATCGGCTGGGGATCGTGGTCATCGATGAGACGCGCAAGATGTCCTCAAGTGAGGACGGCCTCTATCAGCTTGAGGCCATGATCGTGCGCGACCGCAATCACGCATCAGTCATCCTGTGGTCAATCTGCAACGAAGAGCCCCTGCAAGGGACTGAACGCGGCATCGAAGTCGCCAGGACCATGAAGGCCCTGTGCAACCGCCTTGATCCGACCCGCCCGGTGACGGCAGCGCTTGATAATTCCTACGGCAAGGGCATCACCTCGGTCGTTGACGTGCTGGGCTTCAACTACCGCCACGGTCAGATGGAGCAGTTCCACAAAGACTATCCGCACATTCCAATTTACGGCTCGGAGACGGGCTCGACCGTCTCGACGCGCGGGGAATATGTGACGGATGCGGCCAAATCGTTCGTGCGCGCCTATGACACCGAACATCCGTGGTGGGCCTCGACCGCCGAAGCCTACTGGCCACTGTTCGACGAAAAGCCGTTTATTGCCGGAGCCTTTATCTGGACCGGTTTTGACTATCGCGGGGAGCCGACGCCCTATAACCGCTGGCCGGCGATTTCGTCGCAGTTCGGCATTCTGGACACCTGCGGCTTCCCCAAGGACAACTATTACTATTACCGCGCATGGTGGAAATCTGAGCCGCTGCTGCACCTGTTCCCGCACTGGAACTGGGAGGGCAAGGAAGGCGAGACGATCCCCGTCTGGGTGCATTCCAACCTTGATGAGGTTGAGTTGTTCGTTAACGGCAAGTCAGCGGGCAAGAAGCCGGTCGTCAAGAACCGTCACCTTGAGTGGGATGTCGTCTATCAGCCCGGCAAAATTCAGGCCTTTGGCTATAAAGGCGGCAAGGTCGTGATGAAGCAGACCCGCGAAACGGCAGGGCCTGCGGCCAAACTGGTGCTCACCGCCGACCGCACGGCCCTCAAAGGCGATGGCCGCGATGTGGCGATCCTTAAGGTCGAAGCCTTCGATGCCAAGGGCCGTCCGGTGCCAAAAGCGGATCATCTGGTGACCTTTAGCGTCTCCGGCCCCGGTGCGGTGATCGGCGTCGGCAATGGCAATCCGGTCAGCCACGAGGCTGATAAGGCGTCGGCGCGTAAGCTGTTCAACGGTCTGGCTCAGGCGATTGTTCAGACCGATCGTAAAGTGGGGGCCATCACCGTGACCGCCAGCGCCGAAGGTCTGCGGGCCGGTAGTGTGAAACTGACGGCGAGTTAAAAGGTTGATAACAAACACGACCATGCAAATGCTTCGCAGTTTCTATTTACAGAGCCGCAAGCATTTGTTATCGCGTGATCATGACTTTTATTCTCACCGTGATCGCCATCGCCCTGATCGCCGCCGCCATTGGTTTACTGTATGTCAAATGGCGGGGCGAAGGCGTGCCCGCCCTTGTGCTGGGTCTGGCCGTGCCGGTGGCATGGGGGTGTTTGTGTGTATCGGCGGCCCTGTGGATGCGCGCCTATACACCTGATTTTGGTCTTTCGGTCGGGTTCCTGATCTTTATGTGTTTGCCACTGATTATCATCGGCTGGCAGGGCTACAGGGGCTGGATATCGGCCCCGCTCAGCCATCGTGAGCGCCGCGAAAAGGCCCCCGCCGACCCCACAGCCTCGCCCGGTAAGGGCCTGCGCATCACCGCGCGGTTTCTGTCCTGCCTGATCGTCGCCCCCGTCACCGGCATGGCCGTCGGGCTTCTGGCCTGGGCCTACATGCCGGGTCACGGTTCGACGCGTTATGCCTGGGCGGTGTTCTTTTTTACCTTTTCATTCGCCGTAGCTCTGATGGCGGGTTTAGCCGCCCAACGTCCGTGGCGGGCCACTGGCCTGATTGCCCTCACCGGTGCCGCCGCCTCCGCCCTTGTCAGCCTGCCTATCCTAACGGGAAGCGTTTAATATGTCCGTCTGGCCCAAAGTCCCCGCCCCGTTCGTTCGCCGCCTGTTGAGCGGCCACAAAATTCTGGGCCTTGCCCTGTGCGGCATCCTGTATCTGATCTGCATGACCGGCTGGGCCGGGGTCTATTATGTTGAGGTTGAGCGCTGGGAACGGCCCAATGTGCCGGAATTTTCCACCGCTACCCCCGAAGCGATTGCCCGCGCCACGGCGGATATGCGCGCAGTCATGCTGGCTGATGATCACCGCGGGCCGCTGGACACGGATCTTTATATCACCACCCCGTCGCAGGCCATGCCGCGCCTGACGGTGGGTTATGGCCACGAAGCCCGCGCCTATGATCAGGACGGGCGCTATGTTGGTGAAGCCAGCCACGACCTGACCCACTTTTTGACCGAACTGCATTACTATCTGCACCTGCCCGAAACCTTCGGCATGATCGTGGTCTGCCTGTTTGGGGTCGGCATGATGGCCCTGCTGATCGGTGGGGCATTGTCCCACCCCAAGATGTTCCGCGACGCCTTTGCCATTCGCGTGCGCCGTCAGGGCCACCTGACCCGCGCCGACATCCATAACCGCATCGGCGCGTGGACCCTGCCGTTCGGGCTGATCATTACGCTTACCGGCACGGCGATCGGCCTGGGGCAACTGGTCGCGCTGGTCATGGGTGCGCTCTATTATGACGGCAACAGCCTCAAAGCCTATGAGCCCATATTCGGCACCCCCGAAGAAGTGACCGCCGCCACCGGAGGCTTACCGCTTCAGGACGGCGCGATGATCAACGCCGTTAATAACCTGACTGCCGCCCAACCGGATCAGCCGATCACCTTCATCGCCATCCGCATGGTCGGCACCCCGACCGAATTTATCGAGATCACCACCAAGCCCAATCAGCGTCTGGTCTACGGCGAAGCGTGGCGGTTTGACTCTCTGGGCAACCTCAAGGGCAGCTATAATCTGTCGGATGGTCCGGCCGGCCGTCAGGTTGCCGCCAGTCTGTACGACCTGCATTTCGGATCGTTCGGCGGCTGGCCGGTCAAGTTGATCTACGTCATTCTGGGCTTTGGCCTGACGGTCATGATCGCCGCAGGGCTTGATATCTGGCTGATCAAATCGGCCGAAAAGGGCAAGCCCCATCCGCTGATCCATCGCCTGTGGACCGTGCTGATCTATGGCTCACCCGCCCTGATTGCCGCAACCTTTGCACTGGGTATGGGGCTTAATCTGCCGCCGGTGCCGGTATTCTGGGGCGGCATGGCGTTGATGGCGGTACTCACCCTGATCAGCCCGCGCTTCAGCGACGCCCCTATTGCCGACGTGTCACGCCTGATGCGGCTGGCGCTGGGCCTGAGCCTGCTGGCCATGGTCAGCGTCCATCAGGCGACCCACATGTCGTTCACCACCGCCGCGTTACAGGTCAATATCGTGGTGGTTCTGTTAGGCATCGGGCTTACGCTGACGGCGGCACGCGGCTGGCTCACCGCCCGCAAGGCAATGATGTTGCAAATAGGCCAGTAAAGCTGACTATTTGCAATTAATTCTCAATCAAACTTGACTTATCAGCCAGCAAGAGTCATTGCGACGCATTGTTGAAAAAAAGCTGGCGACTTTGTGTGTGACCAGCGCAAAACAAAGGCCTTTACCTGATGTTCAAATCCTCCCTGCGCAAATCCTCCCTGCGGACGACCGCCTCTGTCCTCATTCTGTCCAGCCTGACCTTCGCCCTGCCCGCCGCTGCCGATGATGCAGCCGACGCGGGTGATGTGCGTGAAGTCATCGTCATGGGCAAGCGCGTCATCCGTGAATCGGCAGGCGCCACCGGCCTTGACCTGAGTTTGCGCGAAACGCCGCAGTCAGTGACCGTGATTACCGCTCAGCAGATCAAAGAATTCGGCCTGTCGGATGCCAACCAATTGCTGGACACCATCCCCGGCATTAACGTCGTGCCGGCGGAGACCGATCGCACCTATTACAATTCACGCGGCTTTGAGATCACCACATTTCAGGTCGATGGCGTGGGCCAGCCTCTGGATTGGGGCCTGCAAACCGGCGCGTTTGACACTGTGATCTACGACCGTATTGAAGCGGTGCGCGGGGCCACCGGCATGATGACCGGCACCGGCAACCCGTCGGCGACCATCAACTATATCCGTAAGCGTCCGACCAAGGACTTCCGCGCCAATGCCTCCGTCGGTTACGGCACATGGGATAATATGCGCCTCGAAGCCGATGTCTCAACACCGCTCAATGCCGATGGCACGGTGGCGGCGCGCTTTGTCTACGCCAATACCGACACAGAATCCTACCTCAACTATTACGGCGTCAACCGCAACGTCTATTACGGCGTCGTGGCGTGGGACATTACCCCTAAGCTGAACTTCACCGCCGGCTATTCGCAGCAGGACAATCTGGCCACCGGCAACAACTGGGGCGCTTTGCCTCTGGTCTATACCGATGGTACGCCCATTGATTATGATGTGTCGGAAACGACCGCCGCCCCGTGGACCTTCTGGGATACCTTCAGCAAGACCAGCTTTGGCGAACTGTCCTATAAGTTCGAGAACGGCTGGACGATCAAGGGCATCTATACCCACAAGGATCTGGAAGACGAGGCTAAGCTGTTGTACGCCTATGGCAATCCTGATCCGGTGACCGGCCTCGGTGTTGTCGCCATGAGCGGCTATTATCCGTCCGAATTAAAACAGGACATGTTCGACGTTATCGTCAATGGCGGGGTCAGCCTGTTTGGCCGCGAACATCAGGTCGTCGCAGGCCTCAACACCTATGAGAGCAAAAGCCATAAGTGGGAAGCCTTTGCCGATATGTTCGCCTATGATGCCTATCAGGGTACCCATATTGTGGCACCACCTGAGCCCACCTACCCGGACACTTACCTCGCCGAAGACATCACCGATAAGCTGACGCGCGGCTACGCCGCTATCCATCTGAATATTTCCGACAGCCTGAAAAGCGTGGTCGGGTTCAATGCCATCAAGCTTGAGACCACGGGCGAATCCTACGCCGTAGATGCGTCACGTGAAGAAGAGGCGGTCAGCCCCTATGTCGGCATAGTCTATGATGTGACACCGAATGCATCGCTGTACGCCAGCTATTCGGATATCTTCAATCCTCAGTCAGAGGGCAATTTTGACGGCAGCCGCCTGCCCGCGGCCAAGGGCAAAAGCTATGAAGTCGGCGTCAAATCGGAATGGTTCGAAAAACGCCTCTACGCCACCGCGTCCGTTTTCAAGTCCGAACAATATGATCTGGCGGAATATGCCGGCTTTAACCTAGATACAGGCAAGAGCTATTATACCGGCATCGACACCTTCGTGAAAGGTTATGAACTCGAAGTCGCAGGCAAGATCACCCCGCAGTGGACGCTGAATGGCGGCTGGACCCAGATGTCGATCGAAGGCCAAGATGGCAATGACGTACGCACCTATATTCCGCGTAAGACTCTCAAGTTGTCTACCACCTATAGCATCCCGGAACTGCGCGATTTGAAGCTGGGCGGGTCTGTGCGCTGGCAGGACGACATCTCAACCACCGATCTGGGCTATACGGTCACGCAAGGCTCTTATGCCATCGTCGATCTGATGGGCCGTATCAAACTAACCGATAAGGTGGGCGCCACCCTCAATGTCAAAAATGCCTTTGATGAGAAATATTTCGGCAGCCTGATGTGGAGCCAGTCCTTTTACGGTGCCTCGCGCAGCGTAATGGTCAGCCTCGACTACACGTTCTAAGATTAAGCCGGGCTAAGCCTGATTAGGCGCACATCTCCACAATGAAAAGGCCGGAGCATTTATGATGCTCTGGCCTTTTTATATTCTGGCCATTTTGTATAAAGAAAGCCCCTCCGCCAGAAGCGAAGGGGCTTAAATTTATCCAGATCAGCTATCTTAGAACTGGGTCGACAGGCTGACCGAGACGCTCTGGCCGATATCGTAGTTGTTGATATTTACGCGGCCATTGCGCTCCTGGTACTCTTCGTATTCGGTGCCGAGCAGGTTGCGAACTTCCAGACCGAAGTTCAGTTCCTGACCGAAGGCGTCAAAGCCCTTACGGTAGGTGAAGTCGAGCATGGCGCCCGGCTCCTGAATGTAGTCAGGATAGCCCGGCTTGCCACGGGCAGAGACGCGCTCGGAGACGTAGGTCAGCAGAAGTGTGGCTTGTGACTTGGCTTCAAGGTCGTTCCAGCCGAACTGGACGTTGGCCACATGCTCCGACTGGCCCTGAAGACGCGAGCCGTCGAGGATGTAGTTGGTGGCGGGTGTCGGCATGCCCTGGTTGGCCGCGGTGTAAACCACGTCACCGGACTTTGCGGTCACTTCTGAGTCCGTCCAGGTATAGTTGGCGGCGACCAGCCACTTTTTCGAGGCAAACCATGCGCCTTCTACGGGGGAGTCAAACTCGCCCTTGTAGTCGAATTCCATCCCGATCAGCGTGGCTTTCGGCGCGTTGATGTAGGACTGCTGGCCTTCACCGGAACCGGTATCAAGGATGGTGGCTTCGACCGGCTTTTCGATGTCCTTATAGAACAGGCCGGCGGTGATGTACTGACCGGCGTCGTAGTACCACTCATAACGGGCATCGAAATTAGTGATTTCGGTGTCCTTCAGGAACGGGTTGCCGACGAACAGACGATCCTGTTCAGGGTCAAGATAGACCTGCGGGGCCAGTTCGCGGAATTGCGGACGACCGATGGTCTTGGAGATACCGCCGCGCAACTGCATGTCGTCGGCAAAGTTCCAGGTCACGGTGGCCGAAGGCAGGAGGTATTCTTCCTTCAGCGGTGTGATCGGTGTGGGTGTTGTGCCCGACGTGAACAGATTGACCGTGGTGATGCGCTGCTTGGCGGATTCAAAGCGTAAGCCCGCCGCGACACGCACCAGCGGAATGACTTCGACATCGACCTTGGCGAAGGCTGCATTGACGAACAGACCGCCTTCGTAAGCCGCAGCGCCGTCGCCGCCGGTGACTTCGGTCAACACCAGACGATCCGGCGAGATGTTGAAGTCCGATAGCAGGAAGTCAACACGGGTATACTGCACCGGGGTCGGCAGGGTGTTGTTCGGCGTCAGATAGCTGAACTGACGGTTCCAGGCATCACGCTTGTTCTCAAGGATATCAAAACCGCCGGTCAGGGTGCCGTCACGGCCTTCGCCGAGCGAGAAGTCATAATCGAGGCTGGCGCCTGCGCTCTTGACCTTATCGTTCAGTTCCGAGAAATCGGTGCGGTTACGCACGCGCGACGCATCGTGATACCAGCGCCCTTCGAGGCCGACACCGTAAGTGATCGACTTTTCGTACGGCACGTCACGCTCGGTTTGCGCGTAGGAGGCGCGCCAGTTCAGGGTCAGCTTGTCGGTCAGATCGGAGTTGCCGTTCAACTGGGTCGAGAACAACTGACGCTCATACCAGCCGCTTTGTTCACGGCGGCGGACTTCGCCATTGGCGCCGTCATAGCCTTCGCGAACCTGAGTGCGCTTGGTGGTGTTGCGGATGAACAGGTTGGTCCACTGCACCGAATGCTTGGCCTGACGGAAACCCAGACCGAACAGGCCGTTCAGGCTGACGTTATTTTCCGAGGTCGAATAGTCGTAATCGTCATAGACGGCCAGCTTATCCAGGTCGTTCACGGCGGTCTGCTGGATACCATTGCGGACTTTCCAGCTATTGGAGAAGTCGACCAGACCGATCACGCCCAGTTCACCAGCGGCAACATCAAAGCTGCGGCCCCCGACGACGTTGAAGCTGAGATTGGCCGGTAAGCTGTCGGTTTCCTGAATGAGGTTAAGCGGCGCGTTGACAAAGTCCTGACCGATTTTTTGCAGTTCGGTGTCGGTGAAATTGCCCTGCGTGACCTGCTTGCCGGTGGCGATGGCCTGACGCAGGCGCAAAGGTAACTTACGCGTGCCGTCATCAAAGCCGAACCAGTCGCTGTCGGAACCGTAGTGCGTAAAGGCGTGCTGGCCGGTCGTTTCGGTATTGCCGCCTGTGCTGACGCTCAGCGACAGGAAAGGCGATGCCGGGGTCGTCACGGTCTTAAGGTCGACCACGCCGCCACCGAATTCACCCCAGTAATCAGCCGAGTGGGTCTTTTGAACCGACAGGCGGCTCAGGATCGAGGACGGGAACAGGTCGAGCGGCACGACGCGCTGAAGCGGCTCAGGCGACGGCAAGGGCGAACCGTTCAGAAGGGCTGACGAATAACGCTCGCCCAGACCACGCACATAAACGAAACGGCCTTCGACCAGCGACAGACCGGTCACGCGGGTAAGGGCAGTGGCTGCCGAGTCATCGCCGGTACGCTTTAGGTCTTCCGAGGTCATGATGGAGACGACTTCGGCGGTGCGGCGCATGGAGTTCGGCACGAACTTGCCCTTCACCGTCACTTCGGTGATGGGTTCTTCGGCGGCGGTATCGGTAACTTCGGGCTGGACGTCAGCCGGTGGGGCTTCCTGAGCAATAGCGGCCCAGGGCGCGATCAGCGCCGAGGTCGCCATAAGCACGGCCAGAGACAGGGTTGTGGGCTTCATGTGATCAAACCTTTGCTGATCAAAAAAAGGAAAAAGGGCGTCGGGCCATAGCCGGCCTGACGCCCCGCATCAGGCGCTTATGCTTTGATTAGCAAGGGTTGCTGTCCAGACCGCAGGACCAGCCCTTCCACCAGTTGTCGTTGGCATCTTTCACGGCGCCGACATAGGTGACGCTGGAGAAGACGGCGTTGACGGCGGTTGCCGGAGTGACCGTGACGGCGGTTTCATTGGCGCCGTTCACGAAATCAACCAGGGTCGACGTGCCGTTAGCGGTGTTGTTGGTGCCGCCGGTGAAGATCGCCGCCGTGTTGCCGGAAGAGGCAAACTGGGTGGCAAAGCCTGACATGTAGACCGAGCTAAAGGTCGGTGCCGCGGTTTGAGTCGCGACATCAGTGATACGGATGCCGGTCGTGGTGGTGGCCGAGGTGTTGTGGATCACCGAGTTGATCAGGGTCAGGTCCGTGCCGGTGTTCAGTTCCAGGCCGTTCGACGCGACCGACGAGCGGCGGATCAAGGTGGCGTTGGAGATCATCGGATGCGAGCAGTAAGCCGCGTTGCCGGCGCAGGACATTTCAAACAGACGGTCACCGCCGTTGTCACGTTGCTTAACGATCAGGAACTGGACCGCGCCGCGGTAGCCGTTGTCGGTGTCGAGGCTGTCGTCGTCGTTGCCGGTCAGGATGATGTGCTTCAGGTTGAGCGTGCCGCCGAACATTTCCATGCCGTCGTCGGACGAGTTATGAACCTGAACGTAATCAACCGTGGTGCCCGAACCGACGCCGGCGAAGGTGATGCCGTTCAGTTCCTTGGCGGGCAGAACTTCAAAGCCGGAGTGCTGTACGCGGACGTACTTCAGGATGCCGGAGTTGTCGTTAGCCGTGTTGCCGCCGTAGAATGCGTTGGTGCCTTCGACCTGACCTTCGGAACAGGCGACGTTCGGCGGGGTGACACCAGCCGGGCAGACATTGGACGGTGCGCGACCGGCGATGACCAGACCACCCCATTGACCGATGGCGTTAGCACCGGCGGTGCCTTCGATGCCTTGCTTGGAGGTGAAGATAATCGGTTCAGAGGCGGTGCCCGACGCGAAGATTTGCGAACCGCGGCTGATGATCAGGTAGTCAAGACCGGCTGAGCCGAAGATCTTCACGCCCGGAGCGATAGTCAGGGTGCCTTTGGTGCCCGCCAGCGGGGCAGCCGGGTTAGCGCCGAGGTCGTCACCGACCTGAACGCGACCGTTAATGGAATAAACCGCACCCGCGACCTTGTTCAGAACCAGATCACCGGTGATCAGGTTTGGCAACTGACAGGCACGCAGGGTGTTGTTGGCAACCAGGCCACCATCCAGCAGGCCGGTCGGACATGCCGTAGCCGGTGTACCATTTCCAGGTGTAGAACTGCTGCTCGAAGACGACGAACCGCCGCCAACCAGGACGCCTTCGCCAGGTGAGGCCACGCCGTCAGCACCGCCACAAGCGGCCAGCGTCAGGGCTACGCCAAGCGCAGCGCCGCCGGTCATAAGGGCGATACGGAATTTTCTGGATTTGATCATGTCTTTGTCTCCAACGTTTGACAGGCGTCGAAGAGCGAAGACCGCTCTCCCCCACAACAAAGGTCGTTTTGCCTTAAGGGGGCTTATAGGGGCCCTATATGACAGAACCGACATGGACATGTGACAGATTTGTGTAAATTGCGACACAGCGGAGGCCGTTGTTCGTTAAGGCCTCGCCTGTGGCGCACAGACCACACTCAAAGCCGGTAGGGAAATCCTAATGGCTTATAACTATGGTAATAACCGGCGCACGCCTTGCCCTACGCGCGCGCTGTGTGCCAATAGCCGGGGCATCTCGCCCGTCAATCTGTACCGCCCGGAAACCTGATGACCGACCAGCCCGCCCCCTCTCCCGGCGATACCCCGAACCCATCCTTATCAGGCCGCACCGCCAAGGCCGGGGCGTGGTCGATCAGCGGGCGGTTACTGGCCAAGGTGCTCGATTTTATCGCCCTGCTTATACTGGCGCGCTTTTTAGGGCCTGCGGATTTCGGGCTGGTGGCCATGGCCATGACGTCGGTGTTTATCGTCGAGACCGTGCTTGACCTGCCGATTACGACGATTTTGCTGCGCGAAGAGCATCTGACCGATGACATGTTCAACACGGCCTTTACGCTCGGCCTGATGCGCAGTTTGATTGTGGCGGCGGTGCTGGGGGCGCTGGCCTGGCCCATGTCGCTGTTTTACAATGAGCCGCGCCTGCTGCCGCTGATTGCGTGTCTGGCGATCTCACCCATCATGCGCGGCCTGATCAGCCCACGGCTTATCCTGTTTGCCAAGCGCTTTGATTTCAGCAAAAGTTTTATACTGGATGTGGCGTCCAAAAGCGTCTCCCTGATCGTGGTGGCGACCGTCGCCATTCTGACCCGCAGCTACTGGGCGCTGGCCATCGGCACCATCACCACGGCGGTCGTGTTTGTGTCCCTGACCTATGTGTTTGCGCCCATGAAGCCGTCCCTGACCTTTAAGGAATGGCCGCGCTTTGCCAATGTCGTTGGCTGGAGCACCCTGACGCAGTTTATATCGTCCGTGAACTGGCAAATGGACCGGCTGATCCTGCCGCGCTACATTGATCTTGTGCCATTTGGGCGGTTTACGGCGGCGACCGATATGGTCAATATCCCTTATCAAGCCATTGCCCTGCCGACCATTGGGCCGATTAACGCCGCCTTTGCGACCCTCATTCAATCGCCCAAAGATCTGGGGGCCGCCTATCTTAAGGCCTCAGCCGGCATACCCATGCTGATTACGCCGGTTTTGCTGTCGCTGGCCATGTTGTCGACGCCGGTGCTGAATGTGCTGTTTGGTGATAAGTGGCTGGAGGCCGCGCCATACCTTACCGCGCTGGCCCTGACCGCGATGATTGTGCTGCCGTCGTTTCCGCTGCCGTGTCTGGCGATGGTGCTAAACCGCAACCAGTTTGTGTCGATGCGCGGGGTGGCCGAACTGGCCGTCAAGCTGCCGATCATGCTGTTTGCCGCCAGCCAGTACGGCGTTTACGGCGCGATTGCCACTCAGGCCATAGCCGCCACCGCCGTGGTTATCTTCTCCATGTTCAGCGTGCGTACCCTGATCGGTCTGAAAATCCGCGATCAGATCGGCGCGTTAGTCCCCTATATGCTGGGCCTTCTTGCGATGGCCGCGACGATTTACGGCCTGAAACCGCTGGTCTGGTTTGACAAAGGCATATGGCTAGAGGTCATCAGCATTGGATTGGTCGTCGCCCCGGCCCTGATCGTGTATGTCGGCGTTGTGTTCTCGGTGTGGACGCTGACCGGGCGACCCAATACGATTGAACACACGATCGTCCATAAGGGGCAGGGCATCGTCAGGCGTTTGCGCCGCCGCGCTTAAGGTTTTTTGACGCGCTTTTATTTCCAAAAACCGCATACACTTTTTGGCAAGCGCTTATAAAAATAGCGCCGCTCCCGTAAGAGAGCGGCGCTTTTTTGAGAGTTGGATATCCGCCGGTTTAGCCGACCCGGATCTTTTCGATCGGTATCCGCTTGAGGTGCGGCGTCAGCAGGTGGATGACCGTAATCGCCACCAGATAGGCACTGCCCGCCACGATGAAGATCGGCTGATATGAGCCAAAGAACTCAAGAATATAGCCGTTATAGGTGGTCATCAGCATACCGCCGATGGCGCCCGCCGTACCGCCGATGCCGATGACCGAAGCTACCGCCGCCTTTGGGAAAATATCCGATGGCAGGGTCATCAGGTTGGCTGACCATGCCTGGTGAGCCGCAGCCGCCAGACCAATAATGGCCACAGCGCCCCACAGATTGCCGACAAACTGGGCAAACACGATGGGTATAACCGCAAACGCGCACAACAGCATGGTGGTCTTACGGGCGGCATTAGGGGTGCGGCCCATCTGAATTTGCTTAGACGACGACCAGCCGCCCGCGACCGAGCCTACATCGGCCAGAATATAGATAGCAATCAGCGGCGGCCCGAAGCTTTTGAGGTCAAGCCCGTAGGATTTTCCCAGAAAGTCCGGCAACCAGAACAGATAAAGCCACCAGATCGGATCGGTCAGGAACTTACCCAGCGCATAGGCCCAGGTGCCGCGGAAGGTCAGAAGCTTAAACCATGAGATTTTCTCAATCGCTTCACCGGAGTGCTGATCAACATCCGAGCGGATGTGCGCCAGTTCGGCGGCATTGACCTTGGGGTGCTTTTCCGGCTGACGGTACATCAGCATCCACGCCACCAGCCACAGGGCCGTCACAATACCGATTGAGATAAAGGCGGCGCGCCAGCCGAACGCCAGCGTAATCGCGGGCACCAAAAGCGGGGTGATGATCGGGCCCATAGCGGTCCCGGCGTTAAAAATGCCGACGGCCTGCGCGCGTTCTTTTTGTGGGAACCATTCCGATACGGCCTTGAGCGATGACGGGAAGCTGCCCGATTCACCAAAGCCCAGAACAAAGCGGGCCAGAGCAAACTGGGTCACCGTATGGATCAGGCCGTGTCCGATCGAGGCAATCGTCCAGATGGTGAAGGCGACGGCATAGCCGATCTTAACGCCGACCCGGTCGATAACCCGTCCGAAGGTCAGAAAGCCGATGGCATAGGCGCACTGAAACCAGAAAACGATATTGGCATATTGGATTTCCGTCCATTTCAGGTCTTCCTGCAGCGTGCCCTTCAGGATGCCGATCATCTGGCGGTCAATATAGTTGATGCCGATAGCGATAAACAACAGGGTGACGATCACCCAGCGGTATTTGCTCATCCGGCTCTCAGGCATGGTGCCCGGCTGCGGGGCTGCGGTGCCCCCCGTTGATTCACTCATAGCGTTCCCTTTTCTGCGACCGTACATGGCCCGCAGTGCAATATCCCGTGTTGCCGCTTGTTTTATGTTTTCGATCACTCAGCGACGTAGTGACCGTTTATGTCCGCGTGCGTGCGCGGCTGCCTGACTCTGGCGCACATATGACTCTAAAAATTCTCAGACTTCAACACGCTGTGTCAGATATAGCGATTTTTTGGTAAGACCATACACCTTACCAAGCGTGCCGCTCGTCGTGACCATGCGTAATTGTCGGTGAAAAATTACCCTAAAAGCCACACCTGAGTGTGTTTGAGTGTGTCAGATTTGACACCAGACAGGCGAAATCAACCGTTCATAATTCGCCTTTGTTGTAATTGGTACGCGTTCCTTATCGAATTTTTACAACCCGAAACCGTAACTGGTTAATTGCGTCTTAAGGATTGCGACACGGACGGCGGCCTGTTTCAAAGCAGGCGCTGTATTCCTCCCCGGTTTGTGTCCTTTGCGACGTTGTCTGTGGTGTCCCGCAAATTGGGACACCGGGATAAGTCAGGCCATTAACGCCCCAAGCGGTTGCCTCATGACCTTAAAGGCCCGCCGACGGTTTCCGTTCACTGCATAAGACAGCAGGGTTCAGAGGGCGACCTCTGAGCACAATTTCAACAGACGGATTCTTAATGACCCGCCGCATGGCCCTTTAAGCCTCCAAAGGGTGTGCCGCTTTGAGTTCAGACCTGAACGCAGCCGCATTCAGGTGACGAGAGTTGTGTGTTTTGGGGATAGGATGAGTTTGAAGCGACGCCAGTTTGTGAGCGGGATCAGTGCGGCGGCCATGGCGACAACCATGCTTGCGCCCGCGCGTGCGCTCAGCGCCCCAAATTTTGGCTTTCAGACGGTCATTGATCTGGCGCGAAAAACCGCCCGCAGCCCCTATGTGGCGCCATCGAGCGAGTTACCCGCCGAACTGGCCAGCCTAGGCTATGACGCCTATCGCGGCATCCGCTTTAAGCCGGAACATGGGCCGTGGAAACAGGCGGGCTTAGGCTATCACCTCGAATTTTTCCATCGCGGCGGCTTAAGCCGCGAACGCATAGACATCTTTGAAGTCCATGACGGTAAGGCACTGCCCTTCCGGTATGACGCCGCGCAGTTCACTTTCGATCCACGCTCGGCCACGGCCCCTGCCGGTGATATCGGCTATGCCGGGTTTCGCATCCACGCCCATAATGTCCCCGGTATGGACGAAATGGCGGTGTTTCTGGGGGCCAGCTATTTCCGGTCTTTAGCCACAAACCAAACCTACGGCCTGTCGGGTCGCGGACTGGCGCTTGCGACCGCCAGCGCGCGCGGCGAAGAATTTCCGATTTTCCGCAGCTACTGGATCGTACGCCCCAAGGCGGGCGATACGTCCGTTCAGGTCTACGCCCTGCTCGATAGCCCCAGCGTCTCTGGTGCCTATGCGTTCAAGATCACGCCGGGCACAGCGACAGTTTATGATATTCAATGCACCCTGTTCCCGCGCGTAACGCTCGATATGGTCGGCATTGCGCCGCTGACGGCCATGTATCTCTACGGCCCTGCCGATCAGGGCGGCTTTGATGATTTCAGAGGGGCCGTTCACGATGCCGACGGCTTGCAACTGCGCACCGGCAGTGATGAGGCCATCTGGCGCGTCCTGACCAACCCGCCTAAGCCTGAAGAAAGCGCCTTTCAGGATACCGGCCCTAAAGGCTTTGGCCTGATGCAGCGCGAGCAATCGCAAGCGGTATTTGAGGATTATGAAGCCCGCTACGACCTGCGCCCCAGCGGTTATGTCACCCCCAAAGGGGACTGGGGTAAGGGGGCGGTGCATCTGATTGAGTTGCCGTCCAATACTGAGGGTTTTGACAACATTGTGGCCTTCTGGCGGCCCTCTGCCCCGCTTGCGCCCCACCGGGGCCACAGTTATCACTATACTGTCATGTGGGGATCACCTTCGGTTGATCCGCAAATCCAGACGATCGGTCGTGTGGTTCAAACCCGCACGGGTAAGGACATTAATGGCTATGGCCGGGTGTTTATGGTCGATTTTGCTCTGAAAGGCATCGACCCTGACACCCTGACCGCCGTGGCGGAATCCTCCGCCGGGACTTTAAGCGCCGTCAGGCTGCAAACCCTAAACGATCGCGGCGTTATCCGCGTGTGGTTTCACCTAGAATTGGGCCACCTCCAACCCGAACAGGCAAAAATAGCGGACCTGCGGCTTGCGCTGCACAAAGACGCTACGGCGCTCACGGAAACATGGATGTTCAGATGGACTTACTGAGATTTGCAGGCCGCTTGGGCCCCGCCTTTGGCATCCGCCAGCCGGTGACCGAACCTCACACGCCGGTCATGCCGTCTGAGGCCCCGCTCGACATGCCGGTGCAGTCCCTGACCGAAGGGGCCTTGTCATCGGCCCTCATCCCGACCTCACCGCGCCACATGATCTGGCGGCGGGTGTTCATCTTTGGCCTGTCGCTGCTGATCGGGGTCACCGGCATTGGCGTGCTGGCGGCGAGCCTGAGCTATCAGGGCTTTCACCCGCTGGAGATGGTGTTTTTAGGTCTGGCGGGCTTTCTGTTCACCTGGATGGCTTTTGCCTTTATCTCATCCCTGGCCGGTGTGTGGGTATACCTTACGCGTCAGGACGATCTGGGCCTGTTTCCGGACGGGCCGATCCCGCTGCTGACCCAGAAAACCGCCATTCTCATGCCGATCTGCAACGAGGACGCCCATGCGGTCGTGGGGCGGCTCGATACCATCCGTCAGTCCCTGATCGCCACCCTGCAAGGCAATCGGTTTGATATCTTTGTCCTGAGCGACACGCAAGATCCGGTTGCGGCTGAGACTGAGCGCACCGCCTTCCTCAAGATGCAGCGCTTAAGCGGTGCGCCGCGTATCTATTACCGCCGCCGCCCGATCAATACCGACCGTAAAGCGGGCAATATCGCCGACTGGGTCAGCCGCCATGGCGGGGCCTACGCCCACATGATCGTGCTCGATGCTGACAGTTTGATGAGCGGCAACACTCTGGTGCGACTGGCGGGCGGGATGGAGCGCCACCCCCGCGTTGGCCTGATCCAGACCGCGCCGCGCCTGATCAACCGCAAAAGCCTGTTTGCGCGCTGTGAGCAATTCGCCGCCCGCCTTTACGGCCCGGTTGCCGCCTGTGGCATTGCGTGGTGGTCCGGGTCTGAGGGCAATTTCTGGGGCCACAACGCCATTATCCGCACCCGCGCCTTTGCCGAAGCTGCCGGTCTGCCGCACCTGCCCGGTCGTGCGCCCTTTGGCGGCCATATCATGAGCCACGACTTTGTTGAGGCCGCCCTGCTACGCCGCGCCGGCTGGGCCGTACATATGGCCCCGCACCTTGACGGATCGTATGAGGAAAGCCCGCCCAGCCTGATGGACACTCTGGGCCGTGACCGGCGCTGGTGTCAGGGCAATCTGCAACATGCCGCCGTAGTCGGCGCTTCGGGCCTGCACGGCATCAACCGTTTCCACCTGCTGCGCGGCGTGTTTAACTATCTGCTGGCCCCGATGTGGGTGGGTATGGTTATTACTGGCGCCGCTCTGGCCGCCGCAGATATTGCCCCTGCGGCGACCTCGGTTGGGCCGCTGGCCGGATTGTTCGCCGTCACCATGGCGTTCCTCATTGTGCCCAAGGTTCTGGCGGCTATTGTTGTTCTGCGCGATCCAGATACCCGCTCTGGCTTTGGCGGCGGTGTGCGCGCGACGGTGAGCCTGATGGTCGAGACGGTGTTGTCGACCCTGATCGCGCCGGTCGTGATGATCAGCCACGCCTTTATGGTGGCGTCGATCCTGTCGGGTCGCAAAAGCGGCTGGAAATCCCAGCGCCGGTCGGAATACGAAGTCTCCGCCGATGAACTGGCCCGGCGCTTCACCGCCCACACCCTGATCGGCATGGGGCTGTTGCTGGTCGCGTCTATCTTTGCGCCCGAAACCTTGCTGATGACCGCCGGTGCGGCCTTTGCACTGATGCTGTCGGTGCCGGTGGCTTACCTTACGGCTAAGGCGACACCGCGCCGCCTGATGCCAGTGTTCCTGATCCCCGAAGAAGGCCGTCTCACGCCACAGGACGATAGCCTGCTGGACACACCCTTAACACCCGTAACGCAGGCGCCATAATTTTAGCTTCCCAAAACCGCCGGAAATGATTTCGGCGGTTTTTTTTCATGCCTCGATTTCGGGCCCCTATTTGGGCAAAAAAAAGCCGGACACGAATGTCCGGCTAAAAGTTTACAGGGAGGAAACGCCCAGGAAGGGCAATCAGCGTCGAAACGCTGAACAACCTCAGAATATGCTGCGACGCACAAAGTTGCAAGTTTTTTAAAACACAATCCGCTTCAACTCATGTTACATTTTGGAGTAGTTTTGTGATCGTATACAAAACGTAAATTTTAAGCGTGTCGCACGCAGTCCCCTTATCTATTCAGCCGCGTTAACGACTGCATCTTTACGCCCATAAGGCGCACCTTCCCGCCATTCAACATATGCGCTGGGAGGCCATCATGGACGATAAGACACATTTTGACACGGTCAAAGGTAACGGCGGCGAAACCCATCAGCAGGTGCCGGAAAAAGGCCCCCACACGCCGGACGGCCATCTGACCACCAATCAGGGCATCCGCGTCTCCGATAACCAGAACAGTCTTAAATCAGGCGCGCGCGGGCCAAGTCTGCTCGAAGACTTCATCCTGCGTGAAAAGATTTTCCACTTTGACCATGAACGCATCCCAGAGCGCATCGTTCATGCGCGTGGTTCCGGCGCGCACGGCTATTTTGAGCTGACGCAATCGCTGTCGGATGTCACCACCGCCGATTTGTTTCAGAGGGTCGGCGAAAAAGTGCCGGTGTTCACCCGCTTTTCGACCGTGGCGGGCGGGGCCGGTTCGGTCGATACGCCACGCGATGTCCGAGGCTTTGCGGTCAAGTTCTATACCCAGGAAGGCAACTGGGATCTGGTCGGCAACAACATCCCGGTCTTTTTCATTCAGGACGCCATCAAGTTCCCTGACCTTGTCCATTCGGTAAAGATGGAAGCCAATTCCGGCTATCCGCAGGCCGGATCGGCGCACGACACCTTCTGGGACTTCGCGTCGCTGATGCCGGAGACGACCCACATGCTGATGTGGGCCATGTCGGACCGCACCATTCCACGCAGTTTACGCACCATCGAAGGCTTCGGGGTTCACACTTTCCGCTTCATCAATGCCAAAGGCCAGTCGACCTTTGTGAAATTCCACTGGAAGCCCAAGCTGGGCCTGCAATCCACGGTCTGGGAAGAAGCGCTTAAGCTGCAATCGGCGGATAATGATTACCACCGCCGCGACCTTTATGAAGCTATCGACACCGGCAACTTCCCGGAATGGGAACTTGGCGTGCAACTGTTCGATCAGGCCTTTGCCGACAGCCTGCCCTATGATGTGCTCGATGCCACCAAGCTGATCCCCGAAGAAACCCTGCCCATTAAAATTATCGGCCGCATGGTGCTGGATCGCAATCCGGATAACTTCTTTGCGGAGACCGAGCAGGTCGCCTACTGCCCGGCCAATATCGTGCCCGGCATAGATTTCAGCAATGATCCCTTGTTGCAGGGGCGGTTATTCTCCTATCTCGATACCCAAAAATCACGCCTGGGCACCGCCAATTTCCATCAATTGCCGATCAATGCGCCCAAATGTCCGGTCATGAACTTCCAACGCGACGGCATGATGCAGATGAACGTGCCCAAGGGCCGCGCCAACTATGAGCCTAATTCTTTGGCCGAATTTGGCGAACCGGGCGGACCGCGCGAATGTCCGGTGACGGGTTTCAAGACTGATGCTGGTCGCGCCGATCAGGACGAACAGGGTGATAAGCTGCGGGTGCGGGCCGAACTGTTTGCCGACCACTACTCTCAGGCCCGCCTGTTCTGGATTTCGCAAACCGAGTCCGAGCAGGCCCACATCGCCTCAAGCTTCGTGTTTGAACTGTCCAAGGTCGGTTTAGCCCCGGTGCGTGAGCGGATGCTCGGTAATCTGCGCAATGTCACGGATGAACTGGCCAAGCGTGTGGCCGACGGTATGAACATGCCCCTGCCGGATAAGGCAAAGGCGGCCCGCGCGCCGTTTGACCTGCCCGCGTCGGACGCCCTGTCGATCCAGAAAAACCTGAAACCCACTCTTAAGGGCCGCGCGGTCGGGATTCTGATCGCCGATGGCACCGATGCCGCTCTGTTGAAGCAGGTCAAGACCTCGGTGACCGACGCGGGCGGCAAAGCCGTGATCATCGCCCCTAAGGTCGGTGGGGCCAAACTGTCGGACGGCAAACTGATGGCCGCCGATGCCCAGCTTCAGGGCGCGCCGTCAGCCCTGTTTGATGCTATCTTTGTCTGCCTGTCAGATGACGGCTGCAAGGCGCTGATGACTGAAGGGGCAGCCATTCAGTTTGTGATGGATGCCTTTGGCCACCTTAAAGCCATCGGTCACACACCGCAAAGCCATCCCCTGCTCGATAAGGCCGGGGTGGTGCATGATGACGGCGTGGTCTTTGCCGAGCACTTTATCGATAAGGCAGCACAGCGCTTCTTTGAGCGAGAACCGAATGTGCGGACGTTAGCTTAACGCCAATAAGTGCCGCACCACCGGCCGATTAGGGCCGGTGTGAAAGCGTAACACCCCCGCCTGCAGGTCAGCATCAGCCTTTGAGACGCGCTGGTGCTGACGCAGGTGCTCCGCCCACGATTCGACCATGAACCATTCGGTGATGCGCTCCGCATCGTCGCTGTCTTCGCTGACACCCCAGCTATAGGCCCCGTCACGCAGGCGCTCAAACGACAACTCTTTCAACGCGGCCAAAAAGGCCGGGCGGTCTTCACGGCGGATTTTATAGTCAATCAGGATCAGGACCGGGCCGCGATCATGGTCGGCGGCCTCAAGCCTGACCGGCTCCGGCCAGTGCACCGATGGCGTCAGGTCCGCCTCACCGACCGGCAGCTTAAAGCGGTGAAAGATCAGCCCCGCCAGAAATAAGCCCGCGGCCGCGATCAGCAGCGTCGTCGCCACATTGGTGACCTGCGCCACCGCCCCCCAGCCCAGACTGCCCGCCGTCATAGCGCCGTTAAATACGGTCAGATAGACCGCCAACGCCCGCCCGCGCACCCAGTTCGGCAGGACTGACTGAGCCGTACCGTTAAGGGTGGTGAGCGCTATGATCCACGCCGCCCCCATAAACAGCAGGATGATCACGGCCACAACCTTGGGCGGAGACGCGGCCAGCACCGTCATGGCAAGGGCGGTTACAATCGCCGCCATCAGCATCAGGCCATCCGCGTTCAGCCTTTGGCGCAACCGCGGCAGGAGCAAGGCCCCGCCAATCGCCCCGGCACCCACGGCACCCAGCAACAGGCCATAAAAGGCGGCATCGCCCTTAAGCAGGGTCTTGGCCACCAGCGGCAGCAGGGCCCAGACCGAACTGGCAAAGGCAAAGAATATAGCCGCCCGCATCAGGACACGGTGCAGTTCGCGGCTGGCCTTCACATAGCGCATCCCCGCCCGGAACGCGCCTGAGAACGATTCTTTCAGATCTGAGGCCTCGGTCTTGGGTCGCTTCCACCACAGCAGGGCGGCAATCACGAAACCGTAAGTCGCCACGTCCGCCCCATAGGTCAGGGCCGCGCCAAACGATGCCAGCAGCATCCCGCCGGCGGCCGGGCCGATGGAGCGGGCAATATTGATACCCAGTGAATTGAGGGCGATGGCGTTTTTTACGTCAGGCTTTTGGACCAGTTCCGGCACAATCGCCTGCCAGGTCGGCCCCATCAGCGCCGCCCCAATCCCACCGACAAACGTCAGACCAATCAGCCATTCGACGCTCATCAGGCCATTCGCCGACAGGACCACCAGAGCCAGACTGACCGATGCCAGCAAAAGCTGAATGAAGATCAACAACTTACGCCGGTCCAGAATATCGGTCAGCACACCCGCCGGAATGGCCAGCAAAAAGATCGGCAGGGTGGCCGCCGCCTGCACCATCGCCACCGCCGCCGGTGATCCGGAAAGATCCGTCATCAGCCAGCTAGAGGCGACATCGCGCATGAATGAGCCGGTATTGCCCAGCACGGTGGCGGCCCACAACACGGCAAATACCGGCTGGCGCAAAGGCGCAAAGGCGCCAGTGGATTTACCCGTGGATTTATAAGCGACTGACATACACTAACTCACAATATATCCGCCTGCGACAAAGCCTAGGGTCATGGTCAGAACCAGCAGGGCGCCGACAAGCCTGGGTGGGGCCGGCAAGGGCAGATCAAAAAAACGACAGACAAACCCGATCAACAGACCAAGCGCGATACCGATAAACGTGGGCCACATGATCAGTCTTTCCTGGAGGTTTGGGGTTGAGGGGTTTGGGTCTGGGCTGGTTTATGGGGATGGCCGGTGGGGCCGCCACTGTGTACTTCGCTCACTTTGGGCCGATGCGACAACCTGCGGTCAGTGAGTATCCACCCGACCGTCATGGCGACGACCAGCAAAGCGCCGGTGATTACGGGCGGCGCAGGGCTGGGGATACCGCTCACGCGGCAGCCGAACCCTATGCCGAAACCGAGCACCAGTCCGATCACGATCTTGAGATGCTGAGCGGTCACGGTCACGCCCAGCACGCGCAGCCGAGCACACCCCAGAAATCACGCAGATTATTCGCCGGAACATTGGCGGCATAGGCGCCTCCGTGGGCATGGCCGTGCACCTTACAGTCCGTACCGCAGGCGCAAGATAGGCGAGAGATTTTGTCGAGCGACGCGATCTCAGCCTTTTTATGCTGATACCCGCCAAAGGTGCGCACCGGCGACCAGTCAGGGCTGATCGGCAGCGCCGCCGGGGCGAGCGGTTTAAACGCGTCCTGCGCATGAACAATCTTGCCGCCGACGATCGTCAGGACGGAATAAAGATCCTTGATATCGCTTTCAGGGATGCGCATCAGGTCGGCATTGGGCACGGCGATATCCGCATATTGACCGACCTTAAGCGCGCCCTTCTTGCCGTTTTCGGTCGAGAACCATGCCGAGCCTTCGGTATAGAGCCGCACCGCCGCTTCGCGATCGAGACGGTTTTGCGGGCCATAGAGCGACAGGCCGCCCAGCGTCTTACCAGAGATCAGCCAATATATGCCCACCCACGGATTATAGCTGGCCACGCGGGTTGCATCGGTGCCCATGCCCACCGGCACACCGGCCTCCAGCATGCGCTTGACCGGCGGGGTCTGTTCGGCGGCCTTAGCGCCATAGCGAGCCACAAAGGCCTCGCCCTGATAGGCCATGCGGTGCTGAACAGCGATCCCGCCGCCAAGAGCCCGGATGCGGTCGATATTGCGCGGGCTGACGGTTTCGGCGTGATCGATGATCCAGTGCAGGCCATCGAACGGAACTTCGGCATTGACACGCTCAAACACATCGAGAAAGCGCGAGATGCTTTCATCATAGGTGCCGTGGATGCGGAACGGCCAGCGGCTTTCGACCAGATGCCGGGTCACCGCATAAAGCTCATCTTCCATAGTGGCCCCAAGCTCCGGACGCGGCTCACGGAAGTCTTCATAGTCGGCGGCCGAAAAGACCAGCATTTCCCCGGCACCGTTATGGCGATACATGCCGTCACCCTCCCCCGGCTTAACGATCTTCGTCCAGGTCTGGAAATCTTCCAGTTCTTTGCCCTTGTTCTGGGTGAACAGGTTATAAGCGATGCGCACGGTCAACTGGTCATTTTTGGCCAGGGTACCAATTGTGTCGTAATCATCGGGATAATTCTGAAACCCGCCGCCGGCATCGATCACCGAGGTGATGCCCAGCCGGTTCAGTTCCTTCATGTAATGGCGGGTCGAGATGACCTGATCGGCGGGCGACAGCTTTGGCCCCCTGGCCAGGGTCGCATACAGGATCAGGGCGTTGGGTTTGGCAATCAGCAGCCCGGTTGGGTTACCGGCACTGTCGCGCTGAATTTCACCACCCGGTGGATTGGGCGTGCCCTTATCGTACCCTACCGCCCGTAGAGCCGCCTTATTGAGCAGGGCGCGGTCATAAAGATGCAGAATAAACACCGGTGTATCCGGGGCGATGGCGTTGATTTCATCCAGCGTCGGCAGGCGCTTTTCCGCAAACTGGTGCTCGGTAAAACCACCGACCACGCGCACCCACTGCGGGGCCGGGGTGACGGCGACTTGCGCCTTAAGCATATCGAGCGCCTCAGCAACCGATGCGACCCCGTCCCAGCGCAGTTCCATCAGATAGTTCAGCCCGCCGCGGATCAGATGGGTGTGGCTGTCGTTAAGACCCGGAATGACGCGCTTGCCTTTCAGGTCGATCGTTTGCGTCTTCGCACCCTTAAGCTTCATGACCTCGGCGTCCGTATCCACCGCCGTGAACCGCCCGTCTGTGATCGCCACCGCCGTCGCATTGGGGTTGGTGCGGTCGAGCGTGGTCAGCTTGGCGTTATAAAGGATCAGGTCGGGCGTCATATTCAGGTCTTTCGTCAAGGCGGGTACAGAGATCAGGGCCGAAAACGCGGAGCCTCCGGCAAGGACAGTGCGGCGGTCAAACATGGGAGGCTCCTGCGTTCAGACGTTAGGCGTGTTCCGCCGCCCCCTTGACGACATGGGCAAATTCGCCGCGCTGAGGCGCCTTATGGACGTGGGTGTAGGCGTAATCGACGCCCATGCCGTAAGCGCCGAAATTATCGCGCACGATCTCCATGACACCGTTATAGGTGTCGCGTTTGGCCCAGTCGCGTTGCAGTTCCAGTAGGGCCGTAATGGTGGTCATCGACCGGGCGCCGGCCTGCTCCATGCGGCGGACGGCGGCGTTATGGCTTTCCTCGGAAGTGCCGCCCGAAGCGTCCGTCACGATAAAGACTTCAAAGCCATTTTCCAGCGCGCTCAAGGTCGGGAACAGCAGACAGGCCTCGGTCCACAACGCCGCCATAACCAGCTTTTTCTTGCCCGTGGCCTTTACCGCCGCCACAAACGCATCAGTATCCCAGGCGTTCATCGATGAGCGCTCGATCGGGTCCTGCTGCACGACGTTGAGCAGTTCCGGCCAGATGTAGCCGGAGAAGCTCTCGGTCTCAACCGAAGTCAGGATGGTCGGCACACCGAACAGCTTAGCCGTACGGGCCAGGGCGACGGTGTTATTCTTAAGGGTTTGGCGGTCAATGGTCGTCACGCCAAACGCCATTTGCGGCTGGTGGTCGATAAAGATGAAGGCGGTGTCGTCGGCATTGATCAGGGCATTGGTGCGATAGGACATGATGTGGCTCCGTGTAAGATTGGCGATGTCAATTTACTCCCCTTTTCACAGCCAAAGGCCACTAAGACGGGGGATTTACAGGGGAGACACAAATGTCTGCGCGGCGTCGCCCTGTGGTGACAACAGGTGTAAGCCGATCAAATTAGTTGCGAAAGTCGCGTTTTTTCGTTCAGTGAGTTGCAATATTTGCAACACTATAGGCGCCAAAATGGCCATCTCCGGCAGGCACCGCCGGCGCTTAGCGCGTCGCTGATTTCAGATAGGCAATCAGGGCCGCACGGCGTGCCGGATCAGCGGGGGCGCGGGTGACCATCTTGGTGCCGGGTACGGTCTTGGCCGGGTTGGTAAGGTAAGCGTCAAGCGTGGCCTCATCCCAGACTTTGCCATAGGCTTTCAGGGCCGGGGAATAGTTGAAGCCCTTGGAGACCGTGCCCGCCTTTTTGCCGAACAGGCCATTCAGGTTTGGCCCCGCCCCGTCCTTACCACCGGCCTCTAAACTGTGGCAGGTCTTGCAGGCCAGAAATACGCGCTGGCCTGCCGCCACCGGATCGGTCGCCTGAGTCTGAGCGAGGGCGGACGATGTGGTCATCAATGCGCCAACTAAGACAAATGCAGCAACCGTTTTCATGGGAACTCCGAACGCTAAGAATATCCCTTTTTAGATCATGGTTTTGAGCGGCTGACAATCAACCTTTAAGCGGCTTTAAATCCCCCAACAGCGTCGGAATAAGCTCCGACACCGTCGGGTGTATCGGCACCGCCCATTGCAATTCATCGACGGTGGCGCCCGCATTCATCATGTCGAGTATGCCGTGAATGGCCTCATCCCCGCCGGTGCCCAAAATCGCTGCGCCTAAGATTTTCTTAGTCTCGGCATCCGCCACCACCTTCATAAAGCCTTTCGTTTCGCCTTTTTCGATGGCACGGCCGACACGGGTCATGGGTCGGGTCGAGACCAGCAACGGTCGGCCGGTTTTTTCGGCCTCGGCCACCGTCATACCCACGCGCCCCAGCGGCGGATCGATATAGAGCGCATAGCCCAAAATCCGGTCGCTGACCTTACGCGCCGCGCCATCCAGCAGGTTGGCAGACAGGATTTCAAAATCATTATAGGCGGTGTGGGTAAAGGCCCCGCGCCCGTTGCAGTCGCCCATCGCCCAGATGCCGTCAACCGAGGTCGCAAGGCCATCATCAACCGTAATATATCCCCGCGCGTCGGTCTTTATACCCGCCACCTCCAGTCCCAGATCATCAGTATTGGGCCTGCGTCCCGTGGCGACCAGCAGGTGGGAACCGCTTACCGTCTGCGCGCCCATAGCCACGCTGATGACCGCGCCGGTTTGGGAGACAGCCATGTCTTCGATGCCGGTTTGAACGGCGATCCCCTCGTCCTCAAGGATATCACGCACGGCGTCTGAGATATCGGCATCCTCACGCGCGATCAGGCGAGCCCCGCGCTCAATGACCGTGACCTTTGCCCCAAACCGGCGATACATCTGCGCGAATTCCAGCGCGATATAGCTGCCGCCGATGACGATCAGATGGTCCGGCAGATGATCCAGCGTCACGATCGAGCTGTTGGTAAGATATGGAACCCCATCAAGCCCTGGAATACCGGGTATCGCCGCTCTTCCGCCGACATTGAGAAAGATTTTGGGGGCGGTTATGTCCTGTCCGTTAATACTCAGGGTTTTGGGGCCGGTAAACCGCGCATGGCCCTCAATGACTGTGCAACCCTCCATCCCTTTGAGCCAGCTCTCTACATTGCCGCGCGCATCGAGCGTGACCTTGTGGCTGCGGGCGGCGACGGCCTTCATATCGACCGACACCGCGCCCACCGTCACCCCGTAATCCCCGCCACGTCGCGCCAGATGGGCGGCATAAGCACTGGCGACCAGCGCCTTGGTCGGCATACAACCAGTATTGACACAGGTGCCGCCGAACAGCTTACGCTCAATGATGGCGACCTTTTGCCCCGACTGCGTCAGCCGTCCGGCCAGAGATGGCCCGGCCTGCCCGGCACCGATGATGATCGCGTCAAACTCTGCCACGAACGCCCCCTTAGACGAAATGGATCAGGGCCAGCGCCCCAAGCACGGCCACAGCGTCCTCAATAAGTGCTGCGGGCAAATCCTTGCCAAACCGCGCCGCCAATTTCCCACGGGCCGCCGCCCCGCCAAAGGTTCCGACAACCGCCCCAACAACGCCCAGAACGATACCGGGGATAAGCGCGCCTACACCAATCGCCAGCGTTGCCCCGGCCAGAGCACCTGAGACCAGCCGCGCCCCAAACTGCACCGGCACCTTACGGCTGGGGGTTTGCGGCAACTGATCGGTGATCAGCTCAGCAACGGCCAGCACTGTGAATACCCAAGGCGTCCATGAATTGCCCATAAACTCAAGGGGTGTGCCCGCCACACTGACCCAGCCCAGATGCGCCGCCCATGAGGCCGCCGCCAGCGGCGTCATGGCCCTTAAGCCCGCCACCACACCCATCAAAAGCGTCACTACAAATATCATGATAGAAAATCTCCGGTGCCCTGCTGCCAAAACATGCTGCCAGAAACGGGCAGCGCGTCAGCCTATACCGGCCGGCAGTGGGCTGGTATCACCCGAAAAAGATTATTTCGGGGGATGCCGCTGGTCAGACATGCCGCTGATGGCCAGTATTGTGGGCTGTATTCAGGGCTACTGACGACACCATTTAAAACTTATGATTATCTGCCGATAGTCCCCCACGCGACAGCAGACCGAACGACAGGATGCAGGTTATGGATACGCTTTACGTCCCGGCCACCACAACACAAAGCGTAAACCCGCCCTGCCTTCAGCGCTACCTTCAGATGCGCACCCACACCCACAGCCTGATCGCGCCCCTGACGCCGGAGGACATGGTGGTGCAGTCCATGCCGGACGCCAGTCCCGTCAAATGGCATCTGGCCCACACGACCTGGTTTTTTGAGACCTTTATCCTCAGCCAAATGCACGATTATCAGGTTTTTGATCCGGCGTTTGGCTACCTGTTCAATTCCTATTACGAAGCCTTGGGCCCGCGCCAGCCGCGCGCGCAGCGGGGCCTTCTGACCCGTCCGTCTCTGGAGGCCGTTCTGTCCTATCGCCGCTATGTCGATGACCATATGTCGGTTTTCCTGTCGTCGGATCTATCGCCGGAAGTCACGGGTCTGCTTGAGTTGGGGCTGGCCCACGAAGAACAGCATCAGGAACTGCTGTGCATGGATGTGCTGCATTTGCTGGCCCAATCGCCGCTCAAACCGGCCTATAATCCGCGCTGGCCCAATGTGGAGGCCGGTCGGCGCGGGCGGTTCACCCGCATCGACGGCGGGCTGGTTGAGATTGGTGCGGACAATGACGGGTTTGCGTTTGATAATGAGCGCCCGCGCCATAAGGTCTGGCTGGAACCGTTTGAGATCGCCGACCGGCTGGTGACCAACGGCGAGTGGCTGGAATTTATGGCCGATGGCGGTTATCAGCGCGCCGACCTGTGGCTGTCGGACGGCTGGGCGATGGTGCTGGCGCAACAGTGGGATTCGCCGATGTACTGGCAATCCGAGGGTGCTCATTGGCAGGTCATGAGCCTGCGGGGTTTACAGCCGCTGCAACCGGATGCTCCTGTTACGCATATCAGCTATTATGAAGCCGCTGCTTTTGCCGTATGGAAAGGTGCGCGTCTGCCGACCGAAGCCGAATGGGAGCACGCCTGTCTGAGCGGCGCGCTGGAGCAGGCCCACGATGTCGCTTGGCAATGGACGAATAGCGCCTATTTGCCCTATCCCGGTTTCACCCCCGGCACCGGCGCGGTCGGGGAATATAACGGCAAGTTCATGTCGGGTCAGATGGTCTTACGCGGTGGGGCTAGCGTCACGCCCAAGGGACATGCCCGCCCGACCTATCGCAATTTCTTCGGCCCCGATAAGCGCTGGCTGTTTTCCGGTTTGCGGCTGGCAAGGGATTTTAAACCGAACCGTTTCAAAGACAGCGAGTTCGCCGCCGATGTTATCGCAGGATTGTCCGCCACGCCGAAATCCCTGTCGCCGAAATATTTTTATGATGCGGCGGGTTCCGACCTGTTTGAAGCCATCTGTGAGCTGCCGGAATATTACCCTACCCGCACGGAGACCGCTCTACTGCAAAAGACCGCGCCAGACATCGCCGCCCATATTCCGTCGGGCGCTGCCCTGATCGAGTTTGGCAGCGGGGCCAGCGCCAAGACTAAGATCATGCTGGATGCCGCCCCGCAAATCTCAGCCTACGTGCCAATCGACATCAGCGTAGATGCTTTGGACGGGGCGACGGCCCGGCTTAAGGCCGGTTACCCGCAGCTTGATATCCAGCCGGTTGCCGGGGACTTCACCGCCCGCGTAGACCTGCCAGACACGGTGCGCAACCGCCCCAAGGTCGGGTTTTTTCCGGGCTCAACCATTGGCAATTTCAGCCATGACGCCGCCATTGCCTTCCTAATGAGTGCCCGTGAGGTGCTGGGGGCGGGCAGCCAACTGATCGTCGGCGTCGATATGGTCAAGGATGAGGCTACGCTCCATGCCGCCTATGATGACGCCCAAGGGGTGACCGCCGCGTTCAATAAGAACCTGCTCACCCGCATCAACCGCGAACTGGACGGCGATTTCGACGTTGATAGCTTTGATCATCTTGCGGTCTGGAACCCGGATCGAATGCGCATCGAAATGCATCTGGTTAGCCGTAAAGATCAGACCGTGCACGCCTTGGGACAGACTTTCGGCTTCACCAAAGGCGAGCGCTTTCATACCGAAAACTCCCACAAATTCACCGTCGCCTCGTTCACCCGTCTGGCCACCGCCGCCGGATGGACGATCAGCGATCAGTGGATCAGCCCGGCCCCTGAATTTGCGGTTTTCCGCCTGCTTCCGGGTCAAGCTACGGACTGATTTCGGGTCAAGTTATTGTCATCCTATTCTACAAACGGCGGATATAGCGTAGGTTTCAGATCTATAGCTGCGTAATGCTCTAACATCGATTGCCTATGGAGACCGCCGTGTTTACCTCCGCATCTGCCGCCCTCGAATCCTCAAGCTTTGTGTACAGCCAAATCGATCCGAACTATGTGCGCGGCAATACTGGGCCAAACACCAAGCCCTCCTTCACGGTTGACGAAGCGGCCGCCCAACTCATCCGTGGCGGCTGGGCGCTTAATGGGTATAATGTTTCCGGGCAGGCTGCGACCATCACCTATGGCTACCGTGCGACCTCCGGCACCATGCCCAACGACACCGGCGGCTTTTCTGTATTCAACGAAGCACAGATTCTGGCGACAGAACTGGTTCTTCAAGCCTGGGCCGATGTGGCCAACCTAACCTTCGTCAGGGCTGGTTCGGGTACATCCGGAGGGGCTGCCTATTCAGACTCAGCGTCGCTTCTGTTTGGCAATTACTCAACCGGAATGGATGGTGCCGCAGGTTTTGCGCAAAGCTCGTATTCCACCTGGGGCAGTCAGGTCACCGTCAACGCCGGAGTATGGATCAACTCAACCTCTTATGGCAATGGAACGCCGGCAGTTCTGAACTATGCATTTCAGACGCTGACCCACGAAGTCGGCCATATTCTGGGCCTGTCCCATCCTGGCAATTACAGCGCAACCGGCGGGGAAACCTTAAGCTATAGTGCTCATGCCCCCTACTACGAAGACAGCCGACAATATACTGCCATGAGCTATTGGGACGAAAGCAATACCGGCGCCGATTTCCAGAACTACTCAGCCTCAGCCCCCTTGCTGGATGATATCGCCGCCGCCCAAAGCCGCTACGGCGCCAATATGTCGACCCGCACCGGCGATACGGTTTACGGCTTTGCCAGTAATGCAGGCCTGCCGTGGTTCTCAGCCACCAGCGCGTCTTCGGCGCTGATATTCTGTGCCTGGGATGCGGGGGGAACGGACACCTTTAATTTCAGCGGCTACACCAGCGCCTGCCTGATTGATCTGCGGGCGGAACATTTTTCCAGCGTTGGCGCTCTGATTGGCAATGTCTCGATCGCCAGGGGCGCTACCATCGAAAATGCGATCGGCGGATCAGGCAATGATACCCTTTATGGTAATTCGGTCGCCAACTTTCTGTACGGTCAGGATGGCCGGGATCTGGTCTATGCCGGCGGTGGCAACGATACGCTTATCTTGGGACATAATGACGATACCGCCTACTCAGAAGATGGTGACGACACCCTGTTCGGAGAATACGGCCATGACTTTCTGGCCGGCGGGTTTGGCAATGACACCCTGTATGGCCAGGTCGGAAACGACACGCTGTTTGGCGAGGGCGGGCAGGATACGCTGATTGCCGGTACTGGCAATGACACGCTCTATGGTCAGGACGCCATGGATGTTCTTTTCGGAGAGACCGGAAATGACTTTCTGGCCGGGGGAACCGGCGAAGACCGACTCTACGGTCAGGAAAACGAGGACACTCTGTTTGGCGAATGGGGCGCCGATATACTGGACGGCGGCAATGGCGGCGATTTCCTGATTGGGGGACTTGAGGCAGATTACCTGACCGGCGGCGCGGGCGGGGATATATTCTATTTCGATACGCGCACAACGGCCGCCGATTTTGTATTTGATTTTGATCGCGCGCAAGGCGACCGGCTGGCCCTAAGCGCGTCTGCCTTTGGGGTTCCGGCCGGATTTCAGCTTACGCAAGGTGTTGGCTTCTTAACGGGTGCAGGTGTCACGCCAACGGCGACCACGGCAACGGTTTATTTTGATACCGCCACGCGCGCCCTGTGGTTTGATATTGATGGCAATGGCGCATCAAGCGCAAGCGTGGTGGCGTTTCTGCTGAATACACCGACCCTTCAGGCGGGCGACATTATGTTTATCTGAGTTAGTCCTTACGCACTGCTTACAAAACAGAGGATGTGTAAAGATGGATTTAGGAGCATCATACGCCTTAGACAGGCAATAAGTGTAACCCAAGCCGCCAGAAAATAACCGCAAGTCATGAAAATCTTCACCTGTAGCAACTGTCAGAATACGGTCTATTTCCATAACCGTAATTGCGTGAACTGCGGCTACCGGCTGGGCTTTGTGCCGCAGCTACAGGAACTGTGCGCGATGGAGCCGGTCAGCGAACCATTCTGGAAGCCGGTGAATGGTTCGGCCAGTCAGCGCTTTTGCGCCAATGCCGTCACCGATGTCTGTAACTGGACGGTCGGGGCCGAAGACCCCAACGATTTTTGCCGGGCCTGCCGCTACAACCGCTTTGTGCCCAACAGTATCGACAACTGGCGCCGGATTGGTGAGGCCCAGCGCCATCTGTTCTATTCGTTCCTGAAATGGAACCTGCCGGCGCAGGGGCGCGATGTCGACCCGCACGGCGGGCTGGCTTTTGATTTCCTTGAGGATCAGATCACGTCCGACGGCCGCCATAAAGCCGCCATGACCGGTCACGATGAGGGACGGATATCCATCCGTGCGGCCGAAGCCGACGACCTGACCCGCGAGACCGTGCGCAGTCAGATGAATGAGCATTACCGCACGCTGCTCGGCCATTTCCGGCATGAGATCGGCCACTTTATCTGGAACAAGATGGTGCGTGATGGCGGATTGCTCGAAGAATGCCGCGCCGTCTTTGGCGATGACCGCATCGACTACGACACGGCCATTCAGAAGCACTATACCAATGGCACGCCACCCAACTGGCAGAACGAATATATTTCCGCCTACGCCTCGATGCACCCGTGGGAGGATTTCGCGGAATCGTTTGCGCACTGCCTGCACATCATCGACGCGCTGGAAACCGCCCATTGTTACGGCATGGCGCTCAAGGCCCCGCATCACGATGCCATTGCCGCCGATGTCGATTTCGATCCCTATACGGTGCTCGATTTTGATCGTCTGGCCGAGACCTGGATACCCTTAAGTGTGGCTATCAACTCCATCCATGCCTCGATGGGGGAACGCCCGCTTTACCCCTTCATCCTGTCGCCGCGCGTCAAGGAAAAGCTGGCCTTCGTCCATAAGATCATCACCCGCCAGCCGGTGCAGCGCCCGTTTATTCAGACTCCGCAAATGGCGTAAAAAAAGCAGGTGCGGAAGTACGCTGCGTCATGATATGGTTAACGGGTGGGATGCCTGAACGGGCAAAATTGGGGGACGCTTCGTGTCAAGGATACTGCCGCTTACCGTTATTTTCGCGCTGCTGGCGTTCGTCGCGGCGTTTCTGGCCGGGCCGATCTGGTCGTTTTACGATCTGCGCTCGTCTGCCGAAGCCGAGGATATTCAATCCCTTGCCGAACTGGTCGCGTTTGATGATGTGCGTACATCGCTCAAAGCCCAGTTGATCACCTCCACGGAGGGCGACAGTATCGCCGCCCCGCCGCCCAGCTTCCTGAAAGACCCGATCGGTGCCGTCGCTGCCGCCATTGTGCCTATGACCAAGCCCACGCCGACGATCAATATCGACTCGTACCTGACCGCCCGCGCGATTTGGGCCCTGACCTTGGGCGCCGGTAAGGACGCCAATAAGGTCGACCCCAGAACTTTTACCGACAAACCACCGGTGCCGGACGTGCTGTACTGGAGCCCCGACCGTACCCGCCTGTCGGTCACCCATCCGGTGCAGGGCGAAACCATCTTCACCATGAAGCGCAAGACTTTGTTTGGCTGGCAGCTAATGCATGTCGGCCTGCCGGGTGTGGATGACCTGCCCGCCACCATGTCGGTGACGCCTTCGCCAGAAGATAAGGCTCTCGCCAGTTCCGGAGCCAAATCGCCCGTCGAGTAGGATTAAACTGACGCCTCGCGCGTCAGCATAAATAGCGCCGCCAGAGCATGGGCGCGCACCCCGACTTCCATCGCCGGTTCATAAATGTTGAAATAGGGCGAATGGTTGGGCGGGATTTTTTCCGGGTCTTCGCCGGGTTTAGCGATGCCTAAGAAACAAAACACCCCCGGTACGACTTTTTGATATTCGGCAAAGTCCTCACCGCCGGTAATCAGCGTCGCCTTATCGCTGACCTTACCCTCCCCCGCCGCCTTGACCAGCACCGGAAAGATGTCCTTCGACAGTTGCGGATCGTTATAGGTCAGCGGCGCGTTCATGGTGAACTCGACCTTGGCTGTCGCCCCATAGGACGCCGCCAATTGCTCGACCACCTTGGTCACCTTATCGATGGCTTCATCGCGGCGCGCCTTTGAAAACGTACGCATGGTCCCGGCCAGCCGCAGGGTTTCAGGTATTATATTATAGCGCAGACCGCCTTCCATGATCGAAATCGTCACCACCGTCGGCTCCTTGGTGATGTTCAGACGACGCGAAGTAATCTGGTTGATCGTCTGGGTGATATCGGCCGCCAAAGCCGTAATATCGACCCCGTCCCATGGTCGTGATCCGTGGGTCTGCACGCCGTGCAACTGGATTTCCAGCCGGTCGGTCTGGGCCATGAAGCCTTCGGGCCGGTACAAAAGTTCCCCCGGCTTACCCGGCCAGACATGGATGCCGAAGATGGATTTGACCTTGGGGTTATCCAGCGCGCCGTCGCGGATCATGACATCGGCGCCGCCCTCTTCGCCCTTGGGCGGGCCTTCCTCAGCCGGTTGAAAGATAAAGACAATATCCCCGGCAATGTCGGCCTTCATCTGGCTCAACACTTCTGCCGCCCCCAGCAGCATGGCGACATGGGCATCATGGCCGCAAGCATGGGTGACCGGCACGGCCTTACCTTCATATTCACCCATGGCTTTGGAGGCAAACGGCTCACCGGTCTTGTCCTCCACCGGCAGGGCGTCCATATCGGCGCGCAACGCAATCGCAGGCCCCGGTTTCCCGCCTTTTAGCACCCCAACCACGCCATTGCCCGCAAGGCCGGTGCGCACGCTAAGGCCCATGCGCTTAAGATCCTTGGCGATCAGTTTTCCGGTGCGCACTTCACGGTTGGACAGTTCCGGGTTCTGATGGATATCGCGCCGCCAGGCGACGACCTTGGGCTGATACTGGGCCGCCAGTGTCGCTACGCGGGCCTCTAAGTCTTGCGCCCACACCGGCAAGGGCATGGCCGCGCCTGCCAGCCCCATCAGAACGAAACGGCGATCAAATTGGATGGTCATGGCCTGCCCCTCATGTGAAGCTTAAGCCTTTCACTGAAACGCCAATCCGGCAAGTTTTTTTGCCGCGCGACACTACGCACACTTTACCTGACAGCGTGCGTGGTTTACGCCAAATCCCATGTTTGAAACCGTCGCGCGCGTCCTGATCTTTTTCAGCCTGATCGGGCTGGGCGCGCTGCTGGTCAAGACCAAGCGCCTGACCGCGCACGGTCTTGATGGCTTATCGGCCTATTTCTACTGGCTGGGCTTTCCGGCGTTTCTGCTGTCCTACTTCTCGCAGATGACCCGGCCCGATGCCCACACCGCCTTGATGATCCTGACCTATGCCGGGGCCATGATGGTGTGCGCAGGCGTTAGCGTCATCACCCTGACCGCCCTCAAATCCCAGCGCACCGAAGCCGTCGGTGCGGGCATGGCCAGCTTTATCAATAATTCGGCGTTCCTCGGCATCCCCATCGCCACCAGCCTGTTCGGGCAGGCGGCGGGCCAGATCGGGGCACTGATCGTCGCGGTCGATTTCCTTTTGTTGTTTTGTCTGGGATGCGCGGCGCTGGCGTGGTCATCAGGACACCGTATCCGCTCGGCGCTGAAACGCACCGCCATGAACCCGACCATCATCGCCAGCGCCGTGGGGTTGGTGCTCATGCTGTTTCATGTGCGCTTTCCGCCGGTGTTTCAGACCGGGCTTGATATGCTGGGGCGGTCCGGCCCGCCGGTGGCGTTAGTGGCGCTGGGCGGGATGCTGGCCATGATGCCGGCCAAGACCCTGTTCGGGTTTGAGAAATCATCAGCCGTGGCCGTGGCCGCCAAGATCGTCCTCGCCCCCGCCGTTGTGGCCGTGGCGCTGTGGGCCGTGAACGCTGAGCCGCTCATTTTCAAAACCGGCGTCCTTCTGGCGGCCACACCCACCGCAGTCAGCGTATTCATTCAGACCAAAATCTATGGCACATGGTATGAAAATGCCGCCATCGCCATCTCCCAAAGCACGGCCATCAGCCTGTTTACCCTCAGCGCCATAGCGCTAATTTTAACGCATTAAGGAGCCCATCCATGATCAAGCACATCGTCATGTGGAAACTGAAAGACGACAACAAGGCCGAAAACGCCGCCAAGGTGAAAGAGGTTTTGGAAGGCCTTGCGGGCAAGATCGACGGCCTGACCTTGATCGAGGTCGGCATTGATTTTTCGGCGACCAATGTGTCGGGTGATGTCGTGCTCTATTCGGAATTCACCTCGCGCGCAGCCCTTGACGCCTATCAGGTGCACCCCGCCCATCAGGAAGCCGCCGCCTTTGTGCGCTCGGTCGTGGCTGATCGGCTGATGGTCGATTACGAAATCTGATGTTGACTAAAGGCGCCTTATCCTCGATAAGGCCCGCATCCTTTAGGGGAGTAACCGCGCGGTTTTAATCGCGGATAACGTCAACACACTTGCCGGGTATCGGCATGGCGTTATCACTCCGGAGTTTCCGGTGCAGGTGAGACCTAACGATCCGCTGACGGCCATATGTGATTGGCCGCCGTCAGAAGATCGTTATGTCTTAAGACCGGCCGGTCACGCGGAAACCCTGAATGCCTCCCTTTTTTGAACCGTTCCTCCACTCCACCACCCTCGTAGCGCTGAGCGAAATTGGCGATAAGACTCAGCTTCTGGCGCTGATTCTGGCCGCACGGTATCAAAAACCTGCCCCGATTATTTTCGGCATCTTTGTCGCCACCCTGATCAACCATGCCTTTGCGGCCTGGGTCGGTACCTTTGTCGGCGGGTTGGGTATTGAGGCCTATATGCCCTGGCTGGTCGCCATTGCCTTTATTGGCTTGGGTTTATGGATTTTGGTGCCCGACAAAATCGAAGAGGGCGAAGGCGAAATCAAAAAAGACTACGGCCCGTTCGTCACCACCACCATCATGTTCTTTCTGGCTGAAATGGGCGACAAGACCCAGATCGCCACCGTGGCCTTGGGCGCTCAGTATGACAATCTGATCGCCGTGGTGTTCGGCACGACCCTGGGCATGATGCTCGCCAATGTACCCGCCGTATTCTTCGGCGATAAGGTGCTGAAAGTCGTGCCGATGCAGTATATCCGCTGGGCCGCGTCAGTGATGTTTGTGGGCTTTGGTGTGTGGCAAGTGGTGGAATTACTCCGGTGACGCCGACGACCCGGCCAGTATCCCGCCGTCGATATTAAACTCCGACCCGGTGATATAGGTCGCCTCATCCGATGCCAAAAGAAGCACCAGGGCGGCCACTTCCTCCGGCCGCCCGAACCGGTGCAAAGGTGTCGCGGCCCTCATCTTGTCGGGATTGCCCTTTTTGACGATCTCATCCCACATGGCGGTCTGGATCGCCGCCGGATGAACCGAGTTGCAGCGGATATTCAGGTTCTGCTCGGCGCAATATAGCGCCACGGTTTTCGAGTGATTGCGCACCGCCGCTTTTGAGGCCGCGTAGGCCGCCTGATGCGGAATCCCGACCAGTCCTGACCGCGATGACATATTGATGATCGACCCGTTTGAGCCCGTTTCCCTCATCACCCGAATGGCGTGCTTGCAGCCCAAAAACGTGCCGTCCAGATTGACGTGCATGACCTTGCGCCAGTCTTCCAGCGCCGTATGTTCCGGGTCGTGAGGCCTGCCGCTACCGCCCTCATTGCCGGTAATCCCGGCATTGTTGACGAGGATATTGAGTCCGCCGAACTTGGCAGCGATGATATCGGTGACATTGATCCACTCGGATTCCAGCGCCACATCCAGGTGCATGTAGGATGCCTGATCGCCAAGTTCAGCCGCCAGCGCCTCGCCCACTTTCGGGTCGATGTCGGAGATGATGACCGTCGCCCCTTCCGCCACAAAGGCCCGCACGATGGCCTCACCGATCCCGCTGGCTCCGCCGGTGACAAGGGCGATTTTGTTGGTTAGGCGTGGCATGGTGTGGCTCCTGTAGAATAGTTCAGCAACATTCCATCTAACTTGCGAGGAGTAATTAATTGCCCAATTTCTTGTTCTTTAGCATCTCTGAACTTAATGCAGCGTAGAAAAAAATTAGCATAACTAACATCACAATCTAAATAATCGAAATTAAGCTTATTAAATGACTTTTTGCCACTCTTCACTTCTTTACTAAGTGCCCGAACTGCAATCTGATCATAAATAAACACAGATTTAGGAGCATGAAAGTGAAGATATTTCGACGCCAATGAACGCTTATCTAAGTTAGTAAATTTCTTGAAAATCTGCGTAACTACAGCATGGTATCGGCAAATTTCATGAGCGTTATCAAAAGACGGTCTATTAATTTCAGATAATTTCGAAATCATCTGATCGATATCCGAGACAATCAGAGCTTCCACAAGGCTATCAATATTAAAATCTTTCCCAGCTTTACGCTCAATTGCAGCAGAATAGGCTCGGCCAATCAGCAATATCTTACCTTTAATTGTATCTACATATTTGTGAGAAGGCCTCTCTCTGCACATTCTGTAAAGTACTTCATTCCCCAGCCTGAGTAATCTTCCGCGTATTCCATTATGCCCCCTTTAGCTACAATGAGCTTACATTAGATTGACACACTTGTCCCCAACTTCTGGGGCGTGGGGTCTGTGACCCCACAAACCTTCAAACCAAAAAGAAAGGCCCCATCTTTGAGATGGAGCCTTTCTTTTTGAGTACAAAAGACTTGGGGCGCATTTTAGCGCGCTAACGCTTCGCTCCTTGAGCGCGGGGCCCCAAACCCCGTAACTTAACTGTCGAGGAACGACCGCAGCTTCCGCGACCGGCTTGGGTGCTTAAGCTTGCGCAGCGCCTTGGCCTCGATCTGGCGGATACGTTCACGAGTAACCGAGAACTGCTGGCCGACCTCTTCCAAGGTATGATCAGTGTTCATCCCGATCCCAAAGCGCATCCGCAGGACACGTTCTTCACGCGGCGTCAGTGACGCAAGCACGCGGGTTGTCGTTTCGCGCAGGTTCGACTGGATCGCCGCATCAATCGGCAGGATCGCGTTCTTGTCCTCAATGAAGTCCCCAAGGTGCGAATCCTCTTCGTCCCCGATCGGGGTCTCAAGGCTGATCGGCTCCTTAGCGATTTTTAAGACCTTACGCACCTTCTCCAGCGGCATGGCCAGCTTTTCAGCCAGTTCTTCCGGCGTCGGCTCGCGACCGATTTCATGCAGCATCTGACGTGAGGTGCGCACGATCTTATTGATCGTTTCGATCATGTGGACCGGAATACGGATGGTACGGGCCTGATCGGCGATCGAGCGCGTAATCGCCTGACGTATCCACCAGGTCGCATAGGTCGAGAACTTATAACCGCGGCGATATTCAAACTTATCGACCGCCTTCATCAGGCCGATATTGCCTTCCTGAATCAGGTCAAGGAACTGCAAGCCACGGTTGGTATATTTCTTGGCAATCGAGATCACGAGGCGCAGGTTGGCTTCGACCATTTCAGTCTTGGCCTGACGGGCTTCGCGCTCACCCTTTTGCACGGTCTGCACGATGCGGCGGTAATCATCAACCGCCACGCCCATATCGGTCGCCAACTGGATCACATCGCCGCGAATACGGGCAATGGCATTACCTTCGTTGTCGATGAACTTTTGCCAGCGCACGCCCATGTCACGCACTTTTTCGGCCCATTGCGGGTCAAGCTCACGGCCATAATAGGTCTGCAGAAACTCGGTGCGCGAAATGCCGTAGGAATCCGCCATCCGCAGCAAACGCCCCTCTAAGCCCATCAGGCGCTTATTGATCGCATAAAGCTGCTCGACCAGCGCTTCGATCCGCTGATTGTTGAGCTTCAACGTCTTAAGGTGACGGGTGATGGTCGCGGTCACTTCGTCATAGGCGGCGCGGTCTTTGGGATCGAGCGGCAGGCCCTCAAGCTTGGCCGTCAGCATCTTTTCCTGCGTCCGGCGATAGGTCTCAAACTCACCGGCAATGGCGTCCAGCGTTTCCATCACGCCGTCGCGCAGTTCCGATTCCATGGCAGAAACCGTAGGCCCCGCGCCATCATCGAAGTCATCTTCGTCTTCTTCTTCGACGACTTCGGGCTTTTTCTCTTCTTCGTCCATCGGGACGTAGTCATCGTCGTCATCGTCGTCGCCGGATTTCGGGGCCTTAGCCTCTACGGGTTTGGCTTCGACAATCTCTTTAACGGGTTCAGGCGCCTTAACCGGCTCGGGTGCCTTGATGACCGGCGCAGGCGTCGCTTTGAGGGCAATCACGCCATCATCCGCGACCTCTTCCTCCTCGTCGGAACCATCGAGCACACCCGGCGGCGGACCATCCGGGGTATTGCCGCCGTAGGTGCCTTCGAGGTCGATGATTTCACGCAGCAGAATACGGCCGGAACCCAGTTCTTCGCGCCACACCATAATGGCTTCGAACGTCAGGGCCGATTCACAAAGCCCGCGGATCATGGTGTCACGACCGGCTTCGATCCGCTTAGCGATGGCGATTTCGCCTTCGCGCGACAACAACTCAACCGAGCCCATTTCGCGCAGGTACATGCGCACAGGATCATCCGTACGATCATAGGCCGAGGTCTTGGCGGTCTCAACCACCGCACCGGCATCTTCGCGCACAACGACTTCGCCGCCCTCAGCGGCGTCTTCTTCCGAATCGACCACGTTCACGCCCATCTCGGTGAGCATGGCCAGGGTGTCTTCGATTTGTTCTGACGTAAATTCTTCCGAAGGCAGAACCTTATTCAGTTCATCCATCGTCACATAGCCGCGGACTTTCGCCTGCTTGATGAACTTTTTAACCCCGGCATCGGTTAGGTCGAGCAAGGGGCCGTCGGAAGGCGTATCGGCTTCGGGTTTGTCCGTAGCTTGGCTCATAAAAATTTCATCTCCGCCGTGACGTCGAAAACCTTCCGACCCCACACCATTTTCCAAAGGAATCTCAAGAACTTGGTCAGAAAAATCTTGTTAAGGTGTTAACCTTAAGAAGGTTTATCGACGTCGTCCGCCCAAATTTGTCCGCTCATGAGACTTCGCCGCAGGGCATCACGCTCAGTTTTAAGACGCATATATGTCTCAGTGCCTACTTTTGTTAAAAGTTCTCCTGAGCCAGCCTTAAACTCGCGATCCAACGCCGTCAAACGCGCTTGCGCATTTAACGTTCGTAACCAGCGGGCATGAGCATTAGCGAGAGATATGTCCGGTGCGAGGAATGGCGCGCCTGATCTGAAGGCCGCCGTCTGTACTTCGCTTAACAATGCTCCAAGTCCTGACTTTTGCAGATGGCGGTTTAAGGCCGCTCTGTCAAGGCCCCCATCGCTCATATCGTGCATAAAACTGAGTGACACCAAAGTCTTTGCCAGTTTTTCCAGTTCCTCATCGCCAAAACCATAGGATTCCAGCACCTCCACCACATCGCCCAGCCAGTCGGGATGCTCGATTATACCTTGCGCCAAGGCTGAGGCCATCGGATCAAGCGAGCGCGATAGTTTCTGAGACGCCGCCAGCCCCTCCTGCGTGGCCTGAATCGGCGGCTCCATATATTTGCCGCCCTTGCGGAACGGCGCTTTAGGCTGCCACGGTGTCCGCGCCGGTGCCGCAGTCCGCTTAGGCGCAAGCAGCGCGTCCAGCCGCTCCAGCAAATCCTGCCGGTAGCTGTCGGCCAGATCCTTGTCTTCAATCTGGGCCGCCAAAGCCCGCAGGCGTTTTTTCAAACCGGCCTTTTTTTCCGGTGTATCCAGCGGCTCAACCTCGGCCTCCCGCCGGAACAGCACCTCAACAAACGGCTGGGTGACCGTCAGCGCTTCTCGCAAGGCCAAAGCCCCCTTTTCGCGCAGCATATCGTCCGGGTCCTGACCGTTCGGCAGGTAGCAGACCTTAAACGACCGGCCGGACTTGAGTTTGGGAAGGGCGCGATCCAGCGCCCGTGACGCCGCGCGCATCCCGGCCTTATCGCCGTCAAAACACAGGGTCGGCTCATTATGCCTGCGCCACAATATGTCGATCTGTTCTTCGGTCAGGGCCGTCCCCAGCGGGGCAACCGCCGGGACATGGGCGCGCTGGCAGGCGATCACGTCCATATAGCCTTCGACCACCACCAGATCACTGGCATAGTCCTTGGTCTGGTTGGCCCCCATGATTTTGAGCGCCCCCGGCAGGCCGTACAGCATCTGGCCCTTATGGAACAAAGGCGTTTCCGGCCCGTTGAGGTATTTGGCCTTCTCATCGGGATTAAGTGCGCGCCCACCGAAGGAGACGATCTTTGAGCGCTGATCCTCGATCGGAAACATCAGCCGGTCGCGGAAACGGTCATAAGGCGCCCCGCCGCCTTCGACCGAAATCAGCAGCCCACATTCGACCAGATCAGCCACCTTGGCGCCCTTTTGCACCAGCGCGTCTTTGAGCGCCGTGCGATCCTTGGGCGAATAGCCGAGGCCAAAATGATGGATATCCTCATCCGACAGGCCGCGTTTTTTGAGGTAGTCACGAGCGGCCTGAGCGTGCGGATTTTTGTCGTGCAGCCGCGCCGCAAACCACTTACCCGCCAGCTCCATCCAGTCGGTCAGGGACTGCTTTTTCTGCTCCTGAGCGGCCGCTTGCGGGGTTTGCACCGGCATGGACATACCGGCCTGGAGCGCCAGTTTTTCAACCGACTCCATGAAACTTAGGCGCTCGGTCTCCTGAATGAAGGAGATAATGTCGCCGTGCTTGCCTGATGAGAAGTCATGGTAAAACCCCTTCTCATCGTTGACATAAAATGACGGGGTTTTCTCCTTGGAAAATGGCGACAGCCCCACCCATTCGCGGCCATTTTTGCGCAACTTGACGCTCTTGCCTATGACCTCCGACGGCCGCAGACGGGTTTTTAGCTCTTCAAGGAAATGATCATCGAAACGCACGGCCTATATATAGCCACAAACGTGCGTGTCGAGGCGCTTTTTTCTAACACCCCACAGCGTTTTACGCCAAGGGAAATCCCCGGCCTCACCACTCAGAGCTGTTGCCCAATAGATACATCCCGCAGCCATAACGCTCTGTGATCACGGCGCACATTTACTTAAAAGTTAAAATATCGTTAAAATTTATGGATTTTTTATTTCATATTCCAAGGGGGAAATTCTATGGCTGAGATTATTGTATCAACGGTCGCGATCACTGAGGCTTCAGATTCCACAGTTACCGTGACGCTTAGTGAAGCCTCTTTGGCTGCGGTTACCGTTAAATATCGTGTGGTAACGGGCGCCAACCTTGGCACCTACGGCGACAGCGAATTAAACTATTGGGCCAATACGGCGACTATATACACCTTAACTTTCGCACCCGGTGAAACCGTCAAGACTTTTAACATTGGCGGCTACAGCGAAACCACCGACGAGGTTGATGAGTTTTTCACCATTGAGCTCTTTGACCCAACCAATGCCGAATTTGCAGGCGGTGCGACGGTGCTTCGCACCATGGGCATCAAGCTTGATAACGATGGCGCGGGTGTAAACACGGCCGTCTTTGTCGGCTCACCGATCATCACCGAGGGCGACAACGGCTCTAAAATGGCCGTCTTCGAGGTCAGACTGTCGCAAGCTTTCGGATCGACCACGACTATGGCCTATACGACCATTAATGGCACGGCTCAGGCCGGCTCCGACTACACAGCTACCTCCGGCACATTGTCTTTTTCGGCTGGCCAAACGGTCGCCTATGTCAGCGTCCCGGTTTCTGGCGATACCGCTATCGAAGCCGCCGAAACGTTCCTGCTCAAGGTCACCCCGCCGGCAGGCGCACCGTCAACCCTGGGCACCGTTGGCGAAGCGATCATCATCAATAATGACACCCTTCAGGCCCGACCTTCCGTTTCCATAGATTCGGGCACAAGCTCAGAAGCCGAAAACACCGTAGTGACCGTCAGGCTTGATGAAGCTTCACTCGCTACAGTTACCATCAAATATCGCGTGGTAACGGGTTCAAACCTTGGCACCTATGGCGACGGAGAACTGAATTACTGGGCGAATACGGCGACGATATACACTCTGACTTTTGCACCGGGCGAAACGGTCAAGACGATTGCTATCGGTGGCTATAATGAAAGCACCGACGAAGTTGATGAGTTTTTTACCGTCGAACTGTTTGACCCGAACAATGCCGAATTTGCCGGTGGAGCCCCCGTTCTGCGCGCCATGGGCATCAAGCTTGATAATGATGGCGCCGGTGTAAACACGGCCGTCTTTGTCGGCTCGCCCGTCATTACCGAAGGCGACAGCGGCTCTAAAATGGCCATATTCGAGGTCAGACTGTCTCAGCCCTTAGATGTCGCCACCACAATGGCCTATACGACGGCAAATGGCACCGCCATAGCCGGATCGGACTATACTGCCACTTCCGGCACACTGTCGTTTGCGGCAGGTCAAACCGTGGCTTATGTCAGCGTCCCCGTCTCTGGCGACAACGCCATCGAAGCCGCCGAGACCTTCCTGCTTAAGGTCACGCCGCCCGCCAACGCACCGTCAACGCTCGGCACGGTCGGCGAAGCCACTATTATCAACGATGATACAACCCAGGCCAGACCCTCGATTTCTATTGACTCAGGCACAAGCTCAGAAGCTGAAAACACCGTATTTACCATCAGGTTGGACGAAGCCTCGCTCGCCACAGTCACTGTCAAATACCGCGTAGTCACCGGTGCCAATCTTGGCACCTATGGCGATGGTGAGCTGAATTACTGGGCCAATACGTCCAATATCTACACCCTCACCTTTGCTCCCGGTGAAACCGTCAAGACGATTGCCGTGGGCGGTTATAACGAAAGTACCGACGAGGTTGATGAGTTTTTCACCGTCGAACTGTTCGATCCGACTAACGCTGAATTTGCCGGTGGCGCCACGGTCTTGCGCGATATGGGCATTAAGCTTGATAACGACGGCGTCGGTGTAAATGCCGCTGTATTCGTAGGATCGCCCGTCATTACCGAAGGCGATAATGGCAGCAAGATAGCCGTATTCGAAGTCAGGCTGTCTCAGCCTTTGGATGTTGCCACCACAATGGCCTATACCACAGTCGACGGCACCGCTTTGGCCGGTTCAGACTATACGGCCACCTCCGGCACACTTTCCTTTGCCGCCGGACAGACCGTAGCCTACGTCAGCGTTTCCGTCTCCGGCGATACCGCTATTGAAGCCGCGGAGACTTTCTTACTTAAGGTCACGCCGCCGGCCAATGCCCCCTCAACCCTGGGCACGGTCGGCGAAGCCATCATCATTAATGACGACACGGCTCAGGCACGGCCCTCAATTTCCATTGATGATGGAACCAGCACGGAGTCTGAGAATTCCGTATTCACGGTAAGGCTTGACGAAGCTTCACTTAGCACCGTTACGGTAAAATACCGTGTGATTAACGGGGCGACCCTGGGAACAAATAGTGACGGAGAATTAAACTACTGGGTAGACACAGGAACCATCTACACCCTGACCTTTGCCCCCGGCGAAACCGTTAAAACCATTGCCATTGGCGGTTATGGTGATAGCCTCGATGAGGTTGACGAATTTTTCACCGTCGAACTATTCGATCCGACCAATGCTGAATTTGCTGGTGGCGCCACAGTCTTGCGCGATATGGGCGTCAAGCTTGATGATGACGGCGTCGAAGTCAATGCCGCCGTCTTAGTCGGCTCCCCCATCATCACCGAAGGCGACAGCGGTTCAAAAATGGCCGTCTTCGAGGTCAGACTGTCTCAGCCCCTGACGGCGGCGGTCACTATGGCCTATACGACCATGGACGGCACGGCTCAGGCCGGATCGGACTATACCGCCACCTCCGGCACCCTGTCGTTTGCGGCTGGCCAAACCGTCGCCTATGTCAGCGTCCCGGTTTCTGGCGATACCGCCATTGAAGCCGCTGAGACCTTCCTGCTTAAGGTAACCCCACCCGCAAACGCGCCTTCAACGCTTGGCACCGTGGGCGAAGCCACCATCGTTAACGACGACACCACCTCCGGCTTGCCGTCGATATCTGTTGACACGACCTACACCACCGAAGGCGGTAATGCCGTTTTCGCCGTCAGTCTTAGCCGGCCATCAACCTCAGCCGTCACCGTAAAATATATGTGGGAGACCACTGGCGGCCTCGGAACGGCGGCCGCCAGTGGCGACGTCTATGTCCGCGCGGGCACTATTACGTTCGCCCCCGGCGAAACCACCAAGCTGGTGCTGGTCGATACATATTCTGACTCTACTGACGAAATCGACGAAGCCTTTACGTTTGAGCTGTTCGATCCCGTCAATGCCGAACTGGCCAATGCCGCGCCGATCTTAATAACGTCAGCCGTTATTCTTGATAATGACGGCGTAGGCGATAACCGCGCCTTTTATGGCACCGGCATGGTGATCAATGAATCCGGCCTGAATGGCAACGTCATGGTCTTCACGGTCGAGCTAAGCCGGCCTGCGGATTACACCATTACCGCCAACTATACGACCCGCGATGGCACGGCGCTGGCCGGAGCCGATTACACCACGACCTCCGGCACCATCACCTTTGTTGCCGGTCAGACCAAAGCCATCATCCGCGTCCCTCTGCTCACTGATAATCTCCAGGAATCTGCGGAATCCTTCTTCCTTGATGTGACGCCGGTAACCGTTGGCATTGGGCCGTCTACACTGAACATACTCGCCGCCATCTACGATAATGACATCGTGGGCACGGATAATGGCGAAACGCTCAACGGTAGCAATTCGGACGATTTCATTTCTGGCCTCGGCGGCAATGATACGATCTACGCCAAGGACGGCAACGACCTGGTCTATGGCGGCGCGGGCGACGACACCATCATTGGCGGCTTTGGGAATGATGCGCTGTACGGCCAGGACGGTGTCGACACAATTTTCGGCGAATTCGGCAACGATACTATTGTCGGCGGCAATGGCGACGACATCGCGTTCGGGCAAGATGGCAACGACACCCTGTTCGGCGAGGACGGCCACGACACCCTGTCCGGCGGCAATGGCAACGATACCATCTATGGGCAGGCAGGCTATGACACGCTGGTCGGTGAAGACGGTAACGATACGCTCTACGGCTCAATCGGCCTTGACCGGCTCATTGGTGGCTTCGGCAATGACACGCTTTATGGCGAAAACGATGCAGATACCCTGTTCGGCGAATTCGGCGACGACACCCTGATCGGCGGTCACGGAGATGACGGGCTGTACGGTCAGGACGGTAACGATACCCTGTTCGGGGAAATCGGTAACGACAACCTGAATGGCGGCGCCGGCAACGACTCCCTTTATGGTCAGGACGGCAACGATATCCTCGAAGGGGGCACCGGCGTTGACTATATGGTTGGCGGCACAGGTAATGACACCCTCTATGGTCAGGATGGCGACGATAAGCTGTTCGGCGAAACCGGCAACGACACTCTGGTTGGCGGCACGGGTCATGACACCATGTATGGCCAGGATGGCACTGACACCCTGTTCGGTGAAGTCGGCAACGACACGCTCTATGGCGGCAACGACAACGATACGCTTTATGGGCAGGATGGTGACGACACCCTGATCGGTGAACTGGGTGACGACACCCTGGTCGGCGGCAGCGGCAATGATACCCTGCGCGGCGTCGAAGGCGTGGACACCTTGTTTGGCGAAGCAGGCAACGATACTCTGATCGGGGGCATAGGGAATGACCGCCTGTACGGACAGGACAACGAAGATACCCTGTTTGGGGAGGCCGGACAGGATACGATCGACGGCGGCGCGGGCGGTGACTTCATCATCGGCGGCGCGGACGCTGATAACCTGACTGGCGGTCTGGGCTCAGATAATTTCTACTACGATAGCCGCGTAGGCGCTGCCGACTTCATCTACGATTTTGACCGCGCGCAGGGAGATAAGTTTGTCCTGAGTGGCGGCGCCTTTAGCGCACCCGCAGGCTTTCAATTAACTCAGGGCGTTGGCTTTGTTTCGGGCGCCGGTGCCGTACCGGTAGCCGCAACGGCAACCTTCTATTTTGACACGTCCACTAAGGCCTTGTGGTTTGACGCTGATGGCACCGGAGCGCAGGGCGGCAATGTTATCGCCTTCCTGCTTAACACCCCGACGCTCACCGCTTCGGACTTCATATTCGTTTAAACTTCACATGAGGCGGCGGAGCACAGGCTCCGCCGTTTTTTATTTAAAGCCCTCTTGTAAGACGCAAAACCCTCCCCAAATCTAATAGCGAAGGTGCCGATGACGGGCCTTCTTCGGATCACGCCGTTGCCCATCATGGGGACGAAACCGGATCTGAGCCTTCACTGAAACCCTTTGCGGACTAATAGTTTCCCGCTGAGGTCTCGCTTTAGATTAAGGAGCTACTGACTATGCGTACTCAAATCGATTTTTCTCCCCTGTATCGTTCGGCTGTCGGCTTTGACCGTCTGGTGGGCCTGCTCGACAGCGCCGCCCGTTATGACACTACCCCTGGCTGGCCGCCCTACAACATTGAGCGCCTGTCTAAGCGCGATGATGAGTCGGGCACGCTTGATTCCTATCGTATCGAACTGGCCGTCGCCGGTTTTCGTCCGGATCAACTGACCCTCGAAGTCAAGGACAATGTCCTGACCGTGTCGGGCAAAAAGGACGAAGACACAACGGAGCGCACCTTCCTGCACCGTGGTCTGGCCGAGCGTAATTTCGAACGCCGCTTCCAGCTTGCCGATCATGTCAAGGTGACTGAAGCTGAACTGGCGAATGGCCTGCTATCGGTAACCCTGGCCCTTGAAGTGCCCGAAGCCAAGAAGGCCAAACAAATCGCCATCAAGACTTCGGCCAATGTGACCCAGGTGCTCGAAGCCGCCGAATAAAGCGTTTTTGTGTGTAGCTTTGCGTTAGGTCACCGTATCGGCCTCTCTCCGGTGTGGTGGCCGCGCCAGAAGTTTCTGACATTCCCCACGTCGTCCCCGACAGATGAGCATGCCAACAACTTTTGGCACCAAGGGGATGGCATGACCTGCCATTCCCAAGGCTGGCTTTAGGCTGGCCTGACGGAGGGCGCACCGCCGCTAACGGTTGCGCCCTCCGTTTATCGCTTTTGTTGTTTTCTTCCCTTAGTCCCCTAACCTTCATAACCTTGCGGCCTTTGATCGGCGGCAGGGTTTCTTTTTGTCAGGTCGCATCGGTCAGGCGGCTTCGGCCTTATAGAGGCAAAATACCCGCAACCGGTGACCGTCGGGATCAAGGGCCACAAACCCTAAACCAAAGCCCATATCGGTCGGTATTTGCGGCAACCGCACACAGGCATCCCACAGATGCTCATAGGTACGCACCACCCTGTCGGCATCGGTCATGACAATATCGATCTTATGCGCCGTCACCGGATTGCCCGACACCAGTTCCAGACGCATATCTTCGGTTACAAAGACGGCGTGGTCAGCCGAGTTTCCGACCGCCTCACACCCCAGCAAAGCGGCATAAAATCGGGCACTTATGGCCACATCGCACACCTGTAATTTGACCGGTTCCATGATTGCCCCTCATAATGAACAGAGCGACCCTAACCAAACCTAATGCCAGCTTTTGTCAGCAGCATCACGCATCGGTTCGCGTCCACCACCGCGACTATCCCATTTCGCCTGCGCGCAGGCCTCTTCGTCGCGCCAGTCCTTAAGCAGCGACAACCGACGGCGCGGATAACGTTCCGTGGCCACTGTCAGGCTTTGGATACGGTCAGAGCGAAAATGCCTGAAATTGCTGCGCGTTTCGCACCACGCCACCAGCACCCGCGCCCGCTCCCAAAAGCCGAGCGCCACCGGCCAGATGACGCGGTTGGTCACCACCTCATTGACATCGCTATAGAGAATATCGAGCTTGCGCTCATGGCGCATAGCTTGGCGGATCATAGCCAGATGCTTATCTTCCTGCTCGGTCGGGGCCAGTTCCTTCCAGTTCGAGACCATCAGGCCTGATGTTTGCAGACCGTCGCGGACATCTTCGGGCAGGACCGCGGAAATCTTGGCCAGAGCGTTGGTCGCCGCCGCACTTAAGGACTTATCGACCCGGCCCGCCACCCACTGCGCCCCCAGCGCCAGCGCCTCGATCTCCTCCAGCGACAGCATCAGCGGCGGCAACATAAACCCCGGCCGCAGCACAAAGCCGACCCCGGCTTCGGCTTCGATATCAGCCCCCTGCGCCCGCAGTTCGCCCATGTCACGGTAGAGGGTGCGCAGAGAGATACCCAGTTCCTGCGCCAGAAACTCACCCGACACCGGATAGCGGTGCCGTCGCAGAATTTGCAGCAGATCAAACAGGCGTTGGGTGCGCGACATGGGACAATTCCTGAATAGCCGCATCTGTTTTACCGCATTTAAATGAGAACAAAAGCAGAATTTAGTTATTCCGCGATTTTCCCGCGCAGGCCCATGCAGATGACATTTTCCAGCGCTTCAAGCTTAAGCTGCGCCCCCTCCATATTGGAACGCGAAATATCGGCTCCGTCCAGCTTGGCCATACGCAGGTCAGCATGAGTGAAATTGACGTTGCGCATCCGTCCGTCCGACAAATCGGCAGGCATGTAGCGGTCCTTGGCGATCATCAGCGCGCCGAGTTTCGCCCCTTCGAGATTGGCCCCGTCCATACGCACCCTGGTCATGCGGGCCCCGCGCAGGTCAGCCCCGCTAAGGTCGCAGTTGCGCATATCCGCTCCGTCAAGCTGCGAGCCCTGAAGCTGAATGCCACGCATATCCAGGCCGTAAAACACAGCCCCCTTGGCCGACAAAGCCGCCAGATTAAAGCCCTTGATCGATTTCAAACCACGCAGATCGGCCTTATCGAACACCGACGGCGTGCCCTCCTTGCCGATCGTGCTGACCCACAAAGCGTGCTGACGCAACATGTTGCCGTAGGGCAAATCGGTGATGTCCTGGCCCACCGGCTTGTCGGTCAGAACCCCGGTCATGTCGGTTTGCGACACCCGCCACATGTCGGTCTTGGCCCCGATCAGCACGGCATCTTTCAGCGACGCGCCTGAGACATCTGCCCCGGACAGATTGGCCCCTTCGAGGTCGACATTGTCCATGATCGCCTGTTTCAGGTTGGCCCGCGACAGGTTGCACGATTTCATGATGGCGTCGGTGAAATCAGCCTTCATGGCCTGAATACCGGTCAGCTTAGAGCGCTCAAGATTGGCCCCGCGCAGGTTGGCATAGGCGGCTTCTGAGGCCCGTTCGGAAATTTCGCGGTAAACAAGGCCGGTTTTCTTATCCGGCATGGCCATGGCGCCTTCGCGCAGGTCAGCCTCGAACATATCGACGCCTTCGAGATTGGCACCGCGCAGACACGCCCCGCGCAGATCGACCCGCCTGAGGCTGGCCCCCTTAAGGCACGACAACTGAATATCGACACAGTATAGGTTTGAGCCGTCCAGCACCGCCCCGGTCAGGTCGCAATCGACCATGATGGCACCGGTGAAATCGGCATCTTTCAGGACGCGGCCCTTCATCGACAGGCCCGACAGGTCACACCACGCCAGCTTGGCGCGCATACCGCCGGGTATGCCCTTCATCAGCCGCTCATGCTTCAGGCAGACCTGATCCAGTTCCGCTTGAGTCATGCGGGTAAAGCTATAATCGGCCGCCGCAGCGCTCATACTCACGCCAACTTTCCTAAAAGTTTCAGGCGTTAAGCATAGGTAAGAAGTCTTAACTTAGGCTTTATTCTGATAGAAAACCGAGCTCGCGCAAGGCGTGCGCCACCTCAGTACCGGGCCGCACAAAAAGGCTGCGGTAGCCTTTTAGCCCCAGCGCCGCCAAACCCTCTTCGTAGGATATGCACGGGTCGGGTTCGTATTCGCCGTCAAAGCCAACTCCGTCTTCGCTTTCGGCTATACGCGGACGGCCCGTTTCCAGAAAATGCACGAAACCGGCAATCAGTGGATAGGCTTCGTCGTTCAACAGCCCGGCCTCGACCTCGACGCCGGCTGTTTGCAGACGCACAACCCCGGTGTGGGAGGCAAATGGCGACGGATCGGGGCAAGCAAAAATGACTTTTGTCACGCCCGCCGCCACCAGTTTTTCCGAACAGGACAACCCTCCGCCAGAGCGCTGACCGCACGGTTCCAATGTCACATAAACCGTAGCCCCTGTGGAAGCAGCGCCCGCCTGTTCCAGCGCCATCTCTTCGGCATGGGGCCTCCCGCCGGAGCCGGTGAAACCTTCGCCGACGACGGCACCATCCTTGACGATGACGCAGCCTACCGCCGGATTGGGCCAGGTCGTCCCCGGCCGCGCGAGCGCAATCGCCCGGCGCATGAATGAATCCCCCTCTCCCCGTTCACGGGGAGAGGGCTGGGGTGAGGGGCTTCTTTCTTGCATGCTTGGAAGATAGCAGAATTCGGGTGATTGCACTACATCAGCAATCCGCCCCTCGCCAATGGCCACAATCGTCTCCAGTATCGGCTCGATATCGCGCAGCACATCGGCCTGCCAAAAGCGCGCGACCGCCCAACCATTGCCCGTCATATAGCGATTTCGCACGTCATCATGCGGATTACCAACATGCTGGCTGCCGTCGATTTCCACGACCAACCTGATCTCACGACAGGCAAAATCAGCGAAGTATGGCCCAATCGACAACTGACGGACAAATTTCAGACCGTTGACCTGACGGTTGCGCACATGATGCCAAAGCCGCGCTTCGGCATCATTCTCGACCTTGCGCAATTACCGTGCGCGGTTTGTCGCCTTCGTGTCTGGCCCTCGCATGTCAAGAAGCCCCTCACCCTAGCCGGCACGGGCCGCCCCGCTCTCCCCGCGTGCGGGGAGAGGGAATCCACTTATGACGACAACGCGCCTAAGACCGGCAAAGTATTGGCGCGGTCGACATCAAGGTAATGGGCCGACATCGGCCGCAGATTGTCATCCAGTTCGATCACCAGCGGATTGCCGGTCGGGACTTCAACCTCAAGAATCGCCGCATCGCCCAGATCGAACAGCAGCTTGATAATGGCGCGGATCGAATTGCCGTGAGCGGCGACCAGAACGGTCTCACCCTTTTTCAGCTCCGGCACGATCGTAGCTTCCCAGAACGGCAGGACGCGATCCAGCGTAGTTTTCAGGCTTTCAGTCAGCGGCAGGACTGATCCGGCATAGCGGCGGTCACCGGCGAAATCATAGTCGCTACCGGCCTCAAGCTCCGGCGGCGGCACATCGTAAGACCGGCGCCAGATCTTGACCTGATCTTCGCCGTGCAAGGCTGCCGTTTCGGCCTTATCCAGCCCGGTCAGGCCACCGTAATGGCGCTCATTCAGCCGCCAGTCCTTGATCACCGGCACATAGGTCTGACCCGCCGCATCGAGCGCCAGATTGCAGGTACGGATGGCGCGCGTCAGAACCGACGTAAAGGCCAGGTCGATTTCGATGCCCTGCTCTTTGATCAGTTCACCGCCGCGGGTCGCCTGCGCCTCACCCTCAGCGGTCAGGTTAACATCAACCCAGCCGGTGAAGCGGTTTTCCAGATTCCACTGGCTTTGGCCGTGGCGCAGAAGGATAAGCTTGGGCATGGGTCACCTGTTCAAATATTGAGTTATCACAAGGCTATAAAAGCCCCCAAATAATGACGCAAGGCTATTTCTTCTGATTGAGCCACGGCTCATCGTGGCAAATACCGTCCCAAGGTTCAGGCTTGAGCCAGAACTGAAAACGGTAAACATCTTTGCGCGTTCTGAGACAGCGCGGACAGGTTGGTGATGGTACATAGCCTGGCCAGTATAGCGTTTGTTCAGAATCGGCGGCCTTCGTGTCAATATGCTTTCTGCATCGTGGACAGCGGACGCAGTAGTAGCTGAGAAAAAGAACCGTCGTCAGCAGATAAATTGCCACCATAATTCCGGCTTCAACCCATGTCAGCTCAGATCCGGAGGCGTCAGTTTCCCCCAAAGCAGCAGACAAGATCGCCACATTGAATAGGACAAACGGAAAACCACTGAGTATATAAAATCCGCCTCTGAGCCGCCACCTTACTTTCCAGCCTAACGTCATCTTAACGCCCCCCAAATCCGCAAAGCCTGCTTCATCGCCTGAACGTCGTGAACGCGCACCATCCTGGCACCCAGTTCAATGGCTTTCAGATGCACGGCAATGGTGCCACCGATGCGCTCATCAGCCGTTGATGGACCGGCCCCTTCGCGCTCCTCTAAGGCGGCAATAAAGCGCTTACGCGACGCGGCCATCAGCAGCGGAAAGCCATGCGCGGCCAGTCGCCCCGTAGCGCGGATCAGGCTTAGGTTATGATCCAGCGTCTTGCCAAAGCCGATACCGGGATCAAGCCAGATGCGTTCGCGCGCCACCCCTGCCGCCATCGCCCCCTCGGCGCGGGCCAAAAGATAGGCTTCGACTTCCGCCACCACATCGTCATAGCGCGGCTCAGACTGCATGGTCTGGGGGTCACCCTTCATGTGCATCAGGATGATGTCACAGTTAAGGTCGGCGGCGGCCTCCAGACTGCCCTCGCCTTCCAGCGCACGGATATCGTTCCAGATGTTCGCCCCTGCGGCCACAGCGGCGCGGGCGACTTGCGCTTTGAAGGTATCAATACTGATCGGGCCGTTCCAATCCCTGCGCAGCCCTTCGATCACCGGCACAACGCGGGCAATCTCATCGGCCGCACTGACCGGAACGGCCCCCGGACGGGTGGACTCGCCACCGATATCGAGCACATCGGCACCCGCTTCGATCAGGGACTTAGCCTGCTCAATGGCCGACGCATGCAGAAAAAACCGCCCGCCATCGGAAAAGCTGTCGGGCGTAACATTGACCACCCCCATGATCAGCGGGCCGTTTCGGATACGTAACTCTGCAAGCGCCATTTTTACCCCACCACCATCTGCGCCCTCTGGGCTTGATGGTTCCCCTCCCCTCCAAGAGGGGAGGTTCTTCAGACTAGAACGCCCCCTGTTGCAGGGGGAGCTTATCTTTGATCAATACAATCAAAGATAAGAGGGGGTAAATCACTTCCGCCCCACCCGTTTGATTTCCCAGTTGAGCTCAACGCCTAACCGGTCTTTGACCTCAGCGCGGACGGTATCGCCCAGACCTTCAAGGTCAGCGGCGGTCGCGTCGCCGGTATTGATCAGGAAATTGGAATGCAGTTCGGAAAACTTGGCCCCGCCGAACAGCTTGCCGCGCCAACCCGCCTCATCGACCAGTTTCCACGCCGAGTGACCTTCGGGGTTTTTGAAGGTCGATCCGCCGGTCTTTTCGCGGATGGGCTGGGTGGTTTCGCGCCGAGCGGTGATTTCGTCCATGCGATCCATGACGGCCACCGGATCATCGGGCGTACCCTGATAAAGCGCGCCGGTATAGATCAGGTTTTCCGGTACTGAGTGCCGGTAGGTGTAACCCATGTCTTTGTTCGACAAAATCACCCGCTCACCGGCCCGCGTTAAGGCATAGGCTTCGACCAGCACGTCCTTGGTTTCCGAACCATAGCAGCCCGCATTCATGACGATCGCCCCGCCTATCGTCCCCGGCACACCGGTGTAGAACTCCAGATCACCGATGCCGTTTTGCGCGGCGACCTTGGCAACCTGTTTATCGAGTGCTGCCGCTCCGGCATAGATGCGGTTATGATCCATCAGGCGGATATCGGCAAAGCCCTTACCCAACCGAATGACCACGCCGTCCACGCCGCCGTCACGCACCAAAAGGTTGGAACCGACACCGACCGTCATGACCGGCACAGCGGGATCGAGTGCCTTTAAAAAGGCTTCCAGATCAGCCTCATCCGCCGGCAGGAAAATCACATCCGCGGGCCCGCCAACCCGGAACCAGGTGAACGGCGCCATGTCGGCATGGGTCATGATCCGCCCTCGAACGGCAGGGAGATTGTCGGTCCAGCTATTTGGCAAAGTCATCATTCCTAATTGATCGCCTTTGAGGCATAACGATTTGCGGCAACGTGAAAACCATCAGCCTCTTCATCCAAAAGCTCCCAAAACCTTACATCTTCAAAGAAGAAAGGATCAGGCAGTTCACTCAAGCGTTCTTGCCTCTCATCCCGATCTTGAGGGTATGGTGTTCCCAAAATATCCATCGACTGCTGGAGAATTTCGGCAGTTTCCAGCATTCCCAGCGCCTTAAAACCCTCAACAGCTTCTTTTGCTAGAACACCCGTAGAGTTATCAAAGAACTGATCTATTCCACCATTTCGAATTTCGCTTTGAGCCCAGTGTGTGGCGAACAAATGCTGAGAAACTTGAGGCATTTTTTTAAACTCTGCCAGAAAGACATCATAGCCATCGTAAATACTAACGACTTCCCAGTATGGTTCGACCAACGTCCAATAAAGATTCGCCATTGTCCCACTTCCTGCTTAGGATGCCGCACCATCCAATTGCCCCGGCAGGGCATAGGCCCACTGCGTGATGTCACCGGCGCCGAGCAACACCACCAGATCGCCTGGCTTGGCTTCCGCGCGGATCAGTTCGGGCAAGGCCGCCGGGCTTTCCAGCGCGATGGCATTGCGGTGGCCAAAGCGGTGCAGACCGTCAACCAGCGCGTCCTTGGACACACCTTCAATCGGCGCCTCACCGGCGCTGTAGACATCAGCCACAATCACCGTATCGGCGTCATGGAAGCAGCTTGAGAACTCGGCCATCAGGTCGCGCAGACGGGTATAGCGGTGAGGCTGCACGACGGCGATGACGCGATTTGTGGTCACCTGACGGGCGGCCTTGAGCACAGCCGCAATCTCAACCGGATGGTGGCCGTAGTCATCAATCACGCGGATGCCGTCTTTGGTCACACCGGTCGTCGTAAAGCGGCGTTTAACCCCGCCGAACCCGCCCAGCCCCTTACGGACATCGGCCTCACTCACACCCAACTCAAAAGCAATCGCTATGGCCGCCGTGGCGTTGGAGACATTGTGGTTGCCGGTCATCGGCAACTTCAGCTTTTCCCAGGTAAAGGCGTCGGCATCGCGCGGCGAAAAAACCACGTCAAAGCACGCCCCGTCGGCGCTGAATTCGATGTTGGCGCAGCGCACCTCAGCCTGCGGGCTTTCGCCGTAGGGGATCAGGCGGCGGTTATCGACCTTGGCCGCCAGAGCCTGCACTTCGGGATGGTCGATGCACACACAGGCAAAACCGTAAAACGGGATATTCTCCACGAAATCGACAAAGCCTTTTTTGACGGCTTCGAAATCACCCCAGTGGTCAAGGTGCTCGGCGTCGATATTGGTAACGATGGCCAGCGTCGATTTCAGGCGCAGGAACGAGCCGTCCGATTCATCGGCCTCAACCACGATCCAGTCGCCGTCACCGACCTTGGCATTGGTGCCATAGGCGTTGATGATGCCGCCATTGACGACTGTGGGATCAAGCCCGCCGGCATCCAGCAGCGTGGCGACCATGGAGGTTGTGGTGGTCTTGCCGTGGGTGCCGCCGACCGCAATGGAGAACTGCAAACGCATCAGTTCGGCCAGCATTTCGGCGCGCCTGACCTGCGGGATGCGGCGTTTGCGGGCCTCAATCATCTCAGGGTTATCGGCCTTAACCGCCGTCGAATAAACCAGCGCACAGACGCCGTCGGTGACATGTTCGGGCGCGTGGCCGATGAAGATTTTCGCGCCCAGCTTTTCGAGGCGTTCGGTGTTGGCGGAGGCCTTGGCATCCGAGCCCTGCACGGCATAGCCGATTTTCAGCATGATTTCAGCAATACCGCTCATGCCGATGCCGCCGATGCCGACGAAGTGGACGGGGCCAAGATCAAACGGGGTCGGGCGGAGCTTTGAAGCGGTCATGTAAGGCTTAACATCACTATTATGAATTGAAGGTGGGGTTTGCGTTTAAACCATAGCGCGGGAGGTGTCACTTGGGATTTTTGGCACATGGTACGATCGGAACAGGTAGGAATAGTTCGGAATATATGCCATATTCATGAGTAACTGTTTGGGAGTTTTAGATATGGCCAAGATTTCAATTTCCATGACCGATGGCATGAACGACTATGTTCAGGCGCGCGTCAAGGCCGGTGAATATAACAACACGTCTGAATATTTCCGCGATCTGGTCCGGCGGGATCAGGAAAATGCGGCAAAATATATGGCCCTGAAACAGGCTATTCAGGATGGACTGGATAGCGGGATAAGCGACAAGTCCATAGATGATGCTTGGGCAGAAGCTGATAGAGAATATGACGCCCAAAATGGCTGACTTCAAATTATCACATCTGGCTTTTGAGGATTTGAAAGACATCGCGAAATATACGCGTCACAATTATGGTGCCGCACAGTCGCAGAAATACCGGGCCAGTCTGAAAGCCAGTTGCGAGGCTCTAAGTCAGCATCCCAGTCTGGGGCATGAAGCTACGGTTGCGCAGGGCTTGAGGGCCTTTGACCACCAATTTCACACGATCTATTATGTGCCCACAGACAAAGGCGTTTTGATTGTTCGCATTCTGCACCAAAGCATGGACGCCAGACGCCATCTGACCTGACCCTTTATCTACCTTCTCAGGCCCTTTAAAAACCCGAAAATCCCCGGCGTTTTGGTCTCTTTGGTATCCGGTTCGGCGCGGGCGGCACTGATCGGATCATCTAGCACCTTACCGACATAGAGCTTAAGCACCAGCGTATAGATCACCACCGTCAGCGGCGTGGCAAACAGGATGCCCATAGGCCCCAGTAGCGTGCCAAACGCAATCACCGCAAACAGGGTGACGACGGTCGGTATTGAGGCCACATGCTTTTGCACCATCGGCGTAATCACATTGCTTTCCAGTTGCGACACCCCGACATAGATAGCGAGCGCCCACAGAAACGTCGGCAGGCCCTCAGACCCTGCCAGCAACAGCCCCGGCCCGGCGGAGACAATCGGCCCAACAATCGGCACGAACTGCGCAAGGCCTGAAATAAGACCCAGCGCCAAAGCCGATTCAACGCCGACAATCGACAAGCCAATAGCGGTCAGCGACCCCACCAGCACCATAGAAAAGGCCTGAGCCAGCAACCACATCTGAAGGGATTTGCCACTATCGTTCAGGCATTCCTTGGTCAGGGCGCGTTGCGACTTGGGGAACAGCATCACAATGCCGTCGCGATAGCTGCCCGGACGCATGGCCAGGAATATGCCGCCGACGATCGCCACCACCAGATTGGCCAGGGTTGCGAACACCTCACCGGCAATCTTGGGTGCCATCGAGATCAACTGACCGGCCTTTTGCCCCAGACTATCGATCTGCTCATGCACAAAGGTGCCCGTCGGCGTACCATTAATCTGAACCTCAAGTCGGTCCCAGGCCGCCGGCATCTGCTGCCACAGATCCTCGATCTGGCGCGAAATCTGCCAGCCAAAAAAGTAAAATGCGCCGGTTAAACCTGCGATCAAAATCACCAAAGCCAGCAAAATGGATACAGGTTCCGGCACCTTAAGATAACGGATGAGCGGTTCGGATACCGCGCGCAAAATGACCGCAACGATGATAGCGCCAAAAATCAAAAGCCAGATGCTGACCAACTTGAGCGCCAATGCGCTTAAGGCCACAATCAACAGAATGAACAGCACACGCTGAATGAAACCGGCGGTCACGCCTTCGCTGTCATGCTTGGACATAGAATCCCCTAATCTTGCCCGATAAAACTATCACGCAACGCATAAAGACGCGCTAATGAAATCAGACCTTTTTCGCCACGGTACGTTCAACCAGATCGGCCAGCCGTTTGGCGGCGTCGGCGCGCGCGACAGACCGTGCGCACACCGCCATGCCCTTGAGGCGCACCGGCTGGTCGATCAGGGTCTTAATCGCCTCGGCCAGGGTTTCAGCATCGGCGTCGTCTTCATTGATGACGACCGCGCCGCCCGCCTCTTTCAGCACTTCGGCGTTGAAAAACTGATGATTGTCCGCGGCAATCTTGAGCGGGATCAGCACGGACGGTTTTCCGGCCACCGCCAACTCGCAACAGGTCGAGGCACCGGCCCGGCCGATGACCAGATGGGCACGTTCCAGACGCTGCGCCATGTTGGTGAAAAACGGTGCGATGTCGGATTCGATGCCCGCTTCGGCATAGATGACTTTCGCCTGATCGACCTGTTCGGCGCGGGTTTGCTGCTCAACGCTTAAGCTTATCCGCAGCGATGCGGGTAGCAGGGCCAAAGCCTGCGGCACGGTCTCCGACAGGATCTTCGCGCCTTGAGAGCCGCCGGTGACCAAAATCCGGATCGGCTTGAAGCTGTCCGGATAAGGCTTGTCATATAGAGCGCGGATATCGGGGCGGACGGGATTGCCGACCACCTCGACCTTACCCGTCAGGGCTTCGGGGGCCATCTTCAAGGTCGGAAAGGCGCAAGCCACGGCATCGACGCGGGTGACCAGTTCGCGGTTTGAGCGCCCCAGCACCGAATTTTGTTCATGGATCAGGGTGGTATCTGAGCGGGTAATAGCGGCGATCAGGGCGGGATAGGACGGGTAACCACCAAAGCCGATCACCGCATCAGGTTTCAGCCTTGCAAAGGCTTTGCGTGCCTGTAGCACGCCGGTGGCGATCTTGATCCCGGCGCGGATCATGCCGATAATATCGCCGCGCTTAAAGGTGGCGGCTTCAAGTGACAAACGCTCAATGGCCGGGAAGTTTTCAGCATAAATCGCGCCGCGTGTATCTGATGCCAGCACGATCCGCCAGCCGCGATCAATCAGCTCCCGCGCCAGAGCCTCGGCCGGGAACATATGGCCGCCGGTGCCACCCGCCGCCACGACAGCGAGTTTGGAATCTTTTTGTTTCTTATCGGCCACGGTCACTACTTTCTTAATTCAAAACCACCTTAAAATTGGGAATTTTAAGGTGGACGAACCTACCACTTGGTCGGGTCTTTGTCGTCATTGACCGGCAATTCCCCTGAGCGCTTTCGGGTCAGGGCCAGAATAAAGCCCATCGTCAACCCCATAGCCAGCAAGGACGATCCGCCATAAGAAATAAATGGCAAGGTCATGCCCTTGGGCGGAATGACGCCTAAGTTGACGCTGATGTTGATAAATACCTGCGTCCCCAGCATGATGTAGAGGCCTGACGTGGCGATCTGGCGGAACGGATCGCTCATCGACATAGCCTTGATCAGGCCGCGAATAACGATAACCCCAAAGACCAGAATGATCGCCAGCGACCAGAATAGGCCCGCCTCTTCACCGATCACGGAATAGATAAAATCGGTATGCAGATCAGGGATGAAGCGCTTTTGCGTGCCTTCGTTGATACCCTGCCCCCACAGGCCACCGTTGGAAATCGCCGACAAGCCCGCATTGACCTGATATTTGTCACCGTCCGGATTGATAAAGCCCATGATGCGGTTGCGAAAGTGCGGCTGCACGAAAAACAGCCCAACCAAGGCCGCCATGACACTGGCCCCCAACCCGACGATCCAGCGCACCGGCACGCCGGAGATAAAGAAACAGGCGCCGAACGCGATGGTAATCAGCAAGGATTGCCCCACATCCGGCTGAATGAGCAGCAGCGCCACCGCCAGCACATAAAGGCAAAAGGCGATGGTCACCCCCGGCACGCCCTTGCCTTTTTGTCCTTCGGCAAACATCCAGGCAATCAGGATAATCAAGGCGGGCTTGAGGAACTCAGACGGTTGCAGCTTGAAAAAGCCCAGGTTCAGCCAGCGCTGCCCACCCTTTGAGGTATGGCCGATGAACGGCAGCAGGATCATAATCAGGATCGAGACGCTGTAGATAGCGGCACTGACGCGCTTGACGCCTTTCAGTGACAGCATGGAAATCGCCATCATCACCGATATCGCCGCCACTGCAAACAGGATATGGCGCTGGGTGAAATAGATCGGCGAATGGGCCCCAATCTTGGCCGCCGCCACCGGCGATGACGAGAACGAAAACAGCAGCCCGACAATGATCAGCGACGCGACCATGACCATGGTGGCGCGATCAACCGTCCACCACCACATGGCCATCGGCCTGCGGTCGGTGCGGGAAAAAGCCTGAGCGAAACCGGTGGCCATGATCTCACCTGAAAATGACGGATTATGCGTAAGGCTTCAGGTTTAGAGGATGAGGGTTAACGGATGTTAACTGTGCTGAAATTTTTATGGTCAGAACTCCCCTGATGCAGGGGGAGCTGATGATTTTGAGACCTCAAAATTATCAGACGGGGTTAAGGTGCCGTAAGTTACCCCCTCTGAAACCAAACGAGTTTGATTTCATCTCCCCCTCCAAGAGGGGGAGTTCTTAGAGTTAGGACGCCGCCCCCGCAATAATCGACTTCGATATCTCCGCCACCGCGTCCTTGAACGCATCCCCACGGGCCTCAAAATCCGGGAACTGGTCAAAGGACGCACAGGCCGGTGACAGCAGCACGACCTCTGGCTTGCCGGTCTTTTCAGCCTCGGCATAGGCCTGAGCCACGGCGGTAAACAAATGGCGCGATTGAACGCAAGGGGCTGCGGCACCTATCGTTTTTTCAAACAACTCCGCCGCTTCCCCGATCAGGAAAGCCCCCTTCACCCGCGGGAGCAGATCCGACAGGCTCTCGATCCCACCGGCCTTGGCACGGCCACCGGCAATCCAGTAAAACTGATCATAGCTCGACATGGCTTGCCGTGCCGCATCAGCATTGGTGGCCTTGGAATCGTTCACGAAACGCACCTTACCGATCCGGCCGATTTCCTGCATCCGGTGATCAAGGCCCGGGAAGGATTTCAGCCCCGCCGCGATGACCTCTGCGCTTAACCCCAGCGCCTTACAGGCACTATAGGCCGCGCAGGCGTTTTGCCAGTTGTGCCGCCCGACCAGTGAGCGCGCTGTTTTCAGATCGAACACCGCCTTGGCGCGATCGGTCGTGGCGTCATAGATCATGCCGTTCAGGGCATAGACCCCGCGCCCCAAGGTTCGGCGGGCGGAAATCGGGATCAGTTTGACCGACGGATGAGAATTCATCTCGGTCAGCACCCCTTGCGTCCACTGATCATCGGCGCCGATTACCGCGGTCTCGGATGCGCCCTGACCCGCAAAGATGCGCAGCTTGGCCTTGATATAACCGTCCATATCGCCGTGGCGATCCAGATGATCCGGCGAAAAGTTCATCAGCACCGACACGTCAGGCTTGAAACTATGGGTCAGGTCAAGCTGGTAGCTGGAGGTCTCAATCACATAGACACTGCCCGGCTCAATCGCGGGCAGATCGAGCACGCCGATGCCGATATTGCCGCCGACATGAACGTTTTTACCCGCAGCTTTCAGGATATGCCCGATCAGGGCGGTGGTCGTCGATTTGCCGTTGGTGCCGGTAATGGCGATGGTTTTCGGGCGCTTACGCTCCGGCAAGGCATTAATGGTGCGGGCAAACAGTTCGATGTCGCCCAGCACCGGCACATTCGCTGCGTTTGCCGCCACCACCGACCAGTGCGGTTCAGGGTGGGTCAGCGGCACACCGGGCGACAGCATCAGGGCGTCAATCTCAGACCAGTCGGCGGATTTCAGGTTCTCAATCGTGAAGCCTTCTTTGGTAGCCGCCAGCATGTTCTGAGGCTTATCGTCCCACAACAGAGGCTCCGCCCCCCCGGCTTTCAACGCGCGCGCGGCGGTTAAGCCTGAACGACCCAGACCGAAAATGGCCACCCGTTTGCCTTCAAAACCTTTGACCGGAATCAAACCGAACTCTCCATAAAGATGCCCCCACCACCACATCTCGCCCGTAAACGGGCTTCGTGCGGTCCCCCTCCCCAACCGAGTTGGGGAGGTATTATTTTGTTATACCTCCCCAGTTTACTGGGGAGCCGGGCGGCCGGTGCCGGGGACCGCGACCATTGATGGTCGTGGTGGTGGGGGCCCTTGCTTACCGTAACTTTAACGTCGCCAGACCAATCATGGCCAGCAACGCCGCGATGATCCAAAACCGGATAACCACCGTCGATTCCGCCCAGCCCAGCTTTTCAAAATGGTGGTGGATCGGCGCCATCAGGAACACGCGCTTACCTGTCAGCTTGAAATAGCCGACCTGAATCATGACCGACAGGGCTTCCACAACAAACAGACCGCCGACAATGGCCAGCACGATCTCATGCTTGGTCGTCACCGCGACCGCCCCTAAACCGCCGCCCAGAGCCAGCGATCCGGTATCGCCCATAAATATCTTGGCCGGCGGCGCATTGTACCACAAAAAGCCCATGCCACCGCCGATAATGGCCGCACATATAACGGCCACATCGCCAACGCGCGGCACAAAATGGACATTCAGATAACCGGCAAATACATAGTTGCCGACGAGGTAGGAAATCAGCGCAAAGGCGCCGGCGGCAAAGATAACCGGCACGATAGCGAGGCCATCCAGACCATCCGTCAGGTTGACCGCATTGGATGCGCCGATAATGACCACAGCCCCAAACACGACATAAAACCAGCCCAGATTAAGCAGGAAATTCTTAAACACGGGCACGGCCAGTGAGGTATGCAATTCCGGTGAGGTCGGCGACTGAGGCCCGAACGCAACCAAAGCCCACACGGCAATAACAGCGACAACCGTCTGCGCAATCAGTTTCTGTATCGACGACAAACCGGCTGAGGATTGCTTGGTCACCTTGGCGTAGTCATCGATAAAGCCTAAGCCGCCGAACGCCAGCGTTACCCCCAGCACCACCCACACTGCCGGGTTACTGAGGTCCGCCCATAGCAGGGTCGCCACCAGAATACCGGCCAGAATCATCAGCCCACCCATGGTCGGCGTGCCTTTTTTGGTCAACAGGTGTCCGGCGGGACCATCTTCGCGGATCGGCTGGCCCTTACCCTGCTTTGAGCGCATCCAGCGGATGAAGCGCGACCCCAGGGCCACCGCCACGATCCATGACGTCGCCAGCGCCAGCGCAATGCGCACCGTCAGATATTTCAGCAGGTTCAGCAGCGGAATATGGTTCGCCATCCCCGCATATTGTTCGTAGAGCCAGTAAAACATGAACCGTCTGAAACCTTAAACCAGAATTATACTAAAGAAGCGGCAATCAGGCCCGCCTTGGAGCCGTTGGAGCCCTTTATCATGACCACATCACCCGATTGCAAGTCCGCTTTTAACGGCGCGATCAATTCGGATGCCGTGGGCGCATAGCCCCCCTGAAGGGCGGGCGGTACTATCTGCCACAGATTGGTCATCAGCGGCCCCGCGCAGTAAACCTTATCAATGGCTTGCGCCTCAATCACACCCAAAAGTCCGGCATGAAGAGCGGCCTCATCGGGCCCAAGCTCCAGCATGTCGGTCAGTACGACGATTTTACGCTGATCGGCAGAAACGCTGCGCGCCCCAAGCGATTCGATGGTCGCGGTCATCGAAATCGGGTTGGCATTATAACTTTCGTCGATGACCGTAATGTCTTTGCCGTCAACCGTGACATGGCGCACGCTGCCGCGTCCGGCCAGAGGGCGGAAATCCTCTAACGCAGCGATAGCGACTTTTAAATCAACCCTAAGCGCTTGCGCCATCAGCAGCACCGACATGGCGTTAACCGCCTGATGCTTTCCGGTCGTGTAGAGTTTGAAGTCATAGCTCTGGCCGTGGATTTCGGCCTGAATGCGGGCATAGTCGCCATCAGGATCGCTTATGACATCATAACCGGTCAGGAGCGCATCAGCCCCGACGCTTTCACCGAATGACGCAACCTTCGCATCGATCGCCTCAGCCCGCGCCTTAAGATCATCAAACCATTTATTGTCGGCATTGAGGATGGCCAAACCGCCGGGTTGCAGCCCGTCAAAAATCTCGGCCTTGGCCTTGACGATCCCCAATTCTCCGTCCGGGAAGTTTTCAGTATGGACCGCGCCGACCGTGGTGATGATGACCGCATCGGGGGCCACAAATTTTGACAGCGGGGTAATTTCATCAGCGTGGTTCATGCCGACTTCAAACACCGCGCGCTCGGTTTCGCGTGGCATCCGCACCAGGGTGAGCGGCACGCCGATGTGATTGTTAAAGCTCTTGATCGCCGAATGGGCCCGACCGGCGCGTTTTAAGGTCGCCATGACCATCTGAGTGACCGAGGTCTTACCGACACTACCGGTCACCGCGCCACGTTTGCAGCCAATCGCCCGGTCGCGAGCATAGACGGCGGCGGCCTCTAACGCCGTCTGCACATCGTCCACCACGCAGCAGACCGCGCCGTCTATAGCGCGTTCCGTGACGCAAAAGGCCGCTCCGGCCTTGTACGCTCCGGCCACAAAGTCGTGGCCATCGCGCGCGCCTTTGAGGGCCAGAAAGATATCACCGACCTCAATGGCGCGGCTGTCGAAATTGACGTTAGAGGCATGGACCGCAATGGCATCCTGATCACTAAGGTGTTCGCCCGTCGCGTCAACCAGTGTGCCGCCCACGGCCTGCGCCCATTCCTTTGCCGTCCACAAAACTTCGGTCATGCGAGGTTACGCGCCTTTATTGGTTTAAGGCTTCAAGCACTACACCGGCGTCATCGAAAGGCAAGATGTCGCCCTTGATAATCTGGCCCTGCTCGTGACCTTTTCCGGCCACCACCAGCACATCGCCGGGTGCAAGCTCACCCACCGCCGCAAAAATAGCCGCCCGGCGATCCCCGATATCTTTATAGGCACCCGTGCCGGTCATGCCCGCCATCACCTCAGCCCGAATGACCTCAGCCGCTTCGGAGCGCGGGTTATCGTCGGTAACAAAGCTCAGGTCCGACAGGCGCTGGGCGATGCCGCCCATGATCGGCCGCTTGGTCTTATCGCGGTCACCGCCGCACCCAAAGACACATAGCAACCGGCCTTTGGTATGGGGGCGCAGGGCCTTTAAGACCGTTTCCAGCCCATCAGGTGTGTGGGCATAATCGACATAGATTTCCGCGCCATTGGGTTTCGTGCCGACCCGCTCAAGACGGCCGCGCGCGCCGGTCAGGTGAGTTAGCGACGCCAGCACATCATCAATCGCCTCCCCGGCCGCCAGACACAACCCCGCCGCAACCAAAGCATTCGACGCCTGAAACAGACCGGCCAGCGGTAGCTTGACCTCATAGCGTTTGCCATAGTGATCAAGGTGCAGGATCTGGCCATCGGCAATCAGATCGCGCTGGATGAGGGTCAGGTGCTGACCGCGTTCACCCACGCTCATGACATTGGCGCCCGACATGATCGCCGTCGCCGCAAAGGCGTTATAGGCATCCGAATCGGCATTAAGCACGGCTTGTCGTCCGCGTGGCAAAAGCTGCTCAAACAGGCGCAGCTTGGCCTGACGATAGCTGTCCATCGTGGCGTGGTAATCGAGGTGATCCTGCGTCAGATTGGTGAAACCGGCTGCTGTAAGCGTTACGCCGTCCAACCGGCGCTGATCAATCCCATGCGATGACGCCTCCAGCGCCATATGGGTGACACCATCGGCGGCAAGCTCTGCCATATAGCGCGCCACATCGGCGGCATCGGGGGTCGTAAGCCCCGGTGCGGTAATGGCGGTTTCCACAATCCCGTCCTGCTTGACAACGCCGAGCGTCCCCATGCTGGCCGATTTACGGCCCATATGGGCAAACATCTGCCGGCAGAACGTCGCCACCGACGTCTTGCCATTGGTGCCGGTGATCGCCACGCAGGTTTTGGGTTGCGCGCCATAAAACGTCTTGGCCGCCAGCGCATAGGCGCGGCGGACATCGGCAACCTTTATCAGGCTGTCGATATTATCGACGACGGTTTTCAGTTGCGTCTTTGCGCCATCGTCCGGCGTTAAAATCGCCGCCGCCCCCGCCGCCAGAGCCTGTGGGATAAACTCACGGCCATCGACCTTGGTGCCGGGCAGCGCGCAGAACAGCACGCCTTCGCCCACCTTACGGCTATCGGCGGTGATGCCGGTGACGACCGGATCGTGATCCAGATCGCGGCGCAGGATATCGGACAGCTTCATTCCGGTTTTGGCCACACTCATCACTGACCTCCCGATACGGGCATGGCCGGGGGTGCCGGAACGGATTGAGCGCCGCTTTGGACTTCGGCCACGACCGGAGCCTTGTCCCACTCCGCCTGAGTAAACTTGTCTTCCTTGCGCGCCACGCCAACAAACGGCGCTATGCGGTCAATGACACGGCCAGCCACAGGTGCCGCCACAAACCCGCCGGTGCGCAGGCCCGATGAGGCTTTTGAGCCCTTGGGGTCATCGACCATGATCAGCACCATGTAGCGGTCGTCTTCGATCGCGCCATCGGTTGGGAACACGGCCACATAGCTGGAGAACAGGCTGGAGCGCAGGTAACGGCCATCGACGACGCGTTCCGCCGAGCCCGTCTTGCCGCCCACCCGCAGACCCGGCGCATTGGCACGCGTACCCGTGCCGCGGATGCCGTTGATACGCATGAGGTCGAGCATCTGGCGCGAGGTATTGGCCGAAAAGACCCGCGCCCCGTCAAGCACCTGACCCGGCTGATGTTTGCGCACGGTCAGCGGACGCAGATAGCCGCCATTGGCCACCGCCCCAAACGCCTGAGCATAGGCGAGAGGTGAAATCGACATGGCATGACCAAATGAGGTCGACGCCAGAGTGCTGGCTGTCCATTTTTTGGCAATGATCGGGCGGGCCGATTCATAAAGTTCGGTATCCGCCGCCCGGAACAGGCCCAGATTATCATAGAACTTGGTCATGGTATCGATGCCGACACTTTCGGCCAGTTGCGACACCCCGATGTTGGAGGAATGGATAAACACATCCTCCAGCGTCATGACGCGATTCTCAGCGTGATAGTCGGAAATCTTACGGCTGCCGATCTTAAACGGCGCGCGGGCATCAAAGACTGAATTGATCGAGGCGGTGCCGGTCTCAAGCCCGATAGCCACCGAAATCACCTTAAAGATAGACCCCATTTCATAGACCGCCGCCGCCGCACGGTTCTTCTTTTCGTTCTCGGAAAAACTGCCGGCGCGGTTCGGATCATATTCCGGCCAGCTTGCCATGCCCAAAATCTCACCCGTGCGCACATTGGTGACGATGCCGATGGCTCCTTGCGCCTGCTGATCGACCGCCGCCGCGCGCAGTTCGTTCTCCAGCGCGCCCTGCACCCGCAGATCCATAGCCAGTTCAACCGGCACCCCGCCGTGCGCGGCTATGCTCAGATCAATGTCATCATTGAGCGCACGTTCGGCCCCGGCCACACCCTTGCCGCCGCGTTCGGTAGCACCAATATAGCTGGCGCCCGTGATGCCCAGCGGATAGGTGCGCACCCGCACGGGCTCGAAGATCAGACCCGGCAAGCCATAGTTCAGGATACGTGCCCGATCCGAAGGTTTCAGCCAGCCCGCGATCCGCGCCCGGCCATCGCCGCGCAGGGCCTTATCGATCGTTTCCAGCGACACATCCGGCAAAAGCTGGATCAGCGCCCGCTTCACCAGCGGCCGGTCAGACGCCATCATATCGGTCGGATCGACATAGAGAATGAAGTTTTCGCCGTCAGCGGCCAGCAGCGCGCCGTTGCGATCGACCAGTTCAGAGCGCGCCCCCGGCGACACCGGCGCACCAGAGACCCCATCGACGCCGCTAAACAGCGCCGCCTTAACAGCAAAAATCATCAGCACTGCAAACATGCAGGCGATGAGCGCCAGAATGAAAAAGATGCGCTGGGCGGTATTTTCCTGGGTCTGCCCTTCGACATGGGCGCGCTCAAAGGCGTGCTCGACCTTCCAGACGCTGTCGGCCACCCACTGAAAGCCACCAGACGATGGGACAAACGGAATAGAATATTTCATCGCGTGCCCTCCACCGTATGTTCGATCACCAGCGGTTCTGTGGTGGTTGTATCCGTCGTGGGCGCTACCGGCGGCACTGCCGAAGGCGCTTCCGGCATAGGCGGCACAGGCGAGGCTGGCCGTTCAACACCGCGCACACCTGCACCCTGCCCGCGTGAGATTTCCACCAATGAATCAAGATTGGCTTCGTGGCGGGAATCGACCGGCTTCATGCCCAGATAGACCGAGGCCAGCGCCTCAATCCGTTTCGGTTGTTCAAGCTGAGCGACCGCCGCGCGCAGAGTTTGCACCTGCTCGGCCTCAGCCACGATATCGCGCTTGAGGGCTTCAAGGCGTTTTACGTCGGCGTCTTCGCGCATCTTGATCCAGCCGAGGCCAAACATCATCGCCAGACACAGCACAATGCCGACCAGTTCCACCAGCCGGACTCCGCGCACGCGTTGCTCGAACACATTCAACAGGCCGTTCATGACCGCACCTTATTCGTCGAAGGTTTGCCGGAAACAGTTTGTTCAGACCACGTTGCCGCCGCCGTGCGCCGTCCGGCCCTCAGCTTGGCCGAACGCGACCGCGGATTGCGCGCCAGTTCAGCGTCTGACGGCCCCTGCGCCTTATGGGTGACCAGTTCGTAAGTCGGATCATTGGCCGCCTTGACTTCCGGGGCATAACGCGATCCCGACGGCAGCTTACCGCAACGCTCGGCAAAGAAGTTTTTGACGATCCGGTCTTCGAGCGAGTGGAAGGTCACCACCGCCAGCACGCCGCCCGTTTTGATAACCGCTTCAGACACTTCGAGGGCGCGCTCAAGCTCACCCAGTTCGTCATTGACCGCAATACGCAAGCCCTGAAAGGTGCGCGTCGCCGGATGGACCGGAGCCCCTCTGCGCCCACCCAGAGCCCGCTCGACCACCTCAGCCAGATCGAGTGTGCGCTCAAACTTTTGCTCGGCGCGGCGGCGCACGATGGCAGCAGCAATACCACGCGATTTACGCTCCTCACCGTAGAGCCAGATAACGTGGGCGATATCCTCGGCGCTGTCTTCGTTGACGATATCGGCGGCTGAGCGGCCATCGATACTCATACGCATATCGAGCGGCCCGTCACGCATAAACGAAAACCCGCGCTCGGCCTCATCAAGCTGCATGGACGAGACACCGATATCGAGCACAACCGCATCGACGGCCTCAACACCCACATCCGCCAGCCCTTCGGCCATTTCCGAGAACGGGCGGTTGATCCACTGAAAGCTGTCCGGAAACTCAGCCGATACCGCATCTACATAGGGCTTTACACGGGCATCGCGATCAAAGCCAATGACCCTGGCACCATGCTCCAGAAACGCGCGTGTATAACCACCCGCGCCAAAGGTGCCATCGACGACCAGCTTATCCTTGATATCGCCCAGAGCCGTCAGAACCTCATCAAGCAGCACCGACATGTGAACAGATTGGGACATCTTAAGCCCCCCTCTGCGACAGGACTTCGCGGGCAAGCTGATCCTGCTCAGCCTGATAGGCAGCGTAGGCCGTGGGCTCCCAGATCTGGAAACGGTCATAAAGGCCGACAATCAGCGCCTTATCGCTCAGGCCGAATTTGAGACACAGACTATCCGGCAAGGTAATGCGGCCCGCCGCGTCAAAGCTTAAGCGGTGCATCCCCCCATAAATCTTGTGCTCCAATGCCCTGCGGGCCGGCGATCCCACGGCGTAACTTTCAATAAGCTGGCGATAACGGTCAAAAAATTCTGCGCCGCCACCTTCAAGGCAGTCGGCTTCGATCGAGGCAAAGCAATAGACGCCCTCAAAGGCATCAGGGGTGGCAGCTTTTGGGCCTGCGGAACCTGAATTCGCGGTCGTGCGGAAGTCCTGCGGGATCAGCAATCTCCGCTTGGCATCAAGCTGCTTCTCAACATGTGAGAGAAACACCCCTCGCACTCAGGCTAAAATCTGCCCGCTCCCTTTTCACAACCTACGGTGCGCGCCAGCCCGCCCGGCGCACCTCATCCGACGACTAATATAGGGTTAACATGGGATGAATTGGGATGCAATGACTCCAAATGACACTTTTGGGGAATTTCGACCCAAAAACAACAACTTGGAACAAATTAAGAACACGGCGTTTCACGGCTATTTTCGGCGTAACAGATTGAATCGGCGTTAATATGCAGGGGAAATGGGTGCAGATTATACTCCCCTGCCTTTGGCGGGGGAGGTGGCATTGAGCGCAGCGAAATGACGGAGGGGGGAGGCTAGAGGCTCACCAATTAAGGCAAATAGTTATAAACAACTAGGAAGCCACCACCCCGCCAATGAATTGGCGGGGTCCCCCTCCCCGGCACGCCGGGGAGGTAAAGCTCGATAAAGCGAAAAATTCTTGAAGAGTCGCTTCTAGCCTCATGGCTTCAAAAGAATTTTTCACAGCTCCGATAACGCGAAAAAGTATTTTGCCCGCTTGGGCAAAAACTTTCTTCGCGAGGAGATGTTTTTAGTTGCGCTAACGCTTCGCTCCTTGAGCGCGAAAATATCAGATGGCCTGTAAGCCGGGTTCTGTACGCGTTGCCGCGTGGCGATCATTCCTCTGGGCGACTCATTGCTGAGCCGCTCAAGCAACCGACCCGGACGTGCTGGGGTAGTAACACCCTGTAAAGCCGAAACCTTACGCGCCGCCCCTATTTGGTTTTGCTCCGGACGGGGTTTACCGTGCCGTTCATGTTACCATGAACGCGGTGCGCTCTTACCGCACCCTTTCACCCTTACCGACTCCGAAGAGTTGGCGGTTTGCTTTCTGTGGCACTATCCCTGGGGTCACCCCCGGCGGGCGTTACCCGCCGTCCTGTTACCGTGGAGCCCGGACTTTCCTCGAAACCCGCAAAGGTTCCGCGACCGCCCGGCCATCTGATACGCGTTTCTTTGCGCGTAAATCAGATTGAAATCAAGGGTTCTGCGGTTTTTCAAACAGCTTAAGCCCCGACCCAATCAGTATGCCAAGCCAGCCCACCATAGACAGGGTGCCCCCGACCGGGGCCAGCATCGGCAACAGGCCAGCCCCGCGCGTCACCCGCATGACTATATCACCGGCAAACACACCCGCACCGGCCAGCAGCAGCAAAAGCACCGCCAATTTCAGCTTTGGCCCCAAAATCTGCGTCGGCAGCAGGCCGATCACGACCGCGGCGTGGAACAGCAAAAACATACCTGCCGTCGTCAGGCGCGGATCGGCATGCGCCCCCGCCGCCAACAGCATGACGCCCGCCAGCCCCCACAGACCCGAAATCATCAGGATCAGCGCGTCAAAGCCTTTGATCGGCACCGGGTTCATAACTTACTCCATCAAAAGGGTGACATGCCGCAGCAGCGCCATCAGGCGCACGCGGGTTTCGGCATCGGCGCGGCCATCTATGTTTTCCGGCCGCCAGTGACGCTGAAAGGCCGTGACGATGGCTTTGGTCTGATCGTCATAAGGCCCGCCCGCCAGGATGTTATAGCCAAGCTTGCCCAGCGCGCTTTGCAGCGAAAACACCCCAAGGCCGACATCGCTTATATCGAGCGGCGGCCCCATAACAGATTCACCAGAAGGTTTGGCCGGCGGCAGATCCGGCTCAACCCACAGGCCGTGCCCGCGCTGCGCCAGATACGCCCAAGGGAACAACTCACCCGGATCTTCCTTGCGCTCAGGGGCGACATCGGAATGGCCCAGGATACGGTGATCGGGAATATCCCAGCGGTCGCGAATATCATCCAGCAGCAGCACCAGCGCCTCGATCTGTTCCGGCGGAAAGTCGCGATAGCCGAACTCATGGCCGGGATTGACAATCTCGATGCCGATGGAGGCGCCGTTGATATCGGTCTCGCTCTTCCAGAACGACACCCCGGCGTGCCAGGCCCGGCGCGCTTCGGCGACAAGGCGGTATACCGTGCCGTCTTCGTCGATCACATAGTGCGCGGAAACCTTGGCCTGCGGGTCGCACAGCCGGTCGAGCGCCGCGCCCGCCGTTTCCATGCCGGTATAGTGCAGCACGATCATATCCACCGGTGCGGTGCGTTCGTTAAAGTTGGGGGACGGTAATTCGATCATGGCCGCTGTTTAAACACAAAAAAACGGAAGGCAGAACCTTCCGTTTTCAAAATTCTTAAATCTGACCAGAGGTTACTTGTACGCCACCCAGGTATTGCCTTCTTTTTTGGCTTCAAAGACGCCGTTGGCAGCCTGATCAGACTTACAGCGCACCGTCACCCGCAGAGGCTTGCGGGTAAACAGGGCTACCAGCGTCGCCGCCCCCAAACCGATCACCGCCAGCACGGCCAGAGCGGAGGCAAACACCAGCATGACGGCGAGCGCACCGAGTGCCCCCAGCCCCAGCAAGGTCATGAACGCGATATGGGTAAGTCTTGACATGAGGTTTCTCCGGCGCAGGCGGCCCCAGGGCTGATAGCGACTACCAAATACGCCACCAACCCGATGAATAGCTTCGAATGTTTTTGTGTAACCGTTCATCGGTGTACCCCTAAAACAAAGCCTAAACACACATGCCCCGCCGCTATCTGGGACACTCACAAACCTCTTAAGCCATCAGATTGGCATGAATGAGGCAAAGGTCAACCATGTACGGCGGCCTTAACTTCGTTTTTACAGAATTTTTACCCTATTCTTCACAAAAGTGCGCTATTTTTGTGCCGCATGTCCCGTATGCGGACAAAATCAGCCTCAAATTAGTTCAAACCGCGCTCACCCATGATCTGGGCATAGGCCTGATTGATGGCTGCGGATTTGTGGTTATAGAGCGTGATATATTCGGGCGGCAGGCCGCGTCCGGCAATCTTATCCGGATGGAACTCTGACAGGCGTTTGTTTCGCGCCAACCTGATTTCCCCGTCATGGGCATCCGGATTGAGCCCCAAAATAACATAGGGATCATTGTCATTAAGCGCGACATATGACGATTTGATCCGTCGATAGATGGGCGTTTCAATGCCGAATAACCGCGCCACGGTTTCCAGATAGGTCTCTTCGGCATGGTTTAAGGTGCCGTCGCTGAGGGCAATGTGAAACAACCCCTCCAGCACGTTTTCCAATATATGCGGCAGGCGAGCATAGCGTCTGGCCAGACGCTGGGCATAGGCTTCAAACCCGATAGAGGTCTGACGCGCCAGATCGTACAGCCGCAACACATCACGCTCAGAGCGCGCTTCGGGGCTGAAGACATCAAGAAACGCCTGCTGTTCGATGTCGTGGGCCAGACCGTCGGCCTTGGCCAGCTTTGCACCCAAAGCCGTAACCGCCGTCGCAAAGGCCGGATCACGGCCCGGCGGGCCTTTGGGGCAGTCAGGACATTCGGCCGGATCAAACTGCCGGACGGCCAACTGCGCGAGGTTCTTCCAGAATGACATATCCTCACCATCATAGCGGCTTTTTTCGCAAGCGCGAACTTAAGTTTTTGTAAGGCTGTCATTATTATTGGGCGCTTATATTTTCGCCGTAATTACAGGCATAATAAATCATAGCTTTTGCAGGCCCTGCCTGTGTAATAGTGTCACAGCATTTTAGTTCGCGCTACCGCTTCGCTGCTTGAGCGCATTATCCCCTTTGGAGCTTATCCGTTGTCCTTTGCGCTGAAATCTTCCTGCCTTGCCCTGCTTATCGCCACAGTATCAGTGTCTCCATTGCTGGCGCAGGACGCCGCTCAGTCAACCGACGGTCCGATTTCGACCAATGTCAGCGGCATCAAGGCGCAACTGCTGCACACGCCGCAGATCGAGGACGCCCCCGCCGACGACTTCGCCAAGGTCGCGTGGTGCCACGGCGCCCTATCCGGTCATATGATGATGGCGGAGCGCATCAGCGCGGTTGAACCCTTAAGCGCCGACATGCAGGCCATTGGTCAATCCTACCTGCGGGCCTATGAGGCCGCCCTTACCCTGTCTAAAGATGGCAAGACTGAAAAAGGCCGCGAGCGCGCCGAATTGGCCCGCCAGAGCGGTTACGACGGCTGGGAAGAGGCCCGCCGTGCTGATCTGGATAAGGCGGTCGGGGCCTATGTCACCTGGTCCCTGCCCGGCGTGTGTGAGACGGCGGCGCTCAATATTTCTGGTCGGCCTAAGCTGTTTTCGGAACTGCAAACCGAGGATGAGGCCCGGATTGTAACCGAAGCGCTCAAGCCCGCGTCAGAGCGGACGGCGCTGGATGTGCATCAACCCAAGGCGCGCGAATCACGCGTACTGGGCGATGAACCGCCCGCCGCCGCACCTCAAGACGTCAAACCGGAACCCGCCAGCCTGACCGCTGAGGCTACGCCTGCCGAGGATAAGCCATCATGGGCAGACGGCCTCAAGGCGCGTTTGGGTTGGGGCAAGAAAAAGAACTAAATACCGCATAACGGTTTGTTAACCCTGATTTTAAACCCTATTTTCAGCATTCTGGGTCATATAACCCTTTATGACGATATGGTTCTATCTGGCTCTATATCTGGGCATGGTCAATTTTCTGACCTATGTGGTCTGGGCTATGGACAAGAAATACGCGGTTCACGGGGCGCGTCGCGTATCGGAGCGGCGTCTGCTGGGGCTATGCCTGCTAGGCGGGTGGCCATCGGCCCTGATCGGCACCTACAGGCTGCGCCATAAATCTTCAAAACCGTCCTTTCTGGTTAAGATGTACGCGTTGATCGCCCTGCAAATTGGCAGCCTTGGATGGCTGACCTGGTACGCCATAGCCGCCGTTTAGGTTATTGTAAAACTACGGTTTGCTGATATGGATGCGTCATGACCGACGCACCCAACGCCCTGCCCCTGTCCTGCTATATCCGCACCCATAACGAAGCGCGCAATATCGAAAACGTCGTGCGCGCGGCTCTGACCGTGGCGGATGAAGTCATCGTCATCGATGCCGGGTCAAACGACGGCACAGTGGCACTGGCCGAAGCCGCGGGTGCCAAAGTCATCCACAATCCCTGGCCCGGCAATGGTTTTCAAAAGCGCATCGGCGAAGCGGCTTGCCGCCATGACTGGCTGCTGGATATCGACGGTGATGAGGTCATCACGCCGGAGTTAGCCGCCGAAATTCGTGCCCTGTTTGCACACGGTGAACCGGCCGCCTCGGCCTATGAGATCAAGATGGTCCATGCCCCACCTGCGGGTGAACCGTGGTGGGATTTTAACCCGTCGTTTCGGCGCAAGCTCTATGACCGGCGCAAATACCGGATGCCGGAGCATAAGATCTGGGATCAGTTGCCGATCCCCAAGAGTGAGTCTGTACCGACGCTCAAAGGGATATTGCTGCACTATGCCTTTAAAGACGTTGAGCATGTGGTGGCCAAATATAATGGCCGCTCGACCGCCCGCGCCCGCGACGGTAAACGCAAGTCGAAGGCTTCTCTGAAGCTGCGTCTGTGGTTCGGGCTGCCGGTCTATTTCCTGAAACAGTTCGCCGGTCGTGGCCTGTGGCGGGCGGGCACCTACGGCCTGATTTTCGCGGTGCTGTCGGCCTATATGCGCTGGCTGCGCGACGCCAAGATGTATGAGGCGATATTGTTTGAAGAGCGTAAGAAATAGTCAGGTATCGGTGCCGACATCGTCCCAGTCGTCATCTTCGTAACAAATCAGCCAGTTCAGCGCCTGATGCCGCTCCCGCACCACACCGGGATGCAGGTTAGCGGGCTGTTCGGTGCTGTCAATCTTGGCCTGACGCACGGCCCAGTGCAGGCGGTAAATCAGGTCGGCTTCGTCTAAAATTTCATGGACATCGCGGTGGCCGATACGGGTGATATCCGGGTGATTAAAGGCGATCCAGTAGTCGATGACATCCGACACATCGACCTCATCATCCGGAAACCATAGCTCAGGATAAACCCCGATCGCCCACATCAGCGGGATGGCGGCTTCGATGCGCCATGAAAACTGAATGGCGGCAGACTCAGAGATGTCATCGGCCTCTAAGAACGCCTGCTCTTCGGGCGACAGATGTTCGGCCAGATCGTGCTTTTTGACATAGGCCCGCGCGACCGAGATATCATTCTTAATCGCCGCATTGGCCACCGTGGTCAGACACATGGCACGACGGACAATATCTGCACCGGAGCGGATTTTAACATCTGCCGCCTCTTCGATCTCCGGCAGGGTGGCCAGCACCGCCACGCCTTTGGATTTCAGAAACGCGATGGATTTTTGTTTGCGGGTTTCGGATTCAGGCATCAAAATTATCTTCTTAAGAACTCCCCCTGTTGCAGGGGGAGCTTTTATTTGATGATTTCTCATCAAATAAAAGAGGGGGTAACCTTACAGCGCGAGCAAATTCAGGCGATTCAAGGTTACAATAATAATCCCTTCAACCGCCTCTTCCGGATCAGCCAATACATCCCTTGCCGCTATCCTGTAAACCTCAAGACCTTTATCCTTAAGCCATTTATCGCGCACAATATCGCGCTCTGGACGATCGCCTATATCATGCGCCATACCGTCAATTTCGATGACCAGTCGCGCCTTGGAACAGTAAAAATCCGCAACATAAGGGCCGATGGGATATTGCCTGCGGAACACGGGTTTTCCGGGTTGACGCTGTTTAAGGCGCGACCAAACCAGCATTTCCGGCAGGGACATGTCAGCGCGTAATGCTTTTGCCAATTGACAAGTTTGATCCGTCATTTTACCCCCTCTTCTATTTGATCCATAAGATCAAATAGAAGCTCCCCCTGCAACAGGGGGAGTTCTTAGAGCGCAATCTGCTTCAAGCGCTCTATAAGCTCATCAGGCAAAGGGGCATCCGGCACATGATCATATTCGTAAACCTGGAATGATTGGTGTTTAAAAACATAAAATTCATAGCTACTTTCGAACACTTCAACAGAAATTGCATCCGGTTGCGCTGCGTTCCAGTTAAAACAGATTGTTGGCCAATACCCCTTGGATACCCATCACCTTCGGCACAGTTTTCCGAAACATAAACCAGTAAGTCCTTGGCATTTCTGATTGTTGCCTCACTAAAATCTTCATTTGCCGCGATCAATTTTTCAAATTCATCCCCTACCGCTGACCATTCCATAAAAGACCCTTACGGAACGTAATTGAGGATCGGCGACAACCACCGCTCGGCCTGATCGACGGCCCAGCCCTTGCGGCGGGCATAGTCTTCAACCTGATCCTTTTCGATCTTGCCGACGCCGAAATAGTGGGCTTTCGGATGGGCGAAATACATGCCGGAAACCGACGCAGGCGGGGTCATGGCGAGGCTTTCGGTCAGTTCCATACCTGTCCGCGCCCGCGCATCCAAAAGGTCAAACAGCGTCCATTTTTCGGTATGGTCGGGCTGGGCTGGATAGCCCGGCGCCGGACGGATGCCTTTGTACTGCTCGGCGATCAAACCGGCGATATCAAGGTCTTCGTCCGCCGCATAGCCCCACAGTTCACGGCGCACCTTTTTGTGCAGGCTTTCGGCAAAGGCTTCGGCCAGACGATCAGCCAAAGCAGTGGCCAGGATCGCATTATAATCATCGCCCGCGTCTTTGAATTTTTTGGCGATTTCCAGCTCACCATGCCCCGCCGTGACCGCAAAGCCGCCGATCCAGTCAGGCGTACCTTTGGGAGCGATAAAGTCGCTCAGCGCCAGATTGCTCTGATCGGCGCGCGGCTTTTTCATCTGCTGTCTGAGGGTGTGGAACTTGGCGATGACCTTAGTGCGGCCCTCGTCCTCAAAGATTTCGATATCGTCATCGTCGGTCGCATTAGCCGGCCAGAACCCGACCACGCCGCGGGCTTCAAACCATTTCTCAGTCAGTATCCGTGCCAGCATACCTTTCGCATCTTTATATAATCCACGCGCGGCTTCACCGACAATATCGTCGTCCAGAATATCGGGGAAGCGCCCGGCCAGTTCCCAGGTCGCAAAGAACGGCGTCCAGTCAATATGCTCGGCCAGATCATTCAGGTCATAGGGGCTGAAGGTGCGCACGCCCAGAAACGACGGGGCAACCGGCGGTTCGGCCGCAAAATCGACGTTGAATTTGCGCGCGCGTGCCTCCGCCAGATCCGAGCGGGGCTTATTGTCGCCCTTACCGTAAGCGTCGCGCACCTTGACGTAATCGGCCTTGGTATCGGCGACAAACTTCGCCTTATCAGTCTCGCTCAGCAGTTGCGACACCACCCCGACGGCGCGGGAGGCATCGAGCACATAGACGACCTGATCGTTGCTATAGCCCGGTTCGATCTTAACCGCTGTATGGGTTTTGGAGGTTGTCGCCCCGCCGATCAGCAGCGGAATATCAAAGCCCGTGCGCTGCATCTCACGCGCCACAAACACCATCTCATCGAGGCTCGGCGTGATCAGACCGGAAAGCCCGATCATATCGACTTTATGTTCCTTCGCCTCATGCAGAATCCGGTCAGCCGGCACCATGACCCCAAGGTCAATGACTTCGTAATTATTACATTGCAGTACGACGCCAACGATGTTTTTACCGATATCGTGAACATCGCCCTTGACCGTGGCCATCAGGATCTTGCCCGCCGCCTGATAGGTGCCGCCGTCGGCCACATGCTGCTGTTTTTCTTCTTCCATGAACGGCATCAGATAGGCCACGGACTGCTTCATGACGCGGGCGGATTTGACCACCTGCGGCAGGAACATCTTGCCCGCCCCGAACAGGTCGCCGACCACATTCATCCCGGCCATCAGCGGGCCTTCGATGACATGCAGAGGCCGCGTCGCTTGCTGGCGGGCCTCTTCGGTGTCGGCGTCGATAAATTCGGTGATCCCGTTAACTAAAGCGTGCTTCAGGCGTTCTTCGACCGTGCCTTCGCGCCAGGCCAGGGTCTTGGCCTCGACCTGACCTTTTTCGCCTTTGTACTTGGGCGCCAGATCCACCAGATATTCGGTGTTCGACACATTATGGCGCTGCTTACGGTTTAATATAACGTCTTCGACCGCCTCACGCAGTTCCGGGTCAATATCGTCATAGACCGGCAGGTCACCGGCATTGACGATACCCATATCCATGCCAGCATTGATGGCGTGGTACAGGAACACCGAGTGAATCGCGCGCCTGACCGGCTCATTACCGCGGAAGGAGAACGACACATTCGACACCCCGCCCGATATGCGCGCATAGGGCAGGGTCGCCTTGATGACCTTGACCGCCTCAATGAAGTCCACGGCGTAGTTATCGTGTTCTTCGATACCGGTCGCGACCGCAAAGATATTGGGATCGAAAATAATGTCTTCGGCCGGAAACCCGACTTCGTTCACCAGAATATTATAGGCGCGGGTGCAGATTTCTATCTTGCGTTTGGCGGTGTCGGCCTGCCCCACCTCATCAAAGGCCATGACCACGACGGCAGCCCCGTAACGCAGGCATTTGACGGCCTGTTCCCTGAACTCGGCCTCGCCCGCCTTCATGGAGATCGAGTTGACGATCGCCTTGCCCTGCAAGCATTTCAGGCCGGCTTCGATCACCTCCCATTTGGATGAGTCGATCATCACCGGCACGCGCGCGATATCAGGCTCAGCCGCCAGCAAATTCAGGTAGGTGCGCATAGCCACCACCGAATCGAGCAACCCTTCGTCCATGTTCACGTCGATGATCGCGGCCCCGGCCTCGACCTGCTGACGTGCGACATCAAGGGCTGCGGAATAGTTGCCCTCGATGACGAGTTTCTTGAACTTGGCGGAGCCGGTGACGTTGGTGCGTTCACCGATATTGATAAAGGAAGGTCTCATGAGAGCCTATTAAAGCATTAGAGTCTAAAATGTATGCGTTTTCTTGGCGGGATTATACGGCCCGCATCAGAACCGCCTCGATGTCGTCAAGCCTTTTGACCCAGTCGGCAAAGTCTTCGCTTTCCTGCCACATCTCATTCAGTTCCGAATCCTCGCCCCGAATGCGCAGTAGGGCTTTCAGGGCCAGTCCCGGCAGCTTTTCCGGCATGGGGCCAAGCTTTGCGGGCAGGCCTGACAGTTTGGCCGGCAGTACGCCTTTGCCCCCCAGTTTCGCCGCAACGAGGGCAATCCCGGCCAGAGCTTCGCTGGCGTCAGGGGCCTGAAGGTAACCGTGAGCGTGCAGGACGTCGTCAAATTCTTTTTGCAATCGCCGCCAGCTTAAGTCACCGCTGGCGATCAGATCGGCCGCGTCGTCATTGTCAAAAGGGCCAGTATTCCAGGCACTCATTACTCATCTCCCGTCAGGCGTAAGCGATCCATCCGCACCAGTACAGGCCTTTGAACACAAGCTCAATCCCGCTGAAACCGGCCTCCCGCAAAAGCTGCTCATCGCGTTCAGGGCCGACTGTGTTCAATCCGGTGCGCACCCGCTCATGGGCTTCCTTCAGCACCTTGGGATCGAGCTGACTGTCCTGAGCATAGCGAAGGTAGCGATCAAACTTCTGATCCGAATTGGGGTCATCCTTATCGACGCTCATGTGAGCCATGAAGAAAGGCGCACCGGGTTTCAGCCGTGCCTTAACGGCCTTGAGAGTCTCCAGCTTTGCGCCGTCATCGGGCACGAAATGCAGGGTCAACATGCAGGTCGCGGCATCGAACGGCCCATCCGGCGCATCAAAGATCAGCCCTTCGACCCATTCCACTAATGCCGGATCGCTTAAGTAAGCCCTACCCTGCGCGATCATTTCCGCTGACGGATCAACGGCGCAGAACCGACCGTCCGGCAAGGCATCCATCAGGGTTTTGAGCTCCAGCCCACCACCGCCACCAAGTACTAACGTTTGTGCCGGTGACGCTTCACCGATCAGTTGCGCCATAATGCGGTGCAGACCGTCAAACCCCGGAATGATCTTCCGTGGCCGCTCGGCATAGGTGCGGGCGTGTTCAGGGTCTTTGAACAGGTCGGCCATTTTATCAGTCATCAGATCAACTCAAACGGCTCTAAGCCTGAAAGACGCATCGCCTTGGGGCGCTCCGGCACCGGGCGCGGTGTGATGCCGCGCACTTCATCGGCCACATGGCGGATATGGTCGGGCGTCGTGCCGCAGCAGCCGCCCAGAATATTGACGATGCCGTCTTTCGCCCATTCATGCAATTCATGAGCCGTTTCATGGGGCTGTTCATCATACTGGCCCATCGCGTTGGGCAGGCCAGCATTGGGATAGGCCGCCACCAGCGTATCGGCCACGCGCGATAACTCCGCGATATGCGGGCGCATCAGATCAGCCCCCAACGCACAGTTAAAGCCGATGGCAAACGGCTTGGCGTGCTTGACGCTGTTCCAGAAAGCTTCGGCGGTCTGGCCCGATAAAGTCCGCCCCGAACGGTCGGTAATCGTGCCGGAAATCCAGATCGGCAGCTTTTCCTGTTCTTCGTCTTCAAGGTCCAGAATCGCCTTCAACGCGGCCTTGCAATTGAGCGTATCGGTGATGGTTTCAATCAGATAGAGATCAACGCCGCCCTGATAGAGCGCCCTCACCTGCTGTTTATAGGCCTCATAGACCTGATCAAAGGTCACCAGCCGTGCGCCCGGATCATTCACATCCGATGACATGCTGAGCATCTTATTGAGCGGCCCAATCGAGCCGGCGGCAAAGCGCGGCTTATGCGGCTCTTTGGCCGTCCATTCATCGGCGGCAGCGCGCGCAAGCTTTGCGCCTTCATAGTTGATATCCCAGCACGCCTGCGCGTCCAGATGGTAGTCATCCTGCGCAATCGTCGTGGCCGAAAAGGTGTTGGTCTCACTGATATCCGCACCGGCCTCGAAATACTGATTATGCAGATCGGTGATGATGTCGGGCCGCGTCAGGCACAGGATATCGTTATTGCCCTTCATCTGGCCGATGTGATCGGCAAATCGTTCCCCGCGAAAATCCTCTTCGCTCAGGTCACGGCGCTGGATCATCACGCCCCATGAGCCATCAAGGATCAGGATGCGCTCTTGTGCCGCCTGTTTGAGAGCGACCACTCTGTCTGTGCGGTTCATGCGGCACCTTTTTTAAGTTGCGCTAACGCTTCGCTCATTGAGCGCAGTGCCGCCGCATAAAGTGCGGGCACTCTGTCTGTGCGGTTCATATAACAGCCTCCTTAACACCCAACACCCGGCAGATGGAATAGACCAGTTCAGCGCGGTTGAGGGTATAGAAATGGAAATTGGTCACCCCTTCGCGCTCAAGCTCCAGCACCTGCTCAACCGCCACCGCCGACGCCAAAAGCTTGCGCGTTTCGGCATCGTCATCCAGCCCGTCGAACAACTCCGCCAGCCAGTTAGGCACATGGGCTTCGCAGGCGGCGGCCATGCGCTTTAAGCCTTTGAAGTTGGTGACCGGCATGATCCCCGGCGTCAGCTCAATCTCAATACCGGCATCGGCCACCGCGTCCCGAAATCGCAAATAGGTTTCCGGCTCAAAGAAGAACTGGCTGATGCCGCGTGTGGCGCCCGCATCGACCTTTTGACGCAGGACATCGAGATCGAAATCCAGCGATGGCGACTGCGGATGTTTTTCCGGATAAACGCCGACGCTGACCTCGAAATCGGCAATGCGCTTGATGGCCTGCGTTAGTTCAGTGGCGTTCTGATAACCATCAGCGCGCGGGGTATATTGCCCGTCGGCCAACCCTGTCGGCGGGTCACCACGCAGGGCCACGATATGGCGCACACCAGCATCCCAGTATTCGCGGATGACCTCATCGACCTCTTCGCGGGACGCCTCCACGCAGGTCAGGTGGGCGGCGGGCTTAAGCGCGGTCTCGTCCAGAATACGTTTAACTGTCCTATGGGTACGCTCACGGGTCGAGCCGCCCGCCCCATAGGTCACCGACACAAACGACGGATTGAGCCCTTCAAGACGACGGATAGAGTTCCACAGGCTCAGTTCCATCTCTTCCGATTTGGGCGGAAAAAACTCGAACGAAATGTTGAGATGACTGCCGCCGGACGATACCGAACGCGCAATGGAACTCAGGCGGGTTTGCAGATGGGGGCTTATCATAGTGTGATCTTTATTCTTGAATTAGTCTTTGCGCGCCAGCCAGATGCGCACCGTAAGGCCTGCGCCATCCACCGGCGGCAGGGCTGTGTCGTTGTTAAGCGTCAAGCCCGCCCGCATCAGCCAGCCCGACATATCCTCATCGCTGATGCCTAAGCGCCGGTGCTGATATTGCTCACGCATGTGCTCTAGGCCGTGGGGTGCGAAATCAACCACCAGCAGCCGCCCGCCGGATTTAAGGATACGCCCGGCTTCGCGCACCGCCTGCACCGGATCGGGCAGGAAGTGCAGCACCTGATGGACAATCACCAGATCGGCACTGTCGGCGCTTAAGCGCGTATCGGCAATATCGCCGTGGCGAAAGTCGATCCTTATATCGCCCGTCAGGCCGCTCTCGGCCGTTCTGGCGCGGGCGATATTGAGCATCTGCTGCGACAGATCAAGGCCGGTCGCGGTCTTGGCCCGCGGCCCCAACAAGGTCAGCATGCGCCCGGAACCGGTGCCCAGATCGACCAGATGGTCAAATGGCTGATCACCCAGAATATCCACGATCGCCGCTTCGACATCGGCTTCGGAAATGTGGTGGGAACGGATTTCGTCCCACCGGCCGGCGATATTTTCAAAATAGCTCTGGGCCGATTTCAGGCGCTGAGCATGGATATCATCCAGCGCGCGCACATCGTCGGCATAGTCATCCCCCAAGGCATCCAGCACGGCCGTCACCAGCGGACGGATTGCGGGCGCGTCTGATGCGCGGTAAAATACCCAGGCCCCATCAGGGAAGCGATCAATCAGACCGGCCTCGCTCATCAGCTTAAGATGGCGCGAGACACGCGGCTGGCTCTGGTTTAAGATCTGTACCAGCTCCATGACCGACAATTCCTCATCGGCCAGCACTCGCAACAGGCGCAGACGCGTCGGCTCACCGGCCGCCTTTAAGGCCTCCAGCAGCAGCGCCGCCCCCAATACAGGATTTGATTTCAATCTCATATAATCATATAAAGATATCTTTATATGATATGCAAGCGTTTGTTTTTCAACCTCATCATTTTAACGCGGCAAACCTGCGACTGTATGGCACACGCCGGATGACTTGATCTTCATATCCTGATAAGCCAACTAGGTTATTATGATCATAAAAAATACATCCGGTCCGAAACACACAACCGGCCAAGCCACAGGGTTATCTATGTCCGCCGAAAAGCCCCCCTTGATGACCGCCATTAAGCGCGGTCTTGGTCGCCGCTGCCCCGCCTGTGGTGAAGGCCGCGCCTTTAAGGGCTACCTCAAGATCGTCGACGCCTGCGATCACTGCCACACGCCGCTGGGGCTATATCCGTGCGATGACGGCCCCGCCTATGTCACCATGATCATCGTCGGTCATATCGTGATTGCGCCGCTGTTCATGTTTGACAGCGTATTTATGCACTATCCGTTTGAAATCCTGATCCCATCATCCATTGCGGTTATGGGCGCTCTGACGCTCTGGCTTTTGCCCTATATCAAGGGCGGGTTTCTGGGGCTGGTCTGGCACCACGGCCTGAAACAGCGCTGATCCATTTCCGGGCAATGCGAATTATCAAGGCTTTGTGATCCTGCACGCCCCGGACCGACTTGACAGCCTCAACTACCTTGCGCGAAATTGAGCCCTCTTTTCAGAGACTTCATAGCGGGGATGCCATGGCGCATACATTCGAGATCAAGAAAAACAAGGCCGGCGAATTCGTCGCCTATTTCAAGTATAATTCCGAGAGCATCTTCTGGACCGAAGGCTACAGCTCCAAAGCGGGCGCGAAAAATGCCATCGAATCGATCTTGAAGAACGGCCCGAACGCCGAAATCGTCGATTCGACAGCCGATTAAGCGCCATTCACTAAAAATCAAATCTTGCGATTCTAATTTGTCCCTCACAGATGCGTCGGTTCAACCGCCTCTGTGAGGGGCAGCAGCCCCTGTCATCAGTGTGATCAAGGGGTTGGAATGAAATACCGGGCGGATATAGATGGCATCAGGGCGTTGGCGGTTTTGCCCGTGGTCCTGTTTCACGCCGGAGTTCCGGGCGTATCCGGTGGCTTCATCGGGGTCGATGTCTTTTTCGTCATCTCAGGCTACCTGATCACCGGCATATTGCGCGATGATCTTGAGACCGGACGCTTTTCTATCTCACAATTTTACGAGCGCCGCATAAGGCGCATAATACCGGCGCTGGCCGCCGTTATCATCGCAACCTGGATCACGGCCTGGTTCCTGTTCTTGCCGGTCTATTTTCAGGACTTCTCAAAAAGCGTCGCGGCGACAGCGGCCTTCATCTCCAATTTATATTTCTGGAAGTTTTCAGGCTATTTTGAAGCCAGCGCTCAGCTACGCCCCTTACTTCATACCTGGTCTCTGGCGGTCGAAGAGCAGTTCTACATCTTTATGCCCATCGTCATGTGGATCGCTTACAAACTGTTCAAAAAGCATTGGTTCTGGTTGTTTGCCGCCGCCGCCGCAGGCTCATTTGGCCTCAGCCTCTATATGACAAATGTCGGCCCGACCGCGAATTTCTTCATGCTGCCGACACGGGCCTGGGAGTTACTGGCCGGATCATTGCTGGCCTTAGCCCGCCTGCCTGCGCCGCGCACGGCGGTCGTGGCGCATACGCTGGGCGGACTGGGTCTGGCGCTGATACTGGTGCCCGTCGTCGTCTATTCCGAAGCCACACCGTTTCCGGGCCTGGCCGCCCTGCCGCCCGTTCTGGGTGCGGTTCTGCTGATCTACAGCGGTGCCTTTCCGGCAGGCCTTGGCGGGCGGATTCTGTCGTGGGCCCCTATGGTCTTTATCGGTAAGATTTCCTATTCGCTGTACCTCATTCACTGGCCCGTAACCGTATTCGTGCGTTACGTCACGCTGGAGCCACCCACCCTGATTTGGGCCGGTCTGATCATCAGTGTAAGCTTCGTGCTTGCCGTGTTGAGCTGGCGCTTTGTGGAGCAACCTTTCCGTTCACCGACGTTCACACCACCACGCGCCCTGTTGTTAAGCGGAACATTGGCCGGTCTAGCCGCCCTGTTTGCGGTAGGCGTCGCGGGCGTTGCGATGAAAGGCATGCCGGATCGCTTTCCAGACTACGCCCCCGTCATGGTCGCGGATGCCCGCCCCAACGCCTGGAACAATGACACCTGTTTCTTTGAAGCGCCCATTGCGTTTGAGAAATGGTCCGCCGATACATGTCGCATCGTTAACAACGGGCCGGAAACCGTCATGTTATGGGGAGATTCTTACGCCGCCCATTATGTGCCCGGCATCACCGACAGCGCGGCCTACATCCCTTATACCGTCTATCAATATACCGCCGCCGGCTGCCCGCCCGTTCTGTCATACTACTCATACGCCCGCCCGAACTGCCAGAATTTCAACGCCAATGCCCTGAAACTCATCAAGCGCCTGAATATCAAAACGGTTATTTTATCGGCACGGTGGATCGATGTAAAAAGCCGCGGGCTGGATCAGATTCAATCGACGCTCACGGCGCTAAACGCCATGGGCGTCAAGACATATGTCATCGGGCAGTCCCCCCTGTTCGTGACCGACATCGGCGTGATTGCCTACCGTCAGGCAAAGCAAGTGCCCCGCCCAAGCGTAGCCGCCAATAGCTTCGGCCCGGAAATCAACGAACTGTTGCGTAAAGAAGTCGGGAATGTGCCCTTTATCGACCCGCTTGCCCAGTTGTGCCCGAATGGCACCCACTGCACCTATCGTGATGGCGAGCGGCTCATGTTTAACGATAATGGCCATTTCTCAAACAGCGGCAGCAGAGACGCCGTGAAACTTTACTTCCCTCTGTATTCCCCGTTGAGAGGGTCATTAGCCCCCCAATAAATCACAAAAAACGCCCCGGTTGATGCCGGGGCGTTTTTTAGAGCACGTCCCGAAAAGTGTGAAACGGTTTTCGGGACGTGCTCTAATGTGTGACGCGAACTAAACTCTATTACACTCGGTCAAGGGCCTCGCGCACCAGCGCGATAGCACCTTCGGCTTCTTCGGTGCACTCCATCGACAAGCGGTCAATTTCTTCCTGCGCAAACGAGCGCATCAGAAGGGCCGCCTGTGGCGACAGAGCCATAAGGGTACGCACAGATGCCCGCGCCATGGCCAGGGCGGCATCCATATCTACTAAATTCGCTGTGTCACGCGCCACTGCCAAAGCATAAAGGCGCGATGCCACATCCGGGGAGGAACTTGGCATAATTTTCTTCTTGGGCATGTAAGGTGAATGGGGGAACTCAGGTACAGTACACGGGTAGATTACGACAAAAACACACAGTCCCGCTAAAACTGCTGACGCCTTGCAATGATTACATTGTAACAGATATTGTGACGAAATCTAGGTCATCCAAATTGGTCAACCATAACGGTCACCAGTCGTCATATAATTGTAATTTAAAGACTCTTTGAAAATGACTTTGGAAAAATTACGAATTAACCGTGATTTTTCGTATAATTTATCATGGTAGCGCTATCAAAACGCACAATATATCGAAAAAATTGCACATATTTGCAAGAAAAACGGTATTAAGGTGCTGAATTATGTCGGAAATAAGGCGTATCCCGACATAATCCACACCCATTCAATCAGAATCGATCAGCGCTTAAAAAGGCCACCCAGAACATCGCGCACCATATCGTTGCTGCCCAATTGCCCAACAATATCGCCGAGCCCGCCGGCTGAGATTTGACCATTGGGGCTGAGCTTATCAATCAGGCCCGGCAGTACATCGGCGATTTGCGCCGGATTAACCCCGATCGTCTGAGCAATCTGAGCAAGCTGATCAGAGCCCAGCACCGCCTGAATCTGCTCGGCCGATATCGGCAGATTAGCACCATTACCCAGCCACGACTGCACAACGTCCTGTAGACCGCCCTGCGAAAGCTGGCCTACAATGTCATTCAATCCGCCATTACCCACCAGGCCCGGCAGGGCCTCCAGATTAAGGCCGCCTTTATCGCCGCCGCCCAATGCGCCTAAAACACCATTCAGAATATCCATTGCCCGCTCCTTGATTTTTTGCACCCGCCCGACTTTAAGCCGCTAACTGCAGATGTGAAAAGCCGCAAATCGCAGCCTGACATGGCTTTGAGTAACATTTTCGACACCAGAGCGTTTAAACGCGACAAAACAAAAAATCGGCATAAAAAAACCCGCTCCGGAACCGGAACGGGTTTTATAACTTAAACAGAAGCGGCCTTAGCCAACCTTGGCGGCCAGACGTTCCTGACCTTCGCGGATCAGTTGGGCGGCCACTTCGGGCTCACCCCACCCCTTGAGGGTCGTGACCTTGTTCTTTTCCAGATCCTTGTAGTGCGCAAAGAAGTGCGCGATCTGCTCGATCAGGATTTCCGGCATCTGGCGGTAGCTTGAAACATTGCTATAGTACGGGTGCAGTTTATCGACCGGCACGGCCAGGATTTTCTCGTCCTTACCGGCTTCGTCTTCCATCAGCAGCACGCCGATGGGACGCGAACGGATCACAACACCCGGATAGACCGGCACCGGGCCGACCACCAGAATATCGCACGGGTCGCCATCATCCGCGAGGGTGTGCGGAATAAACCCGTAGTTACCGGGATAGAACATAGAGGTATAGAGAAAACGGTCGACAAACAGAGCGCCGGAATCTTTGTCCAGCTCATACTTGACCGGCATGCCACCCTGGGGAATTTCGATAATAGCGTTAATGTCCCACGGCGCGTTAGGACCAATAGAAATCTTATCTATATTCATAAGTTTTGGCTTTTTGATTATATAACAAAGTTGAGCCCATTTAAGAGATTGAGGCTGTTCGCACAAGCGAAGAGTTGGAAAAAGTGAAAACTTTGTGCCTTATGGCGCAAAAACCCTATTGCTGATTGTACCGGAAACGACCTGTTAAGCTTAATGAAATCAATACCGTGGCAAACAGTGAACATCTACATGCGGGGAGAGTAAGATGTCCGATCTGGATTTTATGACGTTAAGGCATGATATTGCCGCCCTAATAATCTTTTTCGTGTGCTGGTTAGGCTACGAACATCTGATTAAGCTGTTATCCAAACGCCGGGGCATGCTGCTTAAGGATCTGACCGTCGTCCGCCACGCCTGGATGCGGGAAATGGTCATTCGCGACTTTAAGCTGTTCGATTCCAACCTGATTGGGCACGGTGTCAATTCGGCCAGCTTTTTTGCCTCAGCTAACCTTATCTTGATCGCCGCCATCGGGGGGGCCCTGTTCAGCACCGACGTCACCTTCCAATACGCCACAGGATTGGGAATCGATACGTCGTCCTCCTTGCTGGTGATCAAGCTGTCTCTGGTTATTCTTTGTCTGGCGCGTGGCCTCCTGAACTTCGTCTGGGCATTGCGGCAGATGAACTACTGCGTGGCGGCCTTCGGTGCCATCCCACTCAATGTCGACAAAGAGACCGCCGACAAGTTCACCGAAGCGGCCTCAGATATTATCGACCCGGCCATGTCGAATTTTTCGCAAGGGGTGCGCGGTTACTATTTCTCGCTGTCGGCAGGTGCGTGGCTGTTCGGGCCCTGGGCCCTCATCATTGCCAGTTTGGGCGCCGTGTTTCTGCTAGGCTACCGGCAGGCCAATTCACAGGCCTCACGCGGACTTCGCCGGATGCGCGAACTTCTGGAGGAACACCCTTACCCCACCCGCACCCGTCCGCTTTATGAAAAAGATACACTGCCTCTGGAAGATATTCTCGCGATGCACAAGGACGACCGCGCAAACCACCTGCCTAAAAAAGAGCCGCAAGATTAGAAAAGCCCGTTAAAAATCACGGTACTGACATTAATGTTTTTGCAGTTGTAACCATACGTGATCATACAAATGCACTTTTGGACTTGCGATTTTTCGCACCGCAAACTATTTTGATCTTGTTCGACGTTTTTACGTCGATGCCCTTCCTGGGCGTTTCCTCCCTGTAGACTTTAGCCGCGCTTGTTATTAGCGCGGCTTTTTTTTGCCCCAATTCAGGGAGTTCCGAGGCGGAACGTCTTAAGGACCTCAATAACGGACGCCAGCGCCGCTTTGAGCGTAGCAAACCCTGCCGTACGCTCCAGCGTAGCTTCATCCATATAAAGCGCCCGATTGATCTCAATCTGCAGCGCGTGAACGCCCCGGTGCGGCTTACCGTAGGTTTCCATATTATAGCCCCCGGCAAAGGGCATATTCAGCCCGACCTTAAGGCCCTGAGCTTCCAGTTGCTTTTTCACAAAGCGCGTCAGCTCCGGAGCGCAGGTTTCCCCATAAAGGTCGCCCAGCACGATATCCGGCAGCTTTCGCGACCCGCCCGCCTGTGTGGTTGACGGCATGGAATGCCAGTCGATGAACATAATGGTGCCAAACTGGGCGCAGCCCTGCCGCAACAGGTAGTTCAAAGCATGGTGATAGGGGGCATGAACCCGTGCAATACGGATCTTGGCCTCATCAATCCCGATGGGATGAAGATGGATTTCCCTCTGTCCGCTCAAACAGCGCGGAATAACCCCAAAGCCGGAGCGCACCCGCAGGGTCTGGGTCAGGGCATCCCTGGGCAAAGCGCCCTTGATCAGACGGGCATCCAGTTCGCGCGGATCGCGGTTAACATCGACAAACGACCGCCCGTAAACGGCGCGGACACAGCGGATGTGCATGTCCTTTGAAAACCCGATCAGGTCATCGACATAGGCATCTTCGGTTGAACGCAGCACCGGCAAGGCCTCGCGCGCGGCCTGAACAAAGCTGTCGGGATAATAACGACCGGAATGGGGCAGACCGAACACCAACGGCCAGCCCTCCCCGCCGTCCGGCTCGATCACATCGACCGCCGGGATAAAATCGCGGGACAAGTGCCACAGTTGAGAAACATTCGTATCCATATTAGCTATTTAGTAGGCCATTCGTGCGAGTTCTTCATCCCTAATTTACGTCAGTTGCGTTATTATCGGTTATCAACACCGGGACGGCGCCTGATCTGGACGTAAGGCGTTTAGTGATTTTGGGGTACCATGAAAAAAATTCTGCTGGCTGAAGACGAAGATTCCGTGCGCAGTTTCCTGACCCGCGCCCTGCAACGGGCGGGTTATGAGGTCGTAAGCTGCGCCGATGGCGACAGCGCGATCGAAGCGCTCGACCAGGGCCCCTACGACCTGCTGTTGACCGATATCGTTATGCCAGGCGCCGATGGCATCGAAGTCGCAAAGATCGCCGGCCAGCGCCAGCCCGGCCTTAAGATCATGTTTATCACCGGCTTTGCCGCGGTGGCGCTTAACGCCCAGAAAGCCTCGCCCGAAGCCAAGGTGCTCGAAAAGCCGGTGCATCTGCGCGAGATCGTGACCGAAGTGGAACGCCTGATCGCGGCGTAAGATTCTCGCGCAGTTTTTTAGTTGCCCTAACGCTTCGCTCCTTGAGGGCGGGCGCGAGATCGTGACCGAAGTAGAACGCCTGATCGCGGCGTAAGCAACCTATATCTGATTGTGGGATTAACCCACAGATTTCCCGAAAAATGGCTTGCTATGGCGGGGAGGCTTGGTTATACACCGCTTCCTCGCATAAAGTGGACTCGTAGCTCAGCGGGAGAGCACTACGTTGACATCGTAGGGGTCACAGGTTCAATCCCTGTCGGGTCCACCATTTTCTTATCTGACATAGCCGCACTGTCCAAACCGTTGATAAACTTGAACGGAATGGCCAATTGCGCGGTTCTAAAACCAGACTCGAAATCATCCTTTGGCACTCGCCATTTTGCTATGGCTTCACGAGTTTCGATCCTATCAGCTTCAAGCGAATTGATCTTATTTTCGTAGGTTTTGATCAGGCTTGGCGTAGGGCCATATCTCCTCCTTCGTCGTGATTTTAACCGTGCGGCATCATTCCGTTGTTACATGCTGGCAACGTCTGCGATCAGCCCAGTCACGTTAATGGCCGTTAAATTTGATCCATATAATAGGAATACTTTGGATCTTGTTTCGCCATTTGAAACGGTAACATACCAACGCAGAACAACAAATTAGCTACTCTCCCGATTTAAGGCAGAATTTCTAATTTGCAAATTAACACAGAATTAGTAGGAATAAAAATACGCCAACCATATGCATGGGGCGCCCTAAATTTCATGGCCGGACGTCAACGTCGCCTTTTCCCCATCATTTGTCTGAGCCGTGTCCGCATTTGACACGCGACCCCAGACTCCAACGATTTAGAAAGGCTCATCTCATGGGCAATCCTTCCGGCGTGCGCCTTGACGGCGCTTATGAAATCCCAAACCTGTGGTACACGCGCTGCCCGGTGCCGACACCACTGGGGCTGGCTGTGCAACTGGGCTATTTTCGTGATGAATTTGCCTCTGAAGGGCTTGAGCTAAAATCGCTTCAGGAAAGCCTTGATCCGGCGGTCAAGGAATCTCACTTCGACCACACCTTGCAAAACTCCTTTCGTCAGGGCGGCAATATTCCGGCGATCTGGGCCAGGGCTAATGGCCGCGACACCCGCGTAATCGGGCTGAACTGGACGGATGAATCGCTACTGATCATCACTTTGCACGGTTCAGGCATCCGCACGATTAAAGACCTGAAGGGGCGCAAGCTGGCCCTGCCGGTCAATCCGGGCAGCATCGACTTCAACCGCGCCACGGCCCTTCGCGCCTATTACAAGGCTCTGGAACTGGAGGGGTTGGCGCTCAAGAACGTCGAACTGGTCGATGTCATCGCCCCACCCACAATTGAGGCAGGCTCAGATGTCGACACCTCCGGTCGCCGCATCCGCAGACGTTCAGGTTACTTTGCCGAAATCAAAGCCCTGCTGAACGGTGAGGTTGACGCGATCTTCGTCAAGGGCGTGTCCGGCCTTGAAATCACCCGCGCGCTGGCGGCGCACATTGTCACCGATATCGGCTTTCATCCCGATCCGAAGGTGCGCATCAACAATGGTGCGCCGCGTACCCTGACGGTCGATTCCGAACTGCTTGAGGCCCGCCCTGATCTGGTCGCCCGCTTCCTCAAGCGTGTGGTCGAAGCCGGTGACTGGGCGCGTCAGCATCCGAATGAGACCCATGACTTCATTGCCCGTGAGACCTCATCCTACCCCGATCTGGTGCGCGCAGCCTACGGTGATAATGTTCACCACAATCTCGATACCTACCTGAATGATGAGGCTATCAACGCTTTGTCTGACTTCAAGGACTTTCTGTTTGAACATGGCTTCCTGAAGTCCAATTTTTCCGTGCCCGACTGGATCTCCAGAGTGCCGTTCGAGCGGCTGGAAGCCGACAGCGCTTACGCCCGCATCCCTGCATAAATCGCCCGTCACAAGACGGGTCATAAATAACGAAAAGTAACATCCCAATGACGACCTCCCCGAACGTCGTGCAGGCCTCTGCGCGCCGAACTCTGTGGCTTGCCTCGGCGGCCACCCTGTCCCTGATTACCGCACCCGCGTTTGCCCAAGACCTGTTGCTCGCCTCCGCCGATGATGTGGCGCAATCCGTGACCCGCGAAGCTCAGGCCGAAAAAGACCTGAAAAAAGACGACCGCGAAGACCGTATCGAGACCATCGTGGTTACCGCCAATAAGCGCTCGGAAAGCGCCCAAAAAGTGCCGACCGCCATTTCTGTGGTCGGCGGTGCGCAGTTGGAACGTAATGAAATCCGCTCGGCCGGCGATGTCGTGCGCTTCATCCCCAATGCCTCAGCCGCTCAGACCGAGTCGCGCAACCGTCCGCGCTGGTTCATCCGGGGCGTCGGCTCCAACGATCCGGGCGCCAACGTCGTCAATCCCGTCGGCGTCTATATCGACGAAGTCTACCTTAACGCCCCGTGGTTTCAGGCCTTCCCGGCCTTTGACCTTGACCGGGTCGAAGTCCTGCGCGGCCCGCAAGGCACCCTGTGGGGCAAGAACACGGTCGGCGGTGCGATCCATTATATTTCGCGCAAGCCTCAGTTCGAGACCGGCGGCTATGCCCGCGTCGGTGTCGGCAATCTCGATGCCTATAACGCTCAGGGTGCTGTGACCGGCCCGGTCAGCGACAACATCGCCGCGCGCCTGTCGTTTAGTCTGGAAAACCGTGGCGGGGTCGCCAGCAACAATGTCACCGGCGAGGACGATTTCGGCAAGGTCAAGGACGCCGCCCTGCGCTTTCAATTGCTGGGCAAGGTCTCGGATAATGTCGAAGTCCTGGCCTCAGTACGCGCTCGCAATTCCGACGGCACGCCGATTGCCCGCTACATTGAGCCCGCCTATCCAGATAATGCCACCTTCAAGGGCGCATCGGCCCTTGCCGATGACTACGGCAACACCCCGACCAACGCACCGGATGCGGGTTCGTCCAATGTCGACGGCTCATCCCGCACCGACCAAAAGGGGGCGACTTTCACCGTCAACTGGACGCCGGGTGATTACACTTTCACCTCGATCACCGCCTATGATGACGGCCAGCAAGTCTCGAAATCCGATGGTGATTTCACGGCGTTCGAAGGCTCACGCTCCTATGCGGATATCCAGAGCACCCAGGTCACGCAGGAATTCCGCATCACCTCGCCGCGTGATGACCGCTTCAACTGGATCGCCGGCTTCCATTATTTCTACGAAGATTTCTCTTCCGATTCCTCAACCGCCACCCTGCAAACCACGGCCTATCTTGATCGCGGCACCGGGGCCCAGCGCTGGCGCCACACCTACTTCCAGAACGTGAAATATGATCAGGAAGCCAAGTCCTACGCTTTGTTCGGATCGGGCACCTATAACTTTACCGGCAAGTTCTCGATCACCGGTGGCCTGCGCTATACCACCGAACAACGCGACGCTAAGATCGACATCCTGAACGGTCTGGGCGAAGCCTCAACCCGCCGCCTGAACACAGTCGATCCGGCCCTAGCTCCGACCTCCGCCAAGCCGCTGATTACCTTTACCAATACCGGCCAGTGGTGGCTAAGGTCAGCGGTGACCTCATCAGCTCCGTATCAGCCCTATGTGTCCGAACCGTCCAAGACCTGGAACCGCTGGACGTGGGATATCACCCCACAATACAAGGTTTCCGACGACGTCCTGCTGTACGCCAAGCACGCCCGCGGTTTCCGCTCCGGCACGTTCCAGGCCAGCGCCACCCAGTCCAACCAGTTTGATCCGAGCGGCATTGAGCCCGAAGATCTCTATTCCTACGAAGGCGGCGTAAAATCGCAGTGGTGGGATAAGCGCGTGCGCGTCAACCTGTCGGCCTTTTACTATGACTACAAAAAGGCTCAGGTGCTGGTGCAGGGCGTACCCATTGTTACCGGCGGCACCACCGCCTTTGCCGCGCGCCTGATCAATGCTCAGGGCTGGTCGAAGGGGATCGAGCTTGATATCTCTGCCAAGCCCACCCCGAAACTGCGCCTTGATGCGGCAATCGGCACGCTCGATACCGAATATACGCAAGACTTTATTCCGAATAACCCCAATACCGGCCTGCTGTTCGGCAAGGGTAATGAGTTCACCCGCGCGCCGAAGTTCTCCGGCACGGTCGGGGCGGAATACCGCATTCCGACCAGCTTTGGAGACGTCACGCTGGCCACCGACTGGAGCTACCGCACCTCACAGTGGTTCACCGTCAATGCTCAGGAAAGCGATCCCACCAAGCTCGATTATCTGGTGTCTCAGTATCAGAAACAAAAGGGTTATGCGCTCGGCAATGCCCGCGTCACAGCCGCCATTGGCGATGATCTGGAGGTATCGGCCTATGTCCGCAACCTGACCGATGAGACCTACAAAATCCTGACCTTCGGTACCCAGCAGGGCGCACGCCTGACCACCTATGGCGACCCGCGCACCTATGGCGTGACCGTCTCGGCCAAGTTCTAAGGGAGGATATTCGTATGTCCACGACCATGTTCAGACGCACCCTTTTGACCGGCGTTATCGGCATCACAGCGACCCTTGCGGCCTGCGGTGAAAAACCGGCCTCAAAGCCTGCCGCCAAGCTGCCGGAAACGGTGACCATCGCGGCTATCTCCTACACCTATCAGGGCAAGCCGACCTTTAACGGGCTGTCTCAGGTGGTGATCAATCAGGGATGGCTTGAAGGGGAACTCAAGAAAAAAGGTGTCGCTCTGAACTGGTTGCCGGTGCCAACTTCGGTCGGTGGCCCGCTGATCAACGAAGGCTTTGCGGCCAAGCGCATCGACTTTGCGGGCTACGGTGATTTTCCGGCCCTGATCGCCAAGTCCGGTGGCGTGGACATCCGCGCCATCACCTCCTCCGGTCAGGGCAACAATGCCTATCTGATCGTGCGTAAGGGGCTGGAGGCCAAATCCATCGAGGATTTAAAGGGCAAGTCGCTCGCTATCCATCGTGGCCGCCCGTGGGAGCTGACACTGGCCAAACTGTTGGATTCCAAAGGCCTGAAGCTTACCGATTTCAAGATCTATAATCTCAACCCGCAGGCCGCCTATTCGGCGCTGGCCGCCGGTAAGGTCGATGCGGTTTTTACCCTGTCCGAAGCCATACTTCAGGAAGACAAGGGCGCCGGCACCATCATCTGGTCGACCAAGTCCAATCCCGAATGGAAGATGCGGACCGGCCTGTTTGCCCGTACTGAATTTACCACGCAAAACCCTGAACTGACCCAAACCGTGGTCAACGCCTATATCAAGGCCGCGCACTGGGCTTCACAGCCGGAAAACCGCGCCGCATTCCTTGAACTGGCGTCGCGCGGCAATAATCCGACCAGCGTGCTGGAGCGCGACTACGCCAACGAAGGTGGTGACTGGAAAGACCATTTCTCGCCCATTATTGATCAGGGATTTGTCAGCCATTTCGATGATGTGTCGAAATACACTTTTGAGAACAAGCTTGTCCAAAAAGAGGTCGCCAGCCGCGATTTCATCGACCCAACCTTTGTCAATAAAGGCATTGATGAACTGGGCCTGACAGGGTTCTGGAAAGAAACACCCGTCACAGGTCCGGTTCAATGAGTTCGGCCCCGGAGTCCTTATCCCCCTCTGGTGCCGGAACGTCCGAGGCGGCGGCCTCTGCTAATCCTCCCCTGGCCGCCGCCTCACCGGCTGTTTTTCTGGCCGGGTTCTCAACCCTTGCCCTGATCAGCGGCATCTCGATCGGTCTGGCTAAGGTCGTCACCCAGTTTTTTGCGCTGGCTATTGGGGCCGATGCCTTTCAAATCGGCCTGATCATGGCGATGGAATCGATCGGCATGGTGCTGGTCACCGTCCCCGCCGGTTTCATCATCGCCCGCTTTGGGGCGCGCAGGGTTTACGCCATCGCCTCATTAGGCCCGCTGATCGTCAATCTGCTGCTGCCGTTTGCCAGCGGGATCATCGGTCTGGCGGTCGGTCGTCTGGTGATCGGGTTGTGCATTCCGTTTCGGATCGTGTCGATGAACTCGACCTTTCTGGCCCAGCTTAACCGCATCGGTGTGGGTAAGGCCGGCTGGTATCGCGGCGCGCTGACCGCCGGTCTGGCCCTGATCGGCCCGGCGCTGGCGACGGTACTTACGCAGCATGTCGATTACGTCTGGTCGTTCGCCATTATCGCCGCCCTGTTCGGTATCATGGCAGTGGGATCGCTCTATTTCTTCACCGACGAAGCGCCCCAAAGGTCGTCATCCTCAACGCCCGCCCCCAAAGGCTTGAGCGCTAATGGCATCGTCTCTGAGGCGAGAGGACTTTTGCGCAACAAAGACGTATCGGAAAGCTGCGTCATCGAATTTATCTCCTCGGCTACAGGGTCATTGTTTGCCGCCTTCATCATCGTGGTGGCCGCCCACCTGAACGGCCTTACCAAGGAAGACGGCGTCCACATCATGCTATTCCACGGCGCCATGACGGTGCTGGCCCTGTTCGGAGCGGGCCGCCTGACGCGCACGCTCAACAAATGGATCGCCTACGGGGCAGGTCTGGTTCTGGGAACACTGGCCCTGATCATTCTGGGTACGGCCAGTGGGTTTGCCGCCCTGGCCATCGGAGCCGTCCTGCTCAGTGCCGGGCAATCCATCGTCCACCTCGTCAACATGCGCCTGCTCAGCACCCATCCCGGCGAAAAATCTAAAGTGTCCGGCCTGTTTAACCTGTCGTCCATGACCGGCTCCAGCGTCGGCGCATTGGCAGGCGGCATCGTGTCCAAATTCGCCGGGGTCCAGTCGATCTACCTGTTGTGGCTGCCGGTGCTGTGGCTGGCCGCCGGCTACCTGTTCTTCGTTCTCAAAGGGACCAACCCTCATGAAGCCTGATCTTAAACTCATATTGTCGGTCAGCTCGCCTCTGCTACTGCTCATTGTGTGGCAGGCCGTGACCGCGTTTAAACTGTTCCCGCCCGAAGTGCTGGTCTCGCCTACCGCTGTCGTGGCGGCCTTTGGCGAAGTCATCGCCACCGGTGAATTGCAACGCCATCTGTCGGAAAGCCTGACCCGTCTGGCAGGCGGCTTTACCACCGGTGCGTCGCTGGGGCTGCTGTTCGGGCTGGCGCTGGCTCTATCGAAAACGGTGGAGCAGGTTTTCGGCCCGACATTTCAGGCCCTGCGTCAGATACCGGTTCTGGCCTTCATTCCCATGCTGATCCTGCTGCTGGGCATCGACGAAGTATTCAAGATCGTCATCATCGCCAAGGCCGCGTTTTTTCCCGTGGCCCTGGCCGCCTACGACAGCGTTAAGGGCGTGCCGAAATCCTATTTCGAGGTGTCGTCGCTGTACCGGGCGCCATGGTGGGTGCTGATTAGCAAAATCCTAATCCCTGCCACCATCCCCAATATTCTGGCCGGTGTGCGCCTGAGCCTGACCCGATCCTGGCTGGTGCTGGTGGCCGCAGAACTGATCGTGGCCGACAGCGGCCTTGGGCAAATGATGGAAATGGGCCGTCAGATGTTCCGCCTCGATATCGTCATGGTCGGGGTGATCGTCGCCGGGGTCATCGGCTTTGGTCTTGATCGCCTGTTCCAGCTTTTGCAAGCGCACGCCCTGCGCTGGAAGACCGCGTGAGGCCGATCATGACATTAAAAACCCTAAACTTAAACGCCTTCAAACCGGTCTGGCTACTGGGCCTGATCCCGCCCGTCCTGTTCCTTTTGTGGTGGGATCATGAAGCCGCCAAGGGTGGTGCCAACGCTCTGGCCTTCGTCTCTCTGGCACAGGTAGGTCAGGCCCTTATCGATATGTTTTCATCCGGTGAACTGGCCCTGTCCTATGGCTCCAGCCTTGGCCGCGCCTTATCGGGCCTGTTGATCGGCGGCGGTATCGGCACGCTGGTCGGCATTGCGATGGGCCTGTCAAAGCCGGTCGAATGGGCCGCCTCACCCATCTACAACAGCTTTCGTCAGGTGCCTATTCTGGGCTGGTTGCCGCTGATCGGCCTGTGGTTTGGCTCAGGCGACCTGTCCAAACTGATCATCGTCGCCCTGTCGGCCTTTTACCCGACCGTGCTCTATACCTTTGAGGGGCTGAAGCAGGTTGAGGCTCGCCTGCTCGATGTCGGCCGTGTGTACCGCCTCAATGGCTGGCAGACCTTCTGGCGTATTCAGTGGCCCGCGGCCCTGCCGTCCATCTTTACCGGCCTGTTTCAGGCGCTGGCCTTTACGTGGATTTCGACCATCGGGGTTGAGCTTTTGTTCTCATCAGGGGCCGGTCTGGGTGCGATGATGCAGCAGGCCCAGCTACAGGCCCGTCTCGATATCGTTCTGGTCTGCATCCTGTTCGTCGGCCTCACCGGCTTTGCAATCAATTTCCTCATCAAACGCCTCAGCCAGCACGTCTTAAGCTGGCGCTCTGTACGCGCTTAGGAGCTTTTCATGGACTATGTTCCGCACTCTCAAATCCCCGGCCACAAGGTCAAACAAACCGGCGCCGTCTCGCTCAAAGGCATCAAGAAGCAGTTCAATTTCAAAGACCGTGAACTGAAGGTTCTGTCGGAGTTTTCGCTTGATGTGCAACCCGGCGAATTTGTCTCAATCGTCGGCCCGTCCGGCTGCGGTAAATCCACCTTATTGCGCCTGATTGCGGGGCTTGATGACACCTATGACGGCACCATCACTCTTGATGGTCAGCGCGTCGCCGGCACGTCGCTGGAGCGAGGGCTGGTCTTTCAGGACCACCGCCTGTTCCCGTGGATGACGCTGGAAGACAACATCGCGCTGGCCCTCACCAACCGTCAGATTTCAAAGGATGCCAAGGCCAAGCTGGTCGCCGATCATATCGCTTTGGTCGGTCTTAAGGGCTTTGAAAAAGCCTTCCCGCATCAGCTTTCCGGCGGCATGGCCCAACGCGCGGCCATTGCCCGCTCACTGGTCAATGAGCCCAAGGTGCTGCTGCTGGATGAACCGTTCGGCGCGCTTGATGCCCTGACCCGCGTACACCTTCAGGGTGAGCTTCAGCGCATCTGGCTGGCGCAGGGCTCGACCATGATCATGATCACCCACGATGTCGAAGAAGCGCTCTATCTCGGCGACCGGGTGGTGGTCATGCAGGCCAATCCGGGCCGCATCACCCATACCGTCGATGTCAACCTGCCCCATCCGCGTGACCGCGCTTCACCGGTTCTGCATAGGCTGAAGGACGAGATTCTGGCCGAACTAACCAATGTGCCTGAAGCCCCCAATTCGGTCGTGCGCCTGATCAAGGGAGACGATCAATGAGCTTTGATACCGCCCCCGCACGCCTGAGCGACTATCCGGTCGATCCGATCTTTACCGGTCGCTGGTCATCGCGCGCCCTGAGCGGAGAGCCGATCCCGGAAACCGATCTTTATACCTGTTTCGAGGCCGCCCGCTGGGCCCCTTCGGCCTTTAATGCCCAGCCGTGGCGGTTTGTCTATGCCCACCGCGATGGCCGCGACTGGGACGCTCTGTTCTCGCTCCTCAATCCTAAGAACCAGTCCTGGGCGCACAAAGCCTCAGCCATAATCTTTATCGTCTCGCGCAAGGATTTTGTTTTTCAGGATCAGACCGTGCCGGTCGGCAGTCATTCGTTCGACACAGGCGCTGCCTGGGGCGCATTCGCCCATCAGGCTCATTTGCTGGGATATTCGACCCGCGCCATCGGCGGCTTTGACCGTAAGGCCGCGCCTGAAATCTTAGGCCTGCCTGACAACCACCATGTCGAAGCCGCCATAGCTATTGGCCGTCGTGCGGGCCTTGATGACCTGCCGGAGACCTTTCACGCGCAGGAAACCCCGTCGATGCGCCGCCCCTTACAGACCTTCGTGTTCGAAGGCCGCTTAACCTCAGCCGAATAGGAGCCCCGATGCCGTCACGCCTTGCCCCTTTGGTGCCATCCGACACCGTCTATATCACCCGCTGCCCCGTGCCGACCGCCACCGCCATTGCCCTCAATCAGGGCTGGTTTGCTGACGCGTTTCATCAGCACGGTTTCAAGACCGAAACCTTACAGGATTCCAACGATCCGAAACTGCGGTCCCAGCATTTCTACCATGACCTTAAGGCCCTGTTCCGCGAAGGCGGCAATGTGCCGGCCTTCTGGTCGCGGGCGCGCAATCTGGCCACCAACGGTGAAGACCACACCCTCGTCATCGGCCTGACGTGGGTGGATGAAACACAACTCTTATTGGCGCGGCCCGGTTCGGGAATCCGTGACCTGTCCGACCTTAAGGGCAAGACGCTGGGCCTGTCGAACGCAGCGGGCGCGGTTGATATCTGGCGGGCGATGGGTTTGCGCGGCTATGAGACCGCGCTTCATCTGACGGGTCTGACCTTTGACGATGTCACCCTGAAAAACCTGACGGCACCGGAGGTCAACTGGCAAACCCCTCGTCGCGGCGGGACATGGTCGCAGGTCAGCGAGCAGGCCCTGCTGGATGGCGAGGTCGATGTCATCTACGCCAAGGGGGCGCCCGCCGTCGCGCTAAAGGAAAAGCATGGGCTGGACGTTGTGCTTGATATCAACACCCTGACCGATCCGGCTTTGCGCATCAATAACGGCACGCCGCGCCCGATCACTATCCATAAGCATTTCCTGAGCGATCATCCCGAACTGGTGAAGCTTTATCTGCAAATCCTCAACCGCGCGTCGGCCTGGGCCAAAAACCATTCAGACAGCGTGGCCGATATCATCGCTTTCGAGACCGGCACCACCGCCGATGCCGTCCACAAAGGCTATGGCGCGGGGCTGCCCCACACTCTCGATGTCAATCTGTCGAAGGCCCGCATCGATGCCTTTCAGGACCAGGCCGATTTTCTGCACCGCCACGGTCTGATCGACGCCTCCGTCAATGTCCGCAACTGGATCGCCGCCGAACCGCTTCAGGCGGCCCTCAATGACCCGCTGCCCCTCACTGCCTCACAGGCCGCTTAAAGGAACATACCATGACTACAGAATTTTACTGGTATCTGCCGACCGCCGGCGATGGCCGCTCGAAAGCCTTCGATCAACTGGCACCCGCCAATGATACGCCCAACGCCACCATCCGCGATCTGCGTAAAAGCCATTACACCAATATCGACTACATCACTCAGGTCGCCCGCGCTGGCGAACTGACTGGCTTTGATGGCCTGATAGCACCCGATGACGTGGCGGGCGAAGCGTCATGGATCGTAGCCGGCCTGATCGCCCGCGACATCAAGCGCCCGACAATCATCGCTGAGTTTTCCCCCGGCGCGGGCTCAGCCGTCTATTTCGCCAAGAAGGCCGTGACCTTTCAGCGCTACAGCGGCAACCGTCTGGGCTGGTCGCTAGCCACGTCAACGAATGCGGTCACCCGCAAAGCCTTGGGTGATTTCGTGGCTGATACCGACATTGCCCGCCGTTTGGAAGAGTTTCTGATCGTCTCCAAAGGTGTCGGTTCGTCCGATGATTTTACCTTTAAGGGTGAGTTTTTCGAGGTCTTAAAAGGCGGCTTTGTTGGGCCGCTATCGGGCTGGCAATTGCCGGAAATTAGCCTTTCCGGTGAGACATCCGAGGCGCTGGAGATTTCAGCCGGTTACGGCGATGTCCATGTTTTTGAGCTGGGCACGGCTGATCTGGCCGCCAAAATCGCCCGCCTGAAAGCGCTGACCGCCACCAAGGGCCGCACCCTTAAAATCGCACTCAAGGCCCGCATCTTTGCTCATGATGACCTTGATCGCGCCGCATTAGAGGCCAAACGCTCAGGCTTTGAAGACGACTCTCAAACCCTGACCGGCGATTACGACAGTCTGGCCGAAGATCTCCTCCTGCTGGGCGAACTCGGCGTTGATCGTTTTCAACTGTTCGCCCCTCACAGCCTTGAGACCACCTACAGCATCGGCGAGCACGTCCTGCCGCGCATCCGGCAAGCCCTCCGCAAAGCCGCATAAGGAGTTACAGATATGTCCATTGATTTTTTCTGGCGACTGCCGACCCACGGCTGCTCGACCTCGGTGCGTAATCCCAGCCTGACCCGCGGCGACTGGGCGCCCCTGACCGAAGGCAATCAGGCCCCCGGCCTTTATGACGGTCAGCCCGATGGCTCAACCTATATCGACCATGTCGCCCAGATCGCCAAGGCAGCCGAGATTTCCGGCTTTCACGGCGGCCTGATCCCGTCATTCCCCATGACCGACGATCCGTGGGTGATTTCGTCCCATCTGGCGCGTGAAACCAAGACCTTCCGCTTCATGATCGCGTTTCAGCCGGGCTTTATCAATCCGGTGGAAACGGCACGCCTGACCGCCTCATTGCAACGGGCCACCGGCGGGCGGGCCCTGTTCAACATCATCACCGGCGGCGGTGGCCCTTCGCAACTGTGGTGGGGTGACAGCTTCGCTCACGATGACCGCTATGGCCGCACCACCGAGTTTCTGGACATCCTCAAAGGCGTCTGGAAAGACGGCCCCTATAGCCAGAACGGCAAGTTCTACAGTGTCGAAAACGGCCAGCTACCCGCAGCCCTCGCCGCCACCGACCTGCCGGAAATCTACTTCTCAGGTTCATCGGACGCCGCCTTAGCATCAGCCTCAAAACACGCCGACTACTACCTATCGTGGCTGGAGCCGTTCGAGCAACTGAAATCCAAATTCGGTGCTGTAAAAGAAAAAACCGACGCGCTGGGTCGCAAAATCAAGTGCTCGGTCCGCGTCGACCTGATCGCCCGTCCGACCGAAGAAGAAGCCTGGGCCGATGCCAAGGCCGGTTTCGAGGCCACTGCCCACAAACGTAGCGACAGCTTTAAACAGGCTTCCGATTCCGTCGGTGCCGCCCGTCAGGCCGCGTTCAAAGCCTCGGATGCCAAACACTATGATGAACTTATCATCGGGCCGAACCTGTGGACCGGTTTCTCGCTACTGCGTGGCGGCCCGGCACTCGGCATCGTAGGATCGTATGAGCAATGCGCCCAGAAGCTGGATGAGTTAATCGCCCTTGGCACCGACAGTTTCATCCTCGCTGGCACCCCGCACCTCGAAGAAGCTTACCGCGTCGGCGAAGAAGTCCTCCCCCTCGTCCGGGGCCGTCAGGCCTCATTATCTATTGCTGCTGAATAAAGGAAACACACTCATGACTACATTGTCTCAAACCGTGCTCGACTTTGTTGAACAGGTTAAAACCGATGCCGCGATTGCGTTTAAGGGTCTGCGCGACACCCACACCATCTCCCCGGCGGGTACCGTCAATTTCGTTCAGCGGGTCCCCGATGAGCACCTGATCGTCTCGATCGGCTATCCCGGCCCGTTCGCGCCCGACTCTGAGCTGAAACCTGCGGTCTATGATTTTGACGGCAACCTTCTGCTGGGTGAAGCCAAAAATGCGGGTGGTGGCGGGCGCTACCTGCCGATTTTTCGCAAGCATGACGACATCACCACCGTCAGCCACGTCCACTCGGTCTATTTAGGCGCATGGTCGCAAAGCCACCGTACCCTGCCCATCCGCTATGTGCCGGTGCAGCGCTGGACCCGCATCCGTGAACTGCCGGTCTATATCGACCGTCGTCAGGGCGAGGCCAACTACATCCTTGAGCGCCTTGAGGAGGACAACAGCCACTTCGCCATCCTTGAGGCTAATGGTGGATCGACCGTGTGGGGCCGTAAGGGTATCCTGGCGCTGGCCAACACCATCGTAAACCTCGAAGAAGGCGCGCGCCTGCAAGCGATCGCTGAAACGCTCGGTGGCTCCAAACTGTACGGCCCCGGCGTACTAGAACAGCAATGGAAAATGAGCGGCCTGTGGCGCCCTGAAGATGAAGTGGCGGTCGCTGCGGAATAACGTCCAAACCGGTCGCCTGGGGTCAAACTCAGGCGGCCAGATCTTCCTTTTCTTATTCCCGATCTAAGTACAACCGACAGAAAAAACGCGTTCGATTTACCCCGACTTTAATCCAGATGGGGCTAGTGCAGAATGATACGATAATGGCACTCAGTATAAGCGGAATGCCTTATTTTGTTTGCGTATCATTACGGCGTTTTGCTACGTTTTGATTTTGTTAGGTTTCTTGTTCGTTGACATCGTAGGGGTCACAGGTGCAATCCATGTCGGGTCCACAATTTCCTCATTTTCTCCGAAAATTCAGAAATGCTTTTTTTTCTGGCGCTCAGGGCCACAGGCCCTTGGCGGCGCGCAGCCTGCGCTCCCGCTTGGTCGCTAGTCGCTTCGCTCTGGCCATTTCACTCCAAAGTCCCTCGCCATCGTTGGGGACTTTGTCGCGCGTGTTCTGAGCTGGCTCGCGGTTTCATTAGCCCACTGATAGCCAGCTTATTTAGCCACACCCCATATTATCCGCATCGCACGCTTATGGGCATGGGCGCACACTGTCGCTCCGAAATCAGGAGAAACGCATATGACCGAAAAAGACATCACCGAAAAATTCTGGAAAGCTTTGCGCTCTGACCGCACGGTCATGCTGGGCCTGCGCAATGTCGCTCCGCGGCCGATGACCGCACTGGTGGACGGCGACGAAGGCGGGCCGATCTGGATTTTCACCTCAAAAGACACCGAACTGGCTAAGGCTTTGACGCCAGATGAGACGGCACGCTTTACCTTTGCCGATAAGGGCCACAATGTCTTTGCGACCGTGTACGGTGCGCTAAACCCGCACAATGACCGCGCCGTAATCGACCGGTTATGGAACCCGTTCATCGCCGCGTGGTTCACGGGTAAGGACGACCCGAAACTGCAATTGCTGCGCTTTGATGCGCGCGATGCCGAAATCTGGGTCGATGCCTCAAGCCTGATGGCGGGGCTGAAACTCCTGCTGGGCAGCGACCCCAAGGAAGACTTTAAGGACAAGGTCGCCAAGGTCGAGCTGTAGCGTTAAGATTTATTGAAAAACCCGTGCGTCAGCCACCGGCCCAGCCAGTGCGGTAAGCGTTCGGCAGCGGCTTCGGTGGCAATCGCGTCTGTCAGGCTTTGGCCTTGCGACAGTCGCGTTAGAACGTCGTATTCCAGTGGCTCAAGGTCGTGGCGATGGACTTCGTGGTCGTGGCGGACGATCAGCAGGTGTTCCGGCCCTGCCCCCATCATGGCAGGACCACCCGCCCTATGCGCCGTCAGATAGGCGTTGGGCGCTGCCTCGAAACTCAGCAGGTGCGAGGCGGTGCGCAGCTTAAAGCCCATCTGAGCAAAGGCCTCATCATCAATGCCGCTCAGATCCGCTGTCGTCAGGGGCGCGCTGTCCGCAGCCCAGAATACCGCGACAATCGCAGCCTCCAGTGTCGCCAGATCTTTGGCCGGGCCGGGCGACACAAGGTCGGGCAAGCCAATGGGATAGAGATTCAAATCCCAGTGGCGCGACGGCGTGGCCTCGACATAGGCGGCGACCAGCGCGTCAAACGCCTCTGCTCCCATAAAGGCCGCAAGCGCCGGATAGTCCGCCGCGACCGCCGCTTTTAACCGTTCATGATAGCCATCGGCATAGATGTTCAACCGCCGTTGCGGCGTCAGAATATTGCCGCGTGATGGCTTAAACAGAGCCATATCCGCCGCCCCGCGTCCGGTCGCCGCCTCATATAGCTGCTCAAGCTGGTGGCGGTAGATCATCGGGCGCGCACCTTATCCAGTTCGGCCTCCAGCACTTCAAACGCCGGAATATCGGCGTCCCATTCAATCATGGTCGCCCGCTCACCATGTACCGACCGCGCATAGTCATACAGCGCCCAGACCGGATCGGCGACCGGCGCATTATGGGTGTCGAACAGGTAATCGCCGTGATCGGTATGTCCGGCCAGATGGTACTGCTTGATCGCCGCCGATGGCACCGCATCGATATAGCCACGCGCGTCCCAGCCGTGATTAAAGCTGGAGACATGGACATTGTTGATATCGAGCAAAATACCGCAGCCCGTGCGTGTATGAAGTTCGGCGAAAAACTCAGCCTCGCTCAAGGTCGCGCCGTCAAATTCAACATAGGTTGAGGCATTTTCCAGCACCAGTTCCCGCCCCAGCGCGGCCTGCACCTGATGGATGCGCGGGATGAGGTGTTTAAGCGCTTCTTCGGTATAGGGTATAGGTAAAAGGTCGTGGCTGTTTTGGCCATTAATGCCGGTAAAACACAGGTGGTCTGACACCCAGGCGGCCTCGACCCTGTCGGCCAGCGCCTTCAACGCGCTCAGATAATCCGCATCGAGCGGATCGGTGGTGCCGATCGATAAGCCGACCCCGTGCATGACGATGGGATAGTCGGTGCGCAGATCGCACAGCATGTCATGATAGCCTGCGTGGGCGCGGATATAGTTGTCGGAAATGATTTCCAGCCAGTCGACCGATTTCGGGCGCGCGTTCAGAAAATGCCCGTAGTGAGGGCTGCGCAGACCAAGCCCATAACCGAGATGAGATTGTGACATCATGAATTAAGGGGCCTTCTCCGAAGGGAGCACGGAGAAGGCCCACACTCTTACATCTTCTTCGGCGGGGTCAGGGAGCCGCCCATTTTCACGCACTCGCCAGCTTTTACATAGACCCATTCATTCGGATCATTGTCCTTGGTGGCATGACCGGCGCAAGAGTGCGAACCGTCAGCCGAGGCGCACGAATTCTTGCCAGCCTTGGCAACGCCGTAGCATTTTTCCTTGTCGGCCTTGTCTTTCTTCATGTCGTCGCCCGCAAAGGACGGCGCAGTGGCAACAGCACCGGCCAGGGCCGAGGCGATAGCGGCAGTAATGAGAAGTTTATTCATGGGTAGTTTCCTTCTGTCGGATAACACCGGCCGGATAATTCCGAAATGCCCGGTCACATTTGCATTCGCCCCGCCTTTGCCCGCGGTTACACTATCACCGAAATATTTTTCGACCCAGTAACAATGCGCCCCCTGACAGCATCAGCATGGGCAGGTAATGCCAGATCAGCAGACCGACCGACAAAGGCTCGGCATCGACCAGCCGGATGCCAAGTCCACCCGCGGCCAGCGCCATAATCAGGCTAAGCCCCGCCGCCCGCATGGGCTTTACCACCATCAGCCTGCACAGCCGGAACAGCATCCAGGCCGCCGGAATAATCGCAAAAATAACGATGCACAACAGGCAGTGGAAACCATGTTTATGGAACACGGCGCCCGCCAGATCAGGTGTGACTGAAGCCGCAATCGCAAACACCACCGCATACAACCCAAGCGGCAGAATAAACAGATAGCGCCACCCTTTGATCCCCGCCCGGTCAGGATAGGCCGCGGCTGTTGCGGTCACACCGGCGGCGATCACCAGGCTAAGGTTCATGGCGAGTTCGGCCAAAAACAGCGGCTCCCCTATCCGCGCGCCCAGATCAGACCGTAGGCCATAGATCAGCGTCAGCACGCCAAAGCTGATCGCCGTCACGGCCATCCATTCGGCGCACACCCGTAGAAACGGCACGTAACGAACGGGACGGCCTTTGTCGGAGAGTTGCGTAATGAGGGTCTCGATGCTCATGATCCGCCCTCCTTTAGCTTATCTCTGAGGCGTTTATAGGCCCGGTGGGCCGTAACCTTGACGGCGGAAATACTCATACCCAATGCCTTACTGACTTCGGCCACCGACATGTCTTTGATGTACATGCCGGTGATCACCTTTTGCTGGCCTTCGGGAAGTTCCGCGATGGCTGCAACTATGTGTTCGTCTAAATCGATGCTTTCGGTTACAGGGGCGCATAGATAGGCCTCAACATCCTCAATCGCTACCTTCGGCATACGCTGATCGCGGTACCGCCGGCGCAAAGCATCATTGAGCCGGTAGTGCATGATCGCCGCCAGCCACGGCATGCAGGGGCGCTTCACATCATAGGTATGCAGGCCCTTATGGACTGAGATCAGGATTTCCTGCACCACGTCATCGCCATCAGCGCTTAGTTTGCGCCGGACATAGCCCTGAGCGATGTCAGATATAGCAGAAAGCAAAGCGGCATAACACCGGCGGTCGCCACCACACGCCGCCACAAACAGCGGATGCAGGCGGGCTTCATGGCCAGTGCGTGTGGGCGTATCAGACACCGTGTAACCGTATCCCTTTGCGCAGCGAATAGTATGGCAGCAAACCTAAATATTATTTTGTCGCTCTTTCGTATCCAATAAGTGAAACCACTTATTGGGAAAACGCTCCATAAAGGAACCGCCCCGATGCTGACCCAAACGCCTGCGCGCTCGAATCCCTCATCTGCCGTAAGATATGACGCCTATCGCCTTGCGCGTCTATATACCCTGCCCGAAGTTTTATCAGCACCGTGGTGGCTGATGGCGCGACTGTGGATCGGCTGGGTATTTTTCGTCTCCGGCCTGACCAAGATCGCCGATTTCGACACCACGATATCCCTGTTTGCCGATGAATATCAGGTGCCGATCCTGCCGCCGGAATTTGCAGCGTTTTCCGCCACCGCGTTTGAGCTGATCTGCCCGGTTCTGTTGTGGCTGGGGCTGGGCACACGCTTGGCCGCCATCCCGCTTCTGGTCATGACGGCTGTGATCCAGTTTACGTACCTGCAGCACGATCAGCACCTGTTCTGGGCGATCATCCTGACCGGCCTGATCATCCAAGGCGGCGGCAAGTGGTCCGCCGATCACCTGATCGCACAGCGCCTCAAGGTTTAGACTGCAACCATCCGAAGCGGTAAAGGCCACCGGCCAGCGCCGCCCCGATCAGCGGTGCCACGATAAACAGCCACAATTGCGCCAGGGCCTGTCCGCCGACAAACAGGGCAGGCCCCAAACTGCGGGCCGGATTGACAGAGACGCCGGTGACCGGAATACCGATAATATGAATAGCCGCCAAGGTCAGGCCGATGGCCAGCCCGGCAAAGCCGACAGGGCTTGAGGCGTGGGTTGAGCCCAAAATCACCACCAGAAAGATAAAGGTCGCCACGACTTCAAACAAAAAGGCGGCGGCCATGCCATAACCGCCGCCATAGCCTTCGCCCCAACCGTTTTGCCCAAGGCCTTCTACCGCGACATCATAGCCGCCAAGCTTACCCGACACCACCGCCACCAGGAACGCCGCCCCGGCTATGGCCCCAAGACATTGAGCGATCACATAGATGCCGAAATCGCGCGGCGTCATCCGTCCGGCGATCAGCGCCCCCAGCGACACCGCCGGATTAATATGACAGCCCGACACGCTGCCGATGCCGTAAGCCATGGCGACAATCGCCAGACCAAAGGCAATCGCGATGCCCAAAACGCCGACCACGTCCGATGAAAAGACCACCGCGCCGCATCCGAACACCACCAGCACAAACGTGCCGATAAACTCCGCCAAAGCCTTATTCATAATCCCCTCCCGGATATTGATCACCCGCAACCATACACCCTATGGGAGAAAAATAAAGCCTCAAGTAGCGCCGTTACACCTCAGCCTTAACGGCCTTTCCCGACTTGGCCTTACGCTTGGCGCCGCGCGTGAAGTCATAGACCATCAGCCCGTCTTTTTCCGTCGGCGGGGTGCGCCACTCCTCATGCCGCATGGCGGTTTGCGCATCGGCCACGCCGGACGCCCAGTTTTCCAGCATGGTGACGCGCGAAAACTCATAGTCTTTTGACTGGGTCTGGCATTGCGTGCCACGGTGGATCAGGTGGACAATCGTCACCCGGTCTTCGGACGCCAGATCTTTCAGGGCCTGAACTTCCGCGCATGATTTAACCTCATCGGGAATATGCTCATACAGGGTGCGGATCGCCTGCCGCAGCACATATTTTTGCAGGAAAGCGTCGGTATTTAACCGCGTCCGGCTGGAATAGGTGATGTCCTTGATGCGGGCATAGACTTCATCCAGCGTCTCCGGCATGGCCCCTTGAGCGTTAAACAGGTCGATCTGGAACACCAGGGTGTCTTCGTGCATATCGCCGACCCCGCCGTGCAGCACATAGCTAAGCGGCGTGTTCGACACCACCCCGCCGTCCCAATAGGCTTCACCGTCGATCATCACCGCCGGAAAACCGGGCGGCAGCGCGCCTGATGCCATAATGTGCTCAGGCGTTATGGTGCGTTCACGATTGTCGAAATAGACGAAATTACCGCTGGTGACATGCACAGCGCCTAAACTCAGGCGGATTTCGCCATCATTAAGCCGCTTGAAATCAATGTGGCTCAGCAAGGTATCGCGCAACGGCGAGACATCATAAAAACTGGTCTCAGACGGCAGCAGCCACGGCGTCGAAAACATCGTCTGCGCGCTCGGTCGGAAAAAGCCTGGCACGCCCTGAAACATGCTCCACAGCCCGCTCATCTGGCGGAATTGGGTGTTAAACCACGGATTGAGATTGCTTAAGCCATCGGTCGGAAAGGCGGTCGAAATCTGCTCCCAGAACGAAGTCAGTTTGGCCATGCGCTCATCCGGGGCATTGCCGGCAATGATCGCCGCATTGATCGCCCCGATCGAGACGCCTGCGATCCAGTTCGGCTCAATGCCGTGAGCGTGCAACACCTGATAGGCCCCGGCCTGATATGACCCCAGCGCCCCGCCGCCTTGCAGCACCAGCACCACCTGCTCATAATGAGCCGACAGTTTCTCAATCGCATCCATCTTCATATCGGGCACCTCTTACTCAAGTCCTGAACCTAACGTGTGCAGTGCAAAAGGTCACGCTCTGTGCCGCCGCCTCTCCGAAAGTTGATCACTGCGCTCAACAAGGGGGCAAGCCCCCTTGACCCGTTAGTTGGAGCGGTTGCACCTGTATCGCTATATTTGTACTCCACCATCGCACCCGGTTTCAGTCATTGTTGCACTGTATCCTATGGGGGAGGTGGCGCGGCGCGCAAGCGACGAGACGGAGGGGTGCTGCTTCACTCGAAAACTCTTTTAAGCCCCCCACCGTCACGCCTACGGCGCGCCACCTCCCCCACATGACAGGATGCAGCAAGACTTGAAACAGTTTGCGGTGGGGGAGTATTAATTTTCTCAGTTCAGCCCATAAACCACGCAGGCCTTGGCCGTCAGTTCACTAAGCGGCGGCGCCTGAATGAATGGATTTTGCGCGGCCTTGGCTTCCAAAGCCTCAACCGGCGAAGCGGGTGCAGGCGCGGCCATCATTGCGGGCGGTGAGTTATATTCAACCCGGTTTTCTTTTCTCATAGCTGAAACGGTGATGGCCTGAGTGTCATCATAGGATTCAGGTGCTGCCCGAGCCAGAATATCCGTCTCACACGCTCTACCCGTCGGGTCGATCACCTTGACCTTGCCCAACACAGCCCCCGCATCCGTCGCTGCAGCTTTTGCCCGGCGGGCGGCATCCTTCACGGCTTCCGAATAAAGCCATGACTTGGTCTCATTGGACGGTTCCAGGTTAAAATAAATGGGCGCCGTCGAAGTCGGATTGGCCGCCAGAACCAGCGCATAGGCGCGCTCCAGCACCGCCATATCGCGCACCTGCAAGGTTAGTCCCAGATTAACCTGATAGGCGTCGATCTTGTCGCCGCGCTGGTTTTCGATCCGGTTGCCATCCTTATCCTTATACTGCTCATAAAGGGCGCGCATGGCAAAAGATGTGGAAATCTGAACCTTGTCCGCCCCTAGTTTTTTCAGCGCCTCATTCAGCGCCTTGGTCTGGGCGATAGCTTTATTTTGCGCTTCTTCGGCGGTCTTGCCCACCGTCTGGAACTGCGCAGAGAAATTGGCGCGATTGGCCTCGATCTCCGTGCGCACAAAGCCGGTCTGGGTGATGACGCTTTCTTTCATCCACCACGGCGCTTTGTCGTACGGATAGGCATTGGCCGCAGGCGTCGTTTGCGCCATCGCCGTGCTCGCTAGCGCCATCAGTGATGCGGTTATGATGAGTATACGCATAGTCCCTCTCCCTCGATGATCGTTATCGGCAGAGTTGTATCAGACTATGGCTGAATTAGGGAGGGGGCTGAATTAGGGAGACGGTTTACGCCTCTTTGCGTAGACGCTCCACAAAGGCGCGCACCTTATCGTGCAGGTTCAGCGCCTCATCGGAAACTGTCTCGATGCGGGTGCGCACCTGCCCGACGGTCATCGTCGTCTCTTTCGCCACATCGGCCACGGTTTGCAGGGACTGACTGACTTCACCGGTGCCTTGCGCGGCCAAAGCGACGTTCTGAGAGATACGCTGGGTCGCGCCTGACTGCATATCAACCGTATCGGCAATCACGCTAGAGATTTCGTTGATCTGCTCAATGGTTTCGGCAATGGCGCGAATGGCGGCTTCGGTCTGGCCGGTCGCGGCCTGAATATCGCTGATTTGCGCTGAGATTTCCTCGGTCGCCTTGGCCGTCTGCTGGGCCAGAGACTTGACCTCAGAGGCCACGACCGCAAAGCCACGGCCCGCTTCACCGGCGCGCGCTGCCTCAATCGTGGCATTGAGCGCCAGAAGATTGGTCTGCGACGCAATAGTCTGGATTAGCTTGATGACATCGCCGATGCGCTCAGCGGCGGCCACCAGCCGGTTGACGGTTTCCTGCGTATTGGCGGCCTGCTGCACGGCGTCGCGGGCGATGGTGGTGGACCGCCCGACCTGCTCGCCGATAGCGCCGATCGAGGATGCCAGATCCTGCGTCGCGTCGGATACCGTGTTCACATTATTATTGGTCTGCCCGTTGATCGAAACCACACTTTGCGACTGGCGCGAGGTTTCTTCGGCCGAGTGCATCAGGGTGGCGACAATGCCCGACAGGTCGTCAGTGGCGCGGGAAATCGCCTCGACACTGGCCCCGACATCGCCGTGCAGGCTGTCGGCCAGATCGCGGAATTCCGCCCGGCGACGGCTGATCTGCTCGGCGGCGTTCATGTCCTGTAACTGCGCAACCGCATAGGGCTTGCCCCCCAGGGTCATCAGGGTGACGGTGGCGGTGACCTCAAAAATCGTACCATCTTCGCGCACATAGTTGGTCGGCCCCGTCCATTTGCCATCGCGGGCAATGGCGGCTTCGGTATTTTTGGCCATTTCAATGGCGGTGCGGCCTTCGGGCTGCTGGCCGGCGAAAAAGGACGAGACGGGCTTGCCCAGATAGTCGGATTTTTGGCGGGCTCGGATACCGTGCGCAAAGGCGGTGTTAAGGTACACAAGCCCCTCTTCTCCGGGCGTCAGGGCATTCACAAACACCGGTGAGGTCAGGGCCTCCAGCGTCGCCGACAACAACTCAAGCTCACCGGCTGACTGAACCTGTTTTTTCTGAGCCAGACCAAATACCGCCATATCCATACCCCTGAAGCGCTAAACGTGCGCGCCAAGATGGCGGATTAACTCTAATTTTGTGTAAATCAGGCGATCTTAGCTACGGGTTTTGAGCCAGACCTGCGCGCGCATTTCACCACTTTGCTGCTGCTCTGGGGTAATCCGCGTGTGCAGGTATTCGCGCACCTCTAATGCGGCCTCTTTTTGAGCCTTGTCTGCGGTCTGGCTGGCGATCTCAGCCCATTTGTAGGCTTCAACAGGATCACGCGGCAGGCCCTGCCCCGCCAGACATAGATAGGCGTATTTGATTTGCGACGGAACGTGGCCCAGATTAGCGGCCTCTTCGAAATAGGTCACGGCCCGAATGGGGCTGGCCAGGTCACCGTTTAGCGGATCGGCATAGATTTCACCGAGGCTATAGAGCGCATCCATATCCCCACGTGCGGCTGCTTTTTGGAACCACGGCAGGGCCTCAGTGAGCTTGCCCTGACTTTTAAGTTCCTGCGCATAGCGGTTAAGGGCCGGGCCATAACCGGCATCGGTCGATTGCTGTAACAACTGGGCGGTTTTAGCCGGATCGGGCTTTAGCCCCCCAAGGCTCTGGGTGTGGTACTGCGCCAGTTGGTACTGAGCACGGCCATCACCGCCACGGGCGGCTTCACCGTACCAGTGGGCAGCAATCGTGCGGCTAGCGGTGTCGCCTTTACGGTCATAGATGTCGGCTAGTCCCATCATGGCCGGGACATGGCTCTGGGCAGCGGCTTTTTCATACCACTTTATGGCCTCGGCTTCGTTGCGGTCTTTGCCGGTATCGGCAACTATGGCCTTGATATACTGAGCCTGCGGATCGCCCATGACCTGCGCACGGGCATAGGTCACCCATTCGTTTTCGCCACTGGGAGAGGTGCCGGCCGTAAAATAAACGCTCGCAGCACCTGCCGCCAGCGCAACGGGCACCAACAGCCAGGCCCACAGGCCTTTTGAGGCTTTACGTTTTTTAGTCTTCACTTAAGTAAGCCCCAGCGCAGTCTCAAAGACGATCTTAGCGATTCGCTTGAGACTGATTATACCGGCAAGGATTGCAATTGCCACCCTGCCCCCCCTGCTGCGCGAACCCGGAGGCGCGACATTACCCCAAATGCCCTATCCCGGCCAGCGCAGGTCGAGCGTTACCGGATATTCCGGATTGAGGATCAGCGGCGGTGGCCGCAGACGACCCGGCGTATGGGTCGGGGCCTCAAAACGCGACAACCTGCGCCCCTCGGCTTCGTTTTCATTGAGCGGCAGGGTCTCATAGTTGCGTCCGCCCGGATGGATGACATGGTAACGGCAGCCACCGATCGAGCGCTCCAGCCGCGTATCAATCACATCGAAATTAAGCGGCGTATTGATCGGCAGGTTGGGATGCAGGGCGCTATAGGGCGCCCAGGCCTTATAACGCACACCGGCCACCTGGGTATGGTGATCGCGGGTCGGATTGAGCGGCAACCTTTTGCCATTGCAGGTCACCACGTGCTGGGACGACACCGCCCCTTTGAGGGCGATTTGCAGGCGCTCAACGGAGGAATCGACGCCGCGGGAGGTGCCGCCGCCGGAGGGTTCTTCGCCCATCACCGGCCACGGCTCCAGCGCGTTGCGAAGCTCCAGCGTGACATCGCCGATCTGCACCTGCCCCACCTGCGGGAAGCGGAAGTCAAAGAACGGCACAAACCAGTCGGGGCTGAACTTAAATCCTCCCTGCCCCAGATGGGCCAAAACCTCGTTCAGGTCTTCGCGGACATAGTGCTCTAGCATGTATTTGTCATGCAGCATCGTGCCCCAGCGCACCAGTTTTGAGGTATAGGGCTTTTTCCAGAACAGGGCGACGAGTGCGCGGATCAATAGCGTCTGAATGAGGTTCATCTGCGGATGCGGCGACATCTCAAAGCCGCGCATCTCCAGCAGACCCAGACGACCACGGTCGCTATCGGGGCTATAAAGCTTATCGATACAGAACTCGGCGCGGTGGGTATTGCCTGTCAGATCAACCAGCAGATTGCGCAACAACCGGTCAACCAGCCACGGCGGCACATCACCGGCATCCGGCCCATCGGGGATGCTGTTGAAAGCGATTTCAAGCTCATAGAGCGAATCGTGGCGGGCTTCGTCGATGCGCGGGGCCTGAGAGGTCGGGCCGATATAAAGCCCGGAAAACAGGTAGGACAAAGACGGGTGGTTCTGCCAGAAGGCGATCATCGAGCGCAGCACATCGGGCCTGCGCAAAAACGGACTGTCGTCGGGCTTTTGCGCGCCCATAACGATGTGGTTGCCGCCGCCGGTACCTACGCGCTTGCCGTCGATCATGAACTTATCGGCAATCAGGCGCGCCGTTTGCGCCTCTTCATAGACCGTGTTGGTGATGAACTTCAGCTCTTCCCAGTTGCGGGCAGGCTGGATATTGACCTCGATCACGCCGGGGTCAGGGGTGACGCTCATCGACTCGACGCGATGATCGCGCGGCGGGGCATAGCCTTCGATAATGACCGGCGTTTTCAGGTGGGTGGCGACCGCTTCGATCGCTGAGATCAGGTCGAGATAATGTTCGATATAGCTGAGCGGCGGCAGGAACAGATAAAGCTTGCCCTGACGCACTTCGGCGCAAATGGCGCTGCGGATCAGACCATTGGGGCCATCACTGGCCGGTTTGATAGCCACCGTCACCTTGGTGAGATTTACCGCCAGAGCCGCCGCCGCGTCCATAAGCGCCCCGTCTTCGGCATAGGGCGAGCGCGGCGGAAAGACATGCTCGGCCACCAGCTTGGGCTCAACCACCGGCAGGGCCGACAGCGGCAAGCGCAAACCGACCGGTGAGTCACCGGGGATCAGCATCATCTTCTCTGTGCGGAACTTCCAGCCATTGCTCATCCAGCTATCGGTCTTGGCCGAAAACGCCAGCGGCAGAACATAGCCGGTGGGTTTACCCACATTGGCATCCAGTTGGGCCTGAAGCCGCTTACGTTCGGTCGCCTCGAACACATCGGCCTTGAGCATTTCGCCCTCAACCGGAATGCGCTGCTCTTTCCACAGCAGGTAGGGAATATCCTCATAGGCGGGGATGACGCGGTCCTGGGGCACCCCCAGCACACGGGTCAGGGTGGTGAGGAACTCTCCGGCAATTTCGGGTTTAAGCTTTGAGGCTTTGTCAGGATCGGCCAACAGCGACTGATCCAGCCAGATCGGCGTCTTATCCAATCGCCAGAACATGTTCATCGCCCAGCGCGGCAGGATTTCGCCCGGATACCACTTGCCCTGCGCATGTTGCGCCAGCGCGCCCACGGCAAACTTGGCCGCTAGTCGCTGAAACAGGTCGTAGCCGAGTTTCTTTTTGGCCTCCGACAGGGCCGTGAAATGCCACTCATCGCCGGTGCGGTCATCAAGCGACACAAAGGTCGGCTCGCCGCCCATGGTCAGGCGCACGTCCTGTTTGTTAAGCGCCTCATCGACCTTAGTGCCGAGCGCATCAATGCGTTTCCATTCGCCGTCGCTATAGGGCTTGGTAACCCGGCGGCTCTCATAGATGCGCTCAATCGTCATCTCATGGTGCAGGGTCGATTGCGCGAACTCAAGACTACCCGATATGGGGGCCGCCGATGACGGGTTCGGCGTGCAGCACAAGGGAATGTGACCTTCGCCGGTAAACAGGCCGGACGTCGGATCAAGCCCGATCCAGCCCGCCCCCGGCAAATAGACCTCGCACCACGCATGAAGGTCAGTAAAGTCGTGGTCCGTGCCCGATGGCCCGTCCAGCGACTTCACATCGGCTTTTAACTGGATCAGGTAGCCGGACGCAAAGCGCGTCGCCAGACCTTTGTGGCGCAGGATCTGACACATCAGCCAGGCCATGTCACGGCACGACCCGCTTTTGAGGGTGAGCGTTTCCGCACTCGACTGCACACCCGGCTCCATGCGGATGGTATAGCCCAGATCACCGTTCAGTTTTTGGTTGAGCGCCACCAGATAGTCGATGGTCGGGATGGGATTGTCGGAAATGCCGTTCACATAGCTCATCAGCAGTGGATCGGAATCCTTGATCTCAAGGTACGGCGCCAGTTCTTCTTTCAGGGCCGGATCATAGACGAACGGGATTTTCTCTGCGCTCGGCTCCAGAAAAAAATCGAACGGGTTGAAGACCTTGATTTCGGACACCAGATCGACCTCGACCCGGAAATGACTGGTTTTTTCAGGAAACACGATCCGCGCCAGATAGTTGCCGAACGGGTCCTGCTGCCAGTTGATGAAGTGATTGGCGGGCTCAACCTTTAAGGCATAGGACTGGACATTGGCCTTGGCGTGCGGGGCGGGTCGCAATCTGATCGTTTGCATCCCCAGTTGAATGGGCCGATCATAGCGATAATCGGTGACGTGATGCAGAGCCGTCAGGATTCCCATAGATTTAACCTTTAAACTGTTTTCGCGTCACGAATCTGTAACAGGCCCGTTACGAATCCGAAAAAAAATTGTAACCATACGCTCATCAGGGACTAGACAACCGCATCGCAAAAAAGTCTAGTTGCATTGCGGCAAGAGGATAAAAATTGTTAAGTGACATCTCATCCGACATTTTAGCTTTTAGTTTCGATGGCTTATCGTCACCGACCATAGACCTGAAATTTCGCGCTGGCCCGCAAAAAGGTGACCACACCCACGGCTGGGGACTGGCCTGGTATCCGGCCGATACCCGCGCCGCTATGGTCGCCAAAGACCCCGCCGCCCGCGACACGGTCTCACTCAAAGACGCCATGAGCGATTGGGAAGGGTTCCGCTCGACCATCTTTTTCTGCAAGGTGCGCGGCGCGGCATCAGGCTACACCCACCTTGAAACCCAGCCATTCACGCGGTCTTTTGCGGGGCAAGACTGGGTGTTCATGCACAACGGCAACCTTGACAAGAACGCCTTGTCCAAGCTGCATCATAACAAATCCATTTTTCTTGAGCCGCTGGGCCGCACCGATTCTGAGCTGGCGCTGGTATTTCTGCTCGGCCGGATACAGGACGCCGGAGCCCGCACCCTGGCTGAGGTCGATCATAAGGTTTTGGCTGGCTGGTTCGGGCAGCTTGATGATCTGGGCTCGGCCGACATGGCCATATCCGACGGCGTGACCCTGTGCGTATTTTACGGCTCCAACTCCCAGTCCGAACTGTACTATAGCCGCCTTAAGCCGCCGCATGAGGACGAAGCCTTCACCTCGGATGCGGCCTCCTTTGCTATTTCCAACCCGCGCGATACCTTTCGTACCGCTCTGGTGTTTTCGTCCTCGCCGTTTCAGACCGGCGAGTGGACGAAGATGCAGGGCGGCCAGCTAATCATCGCCCGTCGCGGCTCTATGGTCTGGACCAACAAGGACGCGGTTAAACCCAAAACGACGCCCGCAAGCCAGCAGGTCGCACCTGCCGCCACCGCCGCTTTGCGCAGTCGCGGCTTCAATGAGGCGCAGGCGCAGTCGCAACAACTCTCGATCGCCCAGTCGCTTCAGCAGATGGGCAATGTCTCAAAATACGTCATCAATACCCGCTCGATCACCCAGACCCCGGACGGCAGCCCGCTGTTGTACCGGCTTTATGATCTGGTTCATTCGACCGAGTATGCCTATGAAAAGCTGGTCGAACATTCGACCCATATTTTCCGCCTTTTGCCGGTCGAGGATCAAACCCAGGAAGTCATCCACTCGACCTTGAGCCTGTCGGTCGAGGGCGAGGACGTGCGCTTTGAGGATGTGTTCGGCAATCAGAACATCCACTATTCGATCATCAAACCCTATAAGTCTCTGACGGTCAGCGCGCGCTCTCTGGTCAAAATCTACGCCTCGCCGCCGGATGATTACCGCCATGCCCGCCGACAGGCGACCATCCCGATTTCGTGGATGCCGTGGCAGAACCAGATGATGGAGCCCTATATGCTCCTACTGGAAATGCCGGAAACTCAGATTTCAGAACTGATGATCTATGCCCAGAGCTTCTCTGAGCGCAATGGCCGCAACCTGATGGAAACGCTGAATGATATCAATCAAACCATCTACCGCGATTTCAGCTATATTCCGGGTTCAACCTCCCTGTCGACGACGCCATTTGATGTCTATGCGTCGCGCAAAGGCGTCTGTCAGGATTTCGCCAACCTGTTCATCTGTCTGGCGCGACTTCTGGGCGTACCGGCGCGCTACCGGATGGGCTATATCTACACCGGCGCCAACTATGAGAATAAGATTCAGTCCGATGCCTCCCACGCCTGGGCCGAAGTCTATATTCCGTATATCGGCTGGCGCGGGTTCGATCCGACCAACGGCATCATGGTGACGCAGGATCATATCCGCGTCGCCTGCGGCCGCAACTACCTCGACGCCACGCCTACCTCGGGCACCATCTATCGTGGCGGCGGCAAGGAAAGACTTCGGGTTCAGGTGACGATGAACGAGGTGTTTCAGACCTAAAAACTATATTTTTACAGCAAAGCCAGCAGGGGATTTAATATGGCTTTAGAGGCGTATCAGACCGGTGGGTTCTATGACGAACTGTTCAAAGGGGACGGCGTGGCGCACGATGCCGCGTCCCCTCTGGTCAAGCAGATCGACGCCTTGAGTAAGGCAGAACTTAAGCGCAAGCAAAAATGGGCTGAGGATATTCTTTATCAGTCGGGCAATACCTTCAACGTCTATGGTGACAAGAAGGGCACAGAGAAAATCCTGCCGTTTGACATCATACCGCGTATGGTGGCCGCCTCCGATTGGGACCGGCTGGAGCGCGGCATCAAGCAGCGCATCTATGCGCTCAACCTGTTTATTCAGGATATCTATAACGACCAGAAGATCCTCAAGGACGGCATTGTCCCGCGTGAGCTGATTTTCTCCTCGTCCTGCTACCTTAAACCGTGTGAGGGCTTAAAGCCGCCCAAGGGCGTATGGACGCACATCTCCGGCACCGATTTTGTGCGCGCCGGCGACGGTGAATTTTACGTTCTGGAGGACAATCTGCGCTGCCCGTCCGGCATTTCCTACGTGCTGGAAAACCGGGCAGTTCTGAAACGCATCCTGCCGCACATTTTCCAGTCGATGAAGGTGCGTCCGGTCTCCGACTACGGCGATCACCTGTACCGGACGCTGAAATTCATTGCGCCCGAAGGCGTCGAAGACCCCAATATTATCGTCCTCACCCCCGGCATTTATAACAGTGCCTATTTCGAGCACGCTTATCTTGCCCAACAAATGGGTGTGCCTTTGGCGCAAGGCTCAGACCTGATCGTCAAGGACGACTATGTGTGGATGCGCACGACCCGCGGCTTGAAAAAGGTCGATGTCATCTATCGCCGGATCGACGATGAATTTATGGACCCGGAAACCTTCCGGCCGGAGTCGGTCTTAGGCGTGCCGGGACTGATGCGCTGCTACCGGATGGGCCATGTGTCGCTGGCCAATGCGCCCGGCACCGGCATTGCCGACGATAAGGCGATCTATGCCTATGTCCCTAAGATCATTAAATATTATCTCGACGAAGACCCGATCGCCAACAATGTCCCGACCTATATCTGCGAGGACGATAAGGAACGTGACTACGTTCTGGCCAACCTCGATAAGCTGGTGGTCAAGGCCGTCAACCTGTCGGGTGGGTATGGGATGTTGATCGGGCCGAAATCTACCAAGGCTGAACAGAAAGAGTTTGCCGCCCTGATTAAGGCTAAGCCACGCGAATATATCGCCCAGCCGACGCTTAATCTGTCGCGGGCACCAACCCTGGTCGGCAATGCCATCGAAGGCCGCCACGTCGATTTCCGCCCCTATTCGCTGTACGGCGAAGAGATATTCACCCTGCCCGGCGGTCTGACGCGCGTGGCCCTGAAAAAAGGCTCGCTGGTGGTCAATTCGTCTCAGGGCGGGGGTTCTAAGGACACCTGGGTCTTAGGCGATGACACCACGGTCGTGGAAGGGGGCGCAAATGCTGAGTAGAGTCGCCAATTCGATCTACTGGATGAGCCGTTATCTGGAACGCGCCGATAATGTCGCGCGCTTCATCACGGTCAACACCCACCTGATGCTTGATCTGTCGCTCGATAAGGACTCGACCCAGTGGTATCCGCTGATCGCCACCTCCGGCGATGATGAGGATTTCTCCAAACGCTATTCGGTCGCCGATGAAAAATCAGTCGTCAAGTTCCTGACCTTCGATCTGAAAAACCCGAACTCGATCATTTCCAGCATCTATCTGGCGCGCGAAAATGCCCGCACGGTGCGTGAGATCATCCCCGTAGAAATGTGGGAAATGATCAATGAATTGTACCACCTGACCCAGGCCCAGAGCCGTAAGCGCTCGATCGCAGACCTTCAGGACTATTACGAATTTGTGCGCCGCTGCGGCTACATTTTCACGGGCCTTAAGAACAATACCATGTCGCGCGACCAGAGCTGGCAGTTCGCCCACCTTGGGCAAATGCTGGAGCGAGCCGATAAGACCGCCCGTCTGATCGACGTGAAGTACTTCCTGCTACTGCCGCGCGGTCAGGTCATCGACAGCCCTTATGATACCGTGCAGTGGGGGGCGGTGCTCAAATCGGTGGATGCGCTGGAAATGTACCGCCAGCAGTATCATTCGATCAACTACCGCGATGTGACCGAGTTCCTGCTGTTCTCAACGGCGTTTCCGCGTTCGGTCAGCTTTACGCTGGAATCGGCAGCGTTTTCGCTGGGTTTGCTGTGCGGTAATGCCGATGCACCGTCCTTGGCCATGCAGGAAATGAAAACCCTGATCGGCAGTATTCAGGGCTCAAAAGCCGATGACATCATCGCGTCGGGCCTGCATGAATTTATCGATGTTTTTCAGTATAATCTGAACCTTGTAGATACGGCGATCTTTGAGAACTATTTCGACCCGGAGGCCAAAGCCTAAGCCCGCCCCAGTTTCTGCCGCAGCCAGCTATGGGCATGGGGATCGGCATAGTGCATCAGGGCCGTTGAGCGGATTTTATCCGGATCACACGGTTCATTGGTATGCAAGGTTCGGCAGCCCCAGAACAGATAGATGTTGCCTGGCTCCATCTTAAGGCGGACCGGCTTAAGCCAGCCCATTTTCACGCCTGTGCGCAGCGCCCATTGGGTCAGCGGATTATCGAGACAAATCTTATCAACCAGATTCGTCAGATAATGCCGCCTGATCCGGCGCAGGTTGGGAAACAGGATCAGATCACCCGATTGCCCTTCGGTCGGGATGATGATCGGTGCCAGCGCCGTCAGCACATAGGAATCAAAGTGGAAATAATAGGCGTGTTTTTGGCCGGTCTCTCCGGCCAGACAGCGCAGAACCAGATGAAACCGGGGTGGCGGCGGCGAAGGTGACACACCGCGCTCATAAATTAAGCGGCATACATTCTGGAAATTCTTACTCTCAGACAGGTCCTGCAACAGCGTGCCCGCAACGGCCTTTGCCCCGGTGAAGTGCAGATACTCACCGTGATTAGCGCGCACGCGGTCTTCGACGAACCGGCGAGTTTTCGCCAGCACCGCCTCGGACAAGCCATTTTTAATGACGCCGTAGCCCAGGGTTTCGATCGAGCGCACCACCGCATCTATGTCGGCTATCGAAAGCCCCTGAAACATATCGTTCATCGTAACAACCCTCCGGGTTCAGGCCCCATGGTCGAAAGCGAACTTTACACCGCGTGATCATGACACTGGCGTGTTTCAAAATCTCAAACATTCGCTCAGGCCTTACCCCGATGCGTCTTTATCGGCGCTTTTACCAGAACCTGTGCCTTTATGGGCGCAAAAAGCCCGCTGACTGAGGGAACCGGGTCAGCGGGCGAAGTTTTTGGAAGGTGTGACCGTCACCAAAACGCGTGACATCACTCCAGGATCAAGGCTTAGAACACATTCCAAAACCTTAAATTCGAGGGACGCCGCCGATCCGATACACCGTGATCCGCTACCCCGCGAAGTTTAAAAAGCGCCCTATTGGTCCGAATGTCAAATTAAATATTTCAATTTTCTTTAATATAAATCAATATACAGGAAACCTACCTGAGATTAAGGTGCCCTGCACATGATCCGTGCTCAAAAGGTGTCCTTTAAAATATTGTTTCAATGGCTCTTTTGCCATCAGGGATGCATGCTGTAAAAGCCTTTCAGTAATGAAACACTTGGTTGAGTCGTGCATTTTCGACAGGAACCCCGATGATGAGCGCAGATGAACGCTTCGATATTGACCGCAGCGCCGCCAAACCCGCCAACTATGGTGAGGGTATGTCGGGCACAAACCTTGAGCGGGCGGGCGATCACAACCAGCGCGTCACCCTTCAGGCCGTGCGCGCCAACGGACCTATTACGCGCGCCGATCTGGCGCAGATCACTGGCCTGACCGCGCCGGCGATCGCCAATATCACCAAGCGCCTGCTGGATGACAACATGATCCTGAAAGCCGGCCGGCTTTTGGGCGGACGGGGGCAACCGGCGACCAAGCTGGTGGTCAACCCGGACGGCGCCTTTTCTATCGGCCTGAACATCGACCGTGACCACATCGCCGTGGTCGCCCTCGATTTTGAAGGCAAGGTTCGTGCCCGCATTTCACGCGAAGTCCATTTCGCCATGCCCGATGAGGTCGTGGCCTTCTTCAAGGCGGCGATCGAGCAGATCAGACATGACCATGCGATCAATTTTGAGCGGCTGATCGGTATTGGTATTGGCATGCCTGACGATCTGGGTCGCGTGCGTTTGCCGAACCGGCCCGAAGCCTATGAAGTCTGGTCGGAAATCGATGTGGCTGAGTTGTTTGGCCCAATCCTCAATGTGCCGGTCAGCCTCGAAAACGATGCGACGGCCGCCGCCATTGGTGAAATGCAATTTGGCCACGGCCTGCAAACCGCCAGCTTTATCTACACGCTGATCAGCGCCGGTCTGGGTGGCGGGCTGGTCATCAATGGCCACTATTTCCGCGGCACCCATGGCCGCAGCGGTGAAATCGGGTTCCTGCCGATCGTGCGCCAGACGCCGGACGGCACGCAAACCCCGGCCTCGCTGCAGGACGCCGTATCGCTTTATGCGCTCTACGCCCACCTCAATGCGGCAGGCCATGCGGTATCAACCCCGGCTGACCTCGATAATCTGCCCCCCGAAGGCTTGAGCGTCGTAGATGACTGGATCGAAAAGGCCGCGTCCTATCTGCACGATCCGTTTCTGACGCTCAGTTGCGCCATAAACCCCGAAGCCCACTATATTGGCGGACGGCTGCCCGCCACGGTTATCGAAAAGCTGTGTGCACGCCTGAACGAAGCCTATGCCAAGCTGAGTGATCGTGTCCCCAAGATCGCGCCGGTAACACGGGCGGCCCTGGCGGTCGATTCCGCCGCCATGGGCGCGGCGATCCTGCCGTTCAATGAGCGCTTCCTGCCGATCCGCGAAGCCCTGATGAAGACCGCTTAAAGCGCATCCCAAAAAGTGTGAAACGGTTTTTGGGACCAGATGCGCGGCGAGCGAAAACCGCTTTAAAGCTACCACCGTAGCATTCGCCGCGACATAAGCCCGGCCACCCCGCCCGCGGCCAGTATCGGCAGGACATACCAGACCAGCACATAGGTCGGCGCATCGCGGTCACACCGTACCGAATAGGTGGCCGCCACAAGGCACGCCACCCCCACCGCCGCCATGGCCCCGAATACCGCCGGTCGGTCCGGTGCGGCTTTGCGCAGCCACAATGCCCACAACAGCCCAAACGCGATCAGCCCGCCAAAGAAATTGGTGATGATGCATTGTGAGGCATAATCATCGACGCGGCTTAAGCTCTCGATCACGCCCATTTCCGCGAACTGACGCGCGATATTCAGCAACAGCAGGATAACCGGCGCGGTCATAAAGGCCCAGACTGTGCCGCCGAGTTGCCCCTCTGGTCTGTAGAGCCGCGCAACACCCCACAGGCAGGCCACACCCGCCCACAGCAACAACAGCGGCTTGCCATAGACAGCCTCATTGCCGGTAAAGGTCAGGTGCGCCATGGCCAGATATTCCGGGCGCACGCCAAACCGGCCGACGACATAGATCGCCGTCAAGATAATGATCAATACCCCGACACCCCACAAATGGCCCGGCCGCAGCTTTGGTACCGGCTTTAGATTGCCAACCAGTTGGTCGATCATGGCCTGCGTCATAAGGCGCCCCCGGCAATCAGGGCCTGAAGCCGCTTGACGCCGCGATGAACCATGACGCGCACATTGGCCGCGCTGTGGCCGGTCAGGCGCGACACCTCATCGACATTCAGTTCCTTCAGCTTATGCAGCCCGATCACCCGCGCCTGATCCTTGGGCAGTTGCGCCAGCAAGACCACAACATCACGCCTGGCCAGAGCCGGACCATAGCCATCGACGGCACTTAAGGTGTCATCCAGTTCCACCTGCACGTTTTTTTTGGTTTTACGCACATAGTCGATCAGCTTGTGGCGCGCGACGGCCATAAGCCACGGCAGGAACGGGGCCGAACGATCATAGGTCGCACGCTTTTCATGTAGGCTCAGAAGGGTCATCTGCACCAGATCCTCCACCTCCGCCTGCCCGTGATGTCCGGCATTGAGGCGACGGGAAAAATAGCCGACCAGAAACGGTCTAAGCGCCATCAGAAGGTCACGGTACGCCGACGCATCGCCGTCCAGCGCTGCCCGCATCCATCCCTGCCATGTTTCAGGATCATACGCAGCCATAGGGATAAGGTTACACATCCTCAGAAAAAATCGACCTTTTTTGTCATAAGGCCCCAAACCCACAAATATTTTATGGGGGATGTAACCTGATGGCCGTCTGAACCGTAAAGTCCATTGAGCCGTATGCTCAGATTACGCGCTATTACGGTTTGGCCCGCACTTGGGGATAATGGGGGATAATGGGGGATAATGTCTGATGACTGATGATAACCATAGCCACAGCCCGGCCCCTCCACCTATTCCTGCGGCATCTCTACACCCGGCCAATATAAGTCTGGCCGACATTGTGGCCTATCGCTGCGGATCAGCCACCGGCGCGCTCACGGACCGGGCAGAGGTCGCCCGCGCCCGACTTATGGCCCGTCGGCAGGATCAGATCGAACACCTGCATGACCTTTTGCACGCCAACTACCCTGTGACCCGCGCGGCGTTAAGCGACGGAGTATTCAGAGACCTGTGCGCCACCTATGTGCGCGATATCATCACCCTTTATGACGGCTGGGGCAGCCAGTCAGGCTTCGCCGCCCACTGTCAGGCCCATCCCCCCTTGGGCGCCTTTCCCTACCTCTATGATCTGGTGCAACTGGAATGGGCGATCTGCCAGTCCCGTAAGGCCGCAAGCGCTTATCGGCTGGAGATGGACGACCTGTTGCTGGATGAGGGAGAGTTACCGGTCGCCCTGCATCCGTCGGTGCACATTTTGCACGTTGGCTTTGATGTGCTTGGCCTGCATCAGGCCTTTCACGCCGCAGGTGTGGCCGTAACCGAGGTCGCCCCGGCCAGCGATCTGATACTGGTCTGGCGGGATAGAAACCATGTCCCGCGACAGATGCGCCTAAGTCCGCGTCAGGATCAGTTTTTAAGCTCGCTTCTGGACACGGAAAACCTGTGCCAGACCTTCAAAGACCTGAATGGCCGCGACCAGAACGATCTCTACGCATTCTTAGGCGATGTGATCCGCGACGGCCTGTTTGTGGCGGCGGTTTAGGGCCGCGCATCTTAGCCCAAAAACCGCTTCACACTTTTTGGAAACGTAGTTCGGCGAAGCCAATGCGCTTTTAGGGCCGGTTGAGCATATCGCAAATACCGCCGCGCAGGCGCTGACGAACGACCGGCCCGGCGCGCGAAAACGCCATATAGTTATCATCGAGCCCGAACTCCGCCCATTCCAAAAGGTTAGGCCCACGCGGCTCACCCGTGGCCGCAAACCGCGTCCAGTAGCTCATCATCGGCGGCCAGGCGCTTAAGGTCGCGCCGGCAGGCGGGCGGTTAAACACAAAGGCCAGTTCCGAGCCATGCCCCACGGGCTTTGCCGGATCAGCATCGACATCAAGCTGATAGAGCCAGACCTTTTGCCCGATTGAGGCTTGATGATCGGCCACCCACGCCGACGGACAGCGAAAGCTGACATCGGTCGCCAGTTGCAGATCGGCAGAGCCCAGCACCGGATCGGCGGGCGGATCGAGGTTGATATCAAGCTTATAATAGCGCTTGGCGGTAAAGGCGCGCTCACCAAACTCGTGCTGGATGGTGCTGTAGACCGCCTCCTTGCCGCCGTGCAGGCCCAGTTCACGCGCCGACATGCCGATGATGAGTGGCACCTTGGCCTGATCGCCGTCCATGAACACATCTTCGGGCGCACGCGGCAGGACATAGCCATCCACGGTCGGTTGCAGCCAGACGAAGCTGTCGTCAGGGATCGGGGCATCAAGCTTATCCGCCGCCGCTTGCAGGGCCTTGGCCGGTGCCGCGCGCAAGGCCGCCAAAGCGCGGGCACTGGCCGGGTCTTTTTCGGTGCGCGGCCCAATGGTCTTGGCCAGATCAACCCCCAGCGCCTCATTCTGCGCAAGGGTACGCGGGGCCATGCCGAACTGCGGCGTGCCGCTTTGCATGATCGCTTTATGGAACAATCCTTTAGCCAAGGGCGAGGTCAGCAGCAACCCGACATCGTGGCTGCCCGCGCTATGGCCAAAGATCGTGACATTATCCGGATCGCCGCCAAAGGCCGAAATATTAGCCTTCACCCACTCAAGCCCCGCGATCAGATCCATCAGGGCATAGTTGCCTGATACCTTGTTGGGGCTTTCGGCGCTTAAGGCCGGATGGGACATGAACCCCAGAACGCCCAGCCGGTATTGCAGGCTGACCAGCACAACCCCCTCATCGACCATAGCCGAGGAGATGGTTCCCGACCCGCCCCCGGCGCGATTGGCACCGCCATGGATAAAGACCATGACCGGCTTTTTGGCACCGGTCTCAAGGGTCGGGGTGCGCAGTTCCAGATAAAGGCAATCTTCGGCACTGGAGGCCGCGTCCTTTTCGTTCCAGCCATAGGACACCTGCAAGCATGCCGGTGCGCTTTTCTGGGCCAGCCGCACGCCCTTCCACGCCGCAACCGGCTGAGGCGGGCGCCAGCGCAGATCTCCGACCGGAGCCTTGGCAAACGGCACGCCCTTGAACGCAAAGCTGTTGTTGGGGCCGGTTTCGCCCATCAGCGCGCCTTGGGCCGTCCTGACCACCGGGCCATCAGGTTTTGGCGATTGCGCCTGAACCATGGCGGACATCGCCAGCCACAGACCTATTGCCACCCCAACCCTGAATCCGACCTTCGCCATAACGCCGCGACCACTTTAATGAATTACGCAGACATTATCTGTCTTAAAAACAACTGATCTGCCAGATAAAAATCCCAGACCAAATATCATAGCGTCGGTTTTTTAGCCTTCGCGCCATAGATAGGCCGCCCCGCGCACCCCGGAAGAATCCCCCCAGCGGGCGGCAATAAGGCGCGCCTGCCAGCCATCGGAAAAGACATAGGGCTCAATCAACCCCGGCAACCGCTCATAGATTTCCGGCACGTTCGACAGCCCGCCCCCAAAGACAAACACTTCGGGGTCAAGGATATTGACAATAGTCGCCATGCTGCGGCCCAGCCGGCTGAGCAAACGATCAAACGCCGCCATGGCCTGACGATCTCCGGCGCGCATGGCTCCGATAATGTCCTCGCCTTTCAGATGCCGGCCTGTCGTTTCGGCAAAATCGCGGGCAAAGCCGGTGCCGGACACCCAGGTCTCAAGGCAGCCCTGCAGGCCACACCAGCATTTCGGACCGGGATATTCCTCCGGCTTAGGCCACGGCAACGGCATATGGCCCCACTCACCGGCGATGCCATTGGCACCTTCGGCCAGATGACCATTGACGACCAGCCCGCCCCCGCAGCCGGTGCCAACGATAATCGCAAAGACAGAACCGGCCCCTGCCCCCGCCCCATCGACGGCTTCGCTGAGCGCCAGACAATTGGCATCATTGGCCAGCCGGATCGGCCGCCCCAGTGCGGTTTCCAGATCCTGACGGAACGGCTTACCATTCAGATAGGTCGAATTTGAATTGCGCATGACCCCGGTGCGCGGCGATAGGGAACCGGGCGAGCCAATACCTACGGTAGCGCTAACACGCTCAAGTTCCGGCGCCTTGGTTTTTGCCTCAGTCTCCACCCGCGCGATCAGGTCACTGACCAGACGAATAGCCGCCGGATAACTGCCGGGATTGGGCTCACGCTGGCGACTGAGGAAGGTTCCGTCCGCCGACAGCGCCGCTGCCTCGATCTTCGTGCCCCCAAAATCAACGCCAATATAAAGCATCTTTTATCCCAGATCGGCCTCAGCCGTTTTTTAGAGCGCATCCCAAAACGTGTGAAGCGGTTTTCGGGATAGATGCGCGTACGAAAAATACTCAAATAAAAAGGCCCCCGCCTGTTTAAGGCTTAAGCAGGGGCCCTCGTTTACAGTTCAGCGTTGTTTGGCCAGATTAGTGGCCTGACGACACGCCTTCTTCGATGGCATGGACCGGTGCTTTGGGTGCCACAATGGCAAACCACAGCACATAGACGTAGCACAGAAGCGGCGCGATAAAGCCGAGGTTACGGCTGCCGGTCGCATCGGTGATTGCCCCGAAAGCCAGCGGCAGGAACGCACCACCGACAATCGCCAGCACCAGAAGACCCGACGTTGCCGAAGTGGCGGCGGTCGAGCGTTCCAGCGTCAGGGTGAAGATGGTCGGGAACATGATCGAGTTGAACAGCCCCACCAGCAAAGCCGCAAAGCCAGGAATGACGCCCGTGGTCAGAGGCAGATCAACGCCCAGCAGATTAACCGTCGAATTCATATCCGAAGGCACCATGCCGTTCGTACCGATCACGATACCGCACATGATCATTGCACCGACGGCAAATACGCCCAGCAGGATGTGCCCCTTGATGAACTTCAGCATGGCCGAGCCGGCAAAGCGACCGATCATGGCAAACAACATGTAGAAGGTGATCAGCTTACCGGCTTCCTGAGCGCCGAGGTTGAAGATGTTCTTTTGCTCAAGGAACAACAGCAGGTTCAGGGAGATTGCGACTTCCGCACCAACATAAAGGAAGATGCCGATAGCCCCCAGATTAGCCCACTTGGACTGAAGCGCCGAGAACGGCGACACCAGATGGCCCATTTTCGGGGCTGCGTCGGTGATTTTCTGACGCACCAGCCAGATGGCCACGATGAACACAGCCAGAGCGGCGGCGATCAGGAAGTAGACATTGCCCACAAACGACAGGGTTTCCTGACGCAGGGTTTCGGTGACCACGACGTCTTCCTTGAAGATGTCGCCGCCCAAGAGGAAGGTTGCGCCGAAGAACATACCGCAAGCCGCACCCAGCGAGTTAAACGCCTGAGACAGGTTGAGGCGGAAGGCCGAGTCAGAAGGCTTACCCAGCGACGCGATCAGCGGGTTGGCCGCCACCTGCAACAGGGTCACGCCCGATGCCATGGTAAACAAAGCGACGAGGAAGACTGGATAGATTTGAACCTTGGTGGCGACCAGCGCAATCAGGCAGCCAATGACAATGCCGCCAAGGCCGAGCAGAACCGACTTAGCATAGCCGAATTTCGACAGGAACGCGGCCGACGGGAATGACATAACCCCGTAAGCGATGAAGAACGCAAAGCCGGTCAGATTGGCTTCGAGGTTGTTAAGCGTGAAGACCGTCTTCATGGCCTTCAGCAATGGATCTAGCAAATTGGTGACGAACGCCCATATGAAAAAAAGCGCCGTAACGTAGATGACCGCCAAGACAAGGCCGGAGCCTTTTTTGGCGCTACTTGTTGGTTCGGACATGTACCCTACCCTGTGTTCGGTGACGAAGGCTCTTTATAGGCCCTTCCCGATTAAATAAATCAAATTTCAAAAAGCGCGTTTTGGCGTTAATTTGCAACTGAAAAAATCGCCGGGCGTCAATTTTTTTCATTTTTCGCCCTTTACGCGCAAATCGTACAAAGTTCGATTTTCAGCAAATACTTATAATTAGCCAAGAAATTTGCCTGACAATTGCGAAAGCGCCCTCAAGAGACGAAAATTAACCTTTACGCGAAAAATTCATAAAAAAATTTCGTAACTTAGGTTTTTTTGACGTTAATGCCGATTCCGCAGCGCACCATTGATGATTCGCCGGTTGGCGGTGGCCGGTTACGCGCCGACACCACCCGTCGCCAAGGCTGCGCAATAGGTTTTCAGAACGTCATCGTGGGTCGGAGCCTGACGCGCGGCCGCGGCCAAAGCCTCAGCCATCAAGGCCAGATTTCGCTGCAATTCATCAGCCCCCATCCGCTCTGCCAGCGGGTCATAGCCTGTCGGGATGACCTCCTGCCCGATCAGCACCGACAACCAGGAATCGAGCTTAAACAGTTCGCGGCTTTCCACGACGATGCGCCCGGTATCTCTGAATAAATCCAGCCGGTGTTGCAGGCTGTCGGATATGGTCTGCGCCGCCATGTCGCGCCAGAAAGGGCTGTCGTCGCGCACCGTGGCCTTATAGTGCAGCACCAGAAAATCGCGGACATCCTCGTATTCAAAGCGGATCTGTCGGTTATATTGCTGCCGCAGCGCCTCAGAATATCCTTTATCCGGCATCATCTGGATCAGGTTCAGCACGCTTTTCTGGATCAGATGTATGGCCGTGGATTCGAGCGGTTCCAGAAATCCGCAGGCCAGTCCCATGGCAATGACGTTCTTGACCCAGGCTTCACGGCGCACACCGGTTTTGAACTTCACCAGCCTCGGATCACCCAGCGCTTCACCATCCAGATTACCGAGCAGAACCTTTGCTGCGGCCTCGTCACTCAGGTGCGCGCTGGAATAGACATAGCCGTTGCCGGTGCGATGCTGAAGCGGGATGCGCCATTGCCAGCCCGCCTCACGCGCCGTCGCCCGTGTATAGGGCGTCAGCGGCGTGGTGCGTGCCGACGGCACCGCGACGGCCCGGTCACACGGCAAAAGCCCCGTCCAGTCATCATAGGCTGTGCCCAGCGCCCCGCCGGTCAGCAACGCCCGAAAGCCCGTGCAGTCGATAAACAGATCGCCACTGACTTCGCGACCGTCCTCAAGCCGCAGTGTGGTCACATGACCGGTGGCACTGTCGGTCGCCACGACGGTGATCTTGCCTTCCAGACGTTGAACCGAACGGGCCTCAGCAAAGCCGCGCAGATACTGCGCATAAAGCCCGGCATCAAAGTGATAGGCATAGCTTAAGGTCGACAGAGCGGTTGGGCCCGTCTTTGGAAACGCAAACCGGTTTTGAGCGCACAAAAGCGTGCCGAGATTGAACTGGGATAGATCCGGCGCAATCCCCAGCTTGCGCGCCCGCAACCAGTAGGCATGAAATCCGGCAGCGTCGATATCACTGCCGTGCCGGGCAAAGGGGTGCAGATAGCTTGCCCCCTTGCGCGACCAGTCGACAAACTCGATCCCCAGTTTAAAAGTGCCACGGGTCTGCACCATGAAATCGCGCTCATCAATCCCAAGCAAACGATTAAAGGCGATCAGGGGCGGAATAGACGCTTCTCCTACCCCGATAATACCGATTTCTTCAGACTCAATCAGGGTCACACGGGTAGACGTCGGCACAAATTTCGCCAATGCGGCGGCACACATCCATCCGGCAGCGCCACCCCCGGCAATGACGATATGTTCTAGCTGTGCGCTCATGCCTGAGCCATGACCGGCTTGAGAAAGGCCTCTGAGGCACAGTGACGGGCGATAAACTCGGCATGGCTCGGCAACTGTTGGGTCACCTTCTCGATTTCCGCCAGACGCTGGCGCATCAGGCTGCGCAGTTCGAACTCGCCCAGACGGTCGGCGAGAGGATCATAGATATCGGAGACGACACCCTGCCCGTTAAAAATAGCCGTCCAGCTCGGCAGCTTAAACGTATCACGGTCCTCGGTAATGACCCGGCCACAGTGGGCAAACAGATCCATCCGCGTCTGAAGACTGTCAGGGATCGGCATGTCCACGCAATAACGCCACAACTCGCCGTCCTGACGGGTATTGAGGCGATAGTGAAGGATGATGAAATCTCGTACCCGCTCATATTCCCTCAGTACCATACGGTTAAACTCATCCTCAATGGCCTGAGAATGGCTGCGGCTGGGGTAGAACTCCAGAAACCTCACAATCAGGTTCTGGATGAAATTGATCGAGGTCGATTCCAGCGGCTCAATAAAGCCGGACGCCAGACCCGTGCAAATGCAGTTCTTATTCCAGAACTTGTTGCGGTAGCCGGTCGTAAAGCGGATCAGCATCGGGTCTTTGAGCGGGGCCCCATCCAGATTAGCCATCAGTGTGTCCAGCGCGCTCTGTTCATCGGTAAAGTTTGATGAAAAAACATGGCCGTTGCCCGTGCGATGCTGAAGCGGGATACGCCACTGCCAGCCAGCCTCCCGCGCCGTCGACACGGTATAGGGCTGCAACGGATCTGTCCGTTCACACGGCACCGCCCAGGCCCGGTCCACCGGCAGATAATGACTCCAGTCCGTATAGCCGGTCTTAAGCGCGCCTTCGATCAGCAGGCCGCGGAAACCGGAACAGTCGATGAAGAAATCGGCCGCCTCGACGCGTCCGTCCTCAAGGGTCACGCTCTCGATAAACCCATCTTCGCTGCGCAAATTAACGCCGCTGATTTTGGCATTCAGGCGCTTGACGCCGCGCGCCTCGGCATGACGGCGCAGAAAGCGCGCATAAAGCGAGGCGTCGAAATGAAACGCATAATTATAATTATGCATCGGCGAGCGCGGGTCCGGATTGGGCGGGAAAAAGCGGTCAGCCAGCGCCAGTTGCGCCGACAGGCTGAACGCCTCCAGCGGCGTCTGATCCCCGAGCGACCTGAGCCTGCGCCACAGGGCGTAGGCGCTGATGGCCTGATGGTCGTCGCCGAAATCGCCAAAGCCGTGAAAATAGCGGTTCGTCTCATGGCCCCAGCCGCGAAACTCGATCCCCAGCTTGAAGGTTGCTTCGGTCGCGCGCACAAACTCGGCTTCATTCAGGCCGATATGGTCGTTGAAAAAACGGATGGCCGGGACGGTGGCCTCCCCCACGCCGATGATGCCGATCTCTTCGGATTCGATCAGCAGTACCTCAACCTCTTTGGGCACTGCGACGCTAAGGGCCGCCGCACTCATCCAGCCGGCGGTGCCGCCGCCCACGATGATAATCCTGGAAATCGGGTTTTGCATAAGTACCCCAGGGGAATTTAAAAACTCAGAAAATGCAGATATCAGCACAAACAAAAAAGGGCTTCTCCCGCACTATACGGGAGAAGCCCTTTGTCGTCATGCTTTGCTTAGAACGCGGCTCTGAGCACCAATGCTATGCGGCGATCCGTCTTGGTTGCCGAATAGAACTGGGTATCCAGCGGCTTGGATAGGTCGGACGACACGAGCGTGTACGCCGGTTCCTGCCCCAGATTGGTCGCCTGGATACCGACCTTGACCTTTGGGGTGACGCTGTAGAAGACCGAGCCATCTAGCTGGCCGAAATCATCCGCCCACATAGGACGGTTCACGTTGGCCGCCGAAGTGGTGTACAGATACTTGGAACGCCAGTTATAGGCCAGACGCGCCGAGATACCGTATTTTTCGTAGATCAGCGCCAGATTATAGCTGTCTTCCGACATACCTTCTAACGGCAATCCGCTCAGGTTTGCACCGGTGATCTGATTGCCATCAAAGACGTTGGCGATCGGGTTGCGGCCACCGGACGAATTGATCTTCGTATAGTTGGCCTGAACCCCAAAGCCTGACAGGGCGCCGGGCAGGAAATCGTAGAACTGGTTATAGGCGATTTCAAACCCGTCAACCTGACCCGATTCCGAACCATTGACATAACGGCTGACGTTGAAGTCAAGCGTCACACCATTGTTAGTGTACTGTTCAACGCCGGTCTCAGTGTAGATGTAGTTTTCCATGTCCTTACGGAATATGGCAATGGTCAGGCTGCTGGTCGGGGCGAAATACCACTCCGCCGTCAGATCGTATTGATTAGCCTCAACCGGCTTCAGGTTTGGATTGCCGCCTGTGCCTGTGTAGGCATAGTTCGTAAGCAAACCAGCCGTGTCAATCGTAAATGACGAGCCGAGCGTCGTGTAGGGCGCCAGCCATGACATTTCCGGACGCACCATCGCTTTGGATGCCGCAAAACGGAACTGGAGTTGATCCGAATACTTCAACCGAATGTTAAGGCTCGGGAGAACATCCGTGTAATCCGTCCCGCCGGTAACGGCATAGGTTGGTGCACCAAAGGTTACGGCATTGTTGAACGGTGCACAGTTGGTAACGCAGGTGGCGCTGGTGGTCGGTGCCGTCGTGACTACGAAACCATCCGCCGCAGTCTCGGTCTTGACAATACGAACGCCGATGTTGCCATCGATGGTCTTGCCTTCCCAGAGGTTGTCAGCTTCCAGCCGGAACAGACCATAAACCGCTTTGGTTTCTTCGGTCTGGTTGTTTATGCCGCCACGTGTGCCGTCAGTGAACCAGGAATCTCCGGCTGGCGTCCAGCCCCAACCGGAGGTATTGGCCGCGGCCAGTGCCTCATAGGTGTGCTGCGTGCCCTGATTGACCAAAGACGCCGCCGGGAACCACACATTGCCCGGAACCGGCACGTCGCCATGCATGAAGTTGTTAAAGGTATAAAGTTCACCCGAACCCGCTTCATCCAGGAAGGTGCCCGCGCCACCGCCCCAATACTGACGGCTCAGGAAGCCCCAGTTATAGTTTGATTGACGGGTGACATAGTCGCGGTCAGTCGCACGGGCGCCGAACTTAAACGTCTTAAGCCAGCCGGCATCATCGAAATCATAACGGCCATCGACACGGGCGCTGTATTGGGTCGCATCGTTCTTTTCGATGTGGTCCATGGCGGCCGCGTACCAATAGGTCGACGGGTCATCAAGCGTACCGGCGTCGATGATTTCGATGGTCGGCATCTTCCCCGTCAAATCAAGGTTGACGTCTGGACGGCCTTCGACCTGAATAAAGACGGTATTAGACAATACGTCCGCTTTTGATTTCAGGTATTGAAAATCGCCCCACAGAGTCAGCTTTTCGCTGACATACCAGCGCGCATTTAGCGAAACGTCGGTCGTGGTCTTTTCGTCTTCGCCGTAACGCGTGTTCGCCGTCACCGCCGCATCGTAAACCGTACCACCGGTCCAGACACCGTTTGAATCATAGGTGTAGGTAGCTGCCGATGGAGTCTCGGTGCGTGTTACACCATTATCGGGTGATGTATAAAGCGTCGAAATATCGCCCAGATCGTTGTAAAAACCGGCATTATATTCCGTGTTCTTAGGTGTCGCCTTGGAATGGAACGCCTGCAGGCTGAATTCCCAGGCATCGTTCGGACGCCATTGTACGGCGACGGCACCGGCCTGACGCTTTTGTGTCCAGTCAATGCTGCGCCAGCCCAGCGAGTCCGGCACAAATACGTCTTCGCCCGCCGCGGTTTCCGCCGGGTTATACTTGCTGATACCGATGACATCGGTACGGTTGCCAATTGTGGCATCCGAATAGTTCAGCAAAAGCCCGATTTCACCGATAGACGTGTCCCAGCGATCCGAATACATGGCGCTGAATGAATTGTTATATTCCTCCTGAAGATCGCCATAGGTCGAATCAAGAGTTCCGGCCAGTACGCGGCCTTTGGCGTCAAACGGCAGGCGCGTGCGCAGGTTAACCGTACCGCCGATGCCGCCTTCGATCATGTCCGCCGACGGGTTCTTATAAACATCTATGCCCGACAGCAAATCGGCCGATACATCTTCAAAGCTCAGTGAGCGGCCATTCTTGGCCGAAAAGATATCGCGGCCGTTGGTTTCGGAACGTACCCAGGTCAGGCCGCGGATCACCACACCGCCACCTTCAGCGGTCATACGGATCGGGTCGCGCGCCTCGGAGGCACGCTGGATCTGAAGACCCGATACGCGCTGCAGGGCTTCGGCGACCGAACGGTCAGGCAAAGCGCCGATATCAACCGCGGTCACCGAATCGACGACGACTTCGGCGTCTTTCTTCAGTTTTTGCGCCGTTTTGATCTGAGCGCGCTGGCCGGTGACGACCACTTCGGTCACATCCGGATCGGCAGCCGGGGCGTCCTGCGCCACGGCAGGCATGGCAAGGGCCGCCGCCAGCGCACCAAGTGCGACTGCCGATACCCCGTTTTTAAGCACGATGCTGAAAGCGCTGCGCCCGTTAAGCGCAGTACGTGAGTTTTTCATAAAACTCCTCCCTCTAAATAAGCCAAGGCTCAATCTCCGGTCTTTGCAGCCGGTATGATTGAATGCGTCCCAAAATTTATGACCCCGGTTCGTCACGGAGGCAGCCTGCATGGGCAACCTCTCATAGACCGCGAACCACGATCACTGTTGTTCAGCCAAAAGGTTGGAAATTCGGGTGTATAAAGGAGGCCCGGAACGTGCACACCACGTCCGGCAATTGCGCCCTTAACCTGAAAACCCTTCCAAATCGACTGTCGTCCGGCACCCTGTCGCTGAGGTGTTTTAAAAAGATAAAAACACACCGAAACGGGCACTCTTGAATGGTAGCGATATCATAATATCATTGAGAAGCCACTAAAGATTGACAGCGCTGGCATAAAAAAATGTGATGCTGACGCAAAAGTCACACAAATGGTCAATAAAACAGATTTTAAGCGTAAAATTTTGACCAATGCGTCAATTCCGCACACCTCAGCACGGCTCATTTTTACTATTTGTTATAAAAATATGACTTGACCGGGCCTAAAGAAGCAGCGCTTTGTCGCTTCCAACAAGCCCGGCCGGGACAAAAGCGCCGCATCGATCGCTTTTCAGCTCTACAAGGCCGCTGAGTCGTCAATACCCAACTGTTAGTGAGTCCTGCCTTGAAGATACTTCGCCGCCGCCGCACCAAAATCGTCGCCACATTAGGCCCCGCGTCCTCTAATGCCGAAATGCTCCAGCAGTTATTTCAGGCCGGCGCCGATGTTTTCCGCCTTAATTTCTCCCACGGCAGCCACGAAGATCATGGCCGAAACATCGATCTGATCCGCGACCTAGAGGCGCGCACCAAGCATCCGATCGGTATCCTGGCCGATGTTCAGGGCCCAAAACTGCGGGTCGGTCGCTTCATGGGCGGGGCCATTGTTCTCAATAATGGCCAGACGTTCCGGCTGGATCTTAACCCAACGCCGGGCGATTCCCGCCGCGCCAACCTGCCACATCCTGAGATTATTGCCGCCGCCCAGATCGGCTCGCATCTGCTGCTCGATGACGGCAAGCTGAAACTCAAAGTCGTGCACGTCCGCGACGATCATCTGGAAACCGTGGTCATCAATGGCGGCCGCCTCAGCGACCGCAAGGGCGTCAACGTCCCCGACGTGGTGCTGCCGATCCCGGCTCTGACCAAAAAAGACCGCGAAGACATGGAATTCGCGCTGGAACGCGGGGTTGAATATATCGGCCTGTCGTTCGTTCAGCGCCCCGAAGACGTGCTTGAGGCTAAGGAAATCATCAAAGGCCGCGCCTGGGTGCTGTCGAAACTTGAAAAACCGCAGGCCCTTGATAATTTAGAAGAAATCATGGCCCTGTCGGATGCCGTCATGGTCGCGCGCGGTGATTTGGGCGTTGAATTGCCGCCCGAAGAAGTCCCTCTGGCGCAGAAACGCATCATACAGTCGGCCCGCCTTATGGGTAAGCCGGTCGTCGTGGCAACCCAAATGCTGGAATCGATGATTTCCGCACCGACCCCAACCCGCGCCGAGGCATCGGACGTCGCCACCGCCGTTTTTGATGGCGCTGATGCGGTCATGCTATCGGCTGAAACCGCCGCCGGTCAGTTCCCGATCGAAGCCGTGACCATCATGGACCGTATCATCGCCCGCGTCGAAAGCGACGAAGGCTGGCGCGCCAACACCGACCGACGTCGTCCGGAGCCTGAAAAAACCACATCGGGTGCCATGGCTGCTGCCGCCCGTCAGGTCGCGCAAACCATTGAAGCGTCAGCGATTGCGGCCCTGACCAACTCTGCCTCCACCGCCCTTCGGGTCGCACGTGAGCGTCCGAACGTGCCGATCCTTGGCCTGACCCCCAATATAGAGACCGCCCGCCGTCTGGCCATAACCTGGGGCGTGCACGCTACGACCGCGCCCGTCACCCATTCGATGTCGGAAACCGTCGCTGTCGCCACGCAACTGGCACGCACCGAAGGCATTTCCGAACCCGGCCAGAACATCGTCATCATCGCCGGCATGCCCTTCGGCAAATCAGGATCAACTAATGCTCTGCGTGTCGCAAAAGTCACGCGCACCCGCGTTGAAGAACCCGAATTCGTCCCCGAATCTGCCAGTGACAAGACCGAAAACCCCGTCTAAATCGGGTCGCACGGTCTCTGAGTTCAACATTAACGCCCCGAAGTGCACACTTTGGGGCGTTAATTTTTGCCTCAACCGCACATCGGATTGAGTGGTAAAATCCCAACTCACTGTGTTAGCCTATCAAATTATTCTGAAATAATTTTCACTAGCAAACCGGCTCATTTGAAAAACAGGTGCACCAATACCGGTTTACAGCTTGTTCAGCCATAGCGGGTAACCTGACGTCTTTCCTTGCGAATGAGCCAGATGACGAAACGCATCAACCTCACCTTTATCCGTGATGCCGACGGGCTTACTGCCGACCGCGTCAGGGCATGGCTGCAGGTTTTGTTGGTCATGACCCTGGCCGGATTCGCCATCTGGATTTTCAGCGCCCGCAATGCCATCGATATCTCCGGCAAGCCGATCGGCAGCGATTTCATGAGCTTTTACGCGGCCGGAAATTTAGCTTTGCATGATCAGGCGGTGGCGGCCTGGAACCTGCCCAGACATCAGGCCGCTCAGGATGCCATTTTTGGCCAAAGATTAGGCTACTGGGCCTTCTTTTATCCGCCACCGTTCCTGCTGATATGCCTGCCGTTTGCCCTTGTGCCCTATGGTTGGGCGGTATGCCTGTGGCTCACCAGCACCACGGCGGCAGCGATTATCACCTTAAAACGCTGGGCAAGCACATTTGCGGATACCCACCGCCTTGGCGTTCTGCCCTTTCTGGCCTTCCCGGCCCTGTGGATCAATATCGGTAATGGCCAGAACGCAGGCCTGACCACCGCGATCATGACCGGCGGTTTCATGTGCCTGAACCGTCGCCCGCTTCTGGCCGGCGCCATTTGGGGACTACTGGTCATCAAGCCGCAGATGGGGCTGGCTCTACCCTTCATACTGGCTGCGGCAGGCCGATGGAAAGCCTTTGCGGCCACAGGCGTAAGTGCAATCATCTATGGCCTTATCACCACGGCGATATTGGGCTCTGACAGTTGGGGGGCCTTTATGGACGCCTCGTCTCTGGCCCGCCAAACCCTCGAAGAGGGATTAGTCGGCCATGGCAAAATGCAAAGCCTGTTTGCCATGGCGCGCCATTGGGGCCTGCCTTCAGTGGGGGCCTATGGCTTCCAGCTTACTGGGGCCATCACCGCAATCACAATTGTCGTCATGGCTATCCGAAAGCACCGCCCGACCGCCGCTGCACTCGCCGCCCTGACAGGGGCAGCAACCCCGCTACTAAGCCCGTTCCTTTTGGATTATGACCTGCTTATTCTGGCACTGCCGCTGATATGGATTGCGGGCGAAGGCATACGAACCGGGTTCTTACCCTGGGAAAAAGCCGCCCTGCTGTGCGGCTTTGTACTGCCGCTGATCGCGCGCACCGTAGCCACTCATCTTTACCTGCCGATCAGTCCGGTCGTCATCATGGGATTGCTGTTCATCGTTATGCGCCGGCTGGAGCGCTACCCGTACGGGCCATCGGTCTCGGAGAAACACACCGCAGGCGGGGCCAGTTTCCATGAACCGCTCGAATCATCAAACCGGCAGGCAAAATAGGCATTGAGATAGTGCTGCTTGAGGAAGGTTTCATCTTCCATCTGGTCGGCATGTTCGGCCTTATAAAACAACACCGTAAATTCATGGTCGGCGCGGTCGATTTCCTTCATGGCAATAGCCCCAGAAGCCAGCAGAGGACGCAGGCCTTTGCGGATATGATCACGCTCAACCTGATTGAGCTTGCCCTTTTCCGAGTACATGTCCTCAAAGCTCTGATAGCCGAGGATCAGTTTTTCATCGTCGCTATTGAGCGCGGTTATGAACTTGGCGGCCTGCGGCGGCAAATCCGCGACCGATGAGCGCGGGGCACGCATTTCAGACTGCATATAGCTGTCGTCTATGCGGATCGGCACGGTCGCGGGTAATGCGTCATCGGGCACTGCGGGCTTGGCCGGTTGCGGCTTATCGCACGCCCCCAGCATGAGCACGCTTGCCAGCGCCGTAAACGTCAGAAATCGTGCGACCATGCCCTCCCCCATCAAGCGTCAGCTCTACGATGAAACCTTAGCCTATCGTTAACGCAATCGCCACCGGATTTCCCCCATCCGGCGAGATTACTCGATATAGGCCGGGGCTTCGATGCGCTTGCCGACCATGAAGGCATCCGCCACGACCCGCAGCGGGCTCAGGTCGACATCCGAGGTGCCGCTTTTGACCAGATCGTAGAAGTGAGCATAAAGGCCTGAATATTCAGCCTCTTTTTCCTTGATGATCGTCTTGCCGTCAATCTCAAGCTCGGTGCCGCCCATGGACAGGACAAGCTTTTCACCTGACTCAGACTCGACAAAAATGCTCCAGGTCTGCACGCCGGTTTGCAGAAAGTCATAGTCGGCGCGGATCGCCAAACCATTGTCGGTCTGCATGTTCATTTCGACCTGAATCGGGGCCTGACAATTGGACGGGAAATGCAGATCGGCTGATTTAACAATCACAGTATCGCGCACAATCCGCGTCAGGATCGACAACGAATTGATACCCGGATCAAACACGCCCATGCCACCGGCCTCAAAGATCCAGGTCTGACCCGGATGCCACTGACGAACATTTTCTTTCCAGACTATATGGACCGACTTGATCGGACGCTCACCCATCCACTTGCGGGTCGCTTCGACCGCCGGGGCATAGCGTGAGTGCCAACTCGCCAGGGCCGACACGCCTTTAGCCTTAGCCAGATCACGGATCAGTTCCGCTTCGCCAATGGTCGCTGCGGGTGGCTTTTCAAGGAAAACGTGGCGACCGGCCTCAATGACTTGGCGCGCGACGCTCAACCGCACCTGCGGCGGCGTACAGACAGCGACCGCTTCGATTTCCGGGTGCGCTTTCAGCATTTCCGCCAGAGTATTATAGGCCACAACCCCTTGCGGACGCGAACCGGGACTGGCACCGGCGACCAGTTCAAGGTTTTTATTGGCGCGAATGGACGGGATATGCTGATCGACCGCGATCTTGCCTAAACCGATCAGACCGATTTTGAGCGTCTGAGTTTGGGTTGCCCCTTTTTGTGCTTTTGATTTACCGAAACCGAACATCAACGCTTTCCCTGCACCTTTTAAAACCTGCTGCCATGCCCCTTAGCCGAACACGGGGCCCAAGGCAATTATCATATAAATACCCGGTCTATTTGTCCGGCAATTTGTTTCGTCAGATATCCCGGCAGACCGGAACTGTGAAGCGCTTTTTTTGCAGCCCTCATCTAAGGCTGCTGAATAAGGTCGAAAATACGGGTCATTTCAACCCACTTTTCGCCCGCCTTGGCAAATGGCAGGGGTTTCTGAAACTCCCACATCAGCCGCTCCCACGCCTGAACGTCTTCTGAAGCGGCATCCGCTGCCGCCTTGGCATCGGCTGAAAATTCTGGCCCCGTCTCCATAATCATGAACATGCGGTCACCCGCCTGCCAGATTTCGAGGCTGCGGATATCGGCGTCACGGATGGAAGCCACGATCGCCGCAGGCACCTGCCCCGGCTGATGCCAGACCTTATAACGCTCAATCAAAGCGGCATCATTGTGCAGATCAAGCGCGAAACAATATCGGGTTAAGGTCATGTGGCGTCTCCGTTTTTAGGGTTATGCGTGGTATTTTTATCCTCGCCTACACTTTTTGACAACAATGTAAATTTCATATTTGACGGCTTGATTTATATGTGATGTCCTGTCTGACAAAGGGCGAGTTTAAACAATAACGCCCATACAGGTTGAGGATATTTCATGCGCGCATCTGACATGTCGCGCCCGGCAACGGGTGCGCTCTGGCCCCTTATTCTGATTACCAGTCTGTTCTTTTTCTGGGGCATGGCCAACAATCTCAATGATGTGCTGATCCCCCAGTTTAAAAAGGCGTTCAGCCTGACCGACCTGCAATCGGGTCTGGTGCAGTCGGCGTTTTACATGGGCTATTTCTTGCTGGCCATTCCGGCCGGGCTGTTCATGCGCCGCTTTGGCTATAAGGCGGCGGTTATCGCGGGCCTGTTGCTGTTTGCCGCCGGGGCTTTTCTGTTTTATCCCGCCGCTGACAATCACCAATATAGCTGGTTCTTAGGCGCGCTTTTCGTGATCGCGTCGGGTCTGGCGTTTTTAGAGACCTCAGCCAATCCGCTGATCACCGTGCTGGGCCCGCCCGAAAAAGCCGCCTTCCGGCTTAATCTGGCGCAAGCCTTTAATCCGCTGGGCTCGCTTACCGGCATCTGGGTCGGTAAGGAGTATATACTGTCCGGGGTCGAGCATAACGAATCGTCTTTGAGCGCCCTGTCTGATCAAGCTCGTCTGGCCTTTTACATTTCCGAATCTCAGGCCGTTCAGGGGCCGTATCTGATCATCGGTGCCATTATTATCGCTTGGGCGGTGCTGGTGGCCCTGTCGAAGTTCCCGGCGGCGGCGACCGAAAACACCCACGAGCATACTGGTGAAACCGTCTCTGCCGGCCGTTCCTTAAGCGGCCTGTTTGCCAAACCACATTTCCTGTTTGGCGTGATGGCGCAGTTTTTCTATGTCGGGGCGCAGGTCGGCATCTGGAGCTATATGATCCGCTATGCCCAGTCCGAACTGGCTATGCCGGAAAAAGAGGCCGCCAACTTCCTGTTTATCGCTCTGATTCTGTTCGCTGTCGGCCGGTTTGTCGGCACGGCCCTGATGAGCCGCCTGTCGCCGCTGCGGATTCTGGCGGTCTTTGCGATCATCAATATCGGCTTGTGCGCCTATGCCGCAGCCGTCGGCGGGCTTTACGGGCTCTATGCTTTAACTGCCACCTCGTTCTTTATGTCGATTATGTTCCCGACCATTTTCGCCACAGCGGTCGATGGCCTGGGGCCGCTGACCAAGACCGGCTCATCCCTTCTGGTCATGAGCATCGTCAGCGGGGCTTTGCTGCCGCCGCTGATGGGGTTGATTTCGGATGCGTCTCATATCCGCACCTCCATTTTCATCCCGGCCCTGTGCTTTGCGGTTATCGCCTGGTACGGACTGAAATCGCCCAAGCGCCCCCTTAGCGCGACGCCTGTCGCCACCACACACTGAGGGCCGGATGGTCATCGACGCCCACCATCATTTCTGGCAGATCGGACGCAATGGCCATGAATGGCCAACCTCTGGCCTTGGGCCGATCTACCGGGATTTCGGGCTCGATGATCTGAGGTCGGAGGCGGTGGGCGTCAGCCTGTCCGGCACCATAGTGGTGCAGTCGCAAGCTCATGACGCCGACACAGATTGGCTGCTTGAGGTCGCGGCCAATGATAATCTGATCTTAGGCGTCGTCGGCTGGGCCGATATGCTGGCCGGGGGTGCCGCAGACCGCATCGCCCATCTGGCGCAGCAGCCCAAACTCAAAGGCGTGCGGCCCATGCTGCAATCCCTTGCCGATGATGACTGGATCAATCAGCCCGTCGTGGCACCGGCGCTTGAGGCGCTGACCCAACATGATCTAAGTTTCGACGCCCTGATCTTTGCGCGCCACCTGCCGGCGATTGACCGGCTGGCGAAGACCTATCCGGGTTTACGCATCGTCATTGATCACGGTGCCAAACCCCCGATTGCCCGCCGCCACAGCCATCCGGAAGAGACGCGGCACTGGCGCGAACTGATCACTGCTATTGCCCGTAACCCCAATGTCCATGCCAAGTTGTCAGGGCTGGTCACCGAAATGATGCCGGGTCAGCCGATCGATGATCTGTGGCCCTATGCGGATCACCTGCTTGAGCAGTTCGGGCCGGATCGACTGATGTGGGGCTCGGACTGGCCGGTCGTCAATCTGTGCCAGTCTTACCGGTCATGGTTCGATCAGGTTCATAACCATCTGCGGGCCATGCCGACCCACAGCACAGATAAAATCTTCAGCACCAATGCCAAAACCTTTTATAAAATTAAGTCTGAAACAGGGGTAACACTATGAATATGCACCAAAATCTGCGTGACGACGATAAAGAGGGCGAAACCACCGTCCTGAAATACCGCGCCCCGGCGTTAGAAAAAGGCCTTGATGTGCTGGAACTGCTGGCGGCCCATAAACGCCCGCTGACCCTGTCGCAGATATCGGCCCACCTTGACCGCTCGGTTAGCGAACTGTTCCGCATGGTGCAGGTGCTGGAAAACCGCGGCTATGTCGCCCCGGCCCTGCGCGGCGACGGGCTGGAACTGACCAATAAGCTGTTCTCGCTTGGCATGAGCCGCGGCCCCAGCCAGAACCTTTTGGCCAGCGCTATGCCGATCATGCAGGCTTTGAGCGAATCGACCCGCCAGTCGTGTCATATCGCCATCGCCTCCGACAACCAGATCGTCGTCATTGCCCGTGTCGAAGCGCCCGGTGATCTCGGCTTTTCGGTAAGGGTCGGCCATCAGGCGCCCGTTGTGAAATCGACCTCCGGCATCACCCTGTTCAGCTTTCAGCCGCACAAGATGAAAGAAGCCTGGCGCGCCGAACTGATGGCGGAGACTCCGCCCGAAACCTGGCGTACCTTTGATGAGCTGTGCCAGTTTGCTCAGAAAAATAACTATGTACAGCGCCGCTCCGATTTCACCGACGGGATTACCGATATTTCCTGCCCGATCTTCAGCGACGGTACCGTCATCGCCGCCCTGACCATCCCCTATATCCGCTCGCTCGGCAGCGAAAGCCTTGAGGACGCCACCCGCAAACTCCAGACCGCCGTTCAGACCATATCGAAATCGCTCGGCGGCGTTGATACCGTCGAACGCATCCCCATCCGATAGGCGGCTTTTTATCGGTAAGCGTACAAAAGCCTTGAGTTGTGCGCGCCCAAAGCGTACTTTTATCAGTAAGAATGATTTCATTTATAAATGAAACCTAACCGGAAACGTCATAATGTCAGGGGCTGACACCTTGAATTTAATTGGCCGCACCAGTGTGCGCGTCCCTGCCCTTGGGTTCGGGGCGGCCGCCATAGGCAATCTTTATCGTCCGCTGGGCGATGAGGCGGCGAGCGCCTGCGTGACCAAGGCCCTTGAGGCGGGTATTCGCTATTTCGACACCGCCCCGCGCTATGGCCACGGCCTGTCTGAGCGTCGCTTAGGGGCCGTTCTGCCGCATGACGTGATCGTCTCCACCAAGGTCGGGCGTGTCCTGACGCCCATCGCCCCGCCCCCGTCCGGCACCCAGCGCCACGGCTTTGTCGATGGCGACCCGTTCGAGGAGCATTTCGACTACAGCTATGACGGCGTGATGCGGTCGTTTGAGTCGAGCCTGACACGGCTGAAACGCGATCATATCGATATTCTGCTGGCCCATGATCTGGGACAACTGACCCATGGCGATGACCATGATTATCACCTGAAAGCGTTCCTTAGTGGTGGCCTCAAAGCCATGCAAACGCTGAAATCCGAAGGTCGCATCGGCGCCATCGGGCTGGGGGTCAATGAGACCGAAATTTGTGACAATGTGCTGGATCATGCCGATCTGGACGCTATCCTGCTGGCGGGCCGCTATACCCTGCTGGAACAGGCACCACTTGAAGCATTCCTGCCCCGCTGCGTGGCACGCAATGTCTCGATCATTCTGGGCGGGCCGTTCAATTCCGGCATACTGATTACTGGCGTAGGCAATGGCCACACGCCGTTTTATGACTACGCCCCCGCCCCGCCGGAAATCATCGCGCGGGTGCACCGCATCGAAGCCATTTGTGCCGATCACCACGTCCCTCTGGCGGCGGCGGCCTTGCAGTTTCCGCTCGCCCATCCGGCGGTCGCCAGCGTCATACCCGGCATGGCCACGCCCGATGAAGTGCGCAGCAATGCCGCCCTGTTTCACCACCCAATTCCGCCCGCCCTGTGGGACGATCTGAAAACCGGCGGTCTGATACCATCCGCCGCCCCGACACCTGCCCCAACACCTGAAACGCCTGTATCCGCATGATTACCCCCCTTATCCTTTTGCATCCCGACGACAATGTGCTGGTGTGCCGCGCCCCCATTGCGGCGGGCTTTGAAACGGTCATTGACGGCGATACCGTCACCATCCCCGCCGCCATTGAGGTCGGCCACAAGGTCGCGCGCGGCGATTTGCAGGCCGGTGATAAGATCCTGAAGTACGGTGCGCCGATTGGCTCCATGACGGCGGACGCCAAACGCGGCGATCACGTCCATCTGCACAATATGAAAAGCGACTATATCCCCTCCCACACCCGTAAGGCCGTAAGCTGATGGATACCGTAATTTGTGAAGCCCCCGGCAAGCTGGTTCACACGCAACGCCCCCGGCCTGTACGCGCCGAAGGTGAGGTGCTGGTGCGCGTCCGCCGCGTCGGCATCTGCGGCACGGACATGCATATCTATAAGGGCACTCAGCCGTTCCTGACCTACCCGCGCGTCATGGGCCATGAACTGTCCGGTGAGGTGGCCGAGGCCCCCGCAGGCTCAGACCTCAGCCCCGGCGATGTGGTCTATATCATGCCCTATATGTCGTGTGGCCACTGCGCGGCCTGCCGTAAGGGTAAGGGCAATTGCTGCATGAATATCCGGGTTCTGGGTGTCCATATGGACGGCGGGCTGTGCGAATATATCAGCGTCCCCGAAGGCTTTGTGTTTAAGGCCACCGGCATCGGTCTGGATGAAGCCGCCATGCTGGAGTTTCTGGCCATCGGTCACCATGCCGTCCGCCGCGCCCAAGTGCAAACCAGTCAAAAAGAGCAGTCCGGTCATAAGGCGTTGGTCGTCGGGGTCGGGCCCATCGGCATCGCCACGGCCCTGTTTGCCAAACTCAGAGGGGCCGAGGTCACCGTCATCGACAGCCGCCAGCCACGCATTGATTTCTGCCTGCGCGAACTTAAGGCCGATCATGGCGTGTTGGTGGGCGACGATACCCGCGACCAGTTATCACAACTGACCGGCGGCGATTTTTACGATGTGGTGTTTGACGCGACCGGTGCCCCCAAGGCTATGGAGGCTGGGTTTGGCTATGTCGGCCACGGCGGCACCTATGTGCTGATCTCGGTTGTGGCCGCCGACATCACCTTCAACGACCCCGAATTTCATAAGCGCGAAACCACCCTGATGGGCAGCCGCAACGCCACCCCGGAAGATTTCAAAGGCGTGCTGGCCGCCATGATCGCGGGCCACGTTCCCACCGCGGCGCTCAATACCCACCGTGCGAAGCTTTCCGAACTCCCCGACATTTTGCCGCAATGGATCGAACCATCGGCAGGCGTTATCAAGGCTCTGGTCGAATGTTAAATACCCCCGCCATCACCGCTTATCTCAGGCCCGATGGCCGCAAAGGCATCCGCAATGTCATTGCCGTCGCCTATCTGGTCGAATGTGCCCACCATGTCGCGCGCGGCATCGTCAACCGCTTTACGGACTATGAGCAGTTGGCGTCAGCGACCATCGGCGATGCGCCCGAAGTTCATCTAATCGGCTTTCCGGGCTGCTATCCCAATGCCTATGCCTTCAAGATGATGCAGGCCCTGACCACCCACCCCAATGTCGGCGGTGTGCTGCTGATCTCGCTCGGCTGCGAAAGCTTTAACCGTGAACAGCTCAAAACCACCATCGAAGCTTCTGGTCGTCCGGTCGAAACCCTGGTGATCCAGAATTCCGGCGGCACCGCCTCGACCATTCAAAAAGGCGTCGAAGCGGTCAAACGGATGCAGGCCATTGCCGCCCAGACCCCGCGCGTGGATATGGACATATCGGAGTTGATTATCGGCACCATCTGCGGCGGTTCGGACGGCACCTCCGGTATCACGGCCAACCCTGCCGTCGGGCGCGCGTTCGATGCTTTGGGGGCTGCGGGGGCGGCCTGTATCTTTGAGGAAACCGGCGAACTGGTCGGCTGCGAAAAGATCATGGCCGACCGGGCGGTCACACCGGAGCTGGGGGCCGCGTTAGAGGCCAGCGTCGAAAAGGCCGAACGCTATTACACCATCATGGGCTTTGGCTCGTTCGCGCCCGGCAATGCCGAAGGCGGACTGACCACCCAGGAAGAAAAGTCGATGGGGGCCTATTCCAAGTCAGGCTCAGCCCCGATCTGCGGGATTCTGAAACCGGGCGATCAGCCCCCGACCGGCGGGCTTTACCTGCTGGATGTGGTGCCCGATGGTGAGCCGCGTTTTGGCTTTCCCAATATCTCCGACAATGCTGAGATTGTCGAACTGATCGCCTGTGGGGCGCACATAACCCTGTTTACCACGGGCAGAGGTTCGGTCGTGGGCTCAGCCATTTCGCCGGTGATCAAGATTTGCGCCAATCCGGAGACCTTCCGCAAACTGGCTGAGGACATGGATATCGATGCCGGACGGATCATGGAAGGCCGCGCCACGCTGGATGAAGTGGGCTCTGAGATCACCGATCTGGTGCTTAAGGTCGCTGCCGGTGCCCGCACCAAATCCGAAGCCCTCGGCCATCAGGAATTTATCCTCACCTATAAGGCGTTTGAGCCAATTGGCCCCGCCTGTTTACCTTTGAAACGAGCCTGACATGAGACTGCAAAACAAAACCGCCCTGATCACCGCCGCCGGACAAGGCATTGGCCGCGCCACCGTCGAAGCCTATGTCCGCGAAGGGGCGCACGTCATCGCCGCCGATATCAATGACGCCTCACTGGCCGAACTGGCCGCCATACCCCGCGTCACCGCGCGTAAGCTGGATGTCACCGATGCTGAGGCCATCAAGGCCATCGCCGCCGAGTTTCCGAATATCAATGTGCTTTATAACTGCGCAGGCTTTGTGCACGCGGGTACGATCCTTGACTGCGACGAAGATGACTGGGCCTTTTCCAATAGCCTGAACGTCACCGCCCAGTACCGCCTGATCCGCGCGGTGTTACCGAACATGATTAAAAACGGCGGCGGCTCGATCATCAACATGTCGTCGATTGCCTCTTCGATCAAAGGCATTCCCAACCGCTTTGCCTATTGCGCCACCAAGGCCGCGGTTATCGGCCTGACCAAGGCTGTGGCCGCCGATTTTGTCGCCCAAGGCATCCGCTGCAACGCCATCTGCCCCGGCACGGTCGAGACCCCGTCCCTGCTGCAACGCTTACGCGACACCGGAGACTTCGATAAGGCCTATAGCGAATTCACGTCGCGCCAAGCCATGGGCCGGTTCGGCAAGGCCGAGGAACTGGCAGCACTGGCGGTTTTCTTAGGCTCCGACGAATCCGCCTTTATCACGGGTCAGCCCTATATCATCGACGGAGGATGGGTGAATTAACCTGCTCACTCAAAAGTTTGCCGCTAACGCGCCAATACATTTTTACTGGATCAATCAGGCTTAGAGGCAGCCGACTGTTTCAGGACCACATGTTTAATTACAGGTGGCCCAAAGAAAATCTGCTGCTTATGGCCATAAACATGGACGCTATAATAGACATCGAAATCTGTGCGATCTGATCTGAAATCTTCGGCACCAATCTTGATAAGTTTATAACCCCACCATTCCTTTTGAACCCAATTTTGTAATTGTTTTACGCCGCCATCTTCGTCAGGTGGTCCTATTTTCTCATATACCTGCTGAATACTCAGATTTTCGTAATTTAAGTCCCATTTGGCGGGCATTTCATCTGCGCGCGTGGCATAGATGATATGAGGAAATACCCCCCAAGCGCCTATTGCCATTATCAGGGCAGCTAATATTGCGACTAAAGTGTTTCTCTTCATACCGCGATCTAATCAACCATGCAGGGTCATGTCCATCCACATCATCGCCCGCTCACCGGTCTTGAGGCATTTCAGGCCGGAATTGGGTTTATTGAACGGATCGGGCATGTGATTGACCGGCTCGGCGCAGAAGAAATCCTCGCCCGGCGGCACATAGATATGCAGCCAATGACAATCGGGTGAGGCCTTGACCGTCAGGGTCGCCTCATCGCCTTCAAAGATATCAAACCGGCCATTAAATTCGGTGTGGCAGTGATCGAGCAACTGATCCGCATCGACTACATCGCCGCGCGTCCAGTCCTTGCCGCGATAGACCCCGCCGTGCCATTCGGTCGGCAGGCAGTCATCGCTCGATAGCCACACCCCTTCGACATGGGCCTTAAGGCGCGTCTGCGGCGTTTTCAGGAAATAGGGATGGAACCCCAGCCCCGCCGGCATGGCGCACGGCGACAGATTGGTCACCGACAGATAGATCCGCACACCGCCGTCGCGCAGTTCATAGATGACTTCGGCCCGGTAATCCCACGGCCATTCCCCGCACCTGTGATCGAACACCAGCCGCGCGCGTGACCCGCTAATCTCTGCAACTTCCCATTCAGAGCGCCAGCCCTGACCGTGCAGGGTATGGGGATGGTCACCCAGATTGGGCTTAAGCTGAATGTCCTTGGTGCCCAGCACAAAATGGCCGTTCTTGATCCGGTTGGCAAACGGCACCAGCGGGAAATTGCCGGTCTGCAGCACATCGTCTGCCCCATCCGGCGCGGGCCGCAAATAATCGCGCCCTTTATGGGTGAGGCTAAGCGTCGAAGCCCCCAGATGCGGCGCGATCTTAAGCCGCGTATCTCCGGCCACAAGGGTGCACACCGCGTCGCGCGCACGGCTCAGGGTGAGGGTATCCCCCTCAATACTATTGGACATGATGGCGTCTTTCCCGGTTTCATTATTATTTTTATCTTTTTTTTGAATCAAAAACGGCGGGGCTGATAACCCCGCCGTTCGCCAACCTTACCTTAATATCAGGACTTTTTCCAGAGCCCTTCGATAGCCTCCAAAGTCTTGCCCTTGGTTTCAGGCACGAACTTCCACACGAATATGGCCGCCAGAACCGAGAACGCCCCGTAGACATAGAACGAAAAACCGTGGTTAAACAACGCGATCAGCGTCGAATTGCCGTCCATCATCGGGAAGGTTTGCGACACGATATAGTTGGCGATCCATTGGGCCGCGACCGCAATCGACATGGCCGTACCCTTGATAGAATTGGGGAACATTTCCGCCAGCAGCACCCACACGATCGGCCCCCACGACAGGGAGAACCCGGCAATGTAGACAATCGCCGTCACCAGAAAGATCATGCCCTGCTGATGGGTCTGGTACAGATAACCTAAGAAAAACAGCGATACCGCCATGACCACGGCGCCCAGGATCAACAGCGGCTTACGGCCCCAGTTATCGACCGTGAACAGGGCAATAATGGTGAACACCACCATCGCGACGCCCATGATGACGGTTTGCAGCATGGCGGCATTGGTTTCCATGCCGACATTCTTGAACATGCTGGGGGCGTAATAAAGCACCGCATTGATGCCAACGACCTGCTGAAAGACCGACAGCAAAATACCGACCAGCAGAACGCCTGAGCCAAACGATAATAGCTTACCCGAATGGTTGACCAGACTGCCGCGGATCTCCGCCATCGTCGCCTTGGCGGTATCCGGATCATTCAGCTCATGCAGCAGCTTTTCGGCCTTGGCCTCATGGCCCTTCATCATGTACCAGCGCGGCGTGTCCGGCATCAGGAACGCCGCCGTCAGGAACAAAGCCGCCGGAATGGCGCACGACGCCAGCATGTAGCGCCAGCCAAGCGCATTGATCCAGGTGTCATCGCCGTGGCCCGCTTCGGCAATTTTCATATTGACGAAATAGACCAGCGTAATGCCGACCACGATGGCGATCTGTTGCAAAGACACCAGCAACCCGCGATGCTTGGCGGGGGCGATTTCAGCGATATACATGGGCGAAATCAGTGACGCCATGCCAATCGCAATCCCGCCAAAGACGCGGTAAATCATATAGGGCCACAGGGTATCGACACCCAGTGTGCCGATCGGCGCGATAAAGGTTTCCGGAAAACCCGACAGAATCGACGATACGAAAAACAGGGCTGCGGCAATCATCATGCCCGCCCGACGACCGAACTTGGTCGCCAGTGGCCCTGCGATGGCCGAACCGATCACGCAGCCCAGCAGCGCGATACCGACCGCCAGACCGTGAAAAAAGTTCTTTTGGGTTTCATCCCACGCCATATTCGGCAGGATGTAGTTATGCTTGATTGAGGCTTCCGCACCCGAAATAACGGCGGTGTCGTAGCCGAACAAAAGGCCCCCCAGAGCGGCACCAATCGCCAGCCCCATTACAAGCCCCATATTCACCTTAACCTGTGACGAGGTCATTGATTATCCCTTCCTGAAGGCCACCCCCACGATGGTGATGCACCTGTTGTATCAGCGCACACAGCCGTTAGGTTGCGTGCGCCCTCCTCTGATCCGTCGCGCTCATGTGCGGAAATTAAGCGTTGTTGCCCGCGCGCGTATCGGTCTCAAACCTATGAATGGCAGCGCTGTCATTTTCAAGCGGATACACCCTTGCCCGCGAGAAAATGAGTGACGACTGCCGGAATTTCTCCCGTTATTTCAATTAAGATTAATGGTTATGACGCGGCATCTGCTCGGCGATATGGGTGAACTTCAGCGCCGGTTCCATGACGGCCCCGGTGTGCAGTTGCCCGACCGTCTGACGGTAGATTTCCTGCCACGGCGTCATGCTGGCCGGATAGGCCGGGATACCCTCGGCTTTACGCGCCGCGATGACCTCATCGGCCACCAGCGCATCGCAGGCACCGGTATTGATGTCGATGCGGATGACATCGCCGGTTCTGAGCCACGCCAGCCCGCCACCGACCGCGCTTTCAGGTGAGGCGTTGAGGATCGACGGCGAATCCGCCGTGCCCGATTGACGGCCATCGCCCAGGGTCGGCAATGACGTGATGCCGCGCTTCAGCAAGGCATCGGGCGGCTGCATATTGACGACTTCGGCCGATCCGGGCCAGCCGACCGGGCCGGAGCCACGGATAACCAGAATGGTGTTTTCATCAATATTCAACGCCGGATCATTGATGCGTTCATGGTAATCGGTTGAGCCATCAAACACGACCGCCTTGGCCTCAAAGATGTTTTCCGCACCCGGCTTAGACAGATAGCGTGTGCGGAACTCATCCGAGATCACGCTGGTCTTCATGATCGCAAAATCGAACAGATTGCCTTTGAGGACCAGGAACCCGGCCCGCTCCATCATGGGCTCAGCGACCGTGTAGATCATCTCGCGGTCTTTGGTTTCGCGCCCGACAATGTTTTCCGCAATCGTCTTACCGGTAATGGTTTTGACATCCCCGTCGATCAGGTTTTCTTTGAGCAGTTCGACATGGATGGCAGGCACACCACCGGCGCGGTGGAAGCGCTCGCCCAGATATTTACCCGCCGGCTGCATATTAAGGATCAGCGGAATATCGTAAGCCGCCATCCAGTCCTGATCGGTCAGCTCAACACCGGCATGACGGGCCATGGCCACAATATGCGGCTGGGCATTGGTCGAACCGCCGACCGCCGCCACCAAAGCAATGGCATTGAGGAACGAGTTGCGGGTCAGGATTTTCGACGGTTTCAAGTCTTCCCACGCCATCTCAACGATGCGCTTACCGGTCTCATACGCCATCTGCCCGCGCTCACGATAAGGGGCCGGAATGGCCGAACAACCGGGCAAGCTGAGGCCGAGGGTTTCGGCGACCGCGTTCATGGTCGAGGCCGTGCCCATGGTGTTGCAATGCCCCGCTGAGGGGGCCGACGCCGCAGCGGCTTCGATAAACTCATCCTCGGTCATCTGACCGGCCGCCAGCTTACGACGCGACCGCCAGATGACCGTGCCGGAGCCGACCAGATCGCCTTCGTGATGGCCATCCAGCATCGGCCCGCCCGACAGGACAATGGCCGGAATATCAACGGCGGTGGCCGCCATGATGCCCGCAGGGGTCGTCTTATCGCAACCGGTCGTCAGCACCACCGCATCGATCGGATATCCGTGCAGGATCTCGATCATCGTCATGTAGCTAAGGTTACGGTCAATAGCGGCAGTCGGCCTGCGGCAGTTCTCAAAGATCGGATGACACGGAAACTCCATCGGAATCCCGCCCGCATCGCGGATACCGGCCTTGACGCGATCAGCCAGATCGAGATGGATGCGGTTGCACGGCGATATGTCCGAGCCAGTCTGAGCTATGCCGATGATCGGACGACCCGAGCGCAGTTCCGCAGGCGTAAGGCCGTAGTTCATGAAGCGCTCAAGATAGAGGGCGGCCATATCGATATGGCCGGGGGCTTCGAACCATTCCTGAGAGCGGAAACGGCCATTGGGGGTGGCGGGTGTGCGCTTAGACATGATCAATCTCATATTGCGGTTGGCCGGAAATATCGGCTTCAAAACTAAACAGACCGCCGGCCAGAGGTTGGGCGGCAATGTCGTCTGCGGACAATCCCTTGGCGGCGGTTGTGGCATATACGGTTTTCAGATCGCGTCCGGCAAAGGCGATCTTGGTGACGTTGGAGACCGGGAATTTGACGCGCCGGATCAGTTGGCCATCGGGGGCATAACAGTTGACGCCCCAGCCGAAGAACAGCGCGTTCCAGACATTGCCCGCGCTGTCGACCACCGGCCCGTCCATATAGCCTTCGCCGTGAGGTGGGGTATGGCCTTCGGTGTCCAGTCGCGCAAAGACGCGCTTACCCGTGATCTCGCCGTCGTCATCCAGATCAAAAGCGTAGATGACTTTTTTCAGGGTATCGTTGTGATAGAGGGTTTTACCGTCCGGGCTGACGGCGGGGCCATTGGTGATGACGTAGTCGTCATCCATTTTCTTTAAGCCGCGCGCATCATAGCGATAGAGCGCGCCGGTCGGATTGGCTTCGTCATCGTCCATCGATCCGAACCACAGGCGGCCTTTGGCATCGACAAAACCGTCATTGAGGCGGTTACCCGGCAGGTGCGGTTCGATGTGGGTCAGGAGGTCAAACGCACCCGTTTTTAGCTCAAACAGGTAAAGCCCGGTCTTGCACCCGACCACGAAGCCACCCCGTTTGCGCGGTGCGATAAAGCCGCATGGTGACGGCGCGGTCCAGGACTGTTTTGAGCCGATGCTGACATCATAGCGATGGATTTTCGACGACTTGATGTCGACGAACCAGACGGCGTGATCCTTGGCCGACCAGATCGGGCCTTCGCCCAGCGTAGCCTTTAGATCCCAGACGCAGGTAACCTCAAAATTAGCGACCATGTTTCCGTCCTGCATTTCTGGCCCGCGTTTTTATTCTTTTTTAGGGCCCACCAAAAACGTATTGGCGCGCCGCGCCAAACTTTTCGGTGAAATCCCTAGCGCCATCCCGCATCAATCCAGTAGCCATGTCCGGTACACAGCGACGCATCGTCCGACGCCAAAAACAGCGCCAGCGACGCCACATGCTTAGGCTCGATCCGGCCCGGCAGGCATTGCGATTCGACGATCTGGCGCTCACCTTCGGGGGTGTACCATTTCATCTGGCGCGGGGTTTTGACATTGCCCGGAATGATCGAGGTGACGCGGATATTATCGGGGCCAAGCTCACGCGCCAAGGCCCGCGTCATACCCTCAATACCGGCCTTGGCGGTTTCATAAAGCACCAGATCGGGCAGGCCCAGATGCCAGGAGATCGAGCCGAAATTGATGATCGCGCCGCCACCGGCCGTCTTCATGCCCGGCGCAATGACGCGTGTCGTCATGGCCAGATGCTTGAGGTTAACAGCGATGTTCTTATCAAAGAATTCCGAGGTCACTTCCGACAGGGTATGACGGTCATCGCGGGCGGCATTATTGAGCAGGATATTGACCGGCCCATCTGCCAGAACCGCGGCGAGTGTCGCCTCCAACGCAGGAGTGTCGGTCAGATCGCACTTATAGAATGTGGGCGTAACACCCAAAACGCCGGTATCAAGCGTGGCCGATACCTCATCGACCAGATCAATGAAATGGACGCGCGCGCCTTGCTGCACAAAGGCGGTGACAAGACCGGCACCAATGCCGGAACCGCCGCCTGTGATGAGTACTTTTTTACCTTTAAGGCTTGGATAGATAGCCGACGACATCGGTTCCATTCACTTTCTGTATTATTATAATTACGCGACCGCGTCGTGCGGCTGTTTAGTCCTGGCGTTAAGCAGACCGCGACCGGCCAGATTCTGCATCAGATCGACAATGCCGTAATTCCACGGCTTCGCCTCTTTTGAGGTCACCACGCGGTTGGTCAGGGTGCCAAGTTTCGGCGATGACACGCTAACGATATCGCCGACCTTATGGGTAAAGCCACGGCCCGGAACGTCACGATCCTGGGTCGGGGCAAACAGCGTGCCCATCATCAGGATGAAACCATCGGGATATTGATGCTCACTCAGGGTCTGACGCACCAGTTCGAGCGGATCGCGGCTGATCTCGGTCATGCTCGACTTGCCCTTAAGCACGTAGCCTTCAGGCCCGGTGATATCGAGATCAAGCTGGGCCGAGCGGACATCGTCAATGCCAAACGTGTCATCGAACATGCGGATAAACGGCCCAAGGCCGGTCGAGGCGTTATTGTCCTTGGCCTTACCCAGCAGCAGCGCCGAACGGCCCTCAAAACAGCGCAGATTAACATCATTGCCGAGCATAGCCCCGACCGGACGGCCCTTGGGATCGACCACCAGAACCACTTCGGGTTCGGGGTTGTTCCACGTCGAATCCGAGCGAATACCGACCTCATCGCCCCAGCCAATCGACGACAGCACCGGCCCTTTGGTGAAGACTTCGGCGTCCGGGCCAATGGCGACCTCAAGATATTGCGACCACATGCCATCGGCAATCAGGGCGTCTTTTAACTTGGCAGCATCATCCGACCCCGGCACGACCGAGCGGATATCGGCCCCAATACGTTCTTTCAGCGCATCGCGGATACCTTGCGCCTTATCGGCATCGCCGCGGGCGCGTTCTTCGATGACGCGTTCAACCGCCGACACCGCAAAGGTCACACCGGCGGCCTTGACGCATTGCAGGTCAATCGGCGACAGCAGTTTATCCGCAGCCCCCTCACCCGACCATGTGGTCGTGAAATTAAAGCCTTCGAGGTCACCGAGCAGTTTCCCACCCGCCGGGACACCCTTTTCAGGCCACACCGCCATCAGTTGCGCCACAGTCGGCGCCACCGGCGTCATGTCGTAAACCTTACCACCGCGCACCATAACCGGCGTCGGGCCTTCCGGCAAAAGGATGCGCCCGATCAGGGTCGCGTCGCGCCAGTCCTGGGGAAGGGCGCTGATCAGGCTGTGGTCGGCATTTGACATGGCCTTGTTTTTCCTCAATTTTTCCTTGTGCGCATTTAGCAAAACGCACGCACTCAACTTCATGGCGGCTCTGGCATTTTTGCCAAAACCGTCAAAATTGAACGCGCCGTTAGCTTTTACGCCATGATAGCGCTACCATTTGCGCTGCCGACAGGCTCATGTCAAGCCAAAACACTCATGGTGCAGTGCGAATTTTGGGGCCATCCCCGTCAGATTTTACATGACCTGTAAAAATTTAAGCGTCACTTACCGCAGCCGACGATTGGCGCTCAATCAGGGAGAAATCCCGGATTTCACGGATCGGCGTGTAGGGCGTGCCGGTGCGTTTGGCCCGGATCTGATCCAGCAACAGTTTAAGCGCCAGCGCCGACATATCCGAAATCGGCTGACGCACGGTCGTCAATTCCGGCCACACCATGGTTGCCATGGCCGTGTCATCGAATCCGACGATTGAGACCTGTGACGGCACATCCAGCCCCAGACGGTGGGCGGTCGCCACGGCCCCTGCGGCCATATCATCGTTGGAGGCGAAAATCGCCGTTGGCCGTTCCTCACGCCCCAGCAGGGTTTCGGCCGCATCAAAGCCGGAGCGATAGGTGAAATAGCCCTGGGCCACGTCCGAATCGTCAACCTCAAGCCCGGCCTTGGCCATGGCCGCCACAAAGCCGTCATAGCGAAGCTGGCTGCCGTAGTTATTGGGATGGCCCTTAATGAAGCCGATCCGGCGATGCCCCAGCGCGATCAGGCGCTTGGTCATCGAATAGGCAGCCTTATAGTCGTCGATACTGACCGAGGTTATATCGGCCGAAGGCCGCGCCGTCGCCACGCCCACAAACGGGATATTGAGATCCTTAAGCGCCTTGGCCACGCGCGTTGAATCCGACAATGGGGCGGGCAGCACGACCCCGTCCGTGCCGGTAGATTTCAACTTCTCAATCGCCGACGCCGCCCCTTCGGGCCCGTCACAGCTCTCAATCGTGAGCTGACAGCCGCTCTGGGCGCTTTGCTCAAGGATGCCTAACAAAAACTCGCTGAGATAGGCCGACGACGGGTTGGAATACAGCAGGGCCACCCGCGCCACATCCTGCGTCGCCAGACTGCGCGCCGCCATATTCGGCGAATAGTTGAGGGCCTCAACCGAGGCCAGAACCTTTTGACGGGTTTCCTCACGCACATTTTTTTCGCCATTGATGACCCGCGACACGGTCATGGGCGATACGCCCACATGACGGGCCACATCATGAATAGTCACTATATTGCCGCCGCGACGCCCGACTTTTCTCGCCAAGTTGTTCCCCTAGCTTATTCATTTTATTACCACTCGCTTTCCCCGGCGATGATAATGAAAATGATATGTAATCAACCAGCTATAGCCATAATCCGCTTTCGCGTTCAAAGCAAATGGCGCGATTTTCACCTGTGAAATCTTTTCCATCTTGCATTATTGTCTAACGCTGTCATATTTTATCCTACAAATATCAAAGGCTTGATCAGCAATCCCCTTCGCAAATGCAAAATAAAATTTGCGAAAGAGTTCTGAAACAAGCCCTAAAAACATAACGGGAAGCAGATATGGTACGGGAAGGTTTAATTGCGGCTGGGATGTCAGTCGCCATGTTAGCGCTCACATCAACAACTCTGGCGCAAACGCCGCCCCCGCCCCCAAAACCGGCCACAGCCCCCGTTTACACCTGGCAGAATGTCGAAATCCTGGGCGGCGGTTTTGTGCCCGGCGTGGTGTTTCACCCGACCGAAAAGGGCCTTGTCTATGCCCGTACCGATATCGGCGGGGCCTACCGCTTTGATGGCGCCGCCGGACGTTGGGTGCAGATGCTCGATTTTCTGGGCAAGGCCGATTCGCAGCTTTATGGCGTACTCTCGATCGGTCTTGATCCGCAAAACCCTGATCGCGTTTATCTGGCGGCGGGCGAGTATCTCGGCGGCAATGCCCGCAAAGGGGCGATCCTGATCTCCAAAGACCGCGGCAAGACCTTCACCAAAACGGAATTGCCGTTCTGGCTGGGGGGGAATGCCGATGGTCGCTCTACCGGTGAGCGTCTGGTGGTCGATCCGGCCAACCCGCAGACCCTGTGGCTGGGCACCAGCCGTGACGGCCTCTGGCGCAGCGCGGACGCAGGCCTGACATGGACAAAAAATGCCCTGCCCGCCGAACATGTGCTGTGGGTCCTACCGGACGGGAAAGGCAGTCTTTATGCGGGCGTCGAAGCGAAAGACGGCAAAAGCTTTTATGCGTCTCATGATAACGGTGCGACCTGGGTCGCGGTGCCCGGCACCCCCAAGGGCCTGATGCCCCACCACGCCGAATTTGATGCGGGCGGCCTGCTGTTCATGACCTTCGCCGACGGGATCGGCCCTAACGGCGTCAAGGACGGCGCGGTCAGACACTTTGATCCCGACAACTACCACTGGTTCGACATCACCCCGCTTAAACCCACAACTGAGACCTTTGGCTATGCCGGCTTGTCGCTGGATAAGCAAAACCCCGGCACGCTGGTGGTGTCCACGATCAACCGCTGGGGGTCGGGCGATGAGATTTTCCGATCCACAAACGGCGGGAAATCATGGACGCCTTTGAGCAAAAAATCAGCCTTCGACACCTCCGAAGCGCCGTGGCTGTTGCCCTATGCGGGCGGCAGCCATGACCACCTAGGCCACTGGATCGGCGATATCGATATCGATCCGTTTGATTCCAGCCGGGTGTTCTACGTCACTGGCTATGGCCTGTGGGAGAACCGCGAATTGGCCAGCATCGATACCGGCGCAAAGCTCAACTGGCGCTTCACCAATCAGGGACTGGAAGAAACCGCCGTTCTGGAACTGGTCTCGCCACCTGTGGGAGCCCCCGTGTTTTCAGCGCTGGGCGATATCGGCGGGTTCAGGCACGACGACCTGACCTCGGCTAAAGACTCGACCTATTTCCATCCCAACGGCGTCCACACGCGCGGCATGGACTTCGCCGAGGCCAAACCCAGCCTGATCGTGCGCACCTCTGACCGGCCGCCGTTTGGCTATTATTCCGAAGATGGCGGCAAGACCTGGACGGGCTTTGCGTCACGTCCCCCCACCGTCACCGGCAATGATTACCAGACCATGGGCATCGGCGTATCGGCAGATGGCGCGTCGTGGGTGTGGATGCCGGCCAAATCCGAGCCCTATGTCTCAACCGACGAAGGCCAGACTTGGGTGAAGTCGACGGGCGCACCGGTCAACAGTGAAAGCCATATCTTCCCGATTGCCGACCGGGTGAACCCTAAGAAATTCTACCTTTATGATAACCGCAAAAAGACGGTCTATGCCTCCGAAGACGGCGGCCTGACGTTTAAGGTCGTAACCTCAAATGCCGTCGATTGGGGCGGGCGGATGCGGGCCGCCCCCGGCAATGAAGGGCACCTGTGGGTCGGTGGCTGGAACGGGCTCAATGTCTCAGATGATGGCGGCAAGACCTTTTCCACCCTGCCCGGTTTTCAGGAAGCCTGGGCGGTCGCTTTTGGCAAGTCGGCTCCGGGTGAAACCTATCCGTCCCTGTTTGTCTGGGGTAAGCTTAATGACCGCGAAGGGCTTTATTTCTCATCCGATCTGGGCGCGCGCTGGGTCAGGTTGACCACGCCGTCAAAGCAGTTCGGCTCGATCCGCGGCGTCATGGCCGGCGACCCCAAGGTATTTGGCCGCCTCTATATCGGCACAGACGGGCGCGGCGTGTTATATGGCGATTTCAAACTGCCGGAAGCAAAACAGTAAGGGGATATCATGCGGGTTTTATTGACGGTCGTTACGGCTTTGGGGGCGTCCATAAGTGCTGCCTCACCAGTGTGGGCGCAGGTCGCTTTTGACAATATCTTCAGCGACCATGCCGTCCTGCAAAGGGATACGCCGGTCAAGGTCTGGGGCACGGCGGCTGCAAATGCACCGGTCATGGTTGAATTGGCCGGTGTGTCAGTGCCCGTCACCGCCGACACCAAGGGTCACTGGACGGCGACCCTGCCCGCCACCAAGGCCGGTGGGCCGTACACACTTAAGGCCACCAGCGGCACCTCAACCACAGCCCTGAACGATGTGGTCATGGGCGATGTCTGGCTGTGTTCGGGTCAGTCGAACATGGAGTTTCAGACCAAATACGCCACCAACGCCTACAACGAAATCCAGAACTCGGCCAACCCGGATATCCGCTTTGTGACGGTGGATCGCGATGCGCAACCGAACCCGCTAGACACCCTGCCCAAACGATTGGCGTGGCGCACTGCGGGGCCAGAGACGACCGGCGATACCTCGGCGGTCTGTTACTACATGGCCAAGGAGTTGCAAAAAACGCAGAAAGTCCCCATCGGCATGATCCATTCGTCATGGGGCGGCACCACCATTCAGTCGTGGATGTCAGAGCCTGCGTTGCGCGATCTGAAAACCTATCATCAGGGCCTTGAAACGCTGAAAACCTACAGCCGCGATGAGGCCCGCGCCAAAACCGAGTGGCAGGCGATCATGCTCAACTGGTGGAACACCAATGAACCGGATGCCAAAACTAAGGCCACATGGGCGACGCGTGATTTCGATGACAGAGGCTGGGACGCCATCACGGTTGATCAGTTCTGGGAAAGTGCTGGCAAGCCGGAATTGACCTTCTTCGATGGCGTGATCTGGTATCGCGCCTCGGTCACGCTGACCGCCGTGCAGGCAAAACAGGCCGCCGTAGTTGAACTCGGCCCGGTCGATGACGGCGACACTACGTTCGTGAACGGCAAGGTCGTGGGCACCACCGAAAGCTGGAACGCGCCACGCACCTACGCCGTTCCGGCGGGGACGCTTAAGGCCGGTAAGAACGTCATTGCCGTGCGCGCCTACGATTCCGGCGGCGGCGGCGGATTGTGGGGCAAACCTGATGACCGGCGGATCGCGTTTGCGGACGGATCGGGCGTCACCCTGCCCGCTCAGTGGAAATATAAGGTCTCGGCCCCGCTCACGGCGCTTAAAAATTCGCCCTCGACCCCGTGGCTGGCGACCAGCGGCCTGACCAACCTCTATAACGGTATGATCGCGCCCATTGCGCCCTACACCCTCAAAGGGGCGGCCTGGTATCAGGGCGAATCCAATGTCTCTCAGCCCGCCGAATATGCCCGCCTGCTGCCCGCCCTGATTTCTGATTGGCGGCGCGCGTTTGAGGCGCCGGATTTGCCGTTTATGGTGGTGCAACTGGCTAATTTCGGGCCGGTGGCCAAGGCGCCAACTCAATCCGCTTGGGCCGAACTGCGCGAAGCTCAGCGACGGGCGGTGGGTGCCGACCCGAAAACAGGGCTGGCCGTCGCCATAGATATCGGTGACCGCGTTGATATCCACCCCACCCAAAAAACCGTGATTGGGCAGCGTCTGGCGCTGGCGGCGCGCAAAGTCGCCTATGGTGAAACTGTTGCCTCCGGCGGCCCGCAGCCGGTCAAGGTGATGCGCAGCGGTGCCGATATCGTCATCACGTTTGATAGCGCGCTTCAAACCTATTCCTCGGCTCAGGCTATCGGGTTTGAGGTCTGCGATGCGGCCAAAACCTGCCGGTTCGTGGCCGCCGATGTGTCGGGTATGAGTGTCACGCTCAAAGCCGCCAACACGCCGGACGCCAAATTCGTGCGCTATGCCTGGGCCGACGCGCCCTATGTTAATCTCTATTCCGACCAAGACCTGCCTGCTATTCCATTTGAAGAGGCCATTCCATGACCACCACCCGTCGCGATCTTCTGGCCTCCGGCTCGGCGCTGACTGCCGCCGCAATAGCACCCACGGCTAGTGCGAAACCGGTAAAATTCAAACCGACCTGGGAGTCTCTGTCTCAGAACTACCAGACCCCGGAATGGTTCAAGGACGCCAAACTCGGCATCTGGGCGCACTGGGGGCCACAGTGCGTGCCCGAAGCCGGCGACTGGTACGGCCGTCAGATGTATATGCAGGGTAATTTCTACTACGACCACCACGTCAAAAATTATGGTCACCCGAGCAAAACCGGCTTTCTGGACATCATCGGTCAGTGGAAAGCCGATAAGTGGCACCCGGAAACCCTGACCAAGCTCTATAAGGCGGCGGGCGCGAAATATATCGTCGCTATGGCCAACCACCACGACAATCTCGATCTGTACGACTCCAAATATCACGCATGGAACAGCGTCCGCGTCGGCCCCAAGAAAGATATCGTCGGGACATGGGAAAAGCTGGTCAAGGCCGAAGGCTTACGGTTCGGCGTCTCCAATCACTCGGCCCACGCCTGGCACTGGTGGCAGACGGCTTACGGCTATGACGCCGAGGGACCGCTTAAGGGCGTGCGCTATGACGCCTTCCGCCTGACCAAAAAGGACGGCAAGGGTACATGGTGGGACGGCCTTGATCCGCAGGAGCTTTACACCGGACGGGCCGAAGGCATGGTGCCGCCCGATGGCATTACGTCCATCAAAGACATGCAGGCGTTTAACGACAAAACCTCCGGCGAATGGACCGAAGCTCAGCCGAAAAATAACCCCTATTACGCAAAGCAATGGCTGGCCCGTCAGAACGACCTGATGGATAAGTACAAACCCGATTTTGTCTATATGGACAACTATGTCACCCCATTAGCCGGGGTCGGCCTTGAGGCGACGGCCTATCTCTACAACCAGAGCACCAAATGGCACGGACAGAATGAGGCCGTAGTCACCGGCAATAAGCTGGATGCCACGCAGGCCAAGGCCCTGACCAACAATGTCGAGCGCGGGGCGTCAGCGTACTTGCGCCCCGAATACTGGCAGACCTGCACCTGCATCGGCAACTGGCACTATGATCGCGGCCTTTATGAGCGCGATGGCTATAAGTCCGCCAAGCACGTCATTCAGTTGCTGACCGATGCGGTCTCAAAGAATGGCAACCTGTTGCTGTCGATCCCGATTCGCGGCAATGGCGAAATCGATGAGAAAGAAGTGGTGATCCTAGAGGACATGGCGGCGTGGATGGCGGTTAATGGCGAGGCCATATTTGGCACCCGCGCGTGGCATACGTTTGGGGAAGGCCCGACCGAAGTCGGTGCCGGACACCAGAACGAAGCCGCCGCCAAACCCTTTACCGCTCAGGATATCCGCTTCACCACCAAGGACGGCGCGCTTTATGCGCTGGCTCAGGACTGGCCTGAAGGCGGGCAGATGCTCATAACCACGTTCGCAAAAAATACGCTCACTTCCAAAGCCACTATTGAACGTGTTGAACTTTTGGGTATAGCTCAACCTCTGGAATTTGAATTGTCTCCAGACGGACTAAATGTGAAACTGCCCGCTCAGCGTCCGGCCGCAACGCCGGTGCTGAAAATCACCGGCCAGACTCTGGTTTAGTCCGCCCATGAGGAACCCGCGCCTTAATGCCTGTTGATGACCCCTGCTGCCCGATCAGCCTCTACGCCCGCAAATTGCGCACCTATATGTGGGCGGTCGAGGACATGATCTGCGAACAGAAGCTGGAGCAGGCCCGCAAGGTCGAGGCCGTTAGGGCGTGGCTGGTGAGCCTCAACATCGACCCCGACCGGCCATTGCCGTTCAAGCGCAAATAACAAACCCCCGCCGGATCGCTCCGGCGGGGGTTTTAGTTTAAAATCAGGCTCGAATATAAGATTGGGAGATTTGAGCCATATAATAGCCGGCAAGCGCCGCAGGTACATTTAGTACCTGCAAGCGCAGACTGCGTATTAGATGGCCAAAGACCGCAATCTTATCGTTTCACGGTCACAGCCTTACCCGTATAGGTCACGGTCCGGTCGGCTGCGTCAAAGTCGGTGGTTTTGCCGCCGTCCTTGATAAAGCGGACCTTGAACGTGCGGCTGGCGACCATGCCCTTATAGCTGCCCGAACGGGCACCGATCTTCAGTTCACCGGTCTTGTCGTTATAGGCGAACGGGATACGGCTGAACTGGCCCTCGATGTAGGCGTTAGACACACCATCATCTTCATAGAGGCTGTAGCTGCCATCAGCGCCGGTATAGACATTGAGGGTCAGCGGCGCGTCCGGTGTTTCATCAACATACTGCATGACCGGGCCCATAGGCACGATCGCACCGGATTTGACAAACAGCGGGATCTGATCGAGCGGCGCATCAACCGTGATCGTCTGACCGCCTGTGGTTTTCGCGCCGGTATAGGCATTATACCAGTCAGCGCCCATCGGCAGGTAGACGCTGCGCGACGTGGCCTGATACTTAGTCACCGGGGCGACCAGGATCGACTTACCGAACATGTATTGGTCGTTGACGTTCTTAGCCTTGGCGTCCGTCGGGAAATCAAGGGCAAAGCCGCGCATGATCGGGGCCGAAGCATAGTGGCTGTCAGCCGCCGCCGAATAGATGTACGGCATCAAGCGGTAGCGCAGTTCCAGGAACCACACCATGTTGACGCGCATGGGCGAGCCTTCGGGCGAGATTTCGTGGATTTCGCGCTTCACCCCTTCGCCGTGCGAGCGCATCAGCGGCGAGAAGGTGCCGAACTGCCACCAGCGCTGGTTCAGCTCACGCCATTCTTTCAGGTCCTCAGCCGTGCCGGTACCACCAGCCGCACGGTTTTCCTGCAAGCCACCGACATCATTACCCTGAAAGCGTGTTTCCTGCGCATAACCGCCAATGTCGTGGGTCCAGTTGGGCACACCGGAGAAGCCCGTCTGCACACCGGCTGAGATCTGATCGTACAGGTTATCCCAGGTGCCGACGACATCGCCGGACCACAGGGCCGCGGCGTTGCGCTGAACACCGGCAAAGCCTGAGCGGGTCAGGATGAACTGGCGGGTATCGGGCTGATCGACCTTAAGGCCGTCGTACATGGCCTGCGTGTTCATGGTCGCATAGGCGTTGTGCACCAGCGCGCCCGGCCCCATCTGGGTCGGGGTGATCAGTTCGGCAAATTCCTCAGGCGACGTGTTTGAGCGCACGTCAGGCTCTGTATTGTCCATCCACCACGCATCGAAGCCGTATTTCACCAGACCTTCTTTCATCTGGCGGTAATAGATGTCGCGGGCTTCTTTGTTGTAGGGTGAATAGTGGCTGTTGAGGTAGCCGGGGCCGACCCAGTCCTTGAAGCCCAGTTCGACGTTCTTGGTCCACATATAACCCTTAGCGTCAAATTCCTTATAGTTATCCGTGTTCGGATAATACTTGCCCCAGATCGAGATCATGATGCGGGCGTTTTGAGCGTGTACCTTATCGACTAAGCCCTTGGGATCAGGGAAGCGGGTCGGATCGAACTTATGGCTGCCCCACTGGTCTTCCGGCCAGTAGAACCAGTCCTGCACAATATTGTCGATCGGCCATTTGTTGTCGCGGTAGGTTTTGAGCACACCCAGCAACTGATCCTGGGTTTCATAACGCTGACGCGACTGCCAGAAACCGTAAGCCCATTTCGGCATCATCGGCGGGGTGCCGGTGACGTGGTGGTAGCCGCCGATCACGCCTTCGATATCTTTGCCCGCGATGAAATAGTAGTTCAGGCCCGTGCCCGCCTCAGAGGTAAAGCGCAGGGAGTGCTTATCGGCATCGGGTTCCGGGTTGGAGTGATGCAGGGAAATCAGGCCGCCCGACGGCTCCCATTCGAGGCTAAGCGGAACCGGCTTACCGGCTTCAAAGCTTTGCTCGAAATTGTTGTACCAGGCATTCCAGCCCATGCGCCAGATATCATGATCAAAAAGGGTCTTATCCCCCACTTTAAGGGTCGCATAGTCGGACGCGAACAGGCGCATCTTATGCACGCCCGGTTGGTCGGAGGTCATGGTGCCTTCCCAGACGACCTTGACCTTTTTGCCGGTGGTGGCTTCCTTGGTCAGGGCGGCATCTTTCGGCCAATATTTGTCGACATCGCTCAGGAACTGGTAGCGGACATCGGGCTCAGTGCGGGTCAGGATCAGCTTACCGTCGACATAGTATTTGGCGGTCAAACCGGCCTTGCCATCGGGTGTGGTCAGCTTCAGATCACGGCTGGCCAGACCAAAACGGACCGGGTTACCGAAACGCGTGACCGAGTTATTGTCCCACAGGATGCCGTAGTTCATGTCGGAGACGACAAACGGAATACCGATGTCCATATTGTGCTGGCGCAACTCGACGTTTTCACCGTTCAGGTTCATCTGGGCGTTCTGGTGCTGGCCCAGACCATAAAATGCCTCAGAGGTGCCCTTATTGAACTGGGCGTGGGTGGCGACATAGGGTTTACCCTCGACCAGCACCGGTGTGATGTCGGCCTTGGCTTGCGCGAGCAGGGTCTTGCCGCTGGCGTCCTGAAAGGTGATCAGCCCGCTTTTCAGGGACACCACCGCCTTGGCCTTACCGGCATCAAGCGTGACCGTATCGGCAGCACCGGTGACCGTGAAGGCACCCGCAGGTTTGGCCATCGCCATCAGGGATTCGATTTGCGGGCGGGCCGGATCATCGACCGCCAGCACATGGATGACCGAGTCATTGATGACCTCAAGACGCACTTCTTTGGCCGGGCCGCTGTCAGGCTTGACCACAATACCGGTGGCGGTTTTTTCAAATGAGCCCGCAAGCGCCGTGCTGGCCATCAGCAGGGCTGCAAAAGCGGGGGCAAACATAAATGGTTTCATAATCGTCTTCCCTGTATCGTTTAGTAGGTAGCGAGTTTGATTTTAAGGACAGCCGGTTCCCCGGTCAGGTTTAGGCCGTAGTCGGTCTGATCGCCGTTCCAGACGAAATCTACCACCCACTTGCCGTTTTCAAAGTGGCCCTGCTCTACGGCGCGGAAGATCAGGTTCTTACCTTTTTGCTTGTCGCCCACGCCAAAATTGAGGCGGGCATGGACGCCGGTGACCAGAAACTCATCTTCGGATAGCTGCGCGATGACGATGCCGCCGTTGGGCTTTTCACGGCCCGGTACGGGGTCGAATTTGCCAAGCCAAGTCCATTCGGTCAGGCCGAACTGCCATTCGCCGTACATGACATCGACCTTCCATTTGCCGCCAAGGTCAATCGACTGCGGCTTACGGTCATCGGCCTCGGCCACGCCCCAGACGGGTTTCTCATAGGCGATCTTGGCCCACTCGCGCATCATGGGGGCAAACAGAGCGTACTTCTCACGGAACGGCTTTAGGCCCTCCGGGTTGATGTGACGCCCACCCAGCGGATAGTTGGTGTAGCCGGTATAGTCGATGCCAAACGGCGCAAAGCCAATCCCGCCACGCCCGAAGACACTGAAAATATAGCGGGCAAATTCGGTATCCGAACCGGTTTCCGGCACGAACAGCGGATTGTTGTGCTTGGTGTAGTGGCTAAGGGCCGCCTCATAATTGGCCGAGTCGCGCTTATAGATATCGGGGGCGATGATATCTATGGCCGGGGCCGCCGCCTGATAGATGTCGATGACATTATGGGTCGGCCCGCCAGAGGAGTAGGTCTCCGGCCCAACCTCAACCAGCGGCTCACGTAAGGCCGCGTTCACAAACATCGGCAGGTCATAGACCTTGCGTCCGGCCGCCGCGATCTCATTGATGTAGCTGGCGATATGCCAGGCGTGGAAATATTCATCGGCGTGTTTACCAAAGACTTGCGACCAAGTCCCGCCCTTTGCGATGCCCTTCTTTTTCAGAAGCGCCGCCGGAACCTGACCGGCGAACACCTTTTCGGCCTTGGGCGAATAGTCGCGCACCGAACCATAGGTGCCGCTCTCGTTCTGCGGCTGGATCATGATGACCGTGTGCTGATCGCCGTCGATCTTTTTCAGGTGCGTCATCAGGGCAACGAAGGCCTTTTTGTCAGCCTCCAGCGTCGTGCGCTCCATCGGCGACAGACAGTAAGACACCGTGCCATCTTTTTTGGTGATGCGCGGGAAGCGTTTATTGTCCAGCTTCACCCAGTCCGGCGTATAGTTGGGCGAGGTATTTTTCCACGTTCCGAACCACAGCAGCACCAGCCGGACATTGTTCGCGCGGGCTTGCTTAACCAGTTCATCGACATAGGAAAAATCGAACTGACCTTCCATGGGCTCGATCTGCTCCCACGCCACCGGAATCTCCAGCGTATTGGCGTGGATGTCCTTTAACGCGGGCCAGACCTTGGGTAGTTGCGACGGATAGTTTGACGAATTATTGGCCTGCGCCCCCAGGATCAGATAGGGTGCGCCATCGACAAACAACGCCGCCTTGCCGTTCTTTTTCTCAATGCGCGGCAGATCTTTTACGGCTTGCGCCAGTGCTGGCATGGCCGACGACACCACTATCAGGCTGGCACAGGCGCCCATCAGAAAACGACGCGTCAGCTTTGCGTGTGCGGATATCATACTGAATTTCCGGTTGCCCGGCTCCCTCTGAAGTCATCATTTGTTTGCCGGGAGTATACGCCAAGCATGCGCCAACGTCATGCGTTGCGCTCTCGGCCGCAAGTGGGATGTCCCTTAACCATCTCTTCCCGATGTTTGCCCTTGCCGCGGTATTATTTATTTGGCACGCGACGAGCTATTTTATCTTACAAATTTATGTATCATCAAAAATTGAAACAGCAAGCCAAAATTGATAGCGCTATCATTGAAAAGCGTGTCCAATAGGGGATGTTGACAAAATTGAGCGGCGGGGGAAGCCTAAACTGTTTCCTGAAAACCCCACAATTTGGGAAAAATTGTGTATTTGCAGTCATTTAGACTGGACAAAATCATCGTTTTTTGCCGATTAAAGGTAGCCGTCCACAATTTCATATATAATGACTCGCGATAAGCGAGCATAAAAAGGCAAGGTAGAGAAACATGCGTACCCAACGTGGCGCCAGCCTCACATACGGTTTGCTTGAGACCCTGGGGCAATCGATCGTGATCGGCGATTTCGACAAGAACGGCTTTCCGACCGAAGCGGAGTTATGCATACGCTTTGGCGCCAGCCGGACCGTCGCGCGCGAAGCCGTGAAAATGCTGACCGCCAAGGGCCTTTTGAGCGCGCGTCCGCGTCAGGGCACCAAGGTAGAGCCGATCGCCCACTGGAATTTGCTCGACCCGGATGTCACCCGCTGGCTGATGGAGCGGCAATATTCCAACAAGATCTATCGCGAATTCACTGAGGTGCGCCTGGCGATCGAGCCCGTGGCCGCAGCCCTTGCCGCCCAGCGCGCCAATAAGGCTGAAATCCGCGCCATCAGGGACGGCCTGAACGGCATGCGTAACGAACTCCACGACCATGATGCGGCCCTTGCCGCCGACATTGATTTCCATGTCGCCATCCTCAAGGCATCAGGCAATCCGTTCTTTCTGCAACTGAGGGCCCTGATCAATACGGCCCTGCGCATTTCTATCGGTCTGACGAACAAGATTGCGGGCCATACCGCCTCCATCCCCGCCCACGAAGCGGTTCTGTTAGCGATTGAAAACGGCGACGCTGTGGGGGCTGAAAAAGCCATGCGGGCAATTCTTCTGGAATCGCTGGAGCTTCTGGCCTCATTCCAGCCCGAAACGGCGCATTAGGCCGTTGCCGCCCAAAAGGAAGCAACGGCCTTCAGCCGGTCGTTAAACCTTCGGTGTTATCCGCACCATGATGACGCCGTGTGAAGCCACCGTGCCGCCGAATGTGCCTTTGACGCCTTTGGTCACCGTCTTGGACCACAGGTCTTTGACATCGGCGCGCAAACCGGCGGGCAGATCGATCTGATCCCAGCTTACGCTCATGGTTTTGGCCTCAGCCCCACGGTTGAACAGCACCACCGCGCGATCGCCGCCCTTTAATGGCCGGGCCCAGATTTCGAGATCGCCCTCTTTCCAGATGCGCCGTGCCTGCTGGCCGAGCGGGTCCTGATCGACCGCGATGACATCCTTATTGGTCAGGATTTTGAGCGTTTCCTCACTCATGGTCGACAGGTCGTTGCCTGAGATCAGCGGAGCCGCCAGCATGGCCCACAGCGAAAAGTGCGCCTCGTATTCCGTCTTGGTCATGCCACCATTGCCGACTTCGAGCATGTCCGGATCGTTCCATTGGTTCGGCCCGGAATGGCTCCACAGATTGACCTGTTTATCCAGAATATTGGTCATCCCGATGGAATAGCCCGACTTGCCTTCCCAGGCGTCAAAGATATCCCCGGTCGTGCGCCACATATGGCCGGGCACCGCTGCCCATTTCGACGGCTCATTATCGCCCCACTCGCAGATCGACAGCAGTATATCCCGCCCCGAAGCCCGCAGCGCCTTGGCCATGATCGTATAGGCGGCTTCAGCATCCATGGAGCCGGTGTAGCACCAGTCGTATTTCAGATAATCAACGCCCCATTCGGCATATTGGCGGGCATCCTGAAACTCATAGCCCCGGCTGCCCGGACGTCCGCCGCAGGTCAGCACCCCCGCATCGGAATAAAGCCCGAACTTTAACCCCTTGGAGTGGACATAATCAGCCAGAGCCTTGATGCCCGACGGAAAGCGCTCAGGATCGGCCAGAATATTACCGTCGGCATCGCGGCTTTTTTGCCAGCAATCGTCGATGACAATATACTTGTACCCCGCGTCCTTCATGCCGGACGACGCCATGGCGTCAGCCTGACGGCGCACCATCGCCTCGTTGATATCGCACTTATACTTGTTCCACGAATTCCAGCCCATCGGCGGGGTCGCCGCCAGATCGGGCTTGGGGGCCTCAAGCTTTAGGGTTTCATGGGCCAATGCTGTTGACGCGCACGATAATGCCCCCAAAAAGGCCAGAGCCTTAAGGGCTGTAGTCAGAAAAGACATAAATCCTCCCACGCGGCGCACACTTTCAGCGCCGGTTTAGATGATCCCTCGGTTATTCAGTTATGCCGGAAATCCGCCCGAAATCGCCGTCCGTTGACCGGCGGCGGCTGTTTATGGACCTAATAAATATGATCAATGCGGTGATGGCAAGTCATAAACCTTTTCTAAGCCCGTCCGGCATATTGTGCGTGACGTAAGGGTCATTGGCGTTTAAACACGCCGCAGGGACAGGCGAAAAGGGTTCGGTGACATTGGCTAAGACGGCGATACTGGTAACGGGCGTAGCGGGCTTTATCGGCTTTCACGTAGCGAGTGCCCTGTTGGCGCGCGGCGAAACCGTGGTCGGCATTGATATCGTCAATGACTATTACGATCCGGAACTTAAACACGCCCGCCTGAATCAGATTAATGATCACCCGGCCTTTCGCTTTGTGAAGATGGATGTGGCTGAGGCGGAGGCCGTCAAAGATCTGGTGCTTGAGGCCGGTATTACCCGCATCATTCACCTCGCCGCTCAAGCCGGGGTGCGCTATTCGATCGAAAACCCGTTTGCCTATCAGCGCTCGAACCTTCAGGGGCACTTAAGCATCCTTGAGGCTTGCCGCGCGGTCGAAGGCTTTGAGCATCTGGTCTATGCCTCATCGTCATCTGTGTACGGCGACCGTCCTCTGGCCGGTGATGGATTCAGCGAAGACGACCGCGTAAATGAGCCCGTCTCGCTCTATGCCGCCACCAAGCGGTCGGGCGAACTGATGAGCACCACCTACAGCCACCTGTACGGTATTCCACAGTCGGGCCTTCGGTTCTTTACGGTCTATGGCCCGTGGGGCCGCCCCGACATGGCCTATTTCAGCTTCTCCGAAAAGATCATGAAGGGCGAGGCTATCGAGGTTTACGGCGAAGGCCACATGCACCGCGACTTCACCTATATTGATGATATCGTCGAAGGCATTATCGGTGTACTCGACCACCCACCTGCCGGTGGCAAAAACGAAATCTACAATATCGGCGCCCACCAGCCGGTCGGCCTGATGGAGATGATTTCCACGCTGGAAACCGCACTTGGCCGTGAGGCCAACAAGATCATGCGCCCGATGCAGCCCGGTGATGTCACCACCACCTATGCCGATGTATCTAAGCTCAAGGCCGTCACCGGTTATGCGCCCTCCACCCCGCTCAAAGACGGACTGGAACGGTTCGCGACCTGGTTCAAGGGTTATAAGGGCTTGAACTAAGCGCATTCTGAAAAGTGTGCAGCGGTTTTCAGATACAAATGCGCGTAAAAAAATCACCGGCACAGGTGATAAAGCACGATCCCGCTGGTGGTGGCGACGTTCAGGCTGTCAAAGCCACCATGCATGGGTATCTGCACACTAATGGCGGTATCAAGTATCTCACGCCTCAGGCCCGGCCCTTCGGCCCCCAGTAAAAATGCCGAGCGTTCTGCGGGCACGATCTGATCCAGCACCTGATCACCCGCCGGGCTTAGGGCATAGGCGGTCAGGCCGTGGGTGTTAAGTACCTCTAGCAAACTCTGCCCCGCGCCCAACCGATAGTGCGGCACTACCAGAGCCCCGCCGACACTGACGCGGATAGCCTTCCGGTAAAATGGATCGCAGCAGGCACTATCCAGAACCACCGCATCAACCCCAAAGGCCGCCGCATTGCGCATCAGCCCGCCCATATTGTCAGTATTGGCGATGGCGCTTAAGGCCATAACCCGCAACCGGCCTGTTTGCGCCAAAATGTCCTCAAGGCTTTGCGGCGGCGCGTATCGCCCCAAGGCCAGATAACCGCGATGGATCGGAAAGCCCGCCACCGCATCCATTACCGCCTGATCGACGATATAGACTGGCGCATCGTCGGGCACGCTTAAGCCTTCAAGCCGCGCGGGTGTGGTAAGGACGCTCACCGTCTCACACAAAGGCGAGGCAAACAGCCGCTCCAGCACCACCTTGCCCTCGGCCATAAACAGGCCCTGCCGCCCGGTCAGGTCACGGTCTTTGACATGGCGATAGGGTTCAAGACGGCTATCATTTGCGGAATTTAGAGGTATAACGGGCATAAGATATTGTGATCACATTTACGTAGCCGCCGGATACTTACAGACATTTTCAGTTGAAAATATCCGCGACCTCTCCATGATCAAGCCATACACACATAAGCTGCGTCCTAAAAGCCCTCTTCAAAGTCATACCCATGAAGTCCAAATCCAAACGTCCCAAAACCGGCTACAATAAGCGCGGCGCCAAAGACATCCGTGAAGCGGCCGATTGGTGCGCCTCCCAGAATATCGAAGAAATCGAATGCATGGTGCCGGACCTTGCCGGCGTCGCCCGCGGCAAGATCATGCCGGTGCGCAAGTTCATTCAGGTCGGCTCCATGAACCTGCCGCTGTCGATTTTCTACCAGACCATCACCGGCGATTTCCCGGACTTAGAGGGCATTGTCGGCACGGTTCAGTCCGATACCGACGTGTTTTTACGGCCTGATTTCAACACCCTAAGCGTCGTGCCATGGGCCAACGATCCAACCGCCCAGATCATCCATGACGCCTTTTTACCCGATGGCCGCCCCGTTGAGGAAAGCCCGCGTCAGGTGCTCAGGCGCGTGCTCAAACTCTATCACGATAAGGGCTGGAAGCCGGTGATTGCGCCGGAGCTTGAGTTCTATCTGGTCGAAAAAAACATCGATCCCGACTATGCGCTCAAACCCCCGACCGGTCGGTCGGGTCGGCCTGAAACCGGTCGTCAGGGCTATTCGATTTCGGCGGTCAATGAATTTGATGCCCTGTTTGAGGACATGTACGAATATTCGGAAAGCCAGGGATTGGAGATCGACACCCTGATCCACGAATCCGGCGTCGCCCAGATGGAAATCAACCTGCGTCACGGCGATCCGCTCGAACTGGCTGATCAGGTGTTCATGTTCAAGCGCACCATCAAGGAAACGGCGCTGGAGCACGATATCTACGCGACTTTCATGGCCAAGCCGATGGCGCTGGAGCCCGGTTCGGCCATGCACATCCACCAGTCGGTTTTGGATGCGCAAACCGGCAACAACCTGTTTTCCGACCCGAAAACCGGTGAGCCAACCGAAGCCTTTTTCCACTTTATTGCCGGTCAGCAGAAATACATGCCGGCGATCACCTCGCTGCTGGCGCCCTATGTCAATTCGTACCGGCGCCTGTCGCGCGGGTCCGGCGCGCCGGTCAACACCCATTGGGGCTATGATAACCGCACCGCAGGCCTGCGCGTGCCGCCGTCCGATGCCGAAAACCGCAGGCTTGAGAACCGGATTCCGTCATCGGACGCTAATCCGTATCTGGCCATCGCCGGCGTGCTGGCGACCGGCTATCTGGGCATGATGGAGGCCAATAAACCGGCCGCTCCCGTCGACACGGATATGAGCGAAGTGCCGTCCGGCGACATGCCCTACAGTCTCATTCAAGCCCTGATCAAGATGGAGCGCTCTGAGCCTGTGGCCGAGATTCTGGGCCAGCAATTCATCACCGCCTATTCGCGCGTCAAACAGCACGAGTACGAGACCTTCATGCGCACCATCAGCCCGTGGGAACGGGAGTTCTTGCTGTTGAGTGTGTAACACCCTTTTCCTCCCTTGCGCAGCGGGGGAGGTGGCATTGAGCGTAGCGAAAATGACGGAGGGGGCATAGGGCTGTACGCCTTAATTGCCCCTCACCCCAACCCTCTCCCCGCAAGCAGGGAGAGGGAGAAGTGTTGAAAATGAAAAACACCGGCCACCCAATAGACTCCTGGTACACTCAAACCGCCGACATACCGGCGGCATTACCAGCCTTGAACGGCGATGTCAGAACCCATGTCTGTATCATCGGCGGGGGCTACACGGGGCTGGGGGCGGCTATCGAGTTACGACGACGCGGCATAGAGTGCGTGCTGCTGGAAGGGGCGCGCATCGGCTCCGGCGCGTCGGGGCGCAATGGCGGGCAGATGCATGTGGGGCAGCGCCTCGATCCGCAGCATCTGGAAAGCCTCTTTGGGGCCGATGATGCCCGCGCTTTCTGGGATATGTCGCAGGCCGCGCTGGCCAGTCTGCACGGCTTGATCGCTGAGTTCAGCATCGACTGCGACCTGAAACAGGGTTTGATCCACGCTTGGCACCGCCCGAAGTTTGCGACGGACGACATCGCCTATGCCGAGTTTGTGCGCACAAACTATGGCTATGACAAAACCCGTATCCTGACCAAATCCGAGGTCGCGACCGAGCTGGGCACCGATGTCTATCACGGCGGCATACTGGATATGGGCGGCGGACACCTGCACCCGCTCAAACTCGCGCTCGGCATGGCCGAGGCCGCCCGCAGTTTGGGCGCGCAGATTTATGAACACAGCCGCGTGACCGCAATCACGCCCAAGGGCGAAGGCTATGAGGTGATGACCGAAACGGGCCGCGTCCTCTGCGATCATGTCCTGCTGTGCGGTAATGGCTATATGCACGGCCTGAGCGATGAGGCCGACGCGAAAGTTCTACCGATCAACAACTTCATCCTGACGACTGAACCGCTGACTGATGCGGCCATATTGCCCAATGATTACGCCGCCGCCGACTCGCGCTTTGTGGTTAACTACTGGCGCAAAACGCCTGATAACCGCCTGCTGTTTGGCGGAGGCGAAAACTATACGCCGTGGTTCCCCAAGGATATCCGCGCCTTTGTGCGCAAAAACATGCTCAAAATTTATCCGCAGCTTGAGGGCGTCAACATCAGCCACGGCTGGGGCGGGACGCTGGCCATCACCCTGACCCGCGCGCCATTCGTGCTTCAGCTTTCTCACAATTTCCTGTGCGCCGCCGGATATTCCGGCCAAGGGGTGGTGCTGGCCCCCTATTTCGGCAAATTGCTCGCACATGCCGTATCGGGGGATGGTCGCGATATCGACCTGCTGAGCCGCCTGCCGGTGCCGCCATTTCCGGGCGGGCGAGCCTTGCGTACCCCCGCCCTCATCGCGGGCCTGAGCTGGTATTCACTTATGGATAAGCTTTAGGGGTAACGTATTTAGTAAAGCGCAGCAGGAATGGTATACTAAACGCATTAGGCCAAGGATGCCTTTATGGTTAATTAACATTTCAGGAACATGGTTGCATATCTTACCACATCGTCTGGTAGCCGGAGGGGGAACCGTGTCCGTAACCGAAGCCGTCAAACCCGTTAGCGTCAACGATATCATCGCCCATACCGCCAAGGCCAAAGCCGTTACCAACGGTAAGGTGCGCGACATCCGCTCGGTCACCAACATGCTTAAGATTCTGGCGCTTAACGCCCTGATCGAAGCCAATCGCGCCGGGGAACTGGGCCGCGGGTTTTCGGTCGTGGCCGATGAAGTGCGCGGCATTTCCACCGAAGTCGAAGGGTTGTCGTCGGCACTGGCCAAAGAGCTGGGCGGTGAGTTCGATACCTTAGAGAGACTGACGCAGGACATGGCCCTGCAATCTCAAGGCGCGCGCCTGACCGATCTGGCGCTGAATGCCATTGAGCTGATTGACCGCAACCTTTATGAGCGCACCTGCGATGTGCGCTGGTGGGCGACCGATGCGGCCATGGTGGACGCCGCCGCCGATCCCGCGGCCGACAAATGCGCCTATGCCTCAAAGCGGCTGGGGGTGATCCTCGATGCCTATACGGTTTATATCGACCTATGGCTGTGTGACCTGAACGGCCAGATTATCGCCTCAGGCCGGCCGGGGCAGTACGGTGTTTCAGGTCAGAATGTCGCCGGTCGTGACTGGTTCCAGCGCGCCCGCGCCCTCCATAGCGGTAATGATTTCGCGGTCGCCGATATCACCACTGAGCCACTGCTGAACGGGGCGCAGATTGCGACCTATGCCACCGGTGTGCGGGCGGGCGGCGAAGCGGACGGCAAGCTTTTGGGAATTTTAGGGGTGCATTTCGACTGGCAGCCGCAGGCGCAGACGATCATGACCGGCATCCGTCTGGGGGATGAGGAGCGAGCCAAAACCCGCGCCCTGCTGGTCGATGCGTCGGGGCTGATTATCGCCGCGTCGGACGGCAAGGGCATCCTGTCCGAGCGGGTGCAGATCAAATCCGATGGCCGCGAGTCGGGCCATTACCGTGATCCTGACGGCACCATCACCGCCTATCACAAAACGCCAGGCTATGAGACCTATGCTGGCCTCGGCTGGCGCGGGGTATTGGTGCAGCGGCCGTAAAAGAACTCACCCTCTTGGAGGGGGAGCTGATTTGAGCATAGCTCATATCAGAGGGGGTAAACGGCACTGACCTAAAGGTTACCCCTCCGTCATCCCGCCGAAGGCGGTCTGCCACCTCCCCATCGCTAGCGCGATAGGGAGGAGATAATGTTGGTAACCTCTGGTCAATCGGTTCTAGGGGCTTGCCCCTAGTTTACCGTCGGTTTCTGAATCACCAGTTCCTCGCCGTCGTAACCGACACTGATGACATCGCCATCGGCCAGTGCGCCGCTGAGGATCGACTTGGCGATATGATCGACCAGTTCCTTCTGGATGACCCGTTTCAGCGGACGTGCACCATAAGCCGGATCATAGCCACGTTCGGCCAAGTGGCTGAGCGCCGCGTCATCAATCACCAGACTCATACCGCGCTCAGACAGGCGCTTTTCGATGCCTTTGAGCTGAATGCGGACAATGGCCGACATGTTGTCCCGACCCAGACGATGGAACAGGATAGTCTCATCGATCCGGTTTAGGAACTCCGGTCGGAAGTGACGACGGACATCGTCCATGACCAGCGGCCGCACGGTTTCAATATCGGTCTCTTCACTCATGCTGACCAGATATTGTGACCCCAGGTTCGACGTCATGACGATCAGGGTGTTGCGGAAATCGACCACACGCCCCTGCCCGTCAGTTAGCCTGCCGTCATCCAGCACTTGCAGCAGGATATTGAACACATCCGGGTGGGCTTTTTCGACCTCATCGAACAGCACGACCTGATAGGGACGACGGCGCACCGCCTCGGTCAAGGCCCCGCCTTCGTCATAACCGACATAGCCCGGAGGGGCGCCGATCATGCGCGATACGGAATGTTTTTCCATATATTCAGACATATCCAGCCGCGTGATGGCCGCCTCATCATCAAACAGGAACTCAGCTAGGGCCTTGTTCAGTTCGGTCTTACCGACGCCGGTTGGCCCCAGAAACAGGAACGAACCGATCGGGCGGTTCGGGTCTTTCAGGCCCGCCCGCGCCCGGCGCACGGCATCAGACACGGCTTCCAGCGCCTCATCCTGACCCACGACCCGCTTACGCAATTCATCTTCCATGCGCAGCAGCTTATCGCGCTCGCCCTCCAGCATCTTATCGACAGGGATGCCGGTCCAGCGCGACACGACTTGCGCGATCTGGGAGGAATCCACGACTTCCGGCGTCAACGGGGCTTCCTGAGAGGTCGCTTCGGCCCGTTCCAACTGCTTTTCCAGCGCGGGGATTTGCCCGTACAGGATCTCCGACGCCTTTTGCAGATCACCGGCGCGCTGAACATTGGCCAGTTCGATGCGCGCCCGATCGAGCGCTTCACGCGCCGTGGCGGCGGCCCCGACCTTATCCTTTTCGGCCTTCCACTTTTGCGTCAGGTCAGCCGATTGCTTCTCAAGATCCGACAGTTCTTCGCTGAGGCGTTCCAGACGGGTTTTCGATCCGGCGTCGGTTTCCTTATTCAGCGCCTCGCGTTCGATCTTAAGCTGCACGACGCGGCGGTCGATTTCGTCCAGTTCTTCGGGCTTGGAATCGACAGCCATTCTAACTCTGGATGCCGCTTCGTCGATCAAATCAATCGCCTTATCCGGCAGGAAACGGTCGGCAATATAGCGGTTGGACAGGGTCGCCGCCGAGACAATCGCGCTGTCGGAAATGCGCACGCCGTGGTGGACTTCGTACTTTTCTTTCAGGCCGCGCAGGATCGAAATCGTGTCCTCAACCGTCGGTTCCGACACAAACACCGGCTGGAACCGACGAGCGAGCGCGGCGTCTTTTTCAACGTGCTTACGGTATTCATCAAGGGTCGTGGCGCCGACACAGTGCAATTCACCGCGCGCCAGAGCCGGCTTGAGCAGGTTTGACGCATCCATCGCGCCGTCCGATTTCCCGGCGCCCACCAGGGTGTGCATTTCGTCAATAAACAACACGATCTGACCTTCGGCTTGCGTCACCTCGTTGAGGACAGCCTTAAGGCGTTCTTCGAACTCACCGCGGTATTTCGCGCCCGCAATCAGCGAACCCATATCGAGCGAAAACAACTTCTTGTCCTTAAGCGATTCCGGCACATCACCATTGATGATGCGCATGGCCAACCCTTCGACAATGGCGGTCTTACCCACCCCAGGCTCACCGATCAGGACAGGGTTGTTCTTGGTGCGGCGCGCCAGAACCTGAATGGTGCGCCGGATTTCTTCGTCGCGGCCAATGACGGGGTCAATCTTGCCGTCAAGCGCGGCTTGGGTCAGGTCGCGGGCATATTTATTAAGCGCATCAAAGCCTTCGTCGGCGGAGGCGGAATTGGCGGGTTTGCCTTTGCGAAAGTTCACTTGCGCCTCCTGTAATTGTTTGGCGGTGACGCCGGCGGCTTTGAGAAGTGGCGCGCTATCATTAAGCCCCGCGATGGCGATCAGCAAACGGTCAGGCGTGACAAAGCTGTCGCCCGCCTTGGCCGCTTCGGATTCGGCGTCGTTAAAGACCTTAGCCGTGTCGTTGTGCATGTAAAGCTGCTGACCACCGCCGGTGACCGAAGGCAGTTTCGTCAGCGCCTGATCGACTGCACCGACAAAGGCCGTGGCATTGCCGCCCGCCAGCTCAATCAGGTGCTTCGACAGGCTGTCTTTGTCGTCCAGCATGGCCTTAAGCAGGTGGGTTGGCGTGAAATATTGATAGCTGTTCGCCTGCGCCAAACCTTGGGCGGCGCGGATAATAGACTGGGTTTTTTCGGTATATTTTTCGATGTTCATGGCATCCCCTCAGAAGGCGGAAATTATGGGCGGCCCTCTACTGAGCAACCGCCGACATGAACCTGATATGGTGTGATATATGGATCACACAAGGGGCAACGCATGCGGAATTTTGTCGCGGCTCATATTAGAACCTCCCCTCTGGGAGGGGAGGAGGGAGGCCCGATCTTCCGGGCCGGAAGGTGGGGTATTTAAACACACAATTGCGCTAATTTACCCCCTCTTTCATTTGATCAGGATCAAATGAAAGCTCCCCCTGCAACAGGGGGAGTTATTTTACGTCACATCACATGGCCGATATCATCGACGCGCACAGTGCCTGCGCGGATGACACGGCAATAGATGCCACAATCGCGATGGCCGTAGTGCTCAAACAACGCCGCCACCAGATCGACATCGCGCGCGGCCGTCTCCGGGTTCACATGGGTCGCCACACAGCGCACGATCGGTTTCAAGACCTCTAACTCCGGCCCGTGATCACCCAGTTTGATCGTCTTGCCCACCCAATCATGATCAACAAATGGCGGCAGCCCCTTCATCCACACATTGGCCCGCAAGCGCAACGGATCAAGATCATGGCCAATCTTCGCGCCTAAATCCTTCAGCGAATTAAGATTGAGCAGCGACACAAACCCCTTGGCCGAATCGGTAAAGCGGTGATGATCCACCCGCGTTTCCAGCAGCTTTAGCGGAAAGCGCACCGGGTCGTAGTCTTCATGGGCGGCCAGCACGTTTTCCACATGGCGCGCCAGTGAGGTACGGGCAGCGGCTTGCGTTAGGTCAAATACCTCAACCGAGCCGTCCTCATCTTCGATGCGAAAGGTCTCAGCGATCTCATCATAGCGGGTTTTTAACCGCGCCACGGCGGCAAAGCGCGCCAGCACGGCAAACTTCATCTTGGACAAAAACTTAGGGTCTTCGGCGGTAAATCCCGACGGCCCGACCTCCAGCGCATACAGCCGGTCAAACGGAAAAAAGCCTTCCTCGACCAAGCTAGCCACCTGTAACGGCTCTGGCGTAAAGCCTTTGATCGGGTGGCGGTACAGACCGGATATGGTGAACATAAAAACCCTTTCTTAGAACTCCCCCTGTTGCAGGGGGAGCTTTTATTTGATGTTCCGCATCAAATAAAAGAGGGGGTAATGACCCCACCTTCCGGCCTGATAAATCAGGCCTCCCCATGACTGACAAACGATTCACTGGATCGTTTGTTGGCGTCAAACCCCTCCTTGAGGGGAGGTTCTATTTATCCCATCTCGTCCTCAAGCATAGCCAGACGCTCGGCCTGATCTTCGGCGATCAGGGCGTTGATCATGCTGGCCATATCGCCTTCCATAAACTGCGGCAGGTTATAGATGGTCAGGTTGATGCGGTGATCGGTGATGCGCCCTTGCGGGTAGTTATAGGTGCGGATGCGCTCTGAGCGATCCCCCGACCCCACCTGGGACTTACGGGCATCAGAACGGGCGGTATCAAGCGCCTGACGCTGCTGATCGTACAGTCGCGCCTTAAGGTTGCGCATGGCAATCGCGCGGTTCATGTGCTGCGACTTTTCCGAAGAGGTCACCACGATCCCCGACGGCATGTGGGTGATGCGCACGGCGGAATCGGTCTTATTGACGTGCTGACCCCCGGAGCCCGACGCGCGGTAGGTGTCGATGCGGATGTCTTTGTCGAGGATTTCGATCTCAACGTCCTGGGCTTCGGGCAGCACCGCTACCGTCGCCGCCGAGGTATGGATGCGGCCTTGCGTTTCGGTGGCCGGGACGCGCTGCACGCGGTGAACACCGGACTCAAACTTCATCTTGCCGAACACGCCGTCGCCGGTGACCGAGGCGATGATTTCCTTGTAGCCGCCGGCGTCGCCCTCACTGATCGAGTCGATTTCAACGCGCCAGCCTTGGGTTACCGCATAGCGGCTATACATGCGAAACAGGTCGCCCGCGAAGATCGCCGCTTCGTCACCGCCGGTGCCCGCTCGGACTTCGAGAATGGCCGAGGCGTTTTCGTCCTTGTCCTTGGGCGCCAGCAGCAAGGCCACGCCGCGTTCCAGTTCCGGCAGGCTGGCTTTCAGTTCCTGCAACTCGTCTTCGGCCAGCGGCGACAATTCTGGGTCTTTGAGGGCGATCAGTTCCTCAAGCTCCGGCACCTGCGAACGGGCTTTCAGCACGCGCTCGACCGCTTCGGCGACCGGCTTAAGCTCGGCATGTTCTTTCGACAGCTTGACGATTTCGGTACCGTCAGTGACCGCACCCATGCGGGCTTCGATCATTTTGAAACGATCAAGCACCTGATCAAGCTTTTGTTGCGGCAGACGGATCACGGGGAACACCTTACAGAATTTGTGACCGCGCCTTTAACACCTAACGGGGGTATGTGTCGATAAAGCTTTGGCGCTTTTCCAGTGCTTCCGCCAAAGCCACCAGCTTCGGCGATGACGCCTGCCACTCGATATGCGTATAGCGGAACTCCAGATAGGTCGCCGCAATCGCCAGCGTGATCGACCCCATATCAAGACCGTGTTGTTCGACCTCATCCAGAGTCGGACATTCAGCTTCGGCCACAGCAAAGCCGCGCAGGAGATTACGCTCCCAGCGCGTCAGCCACATCGGTGAGCGCTCAGATTCAGGTCTGCGATTTTCAAGAACGATCTTAACCGTCATTTCCATCAGGCCATCAGCCAGGGTTTCCAGACGCCGCACCCGCCAATGGGCTTCACCACCCATCGGATAGAGTTTAAGCCCGCTGTCAAAATGCGCGTCCAGCCACTGACAGATCAGGGCGGAGTCGAAGTAATTTACGCCTTCATCGGTTTGCAGGGCCGGGATCTGGGAGATCGGATTAATAGCCAGAAGTTCCGGCGCGTCATCGGTCGCCGCCGTCATAAATTCTTCGACCTGATTGGTCAGACCTTTTTCACGCACCGCGATGCGACACTTGCGAACGAAGGGTGATCCCGTACCGATGATAAGCTTCATGTGTGCGATCCTGAAAATGCGTGGGTTTGCGGCTTAAAGACATCGCAACACCCTGTTCGTCAAGGGATTTCGTCGGCAAACCTGTGGCATCAAATTACGCAAATCAGTGTGATCACGCGACACACAAATCTTAATAAACCCTTAAATTACAATGATTTCCGTTTGCGTTAATTTAACACCTTTCGTGTATCCGTTACCACAGTAGAATGCTTTCTCCTCAAAACGAGGCCTTTGGTGACCAAAGAACGTAGTGAATTTAAACTGATCGCGCCGATGGCGCTGATCGTGCTTGCCGCAGTATGTGCGCTGGTGGGCAGCCTGTGGGTCTGGGCCGAACAAACCGACCGGGCCGCCCGTGTCCGCGAAGAAAATCTGGTGCGCGCCGGCATTCAAAATCTGGTCAACGAAAGTTCAGTCCTGCTTAACCCCATGGCCATATGGGACGAAGCCGTCAGGAACACCGATCACAGTTATAACCACGGATGGGTGCAAAACGTCTACGGCGACTACATGAAGAATATTCTGGGCTTTGAGCTGGCATATCTGCTTGATGATCAGAACACACCGGTGTTTGCCTCACGTAAGGGCAAAGAAATTCCGGCCCGCAGCTATAACGGATTTTCGACCGAAGCCCGCAGTCTTCTCCTGGACGTACGCAAGAATTTTAATCCGCAAACCCGTAAGCTGATCCAAAAAGACGCCACCCGAACCAAGTACGGCAAACTGATCCGCGTCAACGGCCGTGTCTATGCTTTTGGCGCGGCGCTTATCAGCACTGACCGCCGAAGCCAGATCACCCGCAACCAGCCATTCGTTATTATGGGCGGGCGGGAAATTTCTGCTTCCGAACTGACCACCCTGGCCGACAGCTATGCCCTGAGCCATGTGCGCATGCTGCGTCCGGGTCAGACCGCCCTGCCCGGCAGTGCTAATGTCATTTTCAATGACGACGCCGGGAGTCCGCTGCTGCATCTGTCATGGATGCCTGAAACACCGGGCCGTAAGCTTTTTATTGGCGCGCTTGGGCCTGTACTGCTGGTGTCTTTGGGCCTTGGGGCCGTAGCCGTGCTGATGCTGCACCAGTCACAGCGCGCCGCCCGCAGCCTGATTGCCTCAGAGGCCAAGGCCAAGCACATGGCCCTGCATGATGGCCTGACCGGCCTGCCCAATCGCACCCTGTTTGCCGATCGCCTGACCCAGGCGACCGAGCGCGTGCGCCGTCTGGGCGGCAATGTCGCCGTCTTCTGCATCGGGCTTGACCGCTTCAAGGATGTCAACGACACGCTCGGCCATCAGGCGGGGGATGAGCTAATCCGCAACTGCGCCAGCCGGATCTCCTCGATGATCCGTGCCGGTGATACTCTGGCCCGTCTTGGCGGTGATGAATTTGTGATTATCCAGACCGATACCGACGGCCATTCGGCCTCGGCGCTCGCCAAGCGTATTCAGGAAAACCTGACTGGCACGGTGACGCTGGATTCCGGTCAGGTGTTCTGCTCGTGCTCGATCGGTGTGACCCTGATCAGCGATGCCGATGTCGAACCGGCCGAAGCGCTGCGTCAAGCGGACCTTGCGCTCTACCGCGCCAAGGAACTGGGCCGCGGTCAGTACGCCTTCTTCGAGCTTGAGATGGACGCGACCATCAAGCTGCGCAAGATGCTGGAAACGGGCTTGCGCGAAGCCATTCATTGCGAAGAAATCGACGTGGTCTATCAGCCGCAGGTCGATCATTTCGGCACCATTGTCGGCGTCGAAGCGCTGGCCCGCTGGACTCACCGTGAGCGCGGTCCGATCTCACCCGGCTACTTCATTCCGCTGGCCGAAGAGTGCAACCTGATGATCGATCTTGGGGCCGTTATCATGCGCCGCGCCATGATGGATAGTCATCGCTGGCCGGGGCTTAAGGTCGCGGTCAATGTCTCGGCCACCCAGTTGCGCGGGGGCCAGTTTATCCCGCGCCTTAAGGAAATGATGAATGAGACCGGTGTATCGGCCACGCGCATCGAGATTGAAATCACCGAAGGTGTGCTGCTGAACGACGACCATCAGACCCAGATCATCCTTAAGGACCTGCGCAGTATGGGCTTCACCATCGCCCTTGATGATTTCGGCACGGGCTATTCGAGCTTAAGCTATCTCGGCCGCTATCCGGTCGATAAGATCAAGATCGACCGCTCATTCGTCTCGAACCTTGGGGTTGATGCCGAAGCCGATGCGGTCATCCGCGCCATCGTCAAGCTGGCCAAGGCTCTGCACCTGAACATCGTCGCCGAAGGGGTCGAAACCAAGCAGCAGCGTAGTATCCTGAAACAGGCCGGCTGCCCGATCATTCAGGGCTTCCTGTTCTCAAAGCCGGTCAAGGTCGAAGAGATCGATGCCCTGCTGGCTGTTCAGGTCGCACCACCTGTTAAGACACGCATCCAAACCTCGGCGCGCACGACCACGTCAGTGTCGCAGTCAATGGCGATGATGAAGTAAGCCATATCAAAAGTCCTTCGGCTTACGCCTCAGTGTACTTTTGATATGCATTATACTCCCCTGGCTTGCCGGGCGAGGTGGCATTGAGCGACAGCGAAATGACGGAGGGGGGGCCTTGTTAGAGGAACCTTACCTTTGTTTATGGATGTTGATGCCTCAAAGAACCCCCACCACCACATCTCGTTTACTACGTAAACTCGTGCGGTCCCCGGCACCGGCCGCCCGGCTCCCCATTAAAATGGGGAGGTATGAATTAGAGGTCTACATTAAGCTTTCTCGCTAACGACAGAATTTCGCTGCGCAGCGAACTGTATGAACTCGTCATCATGCGGGTGATGGCCTTTGACGCCGCCTCACGGTCGCAGCTTAGGATCATGCGCTTGACCTGACCAATGCCTGCGGGCGGCATCGACAGACGGTTGAACCCCAGCGCAACCAGCACAAAGGCTTCCAGCGGCTTACCGGCCATTTCACCGCAGACTGACACCGGCGTGCCGCTCTCATCCGCCGCCTGACGGATCGACGACAAGGCCCGCAGCATCGGCGGCGACAGCACGTCATAACGCTCGGCCACACGCGGATTGGTGCGGTCGGCGGCAAACAGATACTGCGTCAGGTCATTGGTGCCGACGCTGGCGAAATCGACCATCGGCAGCAGGGCATCCAGATGCCACAGCAGGGACGGACACTCGATCATCACCCCGACCCGCAACACTGACGGCAAAGCCCGCCCGCGCCGCTTGGCCCAGGCCATTTCGACATCGACCCATTCGCGCGCCTGACGGAACTCATCAATCGAGGCGACCATCGGGAACATGATGCGCAACTCGCGGCCACGCGCGGCGATGATCAGAGCGCGTATCTGCATCCTCAGCAAGGCCGGACGATCAAGGCCCATACGCACGGCGCGCCATCCCAGGGCCGGGTTTTCTTCGCGCTCGGTCTCCATATAGGGCAGAATCTTATCCCCACCCAAATCAAGGGTGCGGAAGGTCACCGGCTTATCGACGGCCTCATCCATCACCCGTTCATAAAGTTCGGTTTGGCGCTTGAGACGCGGTAGATCCTCAGAGACCATGAACTGAAATTCGGTACGAAACAGTCCAATGCCCTCAGCCCCTGTTTCGTGCATGATCTCAAGATCAAACTCCAGACCGGCGTTCATCAGCATGGCGACGCTGTGGCCATCCTTAGTAATGGCCGGGACGTTCTTGATCTTGATGAACTCAGCGCGTTTCTGGGCGCGGACATCCATACGGGCGTGGGTGGCACCAATAATGTCGGGACGCGGCCTCAGATACGCTTCGCCGGTTTCGCCATCAACAATAACGGCATCGTTCTGACTGACCCGGTCGCGCAGACCATTGAGCCTGCCCACACACGGGATTTGCAAGGCGCGCGCCACAATAGCCGCGTGGGCAGCGGCCGAGCCTTCTTCCAGCAAGATGCCTTTCAGCTTCTTGCGGTCATATTCCAGCAGGTCCGCCGGGCCCAGATCACGCGCCACCAGAATGGAATTTTCAGGGATTTCGCGCGCCACGGTGCTCTTGCCCGCCAGCACCCGCAACAGCCGATTGGCCAGATCTTCGAGGTCATGCAGGCGTTCGCGCATATAGGCGTCACGGGCTGAGTTCATCCGGGCGCGCTGCTCATTACGGACGCGCTCAACGGCGGCTTCGGCCGTCAGGCCTGAGCGCACCGCCTCGACCAGATTGCGCGTCCAGCCGCGATCATGGGCAAACATGCGGTAGGTTTCGAGCACGTCAAAGGTCGGCCCGGCCAGACCGTGCTGGCCCTCAAACATCTCATCAATCTGTTCGCGCAGCGACGTAATCGCGGTCAGCAGGCGCACCTCTTCGGCCACCGGATCATCTGACAGCAGGTGCTCAGGCGTGACCGGCACCTCGTGCAGTATAACGACCCCAAGGGCGATGCCGTCTGAGAACGCCGCCCCCTTGAGCCGCTCCGGCTTATGGGGCGCAAGCTCAATGTCCTTCAGTTCGTCAAAGACCTGAAGATCGCCCGCCGCCACCATTTCGGCCAGAACCATGGCGATGATCTGAAGATCCTCAACCTCTTCTTCCTGATAGTGGCGCATGGCGCGGTTTTGCACGACCAGGACGCCAATGGTCCGCCCGCCGCGCAGCAGTGGCACCCCTAAGAACGAGTTATAGGGGTCTTCGCCCGTTTCCGGACGGTAGGCAAAGTTTGGATTAGCCGGTGCGTCCGATAAATTAAGCGGGGCACCGGCGCGGGCAACCTCACCGACCAGACCTTCGGTCAAACGCAGGCGGGTATTGTGGACGGCGGCGCGGTTCAGACCTTCGGTGGCGAACAGTTCCAGTTCTTCGGAAGTACGACGCAGATAGATCGAACAGACCTCGGCCACCATCGAATTGGCAATGATGCGCACCACGGCATCAAGTCTGACCTGTGCGGTGGTACCGTCGGCCATGACCTCACGGATCTGGCGCAGCAGCCCTCTTTGGCCCTTGATGGCGAGACCGGATTTCATAGTGACTCTATTCCCTAATCGAAGCCCTGAACGTAACTATTATATTTTTGGCATACCCACACCATAGAAAAACGCCGCAGGTCAAGCCGTGCGGCGTTTTTACACTCACATATCCGTAATGAGCCGAAACTCATCCGCCCATTAGGCTTTACACGCCTATCTTGTCCAGACCGTATGCCGCATGCAGGGCGCGCACGGCCAGCTCGGTATAGGCTTCGTCAATCAGCACCGAAATCTTGATCTCAGAGGTCGAAATCACCTGAATGTTGATGCCCTTATCGGACAGAGCACGGAACATGGTTTCCGCCACGCCGGTGTGCGAGCGCATACCGACGCCGACGATCGAGACCTTGGCGACGTTTTCATCGACTTTCAGCGTATCATAACCCAGTTCGTCCTTGGCCGCGTTCATGATGTCGGCGGCAGCCTGAGCGTCACGTCTGCCGACGGTGAACAACTGGTTGGCATAGTCACCGGAGCGCTTTTCAGACTGAACGATCATGTCGACATTGATGTTGGCCTGCGCCAGCTTTGAGAACACCGCTGCCGACACGCCGACCTTATTTGGCAGGCCCAGAAGGGTGATTTTGGCTTCATCACGGCTGAAGGCCACGCCGGAAATAATATGCTTTTCCACGATTTCGTCCTCGTCGCACACGATGGTGCCCTGATCAATATTTTCGCCCGGCTCCACAAAAGAAGACAACACGCGCACCGGCATACGCTGCCCCATGGCCAGCTCGACCGAGCGGGTCTGAAGCACCTTGGCCCCAAGGGACGCCATTTCCAGCATCTCTTCAAATGAAATCTTTTTGAGGCGGCGGGCCTTGGCTTCGACGCGCGGATCGGTGGTGTAGACCCCGTCGACATCGGTATAGATATCACAGCGAATCGCCTTTACCGCCGCCGCCACAGCCACAGCCGACGTATCCGAACCACCCCGGCCCAGCGTCGTGATGCGACCGGATTCGGTGACACCCTGAAAGCCCGGCACGACCACGATCTGACCGGCATCAAGCGCGGTCTCAAGCTTTGCGGGGGGGATGTCGAGAATACGGGCCTTACCGTGAATGTCGGAGGTAATAATCGGCACCTGCCAGCCCATCATCGAGATGGCGTCATAGCCCATGTTGCGCAGAACCATCGACAGAAGACCTGCGGTCACCTGTTCACCGGAGGCTACGACAACATCATATTCGTCATCGCCTTCTAAGGCCTTACCTGTGGGCTTACCGGCGCCATCGGTCCAGGCGACCAGTTCGTTGGTCTTGCCCGACATGGCCGAGACCACGACGGCGACATTATGACCGGCATCGACCTCTGCCGCGACCAGACGCGCCGCCCGGCGGATGCGCTCCAGATCGGCCATGGACGTGCCGCCGAATTTCATGACTAAGCGAGTCACTGTGATACAAATCCTGACTGTTTGACGTACAAAAGATGCTATGAAGACCTATTCTTAAAGCTTGCCCGTCGCTCAAGGCGGGCATATTTAGCGACATGACGCGCAGCCTGCAAGAGTTGCGCACCGGTTTCGCCCGCGAAATGGACATAAAAAATGGCGCTTACGCGAAAAAATATTCCCGAAACGCAAGCTTTCACGGCCTCTGGCGGTGAAAATTCCGCAAAAGACGTAACGGATGCGACAAATTCACCGGCGAGTGGATTTTCGATCGACGAAGCCGAAGTGGCGCGTTTTTCAGCGCTGGCCGCCAAATGGTGGGACGTTAAGGGCGAGTTTGCGCCTCTGCATAAGTTCAATCCGACCCGCGTGCGCTTTATCCGCGATACCTGCCTGATGCATTTTTCGCATCTTGACGGTGACGATATTCACCCCTTTGACCATATGCGCCTGCTTGATGTCGGCTGCGGCGGCGGGTTGTTGAGTGAACCCATGCGACGGATGGGCTTTGAGGTCACTGGCCTTGATGCGTCGGAAAAAAACATCGGCACGGCTAAGGCCCACGCGACGCAAGACGGGCTTGATATCCGCTATCTGGCGCAGACCGTGGAACAATTGGCGGCGTCGGGCGAACCCCTGTTCGATGTCGTTCTGTGCATGGAAGTGATCGAACACGTTGCCGATCCGCGTGAGTTCCTGAAAACCTGCGCGTCTTTAGTTAAACCCGGCGGGTTGATGTTTGTGGCCACGCTCAACCGGACGACCAAATCCTTCGCTCTCGGGATCGTGGCGGCGGAATACGTGCTGCGCTGGGTGCCGCAAGGGACCCACGACTGGAACAAGTTCTTAAAACCGTCCGAAATCGAGGACTTTCTGTCGGAAACTGACCTGACGCCTGATCCGGCCGTGGGGGTCAGTTATAACCCGATACTTGACCAATGGGCGTTGTCGAACGATATAGCGGTCAACTATATGATGGTGGCGCGGTACTTCTGATGGGCGGGGCTAACGCTTGTTTTTGCCCTACCGCTTCGCTGTTTGAGGGCTCGCGCCTTGAGCCCACGCCCATAGATTTTTGAGTTCCTCCATGACCGAAACAACAACCACCCTCGTCAACGCCTGGAAATCCGCCCAAGCCCGCCTCAAGGCCGCAGGCCTCGATTCCCCAGCCATTGACGCCCGCCTGTTGCTGGAAGCCGCTACCGGCGCCAGCCGCGCTGATATTATCACCGACCCGTATCGTCCGCTGACGGCGGATCAGGTCGCCACCCTCGAAGATTACCTGTCAAAGCGCCTCAAGCGCATGCCTGTGTCGCGGATCTTAGGCCGCAAGGGTTTCTGGAAACTGATGCTCAATATCAATTCTCACGTCCTGTCGCCGCGTCCGGAGACCGAATGTCTGGTTGATCTGATCCTAAAGCGCACCGAAGAGGGGCAATCGTTTCAGGTCGCCGATCTGGGCGTCGGTTCCGGCGCAATTCTGCTTTCGATTCTGGCGGAGCGTCCAGCCGCGCGCGGCCTCGGCACCGACATTTCCGAAGAAGCCTTGGCGGTCGCGCGCGAAAATGCCGCCAATCTGGGTCTTGCGGGACGTGCGGCATTTTTACGCACCTCCTGGGCGGTCGGCATGGCCGATGACAGCTTTGATTTCGTGGCCTCAAACCCGCCCTATATCCGCTCAGAGGTTATCCCCACCCTTGATCCGGAAGTGAAAGAGCACGACCCGATTCTGGCGCTGGACGGCGGACCGGACGGCCTGCAAGCCTATATCGAGCTTATCCCCGACGTTTTCCGCGTCCTTAAAAAAGACGGCATGGCCTATATCGAAATCGGCTATGATCAATCCGAAGCGGTTGAAAAGATTATGAAAGAGGCGGGATTTATCAACGTCCACACCCTGCTCGACCTGTCGACAAACCCGCGCATCGTGATCGGCCAAAAATTCGTACTTTAAAAAATCGCTTGGCGTTTGATTGATTTGCCGCTAATCAAGGGGTGTCTTCCATCCCTTGTTAACGCCTGCGGTGATACGAATAGTCCGTATCACGTAAATTGGGCGAAGCAGGCTGGTCGGGCGCACGACGGGTATTTCATACGGGGCCACCCCGCGCGCACAAACCGACCCAAAAGACATCACCAAATACTATGGTCGTATCCATCCGAATAACCATAAGCATTTGCTGGATTTACGAAAATTTGCCGCCCCAATGCGGGCGAAGCGTATAGAACGGTCGCACACACATGAAAGATTTCAGGGGTATGAAACGGCAACGTGGCCGGAATCGCAATACCACTAAACCCTCTGGTCAGCAGAACAACAACCCCAACCGCGCCTACGAATCCACCGGCCCCGAAGGGGCCAAGGTTCGCGGCAATGCTCAGACCATCTACGAAAAATATCAGCAGCTTGCCCGCGACGCCAATTCGTCCGGCGACCGGGTTCTGGCCGAAAACTACCTGCAGCACGCCGAGCATTATTTCCGCCTGATCCGTCAGATGCAGCCTACCCGTGCCGTCTCGGAATTTGTGGTGCGTGACCCGTTCTCGAACTTCTATGACGTCGAAGAAGACGGCGATGGCGAAAACGAGGGCGGTGACGTTCAGGCCGAAGCGACTGAAACTGAGTCCTATGACACGAATGAGACTACCGCTGAGGGCGATCAGCGCCCACGCCGCGATGATCGCAACAATCGTGACCGTAATGACCGCAACGACAGAGATCGTAACGACCGCAATCGCGACCGTAATGACCGTGACCGCAACCGTGATCGCCCCTATGAGGCGCGTGAGCCCAGAGAACCGCGTGAACCGCGCCCTGAGCGTGGGCCAGATCGTGCCCCAGAACGCGGGCAAGAACGTGCGCCTGAGCGCGTGGGCGCAGATCGTGGCCCAGATAAGGGCCCTGAACGTGACCAATTTGATGCCGACGGCAATCGCCGCGAAACCCGCCGTGAGCGCTATGAGCGCCGCCGCAGTCAGCGCCTGAACGAACAGGAGCAGATTGTCGCCGACCCGCTGGGTGCGCCGCCGGTCATCGCCTCAACCGAGCCCTTCTCGGTGCCCTTAGCGCCAGTGCCTCTGGCGCCGGTCGCGGAACCGGCCTATACGCCGCCGCCCGCCAATGTCGATGCCGACCATCTGCCGGCCTTCCTGCGCGCGCCCCGTACGCCGCGTGAGGTTGAAGCGGTATCTGCGCCTGAGCCAGATGAAGCCCCGGCTGAGGCGGTCAAAAAGCCGCGTGCGCCCCGCCGTAAAAAGGCTGAGGCCGAGCCCACCTCCGAAGAAGCCTAAATACGAAAAAGCCCGGAGACATCTCCGGGCTTTTTTTAATTCAGTTTTGAACTGCCCGCAGGCTTTGGTGACGGTGACGGCATAACGGGCACATCAGCTTGCGGAACCACCGGCTTCATCACCGGCAAAGGGGCTACCGGCACGCCATCCTCGATCAGGGATTTCACATCTTGCGGTGTCGCTTCGCCGTAAATGGGCCGGTCTTTGGAATAGCCCTCATGGATATCGCGGGCCTCCTTGGCAAAGCCCTCACCCACATAATCAAAATTCTTCTCGACGTGCTGGCGCATCTGATAGGCGGCCTCGGCCATAACCCGGTGCGTTTCCGCAACCGGGTCCTTGCCCTTGGTGGTGCGCACACTGGGGGCCATGATGGCTTTTTCAACCTCAGTTGCGCCGCACATCGGACATTCAATCAGTCCGCGCGTCTGCTGATCCTCAAAACCGGAGGAGGACGAAAACCACGCCTCAAACTCATGGGCGTGCGGGCACTTTAGCGCATACCGGATCATGACAGGACAATATCCCGATCGTGCTTAAGCTGCGGCAGGGCCGCGCGCGCCTTGGCCACTTCAGACAGATCAAGCGTGGCAAACAGCACATCCGGACGGTCGTGATCCAGTGATGCGATCACCTCGCCCCACGGCCCAATGACCAGGGAATGTCCCCAGGTCTTACGGCCATCTTCGTGGGCCCCACCTTGGGCCGGAGCCAGCACAAACGCGCCGGTTTCAATCGCCCGCGCCCGCAGCAGCACTTTCCAGTGGGCCTTGCCCGTCGGCACGGTAAAAGCCGCGGGCGTGGTGATCACCAACGCCCCGGCCTTGGCCAGCACGCGGAACAGATAGGCAAAACGCACATCATAGCAGATGCTCATGCCGAGTTTGACGCCCGCGACCTCCGTCACCACCGCGCGCGCGCCGCCACGGATGCCATTGCTTTCTTTATAGGATTCGCCGTTCGCCAGTTCGACATCGAACAGATGCACTTTGTCGTAGGCGTCGATAAAGTCGCCGTCCGGCCCGATCAGCAGGGTACGGTTGACGGCGCGGGTGTCGCCGTCTTTTTCCAGAACGATCGCCGATCCCATCAGGATCGACACCTTGAGCCGCCGCGCCAGATCGCGGTAGCCCTGAACGCAGATATCGTTCTCCGCCGTCGTGACCTTCAGCGCTTTTTGATCCTTGCGGATTTCCATCAAGTTGGAACATTCCGGCGTCAGGATAAGCTGCGCGCCCTCAGCCGCCGCTCGCTCAATAAGCGGCGTGGCTTGCGCCAACGCTACCGCCTGATCGGCGGGCGTGGTCAACTGAATAAGGGCGATTTTCAAAGTATCGACCACTATCTAGCCTGCCAGCAACGGATCAAGCCCGCCACGCGAATCGAGCGCCAGCAGATCATCGCACCCACCTACATGCAGGCCGTCGATGAAAATCTGCGGATAGGTGCTGCGACCGGAGCGCTGGTTCATTTGGGCGCGCAGTTCCGGGTCATGGGAGGCCACAAACTCCTCGTAGGCCGCCCCTTTTTTGTCAAACAACGCCTTGGCGCGCTCACAATAGGGGCAATAGGGTTTGGTATAGATTTCGATCTTGGCCATAAAACAACTTCCACTGACGGGCTATGTTAAACTGTATATAATCCAGATGCAGAATAATTAAAGTGCCGCATCCACATCTGGCGCGGCGCGGGCAATAACCGCCACATCGACCTGACGCACCCCGGCGGCCATCAAAGCCTCGGCGCAGGCCCGCACGGTCGCCCCGGTCGTGAACACATCATCGACCAGCACTACATGGCGACCGCGTAAGCGTCGCACGCCCGCCGGTGTCACCATAAACGCGCCTTTGACATTTTTAGCCCGTTCGGTTCGGGAGCTTTGCCGCTTGGTCGCCTTAATCCGGCGCAGGCCATCGGCCAGATAATCCTTATCATATTGCCGCGCCAGAGGCCTTGCGATCTCAGCGGCCTGATTGTAGCGCCGGCTCCACAACCGCGTCCAATGCAGCGGCACGGGCACAATCACATCGCAGTCCCTGATCAACTCCGCCGCGGCCCGCCCGATCCATTGCGTAAACATCGGGCCGATATCGGTGCGGTCAGCATGTTTGAACGGCAGGATCAGGCTTTTGGACGCCTCCCCATAAAGACAGGCCGCCCGCGTGCGCGTAAACGGAAACGGCTTTGACGTGCACCCTTCACAGCGCCCGCCGGCCCCCAGATAAATCCCGCCCGCCAGCGGCCGCGCGCACATATCGCAGCCCTCATCGCTTAAGAACCGGATCTGCCCCCAGGTGTCCGCCGACAGCCCCCCCAGCAGCATTGCTTCATTCGGGGCGGCATAGTTGACCGGATCATGGGGATCGCGGTCCAGCACCTGCGCCGGATAGATGGCGTCAATCACACTGCGCACGACGTTACGGCCATTATCTTTGACCAGCCCCTTAACCTTGGCTGGCAATTCGCCTATGAACGCCCATCTGTTATTCATTGTCCCCTATCCCCCGGCCCCATGACCCAGCTTCCCCCGCGCCTGTTTGACCGTTCACTTCTCGCCCGCCGCCTTGACCGCGTGGCGGATGGCTTTGGGGCGGCCAGTTTCCTGAAAATCCGCGCGGTCGAAGATGCCTTAGATACCCTCAGCGCCATCAACCGCACGTTTGATCTGACGCTCGATATTGGGGCCCGAGACGGCACCTTTGGCAAGTGTTTAAAATCGTCCTATGCCGCGACCAAGATCAGCACCCTGATCGAGGCCGATATATCTGAGGTTATGACAAAGGGCCGCACGGGCAATGGTCATCTGCAAATGGTGCTGGACGAAGAAGCCCTGCCGTTCGCGGACGACAGCCTTGATCTGATCGTCGCACCGCTTACCCTTCACAGTGTTAATGATCTGCCCGGCGTGCTGGTGCAAATCCGGCGCGCCCTGAAAGGCGACGGATTGTTTATCGGGTCGTTGTTGGGCGGGGAAACCTTGCGCGAACTGCGCACCGTGCTGATGGAGGCTGAAATGGAGGTGCGCGGCGGCTATGGCCCGCGTATCGCGCCCTTTGCCGAAAGCTATGATCTGGTCGATTTGTTGAAACGCACCGGCTTTGCCATGCCGGTCGTCGATGCCGATAAGGTTAGCGTGACCTATGCGCACCCCTTGCGATTGCTGCAGGATTTGCGGGCGATGGGGGAAACCAACATCCTGTTTGACCGCCCGCGCAAAGGTTTGAATAAGGCGATACTGGCGAAGGCGTTTGCGCTCTATCGGGCACGGTTTGGCACGGATGACGGACGGGTGACCGCGACGTTTGAGATCATTACCCTGTCAGGCTGGAAACCGCATGAGAGCCAGCAAAAGCCCCTACGGCCCGGTTCGGCCAAGATGCGGTTGGCCGATGCTCTGGGGGTAAAAGAGGGCAAGCTCTGATCAGGAATTGGCCACAAACGCGAAGATAAACACGCTCAAGAATATCAGCATGGCCAGGTGATAGTCGCGGCGGGTCAGATGCCCAAAGGCCCGACGCAGAACGATCTGCGGCAATTTCCATATAGTCTCTGCACGACCCACAGCCCTACCCCATCCTCATTTTGAGACGCATGGGAGGATGTCTGCAAAGGGGCTGCCAAAGCTGCTTGTCTAAGCCTTAAAGCGCGCTAAGGCTTCGAGGAAGGCACGGTTTTCATCGTCCTTACCGACCGTGACGCGCAAGGCCTGGGGCAGGCCATAGTTCTTGACCCAGCGGATGAGGATGCCTTCACGCATCAGGTGATCATTGGCATCGGATGCCACCTGCTCGCTGTCGAAATGGATCAACAGGAAGTTCCCCGCCGAGCGCTCCACCCGATACCCCAGAGCGCGGATCTCCTGAATGAGCCGTGGCCGCCAGTTCAGCACCTGCTGGCGCGAGGCATCGATATGGGCCTGATCCTGTAAGGCCGCCGCCGCCGCATATTGCGCGGGCAGGTTGATGTTGAACGGCATACGCATCCGCTCCATCGCCTCAATCATGCCGATTGGCGCATAACCGAACCCGACCCGCAAACCGGCTAGACCGTGAATCTTGGAAAAGGTCCGCGTCACCACAATATTGTCGTGGGCGCGCGCCAGACCAAACGACGTCTCCCAGGTCGGTTCATCGGCAAACTCAGCATAGGCTTCGTCGATCACCAGAATAACCGAGGGATCAAGCTCTGAGCGCAGGTAGGCGATCTCTTCCGGGGTATTCCAGGTGCCGGTCGGGTTAGCGGGGTTGGAGATATAAACGATCCTGGTGCGGTCATCGACCAGTTCCAGAATGCGCGGAATTTCGACCCGCAATTCAGGCTCCGGCGCCAGACGCACCTCCGACTGGCAGGCCTGAGCGCTGATGCGGTAAGCCAGAAAGCCGAACTCACCGGTGACGATATTGTCGCCCGGTTGCAGATAGGTCTGGTTGAGCATGCCGAACACTTCGTCGGAGCCGTTGCCAAAAATCAGCCGCTCCGGCTCAAGGTCGTGATAGGCCGCCACGGCTGATCGCAAAGGCGAGGCCAGCCCGTCGGGATACCGAAACAGCTTGGCACGGGCCTCATCATAGGCCGCCAAAGCCAAAGCTGAACAGCCCAGCGCATTCTCATTAGATGACAGCTTGATCGGTTCGGCAACACCTTCGATCTTTGATTTTCCACCGACATAGGCGTGGATATCCATGATGCCGGGTTTCGGTTGCGGCAAACGGGTCAGGATATCGGTCATGAGCTTAAACTTTCAATAGATCCGGGCTGCCGCCCCGATCACACCGGACAGGCTGCCAAAACCGCTCAGGCGGTCATCATCTTCCTGCACATAGCCGGTCAGAGCCCATAGTTTCAAGCCCGATGCCTGACAAATCGCATCCGCGATCAGACCCCGCTGGGACAGGATATCACTTAGCTTATGATCCGCCCCGGCATAATCAGTTACCCAAAAAGTCACATCATTGCCTGTCGGTTCCGGTTGCAATGACGCCACGCCCAAGGCCTGCGGACGGCCGTTTATGTCTTCCGGCAGTGCGGCCATGACGCGGACATGAGGCTCAGCCAGTAGCCGCGCCCACCATGCCCCGCCCTTGGGATCAAGGCTGATGACCCCGACATGGCGCGGATCGCGCGCCGCTAAAATCGCCGCCACCGGATCGGCCGCCTGACTGAGCGCAGGCGCAGCCCCAAAGCGCTGACGCGCCCACAGCATCACCTCAGCCTTATCGCCGGCCCATAAATTAAGGTGCAGACCGCCGCGATCTGCACCCTGAATACGCAAAGATTCCGAGATCAGTTCACGCCATATGCGGATGATCACCGCATCGGACACCTTACGGCCCGGTGCAGACAACAGCTTACGGATCAGCAAGGCCTCACGGTCCGGACGCAGCAAGGATATATGCTCTGCCGGAACCCGTTCGCGGTGAACCGTTTCAACCGCCGCCTCATGGGCCTTGGCTGTTGCTATCGCCTCGGCCAGACTGGCGCGCGTATCGACCAGACGCAACAAATCGGCATCGATCTGATCAATGCGTTTGCGTAAGGACTCCAGCGACGGAGCCTCAGCCGGTTGAGGGGTTTGCGCGTTCACGGAAAAAGTGGTCACTCTCAAGGTTATGGTCATACTTCATAGCCATTTCAAAGGCGGCCCGCAAGCGGGCTTTTGTGACAGATTACCGCCTATCACATTGATGCAATTGAAACTTTTGCGGCCATTCAACTGTGCATAAAAATCCACAGCCGGACAGATTTCTATATTTCCAAATCGCTTTGAGTAAATCCGGTTTGGCAGGCGACAGCTTTCATATTACAAATTTATTTAATCGCCGAAAAAGGCGACATAAAAATCAGGGAAGATAATATGACATCAGCCATCACACGCCGCCACCTTGTGGCCGGAACGACCGCTCTTACGCTGCTACCTCTGCGCACACAGGCACAAACCCCGACAGCGGTGCTTATATATGCCGATGGCCTGAAAAACGGCTGGTGGATCGGTGGCTGGGCCAAACATCAGGCGCAATTTGCCTTTGCCGACGGTTCAAAACCTGTGGCCGTGACCATGGCGGGCTGGAACGTCATGACCTTTCAGACCAGCGCGCCGTTCGATCCGGCAGGTTTTAGCACGATCACCCTGCTGGTCCATGGTGGCCCCAAGGGCAAGCAGGAATTCAAACTGTCGGCCAAGCTGGGCGACAAGGTCGTCTCGGGCGCTGAACTGAGCGTCAAGGTGCCCAAGGGTGACTGGGCGCGCATCGATGTGCGCCTGAAAGACCTTAAGCTTAAGGACGCCAAGTTCGACACTCTGGTGCTCAACAATGCCTCAGCCGAGGCGATGGATGAGTTTTATATCAACTATGTGCTGATCCAGTAGGTGTCCAAGACGCGCATCGGCAGCCAAAGCGCTTATCACTTAAAACACCTTGGGGGCGTCGGAAACCTTGAGCGGGCCGGTATAGGTGCCGCCGTCCCTGAACTCGAAATTCATCACCACTGCCTTTTCGGCGACCATGCGCACCCCGACCAGCGGCCGCGCCAGAGGTTCGTACTGGGCATCAATCAGGCCAGTCGACAGCAAAAACCCGAACGGATCGCCTGAGCCTGAGATTTCGAGCTTGAGCTGGCCATTCAGGCGGCGGTTTGAATCGACGCTCATCAGGTCGCTTTCCAGAAACAGATTAAGCTCCTCGATCTTGAGCGATGATTTCATAGCGCTCAACGCCCCGCCGCCCTTTTGCCAGGCCTCAACACTTTGGCCCCAGTCAACGCCCTTAAACTGCGACAGGTGATTGACGCTGGCTTCCCAGTGCAGGGTGAACGGCTTGGTCTGGCCGATCTTGCCCGCCAGACTCAACGGATCGCCCTTAGCGCCGGTGATGCGCACCAGAATATCAGCCATATCTGCGGTCTTGGCGTTGGGCCGCAGATAAGCCTCGAACCGCTCAGCCCCATTCAGCGCAAAGGGCCGCGCCGGATCGGACGACACAAACACCGGATTAAGACCTTCGATGGCCACATCATAAACCGGCTTATTGAGTCCCGACACACTGGCGCGCAGGGCATCGCCGGTCACCGTCACCTGCCCCAGATCAAGGCCTTCATGACGCCCGCGCAACAGGGTGAGGCCTTTTTCCGCCACCATCACCCATTTATCAAGCGCATAGGCATTGGCCTCAGCGGCGATCACCGGTGCGGCAAAACCCTTACCGGACGGGGCAACGACCTCAACCTTTTTGAATTCCATGAACATGCGAAAAGGGTAGCCGCGCACGCTGACCGGATCGTACTGGACATGATACCCCGCCCGGATCAGAGCCTCACGATGAGCGGTCAGGTTGGTTTCAACCTGGCGGGCCATATAGATCCAGTAGGCGCTCCATAGCCCAAGGGCGATCAGCACGATCAGGAACGGCCAGGCCAGCCCCCATTTGGTCGGCGCTTTTTTGGGTGTCTCGGCGGCAATTAGTGTGTCGTCGGTCACGGAAGGTATCCCCTCTCAGTACAGAACCTCCCCTCTTGGAGGGGAGGATACCCCGAAGGGGGTGGTGGGGTAACTGGCGCATCAGACAACCGGATCGTCCGATATTACCCCCTCTGTCTTTGAGGTTAACTCAAAGACAGCTCCCCCTGCAACAGGGGGCGTTCTTAAGCCGGATATAAAAACGCCTCTATCGCCGTCAGGGCCTCCGCCAAGGTGCAGCGCTGCAACACCACACCGTCGGGCAGGCTCTCAAACAAACGTGTCGGGGCGGCGGAATCGAGCATGACAAACACGCCCTTATCGTCTTTGCGCCGGATCAGCCGCCCGAAGGCCTGAGCGAGTTTGGCCCGCACCAGCGCATCGTCATAAAGCCGTCCCCCGAAATGCTCACGGCGCGCACGGTGCAGGGCATCCGGCCGCGGCCACGGCACCCGGTCAAAGGCGATAAGACGCAGCGCACCACCCGGCACGTCGATACCGTCGCGCACCGCATCGGTGCCCAGCAGGCAGGAATTGTGCTCTGAGCGAAACACGCTGACCAGATCCGATACATCGAGCGGATCAACGTGTTGCGCGTACAGCGATATCCCGGCCTCGGCCAGCGGACGGTGCAGGTGCTCATAAACGGCCTTGAGCCGGCGAATAGCGGTAAACAGCCCCAGTCCCCCGCCGCGCGACGCCAGAAACAGCGCGCGCATGGCGGCCGTCAGCGCACGGGCATCGTCGCGGGCGACATCGGTGACCACAAACAGCCGCGCCTGCTCGCCATAATCAAACGGCGAAGTAATGCGCACATCCTTGGCCCCCATGACCAGATGGTTGGCGCCCGTCCGTTGCCGCGCCAGCGCAAACCGATCCTCATGGGTTCCATCACTCAAAGTCGCTGAGGCCATCAGCACGCCGTGAGCGGGTTTGAGCACATATTCGGCCAGCGGGATCGATGGGTCGACATAGTGGCGGTTCAGACTGACATCGACCACCCGGCCACCCACCGCTTCAGCCGCAAACCAGTCGACAAAGGCCGGTTGATTGGATGGCGGCCCCGCATCGTCCTCGTCATTGGCCATATGCTGCAACAAAGCGCGCCAGGCCGGAAGCGTGATCCGCGCCCGCCGCTCCAGCCCGCGCAGGGCCCCATCCAGCCTGATGCGTTCTTGCGGTTCCAGTTCGGTATTTTCAGCGTCAAGAACATCTTCGATTGCCCGCACCAGCGCCAGCAGTGGCGCTTCGATCCCGCGCAAAGCCACCGCCGCCGCCTTTGACGCTTCAGCCACTTCGGGCAGGCACGGATGGGCTTCACATTCACCACCCGCCTCGGTCTCCGAACGATAGCGCGACCGCGAGGTGGTGTCGGCCTGACGGACCTCGACCTGCTTCATGACCGTGGCCAGCAGGGCCTCAATCGGCCCCAGCGGTTCCATCATATTGCCGGACTGGGTGCGCGTCGTCAGGCGCTGGGACCAGCCTTCCTGCGGCAGAACATGGGCGGCGCGGATCAGATCCTTGAGCGCATCCTGCGCCGTCTCACGCGTCGCCAAAAGATCGCCTAAGCGCTGCTCCAGACCGCGTGAGCGCCGCCGGTGGCCTTCGTTGCCACGTATCCAGCGCCGCAGTTCCGCCGCCTCAAACCCCGACAAAGCGGTCGAAAACGCCGAATCTGCGGCCTCGAACACATGGTGGCCTTCGTCGAAGATCAGGCGCGACAGCACCGGCACTTCGGACGGTTCTTCGCTGCGGTCATCGGTCGCTTTCAAATTGGCTTTTTGGGCCGCGTGCAACTCATAGGCCGCCTGCGCCATCACGAGGGCATGGTTGGCGATCACGATTTGGGCCGATTTCGCCTTACGGATAGACTTTTCGACAAAGCACACCCGGTAATGGGCGCAGGCCGAATGGATGCACTCCCCCCGCCGGTCAACCAGTGCCGCCGGATTAAGCGACTGAAACAAATGCGCTCCCGACCCAACCGGCAACAGCGATGGCAGCCAGGTCGGGAAATCCCCGCCCATGATATCGCCGTCACGGCTATAGACGACCCAACGCGCCATCAGGCCCGCAATGATCGCCTCCCCCGGCGTCTGACTGACTGCGGTTAGCCGCTCCTGATAATTAAGCAGGCACAGATAGTTTTCGCGGCCCTTGCGTACCGCCACCTTCATCTGGCGCTCAGCGTCGGTATCAAACAGGGCGCGGGTATCATTGAAAATCTGTTTTTGCAGCGCGCGGGTATAGGTCGACACCCACACCTTGCCTTGCGCTTTTTGCGCCCAGGCTTGGGCCGGAGCCAAATACCCCAGCGTCTTACCGACGCCAGTACCCGCCTCAGCCAACACCATGTGTGGCTGATCCATCACCCATTTCGGCTGAAAAATGGTGCGCGCCGACTGGGCAAAGGCCAGTTGTTCAGGGCGGCGTTCATCAAGACCGGCCCGAACCAGATGGCGCGACAGGGCGTCAGCGATTTCGCCCTCAGTTACCGATACCGATTTAGGCGGTACGTCGGGGGCCTGATCCTCCCATTCGTCGAGCAGCGTCCAGACCTCAAGCGCAGGCGGGATCACAAAATCGGCCGGCAGCGGATTGCGCGCCAGCGCCGCCTCAACCGCGCCCGCCCACACCCAGCCGTTTTTGGCCATAAAATTGAGGCTGGCCCGCGCCATCAGCCTGAAGGCCACGGACGCTGCGGCCAGTTCAGACAGCAAATCTTCGGCCACCCGGAACAGAACCCACGCGCCTTCTTCCGGCCCGTCCGGCTCGCCGTAGCCCATAATCTGCGCCACACCCGCGACTGACGGGGCGCAAAACTGCGCCGGACGCACAAAGGCAAACAGTTCCAGCACATCGAAATGCTGCACTTCGCGGTGGCCACGGCCTGCAAACAGGCGCTGCCGGATAAACGGCGCATTGGCGACCAGCACAGCTTCGCGGCCCCACAGTTCGCGCAAATGCACGATCTCGATCCGGCGGGTCTGGTGGCCATTGCTCAGGCCCGCTTTGGACGGCAGGAAGGCCAGAGACTGTCCCGGTAAGACCTCACGGAAACTCAAAGGCGGCGCGTCCGGCAGGACGGCAGGCTTGATCTCATCAGTTACAGGGGTTGGGGGCGCATCGCGAGTCACCCGAATAACTTAAACATTCGCGCGAACAAAACCAATACACAAAACCCGCGCAGTTTAACGCCGCTGGAAAATGCGTGACGCCCCAAGGCCCAGCCCGATACAGATCAGGGCGCTGACGATGCCATACATCCACGGGCGGCGATGGGCGGTGTCATAGATGAAGCGCTCAAACCCGACCTTTTCAACCCGCAGCAGTTTGGCACTGTAACTGACCGGCTCCCCATCGCGAAACAGCCAGACCTCGGCCTTATAGGTGCCGATCGGCGCATCCGAGGGCAAGTCGATTTCGGCACGGAACAGGTTGCGGTCGACAAAGCGCACCCCGAACGGATTATCGCTATAGAGGCTCGATTTCTGTTTCAGGCGCGTTACCGCCTGCCGCCACTCCAGATAATCGTCTTCAAGACTGTTGACCACCACATCGCGCACGCCATAACGCGTCACGACCTTGGTGTCGCGCGGCGTATCCATGGCGATATAATCGACCCCCAGCCCCAGACGGCGGCGGTTGGAAAAGCCGGTGATCCGATCCAGCGGCTGGGATGAGGCGGCCATGTAAAAACCTGGCGCGCCTTCGAATACCACCGGGCGGCTGTTGAGCCACAGGCCTGCCACCTGCACCTTGCGGATCAGGCGCATTGACGCCTTGGGGCCGGAGACGACGACCACGACATCGGACGGCTGATCACGGCTTTCGACGACCGCACCGTAAACAACAACCTTGGCCCCCTGAAACGAAGACGATACCTCGATGCGGTTCTGGGTCAGGTCAGTCGACAGAATGTTCGAGGACGGGGCCGCTTCGGGCAGGGCCTGAACGATTGCCGGTGGTATGGCGGGGGGAAGGACAGCGACCATTATTGCTGCCCCGTGGGCACGAGGACAAACGGGTCCTGCGGCGGTACAAACAGCGACAGCCCCATCTGCAACCCGGCCATCAGAATGATTACCGCCATGATCGCGCGCAGTTCATCGGCGCGGAAACGACTGGCCATGCGGATACCGGCCTGACCGCCGACGACCCCGCCCGCCAGCAGGATCAGCGCCAGAATCATATCGACGCTGTGGTTGCGCACCGCCTGAAGGATCATGGTCACCAGCGTCGTTATGATAATCTGAAACAGGCTGGTGCCAACCACGACCGAGGCCTTCATGCGCAGGATGTAGATCATGGCGGGCACTATTAAAAACCCGCCACCGACCCCCATCATGGCCGACAATATCCCGACCAGAAGCCCGATCGCCGCCGGAGGGATAAAGCTGATGTAAAGGCCAGAACGCGGAAAGCGCATCTTGAACGGCAGGCCATATATCCACACCGGGCGCTTGACCTTGGGCCGGGGTGGCGATTCGCCCTTTCGTCGGCGCAGCATGGCCGACAGGGATTCATTCAGCATCATACCGCCGATGGAGCCCAGCACCAAAAGATAGGCGACCGACACCACCAGATCGATCTGCCCCAGTAGACGTAAAATCCGGAAAATTTCAACGCCGATAATGGCACCGACCACGCCGCCTGCGGCCATGACCGCGCCCATGCGGTAATCGACGCTGTCGCTCTGGCTATAGCTCATGACGGAAGAGGTCGAGGTCGCCAGCACATGCCCGGCCTGAGAGGCCACGGCCACGGACGGCGGAATACCGAGTGAGACCAGAACTGGCGCCATCAGAAACCCGCCGCCGACACCGAACAGGCCCGACACAAACCCCACCAGTACCCCAAGCCCGACCATAGTCAGGACATTGACCGACATTTCGGCAATGGGCAGGTAGATATCCACGTTCACAGGCTCAGGTTCAAAGGCCCTAATCGGCCGCGATGCCCACACAGATGCAGGCCGTTAACCAAGCTTAGCGCGATTAACTGAACAGAGTCTGAACAGGCGCTCAGGGTTGTGGCGCAGACGGGGCAGATGCCAGCGTCGCCGCATCATCGGCCTTGGCCTGGAATCCGTTGGCCTGAGACTCAGCGATACGGCGCTGTGGCGCTGACAGTTCGGTCTTTAGATCAGCTACCGCCTGAGCGGCTTCCTTATCGCCGCCTGCCTCAGCAATCAGCAGCCACTTATAGGCCTCGGTCGGGTTGAGCGTGACGCCAATACCTTCGCGGTACATGATACCCAGATTATACTGGCTGTCGACAATGCCGCGCTCGGCTGCACGCCGGAACCATGTGGCAGCCTGACCGCGATCAGGCTGGCCGCCGTCACCGGCATAATACATCAGCCCCAGATTATGCATGGCGCGCGACACACCGCCTTCGGCTGCACGCTGCGTCCACAAACGGGCCTGTACCTTGTCCGGTGCAATGCCGCCAAAACCTTCTTCACCGTCATAGATCCGCCCCAGACGGAACTGCGCCGGGGCATAGCCCTGATTAGCCACGGCCTTGAGCTTATCAATACCGACCGGATCATTGGCGGTCAGGGCCTGAACGGCGTCCTGAAACTGCCGCTCAAGTGCGGCGCGATCCTCAACCGGCGGGGTGATCGCTGCGGCGGCAATGGGGGTTGCCACATCGGTTTTACGGGCGGCATCAGGTTTGATCGGCGCCTGGCCGGAGTTACCCTCATCGCGCAGAACAGCATAGCCGCCCGCGCCGACCGCCGTCAAGGCCACGGCCACGGACGATGCCTTAAAGGCCTTTTTCAGGGTTTCGCCTAAGCCTGACTTTTGTGCGCCTTTTGACTCAGTGGCTTTTACAGTCTTAACAGGCTTATCCGCCACCGCACCGCGGGTACGCGACGCCCCAAGCTTGAGCCCGCCCAGACCCGGACGGCGATCATCGCTGTCTTCGAGGCTGGCTCGCACCGCCGCCCGCGCGGCCGCCAGGGCATCGCGCGTGGAGACGGAGACGGGGGCTTCTTGCGGGGCTTCTTCGTCACGGCGCGCCCCAAAACCTTTTAGGGGCTCATCATCAAAAATATCAGCCGCCCCTTCACCATCCGCTTCATCCGCAAACGGATCGCGGTCGTGACGCAGACGAGGCGCGGTCTTACGCGACAGAGCGACATTGGCGAACGGATCGGCCTCATCGTCCTCGCGGAAAGACTCCGCCTCAACCGAGGCTGCCGGAGCATCCAGATCATCCTCAAACGGATCGTAATCGGGCTTGAATCGCGCGTCCTGCAGGCCATCGTCGGCGCGCTCTTCACCAAAGCCGGTCACATTTTTCAGCAGATGCCCGGTCAAGTCGAGGTCGTCAGCGTCTGTATCTGCCTCAACCGTCTCAGCCACGGGCGGCGTAAAGTCAAAGCGGGTGACCGCCGCCGCGTCCAACTCGGCGTCGACCTCTGCGTCATCAACCACATCCAGAACGTCTTCGACGACAGGCTCCGATGGCGGCGCATAGCGGGACCGCGACGCAAAGGCGCTAGGCAGGACATCCGGTGCGGGTGTGGCGCGCGTCATCCGCTCCGCCAGGTGCTGGCTCTCGGCCTTGCTCAGACGCTGCTCAATGCGGGCACGGGCGTCTTCAAGGATTTGGGCGGTGCGGGCTTCGCTTTGGCGGATACGCTCGCCCAGCTCCGTGTGGGTATGTTCATGGGTCTGACGCAAGTGCGCCTGCACCCCGTCCAGAACCTGCGCCGTGCGGCGTTCGCTCTCGGAAATACGGCTCGACAGGCGCTCTGAAATGCGGGCGATCTCGCCCCCCAGACGCTCCAGCGCCTGAGAATGCTGACCGTCCTGACGCGCAAAGCGAACCTCCACTGAATCCGCCACGCGGCGAAGCTCAGCGTTCAAACGATCTGCCGCGTCATGGCCTTGGCGCTCCACGCCCGTCATTCTCCGGTTAAGGTTATCAGCCACCTTTAGGACATTATGGCCCATCTGTTCAATGGCCTTGGCCGAACGCTGATCGACCTGCGCCAATTGTTCGTGCACGCCGCTTAAGGCCTGCTCGATATTGTGATGGGTGGTGTCTTCGAGTGAGCGGGCGATTTCAACGCGGGCCTCATCGATACGGCGGGTCAGATCATCGGCCAGACGACGCAGAGACTGCACCGATTCCGGGTCCGACACATCACCGCGCTCTTCGGTCCGCAGCAGGCGCGAATCGAGTGCTGCAAAGCTTTGCTCTAGGGTTTTCAGCGCCGTCGAGGTCTGGGCCTCGGCACTGTCCAGACGATGGGACACTTGCGCCACGACCTTATCGATCAGGTTTTGGGCCGCCGCATCGGGGTCGCGCAATTCCATCTGGGTCAGACGATGCGACAGACCCAGCATATCTGAGCGCACATCCTTGAAATTTTCACGGTTGCGGACATCGGTTTCATAGAGCTGATTGGAAATCTTGCCCAGGGCCCCTTCAAGGGCGCGGATATTTTCCTGCTGCTGCGGGGCACGCAACTCGGCCTCAAGCCTGGCCACCCGTTCGCGTTCTTCGCGCAGATGACCGGACAGACCCTCAAGCCGTTCCGCCTGCGCATCGACCAGACGTTCCGCCGCCTCAAGACGCTCAGCCAATACGGCCTGATCTTCCTCAGTGCGCATCAGACGCTCGCGCGAGGTGAACACGTCGTCGGCATGGCTTTCCAGCTTTTCCGCCAGATGTTCCGTGCGCGCCGTAACCCCGGCTTCGGTACGTTCCAGCCGGGTCAGCAAGCCCTCAACCGCCTGAGACACCCCACGCACCGCCGAAGCCGAACGGGTCTCAGAGGTTTCAATGCGCGAGCCCAGGGATTCCAGAGCGCGGGCCACACGCGACAGGTCTTCGGAGCCGGAACTGTGACGCTCAGCCGGGTGACGCTCATCGCCTCCCCGCTCATAGCGGTCATAATCATCTTCATAACGGGCCGCACGTTCACGCGCCGCGACTGAGGAAAAGGCTGGCGCCGAGCGGCGCGGACGGTTGATAAACTCTTCATCATGACGTGATGACGTGTAGGTGCGCTTCATACGCCCGCCCCCCGAAGGATAGTCTTCACCGCTTTCCGGCTGATAATCGTTTTGTGGCACATAGGGACGGCGACCGCGATTTTCGCGTGGATCGGCTTCGGGCTCATCGCCCTCCAGAATCACCTGATTAAGCCATTCCCCAAGGGTCATGCCAGACCGGCGCGCCAGATCCTTGGCGACTTCGCGCGCCTTTGAATCTATACCCTTAACACTCCATGGCGTGCCCGCAGACATGCGAATCCCCTACTTATGCAAACTTAAGGCTAACCACCATCATCTTGCGTGTAAACCTTTTGTTAACCACCATCTATTGGGATAACGCCATTCTCCTGTGGAGAACCACGGCATTATATAAACGCCTGATAAGGGAAAATGGCGTGGGAGCCTTGCGCCGCGCCACATTCCTACCATATTCGCAAACATGGAATTTGATCTTGGCACCACGCTCATTATGTTTTTTGCCGCCGTGTTAGCCTGCATTCTCAGCGGTTATCTGGGGGCGCGGCCACCCAATCTCAAAACCGATGCCGTCAGACTAGTCCCTTACCGGCTGATCATGCTGCTGTCCGGCACCGCAGCGATCATCCTGCTGGTCCACATCTTCGCTCTCGTCGGCGGCAACCCCCAGCCCGCGTTCCAGCCCTACTAAATCCCCGCCTTTAAATCGTAAGATTTGAGGTCAGTACTAGGCGTCAAGCGCCGCAGGTACACTAAGTACCTGGCAGCGACGACAACGACGTAATAGCCCAAAGACTACGATTTAAAACACCAGGCGAGGATGGATTTTTGGGCATGTATCCGGTTTTCAGCCTCGTCCCAGATGACAGATTGCGGACCGTCGATAACGGCTGAGGTGACTTCCTCGCCGCGATGGGCAGGCAGACAGTGCAGGAACAGGGCATCAGGCTTGGCCCGCGCCATCAGGGCCTCATTGACCTGATAGGGGCCAAGGGCGGCCATGCGCTCATCGTAATCGGTATCGCCCATGCTGACCCAGGTATCGGCCATGACGGCATCGGCACCGGCAACCGCCGCTTTTGGGTCGTGGGTGACGGTGATTTTCGCCCCCGCGCCGTGAGCCAGATCGGCGTCTGAGGGACTATATTGCGGGGGGCAGGCGATGGTGAGCGAAAACCCAAGCTTAGGCGCCGCATGGATGAACGACGCGCAGACATTGTTGCCGTCGCCAATCCACGCCAAGGTCTTACCAGCCACAGGCCCGCGGTGCTCTTCGATAGTCTGAAGATCAGCGATGATCTGACACGGATGGCTCTTGTCGGTCAGGCCGTTGATGACCGGCACCGTTGATGCGGCCGCCAGTTGCTCAACATCCTCATGGCGGTTGGCGCGGATCATGATGGCATCGACCATGCGCGACAGAACCTTGGCGGTGTCCTCAATGGTCTCGCCACGCCCAAGCTGCATGTCGTTGGCGGTCGAGATAAGGCCGTCACCGCCAAGCTGACGGATGGCCGCGTCGAACGAAAAGCGCGTGCGGGTCGAGTTTTTCTGGAAAATCATGGCCAATACGCGGTCTTTGGCCGGGGCATCGGCATCGACGCGCCCTTTCGGCCAGCCCAGACGGGCTTTTTTGCGCACATGGGCGTCATCGAGAATAGAGCGGAGATCCTCCGGGCTTAAGGCCCAGAGGTCGAGAAAGTGACGGGTCATCTGTACCCCCTTTTATTTTGGATGTCCGGCCCCTGTTATGCCGTCTCTTTGGCCTTTTCACGGGCGGCGATGAAGGTTTTTTCCAGCAGGCCAATGGCTTCGCGGGCTTCATCAAGCGTGACGTTCAGCGGCGGCAACAGACGCACACAGTTATCCGATCCGCCCGCAATTAGTATGCCGGCATCACGCGCCATAGCCATGACCTCACGGTTGACCGGCTTGACCTTGATCCCAACCAGAAGTCCCTTGCCGCGCACTTCTTCGACCACATCGCCGTAGGTAGAAATCAGGCTCTGAAGCTGCTGACGCAGATAGTTGGACACATCATTAACGTGCTCAAGGGTCTCAGGCTTCGACAACTCATTATAGGCCGCAAGTCCCACCGCCATCGCCAGCGGATTACCGCCAAAGGTCGAACCATGGGCGCCGACGACCATGCCGGAGGCCGCATCGCGGGTGGCCAGACAGGCTCCGATCGGGAAGCCGCCGCCCAGCGCCTTGGCAGTCATCAGCACGTCGGGCTCAATGTCCGACCACTGATAGGACCACAGCTTACCTGTCCGGCCCATGCCGCACTGGATTTCATCAAACATCAACAGCAGGCCGTACTGGTCGCACAGGTCACGCAGACCTTGCAGGCACTGGTTCGGCACGGCGCGGGTGCCGCCTTCGCCCTGTACCGGCTCGACCAGAATGGCGGCGGCGGTCGGTGCCGACGCCGCCGCTTTCAAGGCTTCGTGATCGCCAAACGGCAGATGCACAAATCCCGGCAGCTTAGGCCCGAAACCGGTCAGGTAAGCGTCGTTGCCGCCAGCGTTGACCGCGGCATAGGTACGGCCATGAAAGGCGCCTTCAAACGTGATGATGTCGATACGTTCCGGGTTGCCCTTGGCGGCATGATATTTACGCGCCAGTTTCAGCGCGCACTCGACCGCTTCGGTGCCGGAATTGGTGAAAAAGACCTGATCGGCAAAGCTGTCGTCACACAGGCGCTCGGCCAGAGCTTCCTGATCCGGAATCCGGAAAATATTCGACACATGCCACAGTTTCCCGGCCTGTTTCGTCATGGCATCAATCAGGATCGGGTTGGCGTGCCCCAGACCATTGGTGGCGATACCCTGCACAAAGTCCAGAAAACGTCGGCCATCCTTGGTGTAAAGGTTCGCACCTTCGCCGCGCTCAACCTCAATGGGGGCACGATTGTAAACACCGAAAAGATGATCTGGCTGGCTCATGGCAACATCCCAAAAGATAAAATCCTCTCCGAACAAACGGAGAGGAAATTAAAGAACCTAAGTAGGACTTAGAGCGGCCTTTTGGGGAAATTTATCCCCAATGTCAATAAAAAGCGCGTCCTGAACCCATGATTATTGGTCATGAGTTACTTGACGGCATCGACCTTAACACCCTTAGCTTTCAATAGGGTCGGCACACCGTCTGGCCCGACCAGATGGGCCGTACCCACCACGATCAGGGACGTACCGGAACCGGCCAGAATCTGCTCGATCTGCGGCACCCAATCCTGATTGCGGCCTTTGAGTAGCACGTCATAAAGCTTAGGTGTCTTGACCTTCATTTCGTCGTTAAACAACTTTCCAAGCGCCGCCTCATCGCCGGTTTGCCAGGCGGTCAGCATGGAGTCCATCAACGCCTTGCCCTCTTCCTCCTGATTGAGCACATCGATCAGGAACTGGCGTGAGGTTTCCTCGTCAAAATTACCAAAGAAGCCCATCTGCTGTTCGATAGTTTCAAAGCCCTTGACCGGCTTACCCGCCGCTTTGGCCTGATCGAGCAGGGTTTTGTCGACGCCTGAATTAGGATCAAAACCTGACGCCATCATCGATTTCACCGTGATCAGGAGCCCGACGGCCCACGGTTTGAGGTTGCGCGCCTGCGCCATCGGCAGACCATGACGATCCAACGCGGCATTAAGCTTGGCAATATCAGCCTCGCTCATGCCTTCGGTCAGATTACCTTTGGCGTTGATGGCGTGTTTCAGAAAGGCCGAACCGGCGGCGGCCTGATCATCCAGATTAGCGATCTCCAGCCACAGTTCTGACGACTGCGTCATCGCGGTTTTGATGCGGTCATCCTGCCACTGCATGTCGGGCTTCAACAGGTGAATTGACCCCAGCAGATAGACGGTCGAATCCGCATCCTTGACGACCCACATCAAGGGTGCGCCGGTTTTGGCACTTTCAGCCTGAGCGGCGACCGGTAAAAGCGCCACCCCGGCCAGCATAAGCGCTTTGAAAACAGATTTAAAAGATTTCGGCATAATGTTTCCTGTGATTTTCATAACTTAAGCCTTGTGATCCGGCAGAAATATGTCAGCGATCCTGAACGCCAGCGGCAATCTTGTCAAAAAGACGCGCGAACTTTACACATACGTAATTGTCACGCGTTTAAAGAATAATATTTCTGAACCAACCGAATATTTACAGGTCTGTGCGAGTATGGCCTCGCTTGAGGGTCTGAGCCCTGTATGTGAGTTGCCCGACCCTATGACGACCTGTGACCTTATCCGCCCCCATGACCTGAGCCCGGCCGATGCGCAGTCATGGCGCGATATGGCCGTTGCCACGCCTGATTTTCGCTCCCCCTTGCTGTCGCCGGAATTTGCGCAAGCCATCGCCCAGGTGCGTGACGATGTATGGGTCGCCATCTATCGCCGCAACGGTCAGACCATAGGGTTTCTGCCCCACCATCGCCGCCCCGGCAGACTGGCCAGACCCGTCGGCGCCCCGTTTTCGGACTATACCGCCCTGATCACCGCGCCCGATCCGGTCATTACGATTGCTGAGGCGCTCAGATTGGCCCGCATCGACCGCTTTCAGGTCATCGGCCTGATTGATCCCTACGGTGTGTTTGGCGATATCGGCGGCGACAGCGATGATGCCTGTGGGATCGATCTGACGCAGCCGCTCGATCACATTCCGCATAAGCATGCCAAGAATATCAACCGCCTGCGCCGCCGCCTTGAAGAGCAGCACGGCGAGGTGCGCTTTATCACCCCGGATCGCAATCCCGCCCATTTCGATATGATGCTGCGCCTGAAACGGGAACAGGCGCGCACCACCGGCCTGCATGATTTTCTGGGCCCGACGTGGGTCGATGCCCTGATGCATCAACTGTTTGCCGCGCCGTCTGAAGGCTTACGCGGGCAGATGCTGACCCTGACGGCGGGCGGTAAAGGGATTATTTTCCATTATGGTGTAAGACTGGGCGATGTCATGCACCCGTGGATATCCAGTTTCGATCCGGCGTTCAGCGCCTTTTCGCCCGGTCAGTTATTTCTGGCCGGGTGCGCAGACGTACTCAAGGCCGATGGCGTGAATTACTACGACCTGTCGACGGGTGAGCAGCATTACAAAAACGCCTTTGGCAACACCCATCGCGTCGTGACCCACGGTCGGGTCTATGGAGACACCACGGGGGGGCGGTTTAGCGCCCGCACGACCGCATGGGCCCGTGAAGCTGGTCAGTCCCTGCCGCCGCGCATTGTGGAAATCACGAGCCGCCTTAACCGGCGTGTCGATCAGATCTGTGCGCTGGAACTGAACGCACCGGATCGCCTCAAGGGCCTGTGGCGGGCCGCGCAGGCCATGCCGCAGCGCCTGAAATCACCGGAGGGCCGCGGATGAAACCGGCCCCGCCCCATAGCTTTACCGCCGTGCGCCTCAGTGTGATCATCCCGACCTTTCGCCGTGCCGACGGGTTGAGGCTGGCGGTGGGGTCCGTGCTGGCGCAAACAGGCCTTGAAGCCGTCACCGTCCGCATTATCGTGTGCGACAATTCCCCCGAAGCGTCAGCGCGCGCGATCGTGGCCGCCATCAACAGCGACATAGACATCACCTATCTGCATGAACCGGCAACCGGCGTGGCCAATGCCCGCAACACGGCTCTGGCGGCGACCGATGATGACTTTATCGCCTTTCTGGATGATGACGAAGAAGCGCCCGCTGACTGGCTGTCGAAATTGCTAGCCACCCAAAACGCACTGGACGCCGATGTGGTGTTCGGCCCGGTCAGCGCCCGGCTGATAGCCGCCGAAGTGCCATATCCGTCCTATTTTGAGGCTTTCTTTTCGCGCTTTGGGCCAGACACTACGCAACTGATCGACCACTATTATGGCTGCGGCAACAGCCTGCTGCGCCGCGCCGCCCTGCCCCGCGTCCATGAGGTTTTCTCGGTCGATCGCAATGACTGCGGAGGTGAAGACGATAAACTGTTTTACGGTATGCGCGAACAGGGCAAGCGCATGGCCTGGGCCGCAGACGCGGTCGTGTGGGAAGATGTCCCGCAAAGCCGCTCCACTTTGAAATACACCCTGCCGCGTGCCTTCGCCTATGGTCAGGGGCCGTCAACTTCGGCCATGGCCCATAATCCGTCCAAACCGTTCGCTTGCGCCTACTGGATGATAAACGGCGCGGTTCAGGCCGTGGTGTTTGGGATTTGGGGCGGACTGCTGACGCTGACGCGTGCCAAAGGGGCCGCAAGCGCCCTCGATAAATGCGCGCGGGGCCTCGGCAAACTGATCTGGTTTCCACCGTTTAAGCTTGGCTTTTACGGCACCGCCCTGCTCAAAACCAACGCTCCCGGAAGATGACCCCATGACCGGACTGCTGACATGGTCGGACGACCACCGCCACAATTTCACGAAAAAGACCCTGCTGTTTTCACACGAACTGGCGGGCTCTGATTTGTTCACAGACGAAGCCCTGATAGACCTGATTGACCGTTACCCGCCTGACAAACTCGAAGTCTTCAGCATGGGTTACGATCCATCCAACTGGGGCCAGTGGTATCTGGGCCGCCGCTCCGGCCTTGATGGCCGCGCCCTGATGGACGGGGTCAAGGCCGGTCGTTTGTGGCTTAATCTGCGTAAGGTCAATCACGCCGATCCGGCCTTTAATGAGCTGTGCGGGCGGATGTTTGCCGAACTGGAGCGCGAGAGCGGCCAAAAGACCCTGAAACCCGATCTGGGCCTGCTGATTTCGTCACCCAAGGCCCATGTCTTTTATCACCTCGACATCCCGCTGGTGATGCTGTGGCAGGTGCGCGGCGTCAAGAAGCTGTTTGTCTATCCGCCGACCGCGCCGTTTGTGTCTAATCCCGATCTCGAAGGCATTGCCCTGCGCGAAAGTGACGAGCAACTGCCCTATGATCCGTCGTGGGATAAGGACGCGATGGTCCATGACCTTAAGCCCGGTGAGATGATCACCTGGCCGCAAAACGCCCCCCACCGCATCGTCAATCACGACATGGTCAATGTGTCGATGTCGATTGAATTCATGACACCGGCGGCCATTTGGCGCGCCAATGTGCTCTATGCCAATGGCTGCCTGCGTCGCTGGTTTGGGTGTAAGCCACAGATTGATAAGCGCGTATTGCCATTTGAAGCGGCCAAGGTCATCTATGCCCGCGCCATCAAAGCCTTTGGCGGCTTCAATGGCGCCAAAAGCCCGCTCACCCCGCGCTTTTCGCTGGATGCGACGCAACCCGGCGTGCCGCAGTTTGATGACGGCGTTGATGTGCCTAAAAAAGCCGCCTAACCTATGGCCGCGCGGTAAGCCTCAAGCGCCTGTTCGATATCAGCCTTGAGGTCGGTAGGGTCTTCGAGGCCAATATAAAACCGGATCAGCGAGCCTTCATAGGCTTGGCCGAGTTTGGCACGGCCCATAAGCTGCGGCTCAAAATGGATAGCCAGACTCTCGAACCCGCCCCAGCTAAAGCCCAGCCCGAACAGCTTAAGCGCATTCAAAAACGCGCAGGATGCAGCGATATTGCCGCCTTTCAGCACCACCGAAAACAAGCCATTAGGGGCCGTGAAATCGCGCTTAAATAACTCATGGCCCGGAAAAGACTCCAGCCCCGGATGCAGTACACGATCGACCAGATCATGGCCTTCCAACCAGCGCGCCAGTTCTAACCCGGACTTGCCGCTTTGCTCCAGCCGCAGATGAAGCGTACGCAAACCGCGGATGGCCAGATAGCTTTCATCGGCTGAGGCGAAAAACGAAAACGCCCGCGACGTGTCATCCAGACGCTTAGCCAGAGCCTTATCCTTGACCGCCACCGTGCCGATCAGGATATCGGAATGGCCGCCAACATACTTGGTCAGGGCCTGCATCGACATATCAATGCCGTGCTCCAGCGGTTTGAAAAGCACACCGGCGCCGTAGGTATTATCGCAAAGCGTGAGGATACCGCGCGCTTTGGCGGCTCTGGCAATGGCCGGGATATCCTGAATCTCAAAGGTCAACGAACCCGGCGATTCGACAATGATCAGGGCGGTTTTATCCGTGGTCAGGGCCATAACCTCATCCACGCTGGCACCGGCCTCATAATAGCGGCTGGTCACGCCAAAACGCGCCATCTGCGACTGTAAGAACCGGCGGATCGGGCCGTAGCAGCTATTGACGCACACCACTTCATCCCCGGCCTTAAGGCAGGCGGTGATCGCAAGCGTTAGCGCCGACAACCCCGTCGGCAGAAGGAATACGTCCGTTGCCCCTTCAAGGTCGCACATCAGGCGCATCAGTTCGCGTTGGGTGCTAAGCCCCTCAATGCCGTAGCCGGGCTTGATGTCTTCGTTATAAAGATCCTCAGCGCGGGCATACAACACGGTCGAGCCGCGCTCGACGCCAACATTGACCGCCCGGTGAGACGGCGCCCGCTCATAGGTGGCGCTCGTCAATCGGGTGCGTTCAGACGGCAATGAAGGCATATCGGATATCCAAAGTATACGAAAACGGGTGGTGCTTTTACAATCACCTCCGCTATGAGATATCAAGCCATAATCCGGTTTTTGTTGATTTAGCCCTGCTAACCTGATCTCTGAAAAATCGTCGTATGACCTTATGGTGGCTTTTGTTTAAAACAGCTTCAGAAAAGTAGGAATTATGTAAACGCCGCGCTGCTGCCCGCGATCACGGGGCAGTTTACCGTTTTCTGATTTGCTCGCGTCTATTTCGATTGATAGTCTTTCAGGCAACCAAGGCCCCAAAGACACCCCAAAGACACAAGGGATAGGGATTTTACTATGACCCATGCACGCGCCAACCGCCGCCTGTTTCTGAAAACCCTAACCGGCGCAGGCATTGCCGCGGGTGCGGGCCTGAGTTTAAGCGCCTGCGGTAAGCCGGCTGCCCAATCCTTACTGAATGTATCGTTTGACCCGACCCGCGAATTTTACGCCGCCTACAATTCCCTGTTTGCCAAGAAATACGCCACCGGCGGCAAACCGGCTCCGACCTTCAACCAGAGCCACGGCGGGTCGGGCAAGCAGGCGCGCGCGGTTGTTGATGGCCTGAAAGCCGATGTCCTGTCACTGGCGCTGGCTCACGATATCGACGCAGTGGCCGCCACCGGCCTGCTGGCCGCCGACTGGGCCTCGCGACTGCCCAACAATTCCGTCGCCTATAATTCGACCATCCTGCTGCTGGTGCGCAAAGGTAACCCCAAGGGCATTAAGGACTGGGGCGATCTGGTCAAACCGGGCGTTCAGGTCATTACACCCAACCCGAAGACATCAGGTGCGGCGCGCTGGAATTACCTCGTGGCCTATGGCTGGGCGCTGCGGGCTAACAACGGCGATGAAGCCAAGGCGCAAGCCTACCTTGAGGCCCTGTTTAAAAATGTGCCGGTGCTGGATACCGGCGCGCGCGGGGCGACCACGACCTTCATCCAGCGCGGTCAGGGTGATGTGCTGATCAACTGGGAATCCGAGGCCCTGATGAGCGCGGCCAAGGATGGCGCTCAGTTCGACATCGTTTATCCGTCACTGTCTATTGCTGCAGATACGCCGGTGGCGTGGGTTGACAAAAACGTCGCGGCCAATGGCACCGAAGCGCTGGCCAAGGCCTATCTGGAAGGCCTCTATGACGAAGACGCCCAGACCCTGGCGGCGCAGCATTTTTACCGCCCGACCAACGCGGATGTGCTAAAATCGTTTGCTGACCGCTTCCCGGCCATTGAGCAACTGAATATCGACAAGGATTTTGGCGGCTGGACCACGGCCAATGCCCGCCACTTCGAGCAGGGCGCCCTGTTTGATCAAATATCCGCCAAAGTCTTCAAAGCCTAAACGGCACCCGTTTTCGTGAGCGTTGTAATCCATGACGACAGACAGCCCTATATCTGCCGGAGACGCCCGCTTGGAGACAAACGGGCGTTCTGCGCATCAGATAAAACCCGAAGGCTTTAAGCCGCCCAAGGCCACCCACCGAACCCAGCACGTCCTGCCGGGCTTTCATGCGTCATTAGGCATCACGCTGACCTATCTATCGCTGATCGTGTTGCTGCCGCTGGTAGCGCTGGTGCTCAGGCCTTGGGAAGCGGGGCTTGACGGATTTATCCGCACGGTCACCGATGAGCGGGTGCTCAAGGCGTTGCAATTGAGCTTTACCACCGCATTTTGGGCGGCCGTGGTCAATCTGTTTGCAGGCCTTATCGTAGCGTGGGTGCTGACGCGTTATGAGTTTCCGGGCAAGAAGATTATCGACGCCATTGTCGATTTGCCGTTTGCCCTGCCGACCGCCGTAGCCGGTGTGTCGCTGTCGAGCCTTTACGCCCCCAATGGTTGGGTAGGCTCATTGTTCGACCCGATGGGCATCAAGATTGCCTATACGCCGATCGGGATTTTTATCGCGCTGGTCTTTATCGGCCTGCCGTTTGTGGTGCGCTCAGTTCAGCCGGTTCTGGCTGAGTTTGATGCCGAGGTCGAAGAAGCCGCCCTGACCCTGGGGGCCACGCCTATGCAGACCGCCATCAGAGTGATTTTACCGTCATTGGCCCCGGCCCTGATCACCGGCTTTTCGCTGGCGTTCGCGCGGGCCGTGGGCGAATATGGCTCGGTCATCTTTATTGCGGGTAATATGCCCTATATTTCCGAGATTTCGCCGCTGTTGATCGTCATCAAGCTCGAAGAATTTGATTATGCCGGGGCCGCCTCCGTGGCTATCGCCATGCTGGCGCTGTCGTTCACCATCCTGCTGGTCACCAACTTTGTTCAGGTGCTCCTGTCCCGCCGAGGCCGCGCATGAAAGTCAAAGCTCCCGAAGCGCCCAAATCACCGGCCGCCATCGCCCTTCTGGCCTTTGCCCTGTTCTGGATCGCGCTGGTTATCGTACTGCCGTTGGTCAACGTCCTGTTTGAAGCGTTCAGAACTGGCGTCGCGCCCTATCTTGCGGCCATACTGGAACCGGACGCCATCAGCGCCATCAAACTCACCCTTCTGGTGGCGGCCATCGCTGTGCCATTGAACGCTGTATTCGGCATTGCGGCCGCCTGGTGCATCACGCGCTTTGAGTTCAGGGGCAAGGGCTTGCTGTTGTCAGTCCTTGATCTGCCGTTTACCCTGTCGCCGGTGATTTCGGGTCTGGTGTGGATTCTGCTGTTTGGCGCGCATGGATGGTTCGGCGCATGGCTGGATGCCCATAATATCCGCATCGTCTTTGCCTTGCCCGGTCTTGTCATCGCCACCGTGCTGGTCACCCTGCCGTTCGTGGCGCGTGAACTGATACCGCTGATGCTGGATCAGGGCACGGATGAAGAAATCGCCGCCGTTACGCTTGGCGCGCGCGGCTGGGATGTGTTCTTCCGCATTACCCTGCCCAACATCAAATGGGCCCTGACCTACGGCGTTTTGCTCTGTACCGCCCGCGCCATGGGTGAGTTCGGGGCGGTGTCGATCGTCTCCGGCCATATTCGCGGCCTGACCAACACCCTGCCGCTGCATATCGAAGTGTTATATAACGAATATAATACGGTCGCGGCCTTTGCCACGGCGTCGATTCTGGCAGGGCTGGCCATCGTGACCCTGATCCTTAAAACCCTGCTTGAGTGGCGCTTTGCCGACGAGCTTGCCGCCCATAGACGCCACTAGAGAAGTTTCAATCTGTATGTCCCTGACCGTTCAAAACATCACCAAAAGCTTCTCGGATTTCGCGGCCCTCGACAATGTGTCTTTTGAGGCCCATTCGGGTGAGTTCCTCGCTTTGCTCGGCCCGTCGGGGTCCGGTAAGACCACGCTGCTGCGTCTGCTGGCCGGTCTTGATCAGCCCGATTCCGGCAGCGTGACCTTTGAAGGCGAAGACTATCTGGCGCTGAACGCGCGCGAACGCCGCATCGGCATGGTGTTTCAATCCTACGCCCTGTTCCGCCACATGACCGTTGAGCAGAACATCGCCTTTGGCCTCAATGTCCGCCCGTCGAAAGACCGCCCATCAAAGGCCGAGATCAAGGCCAAGGTTCAGAGCTTATTGAAGCTGATTCAGCTTGAGGATCTGGGCAAGCGTTTCCCGTCACAACTGTCCGGTGGTCAGCGTCAACGGGTCGCTCTGGCGCGCGCGCTGGCCATTTCGCCGCGTATTCTTTTACTGGATGAACCGTTTGGGGCGCTGGATGCCTTGGTGCGTAAGGATCTGCGCCGCTGGCTGCGCCGCATCCATGATGAAACCGGCGTGACCACGATCTTCGTCACCCATGATCAGGAAGAGGCCCTTGACCTCGCCGACCGCGTGGTGGTGCTGAAAGACGGTCAGATCGAGCAAATCGGCAAACCGCTTGAGCTTTACCGCAAACCGGCCTCCAGCTTCGTGTTCGATTTCCTCGGCACCAACAATCAGGTCACAGCGACGGTCAGTGGCGCCGAGGCCAAATTCGATGGCTTTACCGCCCCGGCGGTGGTCTCAGGTGAATTGACAGGCCCACAAGTGGTTCGTTTCCGGCCGTTCGATGCTCACCTGTCCAAGGACGGGCCGGGTTTCAAGGGTAAGGTGCTTTCGATCCTGCCGGCGGGTGCCAATCTGCGCCTTGAGTTGCAAAGCGAGGACGGCACGGTGTTCGAGACCCAGCACGCCCACGATTCCGACGCCAGCGACCTTGCACTTAACGACACGGTCTATGTCAAGCCGATCAAGGTCTATGTGTTCGGGAATTAATCCCTGCGTCCAAACCCGTAGCTATAGCCGCACAACACACTGTCGAACGCCGCGCACAGGCTGGCGCGGATAGCGTCAGATTGCGCATCGGCGGCCTTAAGCCGGGCCGGGCTGTCATGCAAATCCACGTTACGCGGCCAGATTTTCTCATAGCGGAAAACGTGGAACGTGATCTTCGACGTGGTGGTCGCGGCGCGCACCACATCATCGATATTGCGGCGGCTGTCGTCAACAAACACGATATCGGTGAAAGGCTTTCGGCTGATGGACGCGGCCATAAGCTGAACCATCACGCCCTTGTCCTGACCGGCGGCCAGCATGATCCCGTCAGATACGGTGATGTCGCGGTGCGGCCCCTCTGGCAAAGCGACCTTGAGCTTTTGAGCGGCCTTGCGGATTTCGTCATCTCCCAAACGTCCGCGTCGGGTACACAGCGGTTTGACACATTCAGGTGCTGCGCTAAAATCATAGCCAACGGCCATCAGCGCCCGCTCGGTCGCCCCGCGTAACTCGGACCCGCGCGCGCTTAAGGTATAGACCGGAATCCCTGCCGATTGCAGGTCGCGGACCCGCTGCGGGCCGTCATCCTGCGTGGGTTTCAGACCCGCCAAGGTCAGCCACAGGGCCTGCTCATAAAGGATCACGTTGCGCTGTTCACCCTGTGCCCCGTCAAGCTTGCCGCCCAGCCAGCCTTCGGAGCCCAGATCGCCCGGCACGGTCAGCAGGGTGTCATCAATATCAAACACCACCAGCACGCGCTTTGATTTATCGGCCTTGAGACTGTGGGCCAGATCGGTGGCGACTTTCAGGTCAGTGATGGAGGTAAACCCCGCAGCCTGAGCAACCACAGTTGAGGCCATGATCCACGCCGCCGTCCATATTCCTGCCCAAATTTTCATCACGCCCTCGTTTCATAAGATACCTCTGGCAAACCCGAAAATGCCCGCAGGGTCAAGACTTAAGCGCGCAAAATCGCACCTAAACCCTTGACCCCCGCCCGCAAACGGCCTAATGGCCCCGCCGTGCAAGAGGTGCCGCGAAAGCGGCTTAATAGGGAACCGGGTGAAATCCCCGGACTGTCCCCGCAACTGTAAGCGCTGAGTTTTCGGCCATATGCCACTGAGGGTGACTTCGGGAAGGCGGCCGCAAATGTCTGAGGCGCAAGTCAGGAGACCTGCCCTTTGCTGTCGTCCTTTGCGTGATCGGGGTGTGTCACAAGAGCGGGAGCCTTTCCTGAGCGGCGATATGTTTGACAGCGCGGATCGATGATCCGTGGCTGTTGTTTCGTCTGCGAAAGACTATACGACCCATGCGAACCTACCTTATTGCCGCGATGACCACCGCGTCGGCCCTGGCGCTGATGACCGTTGCCGGCCACGCACACTCTGAAGACATTACCGAAGTTGTCGTCACCGTGACCCGTGAGCCCGTCGCCCTGTCCAAGGTCGGCCAGAGCGTCACTGTGTTTGATGCCGCCACTATCGAGACCCGTCAGGAACTTTTCCTCAGCGACCTGATCGCCCAGTCGCCGTCAGTTTCCATCGCCCAGACCGGCGGCCCCGGTCAGGTCGACACCGCCCGTTTTCGCGGCGCGGAAAGCGATCGGAGCCTGTTCCTGATCGACGGGGTGAAACTCGGCGATCCATCGCAAATCGGCGGCGGGCTAAACCTTGGCTTGCTGGCCCTGAATGATGCCGAACGCGTCGAAGTCCTGCGCGGGCCGCTCTCGACCCTGTGGGGCTCTCAGGCCATTGGCGGCGTGGTCGCCATCACTACCCGCACCCCGAAAAAGCCATTCGAAGCGCGTGTATCGGTTGAGGGACTGGACGACTATGTCACCGCGCGCGCCTCAATCGGCGGCAAGGCGGATCGCCTGACCTGGGGCCTGTCCGGGGCCTATATCGACGATGAAGGCGTATCATCGCTGCGTACCGGCTCAGAAAAAGATGGTTTTGAACAAAAGCACCTCAACGGCTACCTGAACTACGCCCTGACTGAGACATCGGGCTTGCGGGCGCGCCTGAGCCACACCGAAAGCGACTATGATTTCGATGGCTATGATGCGTCGTTTTCTCTGGCCGATACCCGCGACTTTGGCACGCAGGATGAAAGTGTGGCAAGCGTCGGTTACTACAACCAGATGCTGGAGGGCCGCCTGAAAAACAGCGTCACCATAAGCCAGACCAAGACCGAGCGTGAGACCTCGGATTTAGCCAATGCGACCTCATATCCGTTTGAGGGTCGCCAGACCAGCTATGACTATACCGGCACCTTCTCACTGTCGGAAGCCACCCAGTTCGTGTTCGGGGCATCGTCTGAGCGCTCTAAAATCATCACCACCGGCCTGGTCAAATCGGTAACGCTCAACGGCCTGTTCGCGCAGGTCCGTCAGGATATCAACGCCCTGACCCTGAACGCCAGCGTCCGCCGCGACGATCACTCTACCTTTGGTGACAACACCATCGGCCAGATCGCCGCTGCCTATGCGCTTAGTGATGCCGTGGTTTTGCACGCCAGTCTGGGGCAGGGCTTTAAGGCCCCCAGCCTCTATCAGCTTTATGACGGCTGGTCGGGCAATGTCGCGTTGAAGCCCGAAGAGGCCACTAATATCGACTTCGGCGTAGATGTCTACGGCGCCAACAATGGCCGCTATGGCGTGTCTCTCTTTGGCCGCAAAACCGAAAACCAGATCGACTATGACATGTCGACCTTCACCTATGGCAATATCGCCCGGACCAAGGCCTACGGCATCGAACTGGAAGCCGCGCGCGACCTGAGTGACGCGGTGTCGATATCCGGCAACTACAGCCACATCATCGCCCGCGACGATGCCAAGGACAGCTTCACCTATAAGAACGATCTGGGTCGCGCCCCTAAGCATCTGGCCAATGCCCATATTGACTGGCAGGCAACCGATGCCTTGTCGCTCGGTGCATCCGCGCGCTATGCCGGCAAGTCGTTTGAGAATATCTATAACACCCGCGAACTGGACGCCTACACTCTGGTCGATCTGCGGGCCGCATACCGCGTGAACGATACGGTCAGCGTCTTTGGACGCATTGAGAACGCCACTGACGAAGACTATGAAACGGCAGCCAACTACGGCTCAACCGGGCGTCGTTTGTGGCTCGGCATTCGCGCCAGCCTGTAGTCATAGTGTCATAAGAAAAGGCTAAAGCTTAACGGTGGTTAAGCCTGTTGGGAGCGCTTTCCCTATGGCTTTTTTATTTGGCTCCGGTCTACCCATTAGGCGTCCCGTCAACTTTATAATGGCGGAATTTTTAGCTTAAGCCTTTCTTTTAATTATTTTTTCCTCCTCCCATTAAAAAGGCCTCATGGTTCCCGTGAGGCCTTTTTATTGTTTGGAAATCGTAATTTTATACCGGTTCAGACCGTCCAGTCGCCGGACTTCCCACCCGACTTGGACGTGACTTCGATCGCTTCCAGGCGCATGGTCTTATCGACGGCTTTGAGCATGTCATAAAGCGTCAGCCCTGCCACACTGACCGCTGTCAGCGCTTCCATCTCAACCCCGGTGGGGCCGGTGGTTTTCACGATGGCTTCGATATCAAAACCGGCCCCATCATCCGTAGGCGTGATTTTCACCTCGACCTTGGACAAAGCCAGAGGGTGACACAGCGGAATAAGATCGGCGGTACGCTTGGCGCCCATGATCCCGGCCAGTTCAGCCGTAGTGATCACGGCCCCTTTCGGTGCCTTACCGTCACGGACAATCGCCACAGTCTGCGCCGCACAGATCAGCCGCCCGCGCGCCGTAGCGACCCGCGCCGTTGCGGCTTTTTCGGACACATCGACCATGTGCGCGCGGCCATCGCCGCCGATATGAGATAAGCTATTCATCTTCCCACCTTTTCCTGTCGGCCTGATCGGCGGCGGTCGGTTCGATCCAGCGTTCCACCCCCGCCCCCTGCTCGCGCTTCCAGAACGCGGCTTCTGATTTCAGCCGGTCCATCATGTAATCCGCCGCCTCAAACGCGGCTCGCCTGTGAGCCGCGGCAGCGGCCACAAAGACAATATCTTCGCCCGCGTGAACCTGCCCGCAGCGATGCAGCACCATGACCCGCGCCACATCAAAACGCGCGCAGGCCGAATGTGCAATCGCTTCCATACTGGCCTCCGTCATGCCGGGATACCAGTCGAGGTACAGATGATCGACCGCTTCGCCCGTTTTGTCGGCTGGCCGCACCTTGCCGGTGAAGGTGACGATAGCACCATCCGCCGCCCCATCGGAAAACTCACGAAACGCGTGGGTGCTGTCTAAAACCTCCGGCAACAGTCTTACAATCATATGATCCATGCTTGCACCATAACTGAGACCTCTGGCGCAGGCAAAGCGCTGAAATGGCCCAAAAGGCAAAAGCGGTTTTATAACACCGCAAGAATCGCACTCTGTGCTTATTTGGTGACGCAAACGCGATTTATGCCCGCCTGAGCATTTACAACCTGAGATTTTTTATGAGTTCCTTATTTTAAACAAGATTTGCGCCCAAAGCGCTCTCATTATCAAACACAAAAACCACAGAAAGCTTCGAAATCGGCGAAATCAGGCATTTTATTAGTGTCATTTACCCTTGCTATGATAGGCTGATTTCGTAATTTGAGTGCTGATTGTTTTCGTTAGACTATTTTTCGGTTTGGATTAGATGGGCCCTGTGCATTTCCAGATGTTGCGCCTTTTGGCCTCCACACCCTTTTTTGGAAAAAAGCCGCAGCGTCTGACCATCCCGTCCGCTGACGATCAAATTGCCTATAAGAACCTCCTTCATCGCCCGCAGGTCAGTCTGGATCTGAGTGAACTTAAAGAATTCTATAAGGGTAAACGCATACTGATTACCGGCGCCGGCGGATCGATCGGTTCGGAAATCGCCCAGCAGGTCGCCGACATGGGCGCCACCCACGTAAGTCTGGTTGAAAATTCCGAACTGGCGCTGTACTCCATCGACCAGAGCTTAAGCCTCAAGGCCCAGTTCGCCATGACCAAGCGGGCGATCCTGTGCGACATCCGCCGCAAGGACCGCCTGATGAGCGTTGTGCGGACAGAGCGTCCCGACATTATTTTCCATGCCGCCGCGCTAAAGCACGTACCGATGGTTGAGCAGAACCCATCCGAAGGCGTGCTGACCAATGTGCTGGGCACCCAGAACCTGATCGAAGTCGCCAATGCCTGCAAGGTGGCGCAACTGGTCATGATTTCGTCGGATAAGGCTGTGGCTCCATCGTCGCTAATGGGGGCGACCAAGCGCCTGGCCGAACATCTGATCCGCCACAATGGCCTCAAGTCGTCGGCCTACACTCAGGCCTGCGTCGTGCGTTTTGGCAATGTGCTGGGCTCGACAGGCTCGGTCGTGCCGCTGTTCCGCGCCCAGATTGAGCGTGGCGGCCCGATCACCATCACCGACCCCAAGGCCGAACGCTTTTTCATGACGATCCTTGAGGCGGTTCAGCTTGTGCTGCAGGCTGCCTTACAGAACACCAAATCCAGCGCCGATATGCCGAACCTCTATGTGCTTGAAATGGGCACGCCGGTAAGAATCGTCGATCTGGCCAAGCGCATGATCCGACTCTATGGCCTCAAGGCCGGACGCGACATCGAAATCAAGTTCATCGGCCTGCGTGATGGTGAGAAACTGACCGAAGACCTGACCGATATTGACGAGACTCAAGCGCCGGTCATGCCAGGCATTTTTGAGGTCGTCAGCCAGAACGAAACCCACGTTATTGAACCGGAAGATCTGGAGCGGCTGTTCCAGATTGCCTCTAAGTCCGAGGATGATCTGGTGCGATCCCTGCTGTTTTCGTTCGTCAACAAGATCCACCGGCCGCACGCAAATCTCACCGCAGCCGCCGAGTAGGCCACACTTATAATAAAAGCCCCGGAATATCATTTCCGAGGCTTTTGATCAGATCGCGCCGATCACTCCTTAAACGGGTCTTCGGCATCAGGATCGTCTTCGGTCAGAAACTCAAACCAGATGCCGTTGAGGACGCCGAAGGTCACCGCCAGACCCAAGCCCAAAACCCACGTAAAATACCACATTTTATCTCTCCTGTTCCGGTCGCGCCGCAGTCAAAGGGGGCACATGGGGGAAAGTTATTTCCCCCATGATCTTAATACATATCCGGGTTCGTTCTGATGTTCTCGATCCCTACCCGGCCAAACAGAACCTTGTAAACCCATGCCGTGTAGGCCAGCACGATCGGCAAAAAGACCAGCGTCACCCCCAGCATGATAAACAAAGTCAGGTGCGAACTGGACGCCGTCCACACCAGAAGGCTTGACTTGGCATCCAGGGTCGACGGCAGGATGATCGGGAACATTGACGCGCCAACGGAACCAATGATCCCGAAAATCCCAAACGATGATCCGCCAAAAGCCAAAGGCTCTGATTTAAGTTTGAGCCCCACCAGCGCCAGCACCGGGCCAGCAAAGCCCACAATTGGCGCGATCCACATCCACGGATAGGTGGCATAGTTGGTAAGCCAGCCGCCCGCCATCGGGACAACCTCGGCGCGGCGTGGGTTGGAGACGCCGCCCGCGGCCACATCACCGACCACCTGATAGCCAATATTACCGAACTTCAAGAACACAAAGCCTAGCGCAAACAAAACGATCACCGCGATCCCGGCCACAAAACCGAACTTCATAGAACGTTTGTGAACCTCGCCGCGCTCCAGCTTAAGGCCAAGCCAGGTCGCCCCTTGCAGGACCACCATCGCCACCGAGGTCAGGCCGCACAAAACGGTGAACGGCGTAAACAGCCCCAAAAGACCGCCCTCATAGGTAATGCGCAGATCGCTGTCGAGGCGGAAGGGTGCACCACTCAGCACGTTGCCAATGGCCACACCAAAAACAAGCGTCGGTACGAATCCACCGATGAACAGCGCCCAGTCCCAGTTGCGCCGCCACGCCTTTTCGGGCCGCTTAGAGCGGTACTTAAAGCCCACCGGCCGCAGGATCATGGACATCAGCACCACGAACATCGCCAGATAAAAACCGGAGAAACTGACCGCATAGACAAAGGGCCAAGCCGCAAAGATGGCCCCGCCACCGAGGATGAACCAGACCTGATTGCCTTCCCAGGTCGCTGACACCGTATTGATGACCGCGCGACGTTCTTCGTCAGTTTTAGCGACAAACGGCAGAAGGGCGGTTACCCCCATGTCGTGGCCATCGGTGATGGCAAACCCGATCAGGAGTATGCCGATCAAAGCCCACCAGATAACGCGCAGGGTTTCAAAATCTAAAGGTATTTCCATGATTATTCTTCCTGAATATCTGTTTAAGCGGGCCCGGTGACGCCTTTGCCGCCCTCAAGCGGGCTGGCTTCGGCTTCGTCGTGCATGTGGCCCATCTTGGCCGGATAGGGGCCCTTTTTGATCGTCTTGATCAGCAGCTTAACCTCAATGACCGCCAGCGCGCCGTACATCAGGGTAAAGCCGATAATGGTGATCCATATCTGCGACTTGGTCAGGCTTGAGGCGCCCATAAAGGTCGGCAGAACCCCTTCGACGGCCCAAGGCTGACGCCCGATTTCGGCCAGCATCCAGCCCGCTTCGATAGCAATCCACGGCAGAGGCATAGCCAGCACACACAGACGCAGGAACCAGCGTGTATGCTCGGCCTTACGCAGCGACACCAAAAGAAAAGCTACCGCAAACAGGACAATCATAGCCACCCCGATGCCGGCCATAACCCGGAACGTCCAGAACATGACCGGCACGTTGGGGATGACATCCAGTGACGCCGCAACAATCTGCTCATTGGTCGCTGTACGCGGATCACTGACATATTTTTTCAGCAGATAGCCATAACCCAGATCGCGCTTATGGGCTTCGAACTGGGCACGGGCGGCCATATCGGTTTCATTGACTTTGAGCTTTTCAACCGCGTCATAGGCCAGAATGCCCGAGCGAATACGCCCTTCGGCCTGATCGACCAGATCAAGGATACCCACCACCGGGCGATCCAGACTGCGGGTCGAAATCAGCCCCAGAACAAAAGGCACCTTGATTTCCAAGTCGGTATGCTGGGTCTGCATGTTCGGGATGCCGAACAGGGTCAGACCCGCCGGTGCCGGTTCGGTGTGCCACATGGCCTCTAACGCGGCCAGTTTCATCTTCTGGTTATCGGTCAGGGCATAACCTGACTCATCGCCCAGAACCACCACCGACAGGGAGGACGCCAGACCAAAGGCTGCCGCCACCGCCATGGAACGCCTGGCGACACTGACCCATTTGCCCTGCAACAAGTAAATGGCCGAGACCCCGAGCACAAAGACCGCCGCACAGACATAGCCCGCCGATACCGTATGGACGAACTTGGCCTGAGCGATCGGGTTAAACAGCACCGCCATGAAGTCGTTGACTTCCATGCGCATGGTCGCCGGATTGAACTCTGATCCGACCGGATTTTGCATCCAGCCATTGGCGATCAGAATCCACAGGGCCGAAAGATTGGTGCCCAACGCCACCAGAAAGGTCACCATCAGGTGCCCGACGCGCGACAGCTTATCCCAGCCAAAGAACATCAGGCCGACAAAGGTGGCCTCCAAGAAAAAAGCCATCAGCCCTTCGATCGCCAGCGGAGCCCCGAAGATGTCGCCCACAAAGTGCGAAAAATACGACCAGTTGGTGCCGAACTGGAACTCCATGGTCAGGCCCGTAGCCACGCCCAGCACAAAGTTGATCCCGAACAGCGTCCCCCAAAAACGGGTGACGGTCCGCCAGATTTCCCGGCGCGTCAGCACATAGACGCTTTCCATGATGACCAGCATGAAGGACAGGCCGAGCGTCAGCGGCACAAACAAGAAGTGATAAAGCGCAGTCAAAGCAAACTGCAGACGCGATAGCTCGACGGTACTTAAATCCATAATAATCCCCCGTGCCCGTTCAACATTCCGATAATTATCCTATACAAATCGTATTCCTGTCATGCGGCATAGTGTCACGAAATCCGTGTGAAACCTTTATGACAATAGACACGTACAGACAGCTTGACTAATTTCACGACGCTTTTGAGAGCCAAAATCACTTAACAGCCCACCCGAAGCGCCCTAATGTCCGCGCTAAGTTTTTGGTTTGTCGCGTTTTTTAACGACGAACCGGCGTCCACTTCGTCGAAAACGCTCTAACAGTAAGCTCACGCCAGATACAGGAACCAAATGTCGCACCCCACGGGCACCTCAGCTACGCCCCCGCCGGAACTAACGCCCGCCAGATGCCTCAGACAGTGGCAAACCCTGGCCAAAGGCCCGTCACGTCTGGCGGCCCTGCTGAGCCTGTTAGACGTGGCCGCTGCCGTCGGATTTGCCGGTGCCTTAAGCGCCATTCTGGGCGGTTTAAGGCTTTATGGTGCCGATGGAGCGCATCTTTTAGGGCCGGTGCTGATTCTGGTGGCGTCCCTCTGCGCCAAAGCCGCTTTAGGCTATGTAATTCAAAAACTTAACCACAGGGCAGCGCGCGCCATTATCCTTACAGTTCGTATGGATATTACCGGAAGACTGCTGCGCGGCCAAGGACTTTCCTCAACCCACGCGGTAAAACTTACGTCACTGTTTGAAGATACCGAAGCGCTGGAGGGATACTACGCCCGCTTTCTGCCCGCGCGCACACTGGCGGCGATCACACCCCTCATCCTGATTGCGGTCGTGGCGGTGATGAGCCCGCTGTCGGCGCTGATCCTGATGGGCACACTGCTTCCCTTTGTCGCACTGATGGCGCTGTCGGGCCTGACGACTTCGGCCCAGTCACGCCAGCAGCTTGATGCCTTGTCGCGCCTGTCCAGCCTGTTTGCCGATCGGATGCGCGCCTTGCCCCTGATCTTGAGCTTCGACAACGGCCCGGCCCAGACCACCGCCGTCAACCGCGCCGCCCGCGAAGTGTCCGAGCGCACTTTAAGTGTGCTAAAAATCGCCTTTACCGCCTCCGGGATTCTGGAGTTTTTCAGCGCGCTTGGCGTGGCGCTGGTGGCGGTCTATTGCGGTTTTGCCCTGCTCGGACTCCTGCCCTTTCCGGTAGCGGAGGTTCTGGATTTCAAGGGCGGAGATGCCTTTACGGCGGCGTTTTTTGCGCTGGCCCTAAGCCCCGAAGTCTATGCGCCCATGCGCCGCCTCAGTGCCGCCTATCATGATCAGCAAACCGCCGTGGCGGCGACCGAGCGGCTGATACAGCTCACCCCGCGCCTGAATTATGCGGCCACGGTGATGCCAGTGACGACCGTGCCCACCATCCGATTTGAGGACGTCGTCGCCCGTTTCGAGGATGATCCTGATTACCGCATCGGGCCGGTCAGCTTTGAGGTAGCCCCCGGTGAGGTCATAGCCATAACCGGCGATACCGGCTCCGGCAAATCGACCCTGCTGCGCCGCCTGCTTAATCCATCAGAGGCCTTTGATAGTCAGATTTTGGTCAGCGGAACGCCACTTACGGCGGGCACGACCATTGCCCCGTCGATTGCGTGGATGTCTCAGCACACGCCGATGGTGGCGGGGACGATCCGCGACAATTTGCGGCTGTCGAGCACGGCGTTAAATGATACCGACATGCAGGCTGTGCTTGATATCACCGGGGTGTCGGCCATCATTGCCTCACGGACGGACGGGCTGGACCACCGCTTAGATGAGCGCGGATCGGGGCTGTCGGGCGGTGAGCGCCGCCGCATCGGGCTGGCGCGCGCGCTGCTGAAACCCGCGCCGATTTTGATACTGGATGAACCGACCGCCGATCTGGATGCTCAGGCCGAAGCAGACATTATCAAAGCGCTTAAATGGGGCTTTAAGGGCCGCACCGTCATCATGGCGACCCACTCACCCGCCCTGATGGCTCTGGTAAATAAGGTGGTGCGGCTATGAGCGCCTTTAAGACCTATTTCAAGCAGGCCACCCGACCGTTCCGCAGCGATCTGATGACCGCAGGTTTAAGTGCCGCCGCCGTCAGTGTCGCCGCCGTTTGCCTTTTGGGGGTATCGGGCTGGTTTCTGGCCGGGGCCGCGATGGCCGGTGCTGTCGGTGGCGCGGCCATGCAGATGTTCAACTATCTGCTGCCGAGTGCGGCCATCCGGTTTCTGGCCATTGCACGCACGCTTTTGCGCTATGTCGAACGCTACAGCGGCCATGCGGCGGCCTTGCGCGCTCTAGCGGTTGTGCGCCCACACCTGTTTTCACGCATCGTCGCCGCTGATCCGCACCACACCCTAAAACTCAGCCGTGGTGAGACCTCGGCGCGTTTTGTGCAGGATATCACCGTGCTGGAAAACCGGCTGGTGGCCCAGAGTGCGCCCGCTTCGGCCATCGGCGGGATTATGGCGGCGATACTGCTCTGCCTGTTTCTGTCACCATGGGCTGCGGTTATTTTCATCATAGGTCTGGGGGTGACACTTGGGGCGGGTATGTGGCTGGGGCAGACAACGGCCCGCAAGGATCAGGCCCAGCGCGAACAGGCGATTATGGGCGGTCTTAAGCAACGGTTCTTTGAGATTCTGCCTCTGACGCCGGATATTGCCGCCTATGACCTGAGCGAGCGCCTTTTGGCCGACATGGCCGCGCGTGAGCATGATCTGGCCGTCGCAAAATCCAGTCAGATATCTCTGGATGGTCTGATCCAAAGTGTGTCGCTGGTGGCTATGGGGGTGACACTGGCTGTACTGTTTCTGACCCACCGCGGTCATGACCTGCCCCTGCTGGCGCTGGCGGCACTTTCGGTTACAGTCGGGTTTGAAAGCTCAGCCCCCTTGCTCAAGGCCTTTGCCCAAAGGCGTGTTTTTGATGACGCCGAAACCCGTGTCGCTGATCTGTACGATCAGGCCATGCCGCGCACCACCGATACCCATGCCCCCCTTACCGACTGTCTGCTGACCGTTAAGGGTCAAAGTTTCCGACTGAACCGCGATACCCGCCTGCTGATTTCCGGTGCGTCCGGGGCAGGGAAAACCCGGCTGATTGAGACGCTTATGGGGCTGCGGCCCGTGGGTGCGGACATGGGCCAATTTGACCGCAACCTGTTCGCCCTAAGCCCGCAGGATGCCACACCGCTCAACGGCACCATCCGAGACAATCTCAAGATGGCGTTCTCAGCCGAGGCCCTCAAAACCCGCTCCAAGGCCGAGCTTGACGTGATGATGTTCGCGGCGCTTAGCGATGCGCAACTGACGTCAAAAGCCCTTGATCTATGGATTGGTGACGGCGGGGTTACGCTATCGGGCGGCGAGAAAAAGCGCCTCGGCATCGCCCGCGCCCTGTTGCGGGACGCGCCCATACTGATCCTTGATGAACCGACCGAAGGGCTGGATGCTGAGACCGAAAGCCGCCTGATTGAGGCCTTGGAGACGCGGCTGAACGCCGAACCGCGCGGGCTGATCCTTATCAGCCATAAACCTGCGCCCCGCCGTCTGTGCCGTGATGTTTTGAATATGGATTGACCGCGTAAAGGCACAGGGATAAGGGCAGTTTCACCAGAGACTATCCCGGAGATGATCATGATCGCTTTTGCCCTTCACGGCGGTGCCGGTGCCAAGGCAGGCCGCGACTATAGCGCCGAAATCGCTGACATGCGCGCCATTGCTGAGACCGCTCGCGCGGCGCTTATGGGCGGGGCAACCGCGCTCGATGTCGTCACCGACACCGTGCACGCCCTTGAAGATTCCGGGCTTTATGTGGCGGGCAAGGGGGCCTCACCCAACCTCAACGGTGAGTTTGAACTGGATGCCAGCCTGATGGACGGCAAGGACAAGCGCTGCGGGGCGGTGGCCGCCTTGCAGGGCTATGCCAACCCGATCGATGTCGCCCGCGCGGTGATGGAGCGCACCCCCCATGTCTTTTTGGCCGGAGACGGCGCACGCCGGTTTGCGCAGGGCCAAGGCTTTGAAGCCCTGAGCAATCCGGAAAGCTATTTCACCCGCGCCGGATTGTTTGAATCCAATCACCCACCGGGGACTCTGGCCCACGGCACGGTCGGTTGCGTGTGCCTTGATCAGTATGGAAATCTGGCGGCGGGCACCTCAACCGCAGGCGTGTTCGGCAAATTACCGGGGCGGGTCGGGGACACGCCGGTCATTGGCTCAGGCACCTGGGCGGATGGTGATGTCGCGGTCTCCTGCACCGGTCAGGGCGAATATTTTATCCGCGCGCAGGTCGCCGCGCAAGTGGCCTACCGCCTGAAGGCCGGTCAGTCTTTACGCGATGCCACAGCGTCGGCCCTGCAAGAAGTCGTCGATTTTGGCGGCGAAGGCGGGCTGATCAGCGTTAGCCGAACCGGCGAAGTACAGGTGCCGTTCCGCTCAGCCGGGATGAAACGGGCATGGTTTAGCGGCGATGAGGCTATTCAGTCGGAAGCCTTCTAATTTATTTTTATTCCGGCCGCGTCGCCACATAGACCGCGCAGGCGGCCATAGCCACCAACACACCCGCAGCCACGTAAATATTCGGTCGCGCGCCCCAGTAGAACAGGCCATAGCCAACAGCCATGCCGCCCACAGCCATGACCTTGGCCGGACGGGATATGGCCTTGCGCTCATGCCAGTTGCGCAAGGTCGGCCCAAAGCGAGGATGATTGAGCAGCCATGCCTCAAGCCGGGGCGAGGACTTGCCAAAGCACCACACCGCCATAATCAGAAAAATGGTCGATGGCATCAGTGGCAAAAACGCGCCGACAATCCCCAACCCGAACATGGCCAGCCCCCCCACCAGCCAGATCAGGCGCGCAGGCGTCATTCGGTACTTATCCGCCGGATTTGTGGGATCATCAGCGCTCATGACAAACCTTAGCGCCCTTTGTGCAACTCATTCTCACACCTTAGCAGAGTCCCAAGCGAAAGAAAGCCGCAATCCGCGTCTGCGACATAAGGGCACGTACGGCTTCACCGGGGCCGTTAAGCTTAACATTTATCATTTTATTCAACCTGTCATGGCATACTGAACACCAGATTGAGCGGGCAGGGACGATGACCGGACAGAGCCAGAATACGCACGACACTATTCCCGCTAGTATCTCCGCCCTCATAGCCGGAGCGATCCACCAGACCCATGTGGCCGTTATCGTCATGGATGTGCGCGGACGGTTTGTTTACGCCAATAACGCCTTTTCCGCCCTGACCGGACTTGACCAACGCACCCTGCTTAAGCGCTCAATCTATGATCTGTGCCGTGATCAGTTGGCTTCACGCGGGGCGATTGAAAGTGCTCTGAAAACCCTGCGCCGCAAATCCTCATGTGATGGCGAAGTCCTGCTTTATAACCGCGATCATCACCCTATCTGGGGCGGCTTTTCCGTCACTAAGGTTCGCGATGACGCAGGCAAGCTGTGGCTGGTGGCCACCGTTACCGACATTACCTATGGCAAGTTGTACGAGAGCCTGCAACAAAAGGTGCTGGAGGCTTTGATTCAGGACAAGGCCTTAAGCGACATCCTGACCCTGATCTGCCTTGAGGCCGAAGAGCTGTTGCCCGGCATAACCATGTCGATCCAGCGGATTGACCAAGATGGCCGCATCCGCCCTCTGGCCGGGCCGCACTTGCCCGACAGCTATAAACAGGCCCTCAACGGTGCCGCAATCGGCCCGTCAGTCGGATCGTGCGGCACCTCGGCCTATCGCGGGGAGCCGGTTCTGGTCAACGACATCGCCACCGACCCGTTATGGGAAGGCTATACCCAACTGGTCGCGCCGCTGGGCTTCAATGCCTGCTGGTCGACACCGGTTAAGGACAGGTGCGGCCGCGTGGCAGGCACCTTTGCCTTTTATAGCCATACCGCCATCACCCTGACACCGTTCATACAGAGCATGGTCGATATCTGCACCCGCCTGTGTGCGCTGGCGTTTGAAAAGCGTGACTATGAAGACCGGTTGCAGTTTTTGGCCCACCATGACGCCTTAACCGCCCTGCCCAACCGCACCTTTTTTCAGCGCCGCCTGAGCGAAGAGGCTATCCGCGCCCGCCGCCGTAAATCAGCCCTGGCGCTGCATGTCATCGACCTCGACCGCTTTAAGGAGGTCAATGACACTCTGGGCCATCCGGTCGGTGATGATGTGCTCAAAATCGTAGCGCGCACCCTGATCGAACATTCCAGCAAGACCGATGTCATCGCCCGGCTTGGCGGGGATGAGTTCATGCTGCTCCAGACTGGTGTAAAGTCTGCCGAAGATGCCAGGCTGCGCGCCGAGCATCTGATCCACGCCGTGCGTAACGCGATCATGGATCACGTCCCGCTGACAGCCGGCATGGTCAGCGCCAGTCTGGGCTATGCGCTCTACCCGCAGGATGCCGCCAATATCGACCTTCTGATCCGCCATGCCGACATGGCCCTTTACCGCGCCAAGAGTGAAGGCCGCAACCGGGCCTGCGCCTTTGACGCCAGCATGGCCGATGCCGTCAATCACCGTCGGCGCCTTGAGCACGACCTGCGCGAAGCCTTAAGTCGCGACGATCAGGCGGCACCTCTGGGCCTGTCTCTGGCATATCAGCCGCAACTGCGCCTGAGTGATCAGAGCCTGATCGGATTTGAAGCGCTGGCGCGCTGGAACCACCCGGAGTTTGGGGCCATCGCCCCAGACATTTTCATCCCCATCGCCGAGGAGGCCGGGCTGATTGTGCCTCTGGGCGAGTGGATACTGAAGGAAGCCTGCACCACAGCCGCCACATGGGACACGCCGCTAACCATCGCGGTCAACCTGTCGCCGCTACAGATATTTGACGGCGATCTGGCCCATCATGTCCATGACGTTCTGGTTCGCACAGGGCTTGCGCCGTCACGGCTGGAACTGGAGGTCACCGAAGGCGTGCTGATCCAGAATACTGACCGGGCGCTGCATATTCTGCGGCGTCTTAAGATGCTGGGCGTCAGCATCGCCATGGACGATTTCGGCACCGGCTATTCGTCCCTCAGCTATCTGCAGATTTTCCCATTCGACAAGATCAAGATCGACCGCGCTTTCATCAGCGACCTTGAGCGCAACGGCCACGCCAAGGCCATTGTGCGGGCTGTCATTGGTCTGGGTCACGCTATCGGGGTGCCGGTACTGGCCGAAGGGGTCGAAACCGAGAGCCAGCTTGAGATATTGCGCAGCAATGGCTGCGACGAGGCCCAAGGCTTTCTGATCGGACGGCCCATGCCGCAGGCTTCGATTGCGTCCTACCTGTCGCTGTGGGCCCACCCCGCCTCAACATCGCTCAGCCAAACGTCTCAAAAAATGTTCCGCGCGTAAGCTTGGCATCGATCTTACAGATAACATCGACATGGGCTTTGAGACACACGGTCCGTTCCGGCAAGCGCGTGATGACATGTTCAAACCGTGCCCGCGGGCCGTGGCGCTGAACGGTTGAGGCCACTTCAAACCGCTCTCCGCCGGTGAGTGGCGACAGAAACGTCAGATCCATGTGCGCCACCATCAGGAAGATATTACGCGCCACCAGATCCTTGAAATGCACCCCGTGCGCCTCCAGAAATTCATGACGCGCATGTTCGCAATAGACCAGATAATTGGCGTTATTGACCACCCCTTGGGCGTCACATTCCGAATCACGCACCTTCATTTCGATAACAAACGGTGCGGCGTCGTGAGTGGTCATACCTATCTCCGGTAAAGGACAAACCATAGTTTACCCAGTGATTGGCCAAAATAGCGAGCACATACCTTAAGGGCAAGATACTCATAAAAACAAAACCTTAAATCGGCCCCATTGGGTACTTGCTCACATTTAGTGCATATAAAATCATACCACATCCGGTCTGACAGGCTCAAAAAACCTCAAGGATACAGTGTCCCGTAACTACGTGACATGACGTCCACGGATAATTCCCCCATAAAGCGAACATCCGGTTTGAGACGTTATGAGTGCGCGTCTCTGATGGAGCAAAGGGCGTTTTTCTTTGTTCCTGTGCGGGGTCAATGTACCGCTCCCCCCCTGAGTACATGGCCCCGTGCAACGGATGTTGTTTATCGCGTGAAGGCTTTCCATAAAAACCGCTAATTTTTCTGGAATACCTCACGATCAGTTCAAGCGTACCTTTTGTTCCCCATAAGGATTACGGCTGTGACCACTGCCCCTCTTCCACGACTGCTGATCATTGATGACTGCGACGCCAATCTGGTGTTCGTGCGCTATATGATGACCGCCCTTGGGGCAGATTTCGACATTGCCCGCTCCGAAACCGAAGCCAAGGCTTTACTGGCTGGCGAATCGTATGGTGCCGTGCTGATCGACCATCAGCCGTCGCGGATCAATGCTCTGGGACTCCTCGACTGGATGAGCGGCCTTGAGGTCAAACCGAGGGCGCTCGTGACCACAACCGATCCGTCGCGCCAGATCATCCAGCGCCTGTTTGATGCCGGATGCGATCATTTCCTCCACCGTCCGCTCAGCGCCAATGCCTTGTGTCGGCTTATCCCCGACATGCTGTTTGGTCACACGGACGGCCTGGCTCTGGCCGGGTAACTTGGCCGGATAACCGGAGCCGAATACATTCCACCGCTGATAACGCTGTCTTGAAAGGGATAGTCTTGTTTTGATGTGGTGTCCGCCGCCCGCATGGGCTAGACAGGGTTCGACGCCAATCGAATCCCGATAGCGCGTGACCGAAACATGGGGCGGGAGTCATGGGCCGGGCAACAAAGAGTGATGAACCGGGTCTTCAGGACTATCTGGACCGGATTCACCGTGCCGAAAACTTCGATGACATATGGGCGTTACTCAACCGGTTTCGCGCCCACAAGGGCTTCACCAGCCTGACCTACATGCATATTCCCCCGCTGGGCGCGCTTGATCAGGAAAAGCCCCTGATTGCCTCCGAAGGCTTTGCCCAGGACTGGGTCGCGCACTTCATAGAAAATGATTACATCAGTATCTCGCCGGTTATGGAGTATGCGCGCACCGCCATAACCCCATTCTGCTGGTCTGAGATTATGAACGAAGACCTGCGCGATACCACGACATCACCGGAAATCCGTAAGTATGTGACGAATTATCTGGCTTATAATGTGGGTGACGGTCTGGCGTTTCCACTTTATGGGCCGATGGGGCGGCGCGCTCTGTGTTCGGTCGGACTGCCTGAAATCAAAATGGCTATCCCTGCAGTTTTACGGCAGGAATTGCAGATCATCTTTCAGGGGGCGCACTTACGCTACTGCGACATCATCCTGCAAAGCCAGTCAAAGCAGGCCGACCTGTCGCCGCGTGAGGTCGAAATCCTCAGTTGGGTGGCGCGGGGAAAGTCCAACAGCGTCATCGCCAACATCCTTGAGGTCTCGACCCACACCATCGATACTCACATGCGCCGGATCTATGCCAAGCTGAATGTCACCGACCGGGTGGCCGCCGCTATTTACGGCGTCGGGGCCGGTATTCTTAAATAGCCCGCCGAAAGGTCAGGTTGTACCGTCGCGCGCCGATGCCCGGACAGCGACCGGGTTTCAGCGGGGCGATGCCATGAAACCTGAGCCGAGACGCCCCACCGAACACCACCACATCGCCATGCCGCAAGATGATCTTTTGCGTCGGATCAGTCCGCGCCATGCCGCCCCACAGAAAGACCGCTTCAAGGCCCAGCGACACCGACACAATAGGCTGGCTGAGATCGGTTTCATCGCGGTCCTGATGCAGGGACATGCGCGCCCCCGGCTCATAGAGATTGATCAGGCAGGCGTCCGGTGTGAAATCCTCAAACCCGGCCAGACGTGCCGCCTCAACCGCCAGGTCACGAAACCCGTCCGACATCTCAGGCCACGGCCTGCCGGTCTGCGGATCGCAGGCCTCATAGCGATAGCCGCGCCGATCCGACACCCAGCCCGCAGCCCCGCAATTGGTCATGGCTGCCGACATCGGCTTGCCCCCCGGCGTCATCAGGCGGCGAAACGGCGCCTGTGTAGCCACGCTTTCAATGCCGGTGATCAGCGCATCGGTCTCCGAAACGGCAAATCCGCGCATGAGCACCGCGCCATCGCTTAAGGCTTCGGGGCCGCTCTGCCCAAACAAATCAAGTGTGTCTGCCATTCAGGCCGCATCGTGGAAAATAATACCGGCGGCAAAGCGCTCCCCCGACCGTATCGGGCTGACGCCGTGGCGCATGGTGACGCGGTAAGGGCCGCGCGCCCCCCTGACCGGACGGTGATGGACGGCTATGACCGCCCCGTCGCCCCGATGCAGCGGCACAACCTCGGCCCGCGACTGCATGCGCGGTCTTTGCTCAGTGAGCACCAGTTCCCCGCCGGTGAAATCCTCATCCGGCTCCGACAACAGCACAACCACCTGCAACGGAAAGACATGCTCCCCGTACAGATCCTGATGCAGGCAGTTATAATCACCGTCATGATAGCGCAGCAGCAACGGCGTCGGCCGCCCCTGCCCTGCGTCATGGCAGCGCGCCAGAAACTCATCAAGCCGCAATGGATAGCGCGTGGCGATATCCATATAGGCATTCCAGCGATTGGCGACCGGGGCCAGCATCTCATAAAGCTCATGACGCAGGGTCGAGATCAGCGGCGGCAGGGGATAGGTGAAGTATTTGTACTCGCCCTTGCCGAAGCCGTGGCGTGCCATATGGATGTGGCTGCGAAACGCCGGATCGGCCGCCCACAGGTTTTTGAGATCAGCGCAATCTTCGGCACTGATCAGGCCCGGCAGCAGGCCCCAGCCCTGCGCGTCCAGTTCCCGCATCAGACGCGGTGTATCGGCCAGACGCGGATTGTCGCGCATTATGCAAAGATCAAGCGTGTCCATGACCTCTCTCCTCACGTTGCAGCAGGGATTGTTTGCGCTTAACCCCCCAGCGATAGCCGGTGAGCGATCCGTTTCGCCCGATAATGCGGTGACAGGGAATGACGACCGCGATACGGTTGGCACCACAGGCGGCAGCTACCGCGCGCACGGCCTTTGGATTGCCAACACGCTCCGCCAATTCGGAATAGGTCAGGGTCTCACCTGCCGGCACCGTCATCAGGGCCTGCCACACGCTTTGCTGAAACGCCGTGCCGCGCAGATCAAGCGGACCGTCATAAGCCGCATCGGGCGCATCAATCAGGGCGATGGCTTGCGCCAGAACGGCTTTAAGCCCGGATACGTCTTCGATCAGTTCCGCATTGGGAAATCTGAGGGCCAGTTGATCCCTTAAGGCTTTCGGATCGTCATCGATCATCAGGCTGCACAGACCGGCTGTGCTTTGGGCAACCAGCACAGCCCCCAGACTCGACGGGCCCGTGGCGTAATGGATGGTTTCGGCAGGTGGTGAACTTTTGGGCATAAGCGCCTCCGGGCAGGATTATATCAGAGGTCGATTATGGCGAATAATGAATTCTAACACCGGCCATTTTCGGACATTATATTTACGTTCTCCATTGTGTGAGTTATACCTCCAAGCCAATCTTTAAGTTGGCAAGGGCGACTGCCCGCCGCCGCCCCTGCGACGAGCCTCGCGGCGCTTGAGCGTAAATATAATGTCCGAAAATGGCCGGTACGCGCTCAAAAACATGCTAGTCTTTTCCCCATGACCCGCGAAGACACCTATTATAACGCCTCCCTTGCCCGCGACGTGCGCTTTGACGGCGTGTTCTTCATGGGCGTGACCTCGACCGGCATCTACTGCCGTCCGATATGCCCCGCCAAAAAGCCGAAGCCCGATAATTGCCGCTTTTTTGACAGCGCCGAAGCCGCTGAAAAAGCCGCGTTCCGCCCCTGTCTGCGTTGCCGGCCGGAGCTGGCACCCGGTCTGGCCCCCATCGATGATTCTGGTCGCATCGCCAGCCTGATTGCCCACCGCCTCGAAGAAGGGGTGATCGCGGGCGACAGCGGACTTGAGGACATCGCCGATCAGTTCGACCTGAGCGCCCGTCAGATCCGGCGCATTGTGCAGGCGGAGCTGGGGGTGTCCCCCATAGAACTGATCCAGACGCGGCGACTGCTGCTGGCCAAGCAGTTGCTGACCGAAACCCGGTTGCCGGTGACCGAGATTGCCTTTGCCAGCGGATTTTCCAGCCTGCGCCGGTTCAATGACGCGTTTCAGAAACACTATGCCCTGACCCCTTCGGCCTTGCGAAAAACCGCCGGATCTGCGGATTCGGCCAGTTCTGCGGATTCAGATAGCCTATCGCTGCAACTGAGCTATCGCCCGCCCTATGACTGGGACGGCATACTGGCCTTTCTGAAGGGCCGCGTCATGACCGGCGTCGATGTTGTCGGCGAGGATTTTTACGCCCGCACGATTGAACTGGGCGGCCACACCGGCTGGGTGCGGGTGCAAAATGCTGCGCACAAAAATGCCCTTATGGTCGATATCGCGCCCGCCCTTTTGCCGGTGCTGCCCGCCCTTCTGGGGCGGCTAAAAAACCTATTCGACCTTCAGGCCCGCCCCGATGTGATCAATGCCCGACTATCCGAAGCCCCCCTGCTCAAACCGTGGGTCGAGGCCAATCCCGGCCAACGCGTGCCGGGTGCCTTCGATGGTTTTGAAATGACGATGCGCGCCATTCTGGGCCAGCAGGTGACCGTAAAAGCCGCCACAACCCTGTCGTGCCGCTTTGCCGAAGCCTTTGGCGCGCCGGTTGCCACCCCTATCGAGGGCCTGACGCGCCTTAGTCCGCGCCCGGAACAGATCGCTGCCGCCACGGTCGATGACATTGCCCGCTTAGGCATTATCAGCAGTCGCGCCAAAAGCATGATTGCTGTAGCACAGGCTGTTGCCTCTGGCGCGTTAAGCCTTGAGGCCGGTTTCAGGCCAGAAAAGGTCGTGACGCACCTCACCACTATCCCCGGCATTGGCCCATGGACCGCCCATTATATCGCCATGCGCGCCCTGAGATGGCCGGACGCCTTCCCAAAGGAAGACATCGCTGTGCTCAATAACCTCAGCCGCGATCTGCCTAAACGCCTGACGCCGAAACAGGCGGAAGCGGCTTCGCAAAACTGGCGGCCGTGGCGGGCCTATGCGGTCATGCACATCTGGAATCGCCCACAATTCAAGTCAGACATAGCAAATTAAGGCTTGGCAGATGTGGCGGTTTCCCGTCTGATACTTCCGTGAATTTTCAGGGAGTTTTACATGTCCGAAGCCGCCCACGGCGTTGATCTGCTGCCGGTCGTGGCCCTGTTGGGCGCAGGCGTCATTGCCGTGCCATTGTTTAAACGGCTGGGGCTCGGCTCGGTGCTGGGCTATCTGGCGGCGGGTATCCTGATCGGCCCGTTTGGCTTCAAAATCATTTCAGAACCGGCCACGGCCCTGCATGTCGCGGAACTGGGCGTAGTGATGTTCCTGTTCATCATCGGGCTTGAGATGCGGCCCGCCAGATTGTGGGCGCTGAGGGGCGAGATATTTGGTCTGGGCGTGGCTCAGGTTGGCCTGTGTGCGCTTTTGCTAACCGGCGTGGGCATGGCCACCGGCTTTCCGGTCGCCGCCTCCTTTGTGGCCGGGGCAGGCTTTGTGCTGACCTCAACCGCCATCGTCATGCAGTTGTTGCAGGAGCGCAAAACCATCAATGAACCGGCGGGCCAGAAGATGGTCTCTATCCTTTTGCTCGAAGACCTCGCCATTGTACCGTTGTTGATCCTCGTGACCTTTCTGGCGCCGGTCGTGCCGGGCCATGCGGGCGGCATAGACTGGGTGGCGATCGGGATCGGGCTTGGGTGCCTGATCGGTCTGTTTGTGGCGGGGCGTTATCTGCTCAATCCGATGTTTGCCCTGCTCGCCAACGCTCAGGCGCGTGAAGTGATGACGGCGGCGGCTCTGCTGGTCGTGCTGGGGTCAGCCTATGTGATGCAGCTTGGCGGGCTGTCCATGGCCATGGGCGCGTTTCTGGCCGGTGTGCTTTTGTCGGAATCGCATTTCCGCCATCAGCTAGAGGCCGATATCGAGCCGTTCAGAGGCATTTTGCTGGGGCTGTTTTTTCTGGCGGTCGGCATGTCGCTTGATCTCAATATCGTCGCCGCCAACTGGCAGATGATTGCCTTTTATGTCGCGGCCTACATGATCGTGAAGGCAGGGGCCATCTATGCGGTGGCGCGCCTTATGAAATCCAACCACGGTCACGCCTTGGAACGCGCGGTCTTCATGGCGCAGGGCGGGGAATTTGCCTTTGTGCTCTATGCGGCGGCGACGTCTGCCGGGATCATTACGGGTGAGCAAAACGCCATACTGACCGCTATCGTTATCCTGTCGATGGTGCTGACGCCACTTACCATCATCAGCCTGAAATATATCATGCCCAAGGCCATCGAAGACACTGAAGGTCTGGACGCGCCACAGGACAACGAAGGCCATGTCCTGATTATCGGCTTTGGTCGCGTCGGACAGGTCGCCAGCCAGATGGTCATGGCCGCGGGCTATAAGGTCTCGACCATCGATAATGATGTCGAAATGATCCGCAGGGCGGGTGAATATGGCTTTAAGGTCTATTATGGTGACGGGGCCCGCCTCGATATTCTGCATGCTGCGGGTGCCCATCATGCCCAGGCCATACTGGTCTGCGTCGATAAGCCTGATGAAACCCTAAAGATTGTCGAGCTTATCAAGGCGGAGTTCCCGCTGATCCCCGTCCTGACCCGCGCCTTTGACCGCTATCAGGCGCTCAAGCTGGTCGCCGCTGGTGTCGATTACCAGATTCGCGATACCTTTGAGTCGGCGCTGGTTCTGGGCGCAAAAGCGCTGGAAACCCTTGGCGAAGATGACGAGGCCATATCTGAAATGGAGCGCACCGTGCGGGAGCGCGACGAGGTACGCTTTGAAATTGAGCTGACCGGCGGGCTTGATGCCGGTAAGCGCATCTTCTACGGCGGGGCCGACTACCTCAGCCGCCGCCGTAAAGCGGAGGCCGAGGTCGGAATTATAGCTGCAACCCCGAATTAATCCTGTTTAGTGCCATTGCCCTTGATCGAGCACTTTTCCGGAACCCCAGGATTGGTGGCCGCGATGTGGCAGGGCACGGCGGGATTAAGAGCGGTGCGCGCCTTGTTCAGCACGGCGATATAGCCACGGGTGTTGATGCAGGCGATTTCCATCACCACCTGCCCGGCGTTTTCAAAGGCATAGCGGGCCTCACCGATCACGCAGTCGGGCTTGATCGATTTGTGACCAACCGACAGGGTTTGCAGATGGGCCTTGAGGTCATCGGGGGTCGTAAGCGTGCAGTCGAGCTTATTGACGGTCGCCACATAGCAGTCAAAATTCTCAAACTTTTCCGCCTTGCCCGCATCGGGAATGAAGGCCATCAGGCCATAGACGGCCTCCGGGCATTTGAACTCAGCCACATCGCGATTGGTGGCGCTGTCACGCCCGATGCGACGAAAATCAGTGAAGGTGCAGGCGACGTTATTTTGGCTCAGCGCCTGCGTATAGGCCGTCTGATATTTGGCCTTGGCTTCATCGGCTTTCGCCTTACCGGCCGCCGCCAGAGCCGCCGTATCGGTGAATTTGCAGCCGCCAATCGTGGCCGCCTTATCGCAGCCGACCGTCGCCTTGAAACCGGCGTCAAGGTCGGTCACCATGACAAAACCGGCCTTCCCCTGACAGCCGATTTCATAATATTCGGCATCCCTGGTGGCGCCGACAAAGCGGGCATTGGTCACCGTGCAGTCGGGTGCGTTCTTTTTGACCAGAGGGTTCAGAGTCTGGGCCGCCAGTTCCAGCGTCGTCAGTTCACATTTGAGCGCCGTATCAGCGGTTTTGAGGCAGTTCATATAGCCGACGGTTTTATCGGCAGCCTTATGGGTCGGGACGGTAAAAATGCCGCCGGAGACGCCCTTACAACTGATCTCATAAACTTCGGTATTGGTGGCGGGGCTGTGGCTGATGAAACGCGCCCCGGCAATCTGACAGTTGGGGATTTTGGACTTGGCCGTATCGGTCAGCCAGTAATGGGCCGCGCGGTTGGCCTTAAGCTTACAGACCGGACTGCCGGGCGACGCCTTAGCCAGTTCTGCGGCCTGCAGGCAGCCCATAGGGTCGCCGACCAGTTTTGATTTCGCGCTCAGCAGCACATAACCGCGCTGATCCTTACAGACCACCTCATAGACATCCGCCGCCACGGATTTACCGTCCTGCACGATCTCGACGGCGGGCAAGGTACCCGCCTCGGTGATTTCACACGGCATCTGGTGCTGTTCGATCAGGCGGGCAGTCACCTTAAGCGCCTCGGCGGCATCGCGTTCGCGTATCAGAGCGGCCTGACGCTCGCGTTCCTGTTGACGGGCGCTGGTTTGCGCGTGTGCGGTCGAAGCGGCCATAACGGCGGCACAAAGCGTTACCGCCAGCGCCATATGGCGCATAGCTTTCCTGATCATCTCCTGAATCCCTGTTGCCTTTTTGAGCGATATCGCCGTTAATTATAGGACAAATTAACGCGCAAATTAGATCAAAATCAAGCGAAAATAATCCGCACTCGTCACAAGCAATACAGGGAAGCCCGACTTAACCTATTTTCCCAATGCCGGTTTGGCGGCGGTTTGAGGCAGGGCGTTCCAGTCAGGCGTGACCTCGCCCTGAAGGTGGCGGATGAAGAAATCGTACTGGCGGCGCAGGCCATAGGACACATCGCCTGTGGTTCTGAGCGCTCCATGACCATCGTTCGGCACGATCAGCAGATCGAAATCTTTGCGCGCTTTGATCAGAGCATTGGCGACCTGCATCGTTGAGGCCGGATCGACATTCATATCAAGCTCACCTGTGACCAGCAGGATATTGCCGGTCATGTTTTTGGCATTATCAACGCCGGATGAGCGCGAATAGCTGTCGTCAATCGGCCAACCCATCCAGGCTTCGTTCCAGCCGATCTTGTCCATGCGATTGTCGAAGCAGCCTGCATAGGCGACCGCGACCTTGTAAAAATCAGGCTGGAACACCAGCGCACTCAATGAGTTCTGCCCGCCAGCCGAGCCGCCATAGATGCCAACACGGCTGATGTCGTAATAACTATATTTCGCAGCCGCGGCCTTATGCCAGGCGATGCGGTCAGGAAAACCGGTATCGCCAATATCTTTCCACGCCGCATCATGAAACGCCTTGGAGCGATTGAGCGTGCCCATGCCGTCAATCTGCACGACGATAAAACCCATGTCGGCCAGGGCCTGCATCCCCACGACCTTATCGCCGCTGGAGTGCGGGCCGAACGGCCAGAAGGTCTTAGGGACAAACGATGAATGCGGCCCGGCATAGATGTTTTCAATGACCGGGTATTTTTTAGCGGGATCAAAGTTCTGAGGCCGGACGATCACGCCCCAGATGTCGGTTGTGCCGTCACGCCCTTTGGCGGTGAAGACTTCCGGCGGCTTGAAACCGGCCGCCAGCAACCGCGCAATATCGGGCGTTTCAAGCTGCGCCACCTCAGTCCCATCGGCCTTATGCAGCTTGGCGACATTGGGCAAATCGACGCGCGAATAGGTATCGACATAGAACTGCATGTCCGAAGAGAACGCGACATCGTGAAAGGCGTCGGTTTTGGTGATGGGCGTCAGGTTGCGGCCATCGAAATCAATGCGGTAATAGTGCTGAAAATACGGGTCTTCGCCTTTGCGCATGCCATTAGCGGCAAACCATATCTGGCGTGTTTTTTCATCGACCTTGATGACCTGACGCACGACGAACTCGCCTTTGGTGATCTGGTTTTTGACCTTACCGGTTTTGGCGTCATAGAGATAAAGATGGTTCCAGCCATCGCGTTCTGACATCCAGATGACTTCTTTGCCCTCGCCGCCGACATCCAGCGCCAAACTGCGGCTGTAGCTGTTGATGAAGGTTTTGCTGGTGTCTTCGGCGACCACGCGCGGCTTACCTGACGCGGCCTCGATCTCAATCAGGCGGTAAACCTGATGGCCGCGCTGATCGAACTCAAAGCGCACGCCAGCACTGTCCTTGCGCCACTTCAGGTCGCCCATCTGAATCGGATTGGCGAACAGCTCAAACGGCACATTGATCTGGCGCTTGGCAGCCACATCGAACAGGACAGGCCGGTCGATATCGATGGCATCACCGGGTTTGGGGTAAAGCTGGACATCGACCTTGGGCTGAACCTGATCGGGCGGAGAGGAAATCACGCGGGTGACTTCGCGGCGATAGCCGGGGGTGACGCGATAGGCCGCCAGCTTACCCGAATCCGGTGCCCAGACGATCGATTCCGGATCATAGAAATTGCCCTCGGAACCGTCGGTCGACAGGACGGTAACCGCCCCACCGCTTGCGGGTTTTACGGCGATATTATAGCCCTGAACGAACGCCAGCCACTTACCATCCGGCGACGGTTTGGGGGTATTATCGGCGGGCACCTTCAGATCACGTACAACCCCAAAACCACGCGGCTGACGCTTATCGACTTGCGGCGCGCACACATAATCCGACAGCGTGCATATCCATGTCACCTCGTTGAGACGCGCGCTCACCGTCTGCGCATCGGTCATCTGCATGGTGGTGAAGTTCTCAGTGAACGGCAGCTTTAAGCCGGTATAGGTTTTCCCCATGGCCTTAGTGTAGGCCGCCGCCAGCCTGTCATGGTCAAAGGCCGGAGCCTTGGTTTGGGTATCGGCATCCAGCATCACAAATTCAAATCCGCCCGGCACGGTGCGGCGATAGACGTACTTGTGCGTCCCGTCGATCCAGTGACCGGGCTCTGCGATATTTTGCGCAAACCCGACCCACGCTTCACGCAGGCCGATCGAGCGTTCATAATCGCTAACGGTCGGGGCCGCCGCCATGACCGATGCTGTGAAGGCGAGTGTTAGGGCAGCCACAGCCACCGCGCTGAGGTATTTTTTCATGGACATTCCAGACATCAGTTGGCCACAGGTGTCGTCGTGGCGTTATTTTGCACACGTACTTTTTCAGCGGCGATATAGGCTTTCATTTCCGACTCAAAGGTGGTTAGCGGCACTGAGCCCATATTCAGAATTGTGTCGTGGAAGGTGCGCTGATCAAACTCCGCCCCCAGCTCAGCCTCCGCTAAGCTGCGCATCTCACGCATCTTAAGCTCGCCCAGCTTATAGGCCAAAGCCTGCGCCGGCCAGGCGATATAGCGGTCAATCTCGTTCTTAATATCAAGCGGCGCCAGAGCGGTATTTTCGGTCAGATAGTCCATCGCCTGCTGACGGGTCCAGCCCTTGGTGTGCATACCGGTGTCGATCACCAGACGCACGGCGCGCCACATCTCAAAAGTCTGACGGCCAAACTCCTCATAGGGGGTTTCGTAAATGCCCATCTTGGTGCCCAGCCATTCGGTATAGAGCCCCCAGCCTTCGCCATAGCCTGAAAAGCCTGTGCCGCGCCTAAAATCAGGCCGTGGCGGGGCTTCTAAGGCGGCGGCCGCCTGATAGCTGTGGCCCGGTGTACACTCATGCAGGGTCAGGGCCGCAAGGTTGTAAAGCGGGCGCGACGGCAGGTCGTAAGTGTTCATCAGGCAGCTATCAAGGCCGCCACGACCCGACGTATAGATGGGTGCGACCGCATCCGGCACCGGCAAAATGGCATGGCGATAGCGCGGCAGGACGTTGAAGAAATCCTTTAGTTTTCCGTCGGCTTTTTTGGAGACATAGGCCGAGTAGGACAACAGTTCACGCGGGGTCTTGGCATAGAACTGCGGATCAGTGCGCATGAACACCAGAAACTCAGGGAAGGTGCCGGTAAAGCCTGAATCCTTCATGGTCTGTTCCATGTCGGCGCGGATACGGGCGACTTCTTTCAGGCCGATCTGGTGGACCTCATCGGGTGTCAGGTCGAGGGTAATGAACTCCTGCATCCGCGCTTTGTAAAACGCCTTGCCGTCCGGCAGGCTATAGGCAGCGATATCGCGCCGCGCCTTGGGCTGATATTCCTTGGTGAAGAAGGTATGCAATTTGACGTAGGCCGGGGCGACCACATCAAGGATGACGGTTTGCGCTTCGGCCTTCAACGCGGCAGCCTCTGCGGCGGGAATGGTGTCCGGCATTTGGGCAAAGGCTTCATAAAACGGATTGGTCGTGTCAGCCTTGGTGTAGGCTTCCATCGTCTTTTCGCGGCCGATGGTCGAAACATAGGGCACGGTCCAGCCACGCTTGAGGCCCGCCTTCATATTGACGGTGTTCTCATCGAAATAGCGCGGGATGTCCTTCATGCGGCTTAAGTATTTGCGATAGTCCTCCGCCGTGCGGTACGGCGTGCGCGGGTTCATGCCGGTCCAGAAAAAGCTGTCGGAATTGAACGGTGCTTCATAGGTTTTGAAGCGGATCTGATTGGCTTCGGCCGATACCGACGCCAGAAACACGTCGTAATTGATCTTTTCATCATGGGATAACTGCGCCACCGGCAGCTCTTTGAGTTCGGCCAGCACCTTATCCCAATAGGCCAGACGGCGGGCATAGGTTTGTGGCGTGACGCTGGGCAGTTTATCCGAACTGGAGCCCCGGCCCGGCCCCGAGCGGCCATACTCCGCCTGACGCCAGGTCCACTCGGCTTCATAAAGCGCTTTCAGGCGCTGATCGGCGGTTTGCCCCGCTTGGGCGACTGGCGGGCTTGCTATCTGCGCCAAAGCGGGCTGAGCCAAAACGGCCTTAGATAGGGCCAGCGGAGAGACCGCGCACACCAAACCCAGAAAAAGTGAAACTGCTGATCGCGCCATAATCCCTGCCACCTGTTTGAACATCACCGAATTGTATGTTGTATACGATATACTTTGGTGTCAACACTTAGCCCGCCCGTTCACGCGTCTTTTATCGCGCAACCGCTTACCGGAGCCCGTCATGACCAAACTGAGGTTGAAATCCTTTAAAGTACATCTGGCTACCGCTCTTATCGGAGCGGTTTTGGCATCCAGTCCCGTCATGGCGTTTGATGCCAGTGCCGCCAAACAGGCCAGCGTGACCCTGAAGGATTTTCGCTTTAAGTCCGGCGAAACCTTAAGCGAATTGAAGATGAATTATCGCACGTTGGGCACGCCGCACTATGATGCCAAGGGTCAGGTCGATAATGCGGTTATGATCCTGCACGGCACCGGTGGCTCAGGCGCGCAGTTTCTGGTGCCGCAGTTTGCAGATGAGCTTTACGGCCCCGGTCAGCCGCTCGATATCACTCGCTATTTCATCATCCTGCCTGACAATATCGGTCATGGCGCGTCGTCTAAACCCAGCGATGGGCTGCGCATGGCGTTCCCGAAATATGATTATGACGACATGGTCGAAGCCCAGCGCCAGATGCTGAAAAGCGCGCTTAAGATCGACCATCTGCGGCTGATTTTCGGCACGTCGATGGGCTGCATGCATATTTTTGTGTGGGCGGAGGCGCACCCTGATTTTGCCGACGCCCTCATGCCCATGGCGTGTCAGCCGGTTGAGATCGCCGGCCGTAACCGCATGTGGCGCGTCGCTGCTATGGATGCCATCCGTGCTGATCCGGTCTGGCAAGGCGGCAACTACACAACCCAGCCGGTTCAGGGCCTGCGCACCGCGGCGGCCCTGTCGGTCATGGCGGGCAGCGCGCCTGAATATCTTCAGGCCCAGTTCCCGACCCGCGCACAGGCTGAGGTCAATATCCGTGAACGGATTGAAAAGGATATTGCGTCGCGTGATGCCAATGATTTCATTTATCAGTTCGACGCCTCACGCACCTATAATCCGTGGCCTAACCTGGAAAAAATCACCGCACCGACCGTTTGGATCAATTCCGGCGATGACTTCATCAATCCGCCAGAGTTGGGCATACCGGAAAAAGCCCTGCCGCGCCTGAGCAGCGTGACCTATCGCCTGATCCCGTCGTCACCAGACACGCGCGGCCACGGCACCCACACCTGGGCGAAGTTCTGGAAGGATGACCTGACCGCCCTGCTGAAAAAGACGCAGAAATAATCAGGCTTATTTTATCGCACTTTTGAGTCCAAAAACCGCTTCACACTTTTGGAAAGTGCTTACCCGCGCGAAACGCCGGGCCGGGTTTCCTGCTTGGCCCAGTCACTAATGCCCAGAGTTTGTGGCAGGCTTTCCAGAACCTTGTTAAGCTGGTCATTGGCGGGTGAGCGGCAGCCCTTGTCATGCTGAAGCACGGTTTCAGTGCCATCGGTGGCGGTCCAGGCGATGCGGTAATGCTGCTGATCGCTGATGCGCTGCTCGCACTGGGTATCCGCCGTTTGTCCGCGGGTTGGTTTGAACGCCGACAGCTTTTGACTGACGGCGCGATAACCGCGCGGCCCTTTATCAAGGGTGCGGGTCCCTAAAACCGCTGTGTGGCGCTCGCCGTCATAGCTGACCAAACCCTGCGGCGTCACCGACACCTTATAGACCGGGCAGAACCCAAAGCAAGGCCCGACCGACACGGACAAGGTCTCGGTGGCATCGGGAGTTGCACCGCCCATCGGCATGGCCGCGCACCCACCCAAAACCAGCGCCGCCACACCCATAACCGCCATTAGCTTAATCATCACAGACCTCATGAAACCTATGGAACACAGCATCAGGCCGCAATGTGTCGCCGGTGTGACCTGCCCTTATTTATCAACAGGCGAGATGGTAAAGCTATAGGTCAGGGGCGCATGCGGGATGCGGTATTTCATCAGCGGCCGCCCGACCCAGTTCCAGCCAGTATCGCCACCTACACCCGTTTGCACGGCATCGATCATCAGCGTGCCGTTGCCGTGGGGCGTAATATCGGAACTATGGCGCTTGCCCACCGGTTGCAGATACAGATCCTCAACCGGAAAGGCCAGGGCATTGGCCGATAAGGGCTGATGACCAGTCACCTTAAGCCCCGCACCGGCATCGGTTTTAAGGGCTATCCAGCGCACATCGGTCTTGTTGCCGCTCTCCTGCGGGCGGATATAGTCGTGATACTGATCCGCGACCTTGCCCGCATAGAGGCCGATGGCCGCGCCGGTCTTGCGATCCCAGTAGCTTTCCTGCGGCCCGCGACCGTACCATTCGATGTTAGCCAGTTTTGGATTGCTGGTGAACTTCATCCCAACCCGCAGCGGATCGGGCAGATCATCACGCACCGGCACATAGTCGGCCTTAACCTCCAGCCTACCATCGCCATAGAGCCTGTAGGTGGTGGTGAATTTCACCGACCCCGCCCCGACGCGCCAGCCGACCCGGACATCGCCATCACTGGAAACATCAAAAGTTTCCAACGTGCGCTTTTCGCTCAAACTCTTCCAGATCGCGTGGCTGGTGGCCACGCCGGTGCCGTCATCATTGTCGGTCAGGCCGCGCCAGAAATAGGGCGTACCACCGCTAAGCAAGGTCTCACCGCCGACCGCATAGGATTTGATCTCACCGGTTTTGGCATCGAGCGTCAGACGCGTAGGCCCCGCGGACAGTTCAACCTGAGCCGCAGATCTTGCAACCTTCACCGAACCCGTAGGCGTTACCGGTGAAGGCTTTGCGGCCTGCATCACAAACTGCGTCCAGCCCATCGATGAGCCTTTGGGCAGGCCGGGCATACGGTCGTCTTTAGCCACGGCATAAAGCGTAAGTACATATTCCGTCGACGGATCATAGCTGACAGCACCCAGATCAAGCGCAATGTCTGATCGGCCTGCCGCCGGGGCATTGACGCCACTAAGCGTCCCCGTTTTGACGGTGATGCCATCGCGTTCCAGCTTCCAGCCGAAGTCATAGCCGCTAAGATCAATCAGGTCGTTGCGATTGACCCCCGTGACCTTACCGGATTGGGGGTCGCCCTCAAACACCACCGGCGAATAGACTTTTTGCAGCTCAAAATATTCCGGATCAGGGGTGCGGTCGGCCTGAATGACGCCGTCCCCGATGGTCGCCGTATCTTCCCATGAGCCATCGGCATAATCAAAGCCCTGCGCCCAATATTCTTTGCCCGCATCGTTTGTGCGGATCATCGACTGATCAACCCAGTCCCAGATAAAACCGCCCTGCAGCTTTTTGTGAGCGCGGATGGTTTCCCAGTATTCCTCAAGATTACCGAGCGAGTTGCCCATAGCGTGCGCATATTCGCACTGGATCATCGGCTGGCTATAGCGATCATCCTGAGCATAGTCGGCCATCTTTTCGATGTCGTCATACATGGGCGCATAGATATCGACATAATCGTTCGGACGATGCTCTTCCCCGATCGTGCCGTGGCCCAAGAAATTGATCAGGCGTGTCTTATCATTATCGCGAATCCACTTAGCCGATTTTTCAAACGCAGGCCCGATACCGGCTTCGTTGCCCAGCGACCAGAAGATGACCGAGGTGACGTTCTTATCGCGCTCAACCATGCGCGAAACGCGGTCAAGATGGGCCGCGTACCAGTGCGGCTTATAGCCCAGTTGCGCCTTATAACGCTGATCGATGTCGCGGATCATGGCCATATAGGTATGGCTCTCAACATTGGCCTCATCCATGACATAGAGGCCGTATTCATCGGCCAGATCATAGACGTGCGGATCGTTCGGATAGTGCGACAGGCGCAGGGCATTGACGTGGGCCTGCTTCATCAGTTCCATGTCCTTGCGCGTCGTCTCCGGCGACAACACGCGGAAGGTGTGCGGGTCATGCTCATGGCGATTGACGCCCTTGATCATCACACGCTTGCCGTTGACCTGAACTTCGCCGTTGCGCATTTCAACGGTGCGAAAGCCGATTTTCTTTGAGGTTGCCGAGATCAGCTTGCCCTTGCCGTCACGATATTCAATGACCATGCGGTATAGGTTCGGCGCCTCCGCTGACCACGCCTTGACGTTTTTGAGGGTGCCGGACAGCTTCGCCGCCGCCGCTGTCGTGGCACGACCGGAGGTTTTCAAAACCGCGACATCGCCGTCGTAAACGGTTGCCGTGATCGTCCCCGATCCCTTGGTGCCGCCCAGTTCAGCCTCAAGGCTAAATACCCCGTCCGTATAGGTCTTATCGAGCAGGCCCTTGACGGTGTAATCGGCCAAGCGCGTTTTGGGCTCGGCATAGAGATAGACGCTGCGCTCAAACCCCGACAGGCGCCAGAAATCCTGATCCTCAAGGTAAGACCCGTCAGCATAGCGATAAAGCTCAATCGAAATGGTGTTTTTGCCGGCCTTGACATACTTCGTCAGATCAAACTCCGACGGCAGTTTGGAGTCTTCGGAATAGCCGACCTTTTCACCATTGACGAAGATGTAATAGGCCGCCCCCGCCGCCCCGATATGCAGAATGACATCGCGGCCATCCCAGCCCGCGGGCAGGTCAAAATCACGGCGATAGGAGCCGACCTCATTGACCTCATGCTTGACGAACGGCTCATTGGCCCCGAACGGATACCCAGCCGCGCTAAAGATCGGCGTACCGTAACCCTGCGCCTGAAGTATGCCCGGCACCTGCGCCGTGCCCCAGCCGGAGACGTCATAGTCGGGCTTATAGAAATCGACCGGACGGGTTTCCGGCGTCTTTGAAAAGACAAACTTCCAGGTGCCATCCAGCGACAGATAGTTGGCAGAAGCCGCCATATCGCCCGCCACCGCCTTATCGACCGTTTCATAATTGAAGAAGGTCGCTTTCATGGGCAGGCGATTAACGGCGACCACTTCCGGCTGCTCCCACTCGGCACGGCCAGATACATCGGGCGCGGCCAAAGCTGCTACCGGCAAAGACATGACCGTAGCCAAAAGGAGCGAACGCCACATTACCGAACTCATGCCTTATCACCCTTATCTGCTGTAAACATACGCACCCCGAATACCGGGCCGCACCGGCTCATGGCCGCGGGCTCAAAGCGGATACGCACCTTTGACTTGCCGCGCGTCAGCTCAATCGGTACGCCATAGTCGATATCGAAGAACTCACCCGGTTTTGTGCCGGTCAAGAGCTGATGGGCGATCCGCACACCCTCAATGCTGATATAGAAACTCTTATTGACCTCTGAGCCCCAGTAAGTGGCTTGCAAGGTCAAAGGCCCGGCCTCCTTACCGTCTTTGGTGACGGCCATGTCGAACTCAAAGAAGCCATCGGTGCGGGCATCACGGCCCTTACGACCCCGATAGGTCACCGGATAGGACGCCCCGCCGGTCGTCAGATTATGATCCCGCTCCGGCTGCATCTCACCCAGATACATGACATCCATAGACCGCTCGGCCAGCGCCTTCAGACGGGCCTGCTCGGCCTTGACCTCAGCTTGCGCCACCACCCATTCGGCATCGGTATAGCGGTTGAAATAGACGGCGATGCGGCGCTCATACTGGGCATAAAACGGCTTAAGCGTGACATCGCCCGGCCGGCCCAGACCTTGCGTGCGGTAGATGGCGTTTTCACCGGCCACAGGTTTAAGCCCCGCCAGAATATCGGCCCCGACCAGCACCGGCGGAGTACCTTCCCAGACTTCGCCGCGAGTCGGCGGCCCGGCTTCGCCCAGATCGGCGGCCAGCACCATCGGTCCGCGCAGGATCGACACGACCTTATCCGTACCTGGCGGGGTTTCCAGGCGCAGTTCCAGCGGCAGATCCAGCGTCACCACATCGCCCGCCCGCCATTTCCGGCGGATCAGGGCATAGCCTTTTTGTGTCGTCGCCAGAGCCGGTTTGCCGTTCACCAGCACCGTATGAGACCTGGCCCAGCCGGGGATACGCATCGCGACGGTAAAGGTGCGCGTACCATTAAGGCGCTTAAGCTTCAGCGCCACCTGACCTTCATACGGGTACTGGGTGGTCAGTTCAAAATCGGCCTTTTGCGCCGTCCATGCCGCCGTCGACGGGATATAGAGATTGACGAACAGGGTATCGTCCTGCTGCCAATAGATCGACTCGCCGTGCTTGGAATGGGTCTCGGTGCCCGACAGCAGACAGCAGGTGAAGGTTTCAAACGGAGTCGAATACCGCCGCGCCGTCCCTGACATTAGCGGCATCATATAGGTGAACATGCCGGTCTCAGGATGCTGATGGGCCAGCATGTGATTGAGATGGGCGCGCTCATAATAGTCAAACCACGCCCCGTCCGGTGACCAGCTATAAAGGTGCCGGGTCAGCTTGAGCATATTGTAGGTATTGCAGCTTTCGCAGGTCTGCTCGGTGATGTGACCGGCGGCATTATCCGGCTCGAAAAAATGCTCGCGGTCAGCATTGCCGCCGATGACATAGGAATGGTGCTTGACCACCCGCTCCCAGAAATAGCCGGACGCTTTCGCATAGCCCAGCTCACCGGTGATTTCATGCAAACGCGCCAGACCGATCAGCTTCGGCACCTGCGTATTGGCATGCAGATTGGCCAGTTCATCACGGCCTTCGGTCAGCGGCGCCATGACCTTTTTGTGGTAAAACGTGACTTGCGCCATCTTTAGCCAGCGCGGGTCTTGGGTGCGGCTGTAAAGCTCGGCAAAGCTTTCATTGATGCCGCCAAATTCGCAGTCGAGCACAGTCTGGATTTGCGCCTCACTCAGCGGCGCAAACACCTTTTCGATATAGCCCGACAGGCCAATCAGGATCGCAATGCCCTTATCGTTGCCGGTATAGGTTTGGGCGTCCATCAGACCGGCATAGAGCTTGTGCCAGTTATAAAATGGCACCCAGCAGCCGTTGAGATCAAAGCCCATGGACCGGATATCACCCGCCATGATTTCAGGGAAGATTTCTTTGCCATCCACGACCGTGCCGTCTTTGCGTTTGCGCATAAAACCGGCGACATAACCGTCACCGTGAGCGGCCTGACATTTGGCCAGTTCGTCGATGATATAGATGATACGCGTCACACATTCAGCGTGGCCGGTCTGAGCGTACATCAGTGACAACGCACTTAAGTAATGGCCCAGAGCTTCCCCTGCGATGGTGTCCGATTCCCAGCCGCCATAGATCTCGCCCTTAACCGGCAGCCCTGCGAACTTATGATAATTGTGCAGCAGGCGATCAGGCTCCAGCGCCATCAGGTAACGCTGATTGACCTCAATCGCATTAAGGAACGGCGACGGCAACAGGCGCACATCCTTCAGCGGCAACGACGCGGCTTTGGCGGGCAAGACCGCGCCAGAATTCGCGTGCACAAGTCCCGGCACCGTCGCCGCCATAGCGCCAAACGCGGCACTGCTCAGTAATGACCGACGTGACAGATTAAGGGGGGATTGGGTCATGGCAAGCCTCTCACGGACAAAGGATGTTGCACAGGATTAATTATACCGTATACAATTTCAACATAGCTGTAATATTTCATGAGGCAAGTCTAAAGATGCCGTTAGTTCCCCCGACACCGGTGCGCCCACTGCTGATGAGCCTATACCTGACCACCAGTTTGTTTTCAGGCACGATGGCCACGGTTGCGGCTGCCGAAAGCGCGGCAGCCGCTGCATCTCCCGATGCAGCATTCACCGCCATCTATGAGGCGGAATGGACATGGCGGCAAAGCCTTGGCCCGCGCGAAGGCGACGAAACGCCGGACCGCCTGCCCGACGTCTCAAAGGCTGCGCAGAGCGCCAAACTGAAAAAGTGGCTTGAGGTTAAGGCCGCCCTTGACCGCATCGATCCGAAGACACTGTCTGGCGAACAACAGATCAACTATATCGTCTACCGCCATCAGATCGACACCCAACTGACAGATCAGAATTTTCGCAATTTTGAGATGAACTTCGGCTTCTGGAACGGCCTGAGCTGGGGCACCCCCAAAAACCTGCGCACCGAAGCTGAGTATCGGCGCTATATCGCCTGGCTGAACGACGTGCCGCGCTTCTTTGATCAGAGCACGGATAATCTCAGTGCGGGATTGAAACGCGGCTTTACGCCCTCGCGCATTTCCATTCAGGGGCGCGACTCGTCGGTAGCCATCCCTTATGATGGTAAGGCGGTAGAGGATACCAATTTCTATGCGCCGTTCAAAACCCTGCCCGCCTCGATCCCCGCGCAGACACAGGCTGAATTACGCCGTCTGGGACTACAGGCCATCACCGATAAGGTTATCCCCGCGCATAAAAAACTGCTGGTTTTCTTGCGCAGCGAATATATGCCCAAGGCGCGCACCACGATTGCGGCCTATGACCTGCCCGACGGTAAAAGCTATTATCAGGCCCTGATCCGTGAGTATGTCACGCTGGATATGACGCCTGACCAGATTCATCAGATCGGCCTCGACGAAGTGGCCAAGATCAGGGCCGAAATGCTTGAGGTCATGAAGCAGGTCAAGTTCTCCGGCACGCTACAGGAATTCAACGATTTCCTGCGCACCGACCCGCAGTTCTATGTCAATACACCGCAGCAATTCCTTGATCGCGGCGCGTGGATTTCAAAAGAATTTGACGGCAAATCCGCCACCTGGTTCGGTCGTCTGCCGCGTCAGCGCTTTGCCGTTATCCCGACGCCGGAAGCCATCGCGCCGTTCAATACCGGCGGCAATGGCGGGCCGGGGGTTCTGATCCTCAACACCTATAATCTTAAATCGCGTCCGCTCTATACCCTGCCCGCACTGGTGTTGCACGAAGGGGCACCGGGCCACGCCATGCAGATGCCGTTTGCGCTGGAAAACAAAACCCTGCCGGAGTTTCGTCAGAACGGTTATATTTCGGCTTACGGCGAAGGCTGGGCGCTGTATGCCGAACGGCTGGGGGTCGAGATGGGCATGTATCACACCCCTTATGAACATTTCGGCATGCTGACCTATCAGATGTGGCGCGCCTGCCGACTGGTGGTCGATACCGGCATGCATGCCAAGGGCTGGACCCGTGATCAGGCGCTGGCGTTCCTGCGCGATAACACGGCACTCAGTGAGCATGAAATCACCACCGAGACTGACCGCTACATCAACACGCCGGGTCAGGCGCTCAGCTACTATATGGGCGAACTGGCGATCTGGAAGGCCCGCCGCCGGGCCGAAGCCGCATTGGGCGACAGGTTCGACATCCGCAATTTCCACGACGCCATGCTCGATCTGGGTTCGGTACCTTTGCCGGTGATCGAGACGCGCACAGATCAGTTTATCGCGAGCGGCGGCCAAAGTCCGTACAGCGATGACAAATGAAAAGAGGGGCCGAAAAGCCCCTCTTCTTTTTATTTTAGGCTAACACCGCCTCAATAGTAAACGCCGCAACACCCGCTGGTGAGAACACCACGGTATCCTTTTGTCGGCCGACGATACGGGCGGATTTGCCGTTAATCAGCACCCGCCGCAGCGTCTTACCCTTGGGCACCCGCAACCGCAGATGAACCTCTTTTGGTCGCGACTGACCGGCAAACGCCACCTGACCGCGGATCGATGCCCCCTGCCCCTGTACGCTGAAATCAACCGCACCCCAGCGGGTCGGCGCGCCCGTTATGGCCACAGGTTCTCCCGATGCGATCCAGTCACGCGCGATCGCCCGTCCCAGATAAAGCGTGTCGGCATCGGAGGCTTCGAATACCAGCGCCCAGCGCACCAGCTTGGGGATCGTCAGTTGTGCCGGTACGCAATAGAGCGGCAGGCCACCGTCAATGTCCGACACCTCACCGGCCACCCAGGTGCCCGGCGTATGAGAATGATAGCGGTGCGAATGCAGGAACAGCAGATATTCCTCGATACGATCTGATCGCAACAATTGCTGGGCATAACCATAGGAGATAAAGCCCAACTGGTCGCGATTAGTTTCATTGGCCGGCGAGAAATTGGCCAGCACACCGATCGAGGTGCCGCCATGACCACGCACCGCATCGATGACTATGTCGGCCAGATCATCCGGCAGCACATCGGCGTGCAGCAACTCAGCATAGACGCGGTGGGCCCAGCCTTGCTCCGTACGTTGTTTCTTAGCGCGCGCTTCGGCCAGGGCCTCACGGTGGGTCTGCTTGAGGCCCGGCAAAACACCCAGATAGGCCGGTTTCAGGTCATGACGGACATTGGCGCGCACTGACTTGACCAACTGGGCCTGCAACTGATCGGCGCGGCGGTTCCAGCCTGCGGCCTGCCCCGCCTGATCCGGGCTGATCAGCGGCCAGACGCGCGCAAGGTCGCGCCAGCCCCGGATCGTGAACGAAGAATTGTTCCAGTACGGCTTCCACCACAGGCTGGGGTCCGGATGCAGACAGGCATCGGACTCGCTCCAGCCGTCGATCAGGCCAAAGCCCGCATCAGTCACCGGTTTCTTAAGGCTCAGATCATGCATTTCCGCCAACAGGACGGCGGTATTGCTGATCTTACCGGCATATTTTTTAAGGGTCGCCAGATCACCGGTGTAATGCAGATAGCGCGCCAGCAAGCTCAGGGTCAGACCAAACTGGGCCACTTCCGGCCCGCGCATATTGATCATGCCGTCATCATAGACAAACTGATCAAAATAGTTTTCCAGCACGGCCTTGGCCTGATCGAAGCGACCCCACTCCAGATTGGCGTAAAGCGATGAGGTCAGAATGTCCTGAAATCCATCATATTCCGGCCCGAAATAGTCGCGGTCAACCACGCCGTATTTGGGATAGACCCCGCGCGGACGGGTGATCAGTTCCTTGGCAAAGGCATGGCTGACCATGTCGGCCAAGGCTTTATCCGGCAGGGTCACCGCCGCCTGATCCTTGACCTCATTCTGCCAGTAACCGGCAAAGGCCAACAGAGCCGCATAAAAATCTTCAGCGCTCGGCACGGTGCGGCGCGGCGGGAATGGTGCGTAGGAATATCCGAAACTGGTCTTGACGGCCTTGCCGTTATCGTACTGTACGGTGCGGTGCCAGGTTTGCACCAACAGTTCATCGGGGGCCGTCACATCGGCAAACACCAGCAGGTCGTAATAGCGGGTGTCGGACACCTGAATGATCTTATGGATCGCGGGCAGCCAACCGCCGAGCAGCCCTTCCCAGCGGGTTTTAACCCCGTCATCGCCCTCCAGTTCCGGAAAATCATGTTCCGGCCGGTAGCCGCGCGTGCGCCCGTTGGGGAAGATCGGCATGGTGTCGCCCTGCTGACGGGTACCGACAAAATTGGTCCACGGCATCCGCCACCACAGGGATTCGCGCGTGTAGTTCCACCCCAGCGGCGGGGCGGCACGACGCACCTGCTCCGGATCAGGATCACCGTTTTCCAGCAGCTTATCCGCCAGCAAATCAGCGTCCGCCAGACAGATATCCTTGAGCGCCAGCCCCAGATAGGACGGCTTTATATCGTCGAAACAGGCCGCCAGACGTTTATCGAGGGCGAATGCGCCCTTCGTTGAGACAAAGCTGATCGGGCCGTCGCGGCGGCTCTGATCCTCATAGACCGTCCATTGCGTTCCGTCCGACGTAAAGGTCGACAGGCGCGATTGCCCCTGCGTCGATACCTGATCGACTGGCAACAGTTTAGGGGCTGCGATGGCGACAGGTGCTGCGGCGGCAACGCCTACCCCTGCCAGCGTTGATCCTTTGAGAAAGCTGCGGCGATTAAAGCTGCTTGGCATACCGGCCTCCGATATTTGATGCTGATGCAAATAAAAAAGCGCCGGACGTGCCTCAATCGTTTTGGCATGCCGACGCTTTGATTTCAGGCCCATCAAAGATGGACTGAAACGTAAAACGGGCAGGTAGCCGAAGCTACCCGCCCGTTCGGGGGGATTAGATTAGAACTTGGACGAAATCCCGATGAACAACATACGGCCCAATGGGTCGTAGGTGCTTGGGAAGGTGTTGCCGTTGCCGTTTTCAGCCAGCAGACCACCCATGATCGAAGGCGGGTCCTTGTCGAACAGGTTGTTGATACCGGCGCGGGCCACCAGACCGTAAGGCAGGTCCTTGGTCACAGCGATATCAATGTAGTTGTACGGCTTAATCTCGGCATTGAGGGTCGACTTGGTACCGGTCAGGTACTGATCTGTGCTGTTGGTGGACAGCTTGGTCTCACCAAAGTGACGCCAGTTGATCGACACGGTGGTCGGGGCCCAGATCTTGTCGCCCGGCACGGTCCAGGTGGCGCGCAGATTGTGACGCCATTCCGGAGACGGCTGACCGCAGGTGGCACCGTAGTAACCCTTACAGTCATAGGAACCCAGACCCGGCAGCACTTCGGTTTCGAGGGAGTCAAGCAGCGTGCCCACGAACGAGAAGTTTACGTTGCCGAAGCCCGCCGTCCAAAGGTAGCTACCCGAAAAGTCGATGCCTTTGGTTTCCAGATAACCGGTGTTGACGTTGGTCGAGATCACATAGCCGCCGCTGGTATCGCTGCCATACAGTGCGCCGTTGTTCGGGTTACGACGGATCAAACCACAGTAGAAGGCATCGCCCGTGTTCAGACACTGCGAAACCGCTGTTTGGGCCTGAACCGAACCGATATAGCCATCGATATGGATTTCATAATAGTCCACGCTCAGTGCCAGTCCCGGAACGAAGCCTGGGGTAAAGACGAAACCATAGGTCGTGGTTTCGGCTTCTTCAGGGCTCAGGTCAGGGTTACCGCCGCCCAGTGCCGTACCGACATCAGCCTGTGTATCGATGATGCCGAGGGCCAGTTGTGCCGGGGTAGCTCCCGTACGGGCACACAGGGTCGCGGCATTGGCGCCAAGGGCCCCAATCTGGCTAACAGAACATGGATCGATCAGAGCGACGTTGCCGACCGCCTGAGAGGCGAACAGTTCGGTGATATTCGCAGCGCGCATGGCCTTATTGTAGCTGGCGCGGAACAGGATATCGCTGGTCGGGGCGTAGCGGACTTCGAACTTAGAGGTCTCAGTCTTCTTTTCGCTGCCTTCCGAGGTCGACGACGAAACATTATAGGTCGAGCTGCGATAGCCGACAGAGGCGTTCAAAGAGCGGATAAAAGGCTTATCCGACACGATCGGAACTTCGATTTCGGTGAACCATTCATCGGCAGACACCTTACCATCCGCGTTAGACGCGTAGGAAAGCTGGCTTTCGTCACGGCGTTCATCAAGCGATTCCTTACGGTGCTCAGCACCCAGAACGATCGCCAGACCATCTGCTGCCCAAGGCGAGGTGATGCCATACTGGCCCAGATCACCGCTGACATAGGCGTTGAAGACATCGATGGTCTGCTCATTGCGCGTAAAGGTCGGCGCATAAACGAAGGTATAGGCTTCGGTCGATGGGCCATTGGCGCTGAAAATATCGAAAGGTTTACAGTTATTCGACTCATCAAAACAGACGGTTTGACCATTGCGCGTCACCGCGTTCAGAGCCTGCTCAGCCTTGTCCTGATTGATGTCGTTCTGATAGTTGAACTGACCAATCGTGGTTGCATGCATGTAGTTGGCGTCGTATCTCCAGCCTTCGACGATATCGCCACGCAGGCCTGCCGTGAAGCGGTAGTTGGTGTGACGCATATCATTGCGGCGCGGTTCGCCCGTAGCGGCCCGGTAGGACGCCCAGGTGGTCATATCCACACCGGCATTTCCGTAATTGGAACCACACAGCAGGTTACCCTGTTGAGCGCTCATGAACGGGTTGGCGCAGTTAATGGTGAAGTCACGGCCCGACCAGATAGCCGAAGGGGCCACTTGGCTTATCGAGTGATCATCCATGAACATGAAGCTGCCATAGACTTCGGCATGATCATTGAACATATAGTTGGCGAATGCACCGGCCTGATAACGCTCGGAGTTACGCAGGATGTAGTTGTCCGGCGCATAGTTATAGGCAAACGACGAGTCGTTGCTGACCCATGTCTTTGAGCCGTCTTTGGCGTTGGCAAGCGGCACGCCATTGCTTGGACCGCTTTGCGGTAAGAACCAGCCGTAAGCGTGTGTGCCAGACCCGCCGCAGCGGAACGAGCCGCCAGCCGGGTCGTTGAATTCGAGGGCGCAGTTAGAATAGTCGCGGGAATCCTGCCGGACAGCTTCCATCTTACGGTAGCCGAAGTAGCCGGTGATATTACCCTTGCCGTCGTCTACGTTGCCACCGGCCGCAATGTTGAAGTCGTACTTTTCACCATCCCAAACGTGATTGTCAGCCAGTTCAATGCCTTTATTGCCCTGAATGGTTCGCAGGCCGCCATTGTCGTTATGGTGGTTATAGATGCTGTATTGCGCATCGACGCGCACGCCGTTCAGCTTCTTGCGCATGATGAAGTTGACAACACCCGACATGGCGTCAGAGCCGTAAACCGATGACGCACCACCGGTCAGAACGTCCGTGCGCTCCACCAGAGTTGACGGCACAAAGTTCAGGTCGACACCCAGGGTTGGCAAGAAACGCTGACCGTCGATCAGCACCAGCGCACGGTTGCCACCCAGGCTGCGCAGGTTAACGCCCGCAGTGCCGTCGGAGTTATTCGACTGGTTTTCGTTATTGCCGGCTTCGATCTGCGGCAGCTTAGCGAGGAAGCTGTCAACGCCGGTGGCGCCCTGAAGCTTGACTTCGGCAGCATCGACCGTGGTGATCGGTGAGGCGCTCTTGAGATTCGGGCGGCGGATACGCGTACCCGTGACAACCACTTCCTGGACTGCCTCTTCGGCGGCCGGTTCCGCAGGGGCATCCTGCGCAAACACAGGAGCCGCCGAAAGGCCGGTGAGCAGGGCCGAAAAGGCCGCTCCGGCTAACATTAAGGCACGTTTCTTACTGATTTGCATAAAAATCCCCTTATGCTGATAGGCGATACGCTACCCGTCGCCCAAAGCGAGGGTGCAATATTTCTGACACAATCGTGACAGAACCACCGTATAGAGGTCGCGTCAATTATAAATTATACGATCATGCCTAATAACGTATACAATTATTCGTGTTGTGCCAAACTGATGCATTTTTGCCAACATAGGTGTTAAGGTAATCGACCGCCCCGCGCTTAACGGACAGGATTTCATGCCGGATCTAAAAGACTATCGTGACGTTACACCGGACCGGTTCAGCCAGATTCGGCGTGAGGCGACCCCGGCAGTACTTAAGGCGCAGGTCGCGCATTGGCCCGCCGTGCATATGGCGCAACACTCAGATGAGGCCGTCATTGACTATATAAACGGCCACGACACCGGCGAACCCGCCGGGGTCTATGTGGCACCACCGCAGGCGCACGGACGGCTATTTTATGGCATGGACACTCAGTCCTATAATTTCAGCCATGGCCCAGCGCCGATCCCGCAAATCCTGGCTGAAATTCTGAAGGCACGCGATAATCCTCACCCGCAGGGCATCAGCCTTCAGTCCGCGATCATTTCAAAGCACATGCCGGGCTTTGGCGTGGAAAACCGCCTCGACATCCTGCCAGACGTGGAGCCGCGCATCTGGATCGGTAACGGCGTGGTGACGCGGGCCCATAACGATCTGAATTATAATGTCGCCTGCGTGGTGGCGGGCCAGCGCCGCTTTCACCTGTTCCCGCCGGAGCAGGTGGTTAATCTCTATCCCGGCCCTTTCGACCGCACCATTGGCGGGGTTCCAGTCAGCATGGTCGATATCGAAAATCCCGACCTGGAGCGCCATCCGCGCTTTGCCGAGGCAAAGGCGCAGATGATCACGGTTGAGCTGGAACCGGGGGATGCGCTCTATATACCTTACGGCTGGTGGCATCAGGTTCATTCGCTGAGCCCGGTCAATGTCATGGTCAATTACTGGTGGAACGAGGCCACTCAGCCCGCCGCTCCTTATGAGGCGCTATATCATGCCATGCTGGCCATACGCGACCTGCCGGAGGATCAGCGCTCTCTGTGGAAGACTATGTTCGACTACTACATCTTCGGCAGTCATGGTGACCCGACCGCTCATCTGCGCCCCCATGACAAGGGCGTATTAGGCGATCTGACGCCCGGACTGATCCGCCGGTTAAAGTCGGCCATAGTCCGGGCATTATCTTAGTCGTTTCGGGCCGACCACAGAAGACCGAACAGGCGCATCAACACACCTGCGGTCAGAATACCGGCACCGATTTCGGCCTGCGCCTGATAGCGCCCAAAGTGACCGGACATATCATAGGTGTCGGACGGCAATTGCCCCGCGCTCATGAATACCGCCAGCAAAATGCCTACCGGCGCGATCATCAGGGCCGAGCCCAGAATCATAGTGGTGCGAGCCGAAAATTTAAAGCGAGCCATGTGTTTGCTCTTTGAAACCTGAATATCCCCACGCGGTGCCACGCGCACGGTAAGCCGGACGTTTCTGCAATAGGTTCAGGACTTCGGGCGGCAGCCATTGGCAAACTGCCGCCCGCCCCCGATCTGCCCCGCCATCCTCAAGGATCTGGATTATGCGGGCCACCCCATAGGCAGAAACATGAATGGACGCTTTAACACGGGGATACGATGTGTTATGAACGCCGTTCACGAATTGATATGTAGAATGTATTTGAACATTGTTCAATGGATATTTTGAACACAGTTCATTTTTATCAGGATGTGCTCATGCCGCCCGCTGCCCATACCGCCCCAACCCCGTCCACAGCGACCACCGCCCGCCGTCAGGCTCAGCTAGACGCTCTGATCGATTCCGCCGAAAAGCGTATTGCCGCCGAGGGCATAGACAGTCTCAAGGCCCGCGATCTGGCCGCCGATGTCGGCATTGCTCTGGGCGGGCTATATAATCTGGTCGAAGATATGGAGATGCTGTACTTGCGGGTAGCCCAGCGTACCATGATCCGCCTTGATCAGGCCCTGACGGAGGCCGCCGGATCAACCATGGTCACCTCAGAAGACGCTGTGGCGCGCCTTGAGGCCGTCGCCCATGCCTATTACCGGTTTGCGCGCAGCAATCTGCTGCTGTGGCGCGCCTTATTCGAGATGCGATTGAAAAGTCGCCCCCTGCCCGAATGGAACATAAGCGCGCAACTGGGCCTGTTTGGTCATATCGCCGCCCCACTTAAGCGTCTGATGCCGGATGCCGACGATATGGCCGTGACGGTTACCGCCCGCACCTTGTTTTCAGCGGTCCACGGCATCGTGGTCATTGCGTTGGAGGAACGTATCATCGCCATCCCCAGCCACGCCGTCGAAGACCAGATAAGCTGGCTGATGCGCGCCACCTGTAAAAGCCTGTGATTATGACGACGCCTAATTTTACGCCCGAATTCAATCCGGCGGCGCGCCTTGAGGCCCGTCACATCGGCCGCGAGCGACAGCCCCTGCTGATTATCGATAATGTGCTGAAAAACCCGCAGGGCGTGCTGGCACTGGCCACCCAAACCCCGTTCATCCGGCCCGACAACTCTGCCTATCCGGGGCTGAACGCGCCCATGCCGGTGGCTTACGGTCAGGCTCTGGCCATGGCCTTGCAACCCATCCTGCATCAGGGATTTGGGCTACCCAAATCAGCACCGCTGCAATTCCACAGCTTTTTGGCGCTGGCGACTCTGGCCGCCTCGGAACTCAAACCCTATCAGCGCATCCCGCATTTCGATTCGACTGATCCATTCCGGCTGGCCGTTGTGCATTATTTTTGCGATGGCCCTCATGGCGGCACCGGCTTTTTCCGGCAGCGCGCCACCGGCTTTGAAACGGTGAGCCCAAGTCAGATGAGCCAATTCGATCAACACGCCGCAGACGACCTGAGACGTGGCCTCCCCGACCATTACACCAGCGCCCAAACCCCGTCCTATGAGATGATCGCCGCCGTCGACGCCGCCTTTGATCGCCTGATTGTCTATCGCAATAATTGCCTGCATTCGGCCCTGCTCGGCGGCAGCCCCCTGACCGATGACCCACGCACCGGACGCCTTACGGTCAATACTTTTATCTCACCGGCCTGACGCATTATTGCAAAATCAAGCAAGCGCAATTACATTTTGACACATTTGTCAAAATGCTCACGGCAGGCTTATTTTTGATATTCAATTGATGCTGAAAACGGGCTTTTGGGTACAAAAAGTAAGGGCCTGTCTGAGGGGGATAATCTCTGACAGGCCCTTCTTTGTTATGCAGGCGTTTCCTCCCCGAAACGCCGGGAACCGACTTTCCTCTTCGGGGAAAGTTCCGTTCTCTTGAGACCGACAAAACAGTTTTTCGGCGGCGGTGTCAATAGATTTTATAACATTATGTCAAAAATAAAGTGGCCTTTTTGGGCTTGCGACATAAATACAACGCGTAACATTGTTACGCAGCGAATACTGCGCAGCATTTGACAACGCTGTCAAAGAATTTACAAAGATTTAACAATAGTTTTCAAATGGTTAATGGCCTCCTGACGCGGCAGCGTAACCTGCCCCGGACGGCCTTCACGCCAGGCTTTGTTATCTGAAATTTCCGCAGCCATTTCGCGCCCAAGATCAAGATCTTTGATGGTAACCGTACCATTGGCCAGCTCGTCGCCGCCAATCATGGCCACGGCCGGGGATAAACGACGGTCCGCATATTTCATCTGAGCTTTCATGCCTGACCTACCCAGATAAACCTCCGCCGGAATACCCGCGGCGCGGATTTCTGACGCCAGTTTGAAATATTCGCCCATATCCGAATCAGAAAAGGCAATGATGACCACTGGCCCGCGCACCGGCGACGCCTTGCCAGCTTCGGTTAGGGCCAAAGCCGCCGCCAGACGCGACACACCGAACGAGAATCCGGTCGCAGGAACCTTCTCGCCGGTAAAGCGGGCCACCAGATCGTCGTAGCGACCACCGCCACCTACGGAGCCGAATTTAACCAGTTCACCCTTTTCGTCGCGGGTTTCCAGCAGCAGTTCGGCTTCGAATACCGCACCGGTGTAGTATTCCAGACCACGCACAATCGAAGGATCGAAGATCGCATCGGCCTCTCCAACGCCCAACCCATTCAGAGTTGCGCCAATGCGGCTGAGATCATCCAGCCCCGCCATGCCTTCGGGCGAATTGGCCAGAACCGCCGCGAGACGATCCAGAACCACGGAACGCTCCGCATTACCCGCCGCCACAAAGGCCAGAACGGCAGCTATCGCCGCATCATTCAGATTGGCGCCCTTGGTGAAATCACCCGACTCATCCTTGCGCCCACCGCCCAGCAACAGTTCAACGCCCGTGAGACCCAGACGGTCCAGCTTATCGATAGCGCGCAACACACCCATCTGTTGCCCCGCATCAACCACACCAAGGCTGTTCAGCAAGCCGTTCAACAGCTTACGGTTATTGATTTTGAGCACCGTCGATCCGGCGGGCAGACCTGCGGCCTTGAAACCGGCCACGGCCAGGGCGATGATTTCAGCATCGGCTTCGGGGCGGTCAGTGCCGACGGTATCAGCATCGCATTGCATAAACTCACGCAGACGCCCCGGCCCCGGCTTTTCATTGCGCCACACCGGCCCGAAGGCATAGCGGCGGAAGGGCTTGGGCAAGCCATCCCAGTTCTGCGCCGCAAAGCGCGCCAGCGGGGCGGTGTGGTCATAGCGCAGCGCCATCCATTGCCCATTCTTGCCCTCAGAATCCGCATCATCCTCAACCGCGAACACGCCGACATTGGGGCGGTCGGCATCGGGCAGGAATTTCCCTAATGCATCGGCATATTCAAAGGCCGAGGTTTGCAGGGCCTCAAAGCCAAAATCCTCGTAGACTTTCGATACCGCCGTGATCAGGCGGCGCTCGGCCGCGATCTGTGATGCGCGCTTATCAGCAAAGCCACGCGGGGCGCGCGCTTCGGGGCGAAAGTCTTTGGGATCGGTTTCTGTGGATTTTGGGGCTTTATCGGTCATGCCGTGGCGATAGAACATCCGGCCTTAAGTGACAAGTTTTTTCAAAGCTCTCATCTGAAGGCTCGCCACAATAACTATCGTCAAACGTGCGGTTTGTAAAATCAGCCGACATAAGCTGAGCGTATTCGCATGTTAAGTCCCTTACATAAACCTGCTGTGGCGGGCGGAACTTATAATGGCAACCTTACAAAGCGCGGCCTATCCATAGTTCCTAAAAAACTGAAGTGTGTGCGCCCGTTGCCTTGCGGGGGCCGTCTGATGAGGCAATAGACTTATGGCGTCGAAATTTTTCCGCAAAGACAACAAAGCCCTGATGATCGGGCTGGGGGTTTTGGTTCTGGTTCTGACCGGATGGGGCCTCAAGGCCGCCTTCTTTTCCAAGCCCAAGGCCCCGCCGGTGATATCGGCCCCGGCTCAGATGGGCGATATTGAAAAGACGGTTCTGGCGACCGGATCGCTGGAGCCCTACACTCTGGTCAGCGTTGGGGCGCAGACCTCCGGGCGGGTGACCGCACTCAAGGTCGATCTGGGCGATCAGGTTAAAAAAGGCGCTCTGATTGCCGAGATTGACTCCGCCACGCAGAATAACGCCCTGCAAACCGCGCTGGCTAACATCAACAATGTCCGTGCCCAGCGCGCCGAAGGTGAAGCCCGGTTGGCGGCGGCCAAACTCAACTATGACCGTCAGGCCACACTCTATAAGGCCGATGCCGGATCGAAAGCCGACTTCGAGAGTGCCGAAACCGAATACAAAAGCGCTCAGGCCAGTTTGAAAGCCATCGACGCCCAGATCGCGTCGGCTCAGGTCTCGCGCAACACCGCCGAAGTTAATCTCGGCTATACCCGCATCACCGCCCCGATTGACGGCACAGTTCTGGCCATCGTCACCAAGGAAGGCCAGACCATCAACGCCAACCAGACGACCCCGACCATCGTCAAGATGGGTCAGCTTGACCGCATGACCATCAAGGCGGAAATTTCCGAGGCCGATGTCATCAATGTCCGCGAAGGTATGGAGGTCTATTTCACCACCCTGGGCGATTCGCGCAGGCGTTATAAGGCTACCCTGCGCTCCATCGCGCCTGCGCCGGATTCGATCAAGGAAAGCGACAGCGTCGATACCTCGACCGCCTCCAACGCCATCTATTATTACGGTATTTTTGATGTCGATAATGCCGACGGGGCCCTGCGCACCTTCATGACCGCCAATGTCACCATCGTGCTGGGCAGCGCCCGCAACGTCCTGACCATCCCGTCAACGGCGCTTGGCAAACCTGACCGTGACGGCAATTACACCGTTCAGGTGCTTGGGGCCGATGAGAAAATCACGCCGCGTAAGATCACCATCGGCCTCAATGACGGGAATAATGTCGAGGTCAAGTCGGGCCTGAAAGCCGGGGAACGGGTCGTCACCGCGCAAGCTGCCTCCGGCCCCAGCGATACCTCACAACGCATGCGACGCGGCCCGCAGGGCGGATTGTAAGGGCCGCTGATCATGAAACCGCCCGTCTTAAAAGTTGAAAAACTCCGGCGCGAATTTCCGGCCGGGGAAGGGACGATCACCGTCCTGAAAGACATCGACCTGACCATTGAGGCCGGGGAGATGGTCGCCATTGTCGGTCAGTCCGGTTCGGGGAAATCAACCCTGATGAACATACTGGGCTGTCTCGACCGCCCGACCGCGGGCGTTTACCGGGTTGGCGATCGCGAAACCGCCGCCCTTGAGCCTGATGAGTTGGCCGAACTGCGCCGTGAGCATTTTGGCTTTATTTTTCAGCGCTATCACCTGCTGGGGGATTTGAGCGCGCTCGGCAATGTCGAGGTGCCGTCGATCTATGCCGGCGTGCCGGTCGAGGCCCGCAAAGACCGCGCCCGCGCCCTGCTGGAACGCTTAGGCTTAGGCGACCGCACTCAGCACCGGCCCGGACAGTTATCGGGGGGCCAGCAGCAACGTGTGTCGATTGCCCGCGCCCTGATGAACGGCGGTGAGATCGTGCTGGCCGATGAGCCGACCGGCGCACTCGATACCAAGTCGGGCGAAGAGGTCATGCGCATCCTCAAAGGGCTGCACGCCGATGGCCACACCGTCATCATCGTCACTCACGACCGCGACGTGGCCGAACACTGCCAAAGGGTCATTGAAATCCGCGACGGTGAGATCATCGACGACCGTCCCGGTGCAGGCAAAGGCGAAACCGATCATGAGCCCCTACCCGCCCTGACCGCGCAAGGGCGTGACGGCATCGGTGCCCTGATCGATAGTTTCCGTGAAGCCTTTCAGATGGCGCTGCTGGCTATGAATGCCCACCGCATGCGCACCTTTCTGACCATGCTCGGTATCATCATCGGTATTGCCTCAGTGGTGTGTGTGGTCGCACTTGGCACCGGATCGCGGCAAAAGGTGCTTGAACAAATCTCCTCCATTGGCACCAATACGCTGGAGATCATGCCAGGGTCTGGCTTTGGTGACCGAAGATCGGGGGCTATCCGTACACTGGTGGTCGCCGATGCCGATGCGCTGGCAAGGCAACCCTATGTCGATAGCGTGACGCCAACCGTGCGATCTTCCGTCACCGTGCGCTACGGGGCTGTTGCCAATACGGGGCAGGTCAACGGCGTGGGTGCGCAATATTTCCGCGTCAAGGGCGTGAAACTCTCCAGTGGCCGCCTGTTTGGGGATGAGGAAATCGCCACCACCGCTCAGGACGTGGTCATCGATCAGAACACCGTCACTACGCTTAAATTCGCAGGCGATCCGATTGGTGAGGTCATTCTTCTGGGCTCCACGCCCGCCCGCATCATCGGCGTGGTCGAGGCCTCAAGCTCAGGCTTTGGCGGCGGCGGGGATTCGATGAATATCTACATGCCCTATACCGCCGTTAATGCGCGGATGCTGGGCACCACTACCTTGCGCAGCATTACTGTGCGGGTGAACGACGACACTGAATCCAGCATTGCCGAAGCCGGGGTAACGAACCTGCTCACCCAGCGCCATGGCACCAAGGATTTCTTCATCATCAATACCGATGAGATCCGCAAAACCATCACCGCCACTACCCAGACCCTGACGGTGCTGATTTCGGCGATTGCGGTGATTTCTCTGATCGTGGGCGGCATCGGGGTGATGAACATCATGCTGGTCTCCGTGACTGAGCGCACGTCGGAAATTGGCGTGCGCATGGCCGTGGGTGCGCGGCAGCGCGATATATTGCAGCAATTTCTGATCGAGGCGGTTCTGGTCTGCCTGATCGGCGGAGTGCTGGGGATTGTGGTTGCCTTGCTGTTTGGGGTGATTTTTGCGCAGTTCTCAACCGACTTCCGGCTGGTCTATTCGATGTCATCCATTATCGCAGCCTTTGGCTGCTCCACCCTGATCGGGGTCATCTTCGGCTTCCTGCCAGCGCGCAATGCCGCGCGGCTTGATCCGGTCGCGGCCTTAGCGAGGGATTAGACTATGAAAAAACACCTTATTGCCATTCTGCTGACGTCGGTAAGTTTAAGCGCCTGCCTGCACACGCCCTATGAGACTCCGTCGGTCAATACCCCGTCCGCGTTTCAGCACGCGGCCGCATCAGGCACCTATGCGGCCTCTGAGCGCTGGTGGGAAAGGTTTGGCGACCCTAAGCTTAATGCCGTGATTGATAAGGTACTGGTCAGCAATAACGATCTGACCGCCGCCGCCATTCGCCTGCGTCAGGCCAGACTGCGCACGGACGTGTATCGCCTTGACCAGTTTCCGCAGGCGTCTGGCAGCGTCGATGCCTCCCAACAGCTTAACGACACATCGTCCGGCGATAACGGCGAATCCTACAGCGCCCGTGTCGGGGCAAGCTATGAAGCCGACCTGTGGGGCCGTCTGGCCTCCCAGACCGATGCCGCCCGTTGGGAGGCCGAAGCCACCGCCGAAGACCTTGAGGCCACCCGCCTCAGCCTGATCGGGACGGCGGCGACCTTTTACTGGCAGATCGCCTATACCCATGACCGTATCCGCAATGCTCAGGCCAGTCTGGACTACGCCCAGCGCGTTCGGGCCATGATCAATGTCCAGCATGACGCCGGGTCAGTGTCCGGTATTGAGGTCAGTGAGGCTGAACAGACCGTCAATGCCCAGATCGCGGCCTTGAGCGAGCTTCAGCAGCAACAGGTCGAATATAGGGCCGCCTTGGCGCTGTTGATGAACGGTGATGCCGTGCCACAGGAGCAGGAAGCCACGACCCTGCCCACCGCTGACCTGCCCGCCATTGCCCCCGGATTGCCCGCCGAATTATTGGGCAGACGGCCTGACCTCAAGGCCGCGGAATATCGCTTAAGGTCGATATTATCGGGCGTGGATGCCACCCGCGCGTCTTACTATCCGGCGCTGTCCCTGACCGGCTCTGCGGGCGGGTCATCGACGGCGTTATCGGACGTTCTGAAAAATCCGATTGGCACTTTGGGCGCTGGGCTAACCCTGCCGTTCCTGAATTTCGCCCAGAACCGCCTCAACATCAAAGTCGCTAAAGCCGAATATGAAATCGCCGTGATCGACTTCCGCCAGACGATGCTTGAGGCCTTCACGGATGTCGATAATACTTTATCGGCCCAGTCCCAACTGGCCATTCAGGCCGCGCGGCTGGGGCAAAGCCTGGCCGCCGCGCAAAAGACTGAGGCGCTTTATGCTTTGCGTTATCGTACCGGCGCAGTCAGCCTGCGGATCTGGCTGGATGCACAGGAAAGCTTGCGGTCAGCGCAACAGGCCGTCGATGCCAACCGGCTGAACCGACTGATCACGCAGGCGACACTTTATCAGGCTTTAGGCGGCGGCGCATAGACGTTAACCCATTATTGGGCGGATTGGGGCATATCGGAACTATGAGATACGCCTTATTTGCCCTGACACTTATTGCCGTGCCGCTCAGCGCGTGCGCGACGACGCCTGCGCCGGTAAATGCCATCGCCAAAGAACAGCCCTATGCCGGGATCATCAAACAGGCGGGCAAATTGAAAACCCGCAGCGATACATACGCCAAAACCCCATCGCTAACACTTCTGACAAATGAGAAATTTCAAGCATTCACTGCGGAGGTAGGCAGTCTGTCCGAACAGAACCTGAAAGCCCATCTCGACATGAAAGCGCGCGGCACGGATAACGATCTGAAATGCGTGCTTAAGGGCGTATCGATTGATTTGAAACTCAAGCACGACGCCCTGATCGCCGCCAAAACCGACGCTGAATTGCAGCACACCCTGAATGAGCTTTCGGCCTTACTCAGCGACAATATCGACGTGATCACCACCCCGGCTACGGTTCAGTCGGGCATGGACTGCGTGCTGGAGTTTGGGGTGTCAGGCACCTGAGCCCATCATCTTTATGACCTCGCCCTTGTTCAGAAGTTGCGGCAGGATAACCGGCTCGGCGCCCTTCGGGCCATACCAGACATAGAGCGGCACACCAGAGCGGCCATAGCGGCTGAGGTACTGCGAAATGCGCGCGTCCTGATTGGTCCAGTCACCGACCATGTAGACCGTGTTGGTGGTCTTAAGTGCTGCGGCGAACTCATCGGTATGGAACACCAGCCGCTCATTGACCTTACACGACACGCACCAGGCGGCGGTCAGATCGACCATGACGTTTTTACCCTCAGCGCGCAGTTGGGCGATGCGTTCGACCGAAAAGGTTTCATAAGGCACATCAGCCTTTACTGCGGCGGGTGTGGTGACGGCGCGGGTCTGGGCGGCGGAGACGACCGCCAGCACAATACCTAACCCCAGTAATACCGGGCGCGTGACGGCGGGAATGAGGGTGCGTACCACGCCAAGGACGACCAGCCCCAGCGCAATAATCAACGCAAACAGGCCAAAGCCAGAGACCTGCTGGGCAAATACCCACACCATCCACAGAGCCGCCAAATACATCGGCACGGCCAGTATATGCTTGAACCTATCCATCCACGGGCCGGGCTTTGGCAGACGTTTCGCCAGTCCGGGCAGATAGGTAATGGCATAGGTCAGCCCCACGATCGGCAGGGCAAACCCGATACCCAGCGCCAGAAAGATCACAAAACTGACGAACCCGCCCTGCGCCAATGCGACGCCGATGGCGGTAGCCATAAACGGCGCGGTACAGGGTGCCGCCACCACCACCGCTAGAACGCCGGTCAGGAACGCGCCGATGTATGGGTTTTTCACCGCCACGCCCGCACCCAAGCCCTGAACGCTGGAACCGATATTAAACAGGCCTGACAGGTTAAGCGCCACCAACAACATAACGATGCTAAGGGCCGCCGTTACAAACGGCGACTGCAATTGAAAGCCCCAGCCGAGCGCAGATCCTAAGGCCTGCGCCACGCTGATCATCACCGCCAGCGCCACGAAGCTTATGATGACACCGGCCCCGTACAGCAGGGATTCGTGGCGGGCCAGACGATGATCCTGACCGGCCCGCGATACCGCCAGTATCTTCATCGACAGGATAGGAAAGACGCACGGCATAAGGTTGAGAATAATCCCGCCGACAAAGGCCAGGCCCGCCGCGATGATCACGCCCACCACCGATACCTCGCCGGATGCGGCGCTTAAAGATCCAAGGCCGCGCAGATTTAGCGGGATTGCGCCCTCATTGAGCGTGACCTGATAGCTGTCGCCGTTCGGAAAAGCGATCACACCGGATATGGGGCCGGTTAGCGGTTTATCGTCTGCCGTCGTCGCCTTGAGGGTAAAGCCATCGGCCCCGGTATCGAGCGCCTGATCGGCGGCAGGCGGGACGGCATTGGACGTAATGGGAAAGAAATAGGCACCATTTGGCTTTTCAAACATTTCGGAATTGTCAGGTGCTGGAAAGCCCAATTCGATTATATTACCAGTTTTGCGGAAATATCCAGCCGGTACCGGTTTCGGCAGAACCTCAAACGTCTTTTGAAAGGCCCGGTCTGCGCCACCCGGCGTCCCAACCGGAAGATTAAGGCTGACATTGACCGTTTCCGGCACACAGACTTTTTCACACACCAGGAAATCAATGCGGGCCTTAAGCGGCAATATATCGCCATCGTTCAGCGCGGTGCCATTGGTCAGTTTGTAAAAGAGATAGGTCTCACCGCTATAGCCATAATTGACCAACCCCATATAGGGCTGACGCTCCGGCGTTTGCCACTGCGCCGCCCCGACCGTCACCTTATCCGGCAGCGACCAGGTGACCACAGGTGCCAAACCCGTATCGCCGGGATTTTGCCAGTAGGTGTGCCAGCCTTTGAGCGGTTCATGGCGGACGGCGATCCAGATGTCGCCGCCTTTGGCCACCGCCTTATGCTCCGCCACCAGTTCGGTCGTCAGATGCGCGGTTTTCACCGGCTCGGCAGATACTTGCCCACCCCAAAACGCCATAAGGCACAGGACAAAAGCTCTTATGGCAGTTGCGGATTTCATGGTGATCTTTACTCTGCGGCGGCAACCGGCATCAGGGCATCCTGCTGCGCCTTCAGTTCCTCAGCCTTACGTTCTACGAGTTCGACGATGTGTTCGATCATATCAACATTGGCTAATTTATGATCAGGCTTGCCGGCCATATAGACCATGCCCGAACCCGCCCCGCCGCCGGTAAAGCCAACATCGGTAAACAAAGCCTCACCCGGCCCGTTAACGACGCAGCCGATGATCGACAGCGACATAGGCGTTGAGATATGAGCCAGCCGTTCTTCGAGTTTGGCGACGGTGTCGATGACATTGAACCCCTGTCGCGCGCACGATGGGCAGGCGATAATGTTAATGCCACGGTGACGCAGGCCCAGGCTTTTCAGGATATCAAAGCCGACCTTGATTTCCTCGACCGGATCAGCGGCCAAAGACACGCGGATGGTGTCGCCAATACCGGCCCACAGCAGATTACCCAAACCAATTGACGACTTGATCGTGCCGGTGCGCAGCGGCCCCGCCTCAGTCACCCCGATATGCAGCGGGCAGTCAATGGCATCGGCGAGCGCCTGATAGGCGGCCACGGTCAGGAACACATCCGACGCCTTGACCGAAATCTTGAACTCATGGAAATCGTGGTCGCGCAGGATATTGGCATGGAACAAAGCGCTTTCGACCATGGCTTCGGGGCATGGCTCGCCGTAGCGTTCCAGCAGTTCTTTCTCCAGCGATCCGGCATTGACGCCGATACGCATGGAGCAGCCATAGTCCTTGGCCGCCTGCACCACTTCACGCACCCGGTCGGCAGAACCGATATTGCCGGGATTGATGCGCAGACAGGCCGCCCCGGCCTTAGCCGCCTCAATGGCACGCTTATAGTGGAAATGGATGTCGGCGACGATGGGTATAGCGGTGTTGTCGACAATGGTCTTTAGCGCCTGAGTCGATTCCACATCCGGGCACGACACCCGCACAATATCGGCACCGGCTTCTTCGAGGGCCGCGATCTGACGCAGGGTCGCTTGCGCGTCCGAGGTCAGGGTGTTGGTCATGGACTGCACCGTGATCGGGGCATCGCCCCCGACCTCAACCGAGCCTACGCGGATTTTACGGCTTTTGCGGCGCTCGATCATGCGCCACGGACGAACATGCTGGTGAGAACTCATAGACCACCTCTGTAACCTGTCCCCTACTTAAGGCTTTTCGCCCCGCAATAAAAGGGGTTGAGCGTTAATAAGGTATGGTCTGATCTGCCGGCTGTTGCGCCGGTGGAGCCTGTACGGGCTGGGCGGGCTGATACGGGATCGGCTCGGTCGGCATCGGTCGCGCCCTTGGCTTTTCGATCTTGGGCCGCGGCGTGGCTACCGGACGGGCCTCGACCTGCTGGGCGTCCATCAGCTTGGCGGTCTGCTGAGCGCGTGCATTAATACGGGCGGTGGGCGTGGTATTGCCCTCCAGCCCACCGGCATATTCGCCGTCGTAATAAACTTCAAACGCCGTAGCATCGGACACATCGACCAGCATCGGCACCGCCGTGGCATTGGGGACGCGATAAGATTCCCCGGCCCCTAACTGACGGGCAAAATAGACCTGACCTTCGTTAGAGCGCAGCACCAGATTGACACTGCGCTTGGCCTGAATGACCACGCTCGATTGCTCCGGCGGGGCCCCAAAGACCGCCCCTTTGGGGTTGAAAGCTTTGCGCATCTGAAGACTGTCCGAAGGCGATGCGGCTCCCGTTCCGTTACGGGCCTTTTCAGCCTCAATTTCGGCAAAACCGACCTCCAGCCCCGGCGTGACATAGGGGACAGGAACGTCCTGATCCATTGGCGGCGCACCGGGCTTAGACACATAGACCACGCCGTCGCGCACGACCGGCACCCCCTGAGACCAGCCCTGAGTGGTCACCGTCGGCGTCTCCTCACGGGCCTTGAAAAGCTCCGGCTGACGCTGCAGCACATTCCAGATAATGACGGCCCCGACCACAACGATAGCCCCGGCAACATAGCGGCCATAAGATGGCTGCACCTCGTCCATCGCCGCCCCTATCGGGGCCCGTAAAGTTGGCGCCGGATCGGCCAGATCCCGCTTGAGCAAATCGGCCATGGTTTCTTCGTCAAGCCCCAGCGCCTTGGCATAGGCCTTGACATAGCCGATTGCAAACGGTCGGGCGGGCATGAGATCAAGCGCGCCGGTTTCAAACGCTTCGAGATAGCTGCGCCTGACACGGGTAATGTCAGCGACGTGTTCAAGGCTGAGGTTTGAGGCTTCGCGCGCCGAACGCAGGATATCCCCCAGCACCACCCCGTGATGCGGATCGCTGTGACCATATGAGGCGTGAAGATCGGACGCCAGAGGCTCACCGGCCAGCGAATCCGCGGCGGCCGCGGCCTCTACGGCGTCATAGTCCTGATACTGATCCTGCGTCATATTACCCTGATACTCGCTTCCGACATTAACGGCGTCCATACCTAAAGACCGCGCATTCATCTGTCCGATACTCCCGACTGAAACACAGGCCGTTTTCAGAATCAATACAACCTCATCAACGATGACATGATTGCACCGGTTTGAAACCGGTTTTTTACGCTTAAAGCCCTGCGCCGTATATTAGCGCAGATTTATGACGGATATTGCCCTTATCCGACAGACGACCTGTGCATAACAGCCATTGCCGCGCGCCAAAACTCAGCTTAAAGACAAATCATGATTTGAGGTTTTTGATACGAACACGACGGAGTTTTACCTATGCCTGCAGCCTTTGATGACTTATGGATCGGTCAGGTCGCCTCAATCGGTGCTGGCGTCATCAGTCAGGAGGACCTTGCGGCGTTTTGTAAGACCTACGCGCCGACCTGGGACTTAAAGGACGGCATACCCGATGCCCTGATCTTTACGCTGTGGTCGCGGCTTGAAACCGAAGCCTCGCAGGGCTGGCCGCAAACCAAGCGCTTGGCGGTCGATGCCCTGCGCTGGTCGCGCAATCCGCCGCCGGGTGAGTTGCTGCGCGGACGCCTGACCGTGATGGGCAAGGACGCGGTCGGTGATACCAAGGGCGTGGTCATTGCCCAGCACGACTTGCTGGATGAGGCCGGACGGCTGGTATTTTCGTGCCTGACGCGTTCGGTGTTTCAGCGCCTGCCCATCGCAAAACCGCCGCTGGACTAAATCGGATAAAAGTCCTTCGCGTCGCTCAGTGTACTTTTATCCGCATCAATAATGAAAAAATCCGTCCCCCAAATACTTTAAGGGGCGGCCCAGAGGGGATTTTTGCTTTTATACCTCCCCAGTTCACTGGGGAGGGGGACCACGCCAATTCATTGGCGTGGTGGTGGGGGCCTACAACGCCCGCAGCTTCGGCTCCGCCTCATTGAGCGACTGTTCGATGACGTCGACAATCCGGTCGATTTCCTCATGAGTGATGATCAGCGGCGGGCACATGACGATGCTGTCGCGGATGCCGCGCACCATCAGGCCGTTTTTGATGCACAGGTCGCGCACCAGTGGTCCGGCCGTGCCTTCCTTGCCACCAAAGCGATGGTTAGTGCCTTTTTCAGACACGATCTCGACCGCACCAATCAGGCCGAGCGATCTCGCCTCACCGACCAACGGATGGTCGTTCAAGCGCGTCAACGCCTTGGCGAGATAAGGGCCGGTGTCGTTACGCGTGCGTTCAACCAAGCCTTCGCGTTCGAGAATCTCGATATTGGCAAGTGCTACGGCCGCCGCCGCCGGATGGCCGGAATAGGTATAGCCGTGGACGAAATCGCCGCCGGTTTTCAGTACCTCGACAATCTTTGACGACACCCCGACCGCCGAAATGGGCAAATAACCTGACGACAACCCCTTGGCCATGGCGATGACATCCGGCTTGATGCCGTAATGCTGATGGCCGAACCATTGGCCCAAACGGCCAAAGCCGCAAATAACTTCATCGCAGATCAGCAGAATACCGTATTTGCGGCACAGGGCCTCAACCTTGGGCCAGTAGCCTTCCGGCGGAATGATCACGCCGCCCGCCCCCTGCACCGGCTCACCGATGAAGGCCGCAACCTTGTCAGGCCCCACGGCCAGAATACGGGCTTCGATATCATCGACGCAGACCTGCGCGAACGCCGCCGGGTCTTGGCCAAAGCCTTCGTTAAACGCATAGGGCTGGCGGACATGCTCAATGCCCGGCACCATCGGCCCACCCTGAGCGTGCATAAAGCTCATCCCACCAAGCGACATCCCGGCCACCGTTGAGCCGTGATAGGCGTTCTTGCGGCTGATGATGATATTGCGCTCCGGCTCGCCCTTAAGCTGCCAGTAATAGCGCACCAGCCGCAGCACGGTGTCATTGGCCTCAGACCCGGACGAGTTGAAAAACACATGCTGAAGGTCAGGATTGCCGACCGACATTTTCTGCGCGATCTTTGTAGCCAGCCGCACCGGCGGCGGCGTCACGGTCTTAAAGAAGGTGTTGTAATACGGCAGTTCCAGCATCTGCTCATAGGCGGCGCGCGCCAGTTCATCGCGCCCGTAACCGACATTGACGCACCAAAGACCAGCCATGCCGTCCAGCAGCGAATGGCCTTCGCCGTCATAGATGGTGGAGCCTTCGGCGCGGGTAATGATGCGCGATCCGCCGATATCTTCCAGCAGCTTGTAGTCCGCCTGCGCCGGCAAATGATGCGCCAGATCCAGGCGTTTCAGTTCGGCAATATCGTAGTTTTTAAGCGGCCGGTTCATGGGATTATTTCCGTGAAAATTGCGTGTGCACTGGTCTGCCAGAAATTTACGCCCGCGCCAATAAAATTGTGATCACAATTTTATTGGGTATGATGCCGTGGTCGCCTAAGCCATGTGCGTGCGGAAATATTGCTAACGCCTTTGGTCTCGATGGTACCCGCATCGAGCAATTCCTGAAGACGGAAGCGCAGCACCAGGTCACTTGTTTGAATAACACCTACATTACGCAACATATCAGCCATTACATTTCCGACGACACGATACGCCTTTATCCATCGGCCTTTGATATAGCTTAGTAACTCATCATCGAAACAATCAAGCTCCCGAGAAACCAGACCATTAATCGTCACCACCCGTATCGGCGCGTTCTCCTCACGTAGCGTCTCCCATAGACTCCGCCATGCCCGAAGCTCACTAAGAGCAGGCAGACGAGCATGATCCCAGAAGGCTTCGGACACAAACTCATTATCGCCAACGCGTGAAACACTACCCACCAGAAATCTCTGACCTTTTAAGGTGGTAATATAGCTATCGCTCAGATCGATAACTTCAAAAGTCTGATCGCCATTAAGCCTCAGCCATTCCAGAAAATTACAATATTCCCTGGGTTGACGGCGTGAGAACCAAACGACCCGACGACCATCGAACTTTAGCGATCTTTCCCAAAAGCTTTTGATCTGGTCATCCCATTCTTCATCAACATAGCCCAACGCAGGCTCAACATAAGCTTTACGCACTTCTGCATCAGCAAGTGGGCCAAATGACCAGTCAGCACCTAAACCAATAACATCTTCATCCTTGTCCACAGTTTGCAGGGCACGGCGCAAATGGACGGGGGCAGATAAGCTGAATACGATATGTAATGTGCGGCGATCAGCCATTACACCACCGCTTCACCGCGGGCGGCCTGACCTAGCCATTGGAAAAAGCTCTGCCGGTCGGGATAGTCGGCAGGGCGCCATTCCGGGTGCCACTGCACGGCCACGACCTGCGATCCGCCAAGATTGGCGCTGAAGGCCTCAACAATGCCATCAGGCGCCACAGCCTCCATAGTCAGGCCATCGGCCAGCCGCGCCACACCTTGAAAATGGACGGAGTTGACCCAGAGGTTGCCGCCCAACTGTTCCTCAAAAAAACCGCCGTCGATCAGGGTCACGTCGTGTCCAAACTCGAACATGTCGTTGAAAGTAGCGGTGTCAGGCGCATGGTGTTTAGGCCCCAGATCGCGCCGCAGCGTGCCACCCAAGGCGACATTGATTTCCTGAAAGCCGCGGCAAATGCCGAACACCGGTTTTTGCGCGTCGATCATGGCTTCGATCATGGCAAAAGATACACCGTCCCTGTCCACGTCGAACGGACCTTCGCCCGCCGGGGTGTCAGGATCATAAAACCGCGTGTAGATGTTGGAGGTCGATCCGGTCAGCATCAGGCCATCCAGTTTGCCCGCCAGAGTTTTAGCCTCAAACCCTGTGGTAATCGCCGGGATCAGCACCGCCAGACAGTCGGCATATTCAATCACGCTCTTGACGTAGCGATCCTTGACGGTCTGGGCGTTTTCACCGCCGACATCACGGTTGCAACAGGAAATACCGATCAGGGGTTTCATTTAACTTAGGAGCGCCGCAGGCGCGCAGGCATTGAACGACAGCCATACCTTTTCGTCCCAGGTGAAGTCTTCCTGATCCCAGCGCGTCAGGTTTGAGCGCAAGACCTTGACCATGCGTCCGCCCGCCACCTCAACCTCATACACGGTTTCCGAGCCCAGATAGACCAGATGCTTAATCTCACCGGCGATGATGTTGTAGCCTTCGGGCGCGTCTTCCATTTTAAGCGGCTTGGCATCCCATTTGTCGATCTCAATCTTTTCCGGCCGCACCGCCGCCCACACCGTCGCACCGGTCGCGCCCGTCACGCCGTGGTCGAGATAGATCGGCCCGATATCGGTGGTGTTGATGATGGCATGATCTGGCTCATCGACATCCAGCGTGCCTTCAAACAGGTTCACGCTGCCGATAAAATCGGCCACAAAGCGCGAATTGGGAAACTCATAAAGATCAAACGGGGTCGCCACCTGTTGCAGTAGGCCGCGGTTCATGACCGCGCAGCGCGTCGCCATGGCCAGCGCCTCATCCTGATCGTGAGTGACCATGATAAAGGTAATACCGACCTTTTCCTGAAGCAGGGTAAGCTCCGTGCGCATGGCATCACGCAGCTTGGCGTCAAGCGCCGATAACGGCTCATCTAGCAACAATACGCGCGGTTTTTTGACCAAGGCCCGCGCCAGCGCCACCCGCTGACGCTGACCGCCCGACATCTGATCAGGTTTGCGTTCCCCGAACCCGCCGAGCTTCACCAGTTCCAGCGCTTCCTGAGCGCGCGCCAGGCGTTCCCCCTTGGGCACCCCATCCATTTTCAGGCCGTAAGCGACGTTATCAAGCACGGTCATATGCGGAAAGACAGCATAGGACTGAAACACCATATTGACCGGCCGCTTATTGGGTGAGACCTGCGACACATCATGGCCGTCGATGAGTATCTGTCCATCCGACGGCATTTCAAACCCGGCCAGCATCCGCAGCAAAGTCGTCTTGCCGCAGCCCGACGGCCCCAGCAGCGAAAAGAACTCGCCCTCCTTGATGTCGAGCGAGACATTATCGACCGCGACGTTTTTGCCGAAGCGTTTGGAGACGTTTTTAAAGCTGATGATGGTTTTGCCCTGAGCCTCAGCCGGTTTTGCGGTTTCGTCAAACATGTTCAGCCTCACTTTTTGTCAGCAGCGCCATGACCGGCGGTCAGGGCGTCAGAGCCCTGGAATTTCAGCGCAAAGAAGGTCAGGATCACCGTTACCACGATCAGTATGGTTGAGGCGGCGTTGACTTCAGGGGTGACCGAGAACCGCACCATCGAATAGACCTTGACCGGGAAGGTGACCGTATCGGGCCCGGCGGTGAAGAAAGTAATCACAAAATCATCGAGCGACAGGGTAAAGGCCAGAAGCCCGCCCGCCAGCAAAGACGGCTTGATATGCGGCACCAGCACATCCAGCAGGGTTCGGATTTCTGACGCCCCCAGATCCTTGGCCGCTTCTTCCAGTTCGCGGTTAAATGACGCCAGACGGGCGCGCACCACCACCGCCACGAACGGGAAGGAGAACGAGACGTGGGCGATGATGATGGCCCCCAGATTGAGCGGCCAGATCATGCCTTGCGGCCACGGAAAGACCTTGGCGAAGAATACCAGCATCCCCACACCCATGCAGATTTCCGGCACAACGATCGGGATCGACATGGCCCCGTCCAGCGCCGTCTTGCCCGGAAAGCGGAACCGCCACAGAAGGATGGCCGCCATAGCCCCCACCACCACACTGATGATGGTCGAGAAAAACGCAATCACCAGCGAATTGGTGAAGGCCTGAATCAGGCTCTCATTCGTAAGGGCCTTAACGTAATATTTCAGGGTAAAGCCCTGCCAGACGATGTTACGTTTGCTGTCGTTGAACGAAAAGATCATCAGGGTGATCAGCGGCGCATACAGGAACACCGTCACCCCGACCAGCCAAGCCTGCATCGGCCACCGGCGCATATATTCGAGCGGGCCGGGCGGGGTCTTTTTAACCTTGGCAACAGACTGGGTCATCAGGCCGCCCTCCCCCGGTTTTGTTTGTCGAGCATGCCCTGAATGGCGATACCGATGAAGGTCAGATAGACCAGCAGGAACGACAGCGCCGCCCCGAATGGCCAGTCATTGGCGCGCTTGAATTGCCGTTCAATGACATTGGCGATCATCTGCGACTCCGGCCCGCCGAGCAGATCCGGCGTCAGATACGCGCCGAGTGCCGGAATGAAGGTGATCAGAATACCCGACGCGATCCCCGCCGCCGACATCGGCACAACGATCGACCACAGGGTCCGAAAATGCCCAGCCCCCAAATCGAGCGACGCCTCCAAAAGCGAGCGGTCCATCCGGTCCAGCGTCGAATAGAGCGGCAGGATCATGAACGGCAGGTGGACGTAGACCAGACCGAAAATCACCGCGAAATTATTGTGCAGCAGATCTAGCGGCTGAAACTCCCCCAAGGGGGCTAAGCCCACCAGCGTCATTAATCCACCGGCGTTCGTCCATAAAACCTCATAGGTTTGATTGACATAGCCTTCGGTGCGCAACACCGCAATCAGCGCATAGGTGCGGATCAGAAGGTTGGTCCAGAACGGCAGCATGATCAGCAGCAGCAGCCACGGCTTCCATTTATCGGCGGCAAAGGTAATGGCCAGCGCCACCGGAAAGCCCACGACCAGACACAGAAAGGTGGTGAGTGCGGCCACATAAAGCGATTTCACGAAGATGCCGAGATACAGCGGTTCCAGCGCGCGGGCGTAGTTTTTCCAGGTGCCGGTAAAGGCGATATCGACCAGCCCACGGTTTTCTCCGAACGAATAGAGCCAGACAATACCCATCGGCACGATAAAGAAAAAGGCCAGCCAAAACAGGGGCGCACTCAGCAGCAGCCCGAAAATTGACTTCGCCTGCCGCCAGCTTTGTTCCATCGCAGTCCCCTTGCAACGGCGCCCCCTCTCCCCGCACGCGGGGAGAGGGTTGGGGTGAGGGGCCGGGCGCCCGAATGCCCCTCATCCGATCCTTACGGATCACCTTCTCCCCGCACGCAGGGAGAAGGAAAGGCTAGGAAGCCCTGACCCGCGTAATAATTTCCTCAAACTGCGACGCTTTTTCCGCACCCTCGAACGCACCGTATTCGCACTTGGCCAGAATATCCGCCGGCGGGAAGATAACCGGATTGTTCTTATAATCGTCCGGCATCAGCGCCTTGGCGGCGGCATTCGGCGACGGATAGAGGATGGTCTTATAGATTTCGGCACCTACCTGCGCATCAAGGATGTAGTTGATGAAGGCATGGGCGTTGTTCGGACGCGGCGCATCGACCGGGATACACAGGGTATCGGAATTCAGCAGGCTGCCTTCTTTCGGCACCACAAAGCCGATGTCGTCATCTTCGGCCATAACTTGCGCGATATCGCCGTTATATTCGATCACGATATCGACGTCGCCGCCTTGCAGCATGTCCTGACCATTATCTTCGTGGAAAGCGCGGATATTGGGCTTTTGCTTGACCAGCATCGCTTCGATCTGGGTCAGCATGTCAGGCGAGATATTATTGAGACTGACGCCCTTATATTTCGCGGCCAGACGGATCAGGTCTGCGGATTCCGACAGGAGGGCGATCTTGCCCTTATATTCGGCGCTGTCGAAGACGTATTTCCAGCTATCCGGCACCGTCTTGAACTTGGATTTACGGTAACCGAGGCCCAGCACCAGCCAGGTATAGGGCACCGAGAACTTATTGCCCGGATCGAAGCTGGGGTTCAGATACTGCGGGTCGATATTTTTCATGTTCGGGATCTTGGCGTGATCCAGCGCTTTCAGCAGACCGGCCTGGCCCATGCGGGTGACAAATTCGTTCGACGGCACGATCACGTCAAAGCCGGAATTGCCCGCCTTAAGCTTGGCGAACAGTTCGTCATTGGTGGCAAATAGCTGCATGTTGACGTCGATGCCCGTGGCGGTCTTAAAGTCCGCCAGAGTCGTTTCACCAATATAGGTGTCCCAGTTATAGAAGTTCAGCTTGGGCTCTTCGGCCCCGTCGGTCGTGGCCTTTTCGGCGGGCTTGGAGCAGGCCGAAAAGCTGATGCCGACAGCCGCAGCCCCCAGCCCCGCGAGTAAGGAACGACGATTAGCCAGATGGCGAGGTGAACTCATATCCTGATCTCCGTGATATTCGCGGGCCTCATCATGAAACCCCCTTCATGAAACCGTAATATTAGTAACAGAATACGGGATTAACCCTCTGTCAACTCCTAAGTGTGATCACAGCGCCCGCAGCGCACAATCTTAAGCGTTTCTCAAATACCAGTCGTAATCGAGCGACGTGACCTCTTCGTAAAACCGCGCCTGCTCGGTGCGCTTGACCTTAACGTACATATCGACGAACCGATCGCCCAGATAGTCGCGCAAGGTGGCGGATTTGTCGAGATAATCGACCGCCGCATACCAGTTGGTCGGCAGGTTAGCCCCCGTCTTGGCGGCCACCTCATAACCATTGCCGACTACCGCAGGTCCCGGATCAGTTTTATTCGTAATGCCGTGGTGGGCGCAGGCCAGAATAGCGGCCATGACCAGATAGGGATTGGCATCGGCCCCGGCGACGCGGTGTTCGACATGGCGGGTATGCGACGGCCCTGCGGTCACACGGAGCGATACCGTGCGGTTATTCACCCCCCAGGTCAGGCCGACCGGCGCATAGGAATTGGCCTTAAAGCGCTTAAAGCTGTTGGCGCCGGGGGCCAGGATGCCCATGCAGTCGGCCAGATGGTCTTTCATGCCGCCGATCATGGTTTTCAGCAGATCAGAGCCCTGCGGATCATCAGACGCGCACAGGTTTTTGCCGTCTTTGTCGGCCACCGAAATATGAACATGGAAGCCCGACCCAGCGCGATCAGCCCACGGCTTGGCCATAAAGGTCGCCTCGATACCCAGCGACAAAGCCACGCCCTTGGCCATGCGCTTATAGAGCACGGCATCATCGCAGGCGCGTAAGGCATCAGGCTTATGCTTCAGGGTCAGCTCAACCTGCCCCGGTGCAAATTCTGAAATCGCGCCTTCGAGCGGGATATTCATGACATCGGCGGTTTCCCACAGGGTGCGGAAAAACTCACCGTGAGCCTCGACTTCGGGCAGACCGTAGACCTGAATGCCGCGTGGCGTCTCACCGGTGTTAAAACCCTTGGCCGGCATAAGCTGACCGTCGTGGCCGCGCTCAATGTCCACCAGATAATATTCCAGTTCGCACGCCACCACCGGCGTCAGGCCATCGGCGGCATAGCGATCCAGCACCCGCTGCAGCACATGGCGCGGATCAAGATCATTGGGCGTGCCGTCGAGTTCATAGAGCGACAGCATGACCTGACCGACATCATCACCCAGCCACGGCGCCTCTGTCAGCGTCCCCGGCACAGGACGCGCAATCCGGTCGGCATCACCGTCTTCCCAGACAAGGCCGGTCTCTTCGCAGTCGGCCCCAAGCGTATCGACCACCAGAATTGAGCCCGGCAGAAAACGGCCATATTCAAAAATCGGCAGCAGTTCATGGCGGCGCAGACGCTTGCCGCGCGGCACCCCGGTCATCGAGGTAAACAGGATCTCGAAATAGTTGAGATGCGGGTGAGCCTCAAGGAAGGCCTTGGCCTCATCAGGCGTGGCGACCATCGGATGCGGGGGCAAATAGGGTTCGGTCATGCTATGCTCATGGTTTCGTTCAGCCTATAGGCTGACGCGGTTGCAAGCCACACCTTAAGATCGAACCGCCCCGTCCGTCACGCGATATTCGCCATGTGATCACATTTTTTAATTTGGCCGGATGATGCGGCCAAATGCGGATATCGCCGCAACCAGACGCGCGACAGCCTCAGGCGATGTCAACGGGGATATCAGCATCATATTGTGAAAGGGCGCAATCAACAGGCCCTGATTGATCAGATAAAGATGAAAAGCTTTAAGCTCTAAAGGGTTCATAGCCGCGCGCATCTCTGCGGCTGTTCGCGGCGGATGACCCGCAAACACCAGTTCCACCCGTGCGCCGACATGTACAACACTCCAGTTCAGTCCCTTTACAGCGATAGCTGCCCGTAATTGGGCCACAAGGTCTTCTGCGCCTTTGATCATGTGTGCGAAAGCCGCCTCGGTCATGACTTCGGTCAGCATGACCTTCATGGCGGACATGGCCAGAGCATTGCCGGACAGGGTGGTGCCGATGCCACTTGAGCCCGCGCCGATGGCCGCCTGCGCCTGATCCATGCGGGCGGAGACCTCTTCGGTCACACCCCACACCGCGGCAGGCACGCCCCCGGCGATCGCTTTGCCGACCACGAACATATCGGGCTCAAGGCCGTGGGCGCGAGTATAGCCACCATAGCCCGACGACAGGGTGTGGGTCTCATCGATCGCCAGCAGGGTTCCGTATTTGCGTGTAAGATTACGCAAAGCTTCATGGAACCCGTCAATGGGCGCGATCATGCCGCAGTTGGTCATCACCGGCTCACACAACACGCAGGCGATATCACAATATTTCAGGGCATCTTCGAGGGCATCAAGGTCATTGAACGGAATGACGGTCGTGGTGTCGATGAAATCCGCCACCTGCCCGATCAGGCCTTTTTTCATGATCGGTGTGGCGTCCTCAAGTACCACAAAGGCGTCATCGACCATGCCGTGATAACAGCCATCAAAGATCAGGATTTTTGGCCTGTTGGTGATCGCCCGCGCCCAGCGAATGACGGCGCGATTGGCATCAGACGCAGTTGTGGCCATCTGCCATTTCGCCATCGCAAAACGCTGTGTCAGCATTTCGCCAACCTCAACCGCTGTCTCCGTCGGTAGCATAAAGCCGACACCGTTTGTCGCCTGCTCAGCTATGGCGCGGGCGATTTCGGGGCGGGCATGTCCGAACATTGACGGGGTGTCGCCCAAGCAGAAATCGTCATACTCAAAGCCATCGACATCCCACAGTTTTGCCCCTTCGGCGCGCGCGGCATAGATGGGGATGGGGGAGGCCCAGTCGCTCATCCAGTGCATGGGTGCCCCGCCTCGCCAAACCCTCCCTGATCTTTCGGCCAGGGCTTTGGTGTTTGGGCGGGCATCCAGAAACCGCGCCGTTTCCGACAGGATAAACTCCATCAGCGGCGTGTTCAGGGCATGGGCAGCGGCGGGTAGGGAAACACTCAAATTCTCCTCCCCTGTTTACGGGGGAGGTGGATGGCCGAAGGCCAGACGGAGGGGGCATAACGGCAAAGGTTCCCCCCTCCACCACTTCGTGGTCCCCCTCCCCCGTAAACGGGGGCGGAGAACAATAAACCCCACCCCACCATCACAGCGCCCCAAAGCTCAGGAACTTGGTTTCCATATATTCCTCAAGGCCCTCAATCGCGCCTTCACGGCCAATGCCGGATTCCTTGACGCCGCCAAAGGGCGCCACTTCGGTGGACATCACCCCGTCATTTAAGCCGACCATGCCGTAATCGAGCGCCCTCCCCACCCGCCAGGCGCGCGACACATCCTTAGTGAAAGCATAGGCCGCCAAACCAAACGGCGTGTCATTGGCCAGTTTAATCCCCTCCGCCTCGTCCTTGAACTTAATCAGGGACGCCACCGGCCCGAAGATTTCCTCATTAAAGATGCGCATGTCATGAGTCACACCGGTCAGGACTGAGGGCTTATAAAACAGCGGCCCCAACGCGGCATCCACACCACCACCAACGGTCAGTTTAGCGCCTTTGGCGGTGGCGTCCTTGACCAGCGCATCGACCTTATCGACCGCCTTTTGGTTGATCAGCGGCCCGATGGCGGTTTCCTCAGCCATGCCGTCCGCCAGCGTCAGCGCCCGCGCCGCCTTGGTCAGTTTGGCGGCAAAGGCATCAAAGATTCCCGCTTGCACCAGTATCCGGTTGGCGCACACGCAGGTCTGACCGGCATTACGGTACTTGGACAACATGGCACCCGCCACCGCCACATCCAGATCAGCGTCGTCAAACACTAGCACCGGCGCATTGCCGCCCAGTTCGAGCGATATCTTTTTGATGGTTGAAGCGCACTGGGCATAAAGTTTTTTACCGACCGGCGTCGATCCGGTGAAGGAGAACTTCTTGACCAGCGGGTCGGACGTCAGGATTTCACCAACCTCCGCGGCCTTGGTGGTGCAGATGATGTGCAACACCCCGTCTGGCAAGCCCGCCTGTCTGGCCAATTCCGCCAGCGCCAGCGCCGACAACGGCGTTTCCTCGGACGGTTTTAACACCACCGTGCAACCCGCCGAAAGCGCCGGTGCGACCTTGCGCGTAATCATCGAAATCGGAAAGTTCCATGGCGTGATGGCCGCCACCACGCCGACCGGCTGCTGGATGGTCACCAGTTGCTTACCCGGCACATTGGCGGGGATTGTGCGGCCATAGGCCCGGCGGCCTTCTTCGGCGAACCATTCGACAAAGCCCGCCCCATAAGCCACTTCGCCGCGGGTCTCGCGGATCGCCCGTCCCTGCTCTAGCGTAACGATTTGCGCCAAATCTTCGGTATGCTCAAGGATCAGGGCGAACCATTTTTTCAGGATATCCGAGCGCACCTTTTGCGGTTTCTGGCCCCAGTCCGTAAAGGCGGCATGGGCGGCGTCAATGGCTTTCAGCGTTTCTTTTGAGCCCGCATTATGGACGTGGCATAAGATTTCGCCGTTGGCCGGATTGGTGACCGAAAAACTATCGTGATTGGCATTTGTCAGGATGCGCTTACCCAGCAGGGCCTTATGGGCGGCGGTGAGGGACATGGTGCAACTCCCCTAAAAACTGATCGAGACGGACTTAAAATCGGCATATTTATAGAGCGCATGAAGGCTGCGATCGCGGCCAAAACCCGACTGCTTAAAGCCCCCGAACGGCAGGGTGATATCGCAGGCATCCCAGCCATTGATCCACACCAGACCCGCTTTTAAGGCTTTGGCCGATCGCATAGCCCGGCCGATATCGGCGGTCCACACGCCCGATGCCAGCCCATAGATGGTGTCATTGGCGATGCGGAACGCTTCGGCTTCATCCTTAAAGGTCAGCACCGACAGGACGGGCCCGAATACTTCTTCACGCGCCAGAATATTGTCGGGGGTGATATTGTCGATCAGGGTCGGTTCAACGTAAAAACCACCTGTATCAGACTGAACACGTCCACCGCCCATCAGCACCTGCCCGCCCCCGGCCTGACCTTTGGCGATGTAATCGAGCGCGGTATTCATCTGCCGCTCAGAGACCATCGCCCCGAACTGGGTATCAGGATCGTAAGGGTCACCGACGCGAATGGATTTGGCCACCGCCATGACCTTAGCGACGAACTCATCGCGGATGCCCTCTTCGACCAGCAAACGCGATGCGGAGGTGCAGACCTGCCCCTGATTGTAGAACACGCCCCAGGCGGCGTTTTGCGCGGCGGCATCGAGATCAGGGCAATCGGCAAACACGATCTGCGGCGACTTACCGCCCAGTTCCAGCGACACCCGCTTGAGGTTAGATTCGGCTGACGCCACCATCAGCCGCCGCCCAACCGGACCGGAACCTGTGAAGGCGATCATATCGACCTCCATGTGCCGCGCCAAAGCCTCACCCGCAATATGCCCGTAACCGGGGATAACATTGAACACACCGGCGGGCAGACCGGCCTCAATCGCCAAAGCCGCTGTATAAAGCGCGGTCATCGACGAATTTTCCGCCGGTTTCAGCACGATCGAATTGCCCATAGCCAGCGCCGGGGCGACCTTCCACATGGCCATATGCAACGGGAAATTCCACGGCACGATCGCACCTATTACCCCCAGAGGTTCATGGACCGCATAGGACAGGCGCGTATCCGGCGACGGGGCCACTTCGCCATAAATTTTATCGAGCGCTTCGGCATAGTAACGCACGGAATTGATGGCCAGCGGGATATCAACCGCGCGTGCATCGCGGATCGGCTTGCCGGTATCGAGCGCTTCCAAAAGCGCCAGATTTTCGGCATGTTCGGCCATCAGATCGGCCAGTTTGTGCAGGATTTTCTTTTTCGCTTTCGGGGCCATGCCGTTCCAGCAGCCATCCTCAAAGGCAGCCCGTGCCGACATCACCGCCCCATCGACATCGGCGCCATCAAAGGCTGATATCTGATTGGTCAGCGTCCCGTCGCGCGGGGCAATATTATCGAAGGTCGCGCCAGACGCTGCCGCCCTCCATTGCCCATCGACAAAACCTTTATCGGGCTTAAACACGGTTTTCAGGGCGGCGATAACGCTGGCTTTAGTGTCAGCCACAGCGGTTATCGGGATCAGGGGGGACGTCAGGCTCATGGAGATCGCACCACTCAGTAAGAGCTTGAATTTGTGATCACAATTAGGCCACCTGCGACCCCGCCTGTCAAGCGGCCGCCATAAGTTTGCAGCTTAAAGTAACCACCCCCTGTAATTTTAGTATCACTTGAATTATATGGAGCCGATGACACCGTGTCCTGTACCCGTAATCGAAGATGCCGATATGGCCGCCGCCATCGCTGCCGTGCGCGACAGCGTGGGCTTGCCCGTGGGCAGCCGCATTGTCGCGGCCATGTCCGGCGGGGTCGATTCGACCGTGGTCGCCGCTCTGCTGCATCAGGCGGGCTATGAAGTCATTGGCGTGACCCTGCAACTCTATGACCACGGTGCGGCGCTCAAGAAAAGCGGTGCCTGCTGCGCCGGTCAGGACATTCATGACGCCCGCGTGGCGGCTGAGAAAATCGGCATCCCGCATTATGTGCTGGATTATGAAAGCCGCTTCAAAGACAGCGTGATCGAGGAATTTGCGGACTCTTACCTGCGCGGGGAAACCCCGGTGCCGTGCATCCGCTGCAATCAGACGGTCAAGTTCCGCGACCTTTTGGATGTCGCCCGCGATCTGGGGGCCGAGGCCATGGCGACCGGCCACTATGTCGAGCGCGAATTGCGCGGCAATCAGGTGCAGATGCGACGCGCCGCCGATAAGGCCCGCGACCAGAGTTATTTCCTGTTTGCCACCACTCAAGAACAGCTTGATTACCTGCGCTTTCCGCTGGCGCGCATCCCAAAGCCGCAGGTGCGCGATCTGGCCCGCCAACTGGGCCTGAAAATCGCCCATAAGCCCGACAGTCAGGACATCTGCTTTGTGCCGGAAGGCAAATATACCAACCTGATCGACCGCCTGCGCCCTGCCGGGCATGCCAAGGGCTCAGGCCGCGACGCCGGTGATATCGTCCATATCGATGGCCGCGTGCTGGGTCAGCATGACGGCATCATCAGCTATACGATCGGCCAGCGCCGCGGACTCAATGTCGCGGTGGGTGAGCCTCTGTTTGTCGTGCGGCTTGATCCGGTGAAAAAGCATGTCATCGTTGGCCCGCGTGAAGCTTTGTTGACCGGGGCTCTGGCGCTGAAGGAACTGAACTGGCTGGGCGATGACGACAGCTTTATCGCTGCCGCCGCTAAAAAGACGGACGTGCTGGCGCGGGTGCGCTCGACCCGCCCGCCAGTGCCCGCACAGCTTGACCTCGATAGCGCCGGTCAGCCGATCATGCGCTTCATGGCGGGCGAAGAAGGCGTGGCGCCCGGTCAGGCGTGCGTTCTGTATGACCCGGAAGATACCGACCGCGTACTTGGCGGCGGCTTTATCGCGCGCACCGTGGCTCTTATTTAGTCCCTCGCCGGGCGGCGGCTACGCCACCTTGGCCGCCGCCGCAATGGCGGCTTACTTTAGTCCCTCGCCGGGCGGTGGCTACGCCACCTTGGCCGCGCCGCGGGTGGCCGCTTATCTTTAGTCCCTCGCCGGGCAGGTGCACTCTAATCAACTTTGCCCTTAAGCGCCTTGAGTTCGCCGATGGTGATCGCCTCTTCGTCGCGATCGAAGACCAGATCCTTGCGCTCCATGGCCTCGCCGCAGTGAGCGCAGTGGCAGATCGGCTCAACCAGCGGATGGCCGCAGCTTTTGTGGTATATCTCGACCCGCGATTTATGCTCACCGTAGACATATTTCTTGCCCCAGACATAGAGCCCGGTGATGGTCAGGGCCAGATCGGCCCCCTTGGCGGTCAGGATATATTCATAACGGCGTGGCCGCTCATTATAGACGCGTGCCGACAGCAGTTCTTCGGCCACCAGCATCTTAAGCCGCGACGCCAGCACATTGCGCGCCAGTCCCAGCTTTTCCTGAAATTGATCAAAGCGGGAAATCCCGCGAAAGGCGTCGCGGATGATCAGCAGAGTCCACGGATCGCCAACGACGTCCAGTGCTGCCGCCACGGCGCAATTTTGTGATGAATAGTCCGCAGACCGGCCCATGATCGTTATGCCCTCCCCTGAGCTTACGATGACATTGAAAGTCATCGTCTACAGGCAACAGGCTTAAGAATTTCCTTATTAAACTCTTAAATTTAAAAGATTTTTTATTAACCAAACTTCGGTTTAGACTTACCGGTCGAAGGCATAGAGCGCCGACAGGGCGCGACGCATCAGCACTTCGTCACTCGACACGAAATCCTGTTCAAAGGTTTTGCCGTTCCAGTAGACCAGAACGTCCATACCGGCATCAAGGCTGACCAGAACACTGTCATGGGGTGCACGGAAGCTGCCCGCCTCACAGGCCGCGCCATCGCCGCAGTCACGACGGAAGGCTTCATCACCCGCAACCCGCAGGTTACAGCCTTCTCTGGCCGATACCGACGTGACCTTAATGTCCTGAACGCCGTCCACACGGTTCAAACGGACACGGATATCGAGACGGTCACGGGCCTGATCCCGTACCACCATGACCTCATCACGGCGGCCATCACCATCAAAATCACCGCCCAGAGCCGCACCGGAAACCGGAGACAAGGATTCGGTGGTCATAACGGGCAATATCGTCTTGGCCGAAGCCATCTGCGCCCCGAACAGGACAGTAGAAGCCGCAAACACACCTGCAATGACTTTAAAAGCCTTCGTTTCCATCACTTTACCCTGTTACCGTTTACCTTTTATCCGAGTCATCGTGCCGGTTTGAACCAGTCCAGATGCCCTTAAGCTTTTGTTAAGCAGGTTTGATGCCAGCCATGACGGCTGAGCTTGTCATCAGACTGACACAAGGTTTAACGCAGGTAAAGTAAAACTGTTAACCATACAGCATTTTGAAATGCCGAAGATTTCATATATCGCAGTTACGTCAAATCGGATGCAGAGTCACCATCTTCCAGCCCCGGTTCAAACGGCCACAGGACATTGACAGGCGTTATATGAGCCCGCGACAGATGGGAGGCTTGCGGTAACGGTGGCCTAAACGGCACGCGATCGTTTTCGCTTATGAGCTGCGACAAGGTAACGGCCCCCAGGCTTAACAGAATCATCGGACTTACTCCCGGCGGATGGCGACGCGATAAATTGAGAATAAGTCGCATTTTTAAATTCTGGCAAGCCTTTTTTGATCAATCCGTTGTGATACCTCCAGGTTGCCGCTCGCAACCTGGCAAGGCCAAGCGGCCGCCCGAGCCTGCGAGGAAAGCCATGCGGCGATTGAGCTAAACTATAAAGGCCAGTAAACCACCCGCCGGATCAGATTATGCGCGGCCGGGGCCTGACGGGGACTGCCAAACGCCCGCAAGGAGGTCGCGCCACGGGTCACATCAATGCCCTGACGCCGTGCGCGCACCACCACCTCATCCGGGTCGCCGCACACCACCGGCATGACCCAGTAGGCGTTTTTTGTGGCCTCTGTGGCCAGCAGAGTCGCCCCCTTGGGCAGGCCGATCGCCACCTCTATGGCGCGGTTACGGCGTTTTCTCAGGTCATGCACTTGCCCCAGCCGCCGCGCCAGCAGCCTGAGCAAGGCACGCGGCGGACGGTAGCGGATCTGGGTCAGGATATTGCCTGCCGAAAACCCGCGCGCCAGCCGGCCTATGGTGGCGTCCGGGTCCTTACCCATCCCCTCCAGCATCCGGATAATCAGACCGTAGATCAGCGGTGACGACGCCAGCTTAAGCCCCGCAATCTTCGCCGCCCGCGCCCGCAACCAGCCATCGCCGCGCATAGGCCAGTGGTTGAGGATCGCGCTCATGGCCTCGGCCCGCTCAGGCGCTCTGACCACCGCCACCGCCCCGCCCAGCGCCGTGGCCCGCTTGACCGGGCCGAACGAAAACAGGCTGAGATCAACCGCCGGGTCGCCGCGATGGAAGTCGCCGCAAAAGGCCTGAGCCGCATCCTCAATCAGCACGGCCTCATGACGGCGGCAAACCTCGGCCAGCGGCTTTAAGTCCGATACCGCGCCATAAAGCTGGGCGATGACCACAATGCGCGCCCCACTGTCTTTTAGGGCCTGCTCAAGGGCTTGCGGGGTCGGCAACAGGGTTTCGGAGACGATATCAACGGCATGGACATCAAGGCCGTGGCTCTCGGCGATCATGCGCATGGTTTCGATATTGACCGCGCTCATGACCACCGATTTTGCCCCCAGTTCCGGGATCAGGGTGGTCAGTGCCGCATCAAACAGGGTGCGCACCGATAATCCCGCCACTACGGGCCGGTCACCCCCAAAGCCATGGGCAATCTTTAATCTTAGTGACGCCTCATCCTCGGCCACCGGCATGAACACTGACAACAGGTCTTTAAAACCGATATCGAGTTTCAGGCGGGGCTTCATTTTCTACGGCCTGAGATCAATTTCCCCGACAATCGCGGGGCCGGGGGTGACACTGAGCGGCGTGCCGTCCGCCCCGACATCCGACCACTGACTGCGGGCGATGAAGATCAGTTTATTGCCGACCACCTGAAGCCCGGTCGGTTCGCGCAGCCCTTCGCCCCCGCGCAGCAAGGTTTCAGCGCGGCTGATGGTTTTCCAGTCAGCCGACAGGCGCAGGCGCAAGATCCGGTCAGGCTTGATACCGTTCTGAACCGCGATCAGGTCATTGCCATGACGGGCCAGACCATCAATGCCCAGCAGGGTTATGTTGGCCGGGGCTTCCAGCCGGTCCATATCGCCGCTGTCGAGATTGATCCGGTAAAGCCCGGAACTGTAATCTGAGACAATTAGGACATTGCCCGCTTCGTTTTCGACCAACCCTTGCGGCGAGCCCATATAGCCTTCGGGGATCAAGACTTCGAATGCACCACTGTAATTATTGAGGCGCAGCACCTCGCCCTTTTGGCCATCGCTGACATAAAGATCGGTCTTGCCCGCGAAGATATCGCCGAACCGACGGGGTGCCACCTCGTCCGTAAAGCGCGCCTTGACCTGCCCGGTCACGCGGTCGATGTGCAGCACTTCGGCCACCGCCGGTTTGGCCGGATCATAGCCTTTGGTGACCGCCCCCGACGACGTCGCCACCCACAGGTCATCACCGCGCAAGGCTAGGCCATAGGCGCCCACACCGTCTGGCAAGCTATAGAGTGGGTTCAGCACGCCGTTATTGACGACATTAACCGCCCCTCGGCTCAGGGCGCTGAGGTAGGTCTTGCCGGACTTCGGCTCAATCGCCAGCCCTTCGGCGACGCTTAAGGCCGCATGACGCTGCACCGGCTTGAACGTGCCGATCGGTTCACTATTGGCCATCAGTTGCTGATCGAGCTTGGCGTCCCACAGGGGCGACAGTTGCGGATAGCTGGATTTGCTGACGACCATGCCGCGCGCCAGATAATCGCGCAGGCTGGCTTTCGCCTCCGCCGTCTTGCCCGCCCCGGCCCGCGCCTGAGCCGACAAAAGCAGCACGGCGCCCGATGACGGCATGATGATCAGGGCTTCGTCGCTGGCGGCGACCGCCTTATCCCATTCCTTGGCCTGCACGGCGCGGGCGGCTTCGATCCGCAAAGCCCGGAACCGGCCAAGATCAGAGTCAGGGTCAACCGTCTGGGCGGAAACCGGCAAGCCCGCGCACGCCATGACGCCTGCGGCCAAAACTGCACTCAATCGCCCCCAAAGCCGCCTCATATCCATCCTTTCTTTTGCCCTCGCCGGGCGGCAGCATCCGCCGCCTTGGCCGCCGCCGCAATGGCGGCTGATTGGAATGATTCATGAGAAAAATCATTCCAATCTAGTTTTACGAATTCGTCATACGGTCACCGATCACCAGCTTGAGCGGTACCGCCGTAGTGGTTTTAATGGACCTGACAATGATCCGGCTTTCAACTGAAGACACCAAATCGGAGGCAAGCAACTGATCCCGCAGGAAGTCGTCATAAGCATGCATGTCGCGTGTCATGATCCGCAGCATATAGTCTTCGCGGCCCGTGACCGTGGCGCACGACACCACTTCCGGCCATTTGTCGAGATTGGCCTCAAACGCCTCAAGGTTCTCGCGCGACGGCACCGACAACTTAATGCCGGCATAGACCTCAAAGCCCAGCCCCAGTTTTTCCGGATCAAGCACGGTGACGCGCTTTTTGATCACGCCGATGTCTTCCAGCCGCTTGATGCGCCGCCAGCATGGCGACGGCGACAACCCGACCTTTTCAGCGATTTCAGCCACCGACAGACTGGCGTCTTCCTGAATGAGATCAAGAATTCTGGCATCCAGCTCGTCAATATTATCGGACAACTTATTTTCTCCCAGGGGCAAAAACCGATAAAGTTTTCCTAAAACAGGGGCGTTTTTGCTAATATCTACCTAGTACATCCCTAAAGCCGCGCCAAGTCATGAAAAACGGTTAATGCGCAAAAATATGGATTTCCGAAGAAAACCGTCCTATCACCAGCGATTAGAAACGGAAGACAACATGCGCATACTTAATCTCATGCTGGCTAAAGGCCGTGGCGGTCTGGAGACCATGGCCGTGCGCTACCATCAGGCCCTGCTGGCTGCCGGTCATGAGGCCATGAGCCTTGGCCATCCGCAGGGCGAACTGGCGCGCCTAACAGCCCCCTTTGCGCCCATTGTCTCGCATTTCAGCCATGACCCGTTGGCTGCCCTTGCCGTGCGTCGTCACGTCTCGCAGTTTCAGCCTGACCTGATCCTGTGTCACGGTAACCGCGCCATCGCCACCGCCGTTCACCCCCTAAGCGGCGGGGCGGGTAAGACTGTCGCGATCGTCCATAATTTTCGCTTCAAACGCGATATCGCCAGGGCCCGCGCCGCCCTGACCGTCAGCCGCGCCGTGCGTGACGCCCTGCACAAAGCGCACCCGTTGCTTAAGATTTTCGACATGCCTAACTTCGCGCCACTGGAGGCCCGTCCGGTCAAGCCCGCCCCCAAAGGCGTGCCGGTCATCGGCGCGCTGGGGCGGCTGCATGTCAATAAGGGCTTTGATATCCTGCTTGAGGCGGTGGCTGAGTTGGTGCGCGGCGGACGTGAGGTGCGGGTACGTATCGCCGGAGACGGGCCGGAAAAAGTCGCGCTTGAAGCCCAAACCACCGCCCTTGGCCTTAATGATCGAGTTGAATTTTGCGGCTGGGTGGATAGCCCTGCCGATTATCTGTCGGGGCTTGATCTGTTTGTCCTGTCATCAAGGGTCGAACCCTTCGGCCTTGTGGTGACCGAAGCTATGGCCGCAGGCGTGCCCGTCGTCTCGTTCGATATCGACGGCCCGCGTGAGATTTTGCAGCCCACAGGTTCTGCCCCGCTTGGTGGGCTGTGCGCAGCGCAGGATGCGGGCGATCTGGCTCAGGCCATAAATGCCGCGATTGATGACTGGCCCGCCACCCTTGCCCGCGCTGAAGCGGCGCGCATGGCGGCGCTTGAAACCTATGGTCAGGACGCGGGGGCGGCACGTCTTTCACAGATATTATCGTCGCTTTGACAAATATTTCGGCCCTTTGCGAAAATCCGCCAAAATCGACTTGATGCCACCGGCCTTATTGGTTATAGGCGTGGCCCTTCCCCAAAGGCGTTGACTACTCCGCCGTGAAGGGCAAGGACAGAACCCGTGGTTGGGTAGCTCAGATGGTTAGAGCGGTGGATTCATAACCCACAGGTCGGCGGTTCGATCCCGCCTCCAACCACCACTTCTCTCTAATGTAATTTTGCAATCGGCAGGCCGTCAAGGCGCCCTCGTATAACCTGCGGAATTACTGCGTCTTTTTCTTTGCATCGGGTTATTCTGAAATCAGCCCCACCAAAAGGCTAAGACGCATCTACAATAAGCTTCTGCAAATGCCTTGACTTTAAGTTTTATATAAATTTATATACATATAAGATAAATACATTCTGCCAGCCCGGTGCTATTCCTTATGGCGCAGCAGGGGCAGGCGTTGAAATCGGAAATGGACAGCTTTGTCTAATCGAAAACACCATCGCACGGAGGACATCATGAAAAAACTATCGAATGTCGCGTACTGGCCGCTAAAGCTGATGGTGGGTTTACCGCTGACGGTATTTGCCATTGCGACCGTGGTTCAGTTGCCCAAGGTATGGAGCCTGCTGGGCGGCGATCCGCACATTATCGGGCTGGCGCTGGTTCAGGGCGGATTACCGCTGCTGCCGTTTTGTCTATATGCCATGGCCATCTGGTTTGCCGCCGATATGGTGGCGCGCATCATCCCCGGCCAGCCGCTGGAGCCGATCCTGATCAAAGGTTTAAAACGCAGCGGCCTGTGGCTGGGCGCAGGCTCCATAGCGCTATATGTGCGTTCAAGTGCATGGGCCTGGCACACTATATATGGCAACCACGGTTCGCAGCCCCTGGGCACGGCCAACTATACGCTGTTTGCCACGGTCACGCTGTTGGTCGGTCTTATTCTCTATAATCTTTCGGCGCGAATCCACTATATTCACGCCCAGCGCGACGCCCTGAAAACCGAACTGGACAGCTTTATCTGATGCCCGTCCGTGTAACGCTTGATGTCATGCTGGCACGCCGAAAGATGCGCGCCAAAGATCTGGCCGCACAGGTCGGCATATCGGAAACTCAGATGTCACTGCTGCGCACGGGTAAGGTCAAGGGCATGCGGTTTGATACCCTGTCGAAGATTTGCCTGCTGCTGGGATGTCAGCCCGGCGACATACTGGAATATGATGCCCGTGAAAGTGATTTAACCACTGGCATAGAGTGACGCCCTATTCCGGTCACGGTTTTGGCGACTATATTGTAGCCATGACCAAAGCCCTGCTCATCGCTGCCGCCCTTATGACGCTACCGCTTACTGCCCCTGCGCAGGAAACCGTATCAGCGCCCGAATTTGCTCAGGACGGCGCCGAATGGATCACCGAAGTCACGGTCACCGCCAACCTGCCGGGCCCGGCGATGTGGCGCGTCAAAAAAGACGACTCTGAGGTCTATATCCTTGGTGCTATGCCGGTGATGGTTAAGCGCATCCCGTGGGATGATGCCCGCATCCGCCGGGTGTTGAAACAGTCCAACGTCCTGTTGACCGCCCCCGAAGCCGAAGTCGGTCTGATCGGCCTGACCAAGCTTCAGATGAACAAGCGCCTGCCGATGGGGAAAAAGCTGGACGAAGTTCTGCCGGCTGATGTGTCGAAGCGGTTCTATGCGCTGGCGGATGCTCATGGTCTTGATCGCGACAAGTATAAGAAGGCCTCGCCGTTGTGGGCGGCGGCGGCCCTGCGCGCGGACATCTATGAAAAAGCCCAGATCGCCACGCTTGATCCTGAGAAAACTCTGAAACGGTTTGCCAAAGAGGATCAGCTAAAGACCCGACCGACCGGTTCCTATAGTGCGGCCAAGATCATCTCGCGCGTCGGTCAGTTCTCCACGGCACAGGAAATGTCCTGCGTGCGCGCCACGCTCGATGAGATTGAATTTTCCACAAAGAATGCCCGCGCAGCGACTGAGGCGTGGGGACGCGGCGACCTGAAAACCGTGCAGCGCCTGTCGCCGGATTCTGCGCTGCTAGCCTGCCTTGAAGGGGCCCCCTCAACCTCGGCCATGCTTGGGCGCACCATCGATCAGACCGTGGGATCGATAAATAAGGCCCTTGAGACACCCGGAAAATCGGTCATCGTCCTGCCGCTCAGCGCGCTCCTGTCGCAAGGCGGCGCCTTGCAAAAACTAAAAGCGCAGGGTCTGGAAATCACCGAACCCGCGCTTTAACCCTGAATAAAAAAATTCACACGAAATCACGACATCGCGCCTTGACTCTGCCCGTTGGCGGACCTACCTCAAGGGCGCGTTAGCACTCACGCACGTCGAGTGCTAACAGACCTTTCATTAATGAATCGGAGACATCTCATGAGCTTTCGTCCGCTGGGCGACCGCGTTGTGGTCAAAAGAGTAGAAGAAGAAGCCAAGACCAAGGGTGGGATCATCATCCCCGATACCGCTAAGGAAAAGCCGCAAGAAGGCGAAGTCGTCTCGGTCGGCCCTGGTGCCCGTAACGACAAGGGCGACATCGTCGCTCTGGAAGTCAAGGCTGGCGACCGCGTTCTGTTCGGTAAATGGGGCGGCACCGAAGTCAAGATCGACGGCGAAGACCTGCTGATCCTAAAAGAATCCGACATCTTGGGCATTGTGAACCGCTAGTTTTAGCGCACCGCTTGCCCCCTCCGGCCAGACAAGCTGGCCACCTCCCCCGTAAACAGGGGAGGAGATAATTCACGCAACCAACCTAGGAACACTAAAATGGCTGCTAAAGACGTATTATTTGCTTCCGACGCGCGCGATAAGATTTTGCGCGGCGTCAACATCCTCGCCAACGCTGTGAAGGTAACGCTCGGCCCCAAGGGTCGTAACGTGATCCTCGAAAAATCCTTCGGCGCACCGCGTTCGACCAAGGACGGCGTTTCGGTCGCCAAGGAAATCGAACTGGCTGACCGTTTCGAGAACCTCGGCGCTCAGTTGATCCGCGAAGTCGCGTCCAAGACCAACGACAAGGCCGGTGACGGCACCACGACCGCGACCGTTCTGGCGCAAGCCATTGCCGTCGAAGGCCTGAAATCCGTCGCTTCGGGCCGTAACCCGATGGACTTAAAGCGCGGCATCGATAAGGCCGTCATCATCGCCGTTGCCCAGATCAAGGCTTCGTCTAAGAAGGTCACCACCAACGCTGAAATCGCACAAGTCGGCACCATTTCGGCCAACGGCGACAAAGAAGTCGGCGAAATGATCGCTAAGGCGATGGAAAAAGTCGGCAACGAAGGCGTCATCACTGTTGAAGAAGCCAAGACTGCCGAAACCGAACTGGATGTCGTCGAAGGCATGCAGTTTGACCGCGGCTACCTGTCGCCTTACTTCATCACTAACCCTGACAAGATGGAAGCGGTCCTCGAAGACCCTTACATCCTGATCTTCGACAAGAAGATCTCGTCGCTGCAACCGATCCTGCCGGTCCTCGAAGCCGTTGTCCAATCGGGCAAGCCTTTGCTGATCGTCGCCGAAGACGTTGAAGGCGAAGCACTGGCTACCCTGGTGGTCAACCGTCTGCGTGGCGGCCTGCGCGTAGCAGCTGTTAAGGCCCCTGGCTTCGGTGATCGCCGTAAGGCCATGCTGGAAGACATCGCCATCCTCACCGCCGGTCAAGTAATCAGCGAAGACATTGGTATCAAGCTGGAGTCCGTCACGCTCGACATGCTCGGCAAGGCCAAGAAGGTCACGATCACCAAGGACAACACCACCATCGTTGATGGCGCCGGTGAAAAGTCCGAGATCGAGGGCCGCGTCGCTCAGATCAAGACCCAGATCGAAGAAACCACCTCTGACTACGACAAGGAAAAGCTGCAAGAGCGTCTGGCGAAGCTCGCCGGTGGTGTTGCCGTGATCCGCGTCGGTGGTTCGACCGAAGTCGAAGTTAAGGAAAAGAAGGACCGCGTCGATGACGCCCTGAACGCAACCCGCGCCGCCGTTGACGAAGGCATCGTCCCCGGTGGTGGTACGGCGCTGCTTAAGGCTTCGCTGGCCCTGACCGACCTTAAGGGTGACAATGATGACCAGACGGCCGGCATCAACATCGTCCGTCGCGCCCTGCAGGCCCCGATCCGTCAGATCGTGGAAAATGCTGGTGTCGAAGGCTCGATCGTTGTCGGTAAGGTGCTGGACAATGCTTCGCCAACCTTCGGCTTCAACGCTCAGACCGAACAGTATGTTGACCTCGTCGCTGACGGCGTGATCGACCCTGCCAAGGTTGTGCGCACAGCTCTGCAAGACGCGGCGTCCGTGTCCGGCCTGCTGATCACCACCGAAGCGGCTGTGGTCGAGTCCCCTAAGAAGGAATCGGCAGCGCCTCAAATGGGCGGCGGCGGCATGGGCGGTATGGGTGGTATGGATTTCTAATCCACGCCGTCGTAAGCCAAATGTTACAGAGAGAGAGCGGGTCGAAAGGCCCGCTCTTTTTTATGTAATTAATATTAAAATTTGAAAATCCATTCGCAATTGTTGAGTTAAATAATAATACAATTTTGCATAGAAACCTTATTATAATTTCGTCATAATTGATACGTTATTCAAATAAAGGATTACGATCATGACATTTGATTTTTCAAAGATTGATATAGAAACCCTCTATATTTACTGCGAGCGTATATTTACTATGGATAAACATTCCGACCTCGATCTGTCGCTCGCGAAAGCCGAGTTGCGACCCGCCATTGCCGCCGCCGCGATCCATCATCCCAAATTCAACCAATTCCAATAATTGCGGTTTCACGCTCCGGCGTTAAGCTCTGAATCCTAAATCATCGCCATCTGTCACAAAACAAATACAGACCTGGTAAAAGACCTACACACAACAGGGCCATTAATTACCTTTCATATCTTTATGGAGGGGCGCTGTGTCCGATATCAAACTTACCGGCCGTCATGATGACGGCGATTTTCAGTTAAATACATCGAACAACCCAAGCCTGAGCGATGTTATCGAACAGCGTAACTCCCGCCGCCAGATTCTGGGCGGTATGGCCTCAGTTGCCGCCCTGTTTGGCCTGAGCGCCTGCGGCAGCGACAATGACGACAAGGCCCCTCTGGCCGTAGTATCGGCGGGTGGCGCAGGCGCCACCACTTCCGGCCGCATGGTCACCCTGACCGGCACAGCATCCGGCTCCTCCAGCGTTGCATGGTCTCAAGTGTCGGGTCCTGCGGTTACGCTCACCGGCGCTGATACCGCCACCGCCACCTTCATGGCCCCCAGCGTCACCGCCGCCACCCCGCTGGTGTTCAGCTTTACGGCTAAGAACGCCGCTGGCTTTCCGTCATCGGCCAACGCGACCGTAACCGTCAGCCCAGCCGCCCTCGGCTTTACCGCCGTTTCAAAGAACAAGAACGATATCGTCACCGTCCCCGAAGGCTATACGGTGTCGGTGCTTTATCGTCTGGGTGACCCGATCCTGGCCGGCGTCGCCGCCTATGCCAATAACGGCACTGACACCAACTTTGCCGGTCGCGCCGGCGATCACCACGACGGCATGGCTTACTTCGGTCTGGCCGCTACGGGTGCGACCCGCGATGACAACAGCTCGACCCGCGGGCTTTTGGTCATGAACCATGAAAACATCACCGCACCGTACCTGCACGTGAACGGCGTTACCGCCGGGGCCACACGTCTGGAATCCGAGGCCATCAAGGAAATCGAATGTCACGGCGTCGCTGTGGTCGAAGTGACCCGCGCGACAACGGGTGGCTGGAGCTATGTTCAGGGTGGCGCGCTCAACCGCCGTGTTACACCGCTGACGCCGATGGTGTTCAATGGCCCGGTGCGCGGCGATGATCAGATCAAGACCGTCTATTCGGCAAACGGCACGGCCGGTCGCGGCACGATCAACAACTGCGCCAACGGCGTCAATGCCTGGGGCACCTACCTGACCTGCGAAGAAAACTGGGCCGGTTACTTCCGCCGCGCCGCTGGTGACAACGCCAACCGCACCGCCAAGCAAGTTGTGGCCTTTAACCGTTACGGCGTGACGCAAGGCGCTGCCGGCGCCAATAACTGGGCCAGCGTCACCGCTGCCAATGCCGCTGATCAAGCTAATTTCTCAAAGTGGAACGTCACGGTCGACACCACCAAAGCGGCTGATGGCACCGGTGATTACCGCAATGAAGCCAATCAGTACGGCTGGGTCGTAGAAATCGATCCGTATAATGCCAGCGCCACCCCGCGTAAGCGCACCGCTCTGGGCCGTATGGGCCACGAAGGCGCCTGGCCCGCCAACTTCGTCGCCGGTCGTAAGCCGGTGTTTTACATGGGCGACGATTCCCGCGGCGAATATTTCTATAAGTTCGTATCAAACACCCCTTGGAACGCTGCCGATGCCAACGCCACCGATCATCTGGCGGTTGGTGACAAGTACCTCGATAACGGCACGCTCTATGTCGCCCGCTTCGATGCCACTGGTCAGGGCGTGTGGCTGCCGCTGGTCTTCGGCACCGGTGTACTGACCGCTGCCAATCCGACCTACGCCTTCGCCAATCAGGCCGATGTGCTGATCAACACCCGTCTGGCCGCCGACGTGCTGGGTGCGACCAAGATGGATCGCCCGGAATGGGCCGCCGTCAACCCCGCTAATGGCGAGGTTTACCTGACCCTGACCAACAACAATGCGTCGAACCGTCCGCTGGCTGGTACCAACGCTGCCAATCCGCGTCACTATAATGATCCGGTAGGGGCTGCGAACAACTTCGGCAACCCGAATGGTCATGTGGTCCGCCTCAAGGAAGCCGGCAATAACCCCGAAGCCACCACCTTCCAGTGGGATATCTACCTGTTCGGAGCCGGTGCCGATCTGGACGCCACCAACATCAATATCTCCGGTCTTGATACCAGCAACGATTTCTCCAGCCCCGACGGACTGTGGTTCTCGCGCCCATCCAATGCCGGCGGCCTGGTTAATCCGCTGCTGTGGATTCAAACCGATGACGGTGCCTATACGGACGTGACGAACTGCATGATGCTGGCGGCCATGCCGGGCACGGTCGGCGATGGCGCCGCGCGCACCATCACCAATACCGGCACCGGTGGCGCTACCGCCACGCAGGCAACCTTTGTGGGTAAGGCACCGGGCATGCAGCTTCGCCGCTTCCTGGTCGGCCCAAAGGAATGTGAGATCACCGGCATCGACTCGACGCCGGATGGCCGCACCCTGTTCGTCAACATCCAGCATCCGGGCGAGTTGGGCTCACCGAACACACCGACTTCCAACTGGCCCTACAGCCAGTCGGGTACGGCGGCGGGTCGTCCGCGCTCGGCCACGGTTGTCATCACCAAGAACGACGGCGGTGTTGTCGCTCTGTAAGGGGTGAACCTGAAACCAGTCTGAAAAGCGCGGGTCATAAGATCCGCGCTTTTTTATTGGCTAATGGCTTGCCAAGCCGCCAAGGAATTTTGATACTCCGCTAAATTACGGAGCAGGAACGGGATGAGACGTCATTTTCTTTTGGGAGCGCTGGGGATTGTGGGTGCGGGTTTGAGCGCCTGTTTCCAGCCGCCGGAAGCCCCGAAAAAGCCGGGGCCCAGTAAACCGGCCGTCATGCCGACACCACCACTACCGCCCCCTCCGCCGGTTTTGCCTGATGTCACGACTGTGGCGCTTGAAACCTCAAAAGGCGAAATCGTCATTGAGCTTTACGGCAAAAAGGCCCCGATCACAGTCGCCAATTTCCTGCGCTACGTCGATTCCGGTAAATTCGAGGGCGCTAACTTTTGGCGGGCCATGAAGGCCCACAACGGCGGCTTTGTGCAGGCTACCGCCAACGGCCACAAGTTCGCGCCTATCGCCCATGAATCGACCAAAATGACCGGGCTTAGCCACACAGACGGCACGATTTCGATGGCGCGCTATGATGTTGGCACGGCCTCAAACGGCTTTACCATCTCGGTTGGCGACATGACCTATATGGACGCTGGCAAGGATGATCCGGACGGTTTCGCCGCCTTCGGTAAGGTCACCAAGGGCATTGAAGTGGTCAAAAAAATCCTGAACGGCAAGATCACCACACAGAAGTTTGAAAGCGGCTGGGATGGGCAAATGCTGGCCGAACCGGTCACCATCCTGTCGGCCAAACGTATTGATGGCTCAAAGCCGCCTGCGCCGGTTACCACGCCGGATTAGGTTGAAGGCCTATTTGCTATGACTCATAGCCTCAAAAATCGTGAATTGCCCCTTGTCATATCTGAGCATATCGATACGCACGCTGGTCGGCGCGAAATTCAGGATATTAAAGCCGTGCGGCTGCCTGCGTATCCGGTGGGACATGCCGGTCGAGGCATTAAGAAACAGGGTCGTGTGGCCATCCATGACACGCGGCTCAATATAGGCATGATGCTGATGTCCGGCCAGCACGACATCGACCCGCGCTTCGTCCACAGCGGATAAAAACCGCCTGACATTATAGAGGCTGACATCCAGCGGGAAGTCTTTTGAGTTCATAGCCGGATGATGGACGGTAACCACCCGCCACGGCGCATTTGAGGCGGCAAAGGTGCGTTTGATATCACGGCACTGGGTGCGGCTGATCGAGCCATTGGCCCAGTTCCAGTGCGGCAGAATCATACGGGCCGAATTGATGCCCTTAACCTGCACCAGCGCCGATTGAAACTGCGGGTTCAGTTCCTGAGCGATGAAGCGCTTATAGCGGCTAAACGGGCTTATGAAGCGTGTCAGATCCATACCCGGCAGGTCGTGATTACCGGGGATGCACAATAGCGGACAGGTCAGGCGCGAAAAGAAGGCCCGCGCCTGCTCGAACTCATCAACCGTCGCCGACTGGGTGATATCGCCGCTGGCAATCACCAGATCAAGCTCGGACCCATTCAGATGCGCCAGCAGTGCATCGCGCACCTCATCTTCGTGGGCCCCGAAATGCAGGTCGGAAATATGGGCTATCTTCATGCCGCCTCCGCATCCTGGGGCAACGGGACCAACATTTGAATATGGCGCGGCTTAATCGTGAATACGAGCGGTGTCATCAGTTCCGCGACTTCGCCGTCAATCGACACCAGTTCCTTTTTACGGTGAGTGGTGAGCGTCATGCGCTTACCGACCTGTTCGGACATATCGGGGTCTTTCAGCCAGTTCCCCACTATCAGCCGCAGCAACAGTCGTAAATGCGACAGACGCGACTTAGTGGTCGAGGCATAGATGGCCAGTTCGCCGCCTTGCAGAGACTGGCGCTTAAAATTGCTTTCGGTCCAGCTTGTGGTTTCGGCAAAGCGGTTGTTGGAGATCACCACGGCGGCCGCCCGGAACTTCAGCCGCGCCCCGTCGATCTGAAGCCTGATGCGCTGGCGTTTGTTCTTATCCAGATGATCAACCACAAACAGAAACAGGCGCGGAATCAGCAGGAAATTATAGCGGGTGCGGTTTTCTTCGCGAAACACCGACGCCTGCGGCATGGTGCCGATACTGGCGCAGCACAGGAAAATCTCGCCATTGACGAAGCCTGCATCAACATCCTGAATCTCGTGACCTTCGCCGTAGGCTGAAAGTGCCGCCTGAAGCGAATTGAGGTTCAGATCCTTAGCCATCAGGTTCATGGTGCCGAACGGCAAAACGCCAAAGGCTTTTTTCTTACCCACCAGAGCGGCCGCCGTTTCGCGGATGGTACCATCGCCCCCGCCGATCAGCAGCGGGGCATCTGACTTGGCCATCCGCATTAGCGTTTGCGCCATATCTTCGGGCTCACAGAAACACAGTTCCGCAACCGTGATGCCGCTGGCCTCAATCGCGCTCTCAATCGCAGGCTGACCCATATTGAGTACCGTGCCGGAGCGGTTATTGATGAGTATGTTGTAGCCGATATCAGCCATGATGCCCCTCTATTAACAAAGGGTACAGTGGCCCACCCATATGCAAAGATTCAATTAGGCGCGACGTGTCAGTGCTTAACCAAACGGATCAGCGCGGTGTCATACCCAAGCTCACCCGCGCGCGTGAAAAGCGTGTTGCGGTCGGCCTCAGACAGATTGGCAGTGCGGCTCAATATCCATAAATATCGCCCGGACGGCTCACCGACAATCGCCCAACTGTAATCCTCGGCCCGATCTAGCACCCAGTAATCCCCATAGAATGGGCCAAAGAACGACACCTTGAGTTTGGCATTCTGGCTGCCGTCCACAACCTTGGCCTTGCCCTTAGCGGTGGAGACGGGGCCGTCGACGGCGCCTTTGTGGCAGGTGTTGACCACCTCAATCTTACCATCCGGTAAGGGGCCATACCGCGCCGTGACCGCTTCACAGCCCTTTTCAAAGCCGTTTTCATAACGGCCGATTTCATACCACAGGCCTTGATAGCGGGCGATATCGACGACCTTGGCGGGCGGCGGCACAGCCGTATTCCCCACCGGCCCGCGCGACAGGGTCGAACAGCCACTTACCAGCATCGCCGCGCCCAACAATGCAGCGGGCATGATTACACTCATAGCTTTGCGCATGATTATATCTCCTGATGATTTATTCGTTGGGATGACCGGATCGGTTCACATTCAGGCCGATTTTGGCAACATACGCAGCAAGGCCAGCATATCGCCCAGGACATCGAAATTGACCGGCTTAACCAGATGCAGATCAAAACCCGCCTCGGCGGTTTTACGGCGCATGGCGTCATCGCCCCAGCCGGTCTGGGCTATAATTTTCACGCTGCGGGTTTCTGGTGCGGCGCGTAAGCCCTGACAGACCGCAATGCCATCCATGCCCGGCATACCGATATCGAGCAGGATCACTTCGGGCCTGAACTCACGCGCGATCTGCAGGGCGGTCGGACCATCATAGCAGGCCACAACTTCATCGCCCCAGCCCTCGATCGCCCATTTCAGTGTCATAGCCGACTGACGATTATCATCGACCACCAGAACCCGCAGACCGTTCTCAGCCACACCTTCGGGCCATGCCGCATCATTCGCTACACTTACGTTCATCAACCTAACCAAAGCCTTATCCGTCGCGTCCCTGCCATAGCGACACGGGATCACTTAGACGCCTGCCCATAAAAAATCAGTAGGGTAGCCCGACTTTGGCCGAAATTTTATCTTACTGACATTTTTGCGCGCCGCTTATAAGTTTTAACGTCCCGGAAATGACGTTTTGATAAGCTGCGTGCGCGTTAATTCAAATCACGGTCTGGCCTATGTCGTTTTTGTCCCGCCTTTATATGCCCAAAAAACTGATGATCGCCGCCTGGGTCATGGTCGCGACCCTGTCCCTTGCCATGATGGCTCAGTATTTTTGGGCCGTGGACACGATCCGCTACGTGATGACGGTGGTTTACTATCTGCTGCTCGATTATGCTTGGGCCAATATCCGTCGCGAATGGCAAAGGCTTGAGGATTAGGCTGCAACCTTCCGCAAAAAAACGAGCCGTTCTGGCTCGTTTTCGCTTTATAGACGCGCATTGAATCCAAAACCGCTGCACACTTTTGGCATGCGCTTAGTAGTCGCGCATTGTTTCCAAAAACCGCTGCACACTTTTTGGCATGCGCTTTTACGCCGCCACCGATGTGGTCGATGTCTGCTTTGTACCTTCTGACAGAGCCTGATAGACCGAGGTCATCCACTGGGCGGTCAGGTTCGCAATTTTAGACGCCGTTTCATCGCTTGTACTCGTGACGGCTTCGGTCGATGTCGCGGATGTGGCCTCAGTTACTTGGGGCGGGGGCCCCTTCGGCGGACCGTTAGCCTTCATAGTCTCGTCGAAGGCGGTTTTTTCGTCCTCAGTTACCGAACCATCGCCGTCGGCATCCATGTGACTGAACAGTTCCTCAATCATGGATGTGTCGGCACTGTCCTCAGATTCTGATGAGGCCAGCATTTCATCAAGACTAACCGTGCCGTCCTGATTGGTATCCAGCTCATCAAAGGTTTGCGGAGCTTGACCACCGCCACCACCACCGGCGGGCGGCGGGCCAGACGGACGCGTCCCTTCTTGTTGGCCAGCTTCCTGGGCCTGCAACATGCCGCCCATGGTCTCCGACGACATAGAACTGGTGAAAAACGCCAGACCTTCGTCTTCGGTGACCGAACCGTCACCGTCGGTATCCATGACCGAGAACCGGTCAGCCGCCGAAGCGCTCGCCGAAGACGATTGCGTCTTGCCTGATTTACTGGTGGCCTGCGAAGATTCCAGTTCTTCCAGGGTCATCTTGCCGTCCCCGTCGGCATCAATACTGCTGAACAGTTTTGAATGCATCTGCGACAAATAGGTGCTGGAATAGGCAGATGTCGAACTACCGATCTGCATATGTACCTCCTTTTATAGTTTCAGCCCAATTGCTAAAACACCTAAAAAAGGCCAGCACTTACTTAACAACCTGTTGAATTAACAACAATTTCAATAACTACACAAAATTATGGCTATACACATCAATATGCAGGCAATAAGCCCCTGTTTATTACAGCGAATACATAAAAACATATCCTTATTATCCGGCAGAATTGACCGGCCTGCACATTTTTCGCCCCCGCTCTTATTATTTCCTTACGGACATCAAATCACCATGAAATCCCCGCACAGATCGGCTTAAATGCGCTTACTGATAACGGAATAACCCATGACCCGCTTTTTTCTGCTCCTACCTTTGCTGGCGCTGACGGCCCCCGCATCAGCGCAAATGCCACCCGAAGGTGGCCCTGCCCGCCCCGTAATCAATCAGATTTTCTTTAGCCCGTCGGGTGAAGTTTTTCGCGCCAAAACCCCGGCCCCCTATCCGGTCGCCGACTGGTTCAAAAAGGCCGATGCCGACGGTGATGGCAAACTGACACGGGCCGAGTACGTGGCCGACGCCAAACGCTATTTCACCGTCATCGATAAAGACGAAAATGGCGCGATCTCCTCACCGGAAAATACGCGATATGAGGAAGAATTGGCGCCTGAAATCCTGGCGCATGTGCCGATGATCACCCAACCGCCAAAAGGCCGCACCACCGACGCCGAGGGCAAGCCCCTGACCAACCAGCCCTATCAACGCCAGATCACTGGGGCCGCCCAGTTCAGCCTGATCAATGAGCCGCAGCCCGTGCGCGGCGCCGACGCCAATTTTGACTTCAAGATCACCGCCGCCGAATGGGAGGCCGCCTCTCTGGCGCGGTTCCGTCTGCTGGATAAGGACGTTGACGGCGCCCTCACCCTCGACACCCTGTCGAAGACGCCGATGCAGCAGGCCCTTGAAGCCCCCCGCGATGGCAAGGGTAAAAAACGCCGCTGGTAACCCGGCGAACCTGGCGGCAAGTAGTATTAAATGATACAACTTGCCGCCAGACAGTATTTGTCACGCTCTATATTGTTGCGCCTGCAACAAACAGGCAAAGGCGTCAAATTAGGGCGCTTTTTTGCACGCAAGAGCCGGATTTAAGGCTGCTTTTTGCAATTTAATACCGGCGTTTGGTATAAGTTTTTATGCAACCCCACGCCTTTAGTATAAAAGCTTACGCTTTCGTAAGATTTACGACCCTTTCACCTCGCCTCAACTTTGGCGATGTGTTACCAAGGCGACCCTCCTCAACTATATACGGCGGCGTTGCGTGCCTAAAAAAGTTCATAAGCTCGGTTTGTTTGGTCTCGGCGCATTTGGCCGCCTGATTGTGCGTCATCTGTCGCCTTACTTTGACATACGGGCCTATGACCCCTCCCCCGAAGCCAGGGCCTATGCCAAACGCCACAATGTCGAACTGGTCTCGTTAGAGGAAGCTGCCGCCAATAAGATCGTTATTCTGGCGACACCTATCCGCACGCTGAAAGCTTTGGCCGAACAGATCGCCCCCCACGTGCCGCTCAATGCGCTGGTCATCGATGTCGGCTCGGTCAAGGTCAACCCGGCTCAATGGCTGACCGATGCCCTGCCCAAATCGGTATGCGTCCTGTGTACCCACCCGCTGTTCGGGCCGCAGTCGGCGCGCTACGGCATCCATAATATGGAAATCGTCGTCTGCCCGGTGCGCGTGCGCCATTTGCCGCCGATTGTGAAATTCCTTGAGAAAACCCTCGACCTCAAGGTGTCAGTGACCACCCCCGAAGTGCATGACCGGGCCCTTGCCGCCGTGCAGGGCCTGACCCACCTGATCGCCAAGGTGCTCAACGGCATGGGCCCGCTGCCGACCGAACACACGACGCGTTCCTATGATTTGCTGATGCAGGGGGTCGGTCTGGTCTCCGGCGACAGTGATGAGCTGTTTATGTCGATTGAGCGCGACAACCCATTCGCGGCCGAAATCCGTAAGCGCTTTTTCCATGAGATCGACAGTTTGCGCACCCGCTTAGAAAACGGGCACGGCGCTAAGGCCTAAACCACCTTTTCCGTGGGCTTAGGCTCGCGCTTGGTTGACCGCAGCACCCTCGATGCCCGCCCTTCAGGCGCATGAGCGGCCAGACGCGCCCGGAACTCATCGCGCTTATCGTGGATCGAGGCCAGCACCAGCCCCATCGGCACCCCCAGATCAACCAGCGTGTTTTCGGCCAGTTGCAGCGACGCCTCAATGGTTTCCGGCACCGCATCGGTAACACCCAGCTCATACAACCGCTCGGCATGGTGGGCGTCCCGTGCGCGCGCGATCAGGCAGATATCATCGCGCAATGACCGCACCGCCTTGACGACATTATCGGTAAAGGCGGCGTTCGATACCGTCACTACCACGGCTTTGCGATGCTCAAGCCCCAATCGCGCCAGAAACTCGACATTGGACGCATCGCCATACCAGGTTTCAAGATGTTGCGACCGCGCCCGTGAGGTCACCCTTGGGTTCACATCGACGATCGTGAAGCTGATATTGTGCCGCCCCAGCATATCGACCACCAGTTCCCCGACACGGCCATAGCCGACCACCAGCACCTCATTGGGGACCTCAGTGATAATGTCCGGCGCTGCCGACGGTTCAGCCTCCTTTTGCGGGCTGATGCGTTTGGTAAACCGGGTCACGGTTGAGCCGATCACCGGCAGCAAAAACAGGCTGATGATTGCCGCCAGAATGATCGCCTGACCTATTTGCGGATCGATCAGGTTGCGGCCCATGCCCTCATCGATGATGACGAACGCGAACTCTCCCGCTGGCCCCAGCAGGGCAGCGACTTCAAGTGCTGCGGCCCGCGGCAGGCCATAAAGCCGCGCCAGTGGGTAAACGACCACAACCTTGAGCGCGATCAACCCGCCCGCCAGCGCCAGAACCAGTACCGGCGAGGCGAGGACCGCATCGATATCAAGCCGCGCCCCGACGGTGACAAAAAACAGCCCCAGCAGCAGCCCCTTGAACGGCTCGATCATCAACTCAATTTCGCGCCGGTATTCGGTCTCAGCCAGCAGCAGCCCGCCCACAAACGCGCCCATCGCCATGGACAAACCGGCCATGACCGCTGCCTGCCCTGACATCAGCACCACCAGCAGACAGGCTGCCATGAAGATTTCCGGGCTCTTGGTAAGCGCCGCTGATTTAAACAATGGCCGCAACAGCATCCGTCCGCCCAGCACCAAAAGCGCCATAACCACAATCGACGGGATGATGGCCAGAACCCCCTGCACCCCGGTCGGCCCGCCTTCACCGCCCGCCAGCACAATAACGGTGATCAGGATCGGTGCCACCGCCAGGTCCTGCGCCAGCAGAACCGAAAACACGCTGCGACCGGTGGCGGTGTTGAGTTTTTTCAGTTCCGCCAGCACCGGCATGACCATGGCCGTCGATGACAAGGCCAGCGCCATAGCCAGCGCGATCGCACTTTCGGGCGGGCGCTTCATCATCAGGAACAGCCCAAACAGCACCAGCGTACACAGGATGATCTGCAGCATCCCAAGGCCGAACACCATCCGCCGCATGGCCTTAAGGCGTTCCCACGTCAGTTCCAGCCCAATGGCAAACAGCAGAAACACCACGCCCAGTTCAGCCAGATTATGGATGTCTTCGGATTGGGTGACCGTAAACTTGGCCAGCACCGGCCACATGTCGGCCAGCCGACCCAGCCCGTCCGGCCCCAGAATGACGCCGACCATCAGGAAGCCCAGAACCGGCGAAATCCGAAAGCGGTTAAACAACGGCACAAACACCGCCGCCGCCGTCAGAAACACGATCCCCACGGCATATTGACCGCTGATGGCCGCGGCATGTCCAACCACCGGCGCGGCCTGCACCGTGTGGGCGAGGATATCCGAGGCCATTACGCAACCGTCCTTTTCGTCATGGGGTTGAAAATCACATTCCTGTCCCCAAAAGAAAAGCCCCTAAGCTGATCAGAGCTCAAAAAAATCACGCAAAAAGCGTACGTCCACCTAACCGGATTCAAGTGACTTTAAAAATGGAGGGTATTTTGCCGCCAAGGCCGTGCAGTACTGACGCCTACGTTTGAAAGGTCATGTTTTCAGAAGGGTGCGTATAATGACGGCATTATTCCACTAAAAAAGCCTCCCGGACGGGAGGCTTTTTTAGTGGAATGGCGCACTCGGAGCGATTCGAACGCCCGACCCTCAGATTCGTAGTCTGATGCTCTATCCAGCTGAGCTACGAGTGCGCATTTTCCTTAGCCCTAACAGGCGTACCCGTCAGAGAGGGCGGACAATTAGTCGCTTAGACGCGCAAAGGCAAGATCAAAATGACGGCGCAAGCGCTATTTTTTCGGATTTCCTGTTGATCAAACCGTGGCTGTGTATTTGAGTTTGTCTTTTCGCACCTGCGTACTTAAGTTCAGCAAATGCATAATCATCTGTCCCGCCGTACCGCCCTCACCTCTGTTGTTGCCTTAAGCCTTCTCATCGGGGCCTGCTCGCACAGGCCCGTCACTGAGGGCGCGAAAACCACCCCGATCGTGGTGGCGGCCAACCCTCTGGCCGCCAAAGCCGGGATGGATATCCTAAAATCCGGAGGCACGGCCATTGATGCGGCAGTCGCCGTGCAAACCACGCTGGGGCTAGTCGAGCCGCAAAGCTCCGGCCTCGGCGGCGGGGCGTTCATGACCTATTATGACGCCAAGACCAAAACCCTGACGGCCTATGACGGGCGGGAGGTGGCACCGGCCACAGCAGACGGCAACCTGTTTATGCGCGACGGCAAACCCCTGCCATTTGGTGAGGCGATCGTGTCCGGTCGCGCCACTGGCGTGCCGGGCGCCGTCATTATGCTGGAGGCCGCCCATAAGGACCACGGCAAGCTGCCCTGGCACGATCTGTTCGGATCATCTATCGCGCTGGCGGAGAGCGGTTTCACCATTTCCCCGCGTCTGGGCAATTACCTGAAAAGCGAACGCTTCCCGCAGTCCAGGATCGAGGATTACCGCACCTATTGGGGCAATGGTCAGGGCGGGCTTAAAACCACCGGCGATATTCAGACCAATCCGGCCTATGCCGAGACCTTGAAAACCCTAGCCAAGGATGGGGCGGCGATTTTCAAGTCCGGGCCGCTGGTCGATCAGATCATCGCCCGCACCCATCAGGGGCCGCTGCCCGGTGATTTGCAGCCCTCAGATTTCGCCAGCTACCGCCCCCTTGAGCAGGCCCCGGTGTGCGGGCCGTACCGCGTCTATATAGTGTGCGCGCCGCCACCTCCCTCCAGCGGGGTGTCGTTGATTCAGGGCCTGCAATTGCTGGAGCGTTTCCCCATGAGCGCGTGGGGTAAGGATGATGCGCGCGGCTGGTCGGCCCTGATCGAGGCCGAAAAGCTGATGTATGTTGACCGCGATCAGTATGTCGCCGATCCGGTGTTTGTTCGCGTGCCGACTGAGGGATTGATTGATCCGGCCTATGTGGTGGAGCGTGCGGCGATGATCACCCCCGGCACGCCATCGCCTGCCCCCAAGGCGGGAACGCCGCCGACTAGTGTAGCGCTTGCCCCCGACAATACCCATGAACCGGCGGGCACCTCGCATTTTGTGATTATGGACGCCTATGGCAATGCGGTCAGCATGACCACCACGGTCGAAAGCTTTTTCGGCACCGGCCGGATGGTCGGCGGGTTCTTTTTGAATAATCAGCTTACCGATTTTTCGTTCTCGCCCGTCATGACGGATGGTCAAAAAGCTGCCAATGCCGCCCTTGGCGGTAAGCGCCCAAGGTCATCTATGTCACCCGTCATTGTGCTGGATAAGGATCGTAAGGTGGTGGCCCTGATCGGCTCACCCGGCGGGTCTAATATTCTGGGCTATAACCTAAAAACTTTGGTGGCGGTTCTGGACTGGGGGCTGAGTGTCAGCGATGCCGCCGCCCTGCCCAATGTCATTGCCCGTGGTGACAGCCTGCGCATCGAAACCGGCCGGACGAACCCTGCGGTGGTTACCGCTTTGACCGGCATGGGCTATACTATTACGGCATCTGCGGGCGAAGAATCCGGTATTCACGGCATTATGCGCAAGCCGGACGGCAGCTATGACGGCGGGGCCGATCCGCGCAGAGAAGGCGTCGTTCTCAAAGGTCAGCCATGAACATCGTCATCCTGACCGGCGCGGGAATTTCGGCGGAATCGGGCGTGCCGACGTTCAGAGCCTCGGACGGGCTGTGGTGTGGCCATCGCGTCGAAGAGGTCGCTACGCCCGAAGGCTATGCGGCCAATCCGGCTTTGGTGCAGGATTTCTACAATCAGCGCCGCCGTCAGTTGGCTGAGGTTAAACCCAATGCTGCCCACGAGGCTTTGGCGCGGCTGGCCAGTGCATGGGACGGCAATATCCTGCTGGTGACCCAGAATGTTGATGACCTGCATGACCGCACCCATGCCGCCCTGCCGCCAAAGGCCGGGTTCCGGCTGATCCACATACACGGCGAATTGCTGAAGGCACGCTGCACTGTGACAGAACGGGTGATCGGTTGGACCGGCGATATCGACCCGAACGCACCCTCGCCGTTTGATGACAGCGGGTTTTTAAGGCCGCATATCGTCTGGTTCGGGGAAATGCCGCTGGAGATGGAAGCGATCTATGATGCACTGAGCGACTGCGACCTGTTTATCTCGATTGGCACGTCCGGCAATGTGTATCCGGCTGCGAGCTTTGTTCAGGAAGCACGGGCCGCGGGTGCTCATACGGTTGAACTAAATCTGGAACCGTCACTGGGACACAGCCTGTTTGACGAGAAAATTCTGGGTCCCGCGACAGAGGTAGTGCCGACATTTGTTGGGCGGTTGCTGAGAACTCCCCCTGTTGCAGGGGGAGCTTCATTTTGACGTCAAAATGAAGAGGGGGTAACCTTGTCTGCCGTTTACCCCACCTTCCGGTTTGATAAATCAAACCTCCCCATGACTGACAAACGATTCACTGGATCGTTTGCTTGCGTCAAACCCCTCCAAGAGGGGAGGTTCTTAAGTTATGATACCGTAGCCGCCTTCACGCCCGCACCCTCAATTAGAACAAATAGTTCCACCAGCGCCTCGACCGGGGCGGTGCCAAAATCGACATGGATATCGTGTCCGTCGAGCAGCAGCGAATGGACGTGGCTGGAAAACTTCGAGTCCCAGTCGGTATTGGTTTCATCCGGATCGAACCAGGTTTCAAACCATTCCGCAAAGGCTTCGGGCGGCAAGGCCTCACCCTCCAGAGTCAGGGTCACATCATGCCAGTTCAGGCGCTGAACCGTCATTTCCAGTTCACCCAGTGATACCGAAATCGAGTCAAAACTGACCTCTTCGTCGGGTGTCATTTCAACAATCTGAACGCCATCGTCATTGGATGCATAGTCCGCGCAATAGAATTGCCGGTAAAGGCCGCTGTGATCGGAGAGTTGAAACTTGACTTCGGCCGAACCTTTGTCATGCAGGGCCTGCTGCTTTTCAATAAAGCTGGCAAACTGCGAGACATAACTATCCCGCGACAATTCCATCAAATCTTCAAAATCCAAAATGATAACCTTTAGCTTTTCAGAGGCAACCTGATCTCGAACGTCGTGCCGTCCGGGCCGGTTTGCGCCAGATGCACATCACCGCCATGAGTTTGCGCCAGTTCGCGCGCGATCGCCAGCCCAAGCCCGGAACCATCGGCCTGTGCCGAGGCCGAAAACGGTCTGAATAGCTGCTCGCGGATTTTCTCAGGGATGCCGGGGCCATCGTCGGACACGGTCAGGATCACCTCATCGACGGACTTTGTGGCCGTCAGGGTCACGCGACCGAGCGGCCCCTTGCGGGCTGTGGAATCATAGACCTGCCGGTTGGGCTGACGCTCAATGGCCTGACGGGCATTACGCATCAGATTGACCAGCAGCCGGTGCATGTGCTCAGGGTCGGCCTCGAAATGAAAGCCCTTGGGGGCCTTAAGCGCAAAGCGCACCGGCTCCGGCGATTTGGGCGTCAGGCCAAGCCCCGCATCTTCGGCCGCCGCATAGGCCATGTCGCGCAGTTTCAGGATCTGGAACCGCGGCGCCACTTCGTCGGATTTGCCGTAGTTGAGCACGTTTTGCGCCAGATTAAGCGCCCGGTCGAGCGCGCGCTCCAACCGCGGCAGGGCCTTGGCGACCATCGGATCGGGCGACTCCGCCAGCCGGTCAGACGCCATCTGGGCCGAGGTCAGCATATTGCGCAAATCGTGATTGATCTTGGAGACCGCCTGCCCCAAGGCGGCCAGTCGCGCCCGTGACGTCAGGGCGTGGCGAACCTCAGCCTGCATGGCGGCCAGTTCTTCTTCGATGTGGCCGATCTCATCGCGCCGCCCGGACAGCTTCGGGGCATTGGTCATGTCTTCGGGATTGGCTTTGAAGCTGGCGATGACTCTGGTCAGGTTCTGGATCGGGCGCACAATGAATATAGACAGGCCCACGAACACCAGAAGACCGGCGGCCAGGGATATGGTCATCGACATGCGCAGCATCGACCCCAGATAGGTCTTAAGTTCCTGTTTCAGCGGTTCGGCGGGCACGATGATTTCGATCAGTTCACCGCCTTTGCGCACCTTGGGCACGGCCTCGGTATGGATAAGCCGGTCGGACTGCCCCATCAGGGTGCGCCACGGCCCCCACAGATAGGCGATATCGCCGCGAATATCCGAGCGGCTGGTGCGCTGATCAATCACGTCAGGAATGACGGTGATATTAAAGTCCGACAGCACGTAGTCGCGGGTGCCCTGCTGGTTCTGGATCGCTAGATATTTCGCCCCGGCACTGGTCAAAAGCTGGCGCGACAAATCTTCGGTCACGGTCTTTTCGCTGGAGGCATCCAGCGCCAGTGAGGCGATTTCGGCCTGACGGATGCGGTCGATCAGCCAGCGCTCCTGAAACGAGGCCAATGACGGAATAAGAATAAGGACTTCGACCACCACCACGAATATGGCGCTGATGATCAGCAGCCGACCTGACAATCCGGTAAAAAACGTCCGCAGACGCCTTAATATACGCGCACCCCAGTACGCGCTGGTTCGGGCGGCATTATAAAGACGCTGCGCCCACTGTACGCTGGCATATGAACTATCCGACGTTCCGCCACGATGACCGCCATCACGCAAGGCCCAGCCATCGGGTTTCAACGCTGACGGCAGACCCAGCGGGTTGCTGTCCGGCACCTTTGCCTTATGTCCGGGCTTTTTTTCCGGCTTTCTGGACGTCGCGAGGTCGAACACCCGATACAATGCCTTTGGGTTAGTCATGGTCAGGGCGGACTTTTGAGCGGTCGCGCTTTGAATCCGTTTGAATTTTCATAATACATCATAGATTCTTATGGCGTAAGGCCTAAATGACGTTGACAATCGCGGCCTGTTGTCATATCCACGCGCCTCTTTACTAAGGTAGCTCAATTCATTGAGGGCTATCGTCCTTAATCGGAGCAGACCATGAAACGCACCTACCAGCCAAGCCGACTCGTGCGCAAGCGCCGTCACGGCTTCCGCTCGCGCATGGCCACCAAGAACGGCCAAAAAGTTGTCGCACGTCGCCGCGCCAAGGGTCGTAAGCGCCTGACTGCCTAATCAGCGTCACCGCTTTATACCTCGCATAATATTCAAAGAGCCCTTGGTTTAACGACTTTGGGCTCTTTGTGCATCTGGGCCTTATCATGATTAAGCGTTTGACCGATCGCGCAGATTTCCTCGCCGCCGCCAAGGCCCCTTACCGGGCGCAAGGCTGTGTGGTGGTGCAGATGCGTGCGCGTGAGGACGGATCGGACGACATAAGGGTCGGTTTTACCGCCACTAAAAAGGTCGGCGGGGCCGTGGTCAGAAACCGCGCCAAACGCCGCCTGCGGGCCGCGGCGCAAGCGCTGATCCCTGAGCTTGGCGTGGCCGGCCATGACTATGTGCTGATCGCGCGGGCCGATACGCCTGTGAAAGACGCACCCCCTAAGCCCGGCACCTGTTCGCGTGATTGGCAAGGTTTGCTTGACGATATAAGACGTGCCCTGATAAGGCTGTCGCCCAAACAAAGCCCGCGCTGATGGCGGGCCGCTCCACCGGACAATTTGTACCTTAACCTCTGAATAAAGACTGTCGATGACGCCCAACAAGACCGCCGACAACCGCAATATGTTCCTCTTTATCGCCCTGTCGATGGTGATATTGTTTGGCTATCAGTTCTTTGTCCTGAACCCGCAGATGGAAAAGGAACAGGCCGCGCGTGAAAAAGCCGCCGCCGTCGCCAAGGCCAACACGCCTGTGGCCGGTGCCGCACCTGCGCCCGTAACGCTGGCTGCCCCCGTCGCGCGTGAAAAGGCCGTCGGCCTGACGCAGCGGGTGCAGATCAATACGCCGTCTCTGAAAGGGTCACTGTCGCTGACCGGCGCGCGCTTTGATGATCTGTTCCTGACCAAGTATAAGGAAACGATCGACAAGAACTCACCGGCGGTTGAACTGTTCCGCCCGGAAGGGGCCAAGCACGCCTTTTTCGCCGATTCCGGCTGGCTGGGCCAGAATATCAATGGCCTGCCAAATGCCTCGACCCAATGGACGCTGCAATCCGGCACGGTTTTGAGCGTCGGTAAGAATGTTGTCTTAGGTTACGACAATGGTGCGGGTCTGCGCTTTGAGCGCACCTACGCCGTCGACGAAAACTACATGATCACCATTACCGAAAAGGTCATCAATACGTCCGGTGTGGCGGTTACCGTTGCTCCCTATGCCAGCGTCACCCGTCAGGGTGTGCCGGATCAGCTCGGCACGAACATGATACTGCACGAAGGCGGGGTCGGCGTGTTCGACAACAAGCTGAAAGAATTCAAGTACAAAGACTGGCAGAAGAAAAAGACGTTTGAAGCGGAATCAACCGGCGGCTGGCTCGGCATCACCGACAAATACTGGATGGCCAGCGTCATTCCGGCCCAGAACGAAAAGGTGAAAGCCGCCTTCCGCGCCTCAGAAGTTGAGGGCGTTCAGGTCTTGCAGGCCGGTTATGTGGCGAATGCCATCACCATAGCATCCGGCACGCAGATCACTGAGGTTCACCACCTGTTTGCCGGTGCCAAGGTCGCCACCATCCTTACCGCCTATCAGGAAAACATGGGTCTGCCGTCGTTCGATAAGGCCATCGACTGGGGTAATTTCTGGTTCCTGACCCGCCCGATGTTCTGGACCCTGGATAAGTTGTTCCAATTCATGGGCAATTTCGGTCTGGCCATTCTGGGCCTGACGGTTGTGGTCAAGCTGATCTTCTATCCGTTGGCGCACAAGTCATACGAATCCATGACCAAGATGAAGATGCTTCAGCCCAAGGTCGAGGAACTGAAGAAAAAGTATGAGGGCGACGCCCAAAAGATGCAGATCGAAATGATGAACATGTATCAGAAGGAAAAGGTCAATCCGATGACCGGCTGCCTTCCGATGCTGCTGCAAATTCCGGTCTTTTATGCCCTTTATAAGGTGCTGTTCGTCACCATCGAAATGCGTCATGCGCCGTTCTTTGGCTACATCAACGATCTGTCGGCGCGCGATCCGTCGACCATTTTTAACCTGTTTGGCCTGATCCCCTACGATCCGGCGACCGTGCCGCTGATTGGCTCGATCCTCGGCGGGCCCTTGCATATCGGTATTGTGGCCATTCTTTACGGCTTCACCATGTGGCTGACCCAAGGCATGAACCCGCCAGCACCCGACCCCATTCAGCGCAAGATCTTTGCCTTCATGCCGCTGATGTTCACCTTCATCATGGCGCCGTTCGCGGTGGGCCTGCTGATCTACTGGACCTGGTCGAACGTGCTGACCATCGCCCAGCAATATTCGATCATGCACCGCCTGAAGGTCGAGAACCCGATCGATACCTTTATCGGTAAGTTCCGGAAACCGACGGCTGAGACGACGCAAACCGCGACCGTCACGGCCACGGCTGGCGACGATGACGGCAAGGTTATCAAGGGCGAGGTCATCTCAGGCGGCGGTACTAAGCGCAGCCGTAAGGCTAAAAAGGATACCTGATTTTGACTGACGAACCGCTTTACAGCGAAGACGTTCTGGAGGCCGCGCGGATACAGTTCGCGCGGCCTGTCCGCTTTCTCATGGGCGCGGCCCAGATTGAGCAGTTGCCGCCCGACGACCTGCCCGAAGTGGCCTTTGCCGGACGCTCCAACGTCGGCAAGTCCAGCCTTATCAACGCGCTGGTCGGTCAAAACCATCTGGCGCGGGCCTCAAATGAGCCCGGCCGCACGCGCGAGGTTAATTTCTTTGTGCTGGAAGAGAAACTCCGTCTGGTCGACCTGCCCGGCTATGGCTGGGCGCGCGCGTCCAAGACCACGGTCAAGAAGTTCCAGAATCTGGGCCGTGACTACCTGCGCGGCCGCCCCAGCCTTAAGCGCGCCTATCTGCTGATCGATGCCCGTCACGGCCTGAAAAGCGTCGATAATGAGCCGATGGATGCGCTCGATCTGGCCGCCGTCAGCTATCAGATCATCCTGACCAAGGCCGATAAGATCAAGCCCGCCGAGCTGGAAAAGGTCGTGGCCGAAAGCCAAAACGCCATCAAAAAGCGTCCGGCGGCCCACCCGCTCGTGATCGCCACCTCTTCGGAAAAAGGCTTAGGCATCCCTGAACTGCGCGCCGAGATCATGATGGCGTGCGGGGTCACGCTTTAGGGCTTAGGCCCTACCGACACCCCGGCCTTGGTTTGCGTGATCGGCTTAATCGTACCGTCAGCATTATAATAAAGCGGCTCAACCCTGACCGCGCGGCGATAGCTGCCGCCCTTCTGGTCGCCAATGGACCATGCGCCATCGTGGTAGAAGAAATAGGACTGGCCCTTAAAGTCGATGATCGCCGGGTGGATCGTGGTGCTGTTCTCGGCCATGCCGGTCAGTTTCCCGCGATAGGTCCACGGCCCCTGAACGGATGATGCCGTGGCAAAGGAAATGTACTCACCGGCATCACCTTTGTCCCACGACGCATAGGACACGTAGTACATGTCGCCGCGCTTATGCAGCCACGGGCCTTCGGTATAGTGAGGCAGGCTGACCTCAGTAATAGGGCCGTCCAGTTCAATCATATTGGCTTTAAGCTTAACCAGATAGGCCTTTTCATTGCCCCACATCAGCCATGAGGTGCCGTCATCATCGGTAAAGACGGTCGGGTCGATATCGCTCCAGTCGTGTTTGGCGTCAGGCGTCATGTCGTTGGTGATCAGCGCTGTGCCGCGAGCATCGACGAACGGGCCGGTCGGGCTGTCCGATACGGCCACGCCGATGGCCATGGCCGTGTCCGGCTTATTGTGCTTGGCGGTGGCGTAGAAATAGAATTTGCCGTCCTTTTCGACCACCTGTGAGGCATAGGCGTCGCTGCGCGCCCACTTGAAATCGGTCGGTTTCAGTACCACGCCGTGGGACGTCCACGTCTTCATATCCGTGGTCGAGTAGGCCAGCCAATCGGGCATATTGTAGCGTTCGGTGGTGGAGACATCACGGCCGACATAGAGGTAAACCTTATCCCCGACCACCAGTGCCGCCGGATCAGCCGAGAAGATATCGCGGATAATAGGGTTTGATCCCAAAGCGTCAGATTGGGCCAGCACCGGCCAGGCCGCTGTCAAAGCCAGAATAAGGGCGGATGCGCGCAACGCAATCATAACGAACTCCCATGTTTGTTTTTTATTTGTCTGACTTATTAAACCAAATAGGTCAAGCCAATTTACGTCCCGATAAATCGCCACCGACCTCAATCATATAATGACATGCCCATCTATATATTGTATGCGGCGCGTGATGTAGCTGTCACAGTTTACAGCGATAATTTCCGGTAAGGCTCACATACACGTCTGATGATCAAGCAAACCCAATCCGACACCGAACTCGAAGAAAAAGGCTGGGCGACGGCAAAAACCCTGGCCGAAGCCCTGCCCTATATCCAGATCTACGACCGTGAGATCGTGACCATCAAGTACGGCGGTCACGCTATGGGCGATGAGGCGGTGGCCAAGTTGTTCGCGGGCGATATCGTGCTGCTGAAACTGCTGGGGATTCATCCGGTAGTGGTCCACGGCGGCGGGCCGCAGATTTCGGCCATGCTCAATCGGGCAGGGGTTAAATCGACCTTCGTGGACGGCCTGCGCGTCACCGATGATGCGACCATGGAAATCGCCGAAATGGTGCTGTCTGGGGCGGTCAATAAGGAAATCGCCAACTGGATTACCCGCGCCGGCCGCGAAGCCGATGTGCGCGGCGTCGGCCTGTCGGGTAAGGATGCCGGGTTGCTGACGGTCGAAAAGGCCACCCGCATTAAAAAAGACCCGGACTCGATGATCGAGCAGGTCGTCGATCTGGGCTATGTCGGTGAGCCAAAGGTGGTGGATGACAAATTGCTCCGCACACTGATCAATGACCCTGAGCATGATTATGTGCCGGTAATTGCCCCTATCGGCGTAGCCGAAGACGGCCTGACCTACAACATCAATGCCGATACCGTCGCGGGTGCTGTGGCCGGTAAGCTCAACGCCAAGCGTATGTTGCTGCTGACCGATATCGCCGGGGTTCTGGATGGTGACAAAGACCTGATCCGCCAGATGACGGTGTCTGAGGCCCGCCAACTGATCGAAGATGGCGTGGCGGTTGGTGGCATGATCCCCAAGCTTGAAACGGCCATTGCGGCGATCGAAGCGGGGGTTGAGGCCGTGGTTATTCTGGATGGCCGCCGCCCCCACGCCATGCTGGTGGAGTTGTTCACCGAACATGGCGCGGGAACGCTGATCACCCGTGACCCACAATGAGTTTGAGTGCGGTTGGGCACGCTGATATCTGGCTGTTCGACCTCGACAATACGCTGTATCCGCCCGAAGCCGAGGTCATGGCGCTGGTCGAAGGCAAGATGACGGCCTTTGTGATGCGTCAGACCAACCTGTCGCGTGACGAAGCCTACCAGCTCCAGAAATCGTACCTGTATGAGCACGGCACGACTCTGGCTGGCTTGATGGCCCATCATCAGATCGACCCCTATGCGTTTCTCAACGAAGTCCATGATGTCAGTCTGGACGGCCTGTTGCCCGATGAGGCGCTGAACACAGCTATTGCCGGACTTGAGGGCCGCAAGCTGGTCTTCACCAATGGCGACGAGCATCACGCTTACCGGATTTTAGACAAGCTCGGCATGACGCATCTGTTTGAAGATGTGTTTCACCTCGGCCATGCCGACCTGATCCCTAAGCCTAATCTGGCCACCTTTCACCGCATGATGCAAAAGCACGCCGTGGTAGCCGAACAATCGGTGTTTTTCGAGGACAGCCCCAAGAACCTGAAACCAGCCGCAGAGCTTGGCATGACCACGGTTCTGGTCGGGCCCCATGCGGCGGATAATGTCGATGAGTTCGTCCATCATCGCAGCCCGTCGCTGAAAATTTTCCTGCATACGGATTAACAAATTGAACGACGTTCACAATATAGATTGACTTCGCGCATTAATTGAACAATGTTCATATTGCGATATCCCATCGCACGGAGATCATTATGTTCAAAGCCCTTACCCCCGCGATCATTGTTAGCGCCGCCCTCCTGACCAGTCAGGCGCAAGCTGCCGACAGCCTCGACAACACCTCAAAAGCTGCCGGTGAGTCCGTAATCGCCACCGCCAAACTGGCCGCGTCCGGCGTTCAGGTCGTCGCCGGTGTCGCCGCCATCCCGGTCATGGGGGTGGGCTCTGCCGCCCAGAGCACCGGCGAGATAATGCAGGACTCCGGCGAAGCGGTCTGGACCGCCGCCAACACCCCGCTTGAGGTGTCCGATGAAACCGTCGTCGCTCAACCGGCCCCGGTCGTGCCCTATGACGCGCAAGCCTCCCAAAAGGCTAAAACCCAATGAAACGGATTACATTTTGCCTTGCCCTGATGGGGGCGGTGATAACAGCCCCCGTTCAGGCTGCCGACTCCGGTTTCAGCGCCCAAGGCACCGCAGGCCGGTTCACCCCCGTCGAAGTTGCCGATTTTGCCAAACAGATTGAGCGCGATCTGGCGTCACAAAATGCCCGACTAGCCATCGTTTACCGCGCTGGTCGACCCCGCGATAAACTGCCCGACGGGATTTCCTATACCCACGGCGCGTTCTGGATTTACGGCGATATCCAAACGGCGGATGGCCGCACCGTTAAGGGCTATGCCGTCCATAATCTTTATCACGGTGATGGCAAGAGCCTGCCCATGGACCAATCCCTTTTGAAACAGGACTTCCCGTTCGATTTTATCTCCGGCTCAACCGCCGATGATGTGGCGGTGATCATCCCAAGTCCGCAAATGCAGCAGCGCCTGATCGCCACCATCATGTCCCCGACCTATGCGAAGATGCACATCCCGCGCTATTCGACCGTGTCCAATCCTCATGATGCCAAATACCAGAACTGCAATGAATTCATGCTGGATGTGATCGCGTCCGCGGCCTGGCAAACCGATAACTACGCCCAGATCAAGGCCAACCTGAGCGCCCATTATCAGCCGACCCTGGTGAAAACCAACGCCGTCATGCGCCTGTTGGCGCCGGTTGTGGATTCGCGCTTGCCGATGGATGACCACAAAGGCCAGATCCGTACCGCCACCTATGAAAGCATGGCGACCTTCATGCAGGATCAGGGGCTGATGCAGGAAACCTATGTGATACAGCGGGATGTAAAATAGCTTGATCAGCGGGGCCTATGCCCTTAAGTCGTGGCGATGTTTTTTGACGCGCGTCTGCGCTCCCCGAAGGATACCGCCATGTCTGATCTTGCCGCCTTTCACGACGATATCGAAGCCGCCTGGGCGGTACGCGATACGCTGACACCCGCCTATCACGGCCCCTATCGTGAAGCGGTCGAAAAGGCGCTCGGCCTGCTCGACAATGGCCGTTTCCGTGTGGCCGAAAAGATCGACGGCGTTTGGGTCACCCACGAATGGCTGAAGAAAGCCGTCCTTTTGTCATTCCGCCTCAGCGCCAACCACCTGATGCACACGGGTCGCGGCCTGTTTGAGCAGGCCCCGATCGGCCCGTTCTGGGATAAGGTGCCCAATAAGTTCGCCAAGTGGAAGGCTGACGACTTTACCGACGCCGGTTTCCGCGCCGTGCCGGGCGCCATTGTCCGCCACGGTGCCTTTATTTCCAAGAACGTCGTCCTGATGCCATCATTTGTGAATATCGGCGCATATGTCGGCGAAGGCTCGATGGTCGATGGCTGGTCAACCGTCGGATCGTGCGCCCAGATCGGCAAGAATGTGCACCTGTCGGGCGGCGTTGGCATTGGCGGGGTCTTAGAGCCTCTGCAAGCCACCCCGACCATTATCGAAGACGACTGCTTCATCGGCGCGCGCTCCGAAGTGGCCGAAGGCGTCATCGTCGAGCAGGGCTCGGTGCTGGCCATGGGCGTTTACCTGTCGGGTTCAACCAAGATCGTCAACCGTGAGACCGGAGAAATTCACCGTGGCCGCGTGCCTGCCTATTCGGTCGTTGTGCCCGGCACTCTGCCTGACCCCAAGGGTGGCCCGTCGCTGTACTGTGCCGTCATCGTCAAGACGGTCGATGCCCAAACCCGCTCCAAGACCGGCATCAACGAGCTATTACGCGACTAATCTTTACCTATTCGCATAAATTATGCCCGCCGCGACGCCGTGGCGGGTATTTTCGCATTTGAATAAAGGTTTCAAATGCGCCTATGCTCGTGACTTGGGATTCACCGGAGGCGGGCTATGACCAACGACATCAACGGGCCTTCGCGGCGGGCGGTCGCGACCATTCTGGCGCTGGGTGCCAGTGCGGCACAGTTTGTCAGACCGGCTCTGGCCCAGCCGGTGACCGTCAAGGCCGATGTTCGCATCGACGCCAATGAACATCCCGAAGGCCCGATAGCACAGGCCGTGACTGCCGCTACCGCTGCCCTATCAAAATCCAACCGCTATGCGCCGGGAACCGAGCGCGAAGACCTGATCACAACCATCGCCGCCATTGACGGCGTGAAACCCGACATGGTCGTGCCGTGGCCCGGATCGTCCGACCCGTTGTACCGCCTTGTGCGCGCCTATAGCTCAGCCACACGCGGGCTGGTGGTCGCCGCCCCTGTGTTTGAAATGGCGGCCGGCATTGCCACCGATGCCGGATATAAGGTCACCCCTGTGCCGGTGCGCCCGTCGGATCTGGCCCACGATGTCAAGGCCATGCTGGCTGCCGATCCGAATGCTGGCCTCTATTATATCTGTAATCCCAACAATCCGGTCGGCACCTTGACGCCTCTGGCCGACATCGAATGGCTGGCCGCCCATATCAAATCCGATGCCATATTGCTGATCGATGAGGCCTATATCGACTATACGCCGGCGCAGAAATCGACCGCCCTGTTGGCGAAATATCCCAATGTCGTGATCCTGCGCACCTTCTCAAAGGTCTATGGCATGGCCGGGATGCGCATGGGCTATACTCTGGCCAGGCCCGACCTGATCAAGCCGCTGATGGACTGGGGCAGCCCCTCGCCCTACATGCTGCCAGTCCCCGCGATTGCGGCGGCCACCGCCTCGCTGAAAAACTACGGAGAGATCACCAAACGGGTCGAGGCGATCGCCATCACCCGCGACTGGACCATCGCCCGCCTTGAAGCCCTTGGATATAAATCCACCAAGGGCCTGTGTAACTGCTTTATGGTCGACTGGCGCACCCCCGCCAAGCCGGTGCAGCAGGCAATATTGGCCAAAGGCGTCGCCATCGGCCGCAACTGGCCGGTATGGCCGAACATGAGCCGCATCACAGTTGGCACACCGGCGGAAATGAAGGCGTTCATCGCGGCGGTTGAGGCGGTGAAGCCGTAAGTTATGAGACACCTCACCGCTTAAGGCCTTCAATTCACACTCCCCCAACTTGTTGGGGGAGGTGGCAGCCGTAAGGCTGACGGAGGGGGCTTAAAGGCGTACGGAGGTATCAGCGGTAGTTGCCGAGCAAAATGCCAATTATTAGCGCGCCTAGTAACAGTCCACCTACAGATAGTGAGCCTTTGACTCCGTCTCTAGCGCCGCCGGTTATGTAGCCTCCCCCAAATGCCCCAAAGAGCAGCCAGCTAAACCATCCCAGAGACGCCCACCGAAACTGTAGCTTTTGCCCCCAAAGCTCGAATTGGTAACCGTGCCAAAAGAACCCGGCAAAAGACAGGATCATAATCCCTATCCCAATCCAATTTTGTCTCCTCATTGTCCCCCCTTATCGGAACTACCCTCGTTCTTTGGTTCTCAAAAACTGCACATCGGGATAGCGTTCGGCGACATAGTTGATTTCCCACGCCGATTTGCCGAGGAACACCGGATATTCGTCGATGTCGGTGCCCATGGCGCCGCGATGCTTGCCGGCAAAGTCCTCAACCTTGGCGGCGTCGCCACCCAGCCAGCGGGCTTCGGCGTAAGGCGACGGCTCGAACACACAGTCCAGACCATATTCATTGGCCAGACGGTCGGCCATGACTTCAAACTGAAGCTGGCCCACGGCCCCTACGATAAAGTCCGACCCGATCGACGGCCTGAACAACTGGGTCACGCCTTCTTCGGCCAGCGATTCCAGCGCTTTTTTCAAGTGCTTGGCCTTGAGCGGATCTTTGACTCGCACTCGTTGCAGGATTTCCGGCGCAAAGTTCGGCAAGCCCGCAAAGCGCACCGTGCCGGTTTCCGACAACGAGTCCCCAACCCGCAATACGCCGTGGTTGGGGATGCCGATAACGTCGCCGCCAAAAGCATCTTCGGCCAGTTCGCGGTCGGACGCAAAGAACATGATCGGCGCGTTGACCGACAACTGCTTACCGGTGTTCTGAACCTTAAGCTTCATGCCGCGCTGGAACTTGCCCGAGGTCAGTTTCAGCATGGCGATGCGGTCGCGGTGGTTGGGGTCCATATTGGCCTGAACCTTGAACACAAAGCCGGTGACTTCTTTTTCGGTCGGGTCAACAAGGGTCTCGACCCCGGCTTTTGACGCCTTGACCTTCTTGGGGGCGGGCGCGAAATTGCCAATCGCTTCAAGCAGTTGGTTGACACCGTAGTGGCGCAGGGCCGAGCCGAAAATCACCGGCGTCATGTGGCCTTCTAAGAACGCCTCGACGTCAAATGGCTTGAAACCGCCCTCCAGCAATTCGGCGGTGTCTTTCAATTCGCTCAGTTCGTCATCGTTCATCCAGCCCTTGGTGACGGCCTCATCAACGGGGGCGGGGGCGTCGTGGCCCTGATCATATTCGGCGCCGGAGTCGCGCTTGGTGAACGGGTAAAACAGGCCGGTTTTCAGCTCGATCATGCCGCGGAAACGGTTGCCGGAACCTGCAGGCCAGTACAGCGGCGACGGGTCAAGCTGCAGCTTTGACGCCACCTCATCCAGCAGGGCCAGCGCGTCTTCGGCTTCGCGGTCCATCTTGTTGATAAAGGTGATGATCGGGATGTCGCGCAGGCGGCACACTTCAAACAGTTTCAGGGTCTGCGGCTCGATGCCCTTGGCGGCGTCCAGCACCATGATGGCGGCGTCGGCAGCGGTAAGCGTGCGGTAGGTGTCCTCGCTGAAATCTTCGTGGCCCGGCGTATCGAGCAGGTTGAACATCTTATCGTCGTGTTCAAAGGTCATCACCGACGACGACACCGAAATCCCGCGTTCTTTTTCGATCTTCATCCAGTCGGAGCGGGTGCGGCGATTTTCACCGCGCGCCCGCACTTGGCCTGCGGCACGGATAGATCCCCCGGCCAGCAGCAGATGCTCGGTCAGGGTTGTCTTACCGGCGTCCGGGTGGGAGATGATGGCGAAGGTTCTGCGGCGGGGCGCTTCGGTCGAGGGGGTATTTGACATGCCCGTGGCGATAAGGCTTTGCGGGTAAAATGTCAAAGGTGTGGTTGAATTCAGGCAAAGATGCCCCCCTCCGTCTCGTCGCTAAAGCGCCGAGCCACCTCCCCCGTAAACAGGGGAGGAGAAGGAAGTCTGCCCTATCTTATACCTCCTCAACGTGTTGGGGAGCCGGGCGGCCGGTGCCGGGGACCGCACGAAATCGCGCAGCGATAAGATGTGGTGGTGGGGGCCTTCACCGCGCCGTCTCAAATCACGCGTTGAGGGCGCGATAACTGAAATCCCGCAGGGTCACAGCGCCATCGCCGGTACAGTAGATGCCCAGCTTAAGCCCCAGAAATCCGCCAAAGACATTGTGATTCAGACCCGCCACTTCCATGCGGGTCGGGTGACGCAACCAGGTTTTGCCGCCATCGACCGAGTGATGATAGGTGACGACGTTTTCATCATTGGTCAGGCGCACCCGCACGGTTTTTGAAGCGACCGGCTGACGGTTCCAGGGCTGGTCTTCGGCATATTGCCAGGTGCGGGTTTGCGCCCCATCGAACCCTACCCCGACAAAGGCCTTATGGTTATAGAACAGAAGGATTCCGGCCTCCGCCGCCCCGTCCAGTTCCAGCGTCACTTCGGCCTCATAGGATCGGTCACCGACCGCACAGGTCAAGGGCGAGGAATCGGCGGGCGACGTGCCACGACCTGCGATGCGCAAGGATTTGTTATCGCGTTTCACCCGCGTCATCTCATCGGGTTTCGGGTCATGAAAGCACCATTGCACGCCGAACCGATCACGGCTGAAATCATCGGACAGGGCAAAACCGGCTTTACTCAACTTCCCACCGTTGGGCTTGGGCAAGGGCTTTGACAGGTCACCACCTAGCGCCCGGAACCAGTCATCCGGTGTCCATTCCATCGGCTCCAGCAGGGTCTGGCGGCCCAGCGTGCGGAAGCCGTTTTCATAGCCGTGATAGACCAGCCACCAGTCACCTGATGGCCCCTCAATAATGGTCGCGTGCCCCTTTGACCACCATGGCTCCTCAGTCTTCAAGGTACGCACCAGCGGATTGTGCGGGCAGTGTTCCCACGGGCCGTGGATGGACTTTGAGCGGGCGGCGATGACCATGTGGCCGGTCACCGGCCCGGCGGTGCCACCCACAGCGGTGACGAGATAGAAATACTCACCGTGCCGCAGCAGTTTCGGCCCTTCCGGGGCGAAGTTTTCGGTGATCCAGTCGTCGGGGTACACCCACGGCTGATAGGCGGCCTCAAGCGCACCGTCGGTCGCCAGACCGTCATCGCTCAGGCGGACTTTTCGGATGCCATTGACGAACAGATAGCGCTTACCGTCTTCACCGACGATATGGCCGGGGTCGATGCAGCCGCGGATGTTAAGATCGACCGGCTCGCTCCACGGCCCTTTGATATCGTCGGCCCAGATGGCATAGATCGACCATTCCCCGCCATCGGGTGCCGCCGGAATATAGATGAAATAGCGGCCATTGTGCTTACACAGATCTACCGCCCAGATGGTGCCTAGCGGCTTAAACAGGGTCGGCCCTATCGGTGTCCAGTTGACCAGATCGGTCGAGTGCCAGATGATCAGACCGGGGTAGGAATAGAACGACGAAAACGTCATGTAATAGTCGTCGCCGTCTTTCAGGATCGTCGGGTCAGGATGATCGCCCGCCACGATCGGGTTGAGATAAGTCCCATCCCCCAGATCGCCCTTGCGCTGTCCTTCGATGCCGCGCCCCCAGTTTGGCGTTTCGGGTGCGTTTGCCGATGCCTGAGCGGCAAACGCCTGGGCCTGCCCCGCCAAAGGCACTGCGGCCGCACCGGCCAGCAGAGATTTAAATATCGTGCGACGTGAAGCTTCGGTCATGTTTCGGTTCCCTGTTTTTGCCGGGTTTATATAGCTTGACCCCGTGCAAATGATAGCGCTATCAATTGTAGTATAATCATATAATCGGGAGAGGCAAATGGCACAAACCTTCACACGGCGCACCGTCTCGGCACTTATGGCGTCCAGCGTTCTGGCAGGCGCAGCACCCTATGCCCGTGCGCAAGCGACATCGCGTCAGGTCACGCTCGACCTGACCAAAGCGACCACGCCGGTTGACCGCTTTTTCGATTTGTCAGTGGGTGCTGATTATCCCGGCGTCACGATCCGCGACGCCAATCTGGCCCAGCTTAAAACCGCCGCCCATGAACTGGGGTTTCGCTATCTGCGTTTCCATGACATTTTCCATGATGATCTGGGCACCGTAAAGCTGGTTGATAAAAAGGTCGTCTATGACTGGACGAAGATCGACTATCTCTACGACACCATGCTCAAATACGGCATCAAGCCGTTCATCGAACTGGGCTTTACACCGTCCGCGATGAAAACGTCGGATCAGACCCTGTTTTACTGGAAAGGCAATACCTCCCACCCGCGCCCCGACATGTGGAAGGCGCTGATCAATGAATTTGTGCGCCACCTGATCAGCCGTTATGGCATCGAAGAAGTCCGCACCTGGTACTTTGAAGTGTGGAATGAACCGAACCTCGACGGCTTTTGGCAGTACGCCGATCAGGAAGCCTATTTTGCGCTGTACGGCCTGACAGCACGCACTATCAAAGCCATCGATCCGGCCCTGCGCGTCGGCGGGCCATCGACGGCAGGGGCGGCCTGGGTGCCGGAACTGCTGGCCTTTGCCAAGGCGACAAACACGCCGGTTGATTTCGTCACCACCCATACTTACGGCGTTGATTACGGCTATCTGGACGAAGAAGGCAAGATGGATCTTCAGCTCTCGAAAAGGCCGGATGCCGTTATCGGAGATGTGAAAAAGGTGCGCGCCGAGATCGAAGCCTCACACCTGCCCGGTCTGCCGCTCATCTTCACCGAATGGAGCACCAGCTATAATCCGCGTGACCTAAGCCACGACAGTTACGTCGCCGCCGCCTATATCCTCAGCAAGCTCAAGAGCGTACAGGGCACGGCGCAGGGCATGAGCTACTGGGTCTATTCCGATCTGTTTGAAGAACCCGGCCCGCCATCGGCGGCGTTTCACGGCGGCTTTGGTCTGATGACCCGCGAAGGTATCCGTAAGGCGTCGTGGTTTACTTACAAATACCTCAATGCGTTGAAAGGATTTGAAATTCCGTCTGCGGACGCTCAGGTCTGGGCGGCAACTGAAAACGGCACGGTCAACGCCGTGGTCTGGGATTTTCAGCTTCCCGACCAGCAGGGCAAAAGCAACGGCACCTTCTTTAGCAAGCTGGTGCCCAATGCCCCCGCCCCCGACGTGACGCTGAACCTGACCGGCCTGAAACCCGGCAGATATGCGCTGAAAATCCACCGCACCGGCTATAAGAAAAACGACGCCTATTCGGCCTATGTCGAACTGGGTGCCCCGAAAGACCTGACGCCCGCTCAGATTAAGCAGATGCACGCCCTGACCAAAGACGCGCCGGAAACCCAAAAGACGATCCGCATCGGCGCGGACGGCAAGGGTGTCGTGTCTCTGCCCATGCATAGTAATGATGTGGTGCTGGTAAGCCTGACGCCGCAGTAGTCAGTTGCTTAGTCTTTCCACGCACCATTAGCGACCGGCTCACCAAAGTCCGGCACCCCATCAGCCGTATAGCCAAAGGGCTGAACACGGGTGTGGCGGTTCGGGTCGAACAGCGAATTCCCGATTATTTTCTGGTAGTCGCGGCCATGATAGACCAGCACATCGCGGCCCTGCTCATCGGTTATGAAGCTGTTGTGACCTGGGCCCCAGACCTTGTTTTTGGCTGAGCTTTTAAACACCGGCACCGGCGATTTCACCCACGACGATGCGTCCATGATGTCGGCGTCCTCGTTGGCGGTCAGCATGCCTAAGCAATAGTTCTCATCGGTAGCGCTGGCCGAATAGGTCAGGAACAGGCGGCCATTACGATGCAGCACGGTCGGCGCTTCGGCGACCTTATATTTGATAATTTCCCAGTCATAGGTCGGCACGGTCAGGCGCACCGGCGGGGCGGCCAGCTTTGACGGCGAGGCTAATGGTGCCAGATAAAGGTTCGAGTTGGTCTCAATGCCCGGTTCTTTTTGCGCCCACAACAGATAACGCGTGCCTTTGTGCACAAACGTCGTGGCATCAAGGTTAAACGTATCCCACGGCATTTCAACCAAGACCGGCTTACCCCAGCGGCCGGTCAGCGGATTGGGATCGGGGCTGGAGATGACATAGGTGCGCACCCGAAACGGCTCACCCTTATCGCCCGCGCCAAAGTAAAGATGCCACTGGCCGTCAAAATGGTGGATTTCCGGCGCCCAGATATAGCCCCCCATCTTGCCCTCCGCAGGGCGTTTCCAGATCACCACTTCACCGGCAGTTTGCAGACCGGCAATAGTGCGCGCCCGGCGTACGATCAGGCGGTCATATTCCGGCACCGTGGCAGTAAAATAATAGTAGCCGTCATCATGCTGCATGATCTGCGCATCGGCGCGCTGACGCACCAGCGGATTGATCGGTTTGGGCGGCGTTTGGGCAAAGGACGGCGTAGCCGCAGCGCTGGCGGCAGCGATCACAAAACCGCGGCGGGAAAAACGGGTAAGGTTCGACATTATATTCTCACAAGGACGTTTCAGTAGATTGGGTGCCCGATCCCGATATTATTATGGCTTCATCGCACGCTACGATCACCGCAGCGCCCAATATGTCGGACAAATTCTTTTTAGCGCACCGTATAGGATTGTCAAATTTAAGCATTTACAGCATAATCGCCCTATGAGGGCATTTTGTTAATTTTGCCGAAAAATAAATATAATGCGCTCACCTGATATCCGATCCCGCTACATCAGACTTTTTGTCCCTTTGTCGCCTGACCGGGTCGAAAAACTCCGGCAACCCAATAGCCGTTTCGTGCATTACACATCGGCTGATGCAGCCTTCAAAATACTAACCTCTGGCGAGGTCTGGATGCGCAACGCCAGGAATATGAACGATCTTTCCGAGGTCGAGCATGGCAAGGTATGTTTGCTGCGCGCATATCATAATTCCGAAATCGGGGGCCGTTTACAGGGCTTTCTGGATGGCATTTACCCTGGTTTTTCTCAGCGCCTGATAGGGCGCTTCAACGAAAGCGCGCCACAGTTTGAAGATGATACCTATCTGACATGCCTGTCGGAACATTACCCTCACGAAGATGCTTTCGGACGCCTGTCCATGTGGCGTGCCTACGCCCCTAAAGATGGTGTGGCGCTGGTCGTAAAGAGCGCTCCGTTTCAAGCGGATAATCGCAGGCTGGGCGCCTATTCCAGCCCTGTATTTTATGGCGGCCCCGAAGCGTTTTCAGCCGATTTCAACACCAAGATTGATGAAATTATCAGCGAACGGCACATGATTGAGGCGACACCCGAACATGAATTACAAGACTGGCGGCTTAACATGTTCCTCATTTCAATACTTTGCACTAAGCACAAAGCCTTTGATGAAGAGCGGGAATGGAGAATTATTTACAGTCCTGCCGATACGCGATCCGAAGTCATTACCTCTCGGTTAGTTACCCTCAACGGCGTTCCGCAGAAAATTCAGATAATTCCATTGAGAGACGATCCCGCAAACGGACTTGACGGTACAGATCTGCCGAATTTTCTGGAACGAATAATTATTGGGCCAACAAGCAATCCAGAGACTCTGAGAAAAACATTTATTGAGATTCTCGCAAATGCCGACGTACCCGATCCTGAAAACCGGGTCTTTACTTCATCAATTCCCTTACGCATGACATAACCGTTCGCCGTTATGGGCGTGACTAACTACTCCCTCGGCGTGATGACATAGGGCGCAATCTTGGGGTCGGCCTTGACCCACAGGTCGACCACCATCTTGCCGAAATAATCTGAGCCCTTGGGGCCGGTGTGGGTGTAGTCAAAGGCCTGCGCGCTGCCCTGGCCCTGAGAGGCATCGGTAAAGACGGCAGGCACGGTCGTGCCGGTCGGTGCGGCATCGAGCACGTTCTGCGGCACCGGCTGCCCGGCTAAGGTCAGGGATTCGGCGATGCCCATGGCCTGCACCTTTGACTGTCCTTCGGCATAGAGGTCGATCAGGGTGGTATCGGTAGTCCGCGCGATCAGGCGGGTAACCTGAGCCCACGGCAGCAGGTCGTTCTGTACCTTGAAATTCTTGAAATGACGCTGAGTCAGCGGTGTGACCAAAACCGGCACAGCCCCGGCTTTTTTCAAATCATAAACGTAGTTGCGCATATTCGGGCCGAACTCGGTCTCAATATCCGTATGACGTTCCGGGCGCTTTGAGCCGTCATTGTGGCCGAATTGGATCAGCACATAGGTTTTGTCGAAATTGCCGACCGGCAGATCGGCCATGACCTTATCCCACAGGCCTTCGACGCGGTAGCTTTTGGAGGAACGCCCCCCCCGCGCCGCATTAACACAGGTCACCGCCTCGGGCTTGAATTGGGCGCAGAAGCCTTTGCCGTAGCCGGATTTGTCGGTCATGGTCGAATCGCCGACCAGTATCACCCTGATGGGTTTAAGCGCCTCGGCAGCAAACGCGGGCGCGGTCAGGCAGGTCAATGCGGCGGCGATTAACAAACGGCGGGTCAACATCGGGCAGTCTCCCATATGATTATTTATGATCAAACTCTATCGGAACTGGACAAAAATTCAAAGGCTCAAAATAAATGGCCGCAAGGTTTGGTTTTAAAAGCGCATCGCCCTATATAGGCCTGACTCCCAAAGCCCTTGCCGAAAGCGCCTGACCTGATGGCTCCTCCCGCTCCCGATACGCAATCTCCCTCAAACGCGCCCCAAAACGGGCCTATGACGCGACCCCATGCCAGTTTTCAGGGTACGATCGACTTCCTTAAGCCATACCTTTGGCCCAGGGACCGCGCCGACCTTCAGATGCAGGTTGTGCTGGCGATGGTGTTCATGCTGCTGGGTAAGGTGCTGACGGTCTTTATTCCGTACACCTATAAATGGGCCACCAATGCCTTGTCAGGTGAGGGCGAGGCGCCGTCCATGATGGGGCTTTTGATCGCCTCACCGATCATTTTAGTCGTGGCCTACGGCGTGGCGCGGTTGCTGTCCAATGGCTTCAATCAGGTGCGCGATGCCTTGTTTGCCGCGGTCGGTCAACATGCCGTGCGGGGTCTGGCCAACCGCACCTTTGTGCATTTGCATAATCTGTCGTTGAGGTTCCACTTGCAACGCCGCACCGGCGGCCTGTCGCGGGTGATTGAGCGCGGTAAGACCGGCATTGAGACCATCATCCGCCTGACCATGATGATCGCTATACCGACGCTGATTGAGTTTGTGTTGACCTCAGCCATCATCGCTAACCAGTTCAGTATCATGTATGTAGTCGTGGTCGTGGTCACGGTGGTGATCTATGTCTGGTTCTCGGTCTGGGCGTCCAATAAACGCATCCAGATCCGCAAAGATATGAACGATGCCGACACCGACTCCATGTCCAAGGCCGTCGATTCTTTGCTGAATTTCGAGACCGTCAAATATTTCGGCAATGAGCGGCTGGAGTCCGACCGCTATAACAAAGCCACCGGCGATTACGAAAAGGCGGCCATCAAGACCTATACGTCTCTGGCCTGGCTGAACCTAGGGCAGGCGATTATCTTCTCGATCGGCATGACCATTGTGATGCTGATGTCGGCCTATGAAGTGTCACGCGGCACTCAGACGGTCGGTCATTTTGTGATGATCAACGCCTTCATGATGCAACTTTCCATTCCGCTTAATTTCATCGGCACGCTCTACCGCGAAATCACCACCTCGCTGGTGGACATGGACTCGATGTTCAAGCTGCTGGATGAACCCGCCGAAGTGGTTGATGATCCCAATGCTGCAGACCTCAAAATCACCGCAGGAGCCGTGGCGTTTAAAGATGTGGTGTTTTCGTACGATGCCGACCGGCCGATCCTGAAAGGGGTTTCGTTTGAAGTCCCGGCAGGGAAAACCGTGGCGATTGTGGGCCCATCGGGTGCCGGTAAATCGACCATTTCGCGGCTTCTTTTCCGGTTTTATGACGTTAAGGGAGGGTCGATTGAAATTGACGGTCAGGATATCCGCACCGTCAATCAGGCCTCGCTCCGTCACGCCATCGGTATGGTGCCGCAGGACACCGTCCTGTTTAACGACACCATCGCCTATAATGTTGCCTATGGCCGGGCGGGGGCGACGCGCGCCGAGATCGAAGACGCCGCCGATAAGGCCCAGATTGCGGGCTTCATCGCCTCCCTGCCCAAAGGGTTTGATACCGAAGTCGGTGAGCGCGGCCTGAAACTGTCGGGTGGTGAAAAACAGCGCGTGGCTATTGCGCGCACCCTGCTCAAAGCGCCGCCGATCCTGATCCTTGATGAAGCGACCTCGGCGCTAGATACCCATACCGAGCGCGAAATTCAGGCCTCACTGGATGAGGTGTCACAAAACCGCACGACACTGGTCATCGCCCACCGGCTCTCGACCGTGGTGGGGGCTGATGAGATTTTGGTGCTGAAAGACGGCGTGGTAGCTGAGCGCGGCACCCATCACCATCTCATGCGCCAACAGGGTATCTATTACGGCATGTGGGAGCGTCAACGCGCCGCCGACGAAGCCCGCGAAACCCTCGCCAAGGTCGAAGCCCAGGTGGAGTGATGGATTCACCGCGTAAATACAGATGGTTACTGTTATTTGGCGTGGCGGCTTCGGCAGCGATGCTAATTTGTGCTGTCTACTTCAAGAGCATCCCATTATGGCCTTTTCTCCTTTTGGATTGGCTCATATTGCTGGCCTTAGGACATGGCTTTAGTCGGGCGTCCGGTGAGCTAAGAAAAGTTTTGGGGCGGTATTCACTGTGGTTTCTTGCAATATTCATGGCGTCAGGATGGGCAGCCTTAATACTGAATCCGAAGATTCTTTGACCGATCAGCGATAGTCCTGTTTTCCTAATTCGCCGACCACACAAACCGCACCCCGTCCTTGCCGTCCGATTGCGGGCCGGGGCTATCGGCAGTGATGACTTGCGTTTTCGGATCAAGGCGCAGGAATCGGTGGTTGACCAGCGACATCAGCGCCAATTCTCCGGTCGGGGTCTCGATCCACTGAAAGCTTTCCGCGGTGCCGGGTTTGCCGTATTTCAGGCTGACCGAGGCATCATCGGCCGCGCTGATATAGGTGTTGCCGAACTTCAGCGCCGCGCGTCCCAATCCCATGTCGATGACTTCAAATGACACAGGTTGTCCGGACATCAACGCGCCGCCTTTGACCGACAGGCCCGCCGGCGACTGATCGCTTTTCAGAGTGATGGTACGGCCATAGGGGATCGGTTTCATCAGCCCCTGCGGATAGGGCTCATGGATGTCGATGGCATCGAAATCGGCATAGCCGCCCTCGGCCCCCATCGTGTTGTAGTTAAACAGGCTGTAGCGCACGCCCTGAAAGGTCTTGAGCTGAAAGACCATCGTAAATTCATCACCAATCGGTGTGAAGGTCGCGCCATCGGTCGAATAGCTGAAACGGGCTTTTTCGGTCAGGAAATTACAGTCGGCCCGCAGCCACACACGCGGCGCGGTGATCCTGACGCGCGCGGTCTTGCCGGTCTGCTGATCATGGTGGGTTAGTGCCAAACCGGCAGAGGTTTTTTCAACGCCGATCCACGCATAGGGCCGGTTGAGCAGAGCCAGTCCCGCCACATCGCCGTCTTTTAACCCGCCGGTTTCCAGAATAGCGGTCGGTGTTGACATCGGCCCGATCGCACGCTGGGTCAGGCTGTTTTTAGCGTTCCAGAACGAGGTCGCGGGCAGGGATTTCAGGCGCAGAAACCCGCGCCGCTCGGTCAGCGACCATTTGCCATCCACCGGCACATGGTTCCATTGCCAGATGGGCTTCAGCGCCTCACCCGAAAAGTTGTCGCTGCGTTCATAAGGTACGTTAATCGGCTGCGGTTCTGAAGTTTTCGGCTTGACCCAGGTGCGTGGGTTGCGCCCCAGATTGCCGGGTAAACCAAAGTATGGCCAGCCGTCTTTCCATGTAATCGGCGACAGGGCCAAAAGCCTGCCGACCGAGTTATAATCCATCATCGAAAAGCCCCACCACTCACCCGCAGGAGTCTGGACGATGCCACCCTGATGCAGCGACAGACGGCCATTGGGGGCGGGGTTTGGCGGGTTGATCACATAGGGGGCGGTGTCGCTTCTGGCCCACGCATCACTCAGGCGATGCCCCTCGATCATGCCGAAATCTTCGTCAATGCTGATGGCCGGATTGACCTCGTATGGCCCCCAAATATTATCGGCGCGGGCGGCCGGCATCTTCATCCGGCCGGAAAACCATGCTGAGGTAATGAAATACTTGCCACCAAATTTATAGAAATGCACCCCTTCACCCATGCCAGCGGTAGGGGGTATGATTTCCTTTTCGGAACCGGGAACGATGTCGGTCAGGTCGTCCGTCAGTTGCGCCATTTTGATGCCCTGATAGCCCCAGATGGCGTAGATTTTACCGTCGTCGTCAAACAGCACCGACAGGTCGTGCATGGAGCGCTTCATCTCGGTGCGCGTCCACGGCCCCTTCGGGTCGGTGGCGGTGAAAATCTGGGTTTTCTGGCCGTTCACATTGCTGAAAATATAAAACGTGCCGTTGTGATAGCGAAAGCTGGGCGCCCAGATGCCCTGACCATAGATGCTCTTGCCATCTTCCAGCCGGAACTGCGGGCCGAGGTCGAGTTTGTCGAGAGCGTAAGATACAAATTCCCAGTTGACGAGGTCTTTTGAGCGCAAAATCGGCAGGCCCGGCATGGTGTGCATGGTCGTGCCGGTCAGGTAGAACCAGTCGCCGACACGGATCATGTCGGGGTCGGAAAACTCGTCGTAAAACAGAGGGTTGGTAAAGGTACCGTTGCCATTATCGGCGGTCCAGGTCTTTGGTGAAGTTGTTTGCGCAAAGGCTGGTGCGGCCATCGCACTCAATAACGCGGCTATACACACTGATTTCCAGACCATGTTCGCTCTCCCTGATGTTTTGCTTTTTCAGCTTTTCAGGGGAGACTAAATGGCTGGAAATCTGTGCGCAACCGAAAAGTCTGACAATATTAGCAAGTAGCCCCCACCACCACGCGCAAAGTGTGTGCGCGGTCCCCCTCCCCAGCAAGCTGGGGAGGTAAAAAATTATGCTGTCCATCCCCCATCGACCGAAATGTGGGTGCCGGTAATCGACTTGGCCGCGTCCGAGCACAGAAAGGCAAAGGTTTCGGCGATATCGTCTTCGTCGACGAATTTCTTGGTCGGCTGGGCGGCTAGGAGGACGTTCTTGATAACCTCTTCCTCGGTGATGCCGCGGGCCTTAGCCGTGTCAGGGATCTGCTTCTCCACCAGCGGGGTCAGCACATAGCCGGGGCAGACGCAGTTGCAGGTAATACCAAACTCAGCGCCCTCAAGGGCAATCGTCTTGGTCAGGCCTAAGATGCCGTGCTTCGCTGCCACATAGGCCGACTTGAAGGGTGACGCCACCAGCGAGTGCGCTGAGCCCATATTGACGATCCGGCCCCAGCCTTTTTCCTTCATGGCCGCAAAGCTGTGGTGAATGGTGTGGTAGGCCGAGGTCAGGTTGATCGCGATAATGGCGTCCCACTTGGCGGCGGGAAATTCCTCAATCGGGGCCACGAACTGGATGCCGGCATTATTGATCAGGATATCGACCCCGCCCAGTTTCGACTGTGTGGTTTTCACCAGATCCTCGATCTGATCCGGCTTGGTTAAATCCGCACCGTGAAAGCCGACCTCGACGCCATAATCTTTGGCCATAGCCGCCCGGATGGCCTCGATCTCTGTGGCGTCACCCAGACCGTTGAGCATGACATGGGCGCCCTTGGCGGCGAGCGTTTTGGCCACAGCCAAGCCTATGCCGCTGGTGGAGCCGGTCACCAGGGCGGTTTTACCTTTTAGCATGGTTTAGTCCTTTAGAATGGGGAGGTTGAGGACAGGTAGACTCTATTCAGAGGGCGGCGTTTCGCTAGGTGGGGTGTCTGGCACATCGCCCTTGACGATGGACTTGGCGTTCGCGGCGGTATTTAGCGCCTGCTTACCGCATTGTTCGACAAACTGCATGGTCGTGCGGGCCTGATTTTCGGAATATTTGACACAGGTTTGCGTCCATTCTTTTTGCAGGTCGGTTAACCCTTGCGGATCACGCACGGCGGAGGCCTCTTTCATCAGGCGCACCGTGTCCTCGGCAAAGGCCGTGGTCTGGGAGGCGTAACGGTGCGATGAGGCGGTGATCATCTCAACCAGATTCAGCAGGCTGCGCGTCGCAAGCTGCTGCTGCGCACCCATAAGTTTCAGGCCTTGCTCGAATGGTCCGTGGTTAGTCATGGCGCAACCTTTCCCCATAAGGTGAAGCGAAAGGGTATGTTAGAGCGCATCCTAAAAAGTGTGAAGCGGTTTTTGGATAAGATGCGCGACGATACACAGAAAGGGCATTGTTGCGCCCGCAAAGGGCTTTTTCGTGGCAGATGCTGGATTAGTTGATCATCATCGTGCCAAGCAGCACGGTAGCCCCTGAACGCTTTAACACCTGATCGGTCGCGATCTGAAGCTCACGGGTGATAAAGCCCGGATCAACGAGGCTGTTTTCGCGCAGGCGCAGGCCATAGGACTGAATCCGGCTGACATAGGCATCGCGCAGACGGGGGATATAGGCGGGCACCAGTTCCGCCAGTTTCGGGTCTTTGACATCAAGGCCCATCTCAATAGTCATGGTCGAATGTCGCCCGTCGCGGCGCGGGATAAATACGCTGATCGGCGTCAACTGAGTAAAGCTGGGCCCTCCGCCTTTTTTCTTTTCCTTAGGCGCACTGGCCAGAGCCTGCGGTGCGACCGAGGCGAAGACTGGGAAAAGCAAGGCAGAGATAAGGGCGCGACGTTTCATGGCTTCACACTAACAAACCTTGGTTTATTTTGAGTAAGCCATCATGCTTAATTTCAATTAACTCTGATTTATCAAGGCTTAAAGCTTGAATTAACAGGTTTGCTATAGTCTTTTACGCATCTGCACAAGATCATACGGGCTAATGTCAAACCTGACCTACCAAACCTTGCGCGCGCAGCGAAAGATCAATCCGGCGACAGTGAACATACTGGTCGTTGAGGATCATGATGCCTCACGCCGCATGATTTTGGAGTTACTGCGCGGCGCCGGTTTCACGCGTCTGCTGCCTGCCCGCTCGGCCGAAGAGGCCATCGGGTTTCTGACCTCGCACAATCCGGATCTGATGGTTCTTGACTGGGAACTACCCGGTATGTCCGGCGTTGATCTGGTACGGGCCATGCGTCAGGCGGCGGTCAAGGATGATCCGCGGTTTCTCAATCCGCGCCTGCCGGTGCTGATGCTCACCGGACGGCAGAAGTCTCAGGACGTTACCCATGCCCGCAACTGCGGCGTAGATGAGTTTGTCATCAAACCGTTTTCGACGTCAGTACTGCTCAAGGCTGTGCTGGCAGCCCTGACGCGTAAGCGCAATTTCGTCGTTTCAGCCAATTATATCGGCCCGTGCCGTAGGCGCAAAACCCATACGACCTATCAGGGGGTTCTGCGCCGGATCGACGATATTGAAAAGTCCGCCGACAATCTGCAGCGCGAGATATTCCAGCAAACCCTGTCGGTTGAGCTGAATTCTCTGCGCGTTCTGATGCAGGCGCGCGGTGGACTGGATAAGAAACTGCTCGACTACATGGTCGGGCGGATTATGCACACCGAAAAGCGGGCGCACGCGCTACGCCTTGGGTTGATTGAACAGGCTACACACTCTTTAAACGATTATGCGGTAGCATTGGGTGAAGATACCGACCCCGAAGTGGTTGATATCCATCTGGATACACTTATCCGGTTGAATGAGATTGATCTCGCTGACCACCGCGAGGCCGCAAAGACCGTGCAGCATCTCGAACGCCTGGTAAGTAAGCGTAAGAAGCACCGCAAACTGACTGCCTGAAAGCCCATTATATGAACGCGTCCGCTCGGAAAATGAACGACAATGCCGCCGGGATGCAAACGGCCACCGGTCGTGATGTACGCAATCTGGCCAGTCTGGGCGAGACGGCATCGACCAGCCGGGTGCTCAACCTGTCGCAGATTTACCTGAGCAGTGCCAAGGACAAAGACTATCTGATGAAGCCCTTTTTCAAGGACTCGCAGATGAATAAGGCGATACTGGTCAAGCACACCCTGCGTTCAAATGAGCGCATGTTATTTTCCCGCCATCGCCGCACCGCCACCAAGGTTATCCTGCCGTTTGATCCGAATGACCTGAAACTGGGCGGCCGTTCGGTCTTCGTCAATCAGATCGGCTTCGACAGTTTTGCGCGCAGCTATTTCAACACCGACGACTTCAATCAGAACTACGATGTTCAGGTTCTGAAACTGCTGGATGTGCTGCCGTCACTTGATCCGTTTCTGGTCCGTGAGCACCTGTCGCGCAGCGGCTATAAACCGGCGCCGTGCTACCTCAAGATTTCTCCGGTCGATGTCCAGCAGATGATCGGCTTTGCCAATGCCGAGATTGAGCGTCTGGTGATCACCGCCTTTGGCGAAGCCCTGCAATATCGCTCGGTCAAGCTGGCCGGGAAAATTCTGTCCAATGAACTGGATAAGGAACTGTGGCCGCTCAGAGCTACCTTGCGCATGACCGACGAAGAATTCTCCGACGGCATTTTTTCATGGCGCGGGTTTTTGTATTTCAAATGGCGCCATATTGAGCTTCAGGAAGAGATGCGCAAAGTGCTGGACGGGCTGGCCAATTATCAGCCTTACAACACTTCAGAAGACAGCCTTAAAGAATACCTTAAGGAAGCCCGACCGCGTCTGGCGCGCAGCATCGTTGAAGCCATAAAGCGCGTCGGGCGGACGCTGGCCGTCTATGATCAGGCCTATGCCGCGTTAGTCGAGCAGAAAAACCCCGGCCCGTTCCGGCACTTTCTGATGGACGGCCCCAGCCTGTTTTATGAGCTGGGCGAGAATATCGGGATTCTGGGCCACATCGGTTCCTTCTGGAAATACCGCATGGTCCAAAGCGGTCCTCACATGCGGATGTCGGCGCCGGAATATGTCGATGTCCTCATGGATTTCGAGGACAGCCTGCTCAACATCACCCAACATGACAGCGTGGCCTTTTAGGATGGCCGCGCCCCCCTTCGCGTAACAAAGAGTACCCTATGGCCGCACTGGCAAAAGCCTTAACTCAGAGCCATTTCAAGACGACGCGCGAAGTGCGTAATCTTGGCAATCTGACCTTTACCTCGGCCACCAGCCGGGTGCTGAACCTGTCGCAGGTCTATGTCTTTTACGCGGATGATCCGACCTATAAGGAACAGCCGTTTTTTGAAAACAGCCAGCTTAACCGCGCTATTATCCTGAAACACAGCCTGCGGGTTAACGAGCGCGGACTTTATCACAATCAGCGCCGTCAGGTCACCAAGGTCATTCTGCCGTTCGATCCGCATGATCTGCGTCTGGGCGGGCGGTCGTTTTTCATCGACCAGATCGGCTTTGATCAGACGCTTAAGACCTATCTCAATATGGATGATCCAGGCAAAAGCCCGGACGTGCGTATTCTGAAATATCTCGATCAGTTGCCCTCGCTTGATCCGTTTCTGGTACGCGACACCCTGGCGCGCAAAGGCGTCAAGCCTGCTCTATGTTATCTGCGCCTGTCCTCAGCCGACCTGACGCGAATGGCCAGTTTCACCAGTGCGGAGATTGAGCGTCTGGTGCTTGAAGCCATCGGCGTTGATGCCGGTAAGGCGTCACTGAAACTCGGCAACAAGATTTTATCGGACAAGCTCGACCTCGAACTGCGGCCGCTGCAAAAGGCGCTGGGGATGTCCGACGAAGAATTCCGCGACGGCATATTCTCATGGCGCGGATTTCTGTATTACAAGTGGCGACATGTTGAGCTTCAGGACGAACTGCGCGAAGTGCTGACGGGCTTGGGTTCCTACCAGCCGTCGGGGTCGTTCGATGAACTGACCAAGGATTATCTGCGCAAAGCCCGCCCACGGATTGCGCGCGGCGTGGTTGATACCCTGACCAGAGCCGGGCGCACCCTGCACAGCTATGACACCGCCTATAATGCGCTGGTGCGCAGCCGTGATCCGGCGCCGTTCAGGCGCTTCCTGTTCAATGGCTTAAGTCTGTTTGCCGAACTGGGCGACTCGATCGGGACGCTCAATCACGTCTCGTCGTTCTGGACGTTCCGGATGCAAAAAACCCAGAATGGCCGCAAGCAGCTATCGAGCGCGGAATTTGCCGATATCATGATGGATTTCGAGGCCAGCCTCGCCCACGCCATCAAGAACCGCCATAGCCAGAATAATTAGATCTCAATTAGAACAGGCGCACAGTCACACGACAAACATCTGCGCATTGATATCGCGGGCACTATGCAGGACACGAACAATCCTTAACTCGGATGCCGTGCCCGCATAGAAAATAAGGTAGCGCTGAAACGGGGCCCGCCGAATATTGTCTCCCAATGTAACTATGGCCGGGTAAGCGGCCGGCGTGTCGATCAGGGCCCGGCAGGCCGCGTGAATTTCCTCGATAAAGGAAAGGGCACGCGCAGGATTATTGAGTGCAATAAAGTCGCCGATATCTTCGATATCCTGCGCCGCAAATTTCGTCAGCGTGAAAATCATTCGGCATCTGTTGAGGCATGGCTTTCAATCAGTGCGCTGTACTTGGACTTCAGCCGTGAATAAACATCCTCGGCAGACACTGTGGGGCTTTCCAGCCCCTGACGGATAAGCTGGCGCAATTCGTCGGATTCCAACTCATTTACCCTGCGCTTGAGTTTCCAGTCGCGCAGGGCTTCACGAATAACTTCGCTGGTGGTCGAATACTCCCCCGAAGCCACGGCAGATTTGATCGCCACCAGCATGTCACTGGGCAGGGCTATACTGATTTTATCGACCATGGGCGCCTCCTGCGCCAACGGTAGCAAAAATTCATACCCGCCTCAAGATGCAGACTATTTGTCCATCAGCTTTTGCATCAGATAGGTGTACTCGATGGCATTTCTTTTGGCGGTTTCGCGTAGGTTAGCCGCCGCCGCATGGCCGCCGTCGATGTTTTCGTAATAAAGAAACGGCAGGCCCATCTCCTGCATCTTCGCCGCCATCTTACGGGCATGACCGGGGTGGACGCGGTCGTCCTTGGTCGAGGTAACAAACAGCGGTTCCGGATATTTCACGCCGGTCTTCAGGTTGTGGTAAGGCGAGATCGATTTCAGGAACGCGCCTTCGACCGGATCAGCCGGATCGCCATACTCACCCATCCAGGACGCCCCGGCCAGCAGGGTATGATAGCGCATCATGTCAAGCAGGGGCACCTGAATGACGACCGCGTTCCACAGATCAGGCCGCTGGGTCAGTTGCACGCCCATCAAAAGCCCGCCGTTTGACCCGCCCATGATGCCGAGACGACGCGGCGAGGTCAGTTTGGCCGCGATGATATCCTCGGCCACCGCCTGAAAATCATCAAAGATACGCTGACGGTTAGTTTTCAGCCCGGCCTCATGCCACTGCGGCCCGAACTCCCCGCCGCCACGGATATTGGCCAGGACATAGGCCCCGCCGTTCTCCAGCCACAGCTTGCCCATGCCGCCGGAATAGGACGGGGTCATGGCGATCTCAAACCCGCCGTAGGCATAAAGCAGTGTTGGGGTATTGCCATCCAGCTTGGTATCCTGACGCGCCACAACAAAGTAAGGCACTTTGGTGCCGTCTTTGGAGGTCGCCCAGCGTTGATCGACCTTAAGGCCCTCAGCGTTAAAGCGGGCGGGGCTCGACTTGATCTTTTCGGCCTCACCGGTGCCGGCATCGGCGCGGTAAAGGGTTGACGGTTGGATGAACCCGGTCGAATAGGCGAAAATTTTATCGGAATCGTCATCGGCCGATGACACCGACAGGGTGGCATTTTCCGGCAGTTTGATGGCCTTATAGGACCACGCGCCACCCTTATAGCTGTAGCTTCTGACTTCACCGGTCACATTGGACAACAGTTGCAGGACGATGTGGTTTTTGGTTTGGGCAATACCTTCGACCGACTGGTGAGCATCCGGTGTAAACACGGCCACCGGTTCGATGTTTTTCGGGTCTTTCAATCCGGCCTTAAGGTCGAACGCGATCACGCTGCCGGAGGTGAATTTGGTACCCTTGGCACTCGTCCAGTCATCTTTCAGGCTATAGACCGCCTGACCTTCATAATAGGCCGACATTTCCGAGGTGAGCGGCAGGGGGAAGCTGACCGGGCCGTCAGATGTGATGAACTGATCAATGACCTCAAAAAATGACGGGCGGCGGGTCTGCATGTCCATGACATAATTGCCGTCGATGTCGCGCAGCACAGAACGATAGGCCATCATGTCGGCCGCATCGCCCCGGAAGATTTCTTTGGCGTCGTCAAGCTTTTGGCCGCGTTTCAATTCGCGGGTGACATAGGCATAGCCCGACGGCGTGACCTCCCCCGGTGTCCATTCGCGCGACACATAAAGCGTGTCCTTGTCCTTCCACACCACGACCTGCTTGCCTTCGGGCAGGTCGAAGCCGCCGTTCACAAACGACTTGGTGACCGTGTCGTATTCGCGCACGGTCACAGCATCCTTGCCGCCGTTCGACAGACTGATCAGGCAGCGGGTCTCATCGGGCGGCAGGCAGTTGGAGCCCTTATAAACCCAGTTTTTATCTTCGGCCTTCGACAGGGCGTCGATATCTAGGATGGTTTCCCACACCGGCTTATCGGCGGCGTAGGCGCTCCAGTCCGTGCGCCGCCAGATGCCGCGCACATGGTCGGTGTCCTGCCAGAAGTTATCGACCTTACCTCCCTTGGCAAAGCCTGGTGAGGCGATACGGTCCTTGGCTTCAACGATTTTGAGCACCGCCTCACGGTTTTTCTCAAAACGCGGGTCTTTCATCAACTGGGTAAGTGTGCGGTCATTTTGGGCGCGCACCCAGTCGAGCGCTTTTTCACCCTCGACCTCTTCCAGATATTGGCGCGGATCGGAAGCTTCGGCGGCAATCGTATTTTGTGTGGTCATTTCAGCCCTGACAGTCGCGGGCGACAGCACACCCATCAGCATGCACAGGCCCAGAAACGCGCCCTTATGAGCGCCGGAGAGGAGTTCGGTCTTAGTCATATAGGATAGCTTCGCCCCACAACAATGAAAGCCATAACCTTATTCGCAGAAATGCGGCAGGTTTCGTTGGGTATGAAACTAGAGCGCTAAACAATGTTTTGGCAAGATAACAAATCTGTAATCTCGGACCCATAAAAAGCACTTTACAAAATAAAGTTCTTTTGCAATTATAAACTCATGCTCAGGATGGGCGGGAATAATCATACGGCAAGGAGGCCGCGTAACATGTCAGATCCTTTGACGCTGAAAAACGATATCGATTATATGAAGGCCCTGGCTCAGGACGGCGGGCGCAGACCAATTATTAATGGCGGGTCCTTGTTCTGGGCAGGCATCACGTTTGGGGCGGCCAGCCTTATTCACTACGGCTTCTGGACTGAAGTGATCCCTATGCCCAATCCGTGGTTTAGTGCCGTCAACTGGCTGGGTGCCGGTCTGATCTATGCCGTTCTGGCCGTATTGAGTATTCGGGGTTCGATCAAAAAATACGGCCACGGCGGCTCCATGAATGTCGCTATCGGCAATATCTGGTCAGGCATTGGCTTTGCCATCTTTGTCATTGCCATGTGCCTGATCGTGGCGGGTACGCATCTGGAGCAAATGGAAGCGACCATGTCCATGCTGGCCCCGGCCATCCTTGTGCTATATGGCCTCGGCTGGTGGATAGTGTCGGCCATTTCCGGTCAGGGTTGGCTGAAATTCGTCTGTTTTGGGGCATTCTTAGGTGCCGCTGGCACCTCCTTCATGGCCGGTGAGCCTGAGCAGTTTCTGGCCTATGCCGCGTGTTTGATCCTGTTTGCGACTGTGCCGGGTCTGGTCATTATGTTGCAGGCCAAGAAAGTCTGAGGCATGGACGATTTTAATATCGAGCGTATCGACGATGTCATCCACGGGCGGTTAAGGCTGGGGGTCATGGCCTATCTGTCGACCGCCGGATCGGCTGATTTCACGACGCTCAAGCAAAAAACCCAGTCGAGCGACGGCAATCTGTCGGTACAACTGCGCAAACTTGAAGAGGCCGGGTATGTCGAGATCACCAAGGCGTTTGTAGGCAAGAAACCGCAAACGACGTTGATCCTGACTGAAACCGGACGCGCCGCCTTTGTGGCCTATCTTGAGGCCATGCGCAAACTGATTGATGAAGCGTCTCCCTGATTTAAAACTATCCTTGGCCCAAATCTTATCCCTGATCATTGCGTCCCTGTAATCATCAGAAACTTGAAAGCCCCCGGCGCGTTTCGGGGGCTTTTCTTTGTTTGGATGCTACTAAATGTCCTGTTGCTCTTTTTCATCGGTGAATTTTATTTTTTGCGAAGGATTTTCAGACGTGCCACGTTAAAGGCTTGGTAGCGAAATTGTCAGACCTTCGGTTGCGATTTCACCTCCCCTTGCGTTCAGCCTGATTTTCAAGAGACCCTTATGATCAAACCCGTCCCTTTGGCCATTGCTGCCGGTGTCGTTGTTGTCGCGGCCGCGGCCTTCTTTTTGTGGCCCAAGGGTGAAAGTGATGACAAGGGCAAGGGCCGCCCGCCGGTGCCGGTCGTGACGGTTCGGGCGGAAACCCGCACCATTGCTCATGACCTCAAGGTGGTCGGTTCGGTGACCTCGCTCAATTCTGTGACCTTGCGCCCGCAAGTTGACGGCGTGCTCACTCAGGTGCTGTTTGATGAAGGCGCGTTTGTCCAAAAAGGCCAATTGCTGGCGGTGATTGATGACCGCAGCCTCAAGGCCGCCCTGCAAAGCGCGCAGGCCCAACTGGCGACGAATAAATCCCGACTTCTGGTGGCGGAGACTGATCTCAAGCGCTATCAATCTCTGGCCGAAATCAACGCTATTCCGCAGCAGACCCTTGATCAGCAAAAGGCGGCGGTCGAGCAGGCCAAGGCTGCCGTCCAGATGGATGAGGCCGCGGTGGAAAACGCCCGCGTGCAACTGTCCTTTACCCGCATCACCTCACCGGTATCGGGCCGCATCGGCATCCGCCGCGTCGATCCGGGCAATCTGGTCAGCGCCTCTTCGACTGAGGGACTGGCGACCGTCACCCAGATCAACCCGATTTCGGTCGTCTTTTCCGTGCCGCAGACGGTGCAGGGCGATCTGATTGAAGGCATGAAGCGTTCCGGCGGCATTACGGTCAAGGCCGTGGACCGCGAAAAAGGTGAAGTACTGGCGACCGGACGGATCAGTGCGCTCGATAATGTGGTGCAGTCCGGCACCGGCACGGTGCAGATCCGCGCGACCTTTGACAATGCCGGTGAAACCCTGTGGCCGGGCCAGTTCGTGATTGCCGATATTTCCCTGAACGAAAGCACCAATGCCCTGACCCTGCCGACGGTGGCCGTGCGCCCCGGCCTCGAAGGGCCGTTTGTCATTAAAATCGTGGCTGATAAGGCGCAGATCGTGCCGGTCGAGACCGCCTATCAGAACGATGACTATGTGGTGGTCACCAAGGGCGTTGCGGCGGGCGACGAGATTGTCACCGACGGCCATTCCCGCCTGCAACCTGACGCCGCTGTCAAGCGCGTCAAGCCCGGTGGCGAAGACATCGCCACTAAAGGCGCTGCCAAACCAGCGGCCAAGGCTCCCGCACAAGGGGCCAAATAATGGATCATCCGCAGCCTAAAGAGACAAAATCGGGCCAGAGCACGGGCGAAGGCAGCTATTCCAGCTTTTCGTCGTGGTTCATCAACCGTCCGGTGGCGACGGCCCTTCTGACGCTTGCCATTGTGCTTTTGGGGGTGTTTGCCTTCCCGCGCCTGCCGGTTGCCCCCTTGCCACAAGCCGATTTCCCGACCATCAGCATCAGCGCGGGCCTGCCCGGTGCGTCGCCCGACACTATGGCATCCGCAATCGCCACACCGCTGGAAACGGCCTTTACAGCCATTCCCGGCATCACGGAAATGACCTCATCCAACTCGATCGGGTCAACCAATATCACCCTGCAGTTCGAGCTGAACAAGGATATCGATAGCGCCGCCCAGGAAGTACAGGCGGCGATCAATTCGGTGTCCGGTCGTCTGCCCGACGACATGCCGAACCTGCCGACCTGGCGTAAGCTCAACCCGGCGGACTCGCCGGTGCTGATCCTGACGATCAATGATCCGTACATGGACCTGACCCAGCTTTCGGACATGGCCGATGTCAATCTGGCCCGTCAGATCAATCAGTTGCCGGGCGTGGGCGAAGTGCGCATCTTCGGTGCCCAGAAACCGGCCATCCGTATTGGCGCTCAGCCTGACCGGCTGGCCTCATACGGTTTGACGATGCAGGATCTGCGCACCGCCCTGCAGGAAGCCTCGGTCAACCGCGCCAAGGGTACCGTGCCGGGGCGCAATACCCTGTCGACCTTTGCCACTAACGACCAGATTTTTTCCGCTGAGGACTATCAGAACGTCATCATCGCCTATCGTGACCAAACGCCGGTCTATATGCGTGATGTGGCAACCGTTACCTTGGGGCCGGAAAATCTCTATTCCGCCGCCTTCCCGAATGGTCAGCGCGGCTTAGGCATTGCCATTACCCGTCAGCCCGGTGAGAACGTCGTCAAGATCGCCGATACCGTCCGCGCCTCTCTGCCGAACCTGACCAAGGCCCTGCCTGCCACCACTAAGGTCGAAGTGCTCAACGACCGTACCCGCACCATCCGCGCCTCCCTGCACGAAGTTGAGCTGACGCTGGTCATTACCCTGATCCTCGTTGTGCTGGTCATGGGCCTGTTCCTGCGTCAGGTCTCGGCGACCCTTATTGTGGCAGCGGTGCTGGGCTCATCGCTGGTCGCGACCTTTGCGGCCATGTATGTGCTGGGTTTCAGTTTGAATAACCTGACCCTTGTGTCGCTGGTGATCGCCGTTGGCTTCGTGGTCGATGACGCCATCGTGGTGGTCGAAAACATCCACCGCCATATGGAACTGGGCGAAGATTCCAGAACCGCAGCCTTAAAAGGGGCGGGCGAGATCGGCTTTACGGTCTTGTCGATCACCTTCTCGCTGATTGCCGCCTTTATTCCGCTGCTGTTTATGGACGGGATTGTCGGACGGCTGTTCTTTGAATTTGCAGTGACCATCACGGTGTCCCTGCTGATTTCGGTGGTCATGTCCCTGACGCTGGCCCCCATGCTGGCCGCGCGCTTCATGAAGGCACCGAAACACCGCGATACGGGTAAGGATTTCTCGACCCGCTTGCAAAACCTCTATGACCGCAGTTTGCAGGTCGTGCTGCGCCATCAGGGTCTGACCCTGATCACCTTCTTTATCACCGTGGCCATTGCCGTTGCGGGCTATATGTGGATACCCAAGGGCTTCTTCCCGCTGCAGGATACGGCCTTTGTGCAGGGCTCTACTCAGGCCGCAGATGACATTTCCTACGAAGACATGCTGGTTAAGCAAAAGCTGCTTCAGGACATCATCGCCAAGGACCCGGCGGTTTCCGGCTTTAACAACATCATCGGTGGTGGCGGCGGTGGCGGCTGGTCGAACGGGCGCTTCTTCATCGTGCTCAAAGACCGCGGCGACCGCGATGTGTCGTCCGAAGAGTTCATCGACCGCATCCGTCCGCAGGCGGCGAAAATTCCCGGCATAACCCTGTCGCTGCGCTCGGCTCAGGATATCAACCTGTCGGCCGGCGGCGGATCAGCTCAGTACGTTTATGTGCTTAAGGGGCAGGACTACAACGAACTGGCCCAGTGGTCGGAGCGTATGACAGACGCCATGAGCAACAGTCCGGGCTTTCGCGACGTACGCCACAACCTGCAACTGGGGGCGCGGATGCAAAACCTGACCATCGACCGGGTGGCGGCAGCGCGCTATGGTTTTAACGTCGATGATATAGATCAGGCCCTATACGATGCCTATGCCCAGCGTCAGGTCAACGAATTCCAGACTCAGGTCAATCAGTATAAGATCATTCTGGGCATTGATGACGAACTGGCCAAGCGCGTCGACAGCATGGATTACTTCTATCTGCGCTCACCCCTGACGCAGGAAATGGTGCCGTTATCGGCAGTTACAACCCGCGAAGCTCCGACCTCCGGGCCGGTGTCGATCAACCGCTACGGTCAGTTTCCGGCAGTGACCATCTCCTTCAATCTGCCCAAAGGAGTGGCACTTGGGGATGCCATTGCGGACATTGAGCGTCTGCGCGGTGAAATCAATATGCCCGACACCATTACCGGTGAGCCGCAAGGGGCCGCCCTGATCTTTCAGGACTCGCTCAAGAGCCAGCCGCTACTGATCCTTGCGGCGGTGCTGGCGGTCTACATCATTCTGGGCGTGCTTTATGAAAGCTTCTCGACGCCGCTGACCATTCTGTCGACCCTGCCGTCGGCGGGGATAGGTGCGGTGCTGTTCCTGTGGCTGTTCCAGCTTGATTTCTCAATTATGGCCCTGATCGGGGTGATCCTGCTGATCGGGATCGTCAAAAAGAACGGCATCCTGATGGTCGATTTCGCGCTCGATGCCCAGCGAAACGGCGGCCTGAGTGCTGCAGACGCGATCTACAAAGCCGCCATCACCCGCTTCCGGCCAATTATCATGACCACGATTGCGGCCATGTTAGCGGCTATTCCGCTGATGATCGGCCACGGTACAGGGGCTGAACTGCGCCAGCCGCTTGGTGTGGCCGTGGTCGGTGGCTTGCTGGTGTCGCAGGTGCTGACGCTGTTTTCGACGCCGGTCATCTATCTGGCGCTGGACCGTCTGTTCCATGGCCGTAAAAAGCCAGCTCCGGTAACCCATCCGGCGGAATAGGCCTTACGGAACCTTACGGATCGGGGCGGTAGCGTTGCAGATGTCTATCGCCCCGGCCGATTTCACAAAGAATGTGCCAGAGCGATTGGCGCGCGCCTTAACCCAGTCGGCGAAGGTCGCACTGTCGGTATCCATGACCTGAAACTTCGGCCGCTCCGCTTCGGGCAGATCGCTGGCGAGGGTGACGGACGTAAACCGGCCCCCTTCGGGCGGGGTTTTATAAAAGCCCAGATCTTCGGTGCCGCGCGGACGGGCGCTGAGGTTTTCCATCCCCGCGATCACCCTTCCTACCAGCGTCACATTGCGGTCGAGCGCGCGCGGCGCCTGACCAATCACCGTATAAAGCTGGCTGCCTGAGCCGGTATCGGGGGCGACATCGCGCGCCACGCCGATCATGCCGTAACAGTGGGTCAGCCACTGGCTTTGGCCATCTGTCGCCACGGGCCATGACGCGACATGGCCGACCTTGGCGGCAAAGCTATCCTTATATTTCAGAGGCTTGAAATTTTTTGACGGCGTGTGCTCATATTCGGCGGGCGGGGTCTTGATCACTCCAGCCGGCAGGGGTGCTTCTTCGGCATCAGGATAGCCCCACTGGGTGACATAGTTGTCCTGCACCCGGATCAGGGCGGCGCTATTCAGCCAGCCGGTTTTCACCAGAGTCTTGATGTTGGCCACATGGACCGGCGCGAACTCCGGTGCCAGTTGCAGAACCGATGAGGTGCCGTCCTTAAAGCGGATCACGACCATATCTTCGGGCGGGATATCCTTCCAAGCGCTGGCCGGAGCGGCATCGACGATTTCCTGCGGCGACAGCGCGGGTGTGTCTGCGGCGGTAAGTGTTGCCAGCGCGACACCCAATCCAGCAAGTTTAATGGCTTTGGTAAGTGTCATGACAGCATCCCTTATGTTTGGAGGCATGAGATTACCGCTTGCCATGACCACCGCAAGCGAAATGATTAGCGCTTGGTTTTGGCTTTGGGCTTAGGCGCAGATTTAGCGGCGGCCTTTTCCGGAACGAACCAAAGTGGTGCGGCAGGCGGGGCGCAGTTTTTGGTGATGCCGACCCCTTTGAGATAGGCGCGGCGCACCCGCCCGGCTTCAATCGCCGTATCGATCTCGTTCTGGTATTTATCCGCGCCCGACACCTTACGCACAATGCCGCGGAAGGGCACAAGGCTGCCGCTGGCGTCGCGTACCGCCCCGACCGTGGCATGTCCGGCCAGATGTTTGGCCTTATCGGTCAGGCTACGCCCATCTGTCAGGGCCGGGGCGTCGAAATCGATGCCTAGAATGTCGCTCAACTGGCTGATTTCGTCCCCTAAAGCCTGACAGCTATCCATGCCGGTCAGGTCATAGGCATTGGCTGAGGCTTTGAGCAGAATCTCCGGTATCTCAAGCTTACGCAGGTTAAGATCGGTCATGGGCGTCATGACCGCCGATTGCAAATTGTCACCTTTGACATCGCTCATCCACTGCGAGGATTGGGTGCCTTCCTGAGCCTTGGAATCCTCTGCGGGTTTAGTCTCCGTCGTAGTTTGCGCCCATACCGGGGATGAGGCCGTCATCAGCCCTAAAATAATCGCAATGCCGCAAAGCTTCATAGACATCATCCCCTTGGTGGTAAAACGCCGGAACGATAACTACCCGGCCCTGCGCCGTCCACTGAATTGACACCTTCACACCAGCGCCATCAGTTCATGCCGGATCACCTCAAAACCTTCATCGGCATGAGGCGGCTCAAAGAAACCGCTCACGATGCCAAAATCGCGGCTGGTGGCAGCGAAATTGTGCGCGCCGCTTAAGCTACGGGCTTTCAGACGTTGGCGGCAGACCTCATCGGGCGTGTCGAGGTAATGCAGTTCATGACCGGCATTGGCATTGACGCAGAGCTGGCGCATCCAGCGACGCTGATTGCGGGTATTGGCCGGAAAATCGAGCACGACCGACAGCCCTGCCCGCAGCATATCCTCAACATGGGGGCCTATCACATCGCGCAGCTTGGCCGAATAGAACACATAGTCATCAAGGCTTGAGATCTGGTTCTTATAGAGCCGCGCCAGCCAGGCGTCTTCGCTGATCGCCACCGTATGCGGCCGGGTGGCCAGCTTCGTCGATAGCGTCGATTTACCGGCGGCGATCTTGCCGCACAGCATATAAAGTTTCGGCTGGGAATTTAGCGACATGATGGCTCCTTCAATGGAAAATACAAAGGAGACCGGTATAAAAAAACCCGCCTCCTGGGCGGGTTGGCGACGGTTCTGACCTCAGACGCGCGCTATCCCACCACCGGTTCGGTGATGATAATAATCGCGGCGGCTACGATGAAAGCGGTCTTGGTCATGGCTATCTGATTACAGGCTGTACGCTGACTTGTCCAGACTATATCTCACAGCCATCCGGTCCGCACACTTCACCCTCTGTGATTTGAGGCGCGATGTCTTTCCATGCGGACTCCAGCGCCTGCGTAAAAGCTTCCGGCGGCTGTGCTCCCGACAGGGCATAACGGTTGTTGAGCACAAAGAACGGCACGCCCTGCGCCCCTTTAGAGGTAATAAACTCCTGTTCCTCGCGTACCGTGTCAGCATAGCGATCGGTTTTCAGAAACGCGGTCACGGCCTCCGCCTCCAGCCCGACCTCTGCGGCCAGCGCCACCAGCACCGCATCGTCAAACAGCGACTGTTCTTCTGTAAAATTGGCGCGGTAAAGCCGTTCAATCATCTCGGCGGCCAGACCGTGATCTTCGGCCAGTTTGATCAGGCGGTGAGCTTTCAGCGTATCGCCGTTGAGGGTACTTTCCAGATGATAGTCAAGCCCAACGCTGGCCGCCATCTGAACCACCCGCGCCTGATTTTGAGCGACCTGCTCCGGGGTCATGCGGTATTTCAGTTGCAGCATGTCTTTGACTGGCGTCACCGGCTGATCGGGCGACAAGCGAAAGGCATGGTAATGGACCTCAACCTGATCGCGGCCCGCGAAATCTTTCAGAGCGATCTCGAACTGGCGCTTACCGATCCAGCAAAACGGACAGATGATATCCGACCAGATATCGACACGCAGGGTGTGGGGGTTAGCGGTCATGGATGAGCCTTTCGTTTCGGCCTATATCGTATCTACCTTATGGTATCTCAAGCGTTAGCAAAATTAATTAAGCTTCTCCGCTCAATCAGCATCCACCCATGTCTCTGATAGTAGTCACAACTTCATTGATGCAGACGTCTCGGCCATTACGATCATACCATCGATCGTTCTCACCAACATATTCAGCCGCGTAACGCATTATATCGCAAAAATTTTCTTCCCATACGTCGTAAACAGGTTCCCATTCCTGAGAGGAAAGCACCTTATCGACATACAAACGCCAACCTTTCATGTGACCTTCAGGATTATAATCGTCCGTCAAAGACTCTCGGTAAATTCCAATCTCATACCGGCTTTCTTTGCCTACTGAAGCGACAATATCGAGTGATTCAAGGTCTATCATATCGCAACTCGATTCGAGTTTAATCCAAATTACTAACGCACCAATGCCGGCACCGGCACTGATAACCGCCAAACAACCTTATCGGAGGTCTTGGGGCTTTCGGCAGTGACTTCGTTGATGCCTTCTTTAAGGATCACTGATTTGAAAATCACGATCCCGCCCACCGGCTTTTGGGTGCCGATGACCGCGCCGTTGAGTTTCAGGGTCACGCTTGACTGATTGCTATAGACCTTAACATCGGTCGAGGCGATTTTACGATCCGTATAGCGGCGTGAGGTGATGTAGACCAGCGGGGCCTGTGACCACTGGGCCTTATAGAAATAGAACGCATCCTTTTTGGTTCGGCGATCATAGGTGATCAGGCCCTTATCGTTGATGCCCGCCTGCTCGCCTTCGTTGCGGCCATCGGAGGCGGCATCAAAGCCCTGCCAGACAAACTTGCCCCAGATGAACGGCCGCGTCGACAGTTCGGCCCAGTTCGCTTCATGGTACAGGGTCTGGTACTGCTCAGGGTGCCAGCCGGAAGTAGGGTCGGTCCGCTCTGGCGGCTCCTGCTGATGACCCGCGCTGCCGCCCGCGCCATATTCAGTGACCGCAAACGGCTTTTCGGGAAAGGCCTTGTGGAACCCATCGGCCCAGGTGCCCATTTTTGAAAACTCATCAGAGTACCAGCCGAAGTAGCGGTTAAAGCCGATCAACTGACTCTGCATCGCCTTGGGGTCATTATCTGCCTGACAGCAATGGGCATAGATCGTCGGGCGGCTATCGTCTTCTTCGATGGCCACATTATTCAATTCCATCAGGATGTTGGCCACATAGGGTTCGGTCGCATAGACCTCATTGCCAATCCCCCAGGCGATGACGCTGGGGTGGTTGATGTTCTGACGGATCAGTTCACGCACCTGCTGGGCCGCATTGGCGCGGAAGGCTTGCGTATCCGCCACCGCGCTATTTACCGGCACTTCGGTCAGGATCAAAATCCCGCGCCGGTCGGCCTCCTCATAGGCACGCTGAGCATGGGGATAATGGACCAGCCGCACCCCGGTCACCCCCAGTTCATCCAGCATATCAAAGTCTTCGGAAATGTCAGTGTTGCTCATGGCCGCCCCGACACCAGCGCGGCTGGCATGCAGATTAACACCATGCACCGCATAGGGTTGACCGTTAAGTAACAGGCCGCGACCCGCATCAAACTCAACTGTGCGCACCCCGAACGGGGTTACCAGCCGGTCAAGCAGGCCACGGTCTTCGGACACTTCGGTGACGACATTATAAAGGTGCGGATCAAGGCGCCCATTCCACAATCTGGGCCTGACAATGATGCCGGCCTGGGTTAGTTGCACGACCTGCCCCGCCCGCAGACGCGCCCCTTTGGACAGGGCCAGCACCTCACGGCCTTCGCTGAAAACGCGGGTGCGGATGGTCAAATTGGCCGTGCCTTTGCGGCTGTTGCGCAAAGAGGTGACGATATTCAGCTCAGCTTCGCGCCGCGCATTAAGCGTGGCGGTAACCGCTACGCCGGGTGATCCGTGATCAAGCAAATCAAATCCGGCATCCGACGTCTGGATCAGCGACACACCGCGATATAGCCCGCCGAAGATAGTGAAATCCCCGCCCGACGGCGCGATATGCGGCCAGGCGGCATTATCGACCTTAACCGCAATAAGATTAGTACCGGCCTTGACCGCCGGCGTAATATCAAAGCGAAAGGTCGAATAGCCGCCATCATGGCGGCCGATGCGCGTACCATTGACAAACACTTCGGTGACCAGTGCCGCCCCGTCAAATTGCAGATAGAGCCGGTCGCGGGCGGTCAGGGGTTTGAGATCAAGGCTTTTGCGATACCACCCGGCCCCGCGATAATAGCTGCCGCCATCGGCGCCATCACCGGCATTGAAGGTGTGCGGCAAGGTGACCTTCAGCCATGTTTTATCGTCAAAGCTGGCGGCCGACGCCGTCGGAATGTCTTCACGTTTAAACAGCCAACCGGCATTGAGCGAAGAGGTCTGACGCGCCTCAGCGGCGGGCCCTATGATAGTCAAAACGGCCATCAGGGCCAGCAGGATCGCGCGCATTCCGTTCCCTCACATCTATATTACCGTTGTAAAGGGCAGGGCTTCCAAGTCAACCGACCCAAATTTTTCATAGCTCCCTCTGGTCGTTAGGGGCCTTTGCGGGCATAAAGATGACCACATAAAAATAAAACGGGGAAGTTACATGAAATGTTCAGCCTTTGCGGTCGCGGTCGCTCTGATGGCAGCAGTTAGCAGCGCTTATGCTTGCGGGCCTGACGCGCTGGGCACCACCCGCACACTCGCAATTTCAGGCGAAAAGGGTCAGGCCTATGGCACCGCCCAACACGGACCTTTAGCTCTGGCGAAAGATGAAGTCGTCATCACCTTTGACGACGGCCCGCGCCCGGAAACTACGCCGCGCGTGCTGGATGCGTTGAAAGCACAATGCGTAAAGGCCACCTTTTTTATGCAGGGCAATAACCTGACCGCCTATCCTGATCTGGCCAAGCAAGTTGTCGCGGACGGCCACAGCGCCGGTCTGCACAGCTATAAGCACGATCATATGAATCAGTTGTCGCCGGCTGATCAGGTCAAGGACTTTGATGCCACCCGCGACATTGCGTCCAAGGTTCTGGGTAAGGACGCCGCGCCGTTTTACCGGTTTCCGTACTTGGGGGAGACGCCCGATCTAATGAACGCGCTTAAGGTCAGCGGCTACACGGTCTTTTCGATCGACGCGGGTGCCAATGACTGGGAGGTTGGTGAAACGCCGCAAACCGTCACCGACCGCCTGATGAAAAATCTGGACGGTAAGGGTGGAATTATTTTGCTGCACGATGCGCAGGAGGTTACCGCTCAGGCCATGCCCTTGATCCTCAAAACCCTGAAAGACAAGGGCTATAAGGTGGTACATATCGAACCGGCTCGGTAATCGCACATTTTGCTTTTAGGTCTGGACACAGCTTAAGTGTTATAATATAACACAAACAAAGGACGGCCACGCCCTTGAAAAAAGTTATGCTATAACATATGTGCTGTGTTCAGTTACGATCAGGAATCTGCTTTTATGGGTCAGAGCCATTTTCATAAACCGACGACGCAGATGCTGGACGTCGCCTCCATCGGCCTGTCGGGCCTGTGTCTGGCGCACTGCCTGATCCTGCCGGTATTAGCGGCGGGCCTGCCGGTGTTTGGCCAGTTCAGCGAAAGCGAGCTGATCCATCAGATCTTGGTGCTTCTGGCTGCCCCTTTGAGCGTTTGGGCCTTCTGGCGCTCTGGTGGCTGGCGCGATTACCGCATCTCCGGCTTTGGGGGACTGGGCATTTTCCTGCTAGGGATCGCGGCCTTTTACCCGCCGCTCCTGCCTTATGAAGCCCCGCTGAGCATAGTGGGGGCGCTTATGCTTGCGGCCGCACACCTGATTAACGCCACCCGCAAAAAGGCTTTGCTTTAGGGGACAGGCCTCTTGTTTTCAGGCGCTCAAGATTCTATGACCTCAGCCATGATCAGACACATAGTCATGTTTAGCTGTAAGGACGGGATCGACCGCCTGACCGTCCAAAAGGGTTTGAGTATCCTCACCCAAATTCCCCACGCCTCAAAGCTGGAGATCGCCCTGAATGAAAAGGTCGATCAGCTTGGCAATGTCGTCGATGTGGTGGTTTACGGCGAATTTGAAGATCAGGCGGCGCTTGATGCCTACAAAGCCGATCCGCTCTATCAGCAATCGATCGATATCGTCCGCCCGATCCGCGAAATGCGCGTCGCCGCCGATTACGACACGGCCCATGCCGCCACTGAGGCGCTTGCTTAAATTCGGTTTATCGCTTTAGCTGCCCCAAAACTATAATTTGGGGAGCTTAATTCATGTTCAGAACCGCTATCGCGTTCGCCCTGTGGGCGGGCCTTGCTTTAAGCGCCCACGCTCAAGCCGTTACCCACCTGTGGCCAGGCGGCGCGCCGGGATTTGAAACCCTGAAAGATGAGCCTGAAAAAGCCGCCGACTGGTGGGTGCGCAGCGTCCATAATCCTTCGGTCACCGTCTATGCTCCCGATCCGGCTCGCCATAGCGCCACGGCCATTATTGTCGTGCCCGGCGGTGGCCATGAAAACCTGGTGTTCAATTCCGAAGGGGTTAAACCCGCGAAATATCTGCAAGGGCTGGGCGTCACCGCCTTTGCGTTGAAATACCGGCTGGGCCGCGAAGATAACGGCAAGGCCGATTACGATATCGAGGCCCATGGAGCGGCGGATTTGAGGCGCGCTATACGCTATGTCCGCGCCCATGCCACGGACTACGGCATTGACCCCAACCGCATCGGGGTGATGGGCTTTTCCGCTGGTGGCGAACTGGTCCACATGGTCAGTTTTTCAGGCTTTGACGGTGATCCTAAATCCGCCGATCCGGTGGAGCGGGTGAGCGCGCGGCCCGACTTTATTGTCGAAATCTATTCCGGCCCGCTGGGGCTGCCCGCAAAGTTCGACACCCCACCTCCGCCCGCGTTTCTGCTGACCGCCTATGATGACAAGGGCCCAGTTAAAACCTTCAACACCCTGCTTGATCTGTATGCGCCCTATGATGTGCCTGTGGAGGTGCATTATTTCGCCCGCGGTGGCCATGCCTTCAACATGGGCGACCGCTCACCGCTTAAATCCGTCCATGACTGGCCCGCACGGTTGCGAGACTGGTTAAGTGATAGCGGTTATCTCAGCACTCCACCACATTGACGGCCAAGCCGCCTTGTGAAGTTTCCTTATATTTTGAGGACATATCAAGGCCGGTCTGACGCATGGTCTCGATGACCTGATCGAGCGTGACCTTGTGTTCGCTGGAGTCGCGCAAAGACAGGCGCGCCGCATTGGCGGCCTTAACGGCCCCGATGGCGTTACGCTCAATGCACGGGATCTGCACCAGGCCACCGACAGGATCGCAGGTCAGGCCCAGATTATGCTCCATGCCGATCTCAGCCGCGTGTTCGATGTGCGCCGCCGTGCCGCCCCAGACCGCGCACAGCCCGGCCGCGCCCATCGAGCAAGCGACACCGACCTCACCCTGACAGCCCATTTCAGCCCCGGACAGAGATGCCCGCTGCTTATAGATCATGCCAATGCCCGCCGCCGTCAGCAGGAATCGTCCGATCCGGCCGTCGGCTTTCGTATCCTCATCCGTCCAGCCATCCTGCGCACAATAATAGCGGATCAGGGCCGGAATAATCCCCGCCGCGCCATTGGTAGGGGCGGTGACCACCCGGCCACCGGCGGCGTTTTCCTCGTTCACCGCCATCGCAAACACGTTCAGCCAGTCAAACAGGCGCTCGGATTCCTGATTGTGGCTCTCGCTCGTCAGGATCTCATAAAGGCTGGAGGCACGCCTGCGCACACTCAGGCCACCCGGCAAGATACCGTCGATCCGCAGGCCGCGATCAATGGAGCCATTCATCGCCTCCCAGATGCGCTTAAGTCCGACATCGGTCTCACCGCGCGGACGTTTGGCGTCTTCGTTAGCCAGCACCACGTCATAGACATTAAGGCCATGCTGCGCACAATGTTGCAGCAATTGCGCCGCTGAGGCAAATGGTAAAGCCCCCTTGCCTGCAATCCCGATCAGGTCGTTTTCAGGGGGCCGAGACAACTGCTCACTTGAGGCAATAAATCCGCCGCCGACCGAATAGAAGGTGCGCTCGAAAATCACCGCACCGCCCGCATCATAAAGCCGCACACACAGGCCATTGGGGTGCAGGCGCGGGACTATATCCCCGCGAAAATCGACATCCTGACGGAAATTAAACGGCACCACCGGCCCATTGTGCAGGGCGATTTCGGTGGCGGTTTTGAGCTGAATAAAGGTCGTTTCCGCCCAGTCTGGATCGACCGTATCGGGTTCCGCGCCCAATAGCCCAAGCACCGCCGCCTTATCCGAGCCGTGGCCAATGCCGGTCAGGGCCAGCGATCCCTGAAGCTCGATCCGCACGCGGGCGGCTTTGCTGAGCACACCGGCTGCTGCGGCATCCGCCAGAGCGCGGGTGGCGATGCGCATGGGACCAACGGTGTGTGAACTGGAGGGGCCGATGCCGATCTTGAAGATATCGAGAACGCTTAACATAGGCAGACCCTAATGAAACTTATGATACAGGTAAATTCGGTATGGGCCGGGCAATCGTCGCCCCTTCCAGCACCCGCGCTACCGCGTCACGGGCGGAGACCAGAATATTGCGCAACTGGCAATCTTCGGGGGTTGGGCAATCCTCGCACTCCGCATAGGCGGTACGGCTGGCGCAGGTCGTCAGCGCCAGAGGCCCGTCGACCAGACGGATGAGATCAGCAATGGAAATCAGATCGGCAGGCTTAGCCAAAGCATAACCGCCGGAACGTCCGCGGCGCGAAATCAACAGCCCTTCGCGGCGCAATTCCAGCAATATGCCCTCAAGGAAATGCAGCGGCGCCTTGATGCGCTCGGCCAGTTCCCCGGCCTGCAAGGTCTCACCCGCCGGTGCCTTGGCCAATTCCTGCATGGCGCGGATGGTGTATTTGGCTCGCTGGGATAACATTATCTGAGTATGGACGCCGTGAGTGAACTTTAGGTTCCATAAGCCAGAATCTGCACCGCCTCAAGGTTTTAACGCAAATCCTGACCGCAAGGCCTGCGATTGTTGACATTTTCTGAGCTTAGGGTTGAGTTTTTATCGCGATCAAATTTAAAACTAATATGATAGGAAATAATGATTACCGCCATCGAATAGTCTTATCATGCCCCATTCCCAGACACCGCCGCCGCCACGCCCCCCAAAGCCTCACTCAGGCCCCGCCCAACTGGTGTGGTATGCGCGCTGCCCGACGCTGACAGCGCTGGGGCTGATCGCCAATCGCGGCATACTTCAGCGTGAGTTTTTGCGCGAAAACATCAACGTCATTTCGGTGCGTGAAAATTCGACGCCAGCAGTGCGTCAGGGCCATCTGGATCACACCCTGCCTAACCTGATCCGCGAAGCCGATGCGGCCACGGCCCTGTGGGCCTACGGCTTAAATGGCCGCAGCCGTCTGCTGGCGCTGGGGGCGACTTATCATTCGGTGAGCGTGGTCGTGCCTCAGAAAAGTCCGTTACGATCCCTGCATGATCTCAAAGGGGTGCGATTGTCTGTGCCGCGTGAGGCGGGGTCATTTTCGCCTGCGCGGGTGCGGGCTTTGCGGGCCTGGGAGACGATAACCGCCTTCGCAGGCTCCGGCCCGGAGGCCGTGGAATTTACCAATGTGGTCTCCGATCATCCGTCGGTGCCGTTTGGCGACATCGCCCGCCGTGAGATCGAAGCCCTGCTGGGCGGGCAAACCGACGCCGCCATTCTTTATGGGGCCAAGGGGATTGAGTTGGCGCGGGCCGCCGGTTTGCGCGAACTGCACCGCTTTTCCGCTACCGATATTCGTCATGATGACAGACTGTCCGGACTGATCGAACTGCGGGCCGTGACGGTCGACGATCCGTTCCTTGAGGCTGAGCCCAATGTGGTGGCGCGGCTGTTGCGGCAGTTATCTGAGGCCCACCATTGGGCGCAAACCTTCCCGAAGGAAGCCCTCAACCAGATTGCGATCGAAGGCAAGGTCAGCGCCGATCTGGCGTTTGAGGCCTACGGTGATCTGTTCGTCGAAGGCGCACAAATCGGGCTGGAAGCGTTCCGCCAGAAGCCGCTTTCTGACCTTGAACAATGGCTGAAAACGCGCGGCTTTATTGCCGCCGATCTGTCGGTCGGGGACTGGCTGCGTTCGGATATTATCCAAAGCCTCCACCCCGCTCCTGCGGCGGAGAGACGCCACACGGAGGGGAGCGCCTTATCGTCGGTTTGACAGCTAAGGCTTAGCCCCTATATGTCTGTCTGGTCGCTCACCTCTGGTAATCTCCATGCTCAGCCTGCTCAATAAAACCCCGTTCTGGCTGCGCACCGTCATCGGGCTTGTGGCCGGTATTGCCGTCGGAGTGATTTTCGGCGAACGGGCCGTGCCCTATGTCGAGCCAATCGGCGATTTGTTTTTACGGCTGATCAAGATGCTGATCGTGCCGTTGGTGTTTTTCACCATCGCCTCATCGATTGCCAAACTCGGCCATCAGGACGGCGGCAAGACTGTCAAATTAGGCGTACAGACTATCCTGTGGTTTATGGTGACCTCAGCGCTGGCGGTGACGCTGGGGCTTGGGATCGGCCACCTGTTTCAGCCGGGGCTTGGCCTGACCGGATTGCCGCTGGCTGAGCTTAAGCCCAAAGACATCCCGCCGGTCGTCGATGTATTCTTAGGCATAGTCCCCACCAATATCATTGATGCCTTCGCCAAGGGGCAGGTGTTAAGCGTTGTGTTTGTCGCCATCATTGTCGGCGCGGCCCTTGCGGCTTTGCGTGATAAAACCGAATCCTTAAGCCGTATCGTTGATCAGGGCTCACAGGTCATGTTTCAGATCACGCGCTGGATCATCCGCCTGACCCCCATCGGGGTGTTTGGCCTGATCGGGTCGGTGGTCGGCTCATATGGGCTGGAAAGCCTGACGCCGTTATTAGGCTTCATCGGCGCGATTTACCTCGCCTGCCTGATCCATGTATTCGTGATCTATCCCATATTGCTCAAGCTGCATGGCCTGCGGGTGAGCGGGTTTTACAAGGGTGTGTTTCAGGCCCAGCAGACGGCGTTTTTTACCTGCTCATCGCTAGGCACCCTGCCCGTGTCGCTCAATTCAGCGATCAATAATCTCAAACTCTCGCCGTCCTATGCGGGCTTTGCCATACCACTGGGGGCCAATATGAAGATGGACGGCTGCGGCGCGATATATCCGGCCATAGCCTCGATCTTCACGGCCAACTATTTCGGGATTGAATTGACGCCCGCCCATATCGTGATCATCTATATCAGCTCTATTCTGGGGTCGCTGGCGACCGCAGGTGTGCCAGGGGTGGCGACCGTCATGCTGACCCTGACACTGACCGCTGCGGGCCTGCCGCTGGAAGGGCTGGCGCTTTTGGCCGCCATTGACCGCATCATTGATATGGTCCGAACGGCCACCAATGTGACGGGCCAGATCCTTATTCCAACGCTAGTGGCCCGCGAAAATGGCCTGATCGACAAGGAAAGCCCCTTGCTGATCAGGCCTGAAGTTAGCGTGATTAAACCCTAACCAAAGTCACTTCGATATTGCCGCGGGTGGCGTTGGAGTACGGGCAGACCTTATGGGCTTCGGCGATCAGGCGGTCGGCCGCTTCGGCCTCAACGCCCGGCAAGGAAATCTTCAGGGTGACTTCAAGGCCAAAGCCGCCGGGGGTCTGACCGATACCGACTGAGGAGTCGATAGTTGTATCGGCAGGGACCGCGACCTTATCGCGGCCGCCGACGAATTTCAGTGCGCCAATGAAACAGGCGGCATAGCCGATGCCAAACAATTGTTCCGGGTTGGTGCCCTCCCCGCCGGCACCGCCCAGTTCCTTGGGCGTCGACAGCTTGACGGAAACCTTGCCGTCATCGGTGGAGCCGGTGCCTTCACGGCCGCCGGTAGCGCGGGCATGGGCGGTATAGAGAGCGTTGATCTTGGTGGTCATGGTAGTCTCCTTTGGGGTTTGATATGAACGCGAATACATTTCGATGATGGATAATTAAATTGTGCACAATGTTTTGTCAATTTAATTGTGTGCAATTTAATTGATTTTTCCGTAAAAATATGATACCTATCTGATATTAAAGGATAAAAAATGTCAGAAACCCGCGAAACCCCCGAATTATGGCTGCATAACCAAATTTGTTTTGCGGTTCATTCGACCGCCCATGCCTTTACGGCGGCCTATAAGCCGCATCTGGACCCGCTTAATCTGACCTATCCGCAATACTTGGTCATGTTGCTGCTGTGGGAAAAGGATGATCAGTCGGTCAGCGAACTGGGTAAGCCTTTGTTTCTCGACAGCGGCACCCTGACCCCGCTGCTTAAGCGCTTGCAGGCGACCGGCTATATCAACCGCACCCGTGACCACAACGATGAGCGCGTCATGCGCATCACCCTGACTGACGCGGGTAAGACGCTGAAGCAAAAGGCCGTCTGTATACCGCATGAGATGCTGGAGACCATGGGCATGTCGGTCGAGCAGGTCATGGCCTTGGGGCAGGATGTACGCAAGTTAGGGCAGGCCCTGCGCTCTGATGCCGGTAGCCGCTCATGAGCCAGTCCGCCACGACAGCCTTTGCCGTTCCGTCGGCGCGCGCCGGTGAGGTGGTCGCCCATGCCGCCTCACCTGACGGATCGATCACCGTCCAAATCCGCATCGGCAATGAAGGCCATGCCACCTATGCCATTAGCCGCCATGGGCAGGAGGTTATCTCCCCGTCGAAACTGGGGTTTCTGTTTGCCGATCAGCCGAAATGGGAGCGCAACCTGACCCTGACCGCGCAGTCGCAATCCCAGCACGATGAGACCTGGGAACTGCCGTGGGGTGAGCGCCGGTTTGTGCGCAATCACTATACCGAACTGCGCATTGACCTGACCGAGCGCAACCGGCTTTTGCGCACAATTACCGTGGTGTTCCGCCTATTTGATAACGGCTTTGGTTTTCGCTATGAGTTCCCCGATCAGCCGCAATTAAAGACCGTCAATATCGTTGAAGAACAGACCGAGTTTGCCATAACCGAGCCTGCCACCGCCTGGTGGATACCGGCGGGAGAGTGGAGCCGGTACGAATTTCTTTACAACAAAACCCCGCTGGCCGAAGTGTCACAGGCCCACACCCCGATCACCCTGCGCACCGCTTCCGGCCTGCATCTGGCCTTGCACGAAGCGGCACTCATAGACTATTCGGCCATGTGGCTTCGGCGCTCGACCGGGCAGGTGTTGAAGGCCAATCTGTCACCGTCCGGTATTGGCCCCAAGGTGGTGCGCACGGCGCCGTTCAACACCCCGTGGCGGACGGTGCAGATCGCGGGTACCGCGGGTGGGCTGATTGAGAACGACCTTATCCTCAATCTAAATGAACCCAATGCGCTGGGGGATGTGTCATGGGTCGTGCCGCACAAATTCATCGGCATCTGGTGGGAGATGCACTTAGGATTGACGACGTGGGGGTCAGGGGAAACACATGGCGCCACCACGGAACGCGCCAAAGCCTATATCGATTTTGCGGCGGAACATGGCCTTCGCGGTGTGCTGATCGAAGGGTGGAACACCGGCTGGGATGCGGAATGGTTTGCAGACGGCAGCACCTTTGACTTCACCACCGCCTATCCCGATTTCGACCTTGAAGCCGTCGCCGCCTACGCCAAATCAAAAGGCGTGCGCATCGTCGGTCACCACGAAACCGCAGGCAATGCCGCGCTTTATGAATCCCAGCTTGAGGCCGCCCTTGATCTCTATCAGCGGCTGAGTGTCGATTCCGTCAAAACCGGCTATGTGTCGGATGCGGGCGGGTTTCGCACGATTGATGCGCAAAGCCGCGACCATTACGCCTGGCATGACGGGCAGGCCGCATCGCGTCATCATCTGAAAGTCGTGCTTGAGGCCGCCAAACGCCAGATCGCCATCAACGCCCATGAGCCGATCAAGGACACCGGCCTGCGCCGCACCTATCCCAACTGGGTTGCCCGCGAAGGGGCGCGCGGTATGGAATATAATGCCTGGGGCAATCCGCCCAATCCGCCGGAACATGAGCTTAATCTGGTGTTCACGCGCCTGCTGTCCGGGCCGATGGATTTCACGCCGGGGATATTGAGCTTAGAGGGCGTGAACCAGCCGCTCAATTCGACCGTGGCCAAACAACTGGCGCTATATGTGATCATCTATTCGCCGGTGCAAATGGCGGCAGATACGATCGAAAATTACCAAAAACATCTTGCGCCGTTTCAGTTTATCAAGGACGTGCCGACCGACTGGGGCGACACCCGTGTGCTGAATGGTGAGGTCGGTGAGTTTGTGACGATTGCGCGCAAAGACCGCGGATCGGCTGACTGGTATCTGGGCGCCGCCACCAATGCGCAACCGCGCCGTTTGGACTTGTCTCTCGATTTTCTGGATGCGAACAAGACCTATCAGGCGACCATCTATCGCGACGCGGACGATACCGACTACCGCACCAATACCCGCCATCACTATGTCATCCAGACGCGCACCGTATCCACCCATGACACACTTACCCTGAACCTCGCCCCCGGCGGCGGGCAAGCCATCAGATTTACACCGCAAAACCTATAGATACTTTGTTTTTGCAGGTGCTAAGGGTTGATCTGTCTGGGTAACATCCTATGTGGGTGCCAGCGCTCAAGGAAAGACACGACCATGTTGAAAACTGCCGCCGCCCTGATGACCTCTCTGGCCGTGATGACCACCGCTCACATGGCCCACGCACAGGCCCAGCCGTTCAAGGCTGTCGAAGCCCCTAAAACATGGACGCTCGATGTCGGCGCAGGCCCCGTCTATGGCTTTAGCCCCAGTGGCAAAGACCCTAATCAGGTGCGCGTCACGGCGTGGGGATCGTTCAACTATAAGAACCGCCTCTATGCCAACGGCCTTGACGGGCTGGGCTATAATGCCATTTTGCGCGATAAGGTGCGGGCGGGGTTTCAGTTGCGCCCACGCTATGCCGGACAATCAAATGTTGAGGGCCTCGTCCTGCCGGATCGTGGCTGGGACGCCGCCACCTATGCCTATGTGCGGGTGCTCGATAATGTCTCGATCGGCGGCCGGATCGGTCAGGACATCAGCGGCCAATCCGAAGGGACGGCCTGGCAGGTATCCGCTTCACGGCAGGACATCACCAAGGTCGGCCTGCTGCAAAGCCTTGCCTATGTGCGCGGCGGTGATAAAAAAACCAATCAGGCCTTTTTCGGTATCGACCCGGAAGAATCCGCCGCCACCGGCATTGCCCCCTATAATCTGGGCGGCGGCGTACAGAACGTGGGCGTGGCGTTTCTGATGATGACGCCCATCAAGCAATACGGCATCGGCACCTTTGTGAACGCCGAAAAAGCGCTTGGGGACGTGGCCGACAGCCCGCTCATTCAAGCGCGCGAAAACAAAGACATGGCCTATCGCTGGGGCATTGTCGTGGTGCGCCGTTTCCATTCTGACAACTAGCGCACACCTGCAAACCCTGTCATGTTGCCTGAAAAAACCGCAGGGGCGATATGGCAGGGTTTCAGTTATCTTGGGTAGATAGTGTTATCATCGCGGCCTATCTTATCGGGCTGGTCACGTTGGCGCTGATGGCCCGCACCGGCGCGCTAAATCCCGACAAGGCCCGCGACCACTTTCTGGCCGGTCGCTCGGCCCCGTGGTACATGATCGGCTTTGCGCTGTTTGCCTCCAACATGACCGCCGTCGGTATGATTGGCCTGCCCGGATCGGCCTATGCGCACGGGATTAATGTCCATAATTATGAGTGGATGGGCACGCTGGTTCTGCCGCTGTTTTGTGCGTTTGTGCTGCCGACCTATCTGTCCTCGAATGTGTTCACCGTGCCGGAGTTCCTTGAGCGGCGCTATTCGCGGTTTGCGCGCACCTATCTGTCGGGCCTGACCATTTTCCTGTGTGTGCTGGCCGACACGGCGGGCGCCCTGTTTGCTGGCGGCGTGCTGCTGCAAATCCTGTTGCCGGGTGCCGCCCTGTGGCAGATATCGTGTGTGCTAGCCTTGTGTGCGGGCATATTCCTGATCATCGGCGGCCTTCGTGCGGTAATGGTCACCGAAGCCATTCAGGCGGTCATTCTGCTGATCGGCGGCGTGATTGTCGCCGTACTGACCGTCAATGCCGCAGGCGGCTGGGAGGCTATCAAAAACGGCGTGCCCGCCTCACACCTCAGCCTGATCCGGCCCGATAACGACCCGGTCATGCCGTGGACGGGGCTGGTGACCGGCGGGCTGATCATCGGCTTTTATTTCTGGTGTACCAATCAGTTTATGGTGCAGCGGATGCTGGCGGCCCGGTCACTGGATCACGGGCGCTGGGGCGGGCTGTTTGCGGGTTTGCTGAAACTCAGTTCACTGTTTTTGCTGTGCATCCCCGGTGTGGCGGCCGTGCTGATTTTCCCCAGCCTTGCGCGCCCCGATCAGGTCTTCCCCAGTTTGATCCTGACGCTATTGCCAACAGGCATTTTAGGCATACTGATCGCTGCCTTTCTGGCCACCATTATATCGACGCTGGCGGCTAATTACAATGCGGCCTCGACTTTGGTGACCATTGATTTTGTGCGCCGGTTCAAGCCGGATATGAGCGATGCCGCCCTGATCCGTGCCGGCCGGATTACGGTCGTTATCCTCATGCTGCTGTCGATGTTGTGGGTGCCGATGATCGGGGCGATGCGCGACAGTCTATGGCAATATTTGCAGGCGATCCTCAGCTATTTCGTGCCACCGGTCGCCGCGGTATTTTTTGCAGGCCTGTTCTGGCGACGGGCCAATGACGCGGGCGCGAAAGCGGGGCTGATCATCGGCACACTATTGAGCGTGGTGTTTTTCATCAGTGTGGAAATCACCCACGCCGTAAACCTGCATTTTTTGAAAGCTGCGTTTGTGATCTTTGCAGTAAGTCTCATTGCGACCGCCATAGCCAGCCTGATGACGGCCCCACCGGAGGCTGAGCGCGTCAACCCACTGACCTTTTCCGGCGATCTGTGGCAACGGGAAACCTTGGCGCTTAAGTCATTGCCTTGGTGGCAGAACTACCGCATCCTGTCGGTGGCGTTGATTGTTGTCACGGCCCTGATGGTGTGGATGTTCAGGTAAGCCGCAACACGTTTTCGCGGATCGCCGTCTTGCGCGCTTCGGCATAGTAGCGGTCATGACCGATCAGGCTAAACCCGCATTTTTCCAGCACGCGCTGAGAGGCCAGATTGTCAAAGGCGATACGCGCAAACAGCGGGCGCCTGGGCTCGATCTCCAGAAACTGAATCAGGGCCTCGGTCGCAATCCCGTGCCCCCAGAATTCCCGCCCCAGCCAATAACCGACGCAGCGCACGCCCATACAGTCAAAGCTGACGATGCTGCCCGCGATCTGACCTTCCCACAATATGGTGCGGCGAAGGATGGTCGGGTCGGTACGGATATGGGTCCAGAACTTATCAAACGCGATGCGGTCGGACGGATTGCGCGGCGTGAACGCGGCCATATGGTTGGCCTCGGCATCCTGCTGCTGCGCGAAAAAGACATTGAGATCGCTGTGACCGACGTCGCGTAAGCTGATCTCGGCGGGTTTTGTTTTAAAACGCGCGAGCATGTTGTAAAGACCCTTTATGAAGGGCCGATACTGACTAAAAAAGGGTTAGCAAAAAGTTACCAACAGCCATTGATGCGGTAAAATTTAACACTTTAAACAAACTCCACCCCATAAATAAAAACAGCGTAAGCGCCAACCTTACCGGAGCCAGTATGAACCCCGTCTTTCGTGATCTGAAAACCTCGATCTTTGAAACCATGTCTTTGCGGGCGCGGGAACTTGGGGCCGTCAATCTGGGTCAGGGTTTTCCGGAAAGTGACGGATTTAAAGATGTCCGCCGGGCCGCCGCCGAAGCGCTGATCCACCAGTCAAACCAGTATCCGCCCATGCGCGGGCTGATGGAATTACGCCACGCGGTCGCGGCGTTTTATGGCCGCACGCAGAACCTTAAACTCGATACAGCCAATGTGCTGATCACCTCCGGGGCTACGGAGGCCATTTGTGCCGCCCTTTTGGCGCTGATCACCCCCGGCGATGAGGTGGTGGTGTTTGAGCCGATGTACGATGCCTATATCCCGCTGATTGAGCGCGCGGGCGGTGTACCCAAGATTGTACAGCTTAAGCCGCCGCACTGGCGCTTTGACGATGAGGATCTGAAAGCCGTCTTTTCGGATCGCACCAGGCTGGTCATGATCACCACGCCTAACAACCCGACGACGCACGCCTTGACGCGGGATGAACTGGAAAGCCTGGGCCGGTTTTGTGCGCAATATAATGCCGTCGTCATCAGCGATGAAGTGTGGGAAAATGTGGTCTTTGACCAGCCGCACTTAAGCGTTCTGCATATCGACAGCCTCAAAGACCGGGCGCTGAAAATCGGATCGGCGGGCAAGCTGTTTGCCCTGACCGGCTGGAAAGTGGGTTTCGTGTGCGGGCCGCAAGCTCTGATCGATCAGGTCGCCCGCGCCCATCAGTTCATCACCTTTACCACGCCGCCAAACCTGCAACATGGTGTGGCCTACGGTCTTGGTCTGCCCACCGCGCGTTTCGATGAGGCGCGCACGGAACTGCGCATCGCCCGCGATTATATGGCGACGCGCTTGGGTGATGCAGGGTTTGAGATTTTACCTGCCGATGGCAGCTATTTCTTGAACATCGACCTGACGCCGCTGAACCTTAAGATGGACGGGCTGGCCTTTGCACACCACGCCTTAGAGACCGGCGGCGTGGCGACTATCCCGCTTCAGTCCTTTTCCCCGACAGGGCGCGAACTGCCGATCCTGCGGTTGTGCTTTGCCAAGTCGCAGGCTACGCTCGATAAGGGGATCGACGGCTTGATCAGTGCTGCCCAAACCGCCGCACTTAAGCCGATTTAGCTCGTCTAATTTCCTCGCCGGACATGGGCGCCGGACGGCCCAGCAGGTACCCTTGCGCCTCATCGCAACCTTCTGCGCGCAGCAAACTAAGCTGGGTTTCAGTTTCGACCCCTTCGGCCAGCACCGGCACATTCAGGCTCTTACCCAGCGCCAGAATAGCCTTGATGATCGCCAGCGATTGCGGGCTTTGTTCGGCTTCCATCAGGAACGACCGGTCGATCTTGATCTTGTCGAACGGGAAGGAATTGAGCGTATCAAGCGACGAATAACCGGTGCCGAAATCATCAATGGCGATGGTCACCCCCAGCGCCTTAATCTGACGCAGGATATGCAGGGCGCGAACCTTATCACCGATAATGGTCGACTCCGTGATCTCCAGTTCAAGTCGCTTGGGTGACAGGCCGGTCTCGATCAGTATCTCATGCACCACCTGTACCAGATTGACATTGCCCAACTGCACAGGCGACAAATTGACAGCGATCTTGGCATCATTATCCCAGCTCGCAGCCTCACGGCAGGCGTTTCTCAAAACCCACTCCCCGATTTCGAGGATCGCACCGCATTCTTCGGCCACGGGTATAAAATCGACCGGCGACACAAATCCGCGCGTCGGGTGTATCCAGCGCAGCAGGGCCTCATAGCCGGTCGTTTCACCCGTCATGACGGATTTCTGGATCTGGTAGTAGACCTGGAATTCATCGTTTTTGATGGCTTCCCACAGATCCTTGGCGATGGCGCGGCGATCACGGGCCGCCTCATCCATGCGGGCTTCGTAAAAGCAGAACCGCTCGCCGTGGCTGGCCTTGGCGCGGTACAGCGCCAGATCAGCATTGTTCATCAACGGGTCGCGCTTATCAGCGTCCTGCGGGAAAATAGCGACCCCAAGGCTGCCTTCCGGCGTCAGTTCATAGCCATCGAGATCGATCATCGCGCTTAAGGAATCGTTCAGGCGACCGATGAAATCCATCAGCTCCGCCTCATCCTCAAACCGCTTAACTGCCGAAAACTCGTCACCACCAAAACGGGCGACAAATTCATCTTCGTGCAGCATCTCCTGCATCCGCGCCGACAAGGTTTTCAACACCTCATCCCCGGCGGCGTGGCCACGGGTGTCGTTAATTTCTTTGAACCGATCAAGGTCAATGGCGACCACCGCGACCTTAAGATGGTGGCGACGGGCCCAGTCCAGTTCCTGATTCAAATAGGTATTGAAGTGCTCACGATTTGGCAGGCCAGTCAGGCCATCGTGACGGGCCATGTGAGCGATGCGCTCCTCGTCGCGGCGCTGGGCCGTGATATCGGTATAGGTCGCCACCCACCCGCCTTGCGGCATAGGCCGATATATCATTGAGATGACCGTATTTTGCGAGGCTTCGACAACCAGGCTTCCACCGCCGGCCGTATACAGCAGGGCCTTGTGCTTGGCGTAGGCTTCGCGCACTGTTGCCCCATCCGGGACACTTCCGTCACGCGCGGCCAGCCCCTGCTCGATCAGGTGTCTGAAACTTGACCCCTCATAAACCGCGTCGGCGGGCAGGTTAAACATTTCGGTAAAGCGCGGATTACTGAGTACCAGTCGCTCATTCTTATCGAACACACACAATCCCTGCGACATGTGTGTCAGCGCCATGTCGAGATTGCCCGACATTTTCACAAGGCGCTCATGGTCCGCGCGGCGGGAGGTGACATCACGCGTGATTTTCGCAAAGCCGAGCAGGTTGTTATTTTCATCGCGCACCGGCGTAATAATGACGTGCGCCCAGAACGGTTCGCCGCCTTTGCGCAGACGTAAGCCCTCTTCCTCATAGCGGCCCGTTTCAAGGGCAATCGACAGGGCCGTCGCCGGGCCACCCGCTTCGCGCGTGTCATCAGGATAGAAACAGGAGAAATGCTTACCGACGATTTCAGCCGCCTTAAAGCCCTTAATGCGCTCGGCCCCGGCATTCCAGTTATTTACGTGGCCATGCTCATCCAGCATGTAGATGGCGTAATCCGTCACCCCTTCGACCAGAATTTTAAAAGTCCGCTCCGATGCGGCCACTACCGCTTCCATACGCCGTCCCTGAACCGCCGCCGACAAACACACCGCCAGGACCGACATGGCCGCTACGGCAATCGCCAGCGACATGCTGTCCGGTTTGAGCATCAGCCCGCCAATAACTCGCGCCGGATCGGGAGTAATCACTACCCCGCCCATAGCGGTAAAATGGTGGGACACAATCGCCAGCACCAACAGCCCGGTCGCGGCCGCAATCCCCTTCCAGGTCTTGGCGCGCGCCGCCACCATCAGGGCCACAGCCCCAAACGCCATGCCCAGAACGATCGATGCCAGAACCAGATCCATCTGCCAGGAAATATAGCCCGGCATCTGCATGGCGGTCATGCCCATATAGTGCATGCAGCCGATGCCCGCGCCAACCAAGGCGCCACCCGCAGCCTGCGCGCCCTTGAAATCCGCGGTCACCGCCAAAGCGATACCGGCCCCGGTCACGACAATCGCCATCACCAGAGACAAAACGGTCAGATTCAGGTCATAGCCCGTCGCCACACCCGGATCATAGGCCAGCATGGCAATAAAATGCGTGGCCCAGATACCAAAGCCGGTCGCAAGTCCTGCGGTCAGCAGCCATTTCAGACGCGAGGCACCATCCGTCGCCTTGGCGCGCTGCATCAGGTTCACCGCAGCAAAGGACGACACAAGGCAGACTATGGCGGCCAATGCGACCAAAACCCAATCGTGCTGATCGGTAAGGCAGGAAATAACGCGGAACATTCTGGCTCCAAAAAATCCATAAGTTGAATTCATCAACTAAAATCGCAACCAAATGGCGAATAATGCCGCCATAGGCCCGAATTCATTGGTCTTTTTATGAAATAATGATTTTTTTGGAGTTAACTGGCTGGCGTTGTTTAAAAATACTTCTAAGCTTACCTTACGTAAGCATTTATACTTATTGCAGCGCACAAAAATGATATTCGTTTGCCCTGACGGTTCATGACCTTTAGGATTTGAAGCCGCGCTATTTAAGGGGCTGTCATGTTGTTACGCCTGCTCATATGCCTGTTGTGGCTCCTGCCCATAACGACGATAAGCCATGCCGGTGAGGTCAAGGTGGCGGTGGCCGCCAACTTCACGGAACCCGCCAAAGACATCGCCGCTGCGTTCAAGGCGCGCACCGGCCATGAGGCGAGTTTGAGCTTTGGCCCGTCAGGTCAGTTCTACACCCAGATCATGAACGGCGCGCCCTATGAGGTCTTTATGTCCGCCGACGCCGAGCGCCCCATCAAGGCGGAACTGGAAGGACTGGGCGTCAACGGCACCCGTTTTGTCTATGCTTACGGGGCCCTGGTGCTGTGGAGCGCCGATCCAAAACTGATCGACCCGAAAGGTGCCGTTCTGAAAAGGGCAAAATTCAGCAAAATCGCTATCGCCGATCCGGGCACCGCACCCTACGGCGTGGCCGCCGTTGAAACGCTTAAAAAACTGGGCATTTATGAAGCGGTCGCCCCTAAAATCGTCAAGGGCACCTCGATCGCCCAGACCTATAATTTCGTCTCAACCGGATCGGCGGAGCTTGGGTTTGTGGCCTCATCGCAGGTATATCGCACAAAGGCAGGGTCGCGTTGGATAGTGCCGAAATCCTATTACACACCCATAGATCAGCAGGTGATCCTCCTGAAAACCGGCGATAAAAATCCGGCCGCGCGGGCGTGGCTGACCTTTCTGAAGTCGCAGGAAGCCATCCGGATTATCCGCTCATACGGTTATGAGGTCCGCTGAAGGTGGTAAGTTCCGAAGGTCTTGGGGACGCGGTCCACATCACGCTGTCGCTGGCAGCGGTGACGACGGTTCTGCTGCTGCTGATCGCCACCCCGCTGGCCTGGTGGCTGGCGCGCGGCCACAGCGTTTTTAAGGATGTGGTGACGGCGATCACCACCCTGCCCATTGTCCTGCCGCCGACCGTGCTTGGCTTTTATATGCTGGTGGCGATGGGCCCCAACAGTCCGCTGATGGTGCTGCTTGAACCGTTCGGCATCCGCACCCTGAATTTTACGTTTACCGGGCTGGTGATCGGATCGGTGTTCTATTCCCTGCCGTTTGCGGTGCAGCCGATACGCAACGCTTTTGCGTCTATTGACCCCAAGCAACTGGATGTCGCCTCATCTTTAAGCGCGTCACGCCTGCGCACCTTTTTTGAGGTGGTCGTGCCACAGTCACGCAGAGGGTTTGTGACCGCGGCGCTGCTGGTGTTTGCCCATACCATCGGTGAGTTCGGTGTCGTGCTGATGATCGGTGGCTCTATTCCGGGCAAGACCGAAGTGATCTCGATCCGCATCTACCAACTGGTCGAACAACTGCGCTGGGGCGAGGCCCATCAACTGGCGGCGGGCCTTGCGGTGTTTGCCTTTGCGATCATCATGACCCTGCTTTGGATGGACCGGCATAGGGCGAAGTCATAAAAAAACAGGATCTGCGAGGGGGCACGCAGATCCTGTTCAGGTTTCTCCGAAGATATCAGATAGTTTCAGACCAGACGCTTACGCTTACTAACACTTTTTAAAAGTCCCTCGCCGGGCGATGGCTCCGCCATCTTGGCCGCCACCGCAATGGTGGCTTAGACGAAAGTCTAAATCCGCGCGTCAGCAATGGCCGCACCCCAGGTCGTGCGCCAACGGCGCTTGATCAGGGTCAGACCAACAAACGCAACCACCGCCAGCACTGCAAAGCCGATCAAGCCGGGCTGATAGCTGCCCAGAGCCTGCTTTGAGACCCCAAGGCTGGCCGCCAGATAAAAGCCGCCGATGCCGCCGAACATACCGACCAGCCCGGTCATGACACCAATTTCATTACGGAAACGCTGCGGGACCAGTTGGAAGACCGCGCCATTGGCCATGCCAAGCGCGCTCATGCCGACGATCAGCACACCCAGCGTGGCATAGGCGCTGGGCAGCTTGACGCTCATGATCACGAGGGCCACCGCCGCCACCACATACATGATCGACAGGGTACGGATGCCACCGATTTTGTCGGCCAGACCGCCGCCAATCGGGCGCACCAGAGAGCCTGCAAACACGCACGCCGCCGTAAAGAAGCCCGCAATGACCGGCCCCAGACCATATTCGACGTTGAAATAGATGTTGAGCGAAGAACTCAGGCCCACAAACCCGCCGAAGCTGACGCCGTAAAACAGCATGAACCACCACGCATCGGGCTCTTTCAGGATGCTCAGATATTGCTCAAGCTTTTTCGGCGCGGGCTGATCCGGTGCGTCCTTGGCAAAGAGCATATAGATGACAAAGGCGATAATCAGCGGGATGGCCGCCAGACCAAACACGGTCGACCAGCCGAACGCCTTAGCCAATGACGGCGCAAACAAAGACGCAAATACGGTGCCGGAATTGCCGGCCCCGGCGATGCCCAGCGCTATGCCCTGATACTGCGGCGGATACCAGCGCGAGGCCAGCGGCAGGGCCACCGCAAACGACGATCCGGCCACGCCCAGCACAACACCCAGCGCCAGAATGCCTTCGTAGCTGTTGACGTTCAAAAGCCACGCCAGCAACAGACCGGCAATGACAATCATCTGGCTGATGGCGCCGGTCATTTTCGGCCCGATGCGGTCAACCATAACCCCGCTAACCATACGCAACAAAGCGCCGGTCAGGATAGGCACGGCGACCATGAAGCCTTTTTCGGCGGGTGTCAGGCCCAGATCGGCGGCAATCTGCACACCGAGCGCGCCCAAAAGCACCCAGACCATGAAGCTCATGTCGAAATAGAGAAAGGCAGAAAACAGAGTCGGGGCGTGCCCGGCCTTAAGGAACTCTTTGGAGATCATGACGAACCTGCGATGACAAGACGTGCGTAAACACGTGTGTGGGGGAATGTAAGGTTGAGTTACGACTGTCCGGTTCGTCCCGGAACACTGACCTTCGTTGGCCAGTTCCCCAATCGCTGTTATCCCACACATAAGCGATATGGCCCCCTCGCGTCAAGATGGCCTGATTTTTTTGTCACTTAAGCGTCATTTGATGCAACGTGCCCTCTTGCGCGACGCAGCATTTTTAGCATAGCCGTAAAGGGCGATTCACCGCCCGGCTAAAAGTTTCCCGCATGAACGTCCTGATTATCGATCCCGATGATGCCCGCGCGGCCCTTGTGGCCGAGGGCATACGCGCGGATAGCGCCCATCAGGACGCGACCATCCATCACTGGCCGCGGTTTGAACTGGCGCGCCTCAAGGACATCAACCCGGAGATGGTGATCATCGCCTGTGAGAGTCCCGACCGCGACACGCTCGATGCGCTCCAGATCGCCCATGAGCAGGCCCCGCGGCCGGTGGCCATGTTTGTGGATCGCTCAGACGCAAATACGACGGCTGAGGCGCTGGAAGCAGGCGTCGCCGCCTATATCGTCGATGGTTATTCGCCCAATCGGGTCGCCTCGATCCTGACGGTCGCCACCCATCGTTTTAACCTGATGCAGACCCTGCGGGCTGATCTGACCAAGGCCAAGGCAGACCTTGCGGCGCGCAAGAGTATCGACCGTGCCAAGGGTGTTCTGATGACCTCACGCGGGATCAGCGAAGACGACGCCTATAAGATTTTGCGCAAGCACGCCATGGATACCGGTCGGCCGATGGCTGCCGTCGCCGCCGATATTCTGGCTATATCCGGCCTTTTGAAACCGGGAGAAGGATAATGGTTCTAAGCCTGAAAATCGGTTTCAGCCCGCTCAACGACTCAGCCCTTGTGCTGCTGGGCGAGGCGCTGGGTTATTACAGCGCCGAAGGACTGGATGTGACCTTAAGCCGTGAGGCCAACTGGTCAAACATTCGCGATAAGATGTCGTATGGTTTGCTGGATGCGGCTCATGTACTGGCGCCCATGCCGCTGTCGCGGGGCTTAGGGTTGGGGCCGACCTTGGGTAAGATCATTGCCCCGATGGCGTTGGGGGCCAATGGCAACAGCGTGGTCGTGTCGCCGCATCTGATGACGGCGCTTATTCATGACGATAAGACCAAGCTGCTGGATACCGCCCGCGCCTTGCGTGACGAGATTTCGCGCAGGCGGGCGGCAAATGCTCCCAAAGTCGTGCTGGCCATGCCCTTTGCCTATTCGCCCCACCATTTCGTGCTGCGCCATTGGGTCGCGGCGGGGGGGATCGATCCTGACCGTCAGGTGCAGTGGGTGGTTCTGCCGCCGTCGCGCATGGCCGATGCCTTAAGGGATGGGGTGATCGACGGCTTTTGCTCCGGCTCGCCCTGGCCGCAGATGGCGCAACTTAACGGCGACGGACAGGTGCTGTTTTCTGACCCCGATTTCTGGACGCTCAAGCCCGAAAAGGTGTTGGGCGTGCGCGAACCGTGGGCCAATGAGAACCCTGACGGCGTGATTTCTCTGGTGCGCGCCCTGCTCAAAGCCGCCCAATGGGCTAAGGCGGCCGACACCGCCGATCTGGCCAAAATTCTGGCGCAACCGGGCTATGTCGGGGCGCCATTAGAGGCCATTGAGCTGGCCCTGTCGAGCGAAGGGGCGGGCCTGCTGCTTGATCCGCAAACCACAACCTTCCCGTGGATCAGCCATGCCAAATGGTTCATGGGCCAGTTTGTGCGCTGGGGGCTTACGACACCGGAACACGACTTTGACACCATTGCCCGCCAGATCTACCGCCCCGACCTGTGGCGGCAGGCGGCGGCGTCTCTGGGGCTCGATATTCCCACAACCGATGAAAAAACCGAGGGCGGCGAGCCGGTGCCGTGGACGCTGGACGCCTCACCCAACCCCATTTTAATGCCGGCCAATGAGTTGTTTGACGGCGGCATTTTCCGCAGTGCCTGACCGATCAGGGCTTTAATTTCAAACGAAACCACTTTGGCGCTTTGTCCGCAAGGGTCGCAAAGCCTTAAGAATGACGGTTTTGATGACCCTTTCGTGACATTTTTGCTGCACCGCACCGCCTGATATGAAAAATATTTCGCAAATGCACGAATTTCCATTGACGAAATGAAAAATCAGGATGAGGCTTACAGTACAGCCAAGGATGGCTAAAGTATTCTTATTCGCCAAGGACGGCGTTTAAACCTCCATCATAAAGACAGTGACGTCTCAAGTTTTGATCGCATCGGGTTTCGGTGTGAAAAATTCTTGAGGCGTTTTTTTTTGCTCACACATTGGGGATATTAAAAGTGGCAAAACTTAAGCCTATCGGGAACTTGCGCCTTTTTTTCTGCGCGACCACTGCATTAACATGTGCTGGCATCTCAACCTCATCTTTCGCCGAGGATACGATTACTGAGGCACTACAGGCTTCAAAGCCTATACTCGAATCGCGTCTGAGGTATGAAAACGTCGATCAACCCGGCTTGCGTGAAGGCAATGCCGTGACATGGCGCAACCGCGCCGGCTTTCAGTCGGGTGAGTTTAAGGGGTTCAAGTTACTGGCTGAAATCGAAGATGTCCGCGCGCTTCAGGACGACTACAACTCAAACCTGAACGGCAAGATCGCCTATCCGGTCGTTGCCGATCCGGAAGTGACCGAGGTCAACCGCCTGCAACTGACCTGGACGCCGACGGCCTACACGACCATCACCGTTGGGCGTCAGCGCATTGCCCTTGATGATCAGCGCTTTATCGGCACCGTCGGCTGGCGACAGGATGAGCAGACCTTTGACGCCGCCCGTATTGATACCGCCTTTGGCAAGCTAAAGCTGACCTACGCCTATATCAACCAGGTCAACCGGATCTTAGCCGAAGCGCGCGACTGGGATTCCAACTCCCACGTCCTCAACGCCACCTATTCGGTGTCAGAAGCCCTGAAACTACAAGCCTTTGACTACGCGCTTGAGTTCGATAATGCCGCCGCCTCTTCGACCAATACCTACGGGGTGCGCGCGACCGGCAGCCTGTGGGCCTCGATGTTCAAGCTGGCCTATGCGGCGCAATATGCCGAACAAAAGGACTACGCCAACAATCCGGCCGACTTCAAACTGGCGCAATATTCGGCTGATGTCAGCGCGACCTACGACATTTTCACCGCCAAACTGAACTACGAAGTGCTGGAAGGCAACGGCACGCAGGGCTTCATAACACCGCTGGGGATGGTCCATGCGTTTCAGGGCTGGTCGGATGTGTTCTCGGCCAATGGCGGCAACAAGACCCACGTCAATGGCATCAAGGACATGAATTTCAGCCTGATCGCCGCCACTCACACCAAGGTGCCGTGGCTGATGAATCCGACCTTTACGGTCATTTACCGCGACCTTGAAACCGAACGCACGGGTCAGGCATTGGGCACGGAATGGGATGCGCTGGCGACCGCAGGCCTGACCAAAAACCTCAGCCTGATGCTGAAATATGCTGATTTTGAGCGCGCCAACACCGCCGCCCCCGCCTCCCGCACCAAGCTGTGGGTCGGTCTCGAATACAAGCTTTAACCGCGAAGACTTTGAAGGACTTTACCACCATGACTGATATCAAATCCAAAGCTGTCGCGGCTGACATCCAGCCCTCACGCCGCACGCTCCTGACCGGCGCGGCCCTGACGCTGGCCGCCGCCAAGCTGGCCCTGCCGTCCGGGGCCTGGGCGGCCGGAAAGGGGCCGGAAGTGGCCTCGGCCCGTCTGGGCTTTATTGCCCTGACCGATGCCTCCCCGCTCATTATCGCCAAGGAACGCGGCCTGTTCGCCAAGTACGGCATGCCCGATGTTGAGGTGCTGAAACAGGCCTCATGGGGTGCTACCCGCGACAATATCGTGCTGGGCTCTAAGGGCGGCGGCATCGACGGTGCCCACATCCTGTCGCCTATGCCGTATCAGTTTACGCTGGGTGTGGGTGCCCGCCCGACCCCGATGTATATTCTGGCCCGCCTAAACACCAATGGTCAGGGCATCAGCGTCGGCAACGACCTGAAAAGCGTCTCCGTCGGCCTGAACGCGTCTGGCCTTAAGGCCAAGTTCGCCCAGATGAAAGCCGCGGGCAATATGGCCAAGGTCGCCATGACCTATCGCGGCGGCACCCATGACCTGTGGCTGCGCTACTGGCTGGCGGCGGCGGGCGTGAACCCTGATACGGATTGCTCAACCATCGTCATTCCGCCGCCCCAGATGGTCGCCAATATGAAGGCTGGCACGCAAGATGCCTTCTGCGTGGGTGAGCCGTGGAACGGTCAACTGGTCAATCAAAAGATCGGCTATACCGCCACCACAACGTCTGAAATCTGGATGAACCATCCTGAAAAAGCCTTGGGGATGCGCGCTGATTGGGTTGATAAATACCCAAATGCTGCCAAGGCTTTGATCGCGGCCTGCATGGAAGCGGCCCAGTGGTGCGACGCCAACCGTCAGGCCATGTGCGCTATCGCCGCGGGCCGTCAGTACATCAATGTGCCGATAAACGATATTGTCCCGCGCCTTCAGGGCAAGATCAATTATGGCGATGGCCGCAATGTCACGGGTTCACCGCACCTGATGAAGTTCTGGGCCGATTTCGCCGCCTTCCCGTTTAAGTCGCACGACGCCTGGTTTGTCACTGAGAACAAGCGCTGGGGCATTATCGATGATGCGGTGAATACGCAGGCGCTGGTGAACAAGGTCAACCGCGCTGACCTGTGGCGCGAAGTGGCCAAGCAATACGGCATCAAGACCCCGGCCTCAGACTCACGCGGTGTCGAGAAATTCTTCGATGGCAAGGTCTTCGATCCGGCTAACCCTGCCGCCTACCTTAACAGCCAGCCGATCAAGAAACTGGCTTAACGCGGAGACCTGACATGGCTTTCGATACACCTAAACTGGTAACCGGGGAGGCATCTGTGCCAGAGACTCACACCAAAGAGGCCTCGCCTGTACCCGCGCGTGCCACCCCACGTGACCCGATCGCGCTCGCCCAGCAAAAGCAGATCAATGCCGCCAAGCTGCGTAAGTTTGCGGATAAGGTCTCGACCTGGCTGATGCCAGCCCTGACCATTGCCGCCTTCCTGCTGATCTGGGAAGTGATCGCCAACGCCTTTCCGGGCGGTCTGCCGGCGCCATCTATGGTGCTGATGGAATCTCAGGAACTGATTTTCAACCCGTTCTATGATCGCGGCGGGGTCGACAAAGGCCTGTTCTGGCATGTCATGACCTCGCTCAGCCGGGTAGGGATCGGCTTTGGTCTGGCGGCGATTGCGGGCGTGCTGTTGGGCGCATTCATCGGCACGGTCGATCTGGCGCGTAAGGGCCTTGATCCGATCTTTCAGGTCTTTCGCACCGTGCCGCCGCTGGCCTGGCTGCCGATTTCGCTGGCGGCCCTTCGTGAAGCGGAACCTTCGGCCTTGTTTGTCATTTTCATCACCTCGATCTGGCCGATTGTCATCAATACGGCGGTCGGTGTGCGCAATATCCCGCAGGACTACCTAAATGTCGCCAAGGTATTGCGCCTGCATCCGGTTGAGTTCTTTTTCCAGATCATGCTGCCCGCCGCCACTCCGCATATATTCACGGGTCTGCGCATCGGGGTAGGTATGAGCTGGCTGGCCATTGTCGCCTCAGAAATGCTGCTGGGTGGGGTCGGGATCGGCTTCTTCATCTGGGATCAGTATAATTCGTCGCGCATGTCCGACATCATCGTCGCCCTGATGTGGGTCGGCATGGTCGGGTTTATTCTGGACCGTCTGGTGGCCATGCTGGGTCAATATGTGTCGCGTGGGACTACGGCGGATTAATCTAAACTCACGGAAAAGTCCCTCGCTGACGCTCAGTGTACTTTTCCGTGGCCCATACGGCCGAAGTCAGGCTTGAGGCGGCTCTACGCCTGACTTCGGCATCTTTCATATTTGAGGCAAGTCATGCAAAAACCCATTCTTTCCCTTGAAAACATCTATGTCGATTTTGAGCGCGACGGGGTGATTTCCCATGTGCTCGACAATGTGTCCTTAAGCGTTCACACGGGCGAGTTTATCTCGATCATCGGCCACTCCGGCTGCGGGAAATCGACGCTTTTGAACGTGGTGGCGGGGCTGGTGCCTGTCACTATGGGTGCCGCCCTGCTGGAAAACAAGGAGATCAACGGCCCCGGCCCGGAGCGGGCTGTGGTATTTCAGAACCACTCCCTGCTGCCGTGGATGACGGTCTATGAGAACGTCAAGCTGGCGGTCAACAAACTTTATGGCCACTCTGAGAGCATGAAAAAGGTTCATGAGCGCGTCATGAACAATCTCGATCTGGTCAAGATGACCCACGCCAGGGATAAGCGCCCTGGCGAGATTTCCGGCGGCATGAAACAGCGCGTCGGCATTGCCCGCGCGCTCAGCATGGAGCCCAAGGTGCTGCTGCTGGATGAGCCGTTCGGCGCACTTGATGCCCTGACCCGCGGCCATCTTCAGGACACGGTCATGGAACTGCACGACCGTATCAAGGCGACGGTTTTGATGATTACCCACGATGTTGATGAAGCCGTGCTGCTGGCGGATCGGGTGGTGATGATGTCGAACGGCCCCAAGGCGACCATTGGTAAGATTGTTGATGTGACTTCACCGCGTCCGCGCGTTCGCCGCGAGCTTTACAATGATCGTAGCTTCATGGGTTGCCGTCAGGAGATCGTCAGCTTCCTTGAGGAACACGACCGCGTGGTCAAGTTCGAGCCGGTTCCGGTATAATATTTATACCTCCCCAATGCGCTCAAGCAGCGTAGCGGTAGCGCACTAAAATGCGCCGGGGAGGGGGACCGCACGAAATCGCGAAGCGATGAGATGTGGTGGTGGGGGCTCTTTGCTGTTGTCAACCTGACAGATCTGAGTGAAAATCTTCTTACGTTGCCCCCCTCCGTCATTTCGCTACGCTCAATGCCACCTCCCCCAACAAGTTGGGGGAGTATGTTTTTGTAATTACCCCAACCGATCCAGCAAACCCCGCATCAGTTCCGGCGTGATTTGCAGTCCGCTACCCAGCACCAGCAACAGAACGATAAACAGGATCAGCGTCGTCAACTGCCAGAAGCGCTGTGGGAAACGCTCGAAATAGCGCTTTTTGATCGAGGTCGGGGCCGCCGCATAGGCCCCACTTTCCAGCTTGAACGCCATCTCGAACCCATCCTGAAAACGCTCAGTGGCATCGGGGGCTAAGGCCTGCACAATCAGGCTTTCCAGCCACGCCGGCAGGTCTTTACGCTTTTTCAGCAGCGAATCCGGCCGGGTCAGATTCGGCTTGGTGAACGGCTCCGATTCGCCATACGGAAACGCCCCGCCGGAGAACATGCGGTAGATGGTCACGCCGAGCGCAAAAATATCGGATTGCTCATTGCCCCATTCGCCGTCGAACATTTCCGGCGACATATAGTTGGCCGTCCCCGGCGGAATAATGCCTATCGGCTGATCCAGCAGCGGCAGACGCGCAAAACCGAGATCAAGCAGTTTCAGCCCGCCATCGCGCAGCAAAATGATATTATCCGGTTTGACATCACGATGGATGACGCCCGCGCGGTGCAGCGACCCCAGCGCCTTGGCCAGCTTGATGGCGATATCGAGCCCCTCGGTCAGCGATACCACCGGCTTACGCGACAGACGTTTTTCCAAGGTCTCGCCCTCATAATAGGGCTGGGCCACATAGAGGCAGGTCTGACGCTTGGGCGGCAACAACAATACCGAACCGATCCAGATATGCTGCACGCGACTGGCCACCCAGGTCTCACGCACAAAGGCCTGACGCGCCGAGGTATCGGCCTGAAGATTATGAGGTTTAGGGAACTTAAGGATGACCGTGCGCGGCTCATTCAGGTCACGGGCGCGGAAGACGCGGCTATAGATGCCGTCCGACAGCATGGCCTCCAGCTTAAAGCCGTCAATTTCTTCGCCCACCTCCGGCGGATCGCGCATGGGCAGGCGCGATATGAAGGCATCCAGATCCTTGACGGTGGCGGGCGGCAGTTCGAAAATATCGATAATCAGCGCGGTCGTATTGTCATCCCCGCCTAGTTCCATCGCCAGATCAATCAGCTTTTTGGCCGTCTCATCAGGGGACAGGCGCTGCGCCAGAATATTGCCGATCTGGGTGTCGTTGAGCTTACCATGCACCCCGTCGGAACAGAGCAGCAGCCGATCATGGGGCATGACATCGTGAACGCGATAATCAATGCGCACCGCCTCATCAAACCCGATAGCGCGGGTGATAAAGTTCGAGGCCTCGGCTCCGTCCGGCTTGTGGTCGCGCGTCAGCAGCCCTATCGCCCCTTCGCGCAGGCGGTAAAGGCGGGTGTCACCAATGTGAAAGCTGTGCAGCCTGCGCCCCTTGATGACTATGCCGGTAAACACACAGGCCATGCCCTTGAGGTTTTCGTCCTTGATCCCTTGCAGGTGAATCCAGTGGTTGATGCTTTCCAACGCGCGTCCGGCGGTCTTTTGCGGTGACAGGGCTTCGGACTGGCTTAAGTAATCATCGATGAACGAGCGTACAGCCAGTTCGGCGGCCACACGCCCGCCCTTGCGTGAGCCGACCCCGTCCGCCACCGCCGCCACCAGCCCGTGGTGCGAGCGCGCATCGGCCAGGCACGCGGCGGCGAAATCCTGATTATCGTTACGTCGGCCGATATGGCTGCTATAGCCTATGGCGGCCTTAAGACGTGTGGTGGCAACGGCCATAGCGACATATCCCCCGCTCTGTTTTGGCTATCTAAACTGAAAACAACGCGCCGCACAATTTCAGTTTGACATTTTTGCAAAAGACAGGCGTAATAAAACCACAGACCAATGAGGGTCTAACGAAATTCGCCGTTTCCGGTCAATGATGACAGGTGATGGCTCCATAGGACAAAGATGTCCCGCAACCCGTAAAGGCTCCGCGCCCCAAGGGTTGCGGGATTTTTTTTGGCCAAAACGCAACCTTTCACCCCTTGAGGGCCGCCGTTATGGACAATAAACAACGCATTGTGGTGATCGGGGCCGGCATGGCCGGTGGCCGCATCGTCGAGGAAATCTTAAAGCGAGATTCGTCCAGCTTTGACATTTCGATCATTGGCGCCGAAGCCTGCGCCACCTATGACCGCATCCAGTTGTCGCCGGTTCTGGCCGGTGAGAAAAGCTTTGACGATATCGTCACCCACTCTGACGCCTGGTACGATGCCAATGGCGTCAAAACCCATTTCGGCTACTGGGTGCAGTCCATTGATCGCGTGGCCAAGCAGGTCGTCCTCCATGACGGTCAGGCCATCGGCTATGATCATCTGATTTTGGCGACAGGCTCTGATCCGATCCGCCTGCCCCTGCCGGGGTCAGACCTTCAGGGGGTGGTCGCCTTCCGCGATCTGCACGATGTCGACCTGATGACTAAGGCCGCCAATGCCGGTGGCGAAGCGGTCGTGATCGGCGGCGGCCTGCTGGGTCTGGAGGCCGCTTACGGGTTGGCCAAGCGCGGTATGAAATCGACTGTCATCCACCTAGTCGATGTGCTGATGGAGCGGCAGCTTGATGAGGCCGCCGGGCGTTTGCTGGAAAAAGCGCTGCTGGAGCGCGGTGTGATCTCGGTTCTCAGCGCCCAGTCCGAAGCCATTGTCGGAGAAACCCATGTCGAGGGGCTGAAACTCAAAGACGGTCGCGTCATTCCGGCGTCATTGCTGGTCATGGCCGTCGGCATCCGTCCCCATGTGGAACCGGCCAAATCGGCGGGCCTTACGGTCGAGCGCGGTATTGTGGTCGATGACCAGATGCGCACCTCAGACCCCAGCATCTTCGCGGTCGGTGAGTGCGTGCAGCATCGCGGGGCCTGTTACGGCCTTGTTGCCCCCATCTGGGATATGTGCCGTACTTTGGCCGATGTGCTGACGGGTAAAAACCCGGACGCCGCCTATTACGGCTCAGAACTGGCGACCCGTCTGAAAGTCTCCGGCGTTGATCTTTATTCCGCCGGTCAGTTTGGTGGCGGCGAAGGCTGCGAAGACATCGTTTTCCGCGATCCCGGTCGCGGTGTCTATAAGCGCGTGGTGGTCAAGGACAACAAGCTGGTCGGTACGGTTTTGTTCGGCGAAGCCGCTGACGGGGCCTGGTATTTCGACCTGATCAAAAAGGGCGAATCCATTGCCGATATCCGCGACACCCTGATCTTTGGGCAGGCGGTGACGGAGGCCCTGGCCGGCATGGACCCTAATGCCGCCGTTGCAGCATGGCCCGACGACACGGAAGTGTGCGGCTGTAACGGCGTTACCAAGGGGGCTGTGGTTGAGGCGATCTGCGGTGGCGCGGACAATCTCGATAAGGTGCGCGGCTGCACCAAGGCTTCGGCGTCGTGTGGGTCGTGTACCGGCATTGTCGAGCAACTGCTAAAGGTCACTTTGGGCGATGCGTTCAAGGCCCAGACCGGCCCCAAGCCGATGTGCAAATGCACCGATCACGGCCACGCGGTCGTGCGAAAAGCCATTGTTGAGCAGCAGATTAAGACCATCCCTGACGTTATGCAGGCGATGAAGTGGACGACACCTGATGGCTGTTCCTCCTGTCGTCCGGCGCTGAACTATTACCTGCTGTGCGCCTGGCCGCGCGAATATCAGGACGATCCACGCTCACGGTTTGTCAATGAACGCAACCACGCCAATATCCAGAAAGACGGCACCTATTCAGTCGTGCCGCGCATGTGGGGCGGGGTGACTTCGGCCAAGGAACTACGCGCCATTGCTGATGTCTGCGACAAGTTCGATGTGCCGATGGTCAAGGTCACCGGCGGTCAGCGGCTGGATCTGTTCGGCATCAAAAAAGCCGATCTGCCCGCCGTCTGGGCAGATTTGAATGCCGCAGGCATGGTCTCCGGCCACGCCTATGCCAAGGCCCTGCGCACGGTTAAGACCTGCGTTGGCTCCGAATGGTGCCGGTTCGGGACACAGGATTCGACCGGGCTGGGCATCAAGCTGGAGCAGGACACCTGGGGCTCATGGATGCCGCATAAGTTCAAGATGGCGGTGTCAGGTTGTCCGCGCAACTGCGCCGAAGCCACCATCAAGGACTTTGGTATTATCTGCGTAGATTCAGGTTACGAGCTGCATGTCGGCGGCAATGCTGGCATCCATCTGCGCGGCACAGATCTGCTGTGCAAGGTCGCAACCGAACAGGAAGCGCGTGACTATTCCATGGCCTTTGTTCAGCTTTACCGCGAAGACGCCTGGTATCTGGAACGCACCGCCCCGTGGATCGAGCGCGTCGGGTTGGAGTTCGTTAAGACCCAACTGTTCGACGAAGAAACGCAGGCTGACCTCAAGGCGCGGTTCCTGGAATCGCAGGCCGTATTTCAGGTTGATCCGTGGGCGGAACATGCGCCGAAATCGGAACCCGCCAAGGTCTTTTCACCACTGGCCGATCTGCGCGACGGTGTGTCTCAGGAAACTCTCAAGGAGCAAGCGTGATGAACGCCAATGTCACTTTGAACTGGATAGATGTCGGCGCGGCGATTGATATCCCCTATCAGGGAGCCCGCCGCGTTGATACTGACCTTGGGGCCATCGCCGTCTTTCGCACGGTCGATAACGAATACTACGCCGTGATGGACAAATGCCCGCATAAGGGTGGGCCTTTGTCCGAAGGCATTGTCCACGGTCGCCACATCGCCTGCCCGCTGCATAACTGGTCGTTCAGCCTGCAAACCGGCGAAGCGGTGGGGGCCGATGCGGGCAAGGGCTGCACCCCTACCGTGCCGCTTAAAATCGAGAATGAGCGCATCTTTTTAGGGATGAGATAGGTTATCGTGCCCCCTTCCCCCCAATCGACAACCTGCCCCTACTGCGGCGTTGGCTGCGGGGTTAAGGCTGTCGTCAATAACCGTCAGATGACTGTGACCGGCGATGAGACCCATCCCGCCAATCAGGGTCGGCTGTGCTCCAAAGGCACGGCCCTTGGCAATACGTTTAGCCTCGAAGGACGGTTGCTGGAGCCGCGAATCCGCCGCAACGGCCAGTTTGAAACGGCGACATGGGATGAGACGCTGGAGACCGCCGCCGCAAAATTTGCGCAAGTCATCGCAGATCACGGCCCTGATGCGGTGGCGTTTTATGTGTCGGGACAGTTGCTAACGGAGGACTATTACGCCGTCAACAAACTGGCCAAGGGCTATATCGGCACGGCCAATGTCGACACCAATTCACGCCTGTGCATGTCGTCCGCCGTCGCGGCCCACAAGCAGGCGTTCGGGGCCGATCTTGTGCCCGGTACCTATGACGACCTGACGGAAGCCGACATGCTGGTGTTCTCAGGTCACAACGCCGCCTGGACCCATCCGGTACTGTACCGCCGGATTGAAACCAGAGACAACCAGTTTCGCGTCTGCATCGACCCCAAGCGCACCGATACCGCTAAGGCCGCCGATCTGCATCTGATGATCAAGCCGCAAACCGATGTGCGGCTGTGGAACGGATTGTGTGCGCATCTGATCGCCCGCGACGCGCTCGATCATGATTTTATTGATCAGCATACTGAGGGCTATTCACGCCTGATGGCGGCCTTAAGCGCCGACGACCAGAGCCTTGATGCTATCGCCGAAGACTGCGGAATTTCGGTGACTGATCTCAAAACATTTTACGACGCTTTCCTGCACACGCCCAAGGTCGTCAGTCTGTTTTCGATGGGCTCAAACCAGTCGTCGCAGGGCGTACATAAGGGGCTGGCGCTGATCAATGCCCACCTGTTGTCGGGCAAGATCGGCAAGCCGGGGGCCGCACCGTTTTCGATTACCGGCCAGCCCAACGCCATGGGCGGGCGCGAGGTCGGGGGGCTGGCCAATATGCTGGCGGCGCATATGGATTTTGATGAGGCGTCGAAATCCCTCGTCCAGCGTTATTGGGGATCGCCCACCATCGCGCCCAAGGCCGGCCTCAAGGCCGTCGATATGTTTGAGGCCGTGCGCTTAGGTAAGATCAAGGCCATCTGGATCATGGCCACCAACCCGATGGTGTCGATGCCCGACACTAATAAGATTCATGAGGCCCTAACCAACTGCGAACTGGTGGTCGTGTCGGACGTCTTCGCGCGTACCGACACCATGAACATGGCCCATATCCAGTTACCTGCCGCGGCCTGGGGCGAAAAAGATGGCACGGTCACTAATTCAGAGCGCGTCATTTCGCGTCAACGCAATCTGGTGCCCCTGCCGGGTTCTGTGCGACCTGACTGGGCGATTGTGTCTGAGGTCGCCCGCCGCATGAATCCTGACTGGGTATCGGCGTTCAATTGGGCAGGGCCGGATGAGGTTTTTGCCGAACACGCGGGCCTGACAGCGTTTGAAAATGATGGCAAACGCTTCCTTGATCTGGGCGGCCTCACCGGCATGTCGAAGGCTGAATATGACGCCCTTCAGCCGGTGCGCTGGCCGTTTAAAAAGGGTGGCCTGCCGGGGGATCGTCTGTTCGCAGATGGTCAGTTCAACACCCCAAATGGTCGCGCGCGATTGGTGCCGCCGATTGTGCGCAGCCCCGCCAATCAGACCACGGATGATTTTCCGTTTCACCTCAATTCAGCCCGCGTGCGCGACCATTGGCATACCCTGACGCGCACGGCCCTGGCACCGGAACTGAACCGCCATCTGACCGAGCCTTTGCTGGATATCCACCCCGAGGATGCCCGTCGTCTGCATATCAAGGACGGACGGCTGGCGGTCGTGACCACGGCCTATGGGGAAGCCATCCTCAAGGCCCGCGTGACCGATGATGTGCGTGAGGGCAGCCTTCATATTCCGATGCACTGGACCAAGCAGTTCGCACCCTTTGGCCGCTCAAACCAACTCATCAACCCCGCCGTTGACCCGATATCGGGCCAGCCGGAATTCAAGCACACGCCCGCCAATGTCCGCGCCTATAACGAAGCCTGGCACGGCTTTGTCATGACTCCGCGCGACTTTGATGGGGAATTGCCGACTTGGAGTGACGACACCATCTGGCGGCGCGCCACCCACGCCCATGCCGACTGTTTCGAGTTCGCCGGAATTGCGCCGGTCGATATGTCGGGGATTGAGGCGTGTCAAACTCTGGATGACGTCACCACCGGCCTGACGCGGCGGGTGCGGGTTGAGGACGGGCGTCTGACGCGGGTGGTTTTCGTCGCCCCGATCCATAAGAAATTGCCACCGCGTGACTGGCTTCTGGAGCGCTTTGGCGATGCCGAGCTTGAGGCCGCGCACCGGGCGGCCCTGCTGATCGGGCGGCTGCCGGGGATGCAGGACAAGGGCCGGATCATCTGCGCCTGCCGGTCGGTGGGCGAAATCGCCATTAATGCCGCCATAGATGACGGAGCCAAAACTGTCGAAGACATCGGTGACATCACCACTGCCGGCACGTCATGCGGGTCGTGCAAGGGTGAACTGAAACAGTGCCTGCTGAAACGGGTAATCACAAAGGAGCCGGTTCATGCGTGATGGTTTTGTATCCTTAGTTGGCGCAGGCCCCGGCGATGCCGATCACCTGACGCTGGGGGCGCTCAAAGCCCTGCAATCGGCGCAGGCCGTGCTTTATGATGCGCTGGTCAGCGAAGATATCATCGCCCTAGCCCCAGCTAAATGCGTCAAGATTTGCGTCGGCAAACGCGGCGATCGTTTGTCCGTACCCCAAGATAAGACTAATGCCCTGATGGTGCGGCTGGCGAACAAAGGCCTGCACGTCGTTCGCCTAAAAGGCGGCGACCCGTCGGTATTTGGCCGTGTCGAAGAAGAGCGCGACTACCTTGAAGCCCATAATATTGCGCACAAAACCCTGCCCGGCGTGACCGCAGCCTCGGCGGCGGCAGCCCAGTTTTCCTTCCCGCTCACCCACCGCGGTGAGGCCCGTTCGGTCACCTTTCTGACGGGCCGCACCAAGGATGGCTCGATCGACCTGAAAGAATCCGCCGTCTGCGATCCGCAAACATCGCTGGTGTTTTATATGTCATCGCACAATGCCGCCCATATCGAAGCGCGGCTTTTATCGGCGGGCCGCAGCGGCGATACACCGATCATCATTGTTGAAAATGCCGGTCGCACCCACGCCCGCGCCATCAAGGGACGTTTGAACGAACTGGCCGCAGAGGTGATGCAAGCCGCCTTTAACGGGCCCGTGCTGATTGGCGTCGGCGAGGCTTTCCGCTTTGCACGGCTGAACGCGGCGGCTACAATTACGGCATGGTCACAGGTACAGACAGCATGATTGTGGGGGTGATCCTGGCGGGGGGGCAGGGCCAGCGGATGGGCGGCAATAAGCCGTTTGCCATCTATGATCACGCGCCCCTGATCAGCCATGCCATAGCCGCCCTGACCCCGCAGGTGTCGCAGCTTCTGGTCAATGCCGGTGAGCCGATATCGGCGGTGGCGACGCAGTTGCGGACCCTGAAAACGCCGCTGATCTATGATGATCCGGCCATCGCCAATCTGGGGCCCTTAAGCGGCATCCACACCGGTCTGAAAGCGGCGATCCGGCTTAAGGCCAAGTCCCTGATCAGCCTGCCGTGCGACATGCCGCATATTCCGGTCACAATGGTCAAATCACTGGTCACGGCCCAGATGGTGTCGGGCGCGGATATTATTTACATCAAGGGTCAGCGCGATCATCCCTTATGCGCCCTGTGGCAACCGTCAGTGTTTGCGACCCTTGATCAGGCCTTGCGTCAGGCGGATGGTGGCCTGGGCGTTTTGCGGTTTTTGAGTACGCAAAAAATCAGCACCCTCACCCCCAACGATGAGCGTGCCTATACTAATATAAATAGTCTGGCCGATCTGGGCTTACACCAGCCGATCTAGCGCCAAAACCTGTACCAGATCGCCGGTCTTTGCGGCCGAAGCCTCGGAAGGGCGGCGCAGCAGGGCATTGGATTTGGCAAATACCGTCACCAACGATGAGTCCTGATCGCGCAGGGCGGTGACCTTAAGCTGACCCTTGTCATCATGGGTGATCACCGCCCGCAGCCAGCCTTCACGCGGGCCATTGGCGGGTAGTGCGGCGCTCAGTTTGGCCGCAAGCATAGGCCGGGGCTCATACCGGCCCAAAGCCGCTTCGATATAGGGCCGCAGAAATAACTGCGCACAGACCATGGCCGAGGCCGGATTACCGGGCAGACCTAGCACGCGGGTGCCGTCTTCGAGATTGCCCAACCAAGTCGGCTTACCGGGCCGGATATTGATGCTAGCGAAATCGACCTGAAGCCCCAGTTGTTCCAGCGCCGGTTTGACCAGATCATAGTCCCCGACACTGGCCCCACCGATGGTGACAATCAAATCGGCTTTCACGTTTTTTAGCGCCTTATGGATCGCCTTGAGGCTGTCGCCCGCTGCACCTAAAAATCTCGCCTTGCCCCCCCACTGTTCAATCAGGGCGATCAGAGCGTGGGAGCCGGATTCAAAAATCTGATCGGATTTCGGTTTGTCCCCCACCCGCACCAGTTCATCACCATTGGACAGGATCGCTACGACCGGCTTTTTGCGCACAATAACTTTATCGTAACCTGCTGCCGCGATCAGCGACAGCGCCCACGGATCAAGAATCTGACCAGCCTCAAGCAACACATCCCCCGCTTTGAAATCACCGCCACGCGGACGGATATTATCGCTTTTCGAGGCCCAGCCATCGGGTTGCACGAAAATGAGATCCAATTGCCGGTCGACATTTTCCTGAATGATAACCGCGTTTGCCGCATCCGGTACTGGCGCGCCGGTAAAAATACGCACCGCCTCACCGACAATCAGATCGCCTTTGAAGCGCCGGCCGGCCAGACTTTCGCCGACAACCGTCAGCGGTTCATTTTGCAAGGCTTCATCGCTGATCAGATCAACCACCGCATAGCCATCCATAGCCGAGGCATTGAACGGCGGCTGATCGCGGGTCGGCAGCACATCTTCGGCCAGCACACGCCCGCCCGCGTTTTCCAGCTTGACCTTTTGGGTGCGCGGTTTCGGGGCCACCATGCGCAGAAAGTCGGCAGCCTGATCGACGGATATCCCTTTGAGCGCAGCCATTCTATTTCTCTTTTAATCTGGGCATCAGTTCGACCATGTTGCACGGCCCGTGACGGCTATCCAGTTGCCAGCGGATGACCTTATCCCAGCCATCCTTGCACGCACCGTTTGAGCCCGGCAGACAGAACACAAACACCCCGTCGATCAGCCCCGCCAAGGCCCGCGATTGCAGGGTCGACAGGCCGACCGTCTGGAAACTGACCATATGGAAAATGGTCGAAAAGCCTTCGATACGCTTATCAAACATCGGCTCAACGGCTTCGGGGGTGACGTCGCGGCCGGTGATACCGGTGCCGCCGGTGGTTATGATCACATCGACCTCACCGGAGGCAATCCAGGTGCGGATCGCGCCGCAGATGTGCTCAACATCATCGCGCACAATATTGCGCGCCGCCAGATGATGACCGGCGTCCGTAATCCGCCGCGCCAGCACATCGCCGGAGGTGTCGTTTTCCGCCGTGCGCGTGTCGGATACGGTGAGTATGGCGATATTAACGGACTTGAACGGGCGGTCTTCGTGGATACGACCCGCGCCGATATAGGTGCGGTCAGTGTCGGTAAGGGGCAGCAAAATCTATCCTCCGGTGACGGACATGGTACGGTTGCCTACGCCGCGCACTGTACCTGATTCAATCAGGAATTCATGGCGGCGGGGTTTGTGACTTAGGGCCTCGGTATAGGCGGCATCAAGACCAGCATCGGTCGGATCAGCCCGCAACGCGGCGGCCAGATCGACGTGGTCGTCCTGCCCCAGACACATGTAAAGCTTACCCGTTGCGGTCACCCGCACCCGGTTGCAGTCGTCGCAGAAATTGTGACTAAGCGGCGTGATCAGCCCCAGCTTACCGCCGGTTTCCGCCACACGGTAATAGCGCGCGGGCCCGGCGGTTTTTTCCGTCAGCGGCTCAAGGCTCCAGAACGACGACAGGTCGCGTACGACATCGCGCAACGATACAAACTGATCCTCACGGCCCGCAATATCGTCGCCCAGCGGCATGGTCTCAATCAGCGACACATCTATCCCGCGGCCATGCGCCCAGGTGATGATATCCGAAATTCCCGCACGGTTATCACGCGCCAGCACAACCACATTCAGCTTGATTTTAATGCCTGAGCCTTGCGCCGCCTCAATCCCTTCGATCACCTTGGCAATATCGCCGCCGCGCGTAATGCGCCGGAACACATCGGGCTTCAGGCTGTCCATCGACACATTGATGCGTTTGATATTCGCCGCCACCAGATCGGGCACGGCGTCTTTCAAAAGGGTACCATTGGTGGTCAGCGTTAGTTCCTCAAGGCGGCCGGTTTTGACATGTGCGCCGATCCGTTTCAGAAAGTCCAATATACCTTTGCGCACCAGCGGTTCACCGCCGGTAATGCGCAAGGTCTTAACCCCCTGATCCATCAGAAACAGGCTGAGGCGCTCCAGTTCCTCATAGGACAACAGCGCCGATTTGGGCAAAAAGGTCTGACGCTCGCTCATGCAGTACGTGCAGCGCAAGTCGCAGCGATCCGTCACCGAAATCCGTACATAGGAAATGCGGCGGCCATGAACATCGGCGCGGGGCGTTGGCGGTGTATTTTCGGGCAAAAACGTCATCATAAACCTGTTAGTCAGGCTACATCAAAAGCCTGAAGATGAACAGAAAAACCGCGCGAATGTGACTGTAAATTCGTCTTATCTGACTATATGGTTACAGGGCCATCATTAGGAAACCACATGATCCGCGTTTTATTCTTCGGAAAAATATCCGACCTGATCGGTCAGCGTGAAATCACCGTGCCGCATGAGGCGGGCCTGACACTCCACCGGCTGCGCGATACGGTATTTTCAGACCTCATGGCCGCTCAGGCCCTGAAACCATCTGATATTCACATGAGCGTCAACCAGACCAAGGCGCGCGAAGACATCGCCTTGAATGATATCGATGAAGTGGCATTTTTCTCAGTTTTTTCAGGCGGTTAAACACAACGGCGAATCTTGAAAACACCGCCTGCGTCTGTAAAGGTTTATTTATCTAAGCCTGCTAGAATTCCCTCAATCGAAGAATTCGTGAACGGACGTTTTGTCCGCCGTCCGCAGGTTGAGCCCTTGTCCCCGTCGCCCTTTATGCGCTTGATAAATCTTTTCCGTGTTCAGTCGGATAATCCGGCGCTGGTGCGCGCTCAGTTTGAGGCCTTCACCAAACAGGCCCCCATTCTCTATTTTATCCTGACCACCAATGCGCTGACGGTCTCGTATACCTATTACGGCGAAGCCCCGATATGGCTGGCCGTTTATATACCCGTCACGTTTGGCATCCTGTGTGCCGTGCGTCTCAGGGTGTGGTGGCAGCGGCGGCACGCGCAATATGACGATGCGCAGATCTTAAAACAACTGCGCCTGACCCATAAACTGGCCGTCGGACTGGCGATCGGGTTTACAGCCTGGAGTCTGGCGCTTTACCCCTACGGCGATCCCTATGCCCAGGGGCTTATTGCGTTTTTCATGGCCCTGACGGTCATTGGCTGCATTTTCTGCCTGATGCATGTACGCTCCGCCGCACTTCTAGTGACCCTGATCGTCAACACGCCGTTCATCATCTTTTTTATGTTTGAAGGCCACGCGGCCTTACGGGCGGTGGCGGTCAATCTGGCGCTGGTGTCGATTGCCATGATCTTTATTCTGATGGTCTATTACCGCGATTTTGCCAATCTGGTGCAGTCGCGCAAGGATCTGACCGTCAAGCAGGAAGAGACCGAACGCCTGAGCGACGATAATTTTCGCATCGCCAATCTCGACAGCCTGACTGACCTGCCGAACCGTCGGCGTTTCTTTGCCGCACTTAACCTGACCTTTGAAATCTGCCACAAAAGCGGCGACCGCTTTGCCATTGGCATTGTCGATCTGGACGGGTTTAAGCCGGTCAATGACACCTATGGCCACGCGACCGGCGACCGGGTTCTGATCGAGGCCGGTCGCCGTTTGCAAAGCCTGTGCGGCTCAAATATCATCCTGTCGCGGCTGGGCGGTGATGAGTTCGGGCTGGTCGTCACCGGCAACCCCAGCGACTCAGACCTTATGGCTCTGGGGCAAAAGCTGGGCGAAATCGTGCGCCTGCCCTATGACATTGGCGCATCCCACGCCCAGATTTCAGCCTGTATCGGCTTTGCCACCTTCCCCGATTCCGCCAATACGCCCGATGGTTTGTTTGAGCGCGCCGACTATGCCCTCTATTACGCCAAACGCCATCTGCGCGGTCAGACCGTGCTGTTCTCGCAGGCCCATGAGAAACTGATCCATGAGCACAGCGTGGTCGAGCAGGCCTTGCAGGTGGCTGATCTCGATTGCGAATTGTCCGTGGTCTATCAGCCGATCGTCGATGCCCGCACTGGCCGCATCGCCGCGTTTGAAGCCCTCGCCCGTTGGCAAAGTCCGTTTCTGGGGGCTATCGGCCCGGACCGGTTTATCCCCATTGCTGAGCGTGCCGGCCTGATCCGGCCGATGACGAAGGTGCTCATCCAAAAGGCGCTCAAAGCCGCGGCCTCATGGCCCGATCATGTGCGCATTTCGATCAATCTGTCGGCGCAGGATATCTCCGTGGCCGAAGGCGTGGTGCAGATCATCGCCTGCGTCAACCAGAGCGGGGTTGACCCTAAGCGCATCGATTTTGAGATCACCGAAACCTCTATCACCAGCGATTTCGCGCAGGCCCGCCGGGCGATTGATGCCCTCAAGGCGCTGGGCTGCGGGATTTCGCTCGATGATTTCGGCACCGGCTATTCCTCGCTCAGCCACGTCCACCGTTTGCCGCTCGATAAGATCAAGGTCGACAAGAGCTTTATTTCGGACATCGACATCAATCCGGCCAGTTTCAAAATCGTGCGGTCTCTGATCGTGCTGTGTCAGGACATGGGCCTGACCTGCGTCATGGAAGGCGTGGAAACCGAAGCCCAGTATGAAATATTGAGCGAACTGGGCGGCGACTATATTCAGGGCTGGTATTTCTCAAAGCCGATGTCCGGCGATCTGGTTCTGCGTTACATGGAACAGGACCAACCCGCCCGCCGCCAAAAGGCGTGATATCTTTAATTAAATAACAACGCTCAACGCCTTCAGACAGGCTGCCCCCAGATCAGCACTGGCCTGCGGCGACCAGCCCTGTTCAGGATCGGACACATCAAGGCTATCCTTGAACGGCATCTCCAGCGTCATGCCAACACAGCCATAGCGACGGGGCACGGCACGCGCGCAGATGGTCGGGGCGTCATCGCCGCCGAAATTGGGCGGATAACCATGTACCGTCTGAAAGGCCGGTGAGGCCTTCAGCAGCGCGGCATAATAGTCCTGACAGCCTGTCTTTTGGGCCGGGGTCGATTTCACATCGATATCGCAGCCATCCATAAAGACATGAGGAATGGCTTCATCCCCGTGGACATCCATCATGAAGTCCACGCCGGTATCGTCCATGGACTTAAGGATAGCCGCGACTTCGGGCGCATTTTCGGGCGGAATATGCCATTGCCGGTTCAGATCAAGGCCTGCCGCATTGGCGCGCAGATTGCCGTGGAACGCCCCATCGATATTAACCAGCGGCACCAAATAGATGGTCGCTTTCGACAGGAGCTCCACCACTTCCGGATCGGAGGTTTTCATCAGGTGGGCCACCGCCCCCTCCATCCACCAACTGGCCATGGTTTCGCCGGAGTGCTGCCGCCCCAGAAACCACACTTTTTTGCGGCCATTGCCGAACCGCAGACGCGAAATGGGTCGGCCCTCGGTCGAATGACCGATGATGTCGAGTTTGGCGCCTGCCCCCGCGGCCCGGTGCAGCAGTTCCTCATGGCGGTTCAGGCCATAGGGGGCAAAATAGGCAAACCACACGGCCGGCGTTTGCGGCGTATAGCTGATAATCAGATCGCCGTTTTCATAGCGGGTATCGCACTGGCGCCAAACCTGCCCGTCTTCTGAGACGCGGGCGCGGTAATTATCCCAGCCACCGGGGTATGAGCATTGATCAACGTCTTTGAGGGTCAGGGTCAGCGGCTGCCCCGCCTCACAGTCGACGCGAAAATAAAACCACTGGCTCCAGCCCGCGCGGCTATCTTTACGGATGCGCAGATCGGCCTGAGCGCCGTCTATCGCCACGACCTCAATATTACCGCCATCGAAATCAGAAGACACTGCCAAAGCCATTATTATCTACCTTATAACCTTAGTCGTTGTCGTGATCACAATTGCCATGTAGCGTGACCCCAACAAAGCCTTAATTCAAGTCATGCTGCATACACCAGGTACACATCGCTTCGAAGATTTTATTACGGATACGGCACGCGCCGCAACGGCGGATGACCTGTTTGGCACGTTCACCGGTGCCATGAACAGGTTTGGCTATGATCTGATTAATTTTTCGGTTCCGCGCGATCTGGATATACCGGCCGAATTTAACCGCACAGGCTTGCTGGTCAACTATCCCGAAGACTGGCAAAAACACTATGAAGAAAAAGGACTGGCGCGCTTTGACCCCGTACTGCGCGCCGCGGCCACCCACCATTGGGGGTTTTTGTGGTCGGATCTGGAAAAACAGCAATCGCTGGATAAGGTGCAGATAAGCCTGATGCGGCTGGCCGAAGATGCCGGATTGAATAACGGCATTGGCGTCCCGTTCAAAGGAAGACGCGCCCAGATCGCAGGTGTGGCGCTGGCCAGTACGGAACGCACCGATGCCTGTCTTGGAAACCTTGATCTGATCAGCGCCTATTGCACCCAGTTTTACGCCGCCTATAAACGCCTGTTCGCCCGGCCTGACATCGCAACCTTCACTGTGCTTACCCCCAAGGAAGAAGAAATCCTGCTATGGGTCGCTGCCGGCAAGACCGATGAGGACATTGCCACCATCCTGACCATTAGCCGCAATACCGTCGATACCCATATGCGCCACATCTTTCGCAAGCTTGAGGTCACCAACCGCGTTCAAGCGGTCGTCAAAGCCGTCATGGCAGGCATAATTCATCCCTGAATCAGCAAATATACATGGCCGCATCACGTATTCTCGTGATGCACACGCATAGTGATTCCGATTAGCCTCACATTTGCGGTTTCGAGGGCGGGGGCTTTAGGGCGCAGACAGGGAATACAACTTATGAACCCGACAAAGCCGGAAGTCTTTTCTCTGGATGATCTCGATAATGGTGAGCAGACCATCCATAATGTCATTGCCGCTTTGGATTACATCAAATCGATCGCCGAGGCCGAAGGCGAGACCGAAGTCGCCGAATTGATTGGGGCGACCTTTACCATTTGCCTCAACACCTATTCCCTGACCAAGCGCTTGCAACTGCGTGAAAAGATCGAGCGCGACATGGGCCTAAAGGCACAAATCCTTAGCCGTCGCAACTAAAGCGATTTTCAGTTGTCAGCATGCTCTCAATCAATATAAGTTTATTGATAAAAATAATTTTAAGATTAATTTAATATAAAAGAAACCCGTCAGGTGTGTGCGTCCTGACGGGTGCCTTATAGTGTGGCCAGTTTGGGCGCAAGCCTTGGCCTATAGAGGGAGTCGATAGGTAAAAGGTTCGCCGGACATAACCACCCTAAGACCGATTTTCACATCTGGCAACAAAATCCACATTGATTTTCATGGCTGTTATTTTAAGGCCACAGTTATGATCATGCCGTAATTAAATGCGTTCGTGAGATATCCTTTAAGGTTGCGCAGCCACTTAAGGCCATGACCACTTCCAGTTCTTCGTGCAGGGTACGGATGGCATGGGCCACGCCCAGCGCACCCGCCGTCGCCAGAGCGTGCATCACCGGACGGCCAATCATCACCGCAGACGCCCCCAGCGCCAGTGCCTTGAAAATATCGCTGCCGCGCCGGATACCGCCATCGATCAGCACCGGCCCGCGCCCTTGGGCGGCGTAGACTATGGCGGGCAAAACATCAATTGTTGCAGGTAGGCCGTCAAGAATCCGCCCACCATGATTGGATATAACCACACCCGCCGCCCCGACCTCAAAGGCCCGCACTGCATCCGTGGGCGTCAGTATACCCTTAAGCATCACCGGCAGGTAAGTTTGCCCGGTCAGCCATTCCATGTCGGCCCAGGTCGGCGCCTGCGCCATCAGGCCATCAAACACTACGCTCTGACCGGCAGAAAGCGGCGGCAAGGTTACGGGCGGCGACGTGACATTGACCGCTCTCACCCTATCCGGCAGCGTAAATCCGGCCCGTTGCTCACGATTGCGCAGACCCGCCAGCGGGGCATCGACCGTGACCATCAGCCCGGCAAACCCAAGGGCTTCGGCGCGGCGCACCATCTCAAGCACCGCGCCCCGATCCGGTTGCAGATAGAGTTGCAGCCACAGCGGGCCGGTGGCCTTGGCCGCAATCTCCTCAAACGACACCGACGCCAGCGAGCTTATGACCATGCCCGCCCCGACCGCGCCAGCCCCCATAGCGGTCGCCGCCTCCCCGTCCGGATGGAACAGTTTATGATAGGCCATCGGTGCCACACATATCGGATGCGGCAAGGCCTGCCCCAGCAACTCAAGCCGGGTATGGCCGCCCGCCACATCGCCCAGCACATGACCAGCCAGTTTGATGCGCTGATAGGCCTGCGCATTATCAGTCACGGTCAGTTCATCACCCGCCCCGCTCATCAGATAGACCCAGGCATTGTCATCCAGCCGCGCGCGGGCATAGCGCTCATAGTCGCTGAGGCTAACGATATCGCGGGGAATGGCGGTGAGAATAGTCACAGGTCAGCCCATTGCCGCAGCAGATTATGATAATGCGCCGTCAGGGTCACCACTTCGGCACTGTCGCCGAGGGTCTGGCGCAGTTTCAGAATGGTCATATCCAGATCGAATAACATCTGACGGCGGGTATCGTCCCTGACCATGCTCTGCACCCACAAAAACGACGCCAGCCGCACGCCTCGCGTTACTGGTTCGACCCGGTGCAGGGAGGTTGATGGATAGAGTATGGCATCACCGGACTTAAGTTTCACCTCATGAGCGCCGTAAGTATCCTCAACAATCAGTTCACCGCCATCATAGTCTTCGGGATCGTTCAAAAACACCGTGCAGGATACATCGGTGCGCACGCTGATCTGTTTGAGCGGATCGAAATGGATGGCACTGTCGACATGATTGCCGTAATGCCCGCCGCCTTCGTAGGCATTAAAGCGCGGTGTCAGAATAATGTGCGGCAGGGCGGCTGAGATAAACAGCGGATGGGCTTTGAGCGCCTTGGTGACCATATCGGCCAGAATCTGAGACTGGGGCGCATCGGCGGGCAGTTGGCGATTATGCTTGACCTGCACGGCTTGCGGCCCGGCGGTGGCCGCTCCATCATGCCACGATGCTGTGTTCAGGCCTGCGCGGATAGACTCAAGCTGATCACGGGTCAGAATTTCAGGGATATGCAGCATCATAGCGGTCGCCTCCTGATACCGTTTTACAGCTTTTCTTAATAAAAACAGCCCCCGTCATGACAACGGGGGCCGTTCTTTTTGTCGCACCAAGCCTGATTAGAACTTGTAGCTCAGGCTTAAGGTTGCCGCCCGTGGTTGCCCCATGGTCAGGCGTGCACCGGAGTTATTAAGCGTGGAGATATAGTCTTCGTCGAAGAGGTTATAGACATTCAGACGCAGAGCCACATCGCGGTTGAAATCATAGGCTGCCATGGCATCCACCACCCAATAGGACGGGATTTCAGGTACGTTTGAGGTTGAGACATTGGCCGTCGGATCGACCACACGCTTTTGGTCAGACGTGTAGCGCGCGCCGCCACCAATGGTCAGCTTCGGTAGCACCTTATAGGTCGTCCACACGGTGCCGGTCAGGTCCGGAGACCAACGAGCCGCCGCGCCATTGGCGTTGTTACCCGTCGAGCCTTCGGTGATCTCTGTGTCCATGGTCGCAAGGCCGCCCATGATGCTCCACTTGTCGTTGATCTTACCGACCACGCTCAGTTCCACGCCTTCGACAATACGCTTACCGAACTGGACTACGCGCACCGCAGAAGACGGATCAGAATCAATCGCGATTTCATTTTCATGTTCCGTGCGGTAGTAGGCAGCCGTCAGCGACAGATGCTCATTCAGCAAATCCCACTTCGTACCGACTTCGTAGTTCAGAGTTTCCTGCGGGTCCATGTTGGGATTCGCCGTAGAAGTAGCGCTTTCACTCAGGGTAAAGTTTGCACCACCCGGAGGCGTCACCGAATTGGCAATCGACGCGTAGATCGAACCGTTCGGCAGAGGCTTATAGACCGCGCCGACATTCCAGCTAAATACCGTATCATCGGCCTCGACATTGACAACCTGCTTCGTAGTTGGGGCGGTCGTCGGAACAGAAACAACATTGGTTTCGGTCGAATAGGTGTCCGAACGGAAACCAGCATTGAGCAGCCACTGATCGTTCAGCTTAATCGTATCAAAGGCATACAGCGAAAGGGTAGTCGTCTTGCCTTCCGTAAAAGCACCGGTGGCCAAAAGGCCCGGCAGAACGTCATTGGCGTTCGGATTATAGAGGTTAGCCGCAGGCACCGCAGGCGCCGTTGCCCCTACCAGTGCCGTGGCCAGAGTCTTAGTCTTCTGACGCTCATACATGACTTCGGCACCTGCCGACAGGTCATGCTCAAGTCCGCCTGTGGTGAATGACGTGACGATGCTGATCTGATTGGCCAGGATTTCATTTTCCTGATCCACACCCTGACGCGAACGGCTCAAAGTCCAGGTTGCAGGGTCAATATTATATACCGCCGGAGTGGAACCAACAGCCGCTATACCCGGCGTGATAGCATTGATACCCGTCAGCACACGATCCATCGAGGTTTTGCCGTAACGTGCCGTATTGGTAACGAAAGTGTTTTCGTTCAGGTCATGCTCAAACTTAATCGTTAGCATATTGGCTTCGGTTTTTTCGAAATCATTGACCGAGCCATAGAAGTTTTCACGATCAACCTTGGCGCCAGCGCGTACAGCCGCAACAATTTCTGCCGAAGGCGGATTAGTCGTCGGCGGGCTGTAATAATACCCTTCCAGACCGATGCTGGGGATGCCGCCATCAGGGACATTGTCCTGCTTCACATGTTGGGCAAAGGCATAAAGGCGGGTGCGGGTGCCCAAACCGAAGGCCAGAGACGGCGCAAAACCGTAACCGGAATTATTAACCTCATCACGCCCTGGAACATCATTGTCCTGAGAGAAAGCGTTCAGACGGAAGGCAACGGTGTCACCCAGCTTGTGGTTGACATCAACCGCAGCACGCAGGCCGCCTTCGCTCGTAAGGTTGGCCTGAAGCGAAGATGCCTCCTGAAGGGTCGGTAGTTTGGACACCAGATTGATGTAGCCCGAAGACGAACCCCGGCCACCATCCGAACCGGACGGGCCCTTAGCCACTTCGATCTGTTCGATGTTAAAGGTATCGCGGGTCACGGCACCCAGATCGCGAATGCCATCGAGGAACAGCGAAGACTGTGCCGAAAAGCCGCGCATCTGGAACGTATCACCTGATGACGTATTACCGTTTTCACCCAGTTGCATGGTGATGCCCGGCGTATTGCGCAGGGCTTCCATCAGGGTCGTGGCGCCCTGCTCCTGAATGATGTTCTTAGTGATGACCGTCACAGTCTTAGGCGTATCGACCAAGGCTTGCGTATATTTAGGCGAGGTCAGTTCGGCCTTATACTTATCAACCGTGGCTGTGACCGTGACTTCTTTCAGGGTTTTTTCTTCGGCCGCCTGAGCGTGGGCGATGAGGGGCATTGCCGGAAGGGCTACGGCGGCGACGGTGGCCAGATAGCGATTGACGCTGTGTTTACGGCTGCGGATTTTGGTCATGGGTTTTGGTTTTCCGTACTTGTGAATATCGAGAGACTATCAGCCGCATCCCGCAGTTAATAATCATTCGCAAGCCCGATTAAACCTAACCCCGCTATTTGCAAGTGCAAAATGACCGGTTTTTGACTTTCATTATCAACTTGTAAAAAATGTGGCAAAAAACCAACACATTTCACAGCCGACACAAATGCACGCGTAAAGAAAAGGGCCACTCATCGCGAAATGAGCAGCCCTTTACCGTTCAATTTACCGCCTTAACTACTGCGGCATGACCTCAAGCGTGACCGAATAGGACATGCGCAGCGGAGCCATCGGACCACGCGGCGCCCCCATGCCACCACCTTGGCCACCCGCCGCCGGACCACCGGCGGGCGCGTCATCATCGTCGGCTTCCGGACGCGGTGGATAGCTGGTGTTGACCCAATAGGCCCCGGCCAGTTCCCACTTGATCGAAAACTCACCGTTGGCATCGGTTTTCAGAACCTGATCCTTAAGCGCGCCGCGATAGCGCACCCCGCCGGGAACGATCTTGATCGACAGGCCTGACGTCGGCTTGCCGTCAACCAGCACGCGGAACTTGGCGGTCTCCCCCAGCACCAGATCGGTTGTCGGTTGCAGCGGCAGGATCTCAAGGCCCTTACCGATTGCCTTGATGTCGGTCGGTGCACCTGATGTCACAAAGGTCTCAACCCGGCCAAAGTTGCGCGATACGGTCAGCCCTTCGGCATTTGCCGGGACTTCCTTGGCAAAGGTCTCTTCGGTGCCGCGGAAGTTGACGTCCTGGCCGTCCTTTTTGTAGCGGGCCATGACCGAATTATTGACCGACGCGATGCGGTAAGTGCCGGGCTTAAGCAGCTTAACATCAAAGGTCGAGCGCAGCTTGCCCGTTGAGACGTTCTCCGCCTCAACCGCCGCCCCATCCGGGCCGGTGATTTGCAGGCCGGTCAGGCGCATGGCGTTATGGTCAGGATAGAACAGGCCATTGGAAGACGCCGCATCAACCGTCACATAGGTCGGGCGTTGCGGGTTGGTGGAGTTTTCTACTTGAGTGGCCGATGGCAGCAGCCATTGACTGTGGGCAACTGCGCTAACTGGACCGAGTGCGGCCAGAAGCGCCAGCGAACTGATAAGACCTTTGGTGAATTTCATGTCGTTAAGGTTCCCGATGAAGACTAAGATTTCAGATTAAAGCGAATGGGTACATTGACCCACGATTCGACGACCTGCCCGTTGCGACGAGCGGGGGTAAATTTCCAGGTTTTGACGGCCTGTCTGGCGGCACCATCCAGACGCATAGAACCGCTGGAGGTCTTAACCTGCACCTCACCGACGCCACCGTCGGCGCGCACCATAAGCCGAAGCCAGACAACGCCCTGTTCGCGCATCTGCACGGATTTGGGCGGATAGGGCGGGGCCGGATTACGCGACAAGGCCTGATCGACATCGACCTCAACAAATCGCTCTGCGGCGGGCGCCGGTACTGGTGATGGCTGGGCAACCACCGGAGCGGCGGCAACGGTTTTAGGCGATTCAACCGCGGCCATGACCAGAGGAGCGACATCTGAGACCACAGGCACGTCAACCGTGCGGGTCTTGATGGGCGACATCGCAACCGGCTGAGGCACGGGCGGTGTCGGTGACGGCTTAGGCTTATCGGGCTCGATCTGCGGCAGGTACATCTCGACCAGCATCGCTTCATCAAGGGAGGCCTGAGCGGGTGGTGCTACAAAGCGCATAGTCACAAAATAAAGGCCGATACCGGCATGAACGGCGATGGATAAAGCGACGGCAATGGCCAATGGCGACACGCGCGCGGCCTTAACCGCAGAAGGCTTAAGGGCGCGTCCCGTTTCAGGTTTAGTATCTGGCCTAGTCTTTGGCCCAATATTTGGCGCGAACGCCGCCTGCACACCCATGCCCACTACCCGCAATGATATCCGGCAGGCTGGGTAGCACCTATGCAAATAATTCGCAAGTGCATGGGTGGTAAAATTAACGTCTTCTTACCGTTTTTACCCCGTCAAAACGTCCCTGCATCATCAGACTTTCGGCCCATCAGCCTTTTAAAACGGGCCCGCTCGATTCACGGACGACCAGTTCATGCGGCGTCAGATATGTGCTGACGAAACCCGACTGCGTGCTTTGCTGATCCCAGGTATCGACCAGATGCACCACCTTGCGGGCCATCTCAAAGTACGGCTGGGCGATCGTCGTCAGTTGCGGCCAGACAGCAGAGGCAATCGGCGCATCATCAAAACCGACCACCGACAGGTCACCGGGTATGCTGAGGCCCCGGCGATGCGCGACCATAGCGACCGCCGCTGCCGTTTCATCATTGGCCGCAAAAATCGCGGTCGGCGGCTCCGGTAAGGACAGCAGCGTCTCCGCCGCCTCGATGCCCTTTTTGAACATGAAGTCACCGCTGGCGAACAGCTCTGGCTTTGGGCGCGGCAGGCCCCTGGCGTCATAGGCCTCGATGACACCAGAGCGCCGCAAAATCGTGGCCGAGTGATCAGGATGGCCGGTGATATGGCCGATGCGTGTATGGCCCAGAGAAAACAGATATTCGATGATCTGACGCGCCGCCGCCCGGTCATCCATGACCACCGACGGAAAGTGCGGATCATGGACCGAGGGCGCAATCAGCACAGCCCGCGCGCCGCGCTCACGCAGCAAATCCTTAAGCGGCGTGAAATCACACAAGGTGGGCAGCAAGATCAGATCGCGCACCCGCCCTTCGGTCAGAAAGCGATCCACTCGCGCCTGCCAGTCCGGCATGACGCCTTCGAACAGCTCGACCGTCATATATTTGCCCGCTTCCATGCAGGCGGTCAGCAGGGCCTGATGGAAACGGCTCTGGTAACCTGAGGCCGGATCTTCCAGCAGCAGGCCGATCGAGGAAAACCCACCCAGCCGCAACTGCCGCGCCGAGGCATTGGGGCTGTAATCCAGCGTCTTCATGGCCGCCAGAACCTGCTCACGGGTCGCCGTCTTTACGCGATCCGGCTCATTCAGAACCCGCGACACGGTCTTGGCGGACACCCCGGCCAGTTTTGAGACATCATATATGGTGGTCATGGTCGGTCAATTTACGGCATGGGCTTGAGGTTTTGGATTTTAAGGCAGATTCGCCCGTTCCAACATTGTTTATGATGCAGTGAAGCCACACATTTTGGTCAATGTCCAGCCATTTGGTCCCGCATTATGACATCGATGACATTTGTTATTGACAAAAATGAGGCATTTTGTGAAATCAACAACACTTCATGACGAAAACCATCCGTCGGAAGGTCAAAAAGCACGCCAAAAGTGCTATGACAGGGAAGACATTTTATGAATTATTCAATTTATTCAATACAAATCCCACTTCCTGCGAAAATGTCCGCAAGACATGATAACGTTACCATAAAAAGACAAAAACTTAGCGGGCAAGACAAAAAAGGGTTCGTAAGGTCAGGTTTCAAACACATGCAGTCAGTTTAAACCGCGTTCGAGAACAACTTACAGGGACGAAACTATGACACTCCAAACACGAAACCACCGCCCATATGGGCGAACCTTAAGCCGCAAGCTCAGTCTGGCGCTGGGGGCGGGCGTATCCGTGGCCGCACTCTCCTTAGCGCTATCCACCGCCGCCACCGCACAGGACACGACCGCTGCCGACAGTGATATCGAAACCGTGGTTGTGACCGGCGTGCGCGCCTCGCAACTGAAATCGGTCGGCATCAAGCGCAAAGAAGTCGCCATGGTCGATGCGATTTTATCCGAAGATATCGGCAAGCTGCCCGACACCACCATCGCCGATTCGGTTCAGCGTATTCCGGGCGTGCAGATCCGCCGTGACGCGGGCGAAGGCTCGACCGTCGATATCCGCGGCCTGTCGCAGGTCATCACCCTGATGAACGGGGAGCAATATCTGTCGGCCGGTAACCTTGGCTCGGCCCAGCCGAACCTGCTGGATGTGCCGTCGCAACTGATGAACTCAGTTGTCGTCTATAAATCGACCGAACCGACCAATGCCCTGTCGGGGATTTCCGGTACTATCGACCTGCAAACGCGGCGTCCGTTCCAGTTTGGGCAAGGCCTGACTCTGGCCGGGGCGATTGAGGGCCAGCGCGGCGAAATGAGCGAAGGCGATGACTATGTCGCCAACGTGCTGGGGTCATGGCGCAATGACAATATCGGTTTCATGGCGTCGATCGCGCAATCGAATGTCAATCTGGCTAACAACTTCTCCGGCGTGGTCGGCCTGTCCGGCAACAACGACTGGGGCGGCTCGGCCCCGCAGAACTTTGTGTCGCCGCACGGTTTCGAAAGCTTCAGCCGCACCAATGAGCGCAAGCGTCTGGGCGCCAGTCTGGCGTTCGAGGCCCGCTTTGGCGAAGGCTATACCTTTGTAGCCGAAGGCTTTTACGCCAAGCTTGAAGACTATAACCGCGCCATCGGTATCAATATCTCAAACCGCTGGGACGGTGCCGCCTTTGGGGTCTGGGCCCAGCCGGATGTCTCTGCCGACAGCGGCCAAACCGGCTCCAATGGCCGTCCGTGGCTGACGGTCGATGAATACGACGTCAACGCTCACTGGGTGAACTCGTTCACCGTCAACCGCACCAATACGTCTGAGTCCTATAACTATAATCTGGAACTCAAATACGATAATGGCGGCAAGTTCACCTACGAAGCCCGCCTGATTTCGGCTGACGCCAACCGCCTGAGCATGAACGGTCAGGTTCAGGGCGACCTGTCGAATTGGCAGTACGCACCGGGCCGGTTCAACCTGTTCCGCAATGCCGACGACCGCACACGCGGCACCTTCTATCCGAAGGAAATCTGCGACACCTTTGATGCCTCGCGCCGCTCGAACAGCATTACCGGCAATCAGGGCGGCTGCTATATCAATCCGAACCCGCAGGGTTACGGCGAGAACCCGCAGCTTCACTATGACATCTCAGGCGAAAGCCCGGTCTGGTCAGGCTTTGACACCCCGATCACCGGTGGCTTAGGCGCGGGCAAGACCATGACCGATTACATGGCCAACCTCGGCTCCTACGCGGTCGGTGCGTTCTCGTCCGAAGGCAATAACGAAGCTGAATCGACACTTCAGGTTGCGCGTTTTGACGCACACTACACCTTCGACGAAAAGGCCTTTGGCCTGTTCACCAAGGTTGACGGCGGCATCCGCTCCTCCAAGCGCGACGTCTCGATCACCCAGTTCCACCTGTTCTCCGACTTCTATGCCGGCAAGCAGGATCAGAACGGTGTCGTCCAGAGCGCTGGCTGTGCAGCCCAGTGGAAAGCCATCGACGTAGTCATGGACAATCCGCGCTGCGCCCGCGGCGAAATGGTGCCTTCGGCCACCAACCCCAGCGTCATGGTGTTCCAGCCCTATACGGTCAACCGCCCGACCCGCCTTGATCAGTACAATAACCCGATCTTCGTGACCGATCTGGGTGGCATCACGTCGGGGATTCCCGGCTTCTGGGCCGCTGATCCGCGTGACTTTGACGATGCGGCGGCGTTCATGAAGCGCGTCTTCGGTGGCGCTAACCGCGTCATTGTGCCGGGTCAGTCCTACGATGTCGACCTGACCGAAAACTCCGCCTATCTGGCCGGTGATTTCGAAGTCGGTGAAAAGATCCGCGGTAATGTCGGCGTGCGCGTCATCAATACCAAGATCGATGTCCGCCAGAATGTCACCGATCCAACCCAGTATCCTTATGGTGACACCAACGAAGACATCGGTGATGTCTACGATCAAAACCGCTACACGGATGTTTTGCCGTCGTTCAACATGATCTATGACTATTCTGACAAGCTGCGTTTCCGCTTTGCCGCGGCCAAGACCATGCAGCCGCTTGACCTTGGTTCCTACGGCGGCGGTCTGAAGATCAACACCGCCGACAGCGGCTCCGGTGGCCGGATCGTGACCAGCGCCGAACGTAGCGGCAACCCAGGCCTCAACCCCTGGCGCGCCAAGAACTTCGATGCCGCAGCCGAATACTATCTCGGCCGCGCCTCGATGGTGAACGTGGCCCTGTTCTATATCGACATCGAAAGCTTCGTCACCGGCGGCTCAACCACCGGACGTTTCCCGAACCCGGATGGTTCACCGGAATATGACGTGCCGGTTTCGCTCAACATTCAGGGCGACGGAGGTAAGGTACAGGGCGTTGAAATCGGCGGTAAGCTCGCCTTCGATGACTTCCTTGACGGCGGCATTTTGTCGAACTTCGGGGTCGATACCAACTACACCTTCTCGCCCTCGACCGAAAACCGTCGCGGCATTGATGGTGACAAGTTGCCGTTCGTCAACAACTCAGAGCATCAGTACAATCTGGTCGGCTGGTATCAGGACGAAAAGTTCCAGTTCCGCGTCGCCTATAACTACCGCTCGGACCGCGTGCAGGGTCTGGCGACTTTGAGCGGCGACAACATCCCGACCTATCAGGAAGAAAGCTCATATGTCGATGTCAACGCGACCTATGACATCAATCCGAAGCTGTCGCTGTATCTCAACGGCTCCAACATAACCGGCGAGATCGAGAGCTATTACTACAAGTTTGCTGAGGGCAAGACCCAGTTTGCTTATCAGAACGAGTATGAGCCCCGTATCACCCTCGGCGTTCGCGCCAAATGGTAAGGGCCTAAATCCTTTAGGATACGTTCGTTGCGTAGCCTAAGCCTTTGGCGCGACGCCTATGGTGTCGCGCCAATCCTTCCCAACTGAACTGCGAAAGGGAGCCTCCCTCCCTTTTCGCAGCTTTTTGGGCCGCTTTTTAAAGCCACTTTTTCGAGTTGATCCGCGCCTCGGATGCGCCCATCCTCGCCCAAAATATAAACATCAGGAAACGCGTTATGGATAAGGCCATCAGCACCATTGTCATCGCCGGTGCCGGCACGGCGGGCTGGATGACGGCGGCAGCCCTTGCCAAGCATTTCCAGAATACGCCGATAAAAATCCGGCTCGTCGCCGCCTCAGACATCGGCACAATCGGCGTCGGCGAAGCCACCATTCCGACCATCCGCACCTTTACCCAAAGCCTTGGCCTAGATGAGATGGAGATGGTGCGCGCGACCCGCGCCACCATCAAACTGGCCATCGCGTTCAAGGACTGGAACCACAAAGGCACGACCTTTTTTCACCCCTTTGGCGGCTATGGCGAGGACTTCGGTGACGTGGCGTTTTTACAGGTCTTGAGCCGCCTGCGCGCTGAGGGCCACACGCCCAATCTCGATGACTATTGTTTGGGCGCGGCGCTCGCCAAGGCCGGAAAATTCGCCATGCCCGCAGGACAGGCGCCTTTTTACGGCGCGTTCTTTGACTGGGCCTATCATCTGGATGCCGGACTCTACGCCGACTATCTGCGCAGCTTTGCGATGGGTCTGGGGGTTGAGCATATAGACGCCCGTATTGATGCCGTGAATCTTGATCCAGGCACCGGCCATATCCGCTCACTCAGCCTAAATACCGGCACCACAGTCGACGGAGACCTGTTTATCGACTGCACCGGCTTTCAGGCTCTGCTGATCGGTAAGGCACTGGGCGTCGGCTATGAGGACTACGGTCAGTGGCTGTTCTGCGACCGGGCCTATGCCGTCCAGTCGGAAACCACCGGCCCGGCCCCTGCGCCCTATACGCAGGTCACCGCCCGCGACGCCGGCTGGCAGTGGGGCATCCCGTTGCAGCACCGACACGGCAATGGTTATGTCTATGCGTCGAACTTCACCGATGATGATACGGCGCTTGCAACCCTCACCGCCAATGTGCCGGGCAAGATGCTGTTTGAGCCGCGTCAGATCAAATTCCGCCCCGGCAGGCGCGCTCAAGCCTGGGCCAAAAACTGCGTCGCCATCGGCCTGTCGTCAGGATTTCTGGAACCGCTGGAATCGACCTCGATCGCGCTCATTCAAACCGGTATCGAAAAGCTGAAACAGCTATTTCCCAATAAGGGTTTTCACCCTGCGTTGACCGACGAATATAATGATATGTCGCGGCGCGAATTTGAGCGGGTGCGCGATTTTATCATCCTGCACTATTACGCTTCTGATCGTGACGACACCGAATTCTGGCGCGCCTGTAAGACCATCCAACTGCCCGAAACCCTGCGCCATAAGATCGAGCTTTATAAGGCCCGCGGCCACTTCGTGCGCTACCGTTGGGAGATGTTCCACCCGCAAAGCTGGCTGGCCATTTATGACGGGTACGACTGGCACCCGCAGGCCTATGACCCGGCCACTGACGGCCTGAAAGGCGATGACATGATCGAGGCCTGCACACAGATGGCCGACTTCATAAAAACCACCGTCGCCAAGGCCCCGACCCATCAGGACTATCTCGACTACTGCAACCGCATGGCCAATCCCGCAAGAGCGAGTGCGCAACATGACTGATAACGCTTTGAAAAGAATCGTCATTGTCGGTGGCGGCACCGCCGGATGGATGTGCGCGGCGATCCTGTGTCACTACCTGCCCAAAGGCCGGTTCGAGATCGCCCTAGTCGAGTCCGAGCAGATCGGCACCATCGGCGTCGGGGAATCGACCGTGCCGCCAATCCTGGAATTACTGCGCAATCTCGGAATCAACGAGCAGGACTTTATTCAGGCGACGCAAGGCTCGTTTAAGCTTGGCATCCGCTTTGATGACTGGAGGAAAAAGGGCGAGACATACTTCCATCCGTTTGGAAACATCGGCGGCCCGGTCAGGGCCTCGAACGGCACCGCCCTTGATTTCTATCAACTCTGGCTACGCGCCAAACAGGCGGGCCATCAGTCCGGGCTTCAGGACTTTGCCCCGGCCGCGGTTATGGCCCATGCGGGCAAGTTCATGCTACCGCAAAAGGCGCGCAATACGCCCATCGGCTCGGCGGCCATGTCGCTGCATATCGATGCGTCTCTGGCGGCCAAATTCCTGCGCAGCCATGCCGAAGCCAATGGTGTCATCCGTCATGAAGGCATCGTCGGTCAGGTGCATCAGCATGACACCGGCTTTATCCGCAGCGTCGAACTTAAAGACGGGCGTGAGATTGCCGGTGATCTGTTTTTAGACTGCACCGGCTTTCGCGCCCTGCTGATCGGGCAGACGCTGAAGACCGGCTTTATCGACTGGTCCGATGAATTACTGTGCGACCGGGCGGTGGCAGTGCAGACCGAAAACATCAACCCACCCCATCCCTACACCTATGCGCAAGCGCAAAGTTCAGGCTGGCGCTGGCGCATCCCGCTTCAACACCGGGCAGGCAATGGCTATGTCTTTTCATCCCGGCACATTTCTGATGATGACGCGGTCGCCTCCCTGATGTCGCAGGTTGAAGGTGAGGCTGTCACCAAGCCGATGATCATTCCGTTCAAAACCGGGATGCGTTCGGAACTGTGGTCAAAAAACTGTGTTTCGGTCGGGCTGGCGTCCGGCTTTATCGAGCCATTGGAATCGACCGCCATTCACCTGATCTACCGGGCCATGGATTTCCTGCTGCGCTATTTCCCTGAGCGCGACTGCGACCCGACCCTAATCCGCGAATATAACCGGCGTATGGCCACCGACTACACTGAGATCAAGGATTTTGTCGTCCTGCATTATTGCACAACCGAACGCGATGACACCCCATTCTGGCGCGATGTCCGCAAAGCCCCGGTGCCGCAGACCTTACGAGAAAAGCTTGAACTGTTTCGCCTCAATGGCGCCTTACGCGAAGGGGTTGATGAACTGTTCCGCGCCCCGTCGTGGCAATCGGTGATGGAGGGCATGGGCGTGCGGCCGCGCAGCTATTTACCGCAAGCCAATCACATCAGCCACAGCGACCTTGAGGCGACGCTGAGCGCCGTATCGCGACAATTGCCCGCTTTTGTCGACACATTGCCCAGCCACGGCGAGTTCCTGCGCCAACATTGTCCGGCCCGCTTGCCCAAGGTGGCGGTCGCGTAACCTATACGCAGGTATAGGCAAACTCATCCCAAAACCCCGCCCTATCCCCCGTTGCCGCCCGCGACCGGACGCACGGCAGTGGCTATAGTCCCGCACGTAATCACGCCCCGAAGCCATTTCAGCGCGGGTCGTCCGGAGACTTTGATCATGACCGATATTCTGAAATCCTCCCGCCGCACCGTGCTGATGGGCGGCACCGGCCTGATCGCCGCAACCAGCCTCAGTGGGGCCAGCCTAAGCGGTGCCGCCGCGGCCCAATCCTCAACACCTCAACCGTCAGGAACCAAATCCATGTCCACCAGCTACGTCAAGACCAAGGACGGCGTCGAAATATTTTACAAAGACTGGGGCCCAAAGACCGCCCAGCCGATTGTCTTCCACCACGGCTGGCCGCTTTCCGGCGATGACTGGGACGCCCAGATGCTGTTTTTCATGCACAAAGGCTTTCGCGTCATCGCCCATGACCGCCGTGGTCATGGCCGTTCCAACCAGGTCGGAGACGGTCACGACATGGATCATTACGCCGCCGATGTCTCGGCTGTGGTTGAGCACCTTGATCTGAAAAACGCCGTCCATGTCGGCCATTCGACCGGCGGCGGTGAGGCCCTTCACTATGTCGCCAAATATGGCCAGCCCCAGGGCCGCACCGCCAAGCTGGTGCTGATCGGGGCCGTGCCGCCACTCATGGTCAAGACGCCCGCCAATCCCGGTGGTTTGCCAATCGAAGTGTTTGACGGCTTCCGCGCGGCTCTGGCCGGCAATCGCGCCCAGTTCTATCTCGATGTCGCCAGCGGCCCGTTCTATGGCTACAACCGTCCTGGTGCCGCCGCATCTCAGGGCATTATCCAGAACTGGTGGCGGCAGGGTATGATGGGCGGCGCCAAGGCACACTATGACGGGATTAAAGCGTTTTCGGAAACCGATTTCACCGAAGATCTCAAATTCGTCGATGTGCCAACCTTTGTCATGCACGGCGACGACGACCAGATTGTACCGATTGCCGATTCCGCCCTGTTGTCGGCCAAGCTGCTGAAAAAAGGCACGCTTAAGGTCTATGAGAAATTCCCGCACGGCATGTGTACCACCAATGCCGATGTCATTAATGCCGACCTTCTGGCCTTTATTAAGGGCTGAGCCCTTGAGCGCATGCCAAAAAGTGTGAAGCGGTTTTTGGATTCACATGCGCGTAATCTAAAAAATAGCCGTGCAGACAAAGCTCTGCGCGGCTATTTTTTGCGCTGGCTCGCCAGCACATTGCGGATTGAAAAGCTGGAGTGGATGCGCTGCACCCCCGGCAGTTTAGACAGCACGTCATTATGGATGCGTTCAAATTCATGGGCGCTGTCGACATCGACCCGCAGCAGATAATCAGAATCACCCGTCATCAGCAGACATTCGCGAATTTCCGGATGGCGGCGCACCGCGCTTTCAAACCTTGAAAAGGAGGCTTCGGTCTGCTTCTCCAGCGAAATGCGAATGATGACCGCAATGCCGTCCTCGCCCAGACTGTCACCTACCAGCGCCGTATAGCCGCGGATGACGCCCGATTGTTCCAAAATATTGATCCGCCGCAAGCAGGCCGAGGGCGATAACCCCACAGCCTTGGCCAGGGCCGCATTGCTGAGGCGGGCATTTTCCCTCAGATGACGGAGAATATTGCGATCGATCGCATCGAGAGCCTGCATCACGAAAACTCCACATTATTCGCAGATTGTTTCAATATCCCGCTTAATTACGCATTTTCAGCGACAAAACAATCTGACATTCAACGATCATTGCCCTATCCTTACATCAGAAACCAAACTTTTGCGGGCGGTTGATGCGCGATCTCAATTCACAAACCCTATTATCGGGTGCCGGAGGCTGCCTTCGCATAGATCTTGCGGCGCTGGCCGATAATTACGCGCGCCTGAAACAACAGGCCCCGCACGCCGTGGCGGGTGCCGTGGTCAAGGCCAATGCCTATGGCCTTGGGGTTATCCCGGTCACCCAAACCCTCTATGCCGCCGGATGCCGTGAGTTTTTTGTGGCACTTGCCCATGAAGCGTTTGACTTGCGCCCGCACCTTCCCGCCGACGCGCGGCTTTATGTGCTGAACGGTCTGTCGCCGGGTGCCGAAGGGCCATGCGCTGAGCAGGACATTATTCCGGTTTTGAACTCTGCCGGACACATCACCCGCTGGGCCGATCAGGCGCGCGCCCAAGGCCGCCCCCTGCCCTGCGCGCTTCAGGTCGATACCGGCATGTCGCGCTTAGGGTTGTCGCCAGATGAACTGGATGCCTTTCTGGCGGCACCTCCCCAAGGGCTCGATATTCGCCTGTTGATGAGCCATCTGGCCTGCGCCGATGAGCCGGATAATCCCGCCAATGGCTATCAGCTTAAGGCCATGCAACGGGCGATGGAACGCCTTCCCAATGTGCCGGTCAGTTTTGCCAATTCCGGCGGGATTTTCCTGAACGCTGACTATCATCACGACCTGATCCGGCCGGGTATCGCGCTTTATGGCGGCGCCCCCCACGACGGACAGCCCAATCCTATGCAGCCGGTTGCACGCCTTGATATCGCCGTCACCCAGACCCGTACCGTGCCTGCGGGCGCTCACATCGGTTATGGCGGCACGTTTATAGCGGAACGCGAGATGCGGCTGGCAACCCTGTCAGCCGGTTATGCCGACGGCCTGCCGCGCGCTTTGAGCAACCGGGGTGCGGCGTGGTTTGACGGCGTGCGTTTGCCGATCTTAGGCCGCGTATCGATGGACAGTATGATCATCGATATCTCCGCCCTGAAACCGGATGCGCTACAGGCGGGCAGCTTTGTCGAACTGATTGGCCCACATCAGTCGATTGATGATCTGGCGCGCGATGCAGGCACTATATCCTATGAAATCCTGACCCAGTTGGGGTCGCGCTACTTCCGCCACTACATTCCGGTATCGTCATGAAAATCATTATCTTAGGTGCCGGTGTTATCGGCGTGACCTCGGCCTGGTATCTGGCCAAGGCGGGGCATGAGGTCACGGTGATCGACCGGCAGTCCGGCCCGGCGCTTGAGACCTCATTTGCCAATGCCGGTGAGATTTCGCCCGGCTATTCTTCGCCCTGGGCCGCACCCGGCATTCCGCAAAAGGCCGCAAAATGGCTGTTTATGAAGCGTGCCCCGCTGATCATCCAGCCGATGTTTGATGCGGCGACCATCCGGTGGATGTGGTCGATGCTGATGAACTGCAATTACAGCGCCTACCATACCAACAAAGGCCGGATGGTGCGCATTGCCGACTATAGCCGCGACTGCCTGATCGCGCTGCGCGGGGAAACCGGCATAGACTATGACCACCGCGAACTGGGCACCTTGCAGGTTTTCCGCACCCAGAAACAGATGGACGGGGTCGGCAAGGACACTGAGGTTCTCACTGAGGGCGGCGTGCCGTTTGAGGTGCTCGACCCCGCCGGATGTGCGCGTATTGAGCCGGGGATTGATACATCGAAAATCGTCGGGGGCTTACGCCTGCCGCAGGACGAAACCGGCGACTGTTTTATCTTTACCAATGCCTTAGCGACCCGATGTGAAGCTCTGGGGGTCAAGTTCATCTTTGACACCGCCATGACCGGGTTGCGGCGTGAAGGGGAGCGGATCGTGGCACTTGAAACGTCCAAGGGTGACTATGAAGCCGATGCCTTTGTGTGTGCGCTCGGCAGCTACAGTCCGGCGTTTCTGAAACCGCTTAGCCTCGATGTGCCGGTCTATCCGGTCAAGGGCTATTCGATCACCGTGCCGATCGTGGATGAGGCGCGCGCGCCCATGTCAACCGTGATGGATGAGACCTATAAGATCGCCATCACGCGCTTAGGGTCACGCATCCGCGTCGGCGGCATGGCCGAAATCGCCGGTTTTTCCAAGGAACTGCCCGCCACAAGACAAGAGACTTTGACCTTTTCGGTCGAAGACCTGTTCGGCGGGGCGGGTGATCAATCTCAGGCCAAGTTCTGGTCGGGCCTGCGCCCCATGACGCCCGACGGCACGCCGGTGATAGGGGCCACGCGCTATTCTAACCTGTGGCTAAATACCGGCCACGGCACGCTCGGCTGGACCATGTCGTGCGGTTCCGGGCGGGTGCTGGCCGACCTGATTAGCGGGATTAAGCCTGAGATCGAAACGTCGGATTTAAGCCTCAATCGTTATGGCTAAGATTTAAGTTCCGACGACACCTTCCAGATATTAAGCCCGCCATCGACAGCATGGGTGTCGATCTGCGCCAGTTCCTCCGCGCTGAAATCAAGGCGATCAAGGGCCTTTAGCGAATCCGCCAATTGCTCGACATTGCGCGCCCCGATCAGGGCCGAAGTCACCCGCGGGTCGCGCAGCACCCAGGCAATCGCCATTTGCGCCAGCGACTGACCACGGCCTTGGGCGATCAGGTCTAACTGGCGGATACGCTCAAGATTTTCCAGCGTGATCAGGCCCTGCCGGAACGATCCGGCCTTGGCCGCGCGGGCATCGGCGGGCACACCATTGAGATATTTGCGCGTCAAGAACCCCTGCGCCAACGGTGAAAAGGCGATGCAGCCCGTGCCTAAATCCTCAAGCGTCTCCAGCAACCCGTCCTCGATCCAGCGGTTGAGCATCGAATAGGACGGCTGATGAATCAAAAGCGGCACATTTTCCGCCGTCAAAATCGCGGCTGCCTTGCGCGTCAGTTCCGGCGAGTAGGAGGAGATACCGACATAGAGCGCCTTGCCCTGCTGGTGCAGGCTGATCAGCGCGCCCATCGTCTCTTCCAGTGGGGTTTCCGGATCGACCCTGTGCGAGTAAAAGATATCGACGTAATCCAGCCCCATACGCTTAAGGCTCTGGTCACAGGACGCGATCAGGTACTTGCGCGACCCGCCGATGCCACCGTACGGCCCCGGCCACATGTCCCAGCCGGCCTTGGTCGAGATAACCATCTCATCACGATAGGGCTTGAAATCGGACGCTAAAACCCTGCCGAAGTTTTCCTCAGCCGATCCCGGTGGCGGGCCATAGTTGTTGGCCAGATCGAAATGGGTAATGCCCGCATCAAAGGCATGGCGCAGCACGGCCCGGCCCGTTTCAAACACATCCGTGCCCCCGAAATTCTGCCACAGCCCCAGGGATATGGCGGGCAGTTTCAGCCCCGAACGCCCACAGCGGCGATAAGGCATGGCGTCATAGCGGGCAGCGGCGGGGGTATAGGTCATCGGTTATCCTCTCCTGAGATTGCCGCCGTCACGCGCCGATCGGTATCAAGCTTAAGCACCAGATCGGCACGGGCGGGCATTTCGCTCAGGATATGCCGGGTCAGGCGCTCATAGGCAAGGACAAAGGCAGCGACCTCATCATCGCTCATGACATGCTCGCCGGTGCGGCCTTCCTTGGCCAGACGTTGTTTCAGGTCATGTTCCTGCTCAGTGCGCCAGCGCGTCACCACCTCGAAATCGGGCGCGGCCAACAACACCAGCCGGTCGATATAGCCAAACAGCCGCGCATAGCTGCCCATCAAGGCCTGATTGACATAGCGCCGCCAGATGCCGTCCGGGTCGTTCTCGGTCTCAAAGCCGTTTACGGGATCGATCAGGTCGTCATAGGCTTGTGAGATCGCCCCCACGCACCAGCCCTCAAACAAAACCACATCGACCGGCCCGGTCACCGGCGTCCAGGCTTGCGACGGATGCGGCTGATCGACCGCCTTATCAAAGCGTGGCAACAGGGTCGCGCGACCGGCTTTCAGGTTTTCAAGCAGCCGCTCCCCCAGAGGCGCATCGTGGGTCATGGGCACACCGCGCGTCGCAAACAAAGGATGATAGCGGACGGCAATGTCGGATCGCCTTTGCCGCGACAGATAAAGGTCATCCAGCGACAACACCGCCACCCTCACCCCCTCATCTTCCAGTCGTTGCCGCACCTCAGCCGCAAGGGTCGACTTGCCGCAACCTTGCGCGCCGCAAATGCCGACAATGAGCGGCTTAGCCGCATCGACACGCCACCTCTGCAATGCTGAATAGACGGTATCGGCGGCTTTGGTCATAGGTTTGCCTTAAGATGTCTGACCGATAATATTATGATCATATCGCAAGCTTATCCCTGCACCTGCAAAACAGCAAGCGCGGCAAGACCTGTAACCGCATACAGGTTTATTATAAACGGCTCATTTTTTACTTATTAACTGAAGACCGTCATAATAGTATCTGAAACAGGAGCTTTCAGACGTCATTATGAGCCATAGTAGTGTTCTGGTTCTAAATCCAAACCGGGCCGAAGCGCAGCATATAGCGACCATGCTGGATGCTCAGAAATGGCCCGCTATCGTAAGCTTTGACCCTTCAACTGCGCTTGACCTGCTGAAATCGGAACGCTTTAAGCTTTTGATGTTTGAGGCCAATATCGACGGGGTCAATCTGACCGACCGGATTGATGACATCCGCAGGTTGGCGCCGTCTACGCCGCTTCTGATTGTGGCCCATGATCAGTGGGGCCCCAAGGCGCTGGAGGCTCAGATCACAGGTGCCAAAGCCGCTGGAGCAGAGTTCACCCTGACCAAGCCCTTCAGCAAGGACCAGCTCAAGACCATCCTTGATGAGACGGCCAGCTATCACCGTGCGCGTCGAACCGAGCATCACATTCTGGTCATCGAAGACGATGAATTGCTGCGCACCAAGGTTACGCTGGTGCTGCGTCAGGTCGGCTATACGGTCTCCGAAGCGGTCAATATGGAAGATGCCTTTTTCGACCATAATCTGAGCCTTCTGGACATGGTCATAACCTCGATCCTGATACCCGGTATCGGGGGCATCGCCGGTATCGGCCAGATCCGCAAGGACTGGCCCCACATCAAGGTGATCGCCATGTCGCAGGACGCCAACTCCAAAATCAGCGCCCTGCATGTGCTGGCCGCCGCCGAAGTTGCCGGTGCCAATGCCATTTTGCCCAAGCCTTTTGCCATACCGGATTTTCTAAAAATGGTCGCTTCGGTCATCAAGACAGGCTCGGCCACAGCTTAAGGTAAAATATTAAATTCTATAGGTTATTTATAACCTGTGACGCGCTGACCCATTTTAATCTTACATGCGGCCACGCACGGTTACCCTTTAGAATTTGACCGTACCGAAGGTACACTTATGACAGATATGCAGATCGGCTGGATCATCGCCATGGCCACCGGCGCCCTGATTGGAGCGGTGGCCGGGCTGATTGCGATCATGGCTAAAACCAACAGCAAACTGTGGTTTAACGTGGTGCTGGGCGTATTCGGTGCCATCATGACCTATACGGTCAGCTTCTTGCTGGGCATAGGCGCTGGCACTGCCGGGGCCGTTGTCATCGGCACGGCGGGGGCGATATTCTTTTTAACGGCGCACCACATCATACTGAACCGCCGAACCTGGGCGAAATGGTAGTCAGATCAGTGCGCGGTCGATTTCAGGCCAATGATCGCGACCAGCAGCATGACCAGAAATAACACCCTTAACGGCGTCACTGCTTCCTGAAACAGGAAAATACCGAGGATTGCCGCCCCCAATGCACCGATGCCAACCCAGACCGCATAGGCCGTGCCGATCGGTAAAACTTCCGCCGCTTTGGCCAGCAGATACATGCTCAAGGCCAGCGTGATCAGGGTAAAGGCAGACGGTATGGGCTTGGTAAAGCCTTCTGTGTACTTGAGGCCAATCGCCCAGCAGACTTCTAACACACCGGCGATAATCAGATAAATCCACGGCAAAGACATTGCGCGCATCCTTTCAAACTATGAAACAATGCGTCGTCTTGTCTTTCGGCGGGAAAGCCGCAGCGCAAGGCTACCGGGTACGGCGCGTCTCGTCCGGTGAGGGTCATATAGATTAAGGCCGTCTTTGAGTAAAGACCGCGTTAGCTGCCGCAAGGTCAGTCTAGTCAGGCCGCATTGGGTAGGATAAGCCTTTTCCAAAAGGAGTCCCCATGCACCCTTACCTTACGCTTATCGGCGCGATTGTTGCCGAAGTGATCGCCACCTCAGCGCTTCAGGCCTCACAGCAATTCACCAAACCACTCTACAGCATCATAGTGTGCATCGGCTACGGTACGGCTTTTTACCTGATGTCGCTAACGCTAAAGTCACTGCCGGTCGGGATTGTCTATGCGGTCTGGAGCGGATTGGGGATCGTGCTGATATCATTCGTTGGATGGCTGGCGTTCAAGCAGAAACTCGATCTGCCCGCCATCATCGGCATCGCCCTGATCATTTCAGGCGTCGTTGTAATGCAGGTCTTTTCAAAGTTGGCGCATACCGCATGAGTAAGCCATTCCTCGTTAAGAACATCAACTTCTATCCGCCGCTGCTGGGGGCCGGGATCAAGGTCACGCGCACAAGCAATGACTATACCGAGATCGATGTCGCCATGAAGCTGACCTGGTGGAATCGCAACATTGTCGGCACTCAGTTCGGCGGGTCGCTCTATGCCATGACCGATCCGTTTTTCATGCTGATGCTGATGATGCAACTGGGTAAGGACTATATCGTCTGGGACAAGGCCGCCTCTATCCGCTTTGTCCGACCGGGCCGCGGCAGGGTGCGGGCTCTGTTTCGCCTGAGCCACGCTGAGGCCATGCAGATCCGCGATATGGCCGACCTGAACGGCAAGACCGAACCGGTGCTGAAAGTCGATATCATCGACGATGACGGCCAAATCATCGCTGAGGTCGATAAGACGCTTTATGTGCGCAAAAAGGGCGAAAAGACCAAACCTAAGACCTAAACCACTATGCCAAGCTTTTCGGCGCGAAAAGCCGCTTCGGCACGGTTGCGCACCGACAGCTTTACAAAGATGTTCTTTACATGGGATTTGACCGTTTCCGGCGTGATCCCCAACCGGCGGGCGATGACCTTATTGGACATACCCTGACCAATCAGACGCACCACGCTGACTTCGCGCAGGCTTAAATGCTCAGATCTGGAGGGCTCCGATTTGGTGGGCGTGCGAAACGGTGAGGCCGCATAGGACGAAACCAGGGCTTCAATCGGCTGAGTTTGCATGACGTTTTCTCCTGTGTCATTCGTGTCGACGCAAGGCCGCCGCCGAAGCGATCATGCCGTGCCAGTGAATTACGCAGATACAAAAATGGGCCGGGGTAAAAAAGTATGGGCGAAACGGCCCCGATCGTTCTTATCTTGGCTCACAGGTGCCGTGACGGCAATTCTACTTGAGGAGACATAACCTTAAGGTTTAGGTTCAGGGAACCCTATACCAAGGTATAGGCCGACAAAGGTCGCAAAGCCTGAAAAACAATGGCGCACCGCGTCATAATAGCATATCTTGTTTCGCTAATATACCTTTCCATAGTTCGCTTTGTGGGCGTTATTCATGTCCTCCGCTCCTCATCTGCCCGCATGGCTGACGCTGAACGGCAACGGTAAGCCGTTGCTGGCTGAGGATATGCTGTTTTTTCAGGCCTGCACGGCGGTACTGATCGTCGCCATCTTCCTGATAGACACGCTGGTGCCACTGGGGACGGCCGTGGCGGTGCTTTATGTCGTGGTGATTCTGATGTCGGCCAATTTTTGCCGGCGCAAGGGCCTGATCGCCCTGTCGGGCCTGTGCGTGACTCTGACGATCATCAGCTACATCATGGGCCATGGGCAGGATCTTACGCGCGGACAGATCGATGAGGTCACCGCCCCACCCTTCATTCGCGCCCTGATCAGCATCGCTGCGATCGTCATCGCCACCGCGCTGGCACTTAAGACCCAGTCGGCCACCCGCATATTGCAGGCCAACGAGCAGCGCTTTCGCTCGATCTTTGAAACCACGCGCTTTGGCATCTGGGAAGAAGACTATACTGCCGTCGTGGCCCGCTTTAGTCAGTTGCGCGCCGAAGGTATAACGGACATCGACCGCTATATCGCCAGCCATCCGGAATTTGTGATCGAGGCGGTCGGGCTGGTCCGGATCATCGATATCAATGAAACGGCGGTGAAACTGGTCAAGGGGACGCGTAAGGATGAGTTCATGTCCTCGCTCAACACCATTTTCGTGCCGGAGACTATGCCCTCATTTGAGGCTTTGTTACGGGCGCTGGCGCGCGGTGATCCGTCCTGCGAAACCGTCACCCAGATCCGCGCACTGGACAGCGAATACCGTGACATCGTGTGCGCCACGACCTTCCCGATCGATGACCCGACCTTTGCCCATGTGCTGGTGTGCGTGCTTGATATCACCGACCGGGTGCAGGCCCAGACCGATCTGGCCAAGGCTCAGGCCGATCTGGCCCACGTCAGCCGCATGACCACTTTAGGCGAACTGACCGCCTCCATCGCCCATGAGGTCAATCAGCCTCTGGCAGCCATCGTCACCAATGGAGAAGCGGCCCTGCGCTGGCTGGGGCGGCCTGAGCCGGATATGCACGAAGCTAAGAGTGCCATTACCCGCGTCATCAGCGAAGGCCGGCGCGCCAGCGATGTCATCTGGAAACTGCGGGCCATGTCGGTAAAGTCAGAGCCCCAGTCCAAACCGCTCGATATCAACGATATCATCCATGATGCGGTGTTGCTGATGCAGCACGAAATCAACAGCCATCAGGTGACGTTGCGGCTTGAGCTGTCCGACCCTCTGCCGCAGGTCACCGGCGATAAGGTGCAGCTTCAGCAGGTCGTGATCAATGTCATGCTCAACAGTATCCACGCCTTAAGCGACCTCAGCGGCCATAGCCGCCGCCTCACGGTCACCACAGCCCTTGATGATGACCATAATGTTAGAACCACCGTTGAGGATAATGGGCCGGGCATTGCCGCCGATCATCTGGAGGCGGTTTTCAGCCCGTTCTTTTCAACCCGCGATGATGGCATGGGCATGGGACTATCGATTTGCCGCTCAATCATCGAAGCCCATAACGGCCAGATCTGGACGGCCCCGCCGAAAGGCAACGACAAGGGAACGATCATGCACTTCACCCTGCCGCCCGCCCCGGCTCAGGTCGCCGGCATATGACCGCGCCTATGGACAGCGCCCATGTGTTCGTCGTCGATGATGACGGCGCCATCCGCGAGGCCTTATCGAGCCTGTTCCGCTCCATGGGATTTGACGTCAGAAGCTTTTCGACCGCCATGGAGTTTATGGCCCACGATCTGCCGGATTTGCCGTCCTGTCTGGTGCTCGATATACGCCTGCCCCTGATCAGCGGCCTTGAGTTCCAGAGCCAACTGGCGCGTCAGAACATCCATATCCCCATCATCTTCATGACCGGACACGGCGATATTCCGATGTCAGTGCGCGCCATGAAAGCCGGCGCGGTCGATTTCCTGACCAAGCCGTTTCGCGATCAGGACATGCTGGATGCGGTCGCCTCAGCCATCAGCTTTGATCGCAGCCGCCGTCTGGATGAAAAAAGCCTGCTGAGCTTACGCGAACGCTATAGCACCTTGAGCCCGCGCGAGCAGGAGGTCATGGCCCATGTCACATCAGGCCTGCTGAATAAGCAGATCGCCGGAAAAATGTCGCTCAGTGAAATCACCATCAAGATTCATCGCGGCCACGCCATGAAGAAGATGCAGGCCCGGTCACTGGCCGACCTGGTCACCATGGCCCGCAGTCTGGGACTGGGCCACAATGGACACTAAACCATCGTATTATATCCCTTGTGGCTCGCGGCTGTCATAGTGAGGCCTGTAACCGGCGGCCATACCGACTTCCGGAATCTCATAAAGGGTCCGGCCCGGTGTGCCATTCCGCGCTTTCCCCCGCGCCAGGCGAGGTCGTCATCGCGGTCATCGATGATGATGCGTCTGTGCGCGCGGCCCTGATCAGCCTGCTGCGCGCCTTCGGTTATGGCGCTCAACCCTTCGCCTCGGCCGAGCAGTTTCTGAGCGACGCCCTGCATGACACGATCGGGCTGATCATCACCGACGTGCAAATGCCCGGCATGGGCGGCCTTGGCCTTCAGGACCGGATGCGCAGCCACGGCCCAAATATTCCGCGGCTGTTTATCACTGCCTATCCGGAAAAAGACATTGAGGCCCGCGCCCTGGCGGGCGGGGCCTCCTGTTTCCTGCGTAAGCCGTTTGAGGCTGAAACGCTGATCGCCTGCGTCGAAGCGGCCCTTAAGGGTTAAGCCGGTTCGCGCAAGGCTTTCGCCGCCGCCACCATATTGACCAAAGCGGGCCTGACCTCATCCCACTTGCGGGTTTTCAGGCCGCAGTCGGGATTAACCCACAACTGGGCATCACTCAGCCGCTGCCGCGCCAGAGACATCAACTCGGTCATCTCACTCACGTCTGGTACGCGCGGTGAGTGGATGTCATAGACGCCCGGCCCGATCTCATTGGGGTACTTTTTCGACCTGAACACATCGAGCAGTTCCATCTTGGAGCGCGAGGTTTCGATCGAGATGACATCGGCGTCCATATTGGCGACCGCGTCCATGATGTCGTTGAACTCCGAATAGCACATATGGGTGTGAATCTGGGTGTCATTGGACACGCCGGTCGAACATAGCCGAAACGCCTCGACCGCCCAGTCGAGATAGGCTTGCCAGTCCGCGCGCCGCAGCGGCAGGCCTTCGCGCAGGGCCGCCTCATCGATCTGGATCATCTTGGCACCTGCGGCCTCAAGGTCTGTGACCTCATCGCGGATGGCCAGCGCAATCTGACGGCAGGCTTGGGATCGCGGCACGTCATCGCGCACAAACGACCAGTTGAGGATGGTCACCGGCCCGGTCAGCATCCCCTTGACCGGTTTGGTTGTAAGGCTTTGGGCATATTGCCACCACGCCACGGTCATCGGTTGAGGCCGCGAGACATCACCAAACAGCACCGGCGGGCGCACGCAGCGCGAGCCATAGGACTGCACCCAGGCGTGCTTGGTAAAGGCAAAGCCGGATAGCTGCTCACCGAAATACTGGACCATGTCGTTACGCTCGAACTCACCGTGGACCAGCACATCAAGCCCGATGTCCTCTTGCCAGCGGATGGCGCGTTCGGTCTCGGCTTTCAGGAAAGTATCATATCGTGCATCGTCGATGGCACCCTTGGCATGATTTGAGCGGGCCTTGCGAACCTCAGAGGTTTGCGGGAATGAGCCTATGGTGGTGGTCGGAAAGGCCGGCAGGTTAAACGCCTGACGTTGCAGGTCGGCGCGAATGGCAAAGGCATGTTTGCGTTGCGTCTGATCGGGTGTCACGGCCAAAACTCGAGCCTTAACCGCCGCATCATGGACCTTGGGCGAGGCGGCACGGGCCTGCGCGGCGTCTGCGGAAGCGGTCAGTTCAGCCGCGACATTGCCGCCTGACAGCGCTTTGGATAGCACCGACAGTTCGTCCATTTTTTGCAGCGAAAAGGCCAGCCAGGATTTGACATCCTCATCGAGTGCTGTCTCCAAATTAAGGTCGATCGGCACATGCAGCAGCGAACAGGACGGGGCAATCTGAAGGTTGCCACGCGTCGCAGCGGCGGTCAGGCGCTCAAGCACGGCGGGCAAATTGGCGCGCCAGATATTGCGGCCATCGATGACACCCAGCGATAGGGTAAGCGATTTGGGGGCGGCTTGCACAACCGCCTCAAGCTGTTCCGGTGCGCGCACCAGATCGACATGCAGGCCCGCGACCGGCAAGTTTACCGCCGCCTCCAGATTATCGCCCAAGCCGCCAAAATAGCTTGCCAGCAGGATGCTGATCTGCGGCACCTCTTTGGCAAACGCGGCATAGGTTTTTTTCAGGGCCGCCGTCGTTTCAGCATCACCATCCAGCACCAGCACCGGCTCATCGATCTGCACCCAGTCAGCGCCCGCCGCCGCCAGCGCTTTCAGCACCTCGATATAGACCGGGATTAGCCGCTCAATCAGCGACAGGGGGTTAGCCACACCCTTACCCAGCTTAAGATAGGTCACTGGCCCGACTAGAACCGGACGGGTGTGATAGCCGAGAGCCTTAGCCTCTAAAAATTCTTCGACGGCCTTTAATGATGTCAGTTTAAACGTCTGATCATCGGTAAATTCCGGCACCATGTAGTGATAATTGGTGTCGAACCATTTGGTCATTTCCTGCGCCGGCACGCCGTGCCCGTTGCCATGAACATGGCCGTGGGCGCAGGTTTCTGTGTGACCCGCCTGGCTGCCACGCGCCATCGCGCAATAGGTGTCGAGGTCCGCCGCCTCGCCATAGATGGCCGGGATGGCGCCGACCATCAGGCTGGTGTCCAGCACCTGATCGTAGAACGAGAAATCATTCGACGGGATGATATCGACCCCACGGGCCTTTTGCCGCGCCCAGTTGACGGCGCGCAAATCTTTGGCGGTTTGCTGAAGAGTCGCTTGGTCGAACTTGCCCGACCAGTAGGATTCGAGGGCGAATTTTAGTTCGCGCTTAAGGCCGATACGCGGGGTGCCTAAAGATGCGACGGGGATAATGGATGACACGGTAACCTCTGTGCTGTGAGCGTCAGGTTCTGGCCATGCGTCTGCGCGCCCGGCGGTTGCGGGTGAAAGACGCACCGCCTGAGCCCTCCGCTCCGGGTGAAATATGAGGTCGCTGGCAGGTCTCCTGGCTCACGGGTCAAGGCTTAAGTTCGCCTTCTCAGGGGCATAAGTCCCCAATGGCATATGAACCTTAGCTTACCGCGCACAGTTGCGGGGGCAGCGCCGGAATTGAACCGGCTTCCCTCTTAGCCGCGACGGCTTGGCAACCGACGCAGAACCACGACACCGCAGCTATAGGGTGCGCGATTTGAAGAGTCAATAAAGATATAAACATATCTTTATATGATTATATCTTTCTCAGATTTCGACTAACCGTGCACTTGCGGTATGTGTCAGTAAAGATCGCGGCGATAGCGTCCATCAGCCAGAGCCTGATCCGCCCAGTCATCGCCCATGATCGTGCGCAGGGCCTTATCTACCCCCTGCCCCATCGACAGCCCGCCACAGACCATAACCGCACCGCCACCCGTCAGAAAATCGCGTGCCCGATCAGAGGCCGCACTTAACGCATCCTGCACATAGGTGCGCTGGCCGCTGTCGGGCCTTGAAAAACATAGCGTCAGATCACTTAAGTCACCGGACTGCACGCGCGCCGTCAGCGCCTTGCACAGGGCGCCATCGCGGATCGGATGGCGCTCACCATAGATGACCCAGTTGCCTTTGCGGTCCGCCGCCAGACCCGCATCGATATGGGCATTAAGCCCCGCCAGCCCCGACCCCGCCGCAATCAGCAGCAACGGCCCGTCCCCGTCAGGCGTATGAAAGTTCTTATGGGATTTTGTGCGCAACAAAATCGTCTCATCCACGCCCAGATCATGGGTCAAAAGCCCTGAGCCCAGACCGCGCGAGCCGTCATCCTTGATCACTTCGCGAACATAAAGCTCGACCACGCCCTGCGCAGGCAGGGACGCCAGCGAATAGTCACGGACATGGCCATCTGTCGTCATAATCTCGGCCAGATCACCGGCCTGCCAGTCGGGCAAGTCGCCGCTTTCGGGCTCAAGCACCACGCGGTAAAGTTTCGAGGCATCACTGTCGGGATTGAGGCATTCGCGCGCTTTCAATTGCCACGCACCGTAAGCCGCTTTCGGATCAAATGCCTCCGACTTCGCCCCCAGATCCGACAGGTTTTCATACCACCGGTTCAGCGCCGCCGGATCAAGATCATCAACCTCGATCACCTCAAAATAGGGCTTGGCCCCGCTGGCCCGCAGCCAGTCATCCAGCCGGCGCCCAAACGCACAAAAATCGGCATAAGACTTATCGCCCAGCGCCAGCACCGCATAATCAAGGTGACTGAGCACAGAGCCATCGCTCATGACCTTGGCCTCGAACCCCAAAACGCTATCCGGCGCATCGCCGTCGCCGGTCGTAGACGCCACGCATAGAACATGCTGCGCGCTTTCCAGATCGCTGAGTTTCAGGTCGGCCATATCGATAATGCGCGCCACCTGCCCGCCGTCACTGAGGCGTTTCAAGGTCGCCGTCGCAATCTCTTCGGCCTGACCGGTCTGGGAGGCATAGACGACCAGCCACGGCGTCGCCCCCGCCGCCGCCTCACTCTTAAGGCGCGCTTTTTTCTGCTCGCCCGCCCAGATCACCGCGCACATGATCAGATAAAGCGCAACTGATCCCAGCACCCAGGCCCATGTGACCGGATCGCCCTGCACCTCGGCTATGATCTGCGACAATCCCATATCTTACTCATCAGTCCCATAGGCCGCCATCCGCGGACTTAAACGCTCAATAATATGCTTAACCTCCCGCACCATAATCAGGGCGGCGACGCCGTGCTGCGCACAAAAAGCCATCGCACGATCGGTCCCCATAACCATCAACGCCGTGGCCAGAGCATCGGCCCGCCAGCAGTCTTTGTCCATCACCACTGCCCCCGCCATGCGGTTATCAAGCGGGCAGCCCGTGAGGGGATCAATCGTATGCGCATAGGATTTATCATCATGGACAAAATAACGCCGCCAGTCGCCGGACACCGCCACCGCATGATCGCATAAAGCGATCAAATTTCGCCCACCGGATGCCCCCGGTACCTGGTCAACCTCTACCCACCACGGCTGACTGTCCGGGCGCGCCCCGATCCCTTTCAGTTCGCCGCCCACTTCGACCAGAGCCGAGACCACGCCAAATTCATCCCGCAGAATATCCATCACACAATCGACGGCATAGCCCTTGGCGATTGCGTTGAGATCAAGCCGCAGACCTTCGGGATGGATCAGCCCGCCGTCCTGAACCACCAGATCACGCCAGTCAGAAGGTCGCGCTTTCAGCCCGTCCCGCACCGGCTCAGGCGGCAGGCCGGTATCGACCGCGCGCGACCCAAACCCCCAGGTCTCAACCGCCTCCAGCAGGCACGGATCAAACGCGCCTTCGGTGAGTTGCGCTACCTCGACCGCCTTAGCGACCACATCCAGCAACATAGGCGGCAGCGTCACATGCTGCCACGGGCCAGCCCCGTTGAACCGGCACAAATCCGATGACGGCCTGTAGGGCGACATCTGGATATCGATCTCGCTAAGGCACGCCTCAATCCGCGCGCGCACCTCAGCCACATCGCCCCGCCCCAGCACCGCCTTGACCTGCCATGAGGTGGCAAAGGCCTGCCCGCTCAGGGTCGTGATATGCGCATCCACCGGCGGCTTTTGCGGCACATCCACCGGCGGGATAAAGACCCGCACGTCTTCAGGCAATTCAGGCGCAGCCAGAGTCACGACTTACGGCTTATAGGTGTAGCTGATGGCCCCCAGCTCGCTGGCACCTTTGCCCGAACCGTTCGACGCCTTGGTCAGATTTAGCGGTACGCGCACGATCTCAAGACCACCGGCTTCGCGCGAGGCTTCGATGACGAGGTTATACTGGCCCGGCTTGATGCCTTTCAGGCCATTGGCCTGCGTGAAGTTCACCGTCTGGCGGCCCGGTGCCTTGGTGGCCGAGGCCAGACCGTCCGGCATGGTGGTCAGGGAGCGCCCGCTTTTGCGCCACCATGCGCGCATGTCTTTGAGCCACTTCTTGCCGCCGTCGTCCTTCATCTTGACGTCGTACCAGACAAACAAATTACCAGCGTGGGCACCATCGGCGGTTTCAATCCAGCCGGCCACATAGGGCTTATGGTATTCAGCCACGGTCAGGCGCGGCACTTCGACGGTGACGGCCAGTTCGGCGGCAGATGCGCCCGCCGTGGCCCCCATACCCCCAGCCACGGCAAGCGCTGCCCCCCAACCCGAAACCTGAGTAACTTTGAACATGACTCTACCCTTATCAAAATACCGGCCGCATCCCGCAGCCGTTGTTAATGTACAAAGACCATAAACAGGATGAACGGGGCCAAAACCCCAAATCCGATCAATGGCCAGGTGATGGCGCGGGACTTGGCATAGACCCACAAAAGCCCGAACCCGGTCAGGCAGAAGATCACGCAAAACAGCGCGATAATATCGATGAACCACGACCAGGCCGGACCGGAATTACGGCCCTTATGCAGGTCATTGAGAATGGCGATGACGCCGCGATCGGTGCGCTCATAGGTCATAAGACCGGTGTCGCGCTCAATTGATACCCAGGAATCAACGCCCGGCTTGGGCATGGGGATATAGATTTCAGTCTCGCTAACTTCGGCCTCGTAGCCTTCAACATCAATGCCGGAGGCTTCCAGGATCATGTGAACCGCCGGCACCGGCAGATCGGCCTTATCCTGCGCTGCGTCCAACGCGCCCAACTGGGCGGCGGTCAGGGTAACTTCTTTGGTGTCGATCTTGGGCTTGGATTCGATGTCTGTGGCGTGGTTGAGCGTGTAGCCGGTCACCGAGAACAGGAACATGGCCATCAGACAAACTGCCGAACTGATCCAGTGCCACTGACGCAACTGATTGCGCCAAAAGGACGCGCCTAAGCCAGAAAAAGACGACATTGACGAAAAGAAACCCGCAAACCCGAATTGAGAATTATTCTTAATAACATGAGGTTTTTATGATCACAAGCTTTGCATTGCAATATTTTGACGGAAAAATACCTGTTTTTGCCCCACCGGATCGTCACAAACGTCAGCCTACCTGACTTGACGGGAAGCCCTCAGCGTTTAGGAAGGCGACAAAGGAAGTTCGCCATGTCTAAGACCACACCTGCCACAGCCGCCCTGAACAAGGCCGCCATCGCCTTTGAACTCTTCCCCTATGATTATGATCCGAACGCCCCGCGCGTTGGGTTGCAGGCGGCGCAAGCGCTCGGCAAAGCCCCGGAGCAGGTCTTCAAGACCTTGATGGCTGAGGTCGATGGTAAGCCGGTATGCGTGGTGGTGCCGTCGGATTGTGAAGTCAGCATGAAAAAACTGGCGGCCACCTTTGGCGGTAAATCGGCCAATATGATAAAACCTGCCGATGCCGAGCGCCTGACGGGCTTCAAGGTCGGCGGCATCAGCCCGTTCGGCCAGAGAAAAGCCACACCAACCGCGATTGATGAGACCGCCACCCTGTTTGATCAGGTGCTGATTAATGGCGGCCAGCGCGGCTTATTGGTAGGATTATCGCCGGATGATGCGTTGCGGATAACGGGTGCCAAACTGGCGGATTTAACGGCGTAATTTAAGAACCACCCCTGAAGCAAGGGAGGTTCTTTAAGCCTTTCGGCACCGATCTGAGCAATACTTAACCTCGTCCCAGACCTTTGCCCACTTTTTGCGCCAGTTAAACGGACGACCGCAAGTCACGCAGACCTTAGACGGCAAGTTTGATTTGGTATAGCGGGTGGTTTTCACAGTTCCCCCTGACGCATCAGGTGCCTGACCGCATCAGCGCGGGCGCGGTAAGCCGCCTGCTTTGCCTCCCCCATCCGATCCCAGGTCGCATAGGCATAGTTCAGCCGGTGATGGCCTTTGAAGCGATCACGGTGGCGGTTCATGAAATCCCAATAGAGACTGTTGAACGGGCAGGCGCGTTCACCCGTCGCATCCTTGACATCATAGTGACAGCTTTGGCAGAAGTTACTCATTTTCGAGATGTAGTTACCGCCCGCCGCATAGGGTTTCGACGCCATGATCCCGCCATCGGCGTGCAGCGCCATGCCGAGCGTATTGGGCAGTTCCACCCATTCATAGGCATCGGCATAGACCGCCAGATACCACTCATGGACCTGACGTGGTTCAATCCCCGCGAGCAGGGCAAAATTACCGGTGATCATCAACCGCTGAATATGGTGGGAATAGGCATGATCCAGCGTATGGGTGACCGCCTGCTTGACGCAGTGCATTTTGGTATCGGCGTCCCAGTAAAACCACGGCAAACCCTCATGAGCCTCAAGCACATTCATGTCGGCATAGTCCGGCATGTGCCGCCAGTAAATGCCGCGCACATATTCGCGCCAGCCCAGTATCTGACGGATAAAGCCTTCGACGGCACTGAGGGGGGCTGCGCCTGCGCGATACGCCGCCTCGGCCTTTTGGCAGACCTCCAGCGGATAGACGAACCCGACATTGATATAGGCCGCCAGCAGCGAGTGATAAAGGTACGGTTCATCCGTCACCATCGCGTCCTGATAGGTGCCGAACGACGGCAGGCAATGGGTGATGAAATGATCCAGTTCCTTGAGTGCCTGCGTGCGGGTAACGGCGAAATGAAAGGGTTCCAGCCGACCGATATTATCCGGGAAACGCGCCCTTACCAGATCGAGCACCTCGCGGGTGATGGCGTCCTTTTTAAAACTGAGACGTTTCGGTGCGGTCAGCCCCTTAACCGGCGGCTGGCGATTATCCTTATCGAAATTCCACTGCCCGCCGCAGGGTTTGCCGTGCGCATCCATCAGCAGGTTATAGCGCGCCCGCATGTGGCGATAAAAAAACTCCATCCGCAGTTCTTTTTTGCCATAGGCCCAGGCGGCAAATTCATCGTGCGAACACAAAAACCGCGTGTCGGGCAGGATCGTCAGCGGGATATTAAGCCGCGTTTGCAAATCTTCAAACGCCTCTTTCAGGCGCCATTCTCCGGCTTCGGTCACCTGAACTTCGGACACACCAAGGTGCCTCACCGCGCGTTCGATCTCACCGGTCAGGCTGTGGCTGTTGTCGGGGTCATCCAGTTTGACATAGCGCACCGTGTAGCCCGCCTGCGTCAAAGCCTGCGCATAATGGCGCATGGCGGCAAAGACAAAGGCGATCTTTTTGACATGGTGTTTGACGTAAGTCGCTTCATCACCGACCTCAGCCATCAGGATCACATCCTTTGCCCGGTCAGCGGTGCGGACAATCTCCAACCGCGTAGATAACTGGTCGCCTAATATGACGCGTAGAACCGTCATATCTTGGTACGGGGCCGGATACCGCCTAAGCCTCCGTCAACGCCCAGTACCTGACCCGTGATCCAGTCATTGGCCGGATCGAGCAGGAACACAATCGCGCGGGCAATATCATCGGACGTGCCTAGCCGTCCCAGAGCGTGCATGGATTCGGACACTTTTCGCGACAGGTCATTAGCTGTTAGCGCTTTCGTCATGCGCGTCTGCACCAGACCGGGGGCGACCGCATTAAAGCGCAGATTTTGACCGGCATAGGTCGCCGCCGCCGAGCGCATCAACCCTTCAACGCCCGCCTTGGCAGCGGCAATGGCTTCGTGGTTGGCCAGGCCTTCGTGGGCGGCGGCTGAGGATATCAGCACCACCGACCCGCCCGCCGTCATATGTTTGGCGGCAGCGCGCACGACGGCAAAGGCGGTGGTAAGCGATGCATCGATCACGGCCCGGTACTGATCGGCGCTGGTCATATGGGCCGGCTTTAACCACAGCGATCCGGCGCAATTGACCACGCCGTCGATGGGTCCGTGCGTTTCCGTCGCTTTAGAAAACGCCTGCTCAACCGCCGTAAAATCCGTTGCATCCAGCGCGATGTCACCGGATTGAGGCTGGCGGGCGGTTGACGTGACCACATGGCCCTGAGCCGTCAACAGATCTTTGGTCGCCAGGCCTATATCGCTTGAACCGGCAATAACAAGAAAATGCGCCATCACACCACCCTTATCTAATCAGCTTAGATACGATGGCCCGCCGCAAATGGATTGTTATTTGCCCTTGGTACCAAGGCGCTTGGCATTGGCGGTGGCGCGGCGATGGATAGGCTTCAGGCCCCGGTTCACAAGCGTCGCCGTCGTGTGGCTAAGGTGTGACGCACTGACCGCGCTGTCGGTCAGGGTCTGCATCAGCTTGGCCTGCCGGGTCATCATCTGCTCAGGCGTTTGACTGAAGGCCAGCGACATAAAATCACTGGTGCCAGCCATCATGTGCTTGAAGGTCTCAGTGCCAATCTGCTGGTTCAGACCCATCATATAGCGGGTCATGGCGAACATCGATTCGTGCGCCGCCTCGACCTTTTCCTGCGACATCAGGTTAAACTCAGCCTGATCCGCCGCACTGGGGATCGGATCAGAGTTCATCATCTGAGTGGTACGATGATTGATGACATGGGCCGAAGCCATCATCATCTCGGTGGTCTTAAAGGCCAGATCCGTCCACACAGTGAACGGGTTAGCCGGGGCACGGAAAGGCTTCATTTGTTTTTTTATCTTTCAACTCACATGCCGGATCAGACCTGCGGAACTAACATACCACGCCCAACCGCCGGACGCGCAGCTATTTTATCAATGTAAGCCTGAACATAGTTAAAACCGTCTAAAAGGGCCTCAGCCTTATAGCCGGTGGTCAAACCCGCCAACCACGGAAAGATGGCCATATCGGCGATCGAATAGTCATCCCCCCCAACGTATGCGGCGTCGGACAGGCGCTTATCGAGCACGCCCAGCAGACGACGCACCTCACCGGTATAACGCTCAACCGCATAGGGGATTTTTTCCGGCGCATAGACGGTGAAATGGCCGAATTGCCCGAACATCGGCCCCATGCCGCCGACCTGCCAGTTGAGCCATTCCAAAACCTTATAGCGGGCGGCGCCGGATGCAGGCAGGAATTTCCCCGTCTTTTCCGCCAGATAAATCAGGATCGCGCCCGATTCAAATACGCTTAAATTCCCCGCCTCTTCGTCAACAATGGCCGGGATTTTGTTGTTAGGGGAGATGTTGAGAAAGTCCGGCGCGAACTGCTCATTCTTGGAGATATCGATCGGAAACACCGTGTAGGGCAGACCAAATTCTTCGAGCGCTATGGAAATCTTGCGGCCATTGGGCGTGCGCCAGGTATAAAGATTGATCATCGCGGGGCTCCAGTTTTAAGCAAAACCCAAACATGGGACGCCCGCGCGGTAACGGCAAGCGCAATGCGCGAATTAAAGCCAGATGGCCTTGGTTTTATTCAGCCATGCCTGCCGCTGGTCAAGGCCGTGGCGGGCGGGGCCGTTTATAAGGCGGGTGACTTCGGCAATGTCATCGGCGTCAGCCGCCGTATTGATGTTGCGCGTCAGCCAGAACCTTGCGGCCGCCTGTGCGGCAGGGCCTGCCTGCCCCAGCAGTTCCGGGTGGGCGATGACCGGCAGGCCGGAATAGGCTTCGACCTCGCGGTAATTATTCTTGCCTGTAATCATCATGAAGCCGCGTCCGCGATAGCGATAGCCGTCGCCGGAAGCTTCGTTGCCGTTGCCGAGCCGGTTGGCATAGATGCAGTTACCAATAGCCACCGGCCCTTTGGCAATCAGGGCCTGCGCGTGGGCCGGGCCTTTGACATTGCTGAAGGTTTTATCGAGATAGGCGGCGTTTTTATAGTTGGTGCTTTCAACCAGCGCCGAAAACCCGGCACTTTCGTGGGCGATCTGGGCCATGAAATGCACCAGCCGCTGGGCGGTGTCGATTTCCGCATCGGCCAGCACATCATTGATGGCGTCGGCATAGCTCAAGGCCCGGTCAGGCCGGATTTTCGGCACCATGGCGATTAAATGCGCCTGAACAACATCCACCATGCTTTCGCCCCTAACTGTCTTCTCTGGGGCGTTCATGGGGATCGATTGCCGCCAGTGCTTCCTGATCTTCTGGCTTTGAGACTAGGCGCGCGGTAATCAGCGGGGATGAGGCTGAGGATACATAGCCGCCGGAATAGTTGACGACCGCCGCGGGGGCCGGTGACGTGGGCGGAGTTTCGCCAATAATATTCCACAGATTGGGAGAGCCGGTTGAGGTCGCGTCTTTGGGTTTTTGGGTTGAGCGGATGACCATCAGGCGATTCAAAATATCAAACCAGAATGGCGCGCCCAGGGTGATAGCAAACGCGGTCATTAGCCAGCCCAGCATAATGGTCAAAAGACCGATGGTATTACGCAGGAAATTGCCGCCAAAAACCAGCGCGTCTTCGGCGTCCATACGCACGTCCAGCAGCTTGACCAGGTAATTAAACTGGGTGCCGAACCAGCCCTGAACGCCCGTCGGATTAGCGGGCGTCTCAACCGTGGCGTCGGCGGCGTCTTCGGGTACGGCGATGTTGAAAAAGCGCTCCATCGACTCCAGCGTATTGTCGTTCCACCCCAAGGGCAGGCCGAGCGTGTCGATATAGTCTTTTTCGGTTTTGAGGTTTTGCCAGGTCTTGGCCATGTCGGCATTGGCCGCAGGCTCGGTCAGAACCGCCGGCGGGGCCACCATGGCCGGTACAGAGGCCGTTGAGACATCGGCGGCCACCTCGGACGACGGCAAGGCGTCAATCGTGATCGGCCGGGGTTCGGTCTGGACGCGGCTATGTTCGATATAGGCTTCGGCCTTAGCCACCGCCACCTTACGCAAGGTCGGGTCGCGGTACAGGCTGTCGGCGATGACGAACGTATTGATATTCAGGATGACCGAGGCGGCTAAACCTGACCAGAACACGATCTTATGGGTATCGCGCCGATACCAGCCCGACACCCGCACCATCGACGCATCATACCAGTTTTCGATCTGTTTCTGGGCCTGAGCATAGTCACCGCCGCTGGAGCACAGGGCAAACTGCACGACCTTTTTCAGCCGCTGATCTTCCAGACGCTCAGACGCCTCCAGCAGATTGTTGACATCGCGGCCCTCAATCGTCGAATAGCCACCCTTATCCGCCACGATATCAAGCACGGCGGCGGCAAAACTGTTGGAGGATATATAGGACGGCAGGTTACGTCCGGCGCGGAATTTACGCTTATCCGGCGTCGAATAATCGCCCTGATACAGGGACTGGATCAGGGGATGGGTATAGAAGTCCTTGACCAGCGCATACTTCTCAGCGCCGCGCCCATGATGGCGCCCCAGCATTTCGGTGATGCCACGCTCCAGCATCCGGCCACGGCTTTTGACAAAGCCTTCCAGCGATTCCCGCGCAATAGTCGTGATGACGCTGATCAGCAGGTACACAAAGACCAGCCCAGCCGCCACCTCTATGGAATCGGGAAACACCATTTCACCCCCAGCCGTTCAGGCCGCCTTAACGCTTCCGCATTCGCCGGAAACTTCAACCCACGCCACCCTACTATGCCTGAGTATTAACCAAAATTAACCACAGTTCAATGACGAGACAGCCCTGCGCGGACGATCCGGGCAGGGCTGTGGCAATTTGGATGATATCTGTTGTCTTATCTTGGGCCGAGGTAATCCAGCTTACCGATCTTCACGCCCTTATGGCGGATGATGCCATAGGCGGTCGTGACGTGGAAAAACAGGTTCGGCAGGACAAAGCCGGTCAGGTAGTCAAAGCCCTTAAAATGCAGCTCACCGCCGCGCACCTTTAAGGTCACATCGCGGGTTTCAGCGCCCGTAAACAGCTCACGATCCAACGATTTAATAAACTCGATCGTCTTATCAATGCGCTGATGAAGCTCATCGAAGGTGGTTTCGATATCAGCAAATGACGGGTTTTCGACACCTGCCAGCCGCGCCACCGCGCCCTTGGCCGTGTCGGTCGCCAGTTGCACCTGATTGACCAGGGCCAGCATGTCTTCGATCAGGCGCGCGCCCAGCATGTCTTCGGGTTTTAAGCCATTATCCTCGACGTGGGCTTCGGCTTTGTCGAGCAGATGCGACAGGTTTTTGAGCGCCCGCACCAGAACAGGGACGGTCATGGAATACATATCGACGGATACGGCGGGTTTTTCGGGAGCAAGCAGGGACATGGGTGTTTCCTCAAGAGCGCATTTCGAAAAGTGTGCAGCGGTTTTGGCTCCGCCGAACTGCGTTTCGGATTCAAATGCGCGTTAAAATAATGAACAATACGATGCTCATGAGGTGCGCCCTAACCGTGCCGTTTTCAAGCCCTTCACACGACTGTGAGCGGCCCCGCACGCTTATTTTCGGCGCGGGCCACAAAGGTTTTTTGCGACGCCGTCGTAAACTCGCGCGAGGTGACGGTCGAGACCGTCATCCACTCACCGATCATCTGATCCGGCGTCAGGGTCAGGCGGATAAAGCCGTTATAATTGTCATCGGCATCAAGGACTTCCGGGTTGACCTCGGCCAGTCCCTTGGCCAGTTCATAGCCCGGCAGGATCTTATCCAGCCAGCGGGTCGGGCTGGTGATCGAGGTCACGCCCAATTCGACGCCGACCGGCTCACCCTGCGCATCATGAAGCTGATTGGCCCAGGCGCAGTGACTGTCGCCCGAAATCACCACGGCGCGGGCATTGGTGGCCTTGATCATATCGTAAAAGCGCTCGCGCTCGGCCGGATAGCCGTCCCAGGCATCGAGATTGAGCGGCAGAGGCGGGTTCTGGCTGAACAGGCCCATCATGGCCGTCAGGTACTTTTGCGCCTCTTCGGGCATCAGCGGCATGAGGGTTTTGATTTTCTCAGGCCCCAGTACCTTATTGACATCGGGGCCAGCGACGCGGGCCATGACGACCTGATTGCCGAGCACCTGCCAGCGCACATCGTTGTCCGTTGACGATTGCAGGGTCGATTTCAGCCACTGGCGCTGCTCAGGCCCAAACAGTTCGCGGGCCGGATCGTTGAGCTTTTTGCGGAAAGCTTCGACATCAAGCTGGCGCGTACCGTCGGGCAGGTCGATCATCTCAACATCATGCTGGTAATCAAGCTGCTTTGAACGCGCCAGCAGGCGGGTTTCGACCATGATCAGTTCGGCCAGCTTCCCAAAGCGGAACGAGCGATAGATGGCGTCTGACAATTGCCCCGGTTGCGGGTCGCGGATCGGCATCCATTCGCGGTAGGCTTTTAAGCCCTTGGCCTTGCGTTCAAACCAGTCGCCTTCACCGGCATTGTGGTTCTCGGCGCCGCCGTACCACGGATCGTTGGTGATTTCGTGGTCGTCAAAGACGCAGATCCACGCGGCGCGGGCATGGGCGGCCTGAAGGTCTGGATCGGCCTTATACTGCGCATGGCGCAGGCGGTAGTCATCCAGGCTTACAATCTCATGAGGCGGTTGCGGGATGCGGCTCAGCATCTGGCCATTGGTCATGCCGTAGGCGGTAACCGCGGCGCCATATTCATAGATGTAGTCGCCCAGATGCACAACGACATCGACTTCGGGCAGTTCGGCAATGGCCTTATAGGCATTGAAATAGCCGTTGGGATGCAGCGAACACGACGCCACCGCCATGACCAGCTTATCGGTGTTTTCGGGCAGGGTTTGGGTGCGCCCTGTGGGCGAGGTCGCCTCACCGCCGCGGAAGCGGTAATAATAGGTGGTGCCGGACTTAAGGCCCGCGGCATCGACCTTGACCGTATAGTCGCGACCCGCATCGGTCGTGAATTTGCCGGTGGTTATGATATTGGCGAAGGCTGCATCGGCGGCAACATCATAGCTGACTTCGGTCGAAGATTGCGCGCCCGACAGCCGCGTCCACAGGATCACGCGGTCTTTGAGCGGATCACCCGAGGCGACACCGTGGGCGAAGTGCAGGCCTTTGAGCTGCGGCGAAACCTCAGAGGCCCCCAAGGCGGGCGCACTACCTACGGCAGCCAGTGACAGTAACGCGCGACGACGCGACAGCTTCATAGTGTAGCCCCCTGATCCAGCGATCAGAACGGTTGATTAAACCGCGTCGATGTCAGGGGTATTGCACATCTGTGATAGTTTTGTGTGCAAAGGGTTAACGCAAAACCCCTCCGGATGGGTATCCGGAGGGGTCATTTTCGTCAGTCTGAATCCCGATTAATCTCGGCGCACGCCCATAAAGGCCAGCAGGAACTGGAACAGGTTGATGAAGCTGATGTAGAGCGACAGGGCACCATAGTTGGTAGCCATAGCCGTACCGGCCTCATCGCCGCCCAGCGCATAGTAGGTGCGCTTAAGGCTTTGGGTCTCAAACGCGATCAGGGCCGAGAAGATCAGCACGCCAGCGCCTGAGATCAGCAGATAGAAGATCGGCGACTTCATGAACATGTTGACCAGCGAGGCAATGATCAGGCCGATCACGGCCATGAACAGGAACTTACCCCAAGCCGACAGATCCTTTTTGGTGGTGTAACCAAACAGGCTGAGCGCACCAAAGGCCGCCGCCGTCACAAAGAAGGTCGTGGCGATCGAACCGCCGGTGTAGACAAGGAAGTTAGCGCCGGTCGACAGGCCGATAAGAGCGACAACCAACCAATAAAGAGCGGTCGTAGTCGCGACCGTTGGGTTTTTCATCACAAAGCCTGCACCCAGCAGGATCACCACCGGCGCAAAGGTAATGACATAGCCAAGGATGGTATAGCCCGCAAAGCGACCATCGGCGGTAATGTTGAACATCAGTTGCTGAATGGCAGGCACATTCGCTGCGGCCCAGGCGAGTACGCCCGTCAGGACGAGGCCCAGCCCCATCTTATTGTAGACGCCGAGCATGAACTTACGTAAGCCCTCGTCATAGGCGAGGTCAACCGTAGGTGCCGAAGAGTATTGACCTTTATAGTCACTCATTAGAAAAATTTCCCTTTTGCCGTTTCCAACCATATGGAACTTAAAGCTTAGTGTAACATATTATATGGTGAAATTGCCATTTCTTCGCAAGTCCCGCCTTCACAATTCTATAAAGGCTTCGTGATACGGGACAAATCCATGACATCTGAGGGTATTAAGATGCCCTACCGCTTCGCTACTTGAGGGCTGTATGCAATATTCCGAACTGGGCCGCACCGGCCTTAAAGTCTCCCGCGTGTGCCTGGGCACCATGACCTGGGGGCAGCAAAATTCAGAGGCCGAGGGCCACGCCCAGATGGACTATGCGGTATCCCGCGGTATCAATTTCTTTGATACGGCTGAGGTTTATGCCGTGCCGCCCAAGGCCGAAACTTACGGGGCGACCGAAACCATTATCGGCAACTGGTTCAAGGCGACGGGAAAGCGTCAGGACATCGTTCTGGCCTCCAAGGTCACTGGCCGCGAAGACATGATGAAATGGATCAGGGGCGGCCCGCGCCACACCCGCTCTCATATTGATTCCGCCGTCGAAGGCTCGCTCAAGCGCCTGCAAACCGACTACATTGATCTCTACCAGTTGCACTGGCCTGACCGGCGCTATCCGGGGTTTGGGTTCCACAGCTATGTTGACTACGACGCCGACTATGAGGCGTTTGAGACCATTCTGGAAACCCTCGATTCGCACATCAAAAAGGGCAATATCCGTCATTTTGGCGTGTCGAATGAGAGCCCGTGGGGCCTGATGCGCTTTATTGCCGAGAGCGATAAGCGCGGCCTGCACCGTCCGGCGTCGATCCAGAACTGTTATAACCTTGTCACGCGCGTGTTTGAATATGGACTGGCCGAGGTGTCTTTGCGCGAACAGGTAGGTCTTCTGGCCTATTCGCCGCTGGCGCAGGGTTATCTGACCGGAAAGTATCAGGGCGGGGCACGGCCGGACGGGGCACGCAAAACGCTGTTTGAACGGCTGGGGCGTTATGAACGGCCGGGCGGGATCGAAGCGGTTGATGCCTATGTGGAACTGGCGCGCACGCTGGACTGGTCGCCGGAGCAGTTCGCGCTGAAATTCGTCGATACCCGCCCATTTGTGACCTCAACCATCATCGGGGCGACCACGATGGAGCAACTTAAAACCGACATCGACGCCTTTGACCTTGAGTGGACCAAGAAGCTGGAAGCCCAGGTCGATAAGGTGTTCAAAATCCACAGAAGTCCCGCAGCGTAAAGGCGTACCCATGTTCCGTTCCGTTTTGTTTATCCCCTGCGGCAATCCCAAGGCCTTGTCCAAAGCCCATAACCTTAAGGCCGACGCCCTGATCTTTGACCTTGAGGATGCCGTGGGCGATACGGTCAAGGCGGCAGCATTGGAAGGGTTGATTGAAACGGCAGGAGCCGGTGATTTTGCGACCCCTTACCGCATGGTACGGGTCAATCCGGAGACGGCGGAACCGGATTTAAAAGCCTTTGGCGACCTGTTTGCCGCCGGACGCCTGCACGGTATTGTCATCCCCAAGGTCGCCAGCCCGCAGGCGATTGAGGACATGGCCTTCATGATGCCCGAAGTTGATTTGTGGGCCATGATCGAAACGCCGATGGGCGTGGTCAGGTTGCCGGACATTGCCAAACTGTCCGGTAAACAGCCGCTCAAAGGGCTGATCGCCGGGCCCAATGATTTGCGCAGCGGCCTGCGCGCCGCCTCGACGCCCAAACGCATTGAACTGCGTTATGCCTTAAGCCAGATCGTGCTCTATGCCCGCGCCTATGGGCTGATCGCGCTCGACGGGGTTTATAACGCCTTCAAGGACGAAGACGGTTTCCGCGCCGAATGTACGCAGGGCAAGGCCCTGGGCTTCGACGGTAAAACCCTGATCCACCCGTCTCAGATCGAAGGCTGTGAGATCGCCTTCTCGCCCAATGCCACCGAGATCGCATGGGCGCAAGCCGTGCTTGAGGCCTATGAGCAGCCGGAAAATGCTGCGGCCGGTGTGGTATCGGTGAACGGTGAGATGATCGAGCGCCTGCACCTTAAGCGGGCCCGTGAAATCCTGAGTTTGTAGTCGCGTGTGGAAAAATTTTTAATGATTTCAGTGTAGATTTGCTCAATCTAGCATCTGGAGTCATCGCATGGCTGATAAAACCTCTTGTAACGGCTGCCGTGACGGAGTCGGCTTCGAGTTGCCGATCACCATGGCTTTTCAGCCGATAGTCGATGTGGCGGAAGGCTCCGTATTTGCTCATGAAGCCTTGGTTCGCGGCGTTAATGGCGAAGGTGCTGGGCAGGTTCTGTCTCAGGTATCAGACCAAAACCGCTATGCCTTTGATCAGGCCTGCCGGGTAAAGGCCATTGAGCTTGCCGCCGGTCTGAAGTTCGCCCAAAACGGCACGCACCTGTCTATTAATTTTCTGCCCAACGCCGTTTATGAGCCGCGCGCCTGTATCCGCCTTACTCTGGCGACGGCGATGAAATATGACTTTCCGCTGCGAAACATCATTTTTGAATTCACGGAAACCGAAAAGCTGGACACGGTTCATCTGTTGAACATCTTACGGTCCTATCGCGCCATGGGTTTTAAGACGGCGATTGATGACTTTGGGTCAGGCTATGCGGGCCTTGGCCTGCTGTCGAAGTTCCAGCCGGATCTGGTCAAGATCGATATGGATCTTATCCGCGATATCGATAAAGACCGGGTCAAGCGGGTTATCCTTAACAACACGATCAAGATACTGACCGAACTTGATATTCAGGTCATTTGCGAAGGTATCGAAACCCACGCAGAATACACCGTGCTAAAGGACATGGGCGTGAAACTCATGCAAGGCTACCTGTTTGGACGCCCTGCGGTTGCAGCAGCCCCTGAGCCGATGTGGCCCGGAAATCATGCCGGGCTGAAAAACACGGCATAAACCTTATGCGGCCGTTTTCAGTTCCTTAAACCGCCGCCAGGCCCCGAAGGCAAAAATCAGCGCCCCGCCCCAGATAAAGGCGAACGACAGCGCCCGCAGTGGCGTGAACAGTTCGCCCTGAAACAGGCCGATGCAAAAGCTGATGGTTGGGGCGATGAACTGGATAAAGCCCATAGTCGATAGGGCTAAACGGCGCGCCACGAATGAAAACAGCGCCAGCGGCAGCACGGTCACCGGCCCGGTCACAAAGAACCAGAAGGCATTGGACGGCGCATCGAAGAAGTGCCCCTGCCCGCTCGCCTCAAACCACCACAGATAGATGATCGACGGCACAAACAGGAACACGCACTCAACAAACAACCCGCCCAGGGCTGTGACCACCAGTTGCTTACGGATGATTCCGTAGGCCGCAAAACTTATTGCAATCGTCAGGCCAATATAGGGAATATGGCCCAAAGCGAGCGCCTGCACACCGACACCGATCACCGCCATGCCGATGGCGATCTTGCCGTAGATGTCGAGCCGCTCACGGAAAAAGGCCGCCCCCACCGCCATATTGATCAGCGGGTTTAGGTAGTAACCAAGCGAGGTTTCCATGGTGTGCTGATTGGTCACCGCCCACACGAACACACCCCAGTTGATGGCGATCATGACCGACGATAACAGGAGCAGCAACGCCAGCTTCGGCTTCAGGAAATAGGACATCGCTTCGGGCAGTTGCTTGGTCAGGATCACCAGCCCGAACGACCACAGCAGCGCCCAGACTGAGCGGTGGGCCATGATCTCCAGAGCGCCCGCATCAATGGCTTTGAGCGGCAGATAGGCCAGCGGCGCAAAGCCCCACACGCCGTAGCACATGATGGCCAGCCCTATGGGCGAGGTCAGGAAAGAACCAGAAGGTTGTGAAGATGCGCCGGGGGAGGACATGGCATTATACTTTGCAAAATGTATCAAACGATACAGGTCATCGGGTACAAGATTATGAAGGGCCAAACAACGAAAAACCGGCAGAACCTTTGGGGTTCTGCCGGCTAAAACGATCACCTTTTATGAGCGATCTTTTTAAGCTGTAACTGGCGTCAGAACCCCGCGTTCATCAAGAAGCTGTGCAATCTGCACGGCGTTGAGTGCCGCACCTTTGCGCAGGTTGTCGGACACGCACCAGAAGGCGAGACCGTTCGGCACGCTTGGGTCTTTGCGGATACGCGAAATGAAGGTGTCAAATTCACCGACACATTCTTTGGGCGTGATGTAGCCGCCCGCTTCGCGTTTATCGATTACCGAGATGCCGGGAGCTTCGCGCAGGATTTCGCGCGCTTCGTCCTCGTCGAGCGGGTTTTCGAACTCGACATTGATCGATTCCGAGTGGCCAACGAACACCGGCACACGCACGCAGGTAGCGAACACTTCAATATTCGGGTCGAGGATTTTCTTGGTCTCGACCTTCATCTTCCACTCTTCTTTGGTCTGGCCGTCTTCCATGAAGACGTCGATGTGCGGAATGACGTTGAAGGCGATTTCCTTGGAGAACTTCTTGGCCGGGACATCGCCCATGACAAAGACCGCCTTGGTCTGGTTCCACAGTTCGTCCATGCCTTCTTTGCCGGCACCGGCGGTCGCCTGATAGGTCGAGACGATGACACGCTTAACCACCGCTGCGTCATGCAGCGGCTTTAGGGCCACAACCATCTGAATGGTCGAGCAATTGGGGTTGGCGATGATGTTTTTCTTCTTGCAGTCCCAGATGGCGTCAGGGTTCACTTCCGGCACGATCAAAGGCACGTCCGGGTCCATGCGCCAGGCCGAGGAATTGTCGATGACGATGGGGCCAAGCTTACCGATCTTTTCAGACCAGGCCTTAGACACGTCGCCGCCCGCGCTCATCAGCACGATATCGACCTTAGTGAAATCAAAGGTTTCCAGATCAAGACATTTGAGGGTGCGGTTGCCGAATGAGACTTCAACCCCAATCGATTTGCGCGAAGCGACTGCGTAAATGTCCTTAATCGGGAAATTGACTTCTTCGAGAGTCGCCATCATTTCGCGACCCACGGCGCCGGTAGCGCCTACAACTGCAACACGATAAGACATCGCGCATACTCCTCAACTAGCCGTAATCTGCGGCCGATATGCGTGCTTTTCGACTTCGACCGCGCACGCAAAAACGGATGCGCGCCCTATACAGCAGTGTGCAGATAATGAAAACGCTTTTTCGTAATCTGGTTATTCAGCAGAGCTATCGCAAAGATATGTGATTGGCGTTGAGCACGCTGTGCAGGCCCATGCGGTTGGCCCCGATCAGGACGCGATCCAGCGCCCCCAGCAGACCCTCAGAGGTAAACGGCTTTTTGAGAATGGCATCACCACCGGCGGCGTGGCCTTCATTGATGTGATCTTCGTCATCATGGCTGGTCACCAGCAGGATCGGGCAGTGGCTGAGGTGAAAGCCCTCTTCGATCTGGCGGATTTCTCGCGTGGCCTCAATGCCCGATTTTACCGGCATCTGAATGTCCATCAGGATGGCATCATATTCGTCTTCCTGATAGGCCTCGACCGCCTCTTCGCCATTACGGACAAAGTTGACCTCGACCCCAGTCGCCGCCAGCATGAGGTCGATCATGCGGGAATGGGTGCTGTTATCCTCAACGCATAAAACTTTCATCGGACGCTCCCTTTGTATCGATGTTTCATCACCGTTCACGCGGCTTTCCAAAAATGAAACATTCCGAAACAAACCCAGCAAGAACGCTGCCAGTTAAGGGTTAACAGGGGATGTGCAAAAAACCGATCCGCAGGCTTAAAACCGTATGTTACCCGGCGATAAACGCGCCGATTTGACACAGTGGGCAGGCTTTACGCATCTGCGGCATTTTTTTAACGCGAACCTCACGAAGTTTTGGTAAGGGTCTGCCATGAGCAGCGCCATTAAATCCCAGTACAAACGTCTGATCAAATCGGGCGACCTGACCCCCGATCCGGCCCAGAGTGCGGCGATTGACGTGCTGATCAAGCTGGAATGCAAGATTTACCGCTCGCAATCTTTTTGGCGGCAGTTTTTAGGAATCAGCCCGCGGGTCTACGGGCTTTATCTGTGGGGCCTGCCCGGACGCGGCAAGTCGATGATGATGGACCTGTTCTATGATCAGATCCGCTCCCCGTCCAAACGCCGTATCCACTTTCATACCTTCATGGCCGAGGTGCATGGGTATGTGAAACAATGGCGCGAAAGCGACCCCAAAGCCCGCAAAGCCATTTTCGGCACCCATAAGGGCGATGACCCGATCCCGCCGATCGCGGGTCTGATTGCCAAGCGCTCAAAGCTGTTATGTTTTGATGAGCTTCAGGTCACCGACATTGCCGATGCCATGATGCTGGGGCGGCTGTTTGAGGCCTTGTTCGCGCGTAAAGTCATCGTCGTCATTACCTCCAACCGCGCACCGGAAGAGCTTTACAAAAACGGTCTGAACCGCGACCTGTTTGTGCCGTTTATCCGTATGATCGCGGAAAAGATGAAGGTGCTTGAGGTCAAAGGGCCGAAGGATTTCCGGCTGGATCGCCTCAAAGGGTCCAAGGTCTATTTCACGCCGTCGGATTCCGATGCTGAGGTCGCGGCCTTCAATGCGCTGTGGGCCAAGCTGACCAAGAACCTGACCGAGACCGGCGCGTGCCTTGAGGTCAATGAGCGGCGCTTAGAGTTCCGGCGCGCGGCGGGGCCGTTGCTTAGGGCCTCATTTGCTGAGCTGTGCGCGGCCAATAACGGCGCGCAGGATTATCTGGCGATTGCCGAGCGCTTCACCACCGTCTTTATCGACCATGTACCAAAACTGAGCGCCGATAAACGCAATGAAGCCCGCCGGTTTGTGACCCTGATTGATGCGCTCTATGAAGCCGGTACCAAGCTGGTTGTACTGGCCGAGGCTGAACCGGCCGATCTTTACCCCAAGGGCGACGGCGCGTTTGAGTTTGAGCGCACCGTGTCTCGCCTGGAAGAAATGCGTTCGGAAGATTATCTTAACCGCGTTTAAAGACTTGCTGTCAAAAGTACACTGAGCCGAGGCGCGTAGCCGCAGCGAGGGACTTTTTACAGAGTTTCATAAAGGGCATCCATCAGCCGCACCGAACGCGGATCACCGATGAGGTGATTGGACTGCTTATTCATCACGTAAGCCGCCGACAATTTCTTATCCGGATCGGCCATGACCATCGACCCACCATTGCCGGAATGGCCGACGGCGCGCTCGTTCTTGCCGTAGATGAGAATGTTTTTATTGCGCAGGAACCCTGCCGCCCACGACAGCTTGAACGGCAACACGCGGTCCGGGCCATAGACCCGCTCCCGCAAGGCCTGCCCCAACGCACTCAACGAAATTACCCGGTCCCCGTCGATAAAGCCGCCGGTGGCGATGATATTCATAAATTTGGCCAGGGCCTCAGACGTGGCATGACCATTGGCTGACGGCATCTCCAGTGAGCGCCACTGCTCAGACCCGCGACCGCCGGGGAAGGCGCCTTTGTTCAGAAACGCCGCTTTTTTGATGTCATCGACCTCACCGAAATTGGGTACGGCTGACGGTTTTTGCAGGTCGCTGATCCGGTCAAATTCACTTTCGGGGGTGCCGATATAGAGATCGAGGCCGTACTTACCCGCGATATCCTCACGCAACGCCGTGCCCAAGGTGCGGCCATCGACCCTGCGGAAAAGCTCACCCAGCACAAAGCCGGTCGTGTAGGGATGGTAACCTGACCCTTCGCCCGGCGCCCACAGCGGGGCCTGCTCGCAGATCGCCGCAAGTACCGCCGGAATGTCGAACCACAGTTCGGCGGCCCGCGGCGGATCAAAGCCCGGAATGCCGCCCTGATGGGAGATCAATTGACCTAGCGTAATCTGGTCTTTACCGTTCTGACCAAATTCCGGCCAATAGCTGGCAACGGTGGCTTCATAATCAAGCTTACCCTGATCGACCAGACGCGCGATCATCAGCGCGGTCACGGCCTTGGTCGAAGAAAATACCGGCACCAGGGTCTTATCGGTAAAGGGCACCTCGCCGCCTCGGTCACACGATCCGGCCCACAGGTCGAGGACGGTTTCTCCGTCCTGCACCACCGTAAAGCGCGCGCCGCGCTCCTGACCGTCGGCGAAATTGGCCGCGAACACATCCTTGACGGGGCCGAGATGAGCCGCCGCAAACCCGTGGATATCCGTCATGAAACCGTTCCCCTTAACCAATAGGTTTGTGTTTATCCCGCGTTGCCAAAAACAGCAATAATGATGACCTGCAATATTGTTATGGCGACGGAAAGAGGGTCTAATGGCGTTCAAGCAACAGAGAATAACGGGAGCTATTCATGACAAATTTCCATCGGATGTTCGGCGCAGCCCTTATGGGGGCGGCCATAGTTTGCGTAAGCGCACCGGCTTTGGCCGCAGATGCAGCCCTGAAAGCCGCAGCCTCTGGCGCATGGCGCGCGCCTGAAAATGCCGCCCGCGATCAGTACCGCCATCCGGTCGAAGCCCTGACCTTCTGGGGCCTGAAACCCGGCATGACGGTGGTGGATGTCAATCCTGGCAACAAGGGCTGGTGGACTGAAATTCTGGCGCCCTACGCCAAGGCAACCGGCGGTGCCTATGTGGCCGCAGTCGGCAATGTCGCCAACTATTCCGCCGGTGATCCGGCCATCATGGGCGATGTCAAGGCCTATACCCTGTCGCCCACGGTCAATGAAGTGCCGGCCGGTTCGGTCGACATGGTTCTGGTGGCGCGCTATTTCCACAACTGGGCTCGTCAGGATGGCACAACTGATGCCTATATGAGCGCGTTCAATACCATGCTTAAGCCCGGTGGCATTTTAGCGGTCGAGCAACACCGCGCCGCCGAAGGCGCAGACCCGAAGGCGGGCACTGGCTATGTGCCGGAGTCCTATGTGATCGAAGCCGCGAAAAAAGCCGGCTTTGAACTGGTCGCCAAGTCCGAAATCAACGCCAACCCTAAGGACAGCCGCGACCATCCATTTGGTGTCTGGACGCTTAAGCCCATTCGCACAAGTGCCGCCCGTGGTCAGGAACCCGCCGCCGATTTCGACCGCGCCAAATATGATGCGATTGGCGAGTCCGACCGCATGACCTTGAAGTTCAAAAAGGTGAAGTAAGCACCGCCCTGATAAGTTCCTTATAAACAGACCGCGCCGGATATTGTGATTATGGCGCACAAGATACAGCTCTTATGGCGTGTTAGGGTTTGAACCTGACACGCCATCATTTTTTTAACGTACATTCCAAGGAGCCGGATCATGGGTATTTTCTCTGCCATCAAGGATGCTATTTTCGGAAAGAAAAAGGCGGCACCTGCGCCAGCGGCACCTTCTGCTCCCGCTGCCGCACAACCGGCACCGACCGTAGCTCCCGCACCCGTTGAGGTCATGGAACCGGTCGATGTCGAAGCCATTATGGAACAGTTGGCCAAAGACTACGGCCAGCCGTCCAACTGGCGCACCTCGATCGTGGATCTGATGAAGTTGCTTGGTCTCGATTCCAGCTATGCGGCGCGCAAAGAACTGGCCGAGGAACTGGGCTTTAGCAGCGCCTATGATGGCTCAGCCGATGACAATATCTGGCTGCACAAACAGGTCATGAAAAAGCTTGCAGAAAACGGCGGCAAGGTGCCGAATGAGTTGAAGGATTAGTCGTCATCCGAGTAAAAGCTATAGCCCGAACCCGCCTCACCGGAGTGTGAAGACAACACCTCAATCTCTTCGAGATAAATCATGGGCGGGTCACTCTTAGGATTGCGAACACGCTCTCTAAGGTAATTGTCTTCGCGGATAAGTTCCACGGCTTTCATCTCGGCATCATCCTCGGAAGTCGCTTCGACATATCGTGTGGTGTAAAAACCATGAACCGTCTGCTTACCGCTAAGCTTCATCACAAAGTTTTCGCCTTTAAGCATCACGCGATACCACATCCTTGCCCCCTCCGTCTGCTTCGCAAGGCTCGCATCCACCTCCCCCGTAAACAGGGGAGGAGAAGTCAGCATAATTTCTCCGCCCCTGCAAGCGTAGCGCTGCGGGGGAGGTGGATGGCCGAAGGCCAGACGGAGGGGGCGATCTGCAAACAAAAACCCCAAGCCATCGGCCTGGGGTTTTTTATTCTTCAATATCGAAAGTACACTGAGCGTCAGCGAAGGACTTTCGATATTAGTATCTATAATGCTCCGGCTTGAACGGGCCTTCGACCGGCACGTTGATATAGTCGGCCTGCTCCTGATTGAGCGTGGTCAGTTTGGCGCCCAGCTTTTCAAGATGCAGAAGTGCGACCTTTTCATCCAGTTTCTTCGGCAACGTATAAACCTGTTTTTCGTAAGCCTTGTTGTTGGTCCACAGCTCAATCTGCGCCAGGGTCTGGTTGGTGAACGAAGCCGACATCACAAACGACGGGTGGCCGGTGGCGTTGCCAAGGTTCACGAGACGACCTTCTGACAGAAGGATGATTTTCTTGCCGTCCGGAAATTCAACATGGTGAACCTGCGGCTTGATCTCGTCCCACTTAAAGTTTTTCAGCGACGCGACCTGAATTTCCGAATCGAAGTGGCCGATGTTACAGACAATCGCGTTGTGCTTCATGGCGCGCATGTGCTCAAGACGCAGCACATCTTTGTTGCCGGTGGCCGTGACGAAGATGTCGCCCTGAGCGGCGACTTCTTCAACCGTGCGGACTTCATAGCCTTCCATGGCGGCTTGCAGGGCGCAGATCGGATCGACTTCGGTGACGATGACGCGCGCGCCGCCGTTACGCAAAGATGCGGCCGAGCCCTTACCGACATCGCCGTAACCGAGCACGACCGCGACCTTACCGGCCAGCATCACATCGGTGGCGCGGCGGATAGCATCGACCAGCGATTCGCGGCAACCATAGAGGTTGTCGAACTTCGACTTGGTGACCGAGTCATTGACGTTGATGGCCGGGAATGGCAGGTCGCCTTTTTGGGCCATCTGGTACAGGCGATGAACGCCGGTAGTGGTTTCTTCCGACACGCCGATGATGGCGTCACGGATGGCCGAATAGAAGCCCGGCTTTTCCTTAAGGTAGCGCTTCATGACCTTATAGAGCGCTTCTTCTTCCTCATTCTGCGGATTGTCGAGCACCGAGGCGTCGGCTTCGGCCTTTGGGCCCAGCACGGTTAGCAGGGTCGCATCGCCACCGTCATCGAGGATCAGGTTGGGATAGCCACCGTCATGCCACTCGAAAATCTTGTGGGCATAGTCCCAGTATTCTTCGAGGGTTTCGCCCTTGATGGCAAATACCGGCGTGCCCTTAGCGGCGATCGCCGCCGCGGCATGATCCTGCGTCGAGAAGATATTGCACGACGCCCAGCGCACTTCAGCGCCCAGGGCTTGCAGGGTTTCAATCAGCACACCCGTTTGAATGGTCATGTGCAAAGAACCGGCGATGCGCGCGCCTTTAAGCACCTGCGCAGGGCCATATTCTTCGCGGGTCGCCATCAGTCCGGGCATTTCACCTTCGGCAATGTCCAGTTCCTTACGGCCCCAATCGGCCAGGCCTAAGTCTCTTACAATGTAGTCGCCCATGGGGTTACGCCTCATCTCGTTTCAAATGTTCCCTGCCTTATAACGGCAGATACGAGACGATGCAATAAACATATAAAGATATCTTTATATGGGCAATTTTATATAGGTAGATTTTGGGCGATCTGTTCAATCCAGCCGACACTGGCCTGATAGGCCCAGAGTGCGAAATCGACGACATAGTGGGCAAAGTAATAGACATAGGCCACGGCCCCGGCTGCCACCGCAAGTCCTGCCAGCATGAACAGGCCGTCCCGTTGCAGGATGGCCAGCCCGGTCAGCACCACCGCTACCCCCGGAATGACATTGGCCCCCGGCATGGGCAGCAACAGGATCAGGGCCATAATCAGGGTTTGTAAGCCCAGATAAATCATAGCCGGCCCGCGCGTCAAAAACACCCAACGCGGTCGCGCCAGATATTCCACCTTACGCAATACCGCCGCACAACCTTTAAGAACTTTTCGGAAATCATCGCCCTTGAAGTCCCAGCGCTTAACGAAGCCCGGCATCCACAGGGCCTTATGCTGCATCAGCATCTGTATTGACGGCCCGATCAGCAAGAACCCAAAAATGGTCGAAATGCCCGGAATATTAGGAATGCAAATCGGCAGGGCCAGAATGATCAGCAACAAACCGATCCCCCGTCCCTCAAGGCGCACCAAAAGATCGCCGACACTAACCCGCGCCCCGTAAAGGCCGTCCGCCAGTTCGTCGATAAGCTGAGACGCCGGAATTCGGTGCTGGCTTTTGGGCATATCGTTCCCCCTCTTAAGATCGTTAACAAAGAATAGTCTGCGGCGTTTGGCAAGCGATCAAACGCTTTCGTCGGGTTTGACCTTAAGTGGCATTTCGGTCTAATCCCTAATGCAAAGAAGGAGCCTCATCTTGGCCGACAGCGTACACCCCGTTCAGGTTTCAGCCCGTCACGACTGGTCAAAGGCTGAGATCGCTGATCTGTTTGATCTGCCGTTCATGGAACTGGTCTTTCGGGCGGCCACCGTCCACCGCCAAAGCTTTGATCCGTCTGAGGTTCAGCTATCGCAGTTATTGTCGATCAAGACTGGTGGCTGCGCCGAAAACTGCGGCTATTGCTCACAGTCGGCCAGCTTTAAAACCGGCCTTAAGGCCTCAAAGCTGATGCCGGTCGATGAGGTGTTGACCGCCGCCAGGGCCGCTCGCGACAGCGGGGCGCAGCGCTTTTGCATGGGCGCGGCCTGGCGCGATCTGAAGGACCGCGATGTGCCCGCCTTGGCGGACATGATCGGTGGCGTGAAGGCGCTGGGGCTTGAGACCTGCGCCACGCTCGGCATGATCACGCCGGATCAGGCCAAAACCCTTAAAGACGCAGGCCTTGATTACTACAACCACAACCTTGATACCTCGCCGGAATATTACGACAGCGTGGTCACCACCCGCACCTATCAGGAACGCCTCGATACGCTGGAGGCCGTCAAAAATATCGGCATGAAAACCTGCTGCGGCGGGATTACCGGCATGGGGGAGGCCCGCGCTGATCGGGTCTCGTTCCTGCACCAACTGGCGACGATGAGCCACCACCCGGATTCTATCCCGATCAATAATCTGGTGCCGGTTTCGGGCACGCCGCTGGGGGATAAAGCGCGCATTGAGGGCGGCATTTCCGGTCTTGAATTTGTGCGCACGATTGCGGTTGCCCGTATCGTCTGCCCACACTCAATGGTGCGGCTGTCGGCCGGCCGCACTGAGATGAGCGAAGAACTTCAGGCCCTATGCTTCATGGCTGGGGCCAATTCGATCTTTGTCGGCGATCAGTTGCTGACCACGCCCAACCCGGAGCGCGGATCGGACGCCCATCTGTTTGCCGAACTAGGCCTCAAACCGATGACCATAACCTAACTATCCACCGCATCGCAGCAAGGGTTTACAGACCGTAAACACATCCGCCCTAAAGTCGCCCCATATCTGCGACAAAACCGGATCAGGATGACCTTGCCCCCCGCCCAACACGCCGTCACTGGCCGTCCTTTAGTGTCCATTATTATGGCCAACTATCGCGGTGGGCGGTTTCTGAACGCGGCGCTGACCTCGGCCCTGTCCCAGACCGTGCGCGATATCGAAATCATCGTCTCCGATGATGCCTCCCCCGACAACAGTGTTGAAATTATTCGCGCCATCATGGCCGAAGACGACCGGGTCAGGCTGATCGAAGCGCCCGAAAATGGTGGCCCCGCCAAGGCCCGAAACCGCGCGCTTGATGCCGCCCGCGGCGAGTGGATCGCCATTGTCGATTCCGATGACTACCAGCACCCGCAGCGGCTGGAGCGCCTTTTAGCCGCCGCCCGCGACCAGAACGCTGATATTGTGGCCGATGATCTGCTGCATTTTCACGATGACAACAGCCAGCCGATATCTTTTCTGATGCTGGATCACGGACTGACCCAACCGTTTGAACTGACCGCCGAGCTGTTTATCCGCGCCAACACGGCCCGCAGCGGCTTGCCGACCCTGGGCTATCTCAAGCCCCTGATCCGGCGGACGCGACTGGGTGATTTGCGTTACGACACCGGCCTTAAGGTGGCCGAAGATTATGATCTGGTCGTGCGCCTGCTGGCGGGCGGAACCAAGGGCTATGTCGTGCCCGATCCGACCTATCTGTACCGCCGCCACGGCGGCTCGATCTCGCACCGCATGTCTGAGACGATCCTCAGTGACATGATTGATAATCACAACCGCTTTGTCGCAGAGCGTGGCCCGCATCCAGCGCCAGTTCAGGCTGCGCTCAACGCCCGTCTGAATGGCATGGAAACCGATCTGGCCTATGAGCGACTGGTGGCGGCCATTAAGGCCAAGCAGATCACTAAGGCGATTGGCATACTGACCCGCGCCCCCGCCCTGATTGGAAATCTTTACCGCTCATTCCGCGAACGCAGCACCCGTCAGGTCGTGCCGCCGGCACCGCCCGTCCCGACCGGCCCCAAGGCTCACGCCCTCATCCTGTGCGATAAAGCGCCAGATGCGGATTCGCTCAGCAGACTTAATGCTCTTGCCATGCAACAGGGGGCTGATACATTCGCCACAGTCACTGTGCCGGACGGGTTTTTAACGGAGCCGTTGTTGACAGACGCCGCCAAATACCGCGAACTATGGAAACATGCCGAAGCGCTCGGTAATCCGGAAACCCTGATTGTGGTGTGCGACGGACCGGCGGCGGTCAATGCGGCAGGATATCTACCTACTGGCATTGCGGCCGACATCGAAGAAAGACCTCTGTCATGACGGCTGCCCGGCAAGATGTTCAGGAAAAAGGCGCGCATAAGGGCCGCAGAGTCCCCTATGATCCCGGCGTCATTCTGCGCTTTAATATTCCGATCATTCTGACCTGTCTGTGTCTGGCGTCCCTGATGCTGGAGCCTTTGTTTACCTCGCGGGCGGCGCTGGCCTTTCTGGTTTTTGGCGCGCTTTTGATGCTTCACCGCACCAAGATCAGTCTGGTTACGCTGAACCGGCACTGGTATCTGCTGATCCTGCCGGTCTATTGCCTGTTGTCGATCTTCTGGTCGCAGTATCCGGCGGTGACCGCACGACAGGGCTTTCAGTTGGCCCTGACCCTGATTATCGCCATTGTGATTGCCGCCCGCGTCGCCCCGCGCAACCTGTTTTTCATACTGTTTGTTTGCAACCTGATGGTTTTGGCGCTGTGTCTTATTTTCGGGTCGCGTCCCGGAACCGGCGCCTGGCAGGGTATTTTCGCCAGTAAGAACGCCTTCGCGACCGTGATCGCCATGGTGTTTCTGTTTTCACTGGCGCTTATTTACGAAAAACGGGTCAAGCTCACGCTTAAGATCGTAGCGCTCGGTATCATGGCCGTCTGTCCGTTCCTGCTGCTGAAAGCGCAGTCGGCGGGGGTGATCATGGGCCTCGTGCCGCCGGTTATGATGATGGTGCTGTTTCAGTTGACCCGTAGCTGGAAACCCGTTCAGCGCATTACTATCCTGACTTTCGCTACCTGGGCCGCCATTGTCGCCGGTCTGGCGCTCGCCCCCCATTTTAGTGACATGTTCGCCAGCGTCCTGCGCTATTTTGGTAAAGACCCGACCCTTACCGGACGGACAGAACTCTGGGACATCGCCTTTGCTCACATCCGCGACCACCCTATGCTGGGCATTGGCTACCGCGCTTACTGGGTGATTGGCAATCCTGACGCCGAAGCCCTGTGGCTCAAGTTTGGCGTTAAATCCGGCGGCGGCTTCCATTTCCACAATCTCTATATTTCCAATGCGGTGGAAATCGGCATCATTGGTGTGGCGATCCAGACGGTGATCCTGTTCGGCACCTTCATCGCCGCACTTTATAAGCTGATTATTGCCCCGACGACGGAAAAGATGTTCTTCGTCATGTTCATGCTGTTCATTCTTTACCGCAGCTTCGGCGAAGTGCAGGTCTTCTTTGGGTTCAGCGATGTGTCGATGCTGGTCTACGCCATTTGCGTCTACAGCCTGAAAAAGGAAGACACGGAGCGCCGTCCATCATCACGCGCCGCGCGCCGGCGCCTGCGTCCTGGCCCTAAGCCAGCCACTGCGCCGCCCCCTGCGCCTGCGGAGCCTGAACCTGTTACCTGATTATTTTTGATTGTACCGAGTTTATTTTATTTAAGGATATTTCATCATGCCGGAATTATCAGACGGCCCTGAAACTGGCCTCGTCCACGTGCGGATGCCGACCTATAAGCGCCCAGAGCTTTTGCGGCGCGCCCTGACCTCATTGCAGCAGCAGACCTGGGACAACTGGGTGTGCGACATCTACGACGATGACCCTGATGCTGCCGGGGGTGAGGTGGTGCGCGAACTGGCCGACCCGCGTATTCACTACACACAAAACAAGCCACAGAAATATGCCTCTGCCAACATCAATGCCTGTTTCAGCCTGAGCAATCCGCGCGACGCCGATTATTTCTGCGTGCTGGAAGATGACAATTACATGTTGCCGGCGTTTATGGCCGAAAACATCGCTGTCATCCACGACCACAAGGTCAATCTGGTCTTGCGCAACCAGATCACCGAATTCAACAGCCATGTCGAGGTCCCGACCTTAAGCACTGAGGGTGTGCTCGATCACCTGTTCAAAGAAGGGCTCTATACCCCCGAAATGTTCCGGCTGTCGCTGATCATGGGTATTGGCGTTTCCAATGGCGGCCTGTTCTGGACACGCCACACAAAAAGCCCGATTGAGATCACCTGCACCTGCACGGCGGTGCTTCAGGAATACATCCGCACCTTTATCCTGACTGAGCCGATCTATGTGGCCATGAAGCCGCTGGCGGTATGGATGGAGAACGAAGCCGCGACCACCCGTAATGGCGGCGATAAGGCGGCCTATATGCAGCGCGAGCTCAATCTGAAACGCGCCATCCAGACCCTGCAACGCGCCACCTGGAAGGCGACGCCCGCCGAAGTGCGTCATCAGTTTCTGGCGCATCCGGCCTTCACCACCCCACCGCAGGCCCGTGAGCGCGGCCTGATCAAGGCCCGTCTGGGTGGCCTGTTGCCCAAGACGGTATCGGTGCGCGACGCGGTTGAGCTTACCTTGCGCGGTAGCCTGATACGGTTCGGCGGAAAAACCGACGCCGACTTTGAGGCTTTGGTTAAAAATCAGGGTTTATAATATCTTAATAAAGGTTAATATGTAGCCGAGTTTCCACCTCGGCATGCACGTCACATCGTCGGTCTGGAGATGATAGTTCCTGCGTTGGTACAGTTTTTGCTCATCAACCCTGTAGTATCACTTCGAGACCGCAACGATGGACAAGCAAATCAAGGTGTTAGCACCTACCGGGTATCCTTGGGCCTTTAACGGTCCGCGCCGTTCAAGCCATAAGGTTCGCAATCGCCGCTTCGTCCCGTTCAACCGGGTCAATGGCACACTGGACGGGGTGACGGTCTTTAACCCGGTCGATGAGATGGGCAGCGACCTGCTGCATGCCTTCAACCGCGTCCCCGTAACCACAAAGCCCTATATTATCGGCTTTGAATCCCATTTGCCGCGCATTTTCGGCATCGAGGACAAACCCGCCTATCACCACTTTCTCTATAAGCGTCTGCTGTCGTCGAAATGCCGCAAGATCATCGCCATTTCAGACTACGCGCTGAGAAACTTTGAACGCGATCTGGCCGCCAGCGACCTCAGCCCAGCCCAAAAAGCCGTTCTGCGCGCCAAGGCCGAAGTGCGCTACCCCAATATGGTCATGTCGGATACCCCCGACACTGACGATCTGCCACAGCCTGATAATTACCAAATCAGCTTTGTCGGAAATCACTTTGCGCGCAAAGGCGGCTGCGCTGTGGCCCGTATGGCTGAGCTGAGCCTCAAGAAAAAACTGCCCTTTACGTTTACCATCGTGTCTTCGCTTCAATACGGCGGCCATATCTGGTCGGACCCCACCAACGCGGAATTTTACGAGCCGTATCTGAAACTGCTCGACCTGCCCAATGTCAGGCATATCCCAAAGCTTGAGAATGCCGGGGTCATGAAACTGCTCGGCGAGAGTTATGCCTCAACCCTTTTGACCTTCTCTGACACCTTCGGCTATAGCGCGATCGAGTCCCTGGCCCAGGGCACACCGGTCATCGCGTCGGCTCAGGGCGCCTTGCCGGAATTTATCAAGGACGGCGTTAACGGCGTCATGCTTGATCCGGCCGTCACCGAAGGCGACGCTGACTGGCGCCCGCACTGGTTCGCCCGCAGCACGCGCGCCTTTGAAGACCTGTTCGCCGGAAATGTTGAGCGCTTCGCCCGTCAGGGTATTGAGCGCTTAGAAGAACTTTTGGAATCGCCTGACCAGTACCGTGCCATGCGCCATCAGGCGCGCGCGGGCTGCAATGCCCAGTTCGATCACGAACGCGCCACTGAGTTCTGGGACGATCTTTACCTTAAATCGGTGTGAAACCACATCTGTTTTTTACAGGCAATCAGGTAATATAGGATATCTTCCCGATATCCTCTTTGCCTTGTGCGCTCAGGCTTTTAAGTATAGCCTAAAGCCAGTTTGGCCTTGAGTATAAATCTGTCACGGAACGGGTTGATTATATTTGCACCCTTGTTAGTCTGAGCATGAGCGGTTCGCACTGCCCTTTGACCGTTTGAGGCGTCTGTCAGACTAAGCTATCGCCCCTTTCTGCGGAGACATGCCATGACCGGATCAGTGTTAAAGCCCTTGCTCAAGCCGTTTCTGGCGGCCACTGCTGCCGCCTTATCCCTGTTTGCGATACAACCAGCTACGGCTCAGGTCACCGGCGGCGCGTCCTTCGTCGATAACTTCGATAAGGTTGATAAGGCGTTCTGGTACGTGTCCCACGGCTGGAGTAACGGCGCCCATCAAAACTGCGGCTGGTCGATGCATGAAACCTTTGCCTATAAAGGCAATCTGAATCTGCGCTTTCAGAAAAAACCCATGGCGGACCGTTTGTTTAGCTGCGGTGAAATCCAGACCAAGGCCACCTATGGCTATGGCACCTATGAAGCGCGCATGAAAACGCCCAAGGGTTCGGGCCTTAACGGTGCCTTCTTTACCTATATCGGGGCAACCCAGGGCAAACCACACGATGAGATCGACTGGGAAGTCCTGCTGAAAGACACCAGCGTCGCCCAAAGCGGCGGTTATGTGAACGGCAAGGGCATGGGCGCTACCCTGCCCAAGCTGCCCTACAGTGCCGATAGCGATTACATCAATTACGCCTTCATCTGGGCACCTGACAGCATCAAATATTACATCAACGGCGTGCTGGTCCGCACGCTTGAAAGCCCCGCCCCCCTGCCGTCAAATGCCCAGAAAATCTTTTTCAGCCTGTGGGGTACCAACACCTTGACGGATTGGATGGGCACCTTCATTGAACCGGAAAAGCCTCTTTACATGCTGGTCGACTGGGTCGCCTATACCCGTCCCGATGATGCCTGCCAGTTCCCGGAGTCGCTTGTCTGTAAACTCAACGGAGCCTAAGTTTTTGCCCACCAGCGTCAGCGTGATTATTGCGGCCAAGGATTCGGCGGATACCATCGTCAGAGCCATTGCGTCAGCTCTTAATCAAGCTGAGGTTGTGCAGGTCATCGTCGTTGATGATGGCTCAAAAGATACGACGGCTCAGACGGCGCGCGATGCCGATGATGGCACCGGGCGGGTCGAGGTCATATCGCTTGGTAAAAACCATGGCCCCGCCTATGCCCGCAACCGGGCGCTTGAAGTCTGCCGCGGACAGTTGGCGGCCATTCTCGATGCCGACGACTTTTTGCTACCCGGCCGGTTTACCCGCCTGTTGCCCCATGCCGAATGGGACATGATCGCCGACAATATCGCGTTTGTGCCGACCGGATACGACGCGCCGCTTGAGATCAAGGGTACGGATGATGCCCACCCGCTCAGTCTTGAGAATTTTGTGCTCGGCAATCTGACGCGCGATGACATGCACCGTGGCGAGTTGGGTTTCCTCAAGCCCGTCATCCGTCTGGCCTTCCTCAAGACCCACAAGCTGTCCTATAATGAGGACCTGCGGTTGGGCGAAGATTATGACCTCTATGCCCGGATGCTGGCGGCAGGCGGGCGGTTCAAAACCACGCGGACCCTGGGCTATGGCGCGGTCGTGCGCCCCAATTCCTTAAGCGGTCAGCATCGCACCGAAGATCTGCGCCGCCTGGCCGATGCCGATCATGATCTGTTGGCCCTGCCCCTGTCGGCACCTGAACGACACGCCATACATCTGCACGAAACCCAGACCCGCAACCGCTATCGTCACCGTCACTATCTTGATCTCAAGCGCGATAAGGGCACGGTGGCGACTATCAAGGCTCTGCTGGGTGATCCGGACTCATGGTTGCCGGTCGTAAGCGGTGTGCTGCGCGATAAGTTATCCGCGCCCCATGCGGCGCCCGCCAGCCGCGATGTGCGTTATCTTTTCCCGCTGCCCGAAGCCTGAACCAAAATCGCCTCGAACTGATCGATCTGGGCCGCCGGATCGATCTCTGGCCGCCGCGCATAGGCCCGCGCCGTCTGCGACAGGGCGGCATAATGATCGCTGTCCGACCACATCCGCTTAAGTTCGCTGGCCCAATCCGCCGCCCCGCTTCCCACCGGCATCAAAACGCCGCCGGGGCCCACCGCCTCGCCTAAGCCCCCGACATTGGCCGCCAGCACAGGGATACCGCTGCAATGGGCTTCTGACGCCACCCGCCCCCAGGTTTCCTCCCACTGGCTGGGGGCCAGCAGGATTTTGGTCTGGCCATAGACGGTGCGCATATCCGAGGTGCGGCGCATGAAGGTGATGTTTTTGAACGGCGCAATGGCGGCATTCAGCGACGCTTCCTGTTCGGGATTAAGCGGCCAGCCTTCGACAAACAGGAACTCGATCTCCGGGCACAGGGCCGCGATCTCAAGGGCGCGGTCCAGTCCCTTTTTGGCGACCGGATTGATAAAGGTCACATAGCGCCCGGTCGTCTCGGTCTCATACTTGGCCACATCGATCGACGGGGGGATGACGTGCGAGTCTATGCCGAACGCTTCACGGTAACGGCTGCGGGTGAACTGAGAGTTTGAGATAAACTGCGCACCCGAAAATTGACGCGGATCGCCGCCCAGTTCCTCAAATTCGACATTGCGAAAATAGACCACCAGCGGCACGCCCTGCTTTTGCAGTTCGGCGCCAATCGGCACGGTATTATGACACTGCACCACCGCCACATCGGGACGATCGTCTTTGACAAGGGTCGGCACCGCGTCCCACGCCTTCCACGCCCGACGGACATCGTAGCCCAGACCATTATCCGTCGCCCAAGGCCTATGCGTCAGCTTCATCTTCAAACGCGCCACCAGCCCGAAAGTGCCGTCCCCGAACAGTGAACACAGTACCGACGCCTTGTGGCCGCGCGCCTGCATGGCCTTGACCAGATAGTCGGTACTGGACTGCACCCCGCCGCTGAATTCCGGAAAGTGACCGTTGCCGAAACTAAACAGGATATTCATGACGCTTATGCCTCAAAACGGCGGGCCTTTACAAAGCCCTGCGAATACAAACTTAAAGATGTTACAGACCGGCCTGACGCCGCAGAGCCAGATAATGCAGCGGCAGGCTAATCACTGACACCGGCAAAAACATGCCAAACATCGGCACTTCGCGCACAAACCGGCCGATCGCCGCCTTCGCGATCTCAGGGTTATGGCGCAGGTTTCTCAAAATCAGGAACAGCAGATGATCGACCCTTTGGCGGGCCGAACCAAAAATACGCAGCTTTTTCGCCATCCCGAAATAGCTGACCGACATCATCTTTTGGCGAAAGCGCAATTCTTCGATGACGCGGTTGGGGGCGTTGGGTGATCCCCACGCCAGAGTCTCATCATAGATCGACACGCCCTTGCCACGCTGCCCCATCAGCCGGGTCGTATAGACGATGCGGTCACATTCGCGGCTGAGGTCCATGAAAAACAGCCGGTCTTCGCAGGCCTGACGAAAGGTCGCGTCAAAGCGCACCCGGCTATGGCGGCGAAACTCATAAACAACCTGAGAAGCATGGGGCAGGCACTCATCGACGATGGCGCTGACGGCCTCAGTTGAGGTCAGTTCGCCAAACTCCGGCGCGTAAGCGCCAAATGTGCCGTGGCGGGCCTTGATGTAATTCCAGTGACTGAAGGAATCGACATCATTAAAGCTGCAATTGGCAAAGTAGAAATCCACGCCGCTTTTGAGGACCTTAAGCGCTTCGGCAATATGATCGGGCGACCAGGTATCGTCGGAATCCAAAAAGGCCACATAGTCAACCTCAGCCGGATCAAGATAGTCCAGCCCGCCGTTGCGCGCCCCGCCCGGCCCGCCATTGGCCTGCCGGATCGTGATCAACTGGTGCGGGGGCGGGAGGGTAAAGCCTTCGAGAGCTTCCGCCGCTGGCAAAGGCGAACTGTCATCGACCACCACGACGATCAGGCGGACACCTTCCGGCAGCGCTTGCGCGGCCACAGACTCTAACGCCTTACTGAGTATGCCTTTTTCCCGCTGATAAAACGGGATGACAACGCCTATGGTAATCATGCGGCGGGCCTTTTTTCACGGCGCCAGAAATCCGCCGCACCCGAAAAATAGCTGTACTTGCGCCAGTGCCACAGCGAACTGCCGATATTGCCGGACATAGCCCTGACCTTATAGCCCAGCCAGTGCCGCAGCCGCCGTTTCAGCACCCACACCGGCACATTACCAATTCTCGCGCCTGTAACGGGTGCCGGATCAATGAAATTGTCACGGCCATGATGCGCCAGATAGGCCCAGGTTTCCCCGACCGAGCGGTAATAAACCCCCACATAGTCATAGGTCAGGCGCGCCGCCGGGATCATGTGCCGCACCCGCGCACCGGGCACCCACACACCACTACTCTCACGCATGATCGCGCGGATGACGGCGGTTTCTTCGCCCAGACGTTTATGGTGCGGCCCAACCCCAAGCCCCGGATCGTAGAGATATTTGCGCTGCGCTTCGCCGCGCAGGGCATAGTTGGCACCATATGGCAGTATATGGCCTTCGAGTGACAGCGGACGCACGTCCGGCCCGAAATCACGGGCAGCCAATACATTCAATAAACCGTCGGCATGTTCGTGCCACCACGCTGGCAACTCGGTTTCCGGCACGGGTTCAATCACCCCGCCAAAGACGCTGGCCTGCGGGTTTTGCGCAAAAGCTTGCGCATAGGCCGCCAGCCAGTTCGGATCGATCAGCACATCATCATCGGTCCAGCAGATATACTCGCCCAAAGCCTCCGCCACACCGCGGTTGCGGGCATTGGACAAACCGGCCTTCGGCTCCAGCACATAGCGGATCGGAATCCGGTCAGAAAAGCTTTGGACAACATCCGGCGTGTGATCGGAACTGCCATTATCGATCAGCACAATTTCCCACTCAAGCCCGTCAGGGACGGTCATGGCCGCCGCTGTCTCCAGCACGCGCCGCAACTGTTCGGCGCGATTGCGGGTACACATAATAACGCTGATGAACATAAAACGTGCCCATTATGAAGCCACGGACAATCATGGCCAGAGGTAATAAAGCCAAAGGTAATAACGATACTAATCGTTTAAAATTAAATGACGCCGCAGAGCCGATAAACCCTGCGCCAGAATGTGTGCTTAAAAGACCATTTTTCTCAGCCCTTGGCAAGCGGTTGTGCAACGCAAACAAAACGATCATTCAAATTGCACAAAGCCTGCGAACACTATAACGTCGCCCCAGCCTACCGGCGGACATTTCAAGCGTTACAGCCACATTTTACATAGTTTTCAATTATCTGCGTTTAAGTTGCCGCCGGAACATTCCGGTACGCAGCGCCCCCATGTACCACCTTATTTAGTTATGAGCCTTTAATATGAGTAAGACCGAGGCTGACGGTTATCAGGATCTGAAACAGCGTACCACCACCTCCATTCTGTGGTCGGTCTTACGGGTGTTATGGTCTACGGGCGCAACCTTTGTCATCTTTGTCTGTCTGGCGCGGATATTGGGCCCCTCAGATTTTGGCCTGTTTGCGCTGGCCGCCCTTTTCCTCGATGTCAGCCGCATTTTCGCCAGCGCCGGTCTGGGCGATGCGATCATACGCCAGCATGTTCTCGAAGAAGAAATGGCCGACACGGCCTTCTGGGCCAATTTTGGCCTGAGCACGATTGTAGCCACGATTGTGATCATCGCGGCCCCTTTTTATGCCCAAATGATCCATAACACCAACGTCACCCATATCCTTCAGGCGCTGGCCCTGACCCTGCCGATATCGTCACTGGCCGGCATTCATGGGGCCCGCCTGACGCGTGAATATAAGCATAAATTGTTTGCGATTCAGGCCGCCATCGCCAGCATAGTCTCCGGAATCTCAGGGATTACCGCCGCCCTGATGGGGCTGGGGGTATGGTCGCTGGTCGTGCAGGCGTGGGTCGGGGCCGTACTTGGTGTCATTATGGCCTGGGTGGCCTCGCGCTGGGTGCCGAAGGTGCGGTTCTCCCCCTCAATGCTTCGCCAGATCGCCAGCTTCAGTTTCAGCACAACCTTCAATCAGCTTTTGTGGCTGCTGATGGGACGGGTCGGTGACATTCTGATTTCGCGCACCTATGGTCAGGCCGAGGTTGGCCGGTACCGCATCGCGTGGCGCATGTACGAACTGATCGGCCAACTGGCTCTGGCCCCCATCGGCAGCGTCTCCATGCTGACCTTCTCGAAATTGCAGCATGAGCCTGAAAAATTGAAAGCGGCCTATTATCGCATGATCAGCATAGTCGGGCTTTTGGTGCTGCCGCTGTTGCTGGGCTATGCGGCGCTGGCCGAAGAAATCATCAAGGTCATATTCTCGGAGCAATGGGCGGGTACCGGCAAGATCTCGCAGGTGCTGGCCCTGATGATCGTGCCGTTTGTGTTTAACTACATCTCTCCGGGCATGCTGGCCGCCGTCAATAAGCCGGGGGCTATCACCAAGGTGGCGGCCCTGCAACTGGCCCTGACCATATTGTTCACCTGGCTGGCCCTGCCGTGGGGTCTGGTCGGCATTGCCGCCGCCTATGCCCTCAGAAGCTATCTGACCCTGCCGTACCAGCAGTATCAGCTTAAGCGCTTTGTCGACATTCCGGTGCTGACGGCGCTCAGTAAGCCCTTGGTGCCGTTGCTGGTCGCGCTGGTTATGGCAGCGGTGGTGTGGAGCCTGCGCCCGGTTCTGTTCGGCATCTATGACAACGCTCTGTTTGTGGTCATAACCGGCAGCTTTATCGGGGCGGTGATCTATGTGTCAGGTATTCTGATTTTCGGCAGGTCGCTGGTGGCACCGATCATAACTCAGGCCCAGCCGATACTTAACCGGATTTTGAAGCGTAAGCCGGTTTAAGGCAGTTTGCGCTTAAGCCAGGTGGCCGCGATCATGACCAGTGCGGCCACGGCAACAACGGCCATAGCCGCATATTCCCTGCGCGACTTCAGCCAGCGCAAGGCATAGCTCAGTTCACGCTGACGGGCCTGAAACCCGTCCCGTCCGTAAGAGTGGCGCAGGCTGTCGCGCCACGCTGACATATAGGCGGCACGGCTATCGGTCCGCAGGATATATTTCATGAAATAGGCCCCGCGCCCGCGATCATAGCCTTCCATAATGCGCGGCACATCGCAGGCTTTACGGCCATGGTGGTGCGCGACCTGAAAGCGCGGATCAAAGCGCGCCGGATAGCCGGCCCAGACCGTTGCCGCCACCGCATCAATATCCTCACACGGAAACGGTGTCCCCGCCCCCAGTTCAGGATCGAACCCACCCGTGGCCTCCAGAACCTCACGCCGAAAGGTCAGGTTCGCCCCGTGCAGCGCCCCGGCCTTAAGGAACGCCCGCGCCGGATAGACCTCAGCCAGGTTGCGCTCATCAATGGTGATCGCGGCATCGTCGGGGTCATGCAGCCGGATGCGCCCGCCGATCACACCCGCATCGGGATAATCCGCCCACGCCTCAACCAGCCGGTCTATATAGTCTGGCTCAAGGTAGCAATCATCATCGGTAAAAGCGATAATCCGCCCTCTGGCCTGTCGCCAGGCGGCATCGCGCGCGGCCCCCAGACCGATCCGCGTCACGCTGAGATAGCGCAGATGCGGATCGCTTTCCGCTGCTGCCCTGATGACTTCGGCTGTATTATCGGTCGAGGCATTATCGACCAGCAAGGCTTCCCAACCATGCCCGGTCTGTTGCGCCATCAGGGAGGTGAGCGTCCCGCCCAGACTAGCGGCACGGTTGCGAGTGCAGATGACTATGGATACCGTGATCATATCGCCGGTCATCGGCTAACAATCTCCGGCGCATAGTCGCGCACATCGGCCTTGGTCAGCAGCGGCTTCATGGCCTGCCAGTAATCGCGTAGTTTTTCATTCCCGCCCGGCCAGCGATCCAGCAACGGCGCCAATGTATAGGCCTTCGTACCAAACACCGCCGGCACATAGAACAGGGTCGAGGACATAAAGCCGTAAACATCGGTCGCCGGATAGTGGCCAAGATAAAACTCCGCCGGCATGCGGCTGTAGAATTCCGGCAAGGGCACGCATTTGGGCTGACCCGCAATGACACTCATCACCGCCTCACCGTCACGCGGATGGGGCTTGAAATAGACGCGCTCATAGCGGGCGGACAGATCGGCCAGTACGGCCTCAAGCAGGCGCAGATATTCCGGGTCCGTCATCATGCCCAGATTAGACAGGGGCTGCGACAGAAACAGACATTCGCCCTGCCCTGTATTTTGGGATTCAGGCTTAAACAGATTGTCCTTAAAGGCCTGCCGCGTTGAAAAATGCGGGGCGCCCGGCTTGAAACCGACCACATCGGGAAAGACGCTGTAGACTTCCTGAAAGCGGTTCAGTCGGATAAACTTGGGCCGCGCCGAAGGTTTTAATCCGGTAGCCCGCGCCACGGCCTTTATCGCGTCAGATATGACATATTGCGGATTGCGATCATTCAGGGATTTGTTGCCATAGTCATGATCGATATGCAGCGAAAAGCCGTCTTCATAGGCGCACAGGATTTCAGGCTTAAAGCGGTAATAGGTCTCGACCGCAAAGCGGTAGAACCGGTAGCTGATAAACAGGCGTTTGGGTCGCGGCAGGTCAGACGCCAGCGCCTCATCAAAACCCATATAGTCAAACGGCGACGGCCCTAAAAACCGGGCGTCTATCTCATCGAAAATGGGGCGAAAATCATGGCCGTCACGGTACACCACCGCCCGATGCCGCCCCGGAAAATAGGCCGAGACAATCAGCCGCGCCATCAGATACTGGATCGGCGTGCTGATCAGAAAAATCGTATCGTACCGCCCCTCAGTCATCCGCCGCTCCGGGCAGTTCCACCACGTCTGGCTTCCACGGCGTAAGGCTACCGCTTGCTATCGCCGCCATGACCCCTTGCGCGAACTCACGGGGCTTTGTGTAATCTAGTCCGCCAAAATCGTAATAGGCATACTGCCACCATTCGGAGGCCAGCAGCGCCTCGATCACCTCTGGCGCGAAACGATATTTCAGAACCTTGGCGGGCAGACCGCCAACTATGGCATAGGGCGGCACATCCTTGGTGACGGTCGCATTGGCCGCGATCACCGCACCAGTGCCGATGGTCACGCCAAGACCTAACGTCACATTATCGCCGATCCAGACATCATGCTCGATCACCGGATAGCCAAGCCCCCGGCGCGGATCATAGGCCGTCGGTGTAAATTCACCATTTCGCGCCTCAAGCGCATCATATAGCGGCGACAGATACGGCACATTATCCGGCCGGAAAAACGCAATCGACGATGACACCCACTCGGTCGGATGGGCGAAATCGATAAAGCGCAGGCCCTTGCCGATCGAGCAGTAACGCCCGACCGTCAAACCCTCCGGCAATGGGGAATGAGAATAGGACGCCGCCCCCATGTCGCACAGGCCGCTGCCCGCAAACCAGCGGCTGGGGGAATAGGGCCCGCCGTAAAAGGCGCACGGCCCTTCGATACGGATCGGCTGTTTGACCGTGTAGGTATCAAGCTGGCTCAGCCAGCCCTCGCCCTTGGCAATTTCCGCCCGGTCGTAGGAAAAGAGGACGCCCGCCGCCCGGAACCGCTCCAATAGCGCCGCATCGACCTTAAGCTCAACCGGCGTCAGGCTCATGCGCCGAACCGCTTTTGGAACAGCAGTTGCGCCACCTCAAATTCCTCCAGCGTGTCGATATCCATGCCTTCGGTCGCATCGGTCACAAAGAAGGCCGGACGGTCGCCAACTTGAAACCGGTTGCGCTTCATGACGCCTTTTTTGGCGACCCAAAACGCGCAGTTCATCTGATACAGCGGCTTGATGTTCTGGCTGTAGGAATGCCACGGCCCCCACTGATAGTTGATCGGCAGGAAATCCGGATTGAGGAAATAATGCTTGTGGGCGCTGAGCGACATCACACTGTCGCGGCTATCCTGCTCCAGCATGGCCACCGCATCGCCGTAGCGATGAAACAGCGGCGTGGTGACGGGGACTATGGCCACATAGGTGTCGTCATCGACCGGCATTTCATCGAGCAGCCCGACCAGAGCTTCCGACCAGGGCGTCGCATCACTCGACCATTTCGGATTGCGCAACAGGAAGTCTACGCCGTGACGGGTGGCATATGCGGCGACCTTATCCGCTTCGCTGGAGACGTAGATTTCGTCAAAAACACCCGACGCCTTGCACTGCTCCAGCTTGACATCCAGCAGGGATTTTTCGCCGACAAACGGGCGCAGGTTCTTCTCAGGCAGGCGCCCGGAATGGGCCTTGGCGGGCACTAAGGCCACACATTTCGGTTTCGACACGATCTTCCCCGCTTTTTAAGCCTGCGCCACCCGGTATTTGTGGTGTTCGCTTTTGTTGACCCGTTTTTCGCCGGAGCCGACCATGCGTTCGGTCAGGCGGATCTGATCGACATATTCCTTAAAGGCCGGGGTAGTCAAATCAACCGCGACGGCATCAAAGTGCGCCCATTCGGTATTGCCGAGCTTAACATGCTTTTCGACCATGCGCGCACCCGCCGCCACGGCCAGCGCCGAACCCAGCCAGCCGAAATCATGACTGGAAAACGCCGGTACGATACGCGGATTTTGTGCCGACAGTTCATGGTAACGGCGCACGACCGCGATATTGGTGTCTTCGGCGGGGGTCGGATAGGCCGAATTGGCCTGCATCAGGATCAGCTTTTCGCACGCCGTGAAATTATCCAGCACCCAGCGCTCATAGGCCTCGTCGGTCATGCCGGTCGATAAGACCACCGAGCCGGTGTAGTTTTTCGAGACATATTCCAGATAATCGGTGTGCTCGGAAATGGTCGACGGCAGCTTGACCATAGCCGGTTTGACATCGAGCATGAACTCAAACGACGGCTTATCGAGGATCGACGCGAACCAGCCCATGCCAAGGCTTTTACATAGCGTATCGACGAACGCGAAATCGTCCTTGCTCAGTTCCAACTGATGGCGGTAATCGCCAAAGGTTGAGCCAAACGGCGACACATATGGGGCTTTGAGCTGCTCAGTCGAATAGAAGCTTTCGACATCGCGCTTTTGCAATTTTATGTAGTCCGCCCCCGCCGCCTTAGCGGAGCGGATCATGCGCTCAAGACGCAGACGGTCGCCAAAATGGTTGGTGGTCAGCTCTGCGATAACATCGACCTTATGGATATTGTCGCTGGCCTCAAGCGGCTCCGGCGTGCCCAGTTGCGCGTTCAGTTCGGTAGGCGTTAGCGCGCTGAACGATTTGGTGCCAACATGGCGAACTTCGATTTCCGAGCCCTTAAGGACATAGAGCGCGTTCAGGAAATAGAATTCCTGCGTGTTGAATACCATCTTACGGTCAGCGTCGCGGGCGTGGGAAAAATCGCTGTCGATGCGCTCACTATAGGCCTGGCTGCCATCATAGCTAAAATCAAGGCCGACCATGTAAACCGTCTGCGGACGGCCACGAACGGCGGCGACTTTACGGGCGACCTGAAGGGCGGTGATGAACAGAATATCTTCGATGACCAGATCACCGGCCTGAAAGCGCTGCATCATCAGATCGGCAGATTCCTGCGTCAGCGGCGTATGCGGCAGTTGCACCACCGAACGATCCGCTGCTTTCAGCGGTGTCGAGGTCAGGTAGGCGCGCGATTTCAGGCCATTGGCCTGAACGCTGTCGGCGGCCCAGGCCGCATGGAATACGCTGATGTCGGCAGGCGCGATGCGCTCGGCATCGTTCATGGCGATGACCAGAGAGCCCGCGAAAATCTGCGGGTCGATCTGGTCGATCGACGGGCCTTTACCGAGGATGAAGATCGTGTCGGTGGCGTATGTCGAAGCGATGTTTCCGATCAGGTTCGAGATAGCGTCCGTCATAGGGGGCTCCTTCAACAATAACTTCACAGCCGTGTTCACGCGCAAGCTGAACACCGGCCAGCATATCCCAGCTTTTGGCGCCGGCCGGATTGACAAACCGCGCCAGCGACCCGCGCACGACATTAAACAGGTTATAAACGGCACAGCCCATGATGCGGGCTTCGCCGCCGACGGGGATCATTTCGACCAGCTTATCATTGATCGAAGACGAAAATCCCATGATCCGTGACGTCTGGTAATCAATCTTATCGCCAGTCATGAGCTTAAGCCCCATTTCCGGCACCATCAGCATGGAGGCGGCATGTTCGCGCTTATGCCAGATCGACAGGGACACGCCCCATTCCGGTAGACCAGAGCAGAAGTTCTCAGTGCCATCGATCGGATCAAGCACCGCCGTCCAGTCCTTATCGTCGGCAGCCCCCACGGCATAGCTTTCTTCGCCGACGAAATTGATATCGCCCATCAGACCGGTCAGATGATCCTTGATGGCGTTTTCCAGAAAGACATCGGCGACCGTCACCGGACTGCCGTCCTCTTTCCAGGTCACGTCGCGGCGGTTGGCCAGAACATGGGGCAGATGCTGGTGCACCACCTCGGCCACACTACCGAGGATTTTAATCGCGTCGGTCATTGAGGCCGGCCTTGAAAAATCGAACAATAAAAAAATCAAAATCAATAGGCTCGGACTTTAGTGCCAAACGGGGGGATCGCAAAATTCTTTTTGCGGCGCACCCAACAAAAAATCCTATTGAAAAGCCTGAATTAACCACGCCCCGACCGCCTTCAGTATTGACTTATTTCTTTGGAGCCCGACAGGCCGGACATAGTCCCCAGATGCAGCGCGCCGCGCAGGATATTGCGTCGCCGCTTTACCGGCGACCAGAAGGTCAACGCCGCCGAAGCAAAACTGAAACCGGCCTTGGCAGCGGCCATCGCCTGCTCAACCACGACCGGACGCGTCAGTCCGCCCTCACGGATCAGGCGACCGTGAGTCTGGCCTGAGCGAAACCGGCGGTCGCGCAGCCACCTGAAACTGGCGCGCGCAGGCGGTACCGGCTCCTCGATCCACGCTTCACGGGCATAGGCGATTTTACCGCCGCGACGATAAATCTGCGTGAAAAAGTCGGTATCCTCACCGCCGCTTTTGCCGCGCGACAGATCAAAGCGTAAGCCCGCTACCTTATCCGACTGGCGATCCAGCAAGGCATTACAGGTATAGCCGGTCAGTATCTCATCACCGACGATCACCGGATAGGTCGAATGGAAATCCCCGCCCCTGATCCAGCCTGCGATCCCTTCCGGATAAAGCGCCCTTACCGGCCCCAGAACGGCATCCGCACTCGTAGTCTGGGCGGTCGTCACCATCTCTTTCAACCATGCGGGCGTGACCAGCTCATCATCATCGATAAACAGGGTATAGCGCCCTGTCGCCGCCTCAAGGCAGGCATTGCGGGCCACAGAAATATTGGCCGCAGGGGCATGCACATAGGTCACCGGAAACGGCACTTCCGGCCCCATCGCCTCAACCCGATCTCTGGCCGACGGCACCTCATCATTGTCGGCGACGATCACCCGCACGGCATGACCGGCAGGCACCTCAAGCCCCGCCAGCGAGCGCAGGGTGTCGGCAATATGCTCACGCCGGAACGTACAGATACAGATATCGATATCGGCCATGTGAGCCCTAAAAATAACAGAATAAAATGAAGGTGGGCCTTAAGCCCTTAAGCCGCTTTAAATTTCAGCTCAAACCATTTTTTCCAGAACCCGACCGACCAGGCGACGTGCATGGTCATGGCGGCATAGCCGGACATGAACCCTTCGACCGAGCGCGTCCGCACGCCTTCGATCACCGACAGCCCGCCCCACAGGCACAGCCACCCGATCAGCGGCAGAGCGCACACCCACCAGATCAACGCCAGCGGCGCCATCAGGATCGACGGCAGCACCATGGCCGGAATGATCTGACGCAGGCCCGGCGTTTGTTTATGCTTAAGGATATTCTGAATACGACCACTGCCATAGCCGCGGTATTGCTTAAACAGGCCCCTGGCGGTGGTGCGCGGCAAATATTCCATGACGGTTTTCGGCGTCATCCAGATGTAGTAGCCGATCTTACGCAACCGGAAATCAAGTTCCGCGTCTTCGTTATGGGCAAAGCTTTCGTCATAGCCGCCCACTTCGCGAAACGCCTTGATACGCATCAGGGCATGGTGGCCGTGATCGACAAATTCGCCCTTATTGACCACGCGGTGTTTTGAGCCGCCATTGCCGAGCGGAGAATTTTGGGCGATCGCTACGGCCTTCTGGAATGCGCCTGCGCCGATAGTGTTCATCGACACCACGATCGAGGCACAGCCGACCTTGCGCGCCTCGTCCATCAGTTGCTCACAAAAATCCTCCGGATAGGTACCGTGGGCATCTATGCGGATCAGATACTCAGCGTCGTCACCGTAGCGCTCGACCGCCAGATTGATACCCGCGCTTTGGATTTTCTTCGGATTGTGCAGCAACCGTACCGGCGCGCCATCATCAACATAGCGGCGCACAATATCCTGCGTGCCATCGCTCGATCCGCCATCAGCGACGACAATCAGAGACCCGGCCTCGCCTTCGGTGCGCAGCAGCCAGTCCAGCAGCTTACCGATATGGGCGGCCTCATTCAGGCACGGAACCACCACCAGCACTTTTTCGGTACGCACAGGGTCTGCCGTCGGTAAATTCATAGCCAGTCCCGCGTCACGCATGTGCCACCTGCAATGTTTTCAGGTGGTCGACAAAACCCACACAATCGTCACGGGTGGCGGTAAACAGAGACGGCGGACAGGCCTTAAGGGTCGCCCGCAAGGTCGACAGGCGATCCGGGGTGAGCGTCTCAAACAGCGCGATCAAGGCCTGCGGTGTCGCCTCATCCAGCGTCAGGCCGATGCCGTGACGGCTGACAAAATTTCCGGTTTCCGTGCCGTTCATGGCAATCGGCACCGAACCATAACGGCTGCCTTCATAGAGCCGGTTAGGCAGCAACCATTTTGAGTTCTGGCCTTCTTCAAAAAAATCAATCGCCCAGGTCAGATCGACCTGCGCATAAAGCGCGCTCAAATCCTCGGCACTGTACGGGCCCTCAAATGTGATGTCGGGCTCAGCCGCGACCTGCGCATCAAAATCCTCAAACTCATTATAGGCAGGTTTGCCACGCATCACGACCTTGACTCGCCCGTCCATCAGGCGCGTGAACTTTGACAGCAGATCCAGTGATTTGCAGCAGCGCAGGGCCCCGAACCAGCCGATGGTGATAACCCCGTCTATGTTTTTAGCCGCCGTAACGCCCACACTACGGCTGCTCAAGTCCAGCACCTTATTCTCCAGCAGGAAAACCGGCAGGGTAAGGTTCTGCATGGGCGCAAAATAGTTCTCAACAAAGGCCGGGGAACTAGTGACGACCAGTGATGCCCGCGACATCAGACTGCGTTCGGCCCCACGCAATAGCGCGCCGATAAAATCACGGCGCAGCAGCAGGCGGTGGATATCGAGGCTTTCGTAAACAATGACGGGGGCGGACGTAAACCGTCTGGCGGCCTGACGGGCCAGAAACAGCATCTCCAGATTACGGGCGATGATAATGTCCGGACGTTCCCCTTTAAGGGCACGGATCAGAGACGGCGCACTGGTGATCGTCTTGGCGGCACGATGGGCAAAGGCACCGTTGCGGGTTTCGCCCAGATCGATGACCTTGCCGGAATCATCTGCCGGTTTTTGTGACCGGCGAAAGCCCGCCAGATAGACCTGCGCCCCGCCCGCCTCAAGCATAAGGGTTCGGCGACGCACCGCAGCATCTTCCAGATCATGCACAAGATAGAGTACCCGCATGGTCACACTAATGGGTTCCGGAAAATTAAAAACCTATACGATTCGCTTAAAGCATGAGCCACAATAGCCCGTGAACTCAAACAATTTATGAACAGGACGCGGTAATCCTTGCCCAGACAGGGTTTACGTCCCATAGCCAAGGCCTTATCCATCTCCATGACCCGATACGCGCCCGCCCTCAACTGTGATCACCTTATCGGCGTATTCGACCACCACCGGATTGTGGGTGATTAACAGCACGGTCATTTGCCCGCGTAAGCTATCGATCGTCGATAATATGCCTTGGGTATTTTCACGATCAAGCGCGCTGGTCGATTCATCAAGGATCAGCAGCGCCGGCTGACGCAGCAGGGCGCGGGCCAGCGCCACCCGCTGACGCTCCCCGCCCGACAATTTGATACCGCCGTCACCGACCGGCGTATCCAGCCCCTGCGGCAGGCGCTCAATAAAGGCTGCTGCCTGCGCTTGGCGCAGCGCATGCCACATATCATCCACTGTGGCATGGGGGGCGGCTATTTTCAGGTTTTCCGCCACGGTTGCCGACAGCAGATAGGTTTCCTGCGGGACGTAAGCAATGTGGGTGCGCCATGACGGCCCATGGGCGGCCTCTAAGGCCACGCCATCAATCAGGATGCGGCCGCTATCAGGCATCAGCAGGCCCATGACCAGATCAGCCATAGTGCTCTTGCCGCCGCCGGAGGGGCCGACTATGGCCGTGATCTGGCGGGCAGGCAGGCTGAAACTGACGGCATCGACCGCCAGATGATCACCATAAGCAAAACTGACCGCCTCGAAATCAAGGCTGTGCTTTAGCCCCGACGGAGACAGCGTCGTCGCCGCCTGCGGGATTTCCACGGCGGCGTCACAGTCGGCCTTGACGCGCTGCATGGTCTCAAACGCCGGTAAATTAATAATGGCGTTTTGCAGATGATCTTGGGTGCCGGTAAAGCGCGGCGATAAGCGCATGAAGATCACCAACAGCACAATGATGCGCGAAAACGGCATGGCGTAGACGGCGTAGGCGACATAGATGAAGACGCACACCATGACCGCGCTCAGGATCTGAAACAGGGTCGTCCCCAGCGAATTGATGCGGGTATAACGCATCAGGTCGCCGCGCATCCGCTCTAAGGTGCCGTTCAGCTCAGCGATATAGCGCGGTTCAGCATTAAAGCTTTTGGTGACCTTAAGGCCCGCCAGAAAATCGCTGATAGTGCGGTACTGGCGCTGGCGCTCGGTCGTCAGCTTATCGCCAAAGATCGCGCCCTGCTTACGGATGGGGCGCAGGGCCACAAACACCAAAGCCCCGGCCACCGCCGCAATCGCCGTCATCTGCCACGAAATCATCAGCGACAGCAGCATGTAGGCGCATAAAAACACCGCGTTCTGGATCAGCAGAAACAGGCTGGCGGTCGCCGTCTGCACCCGGTCAATATCGCCGGTAAGAACATGGTCAAGGTCCGCCGTGCGTTTACGTGCCACCGCCGACCATCTGGCCTTAGAGATGCTGGCAAACAGGTCGATGCGCAGACGATTGACCGTATCAACCAGCAGCGCCGACATGTAGATATTCTTGAACCGCGCAAACAGCGCTCCGATGGTCACCACCGCGACAAAGATCGCCAGAATCAGCCACAGCTCAATCTGAAACGACGCCCCCAGCACCGGTGCCAGTGGCCCGGTCGGCAAGTCGAGCACCGTCCCTGTGCCCTGCGCGCTGATGAACTGCAACAGCGGCAACAGCAGCAGCAGCGACACCCCTTCGCTGAAGCTACCCAAAATCAGGAAGACAACGGATAAGATTGAGCGTTTGCGCGATACCGACAGGACGTAAGCCGCCAGCGACCGGCAACGCTGCCAAGTCTTAAGGCCACTCTTTATAGGCGAATCGCGGGTATCAGCCAAGGTCATGCTCTATAATAGCCACAGCTTCGCCCAAGCGCTCCAGCGAATCCGGCACAACCAACCGCCGGACCACACCTAATTCAGCCAGATAAGCACATTGCTGCATAAAACCCGGCGCACTGCCCGCCGACAAGGCCTCTTTACCAAAGCGGATCAGATAGGAAAAGCGCATCAGAGCGCGGAACGCCTCGACCGGGCTTAGGTCGATGACCTGCGCCTGCGGCCCCCGTTCCAGCACATAAAGGCGGCCCGGTACAGCATAGTCATTGGAAAAATGCGCACTGACGCTGTGCTGGCGCTTATCAAAGCCCGGCACGTCGATCATTTCCAGCGGGCGGGCGTGTTCAATCGCCACGGACGCCGCCGATTCATCGGTCAGCTTCATCTGCGGGAAGCCCGGCAGGATGCGCACCTCTGGCTTGAAATCAAAGGCCAGCACGTCATCGGTCAGCAGCGGATAGCCCTTACCGACCAAAGCCCCGGCGGTCGTCGATTTCCCGGCGCGTTTATCCCCCAGAAAGCCAGCGCCCTTGCCATTAATTAACACCGCGCTGGCGTGCAGCACCATCAGGCTACGCACATGCAACAGCATGGCCATAACCGGCCCGAGCAGCGGCAGGCGCACGATCTTTTCCGGCACATCAGCGCGCGCATCGACCACAATTTCCGATGAGCCTCTGATCTCAAACTTACCGACCGCGGCCCAGTCCAGCATCTGAAGGTCGCGGCTAAACTCAAAGAAGGTCCCAGGTGCCCCCACCGGCAGGTCACGCCCGATCGACGCGCACCGGATCACCAGATCGGCAGCATCATTATCTGACGGCAAAAGCTCCGGCAGTTCGATCTCGGAATGGATCGTCAGCCCGTAGGCGGTGTGACGAAAGAGAGGCTTGGTCATCAAGACAACTTTCTTGAGCAACGTGCAGAAAAGTGTTGCGCGGTTTTCTGCGAAGACGTTGCGTAAAACTAAGAGCGCACGCATTTTAATCTTTACTGAAACGCCACTCCTGCCGGGCTCAGACCACGGCTCCACCAAATTGTGTATCAATTTGAATGGGTTTTACCCTGGCTGTGCCGCAGCCAGAGCGATAAGGCGACGGTTCGCCATACCGCTTGCAAATCATAGGCCGAAACCTTCGCTCCCCGCTTACGTAACCGATTGAGCGATTTTTTCACCCGTTCAAGGTCAACGAAGGCCGCCACATTATCACGGTTATCGTCGATCACGTCACGCATCAGGCCATCATGATGGGTCAAAAGGCCGGTCGCGATATGGGGCGCGAAATCGAACTTGCTGCGCCGCCACTGGACTTTGGGGGGCAAAACGCCCTCCATCGCCTGACGCAGGATCAAGCGGACATGGCCCTGATCGAGCTTGGCCTCAGACGGCAGCGACAGACAAAACTCGACCACCCGCTTATCGAAGAACGGAAAGCGCGCCTCAAGGCCGGCCCCGGCGGCAGCGGCCTCAAGCACCTCAAGGCTGGACGCCAGCCCCGGCGATTGCAGAAAGGCCGTGTGCTGCGATGCTTCATCCTGATGCTGAGGGCGGTGGTCCGCCGCCGCGCGCGTGCGAAACTCCGGCTTAAGCAACACGTCCCGGTCAGCCTTGGGCCAGCGCTTTTGCACCCAACCGGCGACGCGTCGCAGAGAGTGCGAACCTTTAAAGCGCCCATAGCGAATGAACAGCAGGATAAACAGACCCAGCCGCCCCTGCCCGTACAGGCCGGAAAAGGCACGGGTTTGCGCCCACAACTCCCGCCACTGCCCTCGCTGCGCCAGTTCGTGGAACCGGCCATAGCCGTGGGATAGCACCTCATCGCCGCCGTGGCCTTCAAAGACGACGCGAAAGCCCTCAGCCCCGACCCGCTGGAACAGAGAACTGGTCATCCGCAGACCCGGCGCGCCAAACAGCCGCCCCTCCAGCGCCAGAAGGGCCTGGAAATCACCAAACGGTGCGTAACCATCCATGGCCACATGACGCGGACGGAAATGGGCGTGGGCAATACCGGCGTCTATATAGTCGCGCTCGCTTAAGTGAGGCGTCTTATCAAACACCACCGAAAAACTGTCGACCGGCGCATCGGGTTGCAACTGACTGGCCAGACAGGCGATCGAGGTCGAATCCAGCCCGCCACTGAGCAGGGCCGCCACCGGCTGAGGGGAGCGCAGGCGGCAACGCACCGCCTCGGTCAGCAGGGCGCGTAAGGCCTGCGGGCTTTTGTCGGTTATCGTCGCATCTGGGGCGGCCTGCCAGTAACAGGTCAAGGTCGGCACCAAATCAGGCCCGGCGCTTAAGATATGCCCCGGTGGCACCCGCCACAGGCCGTCATAAACCACCCGGTGATCACGCGGCAGTTGCCCGGTCATGAAATCGGCCACATCAGCCTCAATCAGCCCCGCCTTGGACACATCGGTAAACGGCGCGCCCGGTGCAGCCAGCACCTTCGCCTCACTGGCCAAGGCCAGTCCGGCCCCGTCGGCGCGGTAAAACAAAGGCTTTACGCCCATATGGTCGCGGGCGGCAAAAATGCGGTGGGTGTCGGCATCATATATAATGAACGCAAAGTCACCGATGAAGTGATGGACGCAGTCCTCACCCCACCGCCGCCACGCCGCCAATATCAGCGCCCCTTCGGACAGGCTTTCGTTCGTGATACCGAGGGCGGCCAGCAATTGGGGACGGTTATCCAGCCGCGCATCGACCACAGCGCGCACAGTACCGCCTTCAAAAATGGTGGCCTGAGCCGGGTCTTCGGGCAGGGTGCGCATCAGGCCCATGCCCAAGGCAGAGTGCCCCTCCGCCCAGACCTCGGTTCCATCGGGCGCACGATAGGGCATGGCCCGCAACATGGTTAACACCAGGTCGTGTGATGAACCTTCAGAGTTCAGAAAAATACCGGCAATGGCGCTCAAGGGATCTGCGCACCCATCCGGGTCAGCAGCTTATAGCGCTCAAGCTCACCGGATTCATTGCCAACCACGACCTGATCGCCGCTCATGACCCAGGCATGGGCCAATAGCCCCTTATCGCCCTGTTTATCGCTCTGGGCCACACCGACACATAAGGATGAGCCAAACCCATGGCGTTTAAGGATATGTTGCGCGGTCATGGCCCGTGACAGGCAGGTCGCGCCGGGAATGGGTTTGGCGGTCTTAAACACAAACCATCCGACCCGGCGGGCTTCCCATGGTGGGGCGGGCGGGCCCTCAATTTCACGGATGTGCTGTTTTATTTTTTTATACCCAAAGGCAAGGATATAGGCGCGGAAATAGAGGTTCAGCGCGAAATATTTGGTTCCCGACAGGATATTTTTCCAAGCCGTCTGCATGGCTTTATGTATCCAAGTTTTGGGCCGACGGTCAGGCGCTTTACGCGCTGACGGCAATCAGGCCCTGTTCTGACAATTGCGTCAGCAAAGTCTGCAAATCCTGTTCCAGAACGTCGGCACTGACATCATAGGCCTGTGTCATCGCGCCCAGGATATCGCCAATGGTCTTGGCGGAGCCTTCGATCTGCGACCAGACATAGGCGCCGGTCTGATTAAGATTAAAATAGCTGCCGGTGCGTAGATCCAGCAGAGCCAGCCCACCGGCCAGTTCCGTGCCGACCACATCGCCCGACGCCGTAATGATTGAGGAATTCACCAGCGCCACGCAACCACTCCGGATTAAAAATTTTGAAACTAAGATAATATATGTAAAAAATGCCCGGCGACATAAAACCCGCCGGGCATTTTAGAACTCTTTACTCACAGGCCCGGCCTTAAGAGAAGGTCAGGTCCGCAAACGGGGTGCCAACCGGGAAGGAGGCATCCAGTGTACCACCGGTACCCGTGTTCTGGGTGGTGGTTTCAAAGTCGCCGACCTTAGCAACGGTCGGGGCTTCGTAAACAGCCTTAACTTGCGTCATTTCAATAATCTCCGATATGGGGCGTACCCCTTTGGATAACGAGAAAAATCTCTCATATTGAGTGCTTAAAGTCAAGCATAAGGATTTCTCAACATAAATGATGTATAGTGCCACCAACTACTTTACATCCGTTTTTATCATTTCTTTTCATTGAGGACCGACGCATGAGCCTTCTGTGTCTGAATCTGGCCCAACTGCTTGATCCTGGACACGCGCCAAAACCCTCACTCGGCCCACAAGAAAATCGTGAAAAATCAATTGATTATGCCCTTAAAAACAAGCTTGGTGTGCTTTTTGCACGTACCCTGCCCCCCTATGAGCATGATGCACCGCACTATAAAGACTTCATAAGTGAAACCAAGACGGTCGCATTAACCAATTCCCGCATCCTTCACCTGGTTCACAAAACTCACCTGACACTAGAATTTGCGAGCATTAACCACGTATTTTATAAGGGCCCGCTGCAACAAAAAATTCTCTACGGCGACTTTTTTTCGAAAAAAAGTGTCGATGCAGACCTTTTGGTGGCCAGAAAAGACTTCTCCCGCGCCCGCGAAGTGCTTGTCGCCGCTGGATTTTCGGTTCCGGCAGAATGTCACCGTCTATGGTGGCGTCTGTTTTTGGGTGAGCAACACCTGTTCACTGATTCGTCCGGCCCCCATTCGGTCGATCTGCACCACCGCCTGCAGCAGCCCGGATCGCCAGCACCCCGCCATGTTGACAGATTTATGAGCAATCCTGTTAAGGTTAATTTGGGCTCAAACAGTATTCCAACCCCTAACACTAAGTATATAGCGCTTATCTCGGCGATGAACCTTGTGAAAGCTATTTACAACCGTCAGCCGGGCGGCAGCTATGCTATGGACCTGCTGACGGCGCTTCGCCAGATGTCGCCCCCAGAAATCAAGGCCCTGCAACAGGAGGCCCGCCTTCAGGGGCTTTTTAACACCACGCAATTTGCCGCGCGTCTGTCAGCCCTAGTCTTTGGGGTCAGTGATCTGTTCTCGGACGCATCCTTGGTTTTACCCGTCGCCGAGAGCAAAATTGAGCAGCTACTCTTATCGCCGGATGAAATGCTGGCGGACATGCCGCGCCGCCGGACTATGCTGCGTGTCCTGAGCGATCATCCCGCGACCGATTTCCCGCGTGAGAGTGCACGTTGGCTGGCGTCTGAGACCGCACGAATCACCCCTTGGTTATAGGGCGTCGATATTTATCCGTTTGTGAAGCGCAGCAGGTGCGTGTTAACATTATGTGTTAACATTCTGGTCATAAATAATACCTGAAATAGACTGGCTACGGCCGCGTGCGGGCACCGGTCAGCCTTTTATATCTGACGCGCTCATATTTCAGCGGAAAAGCATTTTACATGAAGCCTGAAACCTTCGACATCGCGGCGGACCGCGAAGATATTCTGCAAATCCGCCTTGATCTGCGCTCCATCGGCTTTGATTATCGCCGTTATATATGGATATTTTTAGCGCTGTTTGTGGGCGTATTTGCGCTCACCTATCTCTATCTCAGCAGCCGCCCCAAGCTTTTTACGGCGACCGCGATCGTAGCTCTCGATGCCCGCAATGTGGCCCTTACCCCCGAAAACCTGGCACTGGTTCAATTGCGTCAGGATGACACGCCGGAATCGCTTCAGGTCAATACGGAACTGGTTTTGCTGCAACAGGTGTCTCTGGCCGAGCGCGTTGTTGAGTCGCTAAAACTGGATCAGCACCCGGCCTTTGCGCCGCCACCGGTTGATCCCAAAACGGCAAAAAAGACTGAGGTCAGCGCGCAACCCTCGCAACCCGCCCAAACGCCAGGGGAAAAAGCAGCCCTTAGACGGCGCGCCATTGCCGGTGCGCTATTGTATGGCCTGAAGATCAAACGCCAGGAAACCACCCGCATTGTCTATCTGAACTATTCATCGCCGTCGCCCGAACTGGCCGCAGATATCGCCAATGAATGGAGCCTGCAATATATCGCCCAAAAGATCGATCAGAATCAGGCCGAACTGCAAAGTGCCGGCAGCGGCATGGCTGCGCGTCTGGATAAACTGCGCGGCGAAGTGCTCGCCCGCGAAGAAGCTCTGGCCAATTATAAGGTCGCCAATAACCTGATGACCGTTGGCACCTCAACCCTGACCGAAAGCGAAATCTCAGCGCTGAACCGACAGGTCGCCAGCAACAAACTCGATCTGGCCGAGCAGGAAGCCAAGCTCACCACCGCCCGCCAGCAATTGCAAAATACCGGCGTCAGCGCCGAAATGGCAGGCCCCGTGGGTTCACGCGTTCTGACCACCCTGCGCTTAAAACGCGCCCAGATTACGCGACAGATTGCCGATCTGCAAACCACCTACGGCCCCCGCCACCCGCAGGTCATCGCCGCGCAGGATCAGCTTTCCGATATTGACCAGCAAATCCGCATCGAAGGCGACCGGCTTTTGTCCAGTCTCGAAGCCGAGGTTGATGTTGACCGCCGCCGCCTCAGCCAGACCCAGTCCAGTCTGGGGGCCGCCACCGGCCAACTGGTCTCCGCCAACAGCGCCAGCGCCGGTCTCAGCCAGCTTGAAAATGATGCGACCGCGGCTCAGGAGGTTTTTGAACACTATCTTGACCTTTATAAACAATCACTTACGGCCAATCCGGCGCAAAATATTCATGCCCGTCTGATCTCACTGGCCCGTACCCCGTCGGCGCCCAGTTCCCCCAATCTGGTCATGGCCTTTATAATTGCGCTGGGTCTGGGCACCATCGCCGGTGTCGGCGGTGTGTTCACCCGTCAGATTTTTGAAACCGGCATCATCGCCCCCGGTGATATCGGCTATAAGCTGGGGCTGCCGCATCTGGCGACGCTCGTTAAAGTTAAATCCCCGTCCAAAAATGCGCCCCTGTCGCTGCCCGATTATGTCATTCAGAATCCGGGTTCTGCTTTTGCTGAGGGACTGAGAAGCTTACGTACCGCTCTGCTTTATACGGCGAATGATCATGGCGGGATTATCGCCATCACTTCGCCCCTACCTTCGGAGGGCAAATCGACCACCTCGGTTTGTCTGGCCAGGGTCATGGCCCTGTCCGGTCAGTCGGTAATTGTGGTTGAATGCGATCTGCGCCGTCCGGGCCTCAGTCGCGCGCTGGGAAAGCGGGCCGAAAATGGCCTGATCGAAGTGCTGCAAGGCGATGCCAATCTGGAAGATGTTATCCTGAGCGACGATACCGGCGTTGATTATCTGCTGGCGCCGCGCAAGGATCGCGACGTGACCGGCGTGTTCGAAGCCCCGATCATGGACCGCTTCATCACCTATCTGCGCCATAAGTACGACATTGTCATTCTGGATACGCCGCCGGTTCTGGCGATTGCTGAAACTCAGATCCTCACTAAGTTTGCCGATCAGACCATTATGCTGGTGCGCTGGGCCAAGACCCCGATGCGGGCAGTTAAGGCGGCCCTGTCCAGTTTGAGACAAACCGGCGGACCCGTTATCGGCATCGTCCTATCCCAGATGGATGAGCGGCTGTTCAAGAAAAGTTCAATGTACTGAAACAAACAAAAAGCCCGCGACCATAATGATCGCGGGCTTTTTGTTTAACTTATCCGGGTGACCTACTCGGTGTAATATCCCTTATAGGCCTTATAGTAGAAGCCGGAGTCGCCGTAGGCGTATTTGGCCTGCTGGTTGACGTCGATCTGGCTCAGGGCCACACCGGCCATCGGCGCATCGGCACTGATAAGCAGATCAAGGGCTTTCTGGGCGGCGTCACGCGGCGTTTTACGCCAGTGTACAAGCATGACTACCGCATCGACCTTACGCACTAGAATACGGGTATCAACCACCGGCAGCACCGGAGCGGTATCCATAATGACTACATCAAAGCGCTCTTTGAGTTCAGCGATCAGGCCGTCCATCGACGGATCACCAAATACGTCGCGGGTGGTATAGCTTTCCGGCTTGACCGGCAGGAGCTTGACCTTACCGCCAGGACCATCGGTCAGGGCCTGATCAAGCGTGGCCGAGCCGTCCAGCACTTCCAGAATACCAGCTTCGGGCTGATCCTGAACATAGGCGTTGATCGACTTACGGCGCAGGTCACAGTCGACAACCACAACCGTCTGCCCCGCCATAGCGACAATCTGAGCCAGACACATGGACGCCGTGGTCTTACCTTCGCCGGGCAGGCAGGAGGTCAGGGCGATGACGCGGGCCTGCTCGCCGTCACGGGTATAGAGCAGGGACGCTCTCAGGCTGCGGAAGCCTTCGGCAAAGACCGACAGGGGCTTTTCCGTCACATAGGTGACCGGATCTGTGCGCTTATGACCCTTTTCAACCGTCGAGGCCAGATCCGGCAGACCGGCCAGATAAGGCTGGCGCAGATGACGCTCAACGTCCGTGGAGGTGGTCAGGACGCTGTCGAAGGCCCGACGACCCAGTACAGCGGCGGCACCGGCCCCAAAGGCCCCTACCAGCGCCAATGCGACGCTTAAGGAGACCTTGGGCGACGATGGCCCCATCGGCAGCTTAGCCTTAGCCACGATACGGGCGTCGGACTTGGCCATGCCTTCCTGCGACGAGGTTTCCTTGAAACGCTCCAGATATGATTCGTACAGGCTGCGGACGGCCTGAGCATCACGCTCAAGCTCGTTCAGGCGAACCTGAGCGCGGTTGTTGCCCGCCAGCACACCGCGGGCAGAGCCTACGCTGCCGGCCAGAGACGAGGTGCGTTGACGCTGAACCTGAACCTGAGCTTCGAGGTTAGAGATAATACGGGCGATTTCGTTGCGGATCTGCTGGTCGATATCGGCCTTTTCACGCTTGGCCTTGATGATTTCAGGATGCAGCGGGCCGTAACGGGCTTCCAGTTCGGCTACGCGGCGGCTAACCTCGGCGCTTTGCGAGCGCAGATTGGCAACCACGCCGGAATTCAGGGCTTCACCGACATCTTCACCGGTCGAACCGGCGGCAAGCTGACGGCGGGCGGTGGCCAGACGAGCTTCGCTTTCGGCTTCGTCAACACGCACCACAGCCAGTTGCTGATTGAGGCTGGAGATTTCCTGCTCGGTCAGCGTAGAACCGGTCGAACTCATCAGGTTATTGGCGATCTTATATTGCTGAACCGCACGCTCGGCAGATTCCACCTGACCGCGCAGCTCATCAAGGCGCGAGTCGAGCCAGCCGGACGCACTGCGGGTCGCTTCAAAGCGCGCTTCCATTTGCTGAGCCAGATAGAAGTTGGCCCACTCATCGGCGATGCGCATGGCCTTTTCCGGCGAGGTGCTGGAATAGCTGATGTTGATGACGCGGGTGGTGCCTTCGCGGCGCACAGTCAGACCGCCCAGCACGATATTGGTGATGATCTGCTGGCGAGCCTTTTTCTCAAGCGGCGTCAGGGCCGCTTCGGGGCGCTGAGGCTCGGTCACCAGACCGAAATATTTCTTGCGCGGGTTAAGGAACGGGTTGAACTCAGGGTCCTTATCCAGATCCAGTTCCCGGATGGCCATCTCCGCGAGCGATGATGACTTGATCAGGGAGACTTCGGTATCGATAGTGGCGGCATCCTGCGGCAAATCCGACAGCACCTGCTCACTGGCATTGGTGATATTGACGGAGCGCGGATCGATCATCACGGCAGATGACGCTACATATTTCGGCGTCTGCGACAACAGCGGAAACAGGATCAGGACAAAGGCGGTACAGAACACAACGCCAAACAGCAGCGAGTAGCGCCGAAAGTCAGCGATCAGCCCGCGAAGGTCCAGACCCGCTTCATCGTCCGAACTGCTTTTTCCATAATTATCACGCGTTTTCATATGACAGATCTTTCCGGCACTTGTTCAGTTATGGAACCCGTGAGCCATTTTTTGGGAACCCAAAGCCCATTTTGCAAAATAGGGGCCAAGACACTAAGGCCAGAACACTAAGGCCAAGATATGGGGACCAGAAAATGCGGGCCATGGCATCAGAACTGATCCCATGGCCCGGCATGCGTTAATATTGTACGCCTAAAGTAAACTTAATGCTGTTATGAGTATAATCGCGGAAGGCTGAGGCCCCTTCGGAACCCAGCTTTGAATGCATGTATTCGCCCTTAAGGCTCAGGCGGCGGTTAATCAGGTAGCGCCCGCCCAGGGTTAAGCTGTCGCGTGTATCATTACGGTCCAGACCCCGGTATTCATCATCAAAGTGAAGCACCCCGGCCGACAGTACCAGATTGCGCAGCAGTTCATGGTCAACCGTCACGCTAAGCTGGGTCGACAGGAAGCCTGACGCCCCAGCGTATGGCGTTTCGTTGATCGAGCGGCCCGCGTTGAAGTTAACCGTCGTCAGACGGGTCGGGAACCATTCGATCTGGGCATTAAAGGACGAGCCGCGCGCCGTGGCATAGGCGAAGTTGTCATAGTCCTGCATCAGGTAGCCGGCCCGCACTTCACCGCGCAGAAGATCCGTCAGATCGAACGCCGCACCGATCGAGATATTATAGCCGTTAGAGTCACGCTCAGCCGCCGCTGAGGCCAGATCATATTTACGCTCATTATATTCATAGGTGACAAACACCGACGTATCCGGGCTAAGGGCATAATCGCCGCGCAGGCCCAGGCGATTGAACTTCACATCGCGATTGTCCTGATCCTGAATCCCGGACGGGAAATTGACCAGATCGTTGGTGCGCACATCGGTGTAGTCCAGTTCACTGATGCCGCCATCGATGCCAAAGCGCAGGCGGTTGAAGGTAAACTGACCGCCCAACACAAAGCCGTTGTTTTTCACCTTGACCGGCTCGGCGATGTTTTCGCTAAGCGACGGGTCACCGCGCGATTCGCTGCTGCGCCCCAGGTTGACCGTGCCATAGACATTGCTGAACCGCGTAATGTCGGCGCGGCCATACGCGTTGGCGCCCCAGTCTTCGGAATTTTGGGTGTCATTATCGCCGTAGCGACGGATATTGCTGTACACCGAGCCCATCAGGGCGTGGCGGCTCCAGCGTGACTGGGCGCGCACTTCCGGGCGTGCGGTAAAGATCATGTCGTCTTCTTTGGCTGTGTCGCTGAAGAAGACGTTGTCGGTACGCTCAAGCCCCATATCGACCTTGGGGTAGATGTCAAACCCGCCGGTGCGGATGCCCAAAGGTTCATAGCCCGCGGGCACGCGCGCGGCCACCGACGAGTTTTTGTCCTTTTCCTGTATGAAGTAATCTTGAGCCCCGGCGATTCCGGCCGTGGCGCACATAGCCGGGATCAGCGTAAGCGTGAGGAGTTTCTTTTTTTGCATAAGGTCCATGCCAGAGTGTAGAGTTTTTCGCACCTTCCCAATGAAGGTCACGACGGGTATGCCATAATGGTAAACGACCAGCCTGTTGACTGGTCTTATAATCTTAAACGCTTAACTAAATCTTTGTTGCGCATCAGAAATATCGTTCTGTTACACGGATAGTGTCGCCGGGTTGCACCGTCAGGGTTTGTGTCAGATCGACCGCACGTTCCTCAGCGGAATTGGCACTTTTGATGTAGACCTTCTTCTTGTTCGCCCGATAGGTAAAGCCCTGAGCGCGCGCAATCGCATTCATCACCGTCATGCCGTTGACGTAAGGGTATTCGCCCGGACGGCTGACTTCCCCCAGAACGTAGAACGGCCGAAAGGTCAGAACCTCGATACTGACGCGCGGGTCTTTGAGATACCCTTCACGTAAGACCGCGGCATATTGTTCCTGCAACTCCCTCACGGTCAGGCCCACGGCCTTGACCTCACCGATCAGCGGCAGAGCCACCGTGCCCTGGCCGTTGACGACGAACTCACCGCTCAGGTCAGGTTCGCCAAAAACGATGACGCGGATTTTGTCATCGGCGCCCATTTTATAGCTGTAAGCGTCAGCACTTACCGTTTGGGATGGCTGAGTTGTCTGAGTTTGGGACACCGTCCCGGCGTCGGGCACAGCCGTACCCTGTGCGTAAGCCAGACCTGCCGACCCTAAACTGGTCAGCGTCAAACTTATCAGCACAACCCAAAGAGATACTAATCTTGCGAAAAAGGTCGACATGTTTCGGCTCTCGTCCATGGTCTCATAGTTAATTGTGCGGCGCAATATCGATTTTGACACGCCTCTGAACTAATGATAGTGAAATAATTGCAAAAAGCTGTTAAGTCCAAACAAAACAAATTGGCTGCATCAAAACGATGCACAGGGCTTCATTTTTAACACATAAGATGCCCTTTTGATTGAAATGATTAATCAACCATCAGGGGAATCCCATTGCGGGCGAAGCTGTTAACCAACAGTTTTTCGCAAGTTTTTATATTCTGATCGCCATCAGTTGCGCAAAGAGCGCAGGCTGAAATTTTTTATGGCATACATTGTGCAATGCGGGACAAATCGTTGACAGTTTGCCCGTCAATTTAAATACTGACTGTGCAGTTTTGGAGAGGTGATCATGTTGATCAATACGCCGTCTGCGGCAAGTATGGAAAACAGCGTCTCCGTCGGATTTAAGGTACGCACCCCACAGGCACGCGATAAGGCCGGTAAACGGGCCAGATTGCGTCGCCTGAACCACGGCGTTATTCGTTGCCTGGATCTGATGATTAGTTTGAGCGCGTTGATATTCCTGGCGCCGGCGATAGTCGTGATCGCCTTGTTTATCCGTCTTCAGGACGGGGGCCCGGCGCTTTACCGGCAAAAACGTATCGGCCTGAACGGCCGTGAGTTCTTCTGTTTCAAACTGCGCAGCATGCATATGCGCTCCGATGAGATTCTGCGGGAAATCCTGTTGAACGATCCGGTCGCCCGCGCTGAGTGGGAAGCCGAACAGAAGCTCAAGAACGATCCGCGCATTACCGTTTTGGGACGCATCTTGCGCAAAACCAGCGTCGATGAGCTGCCTCAGTTGCTCAACGTCATTCGCGGTGAAATGAGCCTGGTGGGCCCACGCCCGATCGTCAGCGCCGAAGTGGTCAAATATGGCCGCTCCTTTAAAAACTACGTGTCCGTGCTGCCCGGCATTACCGGCCTGTGGCAGGTCATGGGCCGCAACGATGTCAGCTACAGCCGTCGTGTAGCCATGGATCGCCTGTTTGCCCGTAAGCATTCGTGTGGCATATATATCATGATCCTGGTAAAAACGTTACCGGCGGTACTGTTACAAAAAGGCTCATATTAGGGCTTACGGCACATCTCAAAACCCAAAGCGGCAGGCTCACCTGCCGCTTTTTTTGTGTGCTGCAAAATAAAAATTCAATAAATTTCGGGGACAAGCTATGACACCCCTGCGCATGGCACCCTTCTTGCTGAAATTGGTTATGGCCGGGCTTGAAGGCACGTCGCCTGCGTTCACCGGGTTTTTTACGGAATCGAAAATCCAGTGAGTTCAGCAGCTTATTGCCTTTCGCAAACCCACGTTATACAACCGTAATATGTGTTAACCATTATTAACTGACACATAACCAATTCACGCCGAAGGACGCGCAGATACGCAATGAAAGTCGCCCTTGTACATTACTGGCTAGTCGGCATGCGCGGGGGCGAACGAGTACTTGAAGCGTTGTGTGAACTTTATCCGGATGCGGATATATTCACTCTGGTGGCCGATCCAGCCAAGCTGTCGCCCACCATCCTGAAACATAAGATCCACACCTCGTTCCTGCAAAAGTTCGGTGGCGTGAAACACTATAAGGCCATGCTGCCGCTAATGCCGTTCGCCATCGAATCCTTCGATGTCACCGGTTATGATCTGGTGATCTCAAGCGAGGCCGGCCCCGCCAAGGCGATCGTGACCCGCCCGGACGCCACCCATATCTGCTATTGCCATTCGCCTATGCGCTACATCTGGGATCTGTATGACCAGTACCGCTCCAGCATGGGCTTTATGGGCCGCCTGATCATGTCGATCGCAGCCCCCATGCTGCGGGTGTGGGACGTGACCACCGCCTCGCGCGTCGACCACTTCATTGCCAATTCGCACTATGTCGCCAAGCGTATCGAAAAATTCTATCGCCGCGACGCCACGGTCATTAATCCGCCGGTCGATACCTCACGCTTTGTGCCTCTGGCCAGCAACAGCGACGGTCCCGGTGACTATTACCTGTGCGCCGGTCAGATCACGCCCTACAAAAAAGTCAGCCTGGCGGTCGAAACCTTCACTAAATCCGGTAAGCCGCTGGTGGTTATTGGCGCTGGTGCCGACTCAAAACTGAAAGCCTCGGCGGGCCCGAATGTGCAGTTTCTGGACTCAGTTGATGATAAGGCCATGGCCCATCACTTTGCCCATTGCCGCGCTCTGGTTTTCCCCGGTGTTGAGGACTTTGGCATCATCCCGCTTGAAGTCATGGCCAGCGGACGCCCTGTGATTGCCTATGCCAAGGGCGGCGCGCTTGAAACCGTCGTGGATGGCAAGACCGGCATATTGTTCAAAGAGCAGACGGTCGAATCGCTGATGGCCGCTGTCGAAGAGATGGAAACCCGCCACGAAAGCTTCGATCCGGCGACCTTGAGCGCCCATGCCTCAAGCTTTGCCAAGCCGATCTTTGTCGAGCGTCTGCGTCGCCATATCGAAGACTGCCTTAAGGGCGAGGATGTCCCGCCCAGCCCGGTGATCGAACTGAAACCCAGCAATGTCATGCTGGAAAAACAGGCTATGCGCGGTTAAGCTATAACTATGCATCCGGTTCGCGTAACACTTAATGGCAAGTTCATGGGCGCCCATATGACCGGCGTTCAGCGCGTGGCGATGGAAATCGTGCGCGAGCTTGACCGCCTCATCACCCTTGATCCGGCCCTTCGCGATCAGATCGCTTTTGAGCTGGTGGCCCCGAAATCCGCCGCCGAGGCCATTGCCGGATTGGGTCTTAAGACCATTCCCACCCGCACCGCCGGCCGCTTTGGTGGCAACCTGTGGGAGCAGATCGACCTGCCGTATCTGGCACGCGGCACCCGCCTGCTAAACCTATGCAATCTCGGCCCGGCCTTAAGCCTGAATGCCGTGACCATGCTGCATGATGCGCAGGTGCACGCCTCGCCTAAGTCCTACAGTGTGCCGTTTCGGCTCTGGTATCGCTTTATCCAGCCGTGGCTCGGTCATCGCAGCCAGCAGATATTGTCGGTGTCGGAGTTCTCTAAACAAGAGCTGATCCACTATGGCATTGCGCCCGCCGCCAAAATCACCGCGGTGCACAATGGTGTAGACCATGTCCTGCGGGTGCGGCCGGATCGTTCCGTGCTTGAGCATCTTGGCCTGAGCGAAGGCGGCTATGTCATCGGCCTGGCCAATACCCAGAGCCACAAAAATATCAAAGTGCTGCTGGAAGCCTTTGCCGACCTGCCCAACCTTAAGCTGGTTCTGTTTGGCCGGGCGGATCGCAACGCCCTGCAATCCCTGACCGATGTTCCGCTTGGCGATAATATCATCGCTGCGGGCCCCGTCAGCGATGAAGCCTTAAGCGCGCTTATGGCTCAGGCTCTGTGCATTGCCTTTCCGTCGCGCACCGAAGGCTTTGGCCTGCCGCCGCTTGAGGCCATGCTGCTGGGGTGTCCAGCGGTCGTGGCGCCCTGCGGCGCGCTACCGGAAGTGTGTGGGGAGGCGGTGCTCTATGCCGACCCTGATCAGCCCGCAGACTGGGTCCGCCAGATCAGTGCTCTCAGTACCGATCCGACTTTGCGTCAGACCTATGTCAGCCTTGGGCGGCTCAAGGCATCCCACTATAGCTGGGCGCGCACGGCCCGTCAGCTTCTGGAACTTTTAGCCCCCGCCGCCGTTGCAGCAAAAGCCGCTTGAAAAATGCTGCCGTTATGAATAACCCTGTTCGGGCTTCCCGACGGTTGCCCGAAGGGCGCGAAAAGGACCAAAGACGTGACGCCTGTTTCCATACTCTGTCTGCTGATCCTGATTTACGGCCTGACGCGGCCACCATCTTTCCTGCTGATTACGGCACTGGTCTATACCAGCTTCGGCGCTCTGGCGCTCATCCCCCCGGCCCTGACCGCAGGCGCCAGTATTCTGGCGGCCCCGGTGGCGTTCCTGTTCCTGATCGGCAAACTGCTGTGGATGCAGAAAACGGCGCTGATCTATACGCGGACCCTGGTGAACCCCAGTCGCGTCGGAATCTTAGGGCTATTCACCCTGGTGGCAGTCGTGGGCGCTTTTATATTGCCGAGCCTGTTTGCCGGTGAGATGTACGTCATCCCGATGCGCCTGGCCACCAGCTATTCCTACGCCCTGACGCCGCTCTATCCGACGACGTCTAATATTACCCAATCGCTGTACCTGATCATCTCGTTCATGATCGTCACCGCCATGGCGACTATGGCGCGTTTGCCGGATTTCAAAGAGACCTTCACCAAGGCGATTTTGTACGCCATGATCGCCGCCATCGCGACCGGCATGATAGATTTCGTTTTCGGCATAGCCGGCAAGACCGACATGCTCAAAATTTTCCGAAACGCCAGCTACGCCATGCTGGTCGATCAGGAAGTCAGTGGCGGCGTGCGCCGCACGGTCGGCCTGATGCCGGAAGCATCCTCCTATGGCACGCTGGTGATCGCCCTGCTGGGGCCTTTGCTGTTCATGCGTCAGCTCTATTCGCCCAAGATGACCAAGTGGGTGGTCATGCCCGCGATTGGCCTGGGCTTTCTGTTTGCCGCCCTGTCCACGTCGTCGACGGCCTATGTCGGTATTATTGTCATCGTCGGCCTGCATTTTGCCGATAGCATCCATAAGGCCATTAATGGCGATATGGCTCTGCGCGCCCGCGTGGCCAAGGAGCTGGGGGTCATTTCCATTCTGGGTCTTCTCGGCTTCATCGGCCTGATGGCCCTGCCCGCCACGCGCGAGCTCATTTTCACTCTGGTCGATGAGATGCTGCTTAATAAGACCCAGTCCCTGTCCTATATCGAGCGGTCGTCGTGGAACACCTATGCCCTGCAGAATTTCTGGGATACCAAGGGCTTTGGTGTCGGGGCCGGCTCGGTGCGGACGTCGAACTTCTTCGTCAATATTCTGGCGGCGACCGGCTTTATCGGCGCCCTGCTGTTTGCCATCTTCCTGATCCAGCTTATCTCGGCCCGCGTCAGACCTGAGCAAAAAGAGCTTAAAGTTATTTTGCACGGCGCCAAGCTGTCCGTCCTGCCGGTTCTGGTCTGCGCGTCTCTGGTCGGGACGACACCGGATTACGGCATCTTCGTCGCCTGCCTGTTTGGGGTGATTGCGGGCACCAAATATGTCGTCCCGCCGCGCGTGGTCGGCCATATTCACCGATCATCGGAAACCGAGGATGTTCAGGCATCATAAAAAAAGCGGCCTTTAGCGGGCCGCTTTTTTTATGAATTTTTGTTTTAACGTGCATTTGAGTCCGAAAACCGTTGAACACTTTTCGGAATGCACTCTAAGAGGCTTCGCTGGTTCGGCGGCGACGCACCCCGGCCAGGGTCGGCGGTGTCGGTCGGCGGGCGATGACCTCCTTAGCAAACTGATCGGTAGCCCGACGCTTCCAGCGCTTGCCGCCGCGCATCTGAGCGCGCCAGGCGGCAAAGTTCATAGGTGCAATCGCCATGACCACCCCGGTCGCATCGGCCAGCCAGTCATAAAGACTGGCGCTGCGGCCGGTAAACATCTGAATGATTTCGCTTAAGCCCGCAACAATCAGGCAGGCCAGACCGACATCCCACTTACGGACACGCGGAAAGGCCGTCACCGCCAGCAACGTCAGAACAAAGAAGGCCAGAACGTGCGCTTCTTTATCACTAAGACCCAGTTCCTGCTCGCGCCCCTGAAACGGTCCAAACATCAGAACCGCCAAAATGACCGCCAGTAAAACAACGGCCGTGCGTACAAGGAAAATTGCTTGAGATTGCCTGCTCATATTACCACCTCACCTTGCCCTAACCTTTAACGGATACACACATAAGGTGATGTTAAATTTCATGGTTAATAGAGGTATAATTTACAGCCCTCTTATATTTACCTTCTGTTTATTAAGGATTGAAACTATTACTTAAGGCCGATAGGTTACTTTGGGAGCATAGATTTTTTGCAGGGATAGAATATGCCTGAGCTCAACTTAGCCCCGTCATTCGAAGACACCACCGATGTCGTGACGCGCGATTTCACCAAACCGGCAGCGCCTGCCAAGCGTGATCGCAGCCATCTGACGCAGGTTTCGGACGCCGCGCACTACGTTCATGTGCCGTCACCTGCGCAAAAGTTGCAGGCCGACCTGCGCACGCAGTTGTCGATGCCGTTCCCCGATCCATCGCCGGAAACCCAAAAAATCCCAACGGTCTACACGGTGACGGCTCTGGTGCTGTTTTGTGGCTCAGTGTGGACTGCCGTTGTCATGGGGCTGGCGCATCTGTTGTAAGCATTTTTCGACGAAGTGGACACCGGTTCGTCGTTAAAAAATGCGGCAAAACAAAAAACCTTACACGGAAAAAGACCCACGTTACGCAATCGCAACATTTTTCCTTGTTTAGACTCGCGCTTTGGCTTTAATAGGATTAATTAAATCCTAATAAGCCTTATCGTGAGGATGACCACCATGACCCTGTCCATGCCTGTTCTGGCGTTGCGCGGACTCGTGCTCGTGGTATCGATCTGGCTGTTCGTCTTCCTGCTCGGTCCGTATCAGACCCTGCCCTTTGAACTGGGCATGAGCGACAAAGAAGCCCACGTCCTGACGTTCTATTGCTTTGCGTCGCTGTTGCTGCTGGCGACCCATACGACGCGCCGGGGCAGTGTGCTGTTGTTCTGCATCACCATTAGCGCCGTCGCCGAAGTGCTGCAAACCAGCACCGGGCGCGATGGCAATGTCGCCGATTTCCTGGCCAGCAGCCTTGGCTCGACCATGGCGGTTCTGCCGACCCTGATCGGTTTTATGCGCCAGAAGTTCAAGCGCAATGTCGCCGACAACAAGCATCTGCAAATCAGACTGTAGTAAGTTTTACGAAAGACTTTCGGTAACGACCGGGGCAGCAACCTCTTCCGGCTTCCAGCGATGTTCGCGGATCGCCACAAAGCCATAGAAGAACCCTAACGCCCAGCCGGTATGCATGGCAAAGGCCGCAGGTCCCGCCAGCAGCCCACACGCCGATTTACGCTTGGCCGTGATCATCAGCGAATAGATGGTCAGCACAAACAGGTAGGTCAGCGGCCACAAACCAAACACACCTGATACCGGCAGCAGGGCCAGCGACGTCAGCAGCAATATAAGATGCAGCGGCACCGCCATCTGGCGCAGGCGAATGGAGCCCGGATGGCGACGCACGGTACGTGACCGCCCGCAGCCATAGTTGAAATATTGCCGGAACAGCTTGATCAGGCTATCGCGCGGGAAGTAGTTCAGCCGGATATCGCTATCCATATAGATGCGACCGCCGCGCGCGCGCAGGCGATTGTCGAACTCACCGTCTTCGTTGTGCGAGAAGGTCGGATCATAGCCGCCGGCATGCATGAAGCTGGCGACCTTGAACGCCGCATGATGGCCGTGATCGACAAAGCCTTTGACATGACCGCCGCGGTGCGCGGCCCCGCCGGAGCCCAGCGGTGTATCAGAGACCCAGGCCACCGCCTTTTGCAGGCAGCTAAAGCCCACCGAGTCCATCGGCACGACCACAGAGTCAGCCCCCGTATCGTTCAGCGTCGTCAAAAGCCGGGTGATGAAATCAGGCTGATAATCCGAATGGGCATCGCAGCGGATCAGCACCCCTTGCGGATGGGCAAATTCCTGAACGCACAGATTGACCCCGGCACTTTGCAGCTTTGCGGGATTATGGATCAGTTTGACACGATCATTATCGCCAAACCGGTTGCGCACAATATCGGTCGTGCCGTCGCGTGAGCCGCCATCGGCGACCACCACGACACAGGATTGAAGATCCGCAGAACTATCGAGCAGGTTTTGCACCACCCCTTCGATAACCCCGGCCTCATTGAGGACCGGCACCGCGATAACCACGTCATATTTAAGCTTTACCGACATAGGCTTTGATACCCATAAAAAGGCTGCCCCGGAGGATTGCCTGACGCAGGTTATGCGCCAGCGGGGTTACTGCATGTAATAGTCTTTATATTCCTCGTAGTAGAACGCACCTTCGCCGTAAGCATACTTGGCCTGCTTATGGACGTCGATCTGGCTCAGGGCCACGCCGCTAAGCGGGGCCTGCGAGTCGATCAGGATCTGCAACGCGCTGCGGGCGGCTTCGCGCGGGGTCTTGCGCCAGCGCACCAGCATGGCCACCACATCGGCCTTGCGGGCCAGAACCCGTGTATCCACCACCGGCAAGACCGGCGCTGTATCCAGAATAACAATATCATAGCGTCGGCGCAGACGGTGGATAAGATAGTCCATAACCAGCGAGCCGAAGACGTCCTTGGTGGTATCTGTATCCTGCGCCAGCGGTAACAATTTAAGCTTGCCGCCGGGGCCGTCGACCACGACATCATCAATGGTCGCCATACCCGCCAGAACCTCAAGCAATCCCTGCTCGACCTTATGGCCGATGAATTTATTCAATGACTTACGGCGCAGATCGCAATCGACCACCACCACCGACTGACCGGCCATGGCAATGACCTGGGCCAGGCAGATCGAGGCCGTGGTCTTGCCTTCGCCCGGCAGAGCTGAGGTGACGGCGATAACCTGTGCGCGCTCACCATTACGGCCATAGATCAGAGAGGTTTTAAGTGTCCGGAAGCCTTCGGCAAACACCGACAGCGGTTTTTCCATCAGATAGGTCGACGGGTCCATTTTGGCCGCCGCCTTATCGAGAGAGACATTCAGCAGCGGCAAACCGGCCAGATAGGGCTGGGCCAGATGCAGTTCAACTTCGTTAGAGGTCGTAATCGTCCGGTCAAGGGCACGGCGGCCCATCACGACGGTCGTTGCCGCCCCCAGCGCCCCACAGAAAGCCAGGGCAATGCTCAGCGGGATGCGCGGTTCGCTCGGATTGGTCGGACGCTTGGCGGTGGCCACGATGCGGGCATCGGCGCGGTTATTACCTTCCTGAGAGGAGGTTTCCTTAAAGCGCTCCAGATAGGAATTATAGATGGTGCGCGCGGCCATGGCGTCGCGTTCCAGCTCATTCAGCCGCACCTGAGCGCGGTTATTGCCGGCCAGTGTACCGCGGGTCTGGGATACACTTTGCTCCAACGCACCGCGGCGTTGACGCTGCACCTGAACCTGCGCCTCAAGGTTTGAGATTATGCGCGTGATTTCGGCACGGATTTGCTGATCGATGTCTTCTTTTTCGCGCTTGGCCTTAAGGATTTCCGGGTGACGCGGCCCATAACGGGACTCCAACTCGGCCACCTTGCGGCTGACCTCGGCGCTTTGGGTGCGCAGGGAATGGACAACGCCGGAATTGAGCGCCTCACCGACATCATCGCCCGATGAACCCGTCGCCAGTTGGCGCTTGGCCGTAGACAGGCGTGCGGCAGCAGCGGCTTCATCCAGCTTAACCCCGGCCATCTGGGTATTTAGGTTGGAGATTTCCTGCTCGGTCAGGGTCGCCCCTTCGGAGCTCATCAGGTTATTGGCGATCTTATATTGCTGCACCGCGCGCTCAGCCGTCTCGACCTGCGCCCGCAGTTCGGTCAGGCGTGAATCGAGCCAGTTAGACGCATCGCGGGTCGTGCTGACCCGCGCTTCCTGCTGCTGCACCAGATAAAGCCGTGCCCAGGCATCGGCAACTGCGGCAGCCTTTGACGGCGACAGACTGGTGAAGCGGACATTGATGACGCGGGTAGCGCCCTGACGCTTAACCGAAACCCGCTTGAGAATCTTGTTAATGATCACCTGATGGCGGGCATCGGCCTCATCGGCAGTGGTCGCTTTTTTGATCGGCTGGCTGTCGCCGATAAAGCCAAGGAACTTCTTGCGCTCACCGATATAGGGGTTGAACTCAGGGTCCTGATCCAGATCAAGGTCGGTCATCACCCGTTCCGCCAGAGCGGTCGATTTCAGGATTTCAACCTCGGTATCGATGGTCGCGGTATCGGCGGGCAGGTCAGAGACAACCTCTTTACCCGGCGTAGTATTAACGATGCGCGGATCGATCATAACACTGGCTTCGGCGGTATATTTCGGCGCCTGCGTCACCAGCGGCACCAGAATAAGCGCAAATATGGCAATGAAGACCAGGCCGAACAGCAGGATATAACGGCGGAAATCAGCGATGAAACTTAACACATCGAAGCCCGCATCATCAACATCACGCGCTTCGACTGGGTTCACAACTTCCGCCATAGGCTATTGCTCTTCTTAAAAAAATTTATGCCGAAACGCCACACACACTTAAAAGACGCCCGACATTTGTCTTAATACGCACCTTGTTCCGAAACCGCTTACACGGGTTCGGGGTGCGCACTAAATGCGCGGGAATCACACCCGCGCACCTTATCAGAAATATCGTTCCGTGACCCGAATGGTATCACCGGGTTGCACAGTCAGAGTTTGTGTCAGATCGACCGCACGTTCCTCAATTGAGTCCGCACTTTTAATATAGACCTTTTTCTTGTTCGCGCGATAGGTGAAACCTTGTGCCCGTGCGACCGCATTCATCACGGTCATGCCGTTGACATATGGATATTCACCCGGACGGCTGACTTCACCCAGAACGTAGAATGGCCGGAAGGTCAGAACCTCGATACTGACGCGCGGGTCCTTAAGGTAGCCTTCGCGCAGGACGGCCGCATATTGTTCCTGCAGCTCCCTGATACTCAGGCCCATAGCCTTAACTTCACCGATCAGGGGCAGGGCGACCGTGCCCTGACCGTTGACGACGAACTCGCCGCTCAGGTCAGGCTCACCGAATACGATGACCCGGATCTTGTCGTCGGCGCCCATTTTATACTTGTAGGCGTCCACGCTCGCAACTGCGGTAGACGGCGCGGCTACCGATGCAGTTTGCGCATCGGATTCAGACGCAGATGTTTGGGCGAAGGCCATACCGCCTGCCCCGACCGAAACCATAAGTATCGTTGCCAATACAAAGAAAATCTTTTTTACGTATGCCTGCACGCTAAGCCTCCTGCCTCAACCCGAAAATGTCTTTCAATCTTCTGCTGCGGCGCAAATTCAGATAACGGATACGGATATAAAGTTCCAATAATGATATGTGTTTTTCCATTACTTTTAATAAGTAAATGGTTAACCTCACGACGGAACTTACCCGGCGTTAAACTGTGCAATTAATATGCCATTTTTATGTTACGTGGATAAACTGGCGCGTTTCCTTATGAAGACGCACACAGGTTAACACCCCTGTGGCATAGGCGCCGGTATCCACCCCGATCCGCCAGGTCGAATTAAACGGCTCCGGCGTCGGCGTATGGCCATGCACCACCACATAGTTGCAGGCCTTGGTCGCCGACAGGAATTCCGCCCGTATCCATAATAAGGTCATGGCGTCCTGATCATCCAGCGGCACGCCCGGCTTGACCCCGGCGTGGACAAACACATAATCACCGCCATAGATAATCAGCTTCATGGCGCAGATGGCCTCAAGGTGCGCGCGCGGCAGATTATTGCCAAACTGGTCGCGCGCCTCAATCCAGGCCTCCGCGTCGCTACGCAGGGGCGGCGCCTGGACTCCATAGTTCATCAGGGTCGTACCCCCGCCGTGCTGCACCCAGGTTGAGCCGCTTTCGGGGTCTTCGAGGAAGTTGATCAGCGACATCTCGTGATTGCCCATCAGGACTTCGAGGTCGCACCAGATCTCGTTCTTAAGCTTAAGGATCGTCTCGATCACCTTATCGGAGGCCGGCCCGCGATCAACATAGTCGCCCAGCAGCACCACCCTTGGCTTTTCCTGATAGGCGTAAGAGTCTTCGCGGATCTTGTCGATCATGCGCGTCAGCAAATCGGCGCGGCCATGAATATCGCCGATGGCATAGGTCAGCCGATCAACGATCGGCACGGGGTCACTCTTGCGCGGTGAAAACAGATTTTTGAAAAAGCTTATCATGTAAAACGCAATCAATCCGCCGCGCAGGCTTTATTGTTATGCAGCCAGTCTAAACCAAAGATCACCTTAGTTCGCAATCTGAAAAAATTTACTAAAGATATTTCTTATCAGATTTCGACGATAGAATAGGTCACAAATCTTAACTTATGACGCTCAGGTTCGCACATCAGGTTCAGGCAGGGTCTGAGCGTGGTAAATCTATTGACAAATGCGCGCGAAGCCGCCAACAGATTTAGGGATTACCAGCATTGAGCGCCGTCATCAGGTTTAGGATTTAATCCATTTTTTTCACAGCGTGGTGCGCGGACATGTCCGGCGTATTCACGATTTCTGGCAGTATTTCCGGCACATTCGTCCGGTATTTTTGACATTAGGATATAGTCATGCGCGTAACCATGATCGGTACAGGATATGTGGGCCTTGTCAGCGGCGCCTGCTTTGCGGATTTCGGCCATGTCGTGACCTGCGTCGATAAGGACGCCTCAAAGATTGAGCGGTTGCAGGCCGGGGAAATTCCGATTTTTGAGCCTGGTCTTGATAAGCTGGTCGAAACCAATGTCCGCGAAGGCCGCCTGTTCTTTGCCGTCGACCCAAAAGAAGCCATCGCCTCGGCCGATGCGATCTTTATTGCGGTCGGCACGCCGTCACGGCGCGGCGATGGCCATGCCGATCTGTCTTACGTCTATGCGGCTGCCGAAGAAATCGCCGATCTGATGGACGGCTTTACCGTCATCGTCAACAAATCAACGGTCCCCGTGGGCACCGGCGATGAGGTCGAGGCCATTATCAAAAAGCGTCGCCCGGACGCCGAATTTGCGGTCGTATCCAACCCGGAATTCCTGCGCGAAGGGGCCGCCATCAGCGACTTCAAGCGCCCTGACCGCGTCGTCGTCGGTACCGAGGATGAGCGCGCCCGCAATGTGATGCGTGAGCTTTACCGCCCTCTGAACCTGAACGAGAGCCCGCTGCTGTTTGTGGGTCGCCGCACCTCGGAACTGATCAAATATGCCGCTAACGCGTTTTTGGCCATGAAGATCACCTTCATCAACGAAATGGCCGATCTGAGTGAAGCGGTCGGTGCTGACGTTCAGGCCGTGGCCCGCGGCATCGGGCTGGACAACCGGATTGGCACCAAGTTCCTGCACGCTGGCCCCGGTTACGGCGGTTCGTGCTTCCCCAAGGATACGCTGGCCCTGGTGAAAACCGCTGCCGATCATGGCACACCGACCAGGCTGATCGAAGCGACCGTCGCGGTCAACGCCTCGCGCAAAAAGGCCATGGCCGAAAAGATCAAAAAGGCGCTCGGTGGTGATGTGTCCGGCAAGACCATCGGAATCTTAGGCCTGACCTTTAAGCCCAACACCGACGACATGCGCGATGCCCCGTCGCTCGATATCGTACCCGCCCTTCAGGCTGCCGGGGCTGTCATTCAGGCCTATGATCCTGAAGGCCGTCACGAAGCCGAAAAGCTGCTGACCGATGTGGACTATAAGGCCAATCCCTATGATGCGGTGGCAGGTGCCGATGCGATGGTCATACTGACCGAGTGGGATCAGTTCCGCGCCCTTGACCTCGACCGCGTTAAATCGGTCATGAAGACCCCCGTCATGGTCGATCTGCGCAATGTTTATAAGCCTTCGGAAGTGCGCTCGAAAGATTTTGATTACACCAGCATCGGTCGCCCCTGATGCCTGATGATAGAAAAAGCCCGCCAAACCGGCGGGCTTTTTTAGGATTATTCGCACTTAGCGGAAGGCTTCAAATGAAA
>NZ_BMZB01000001.1:0-983699 GCF_014652575.1 Asticcacaulis endophyticus | reverse complement strand
GGGACTAAAATAAAGCTAGACCATATGTTTTTACTTAAAAACATATGGTCTAAAACTTAAACATGCCCTCAAGCGCGCCGTTTTTCACCAGACCATCAAAGTAATTGACGGTTTTGGTCAGCCCCTCACGCAGCGGCACCTTCGGTTCCCAGCCCAGCTTTTCCTGCGCCTGAGTGATATCGGGCCGACGCTGCTTGGGGTCATCCTGCGGCAGAGGCATGTGCACGATCTTTGATTTCGAGCCGGTGATATCGATCACCATCTGGGCCAGCTCCAGCATGGTGAACTCACCGGGATTGCCGATATTGATCGGGCCGGTGATATCATCAGGAGTGTTCATCAGGCGCACAAAGCCTTCGATCAGGTCATCGGCATAACAGAACGAGCGGGTCTGCAAACCTTCGCCGAAGATGGTGATGTCGCGCCCCATCAGGGCCTGCACGATAAAGCTTGAGACCACCCTGCCATCATTGGGATGCATGCGCGGGCCATAGGTGTTGAAGATCCGCACGACCTTGATATTCAAACCATGTTGGCGGCGATAGTCAAAGAACAGGGTCTCAGCACAGCGCTTGCCCTCATCATAGCAGGAGCGCGGGCCGATAGTGTTGACATTGCCCCAGTAAGATTCCGGCTGAGGGTGGACGCTGGGGTCGCCGTAAACTTCTGAGGTCGAGGCCTGAAAAATCTTGGCTTTGAGGCGCTTGGCCAGGCCCAGCATGTTGACCGAGCCCATGACCGAGGTCTTGATCGTCTGCACCGGATCGCGCTGATAATGAATTGGTGACGCCGGACAGGCCAGATTGTAGATCTCATCGCACTCGATAAACAGCGGATGGGTAATATCGTGGCGCAGAAGTTCAAAATTCGGATGGTCGCGCAGGTGCTGAATATTGACGTGCGCGCCGGTATAAAAATTGTCGAGGCAGATGACATGGGCCCCTTCGCCCAGCAGCCGCTCACACAGATGCGAACCTAAAAACCCAGCGCCGCCAGTAACCAGAATACGCTTCATCAAATGCATGGTAAGCTCCGGGAAACATATAATTAAAAAAATAGCTTAAGACGCTTACCGTTAGCGGGCCTTTAATAGCCCATATCATCTTAAATTAATAAGGCCGCGTTTTCTGCCAATGGGCCGCCGTGCGGATCAGGGTTTCCAGATCACTGTATTTCGGCTGCCAGTCGAGCATGGACTTGATCTTGGCGACATCGGCCACCAGTGCTTGGGGGTCCCCCTCACGGCGCGGGCCAAAGCTGTGCGGCACCTCTATGCCCAACACCTTCTCGGCCATTTTGATGACCTCCAGCACGGTCAGGCCCTCACCGGTGCCGACGTTGAAAATCTGGCTGTCGCCACCGTTCAGCAGGCGTTCAATCGCCGCCACGTGGGCGGTGGCCAGATCGACGACGTGGATATAGTCGCGCACAGGCGTGCCATCGCGGGTATCATAGTCGGTGCCAAACACGGTCAGCGGCTTGCCCTTACCCAAGGCGGCCTGACACATCAGCGGAATGAGGTGGGTTTCACACAGGTGGCTTTCGCCGATCTCACCGTCCGGGTCAGCGCCCGCGGCATTGAAGTAGCGCAGGATGGTGTGCTTGAGGCCATGCGCCTGCCCCATCCAGTACAGCGCCTGCTCAAAGGCCAGCTTGGACGCCCCATAAGGGTTGATCGGCTGGGTCGGGTGGGTTTCCGGGATCAGGTCGCTTTGGGGCGTGCCGTAGGTGGCTGCCGTCGAGGAAAACACCATCGCTTTAACGCCACCCTCGATCAGGGCCGAGGTAAAGGCCGTCGCGGCGGCGACATTGTTGTCGTAGTATTTGGCCGGATCGCGCGTGCTTTCGCCCACAAGGCTAAAGGCGGCAAAATGGATGGCCGAGGTGATGCCATAGGTTTCAATGGCCTTAAGAATGGCCTCCCGATCGCGCAGATCCGCCTTAATCAGCGGCCCCCACTTGACCGCCCCTTCGTGGCCGGTCACCAAACTGTCAAGCGTTACAGGTATATAACCCGACTGGTGCAAGACCTTGCAGGTCTGCGCCCCAATATAACCCGCACCACCCGCCACCAATACAGCTTTTGACATATAAAATCGCTCCGGATATCGTGCGGCCTGATTTTCTTAACCTTAACCGCTTCAATTTAAATAAAATTTACATTCGTGATGCTAAAAAATTACAAATGGGCCATTGCGGTTCCCGTCATCTGGCTTTAGCCTATTATTTTGCATAAGCGAAATATTTTTGTACCCTATTTCTTTTGTTTTTCTTATTTCGAGAGGTCTAACTTGACCAAATCTAAAGTTCGTAAAGCCGTCCTGCCGGTTGCCGGTCTCGGAACACGTGTCCTGCCGGGCACCAAGGTCGTACCCAAAGAATTACTGAACGTCGTTGACCGGCCTATCCTGTCCTATGTGGTCGCCGAAGCGCGCGCCGCAGGCATTGAGCATTTCGTCTTCGTCACCGGCCGCGCCAAGGGCTCAATCGAAGACTATTTCGACCATCAGGTCGAACTAGAGGCGCAGTTACGCGCCAAGAATAAAACCGCCATTCTGGATGAACTTCTGGCCGAACTGCCTAAGCCCGGTGAGATGAGCTTCATTCGCCAGATGCAGCCGCTCGGCCTCGGTCACGCCGTCTATGCTGCCCGTGACATTATCGGCGATGAGCCTTTCGCGGTCCTGCTGCCGGACATGGTTATGGATTCTGAGGTCTCCGCCCTGAAACAGGCCATCGATGCCTATGATCAAGTAGGTGGCAATATCATTGTCGTTGAGCAGGTCCCGCACGACCAGACTCACCAGTACGGCGTGGTCGCCCTTGAATCCCAAAATGGCCGCCTCAATAAGATGACCGGCATGGTCGAAAAACCGGCCAAGGGCACGGCCCCGTCCAATCTGATTGTCTCCGGCCGCTATATCCTGCAACCGGAAATTTTCGATTACCTGGCCACCCAGGAAAAAGGCGCCGGTAACGAGATCCAGCTCACCGACTCCATGTTCAAGCTGATGCAGGACCAAAGCTTCCATGCGTTAGAATATGACGGCGTGACCTATGACTGCGGCGACAAGATCGGCCTTCTGCGGGCCAATGTCGCGCTGGCCTTGAAGCGTGCCGATCTGGGTGACGCGGCCCGCGCCGCCCTCTCGCCCTTTTTCAATTAATCCGCGATCACTGACGGACACCCCATGACTCTGAAACCCAGAACTGACATCAAAGCCAATACGTTTGAAAACGAGACGCAGGCCTTTGTTAAGACCACAGGCTTTCGTGAATATGACGCGCGCTGGCTGTTTGGCGACGAAATCAACCTTCTGGGTATTCAGGCTCTGGGGCTAGGCCTGGGCACCTATGTGCAGGAACGCGGCGTAAAACCACGTATCGTCGTCGGTCACGACTACCGCTCCTATTCGATCAATATCAAGAACGCCCTGATCATCGGCCTGCTGCAATCGGGCTGCGAAGTGCTCGATATCGGGCTGTGCCTGTCGCCGATCGCTTACTTTGCGCAGTTTGATCTGGACGCGCCGTGCGTGGCCATGGTCACCGCTTCCCACAATGACAACGGCTGGACCGGCGTCAAGATGGGCTGTCAGGCCCCGCTGACCTTCGGGCCGGACGAAATGGGCCGCCTGAAAGAGATCGTCATGGGCGGTCTGGGCGTCGAAAAATCCGGTGGCTCCTTGACGCTGGTCGAAGGTGTTCAGGAACGCTATCTGGCTGATGTGGTGGCCAAGACCAAGATCACGCGTCCGCTCAAGGTCGTTTGCGCCTGCGGTAACGGCACGGCCGGGGCCTTTGCCCCGCAAGCCCTGCGCGCTATGGGCGTTGAGGTGATCGAGATGGATTGTGATCTTGATAACACCTTCCCGAAATATAATCCGAACCCGGAAGACCACGAAATGCTGGTCGAAATGTCGAAGGCCGTCAAAGAATACGGCGCCGACCTGGCGCTCGGTTTCGACGGCGACGGCGACCGCTGCGGCGTGGTTGACAATACCGGCGAAGAAATCTTTGCCGATAAGATCGGCCTGATGCTGGCGCGTGACTTAAGCGAAATCTATAAGGACGCGACCTTCATCGTCGATGTTAAATCGACCGGCCTTTATAAGACCGACGAGATCCTTAAAAAGAACGGTGCCACAACCGTCTATTGGAAAACCGGCCACTCCTACATCAAGCGCAAGACCGCTGAGCTGAACGCTCTGGCGGGCTTTGAAAAGTCGGGCCACTTCTTCCTGGCCGGTGATATCGGGCGCGGCTATGACGATGGTCTGGTCGCCGCCGGTGCGATCCTGGCCATGATGGAGCGCAATCCGGGCAAGTCATTGTCAGAACTGAAAAGCGCCCTGCCGCAGGCCTTTACGTCGCTGACCATGTCGCCCCATTGCGGCGACGAAGTGAAGTATCAGGTGCTGGAGCGCATCGTGCAGGAATATGTCGACCTGCATGCCGCCGGTGGTGAAATCCTCGGTCGCAAGATCCTTGAGGTCATCACGGTCAATGGCGCGCGCGTCCACCTTGAGGATGGTTCATGGGTGCTGGTGCGCGCGTCATCTAACAAGCCCGAACTGGTGGTTGTGGTCGAATCCTTACGTTCCGAAGACGATATGCGCGACCTGTTTCGTAAGGAAATCAAACCCCGTCTGGCGAATTATTCTGAGATCGGCAAGTTCAACCAGGAGATTTAATCCCGTAAGGGGCAAATCCTCTTGGCGGACGCCGATAGACGCCATACAATAACTATAAATACAGACTAACTGGGGTTGAGGTACATGACGTTAAAAATTCTGCCGGTCATCATGTCGGGCGGTTCAGGCACGCGCCTGTGGCCAATGTCGACCCCTGAAAAGCCCAAGCAGTTCCATGCCCTCGGCACCGAAAACACCATGATTCAGGAAACCGCCCTGCGTTTGTCGGGCGACAACTTCCTGAAACCCATGGTGATTTGCGGCAAGTCCCACCGCGCCGTGGCCCTTGATCAACTGCTAGAGGCCGGACGCAGCCCGCAGGCGATCATTGTCGAGCCGATGGCCCGCAATACCGCCGCCGTTGCCGCCGTTGCCGCACTGGCCGCGATGGAGTACGATCCCGAAGCCCTGGTGCTGATGGCCCCCGCCGATCACGTTATCACCCGGCCTCTGGCCTTCCGTCAGGTGGTTCTGGCCTCGGCCGACGTGGCACGCGAGCGGATCGTCACCTTTGGCATTCGCCCCTTAAGCCCTGAAACCGGTTATGGCTATATTCAGCGCGGCGAGGCTCTGGGGGATAACATTTTTGCGGTGCGCCGCTTCCTTGAAAAGCCCAATCTGGACACCGCCAAGACGTATCTGGAGGACGGCAGTTACGACTGGAACGCCGGTATTTTCCTATTCTCCCCACAGGTGATGATCGAAGAACTGCGGGCCTATGCCCCCGAAGTGCTGTCGGCGTCCGAAGCCGCCTATGCCAAGGCCCACCGCCACGCAGAGACCATTGAGTTGGAAGCCGAAGCGTTTTCGATGTGCCCGTCAATCTCCATCGACTATGCGGTCATGGAAAACACCGAAAAAGCCGCGGTCGCCCCCTGCTATATCGGCTGGGCCGATGTCGGCGGCTTCAGCGAACTGTGGCGTCTGGGCGCCAAGGATGAGAGCGGCAACCACAGCATGGGGCCCAAAATCCTGATCGATGCCGAAAACTGCCTGATCCGCGCCGAAGGCCCGCCGGTGGCCGTGATCGGCATGCGTGACACCATGATTATCTCGACGCCCGCAGGGGTGCTGGTCGCACCTTTGTCGCTGGCGCAAGAGGTCAAAAAAGCCGCCGAAGCCGCCAAAAACCTTCCTCAAGTCTGAGACCACCCATGTCCGCCTTAACCGACACCCAAAGCCGCCTGAAATCCTGGTTATTCGACCATGCCTTGCCGATGTGGTGGGAGGTCGGGGGCGACACCGAAAAAGGCGGATTTTTTGAGAAGCTGGGGCTGGACGCAAAGCCGGTTGATGATCCGCGCCGCACCCGTGTTGCCGCCCGTCAGGTCTATTCTTATGCACTGGCCCAACGCATGGGCTATATGGGCGAAACGGATGCCGCCATCGATCAGGGCCTTAAGTGGCTGTCCGGCCCCGCGCGCACGCCGGAAGGCCTGCTCTATGCCGTGCTGGCCCCCGACGGCAGCGTCATCAAGGGTGAGTTTGACTTTTACGACCACGCCTTTGCGCTTTTGGCCTACGCCTCGGCCTTTAAGGTGCGCCCGCACGATACATCGCTGGAAGCCGCCGGTGTGGCCATTCGTGACCATTTGCTGACCCACTATAAGCACCCGGTGCGCGGCTTTGAAGAAGCCAATCCCCGTACCCTGCCGCTCAAGACCAACCCGCACATGCACATGTTTGAGGCCTGTCTGGCGTGGATCGAAGCCGGGGGCGATCACAAATGGCATGAGGTTGCCGCAGAGATTTCGGCCCTTTGCCTCGATAAGTTTTTGCATCCTGAAACGGGATCTCTGCGCGAATATTTCGACGGCGACTGGAACCCGATCGACGGTGAGATGGGCCAAATCATTGAACCCGGTCATCAGTTTGAATGGGCGTGGCTGCTGATCCGCTGGGCCGGAATTACCGGTGACACCCGCTTTATCGCGCCCGCCAAACGCCTGATCGAAATTGCCGAAAACCACGGCACTGACCATTACCGCAACGTCACCATTTTTGAGCTATGGGACGATTTTTCACCCAAGGATCAAAAGGCCCGTCTGTGGGCCCAGACCGAACGCATGAAGGCCTATGTCGCCCTTTATAGCGTGGCCGAAACCGACGGGGATAAAGCTTTTGCAGTTGATAAGGCGGTAACCGCCGCCAAGGGGTTGGAGCTTTATCTGAACACCGATATTGCCGGTCTTTATCTCGATAAGATGAACCCCGATGGGTCGTTTGTCGATGAACCGGCCCCGGCGTCGAGCCTTTATCACATCATCTGCGCGATCGATGAACTGCACCTTTTGGCGGATTAATCATTATTTTTAGTCCCTTGCCGGGCGGTGGCTACGCCACCTTGGCCGCCGCCTTCAGTGGCGGCTTGAGCGGAAATCGCTCCGCTCTAATCCACTCCAAACCAGCGGCTGAATATATTGCGGGCCGGCGGTGTTTCGGCGACTTGTTCAAAGATCGCCGCCGGTTTTGAGGTCGCTTTAATACCCCCCTCGCCGTGAAGTATGCGCTCGCCCCACGGCGTCAAGTGGCGGGCATTGAACTTCACCGTCATGTCCAGATTGCGTGCCTTTGGGCCATTGCCCGACCATGACCAGCCCAGATAGCCGATACCGTGCTGGTTCGTCAGGTCAAAGATCGTCGCCTCATCGACCGGATCGCCCTCATGATCGGGGCCAAATTCCCCGACCACCAGAGCCAGCCCTTGCGAACGGAACCCGTCGATATAGCCCCGGATCACGTCGGGTCGGTCGTAGACCTGATACATGTGGACGCTGAATAGGGTGTTCTTCAGCGGGTCAGCTTCAAACACTTCCCGCGCCCGCCGCAACATGGTTTGCGATCCGTCCTGCCCCCAGTTGGGACCATCGACCATGATGACGTTTTTTAAGCCCGCCGCCCGCAGGCGGACAATGGCGGCCCTATGTTCATCCACCCAATAGCTTTCCGCCACATCGTTGCCTGATGGCTCATTGGCGATGTTGAGGATGACATAATCCTCCTGACCGATCAGGGCGTCCTTGATGCCGATCCAGTAGTCCGTGGCCTGGGCGATGGTGGCGGCATCTTTGGGCGCACCGTCTCCGGTCTGGCCGTAGCCGGTCGTGTCATGGACCTCCAGCACGGCAATCAGACCGGCGGCCTTTGAGCGCGCAATCAGTTGGCGCACCGTCCGCTCAGACGTCCGGTTCCAGCGCACACCATTGCCGAGCACGATCCGCACCGTATTAGCCCCCGTTGCGGCAATATCTTTGAGCGCCCGCTCCGTCCGGTTTGGAAACCACAGATGGGCGTGATTGATGCCGCGCATGACAAACGGCGCACCTGAAGATTCCACCACCTGTCCGTCGCGGATCATCATATCGGCGTGAGCGGGCACGGCCAGAACTGCGGCCATCACTAAAGCCGTCCCACAGGATTTCAGCATTGTTTTCATTGCGGCACTGTCCATGCAGTTATTTAATAAATCAAAATATTTATTTCACATCCCGTATCTTTGGCCTGAAACCTCCTCTTTGAACAGGCGTGAATTGACGAAGCCCGTAACATGGCTTAGGCGAAAGGTACGATTTTCACAGTATTATTCAGGACTTCGCGCGTGACCACTTTTTACCATGATGGCGACCTGCCGGACGGCCTTGACCTTGGGGCGGTTGTGGCCATTGACTCTGAAACCATGGGCCTGCGCTTTCGGCGCGATGACCTGTGCGTGGTGCAACTGTCGTCCGGTGACGGCCATGCCCATGTGGTACGGATGCAGCGCCCGGCCTATCAGGCCCCGAACCTCAAAGCCCTGCTGACCGACCCGAAGGTTTTGAAGCTGTTCCACTATGGCCGCTTTGATATCGGCATGTTCCAGCTTCATCTGGGCGTCATAACCACACCTGTCTATTGCACCAAGATCGCCTCCAAACTGGCGCGCACCTATACTGACCGCCACGGTCTGAAAGATCTGGTGCGTGAATTGCTGAGCCTTGACCTATCCAAGGCCCAGCAATCGTCCGATTGGGGCGCGGATACCCTGACGCCCGAACAACTGGCCTATGCGGCTTCGGATGTGCTGCATCTGCATGCTTTGCGCACCAAGCTCGATCTGATGCTGGCCCGCGAAGGCCGCACCGAACTGGCGCAAAAATGTTTCGACTTCCTGCCGCACCGGGTCGCCCTTGATTTGGCAGGCTGGGAAGATTGCGATATCTTTGCCCATTCGTGGTCTTAAAACCCCATTTCTGATCTTAAATCTTTGAATGGTCTTAATCTAAGCTCTATATAGGCAGCATGGCTCTGAACCCGATGACATCTGCGTCTCCTGTCGCGCCGGATACCCTTGATCCGGTGATGGTGACCTATGACCCGGTTGGCGCGCTCAAAGAGCGAAGCGTTAGCGCAAATGAAGACGCGCAAGGTCAGAAACAACGTCTGCTGAAACAGGCACAGGCCTGGCGCAGCCGCTCCCGCCGTATCAAGCTGCTGCGGCTGGTGTTTCCGGGGCTGATTGTCGCCACCCTTATTGCCATTGTGGGCTGGGTCATCGTCCAGAGCATCCTGAATTCGCTCAACGTCTATCAGGCCAGTCAGGCTGATATCCGCATGACCAACCCGCGCTTTTTCGGCCAGACGACGGGCGGCGACCGCTATATCATCAGCGGCCTTGAGGCTATCCGGCGCGGCAATAGTGCGCCGGTCATTTCGGTCAATGCCCCCAGCATGGAACTGAAAAGCGACAACAGCAAACCGACCCTGCTTAAGGGCTTAAAAGGGGTCTATAACGAACCCGATAAGACCTTTACCGTCGAAGGCGATGTGGTCTTAAATGGTGGCCCGAACGATTTCAGTTTCCGCACTCAGGAAGCGATTGTCGACCTTAACACCTCGACCGTCAGGGGTAATAAACCTATTGAAGGTTTTGGCCCCACCGGTCATATTAAGGGTGAATCCTATATTATTTCTGACAATGGCCGCCATATCGCCATCAAAGGCAAGGGCTCAACTCAGGTCAGGGTTACGATTAACAATTGATGCATACGCTATTTACAAAGGCACCTGACATCATGTCACGCAAACACACCTCTACGCTTATGATCATGGCCGCCCTTAGTCTGGGGGCCGTAGCCCCGCAAGCCTGGGCGCAGTTGTCACCGAAACGCGGCCCCATCTCGATCGGCAGCGATGATTTTGCCGCCTCCGAGCCTGAGCGGTTGCAGACCTATACCGGCCGCGTCGAGATCCTGCAGGACAATACCCGCCTGCGCGCCGACAACGTCAAGATGTTCCACGGCACCAAGCCCGGCGGGACCGGCTGGGGTGAAGTCGACCGCATCGAGGCCAATGGCAATCTCTATTTCGTCAATGGCACTCAGGTCATCAAGGGCGATAAGGCCGTTTACACCAGCGCGGATGACACCATGGTCGTCACCGGAGACGTCATCGTCACTCAGGGCGAAAACGTCATGACCGGCAACCGTCTGGTCTATAATGTCGCCGCCGGTCGCACCACTATGGATGCCACACCGGGCACCCAGTCCAAGGGCCGGGTCCGCGCCGTGCTATATCCGGACAGCAAACCCGCGCAGTAGGCGGCCCTTAAGGCACAATCCCGCAAAAGATGCGGTTATTTTTCGCCTGTTTAGGGTAATTTTAAGAGGCATGAGGGATAGTGCTACCGTGATTGAACACCTGGACACCATGACGGACACTTCCGACACGACCTCTGATGGCCTCAGCGTCGACGGCATAGGCAAGACCTATGGCGAGCGTACCGTCGTCAAGAGCGTATCCTTGCGCGTCGGGCGTGGCGAGGTCGTGGGGTTGCTCGGCCCGAACGGCGCCGGGAAAACCACCTGCTTTTACATGATCACCGGTCTGGTTGAGGCCGACTACGGCACCATCATGCTGGACGGTCAGGACATCACCTCCCAGCCCATGTACCAACGCGCCCGCATGGGTGTCGGCTATCTGCCGCAAGAAGCCTCCATTTTCCGCGGCATGACGGTTGAAGAAAACCTCAAGGCCGTGCTGGAACTGAACGAAAACAATCCCTCCGTGATTGCCGATGATGTCAGCCGCCTGCTTGAGGAACTGCGCATCACCCATATCCGTACCTCTCCGGCCACAGCCCTGTCGGGCGGTGAGCGTAGGCGCGTCGAAATCGCGCGCGCCCTGGCGGGGAAGCCCTCATTTATGTTACTGGATGAACCCTTTGCGGGGATTGATCCACTGGCGATTGCCGACATCCGCGAAGTCATTACCTATCTTAAGGCGCGCGGCATCGGCATACTGATTACTGACCACAACGTCCGTGAAACGCTTGATATCATTGATCGCGCGTCGATTATCCATAGCGGCGAAGTCCTGTTCGAGGGCTCGCCGGAGGAAATCCGCAACGATCCGGAAGTCAAACGCGTTTACCTGGGCGAGGCATTTCATTAACCATTGGCGGGCATCATCACGGCATGGCACTCGGGCAAAGGTTAGAACTCAAACAGGGACAGGGGCTGGTCATCACGCCCCAGTTGCAGCAGGCGATCAAGCTGCTGCAATTGTCAAACCTCGAACTCGAAGCCGTGGTTGAGGCCGAGTTAGAAAAGAACCCCCTTCTGCAACGCGAAGACCCGGAGCCTGTAGCCGAAACCGGCCAAGACTCTGAGCGCGAAACCTTTGAAACTGATGGCCGCGAACTGGAACTGGGCGACGGCGATTCACTGCGCGCCGGCTCAGACCTTGATGCCTCAAACTCTGATCTTTACGGCGACGAAGCCCCGACCGTGCGTGAACCTGATAGCGCCGCGTCGTCTGCCGATATGTCCGACGGGCCGATGGTCGACTGGTCCAAGGCCGGTAAGGGCGGCGGCAGTTTTGACGGCGATGAGGACATGGAACGCGCCCTCACCCGCGAAAAAACCCTGCAGGAACATCTGACCGATCAGGCCCTGATCGCCGGGTTCAGCGCCCCCGAAATGGCCATCGCGCAGGTTCTGATCGACGGGGTCGATGAGGGTGGTTACCTGCGCGCTGACCTCAGCGAAATCTCCGACCGGCTGGGCTGCGATCCGGCGCTGATTGAGGCGGTGCTGGCCACCTGCCACGGCTTTGAGCCGACCGGCGTTATGGCCCGCAGCGTCCCTGAATGTCTTAAGCTGCAACTGATTGAACGCAACCGCTTCGACCCGGCTATGGAAGCGTTGATCGATAATCTTGAACTGTTGGCCAGACGTGACCTGAGCGCCCTGCGTAAGGTTTGCGGTGTCGATGACGAAGACCTGAGCGACATGATCCGTGAGCTTAAGGCCCTGACGCCGCGCCCCGGTGCGGCCTTTGGCTCCGAGCCGTCGCAGACTGTGGTGCCGGACGTGTTTGTACGTCAGGATGCGACCGGCGGCTGGCGGGTTGACCTCAATACCGACACCCTGCCGCGCGTGCTGGTCGATCAGAAGTACCATGCTCAGGTCGTGGGCGGCGCCCGCTCCAGCGAAGAAAAATCATACCTCAGCGAATGCCTCAACCAGGCCAACTGGCTGATCAAAAGCCTCGATCAACGGGCCCGCACCATCCTTAAGGTGTCGTCCGAAATCGTGCGCCAGCAGGATGCGTTTCTGGTTTACGGCGTCGAACACCTGCGTCCGCTGAACCTCAAGACCGTCGCCGATGCGGTGGGGATGCACGAATCGACCATCAGCCGGGTGACCTCAAACAAATACGTCTCGACTCCGCGCGGGGTGTTTGAGCTGAAATTCTTCTTCACCTCCTCCATCCAGTCCAATGACGGCTCCGAAGCCCATTCCGCTGAGTCGGTGCGTCATAAGATTAAGAACCTTATCGACGGGGAGAAGTCATCGGGGGAAATCCTGTCCGATGACCGGATCGTCGAAATCCTGAAAGAGGCCGGGGTCGATATCGCCCGCCGCACGGTCGCAAAATACCGCGAAGCCCTGCGCATCCCCTCATCGGTAGAGCGTAAGCGCCAACTTAAGTAGGCCCCGGCCCCAGAGCGTTTTCCCATCAAATGTACTCATTTGATGGATGAGAAAGAGCGACCACATAAAAATTAGAGCATTTCACCTGATGCAATCAGATGAAATGCTCTAACCGCGGCGCACTCTACAGGCTTACGCTTAATTTCACGTAAGGATTCAACCCTTAAGCGGCAAATCGTCGCGGTTTTAGCGCACACATTTTAGTGACTTAACAGGGCCGCCAAAGAGCGTAAGGTGAGGGTGCGCGTAACCTCCACGCGCGGTCCTCGCCCCACTCCCATGAGGTCACCATGCGGCACAAGCCCATGATCTGCAAAGAGTTTTACAACTCGCCCGGCATGTTCCCTATGGGGCCGGACAGGGGCGCGGACACCTAACCCTCTAAAAATGGAGCGTAGATCAAGCTATGCAAATACAAGTCAACGGAAAACAGGTTGAAGTGGGTGATGCGCTGCGTGAGCGCATCGAGCAGGAGCTGTCGGCGGGCATCGCTAAGTATTTCGATCGTGGCGGTGAAGCCGAGGTGACCCTGTCGAAGCAAGGCCATCTGTTCAAGGCCGACTGCTGGGTCCGCCTCGCCTCCGGCCAGACGCTCGTGTCGAGCGGCACTGGCGGCGACGCCCATTCCGCCTTTACCGGCACCCTTGATCGCATCGAGACGCGTGTACGCCGCTATAAGCGCCGCCTGAAAAACCACCATAACCCGTCGCCGTCGCAGGAACTGGCGTCCATCACCGTGCTTAGGTATGACAACACCGGTGACGACCCGCTTGAGGATTATGATGACGGTCAGGCCGTCAATGGCTGGGATCATGACGCCCCGCCGCAAGCCATGGTTATCGCCGAAACCGAAGCGCCCTTACGCACCATGACGGTATCGGGCGCCGTGCTTGAGATGGACATGTCGAACTACCCGGTGCTGATGTTCCGTAATGCCGCCCACGGTGGCCTGTCGGTCATCTATCGCCGTCCGGATGGCAATATCGGTTGGATCGATCCGGAACGCACCCGCGCCCGCTCGGTCGCCTGATCCTTGTCCGCTCTATAGCTGCCCTTATAGGGACGCCCGCGCACATTAAAGTGTAACCGCTTAGCGGTTGACGTGCCGGTGGCGTCCCTATAAGGCACATCTCGCCCGCCTTTAAGTGCGGGGGACTAAAATACCGGTGCCGTCTTTGGGGGCGCATCGTCTTCAGGTCTCTTAACATGGGGGCTTGGCCTGATAAATCCGGCGCAGGTTTTGCAGGGGAGGTTTCTCCCTGCCTCGCGCTCAACTTGGAAGTATAATGTCTCTCTTCGGGCTTTTGGATCGTCATTCGATTAACGGTCATGTCAGTGTAAATTCTAAGCGTCAGGCCTTGCAGGCGGTGGCCGAGCATGCCGCCAAGCTGTTCAAGATGGACGCCGACGTTATTTTCAATGCGCTGGTCGACCGCGAAAAGCAGGGTTCTACCGGTGTTGGCTTGGGCGTGGCTGTGCCCCATGCGGCGTTAGCGGGCCTGACCCAGATGCGCGGCATTTTCTTGCGGCTGGAAACCCCGATCGATTATGATTCGATCGACCATGTGCCGGTCGATCTGGTGTTTGCGTTGTTTGCGCCGCCGGAGGCGGGTTCCGAGCATCTGCGCGCCCTGGCCAAGGTCTCGCGCGCCCTGCGCCAGAAATCGATGCGTGAGCAACTGCGCGCACTTGATACCAATGATGCCCTCTATGCGCTTCTGGCCGACAGCGGTGCCCACGCGGCCTGATCAAGCGGGTGGCTTTGGCCTGCGCGTTTGCCCTCCCGATCATGGATTGGGAGGCGCAATTCGTATCTTCCGTGAATTTTAAGAGCCCCCACCACCACATCTCATCGCTGCGCGATTTCGTGCGGTTCCCCTCCCCGATAAGTCGGGGAGGTAAAAGTAAGAGATATCTCATTACCTTATACTCCCCTGGCTTGCCGGGGGAGGTGGCAGGGCGCGAAGCGGCCTGACGGAGGGGGGCCTTGCGGACTTTTGGGCCTTAACTGCTATCAGTGATGCCAGCGGTGATGCTATCCGGCAAGACCAGTTTCACCTCACCGCGCGCGACCCGCCAGTACATCTCGCCACCTTCGGCTTCAAACCACGGCGGATGCTGAGTGGCCAGAATCGTCCGCTCATCCAGCCACAACAGGCCGGTCTTCGGATCGAGGCGCGGCGGGCTTTTCGGCACCTCCTCTGCCTCGTCCAGCAGATCGTCATCAAGATCATCATCGAACACGTCATCAATCCCGAAATCGGGTTCCGACAAATCAAGCCTCTTGATGCGCTTGATCAACTCATCAGGCGTCAGGGTTTCCGCTTCCGAAAGAGGGGCGATTTGGGGGCTGAGTTTTGGGGCCAGTTTCGCGCTCACCGCCTCATGATTTTCGCGCAAAGCCGCCAGTTTCAGGCCGAACTCTTCGCGGCTGCGGGCGGCCTCTTCAGGGGTGAGTTGCTTTGACGCCGTGCGCTCTGACGCATCAACGCGGGCGTAGATGCGCTCGATCAGGAGCCCTGCGCGCGCCATCTGCTCAAGTTCAGGGGCATCATACGGCGATGGCAGATCACCCAGCCGCTCCAGCATCCGGTCGGCAAAGGCCCGCAACCGCGCCCGCCGCTCGTCCGGCGTGAAGCGTTCTTTTGGGTCAAAAGAGGTGGGCGCATCGGCAGTCATCTCCTCAGCATGGGGCAAAAGAGGCGTGAGGGGATAAGTTCTCTTTCTCCTCCCTGTGCCTGCGCTCAAGCAGCGAACGGGGCCGCCCGTGCGGCGGTAGCGCACTAAAATGCATGGGGAGGTGGCGCGGCGAAGCCCGCGACGGAGGGGGATGGCTGATAGATTGTCACCGCGCTGCCTTTAAGGTGTTATTCCTACTAAAGCGGGGAGGCATTAATCGCAGCGCAGTCCCCCTCCGTCATTTTCGCTTCGCTCAATGCCACCTCCCCACGCAAGCGTAGGGAGGAGGAAGGGCACCGGCCTGTCCGCTGGCTCCCAGTTCAGGGTGCAGGGGCACGCGCTCAAGCAGCGAACGGGGCCGCCCGTGCGGCGGTAGCGCACTAAAATCACCCTGCCTAGCGGCTGACGATGGGGATATTGCGCACCTTATCGTCAGGTTCAGGGCGTTTCAGGTCGATATGCAACAGGCCGTATTCCAGAATCGCCGCCGTCACTTCCATGCCGTCGCCGATGACAAAGCTGCGGGTAAAGCCGCGCTGGGCGATGCCGCGATGGAGGAAATCACGCGCCTCGGCGTCTTCGGGTTCGCCGTCCTTATGGGCAGTGAGGGTCAGCAACTGACCGGTCAGGGCCAGTTTCAGATGATCAGAGGTAAAGCCCGCCACCGCCACGCTGATGCGGATATGATGGTGAGACAGGGCCTCGACATTATAGGGCGGATAATTTTCCGAAACACGGCTCAACCGCTCGATCAAGGCACGCGTATGGTCAAAGCCTAACAGATAGGGACTATCAAAAATAACCGTGCGCGCCATCGACCCATATCCACTTGACCCATTTTTATATATGGGTTCGGCCCGCGACCTTTCAATAAAGCTACGGCAAATCCTGCAAAAATTCCAGAACGGCGGCCTTTGATGAGGCTTCGGTCAGCATAGGGGCATGGCCTACCCCCTCCACATCGACGCGCGTCAGGTCCGGTGAGATGCCCTGCATCACCTTGACCTCATGATCTTCGATCAGGTCGGACAGCGCCCCGCGCACCAGCAGCAACGGCCTGCCGGTGCTCAGCGACATATAGAGCGGCATCATGTCATAGACGGCCGGCGACGTCGGCGCAGAGACGGGAATGGTAATCGCCGGATCATAGGCCAGCTTAAGCCCGTCATCGCCCTCACGAAACAGGCGGCGGGCAAAGGCCATCCAGTCCTTATGGCCATAGTCCGGAAACGCGATTTCATTATGCAGGCGGGCGTAGTCGGCGGCCTCATGCCAGGACTTAATCTCAGAGCGGTTCTTACCGGCGTAACCGGCGATGCGCGTCAGGCCCTTAGCCGATAACACAGGACCAACATCATTGAGCACGGCGGCCTTGATCAAAGCGGGCCGCAGGGTCGACAGCACCATAGTCGTTAAGCCGCCCATCGACGTGCTAATGAAAATTGCGCGCGCGATCCCTAAGCCATCGCATAAATCCAGCACATCCTTGGCATAGGTCCACAGATGATAGTTTTTCGGGTCAGTGTCATAGTCGGATAAGCCCCGCCCGCGGATATCCGGCACAATCACGCGCCGGCCCGTAGCGGCGATATAGGGCGCCACCCCTTCGAAATCGGCGCTGTTGCGGGTCAGGCCATGCAGGCACACGACCGGCAGATGGATGCCCCCGCCCGCACCTGCATAGTCGCGCGCATAAAGGCGCAGGCTGTCATCGGATGACCACCAGCGCTCCTCGAAAGGGGGGGCGGTATTCGCAGGCGATCTGTGCAAAGACAACATTACCGGAATCCTCTCTGATGGTGGGGTCAACTGAGCCACAAATAGGCGTGGATTACGACGAAAATAATCGTTACAGCAGAAGATATGAATCTAAGACCGTCTCAGCCCCATGCGCTCACTGAACTTTACTGGAGCGGCAGCGTGCTCAACAGCTATACGATTGCGCTTTTGATCGCGTCCCCGTTTATGACTGGGCTGATGCTGGCCAAGGGACAGGGGCTGGCCATGCTGGTGATGTGGGTGGCTTTGGGCGGCATGATCGCCCTGAGCGTCATCGAAAAACCCCTGTTCGCCTATGATCCGGCGCGTAAGGTTTTCGTAGCCCCCGACGGCCAGGAAATACCGCTTGAGGCCATACATAGCATCGAAATGGACGCCCGCGATATCTATTTCATCCCCAAATCACATACGATTGAAGGCTGGCACCTGTCGCAACGTGTCTGGGTTTTGTCCCCGCGCAGGGTGCTTAAACGCGCCGCCGCCGAATATGACTGGCCGCTCAAGGACATCACCCACCCGGTCCTGCGGTTTGGATTCTGGATCGCACCTTAAGCCTGTGTTTGGGAAAAACCTTTCGCTGCACACACTCCAAATAAACCTTTATGTAGTAATGGCTATGAGCAGACTTGCCGATCTGGCACAGTCGTGTTTTAAGCCATCAACTGTCTGAAAGGGGCGTCAGGTTACCGTATATGAGACAAAACCACACGCCAAACCCTTCCGATGCTAAGCCCGCAAATACGCGCCCCGCAGCCACACTGACCGGCCGGATTAACGCCATCATTACCCGTGACCTTGGCTTATTTAAGGGTCGCTCCGGCCCGGAGGTTGCGCCTGGCTCTTTCGATGTCCGCAGTGTTCTTACCTCGGCGCGTAAGCCCTTTATCTCGGCGGCGGTATTCAGTGGTGCCATAAACATTCTGGCCCTGACCGGGTCGTTGTTCATGCTGCAGGTCTATGACCGCGTCCTGCCCAGCCGCAGCCTGCCCACCCTAATGGCGCTGGTCGTTCTGGTGGTCGTGCTTTATATGTTTATCGCAGCGCTTGAGACGGTCCGGTCGCGTTTATTTGCCCGCATTGGCCGCTATTTTGACCTCAGCCTGCGCGACGGCGTGTTTACCCTGAATACCCATTCAGGCCTGCCCGCGTCGCAGGTGAGAGGCGCCTCGCCGTTCTCTGACCTGTCGCATATCCGTAATTTTCTGGCCGGTGGTGGTCCTGCTGCAATCTTTGACCTGCCGTGGATGCCGCTCTACGTCGTTCTGCTGTTCATACTGCACCCGGCTTTGGGCCTGTGCGGGGTGGCGGGCGTACTGCTCCTGACCGGCGTTACCTGGCTCAGCGATCGCTCGACTAAGGCCTATCAGCAACAGGTGATCCGCGTGAACACTGAGGCTTCGGAATGGGCCGATGCCGCGCGCAGGGCGGCCGAAACGGTCGTCCCCATGGGGATGACCTCAGCCCTGAAACAACAGTGGCGCGTCAAAAGCGATGCCGCCGGGTTGGCCATATTGCAAAACAGCGACGTCCTGAGCTTTTACGCCAGTGTGTCGCGGTTTATCCGCATGATCCTGCAGTCTTTGGTGCTGGCTCTGGGGGCCTATCTGGTGATCGAAGGCGATGCGACTGGTGGCGTGATGATTGCGGCTTCCATTCTTTTGGGGCGCGCTCTGGCCCCGGTCGAACTGGCCATAAGCCAGTGGCGCGGGTTCGTGGCCGCGCGTCAGTCCTATCACCGGCTGGAGACGACGATGAAGACCCCGCCGGCAGAGCCAGACACTAACCTGCCCCGCCCAACGCAAAATATCACCGTTCAGGACCTGCACATCGTCTCTCCGCTGGACCCGTCAAAGCTGTTGCTGAACAACATAAACTTTGAACTGAGCGCCGGTGATGCGCTGGGTATCATCGGCCCCAGCGGCTCCGGTAAATCGACCCTGGCGCGCGCCATCATGGGGGTATGGCCCATTGCCAAGGGCGCCATCCGGCTGGATGGCTCAACCCTCAACCAATGGACTTCGGACGATCTGGGCGCATTCTGCGGCTACCTGCCGCAGGGGGTTGATCTGTTTAGCGGCACGGTGGGCCAAAACATCGCCCGCTTTGCCCCGGACGCTTCGTCAGAAGACATACTGCGCGCCGCCCGCATGTCCGGGATAGATGACTTTATCCGCCACCTGCCGCAGGGCTTTGATACCGACATAGGTCATGATGGGTCACGCCTGTCTGCCGGTCAGCGGCAGCGGCTGGCCCTGGCGCGCGCCCTGTACAAAGACCCGTTCCTGGTGGTTCTGGATGAGCCGAATTCTGCCCTTGATACGGATGGGGAGGCCGCACTGGTGCGCGCCGTCGCCCAGATCCGCAAACGCGGCGGCATTGCCATAGTCTTTGCCCACCGCCGCAGTGTGCTGCAATCGGTCAATAAGATGCTGGTTCTGGCGGATGGCGTTCAAAAAGCCTTTGGCCCACGCGACGAAGTTCTGAAACGCCGGTTGCCGCCCGCCGCCGCCAATAGCGCCACACCGTCTGATGCAACGGCTTCTGGCACACCGGCCGCCCGCATTGTGCCAACGCCTGCGGGCAATGGCGGAGGTCAGCCATGAGCGCTCAGGATATGAAACCCTTTAATTCCAGCATGGCCGCTCAGCAAAAAGCGGGCTTTGCCATCATAGCCCTGCTGGCCGTATTCATTCTGGGCTGGGGCGGACTGGCCACCCTGTCGGGGGCGGTTATCGCCACGGGGCGCGTGACCGTGGAATCCAGCCAGAAGCGGATTCAGCACCGCGAAGGCGGCATTGTCTATGATATCCTTGTGCGGGATGGCGATCAGGTCAAGACCGGTCAGGTGCTGGCCCGGCTTGACAGCACCGTCGCCGGTGCCAATGCCGCCATTGTCCAAAGCCAGATATGGCAACTCACCGCCCGTAAGTTCAGACTGGAGGCCGAGCGTGATGGCCGCACCAGCTTCAGCGTCCCCACAGGCCTCACTCAGCCCTCGGCAGAATTTGACCGGATCATCGCGGCGGAACGCGCCCTTATGACCACCCGCAGATCGGCGCGCGTTCAGAAAAAATCCCAACTGAATGAGCAGATTGCCCAAAGCGCCCATGAAATCGACGGCCTTGCGGCGCAGGTAAAGTCACAGGGCCAGCAGGCCCGGCTCATTCGCGAAGAACTGGTGTCGGTGCGTGATCTGCACGCCAAAGGCTATGCCTCAATTACCCGCCTTAACCAGCTTGAGCGCGAAGCTGAACGCCTGCAGGGCGAAAAAGGACAGTTGGAAGCCACCATCGCCCGCACCCGCACCCGCACCTCAGAGATCCGGCTGGCGATGCTTCAGATCGACTCGGAAAGCCTGAGTGAGATCATGGCTGAACTCAAAGATACCGAGACCAAGCTGTCGCAACTCAATGAGCAGCAGGTCACCACCACCGACGCCATGAACCGGGTGGAAATCAAAGCCCCGGTTGACGGCACGGTGCAACAGCTTCTGATCCATACCCGTGGCGGGGTCGTGGCGCCAGGTGAGACCCTGATGCACATCGTGCCCAAGGCTGATGATCTGGTCGTCGAAGCCCGCATCGACCCCCAACATATTGATCAGGTCGCCTCTGGCCGAGCGGCCTATATCCGCTTTACGTCTTTCGCCTCTCAGACCACGCCCGAAGCCCGCGGACGGGTGGATATGGTATCCCCTGATGTTGAAACCGATGAAAAGACTGGCATCAGCTACTATAAGGCCAGACTGACCCTGAAAAGTGTTGATCTGCCCAAATCGCTGCGTGAAGCTCTGATATCAGGCATGCCGGTTGAGGTGCATATCGAAACCACGCGCCGCAATGCGCTCAGCTACTTCATGAAGCCGCTGACCGATCAGATGAACCGCACATTTAAAGAAGACTAAAACCGCGAAATAATGCGGTGGACCTTGCCTTTTGGGCGGGCGGTCGGCAGGCGGTCGAGCTTGATCAGGCCTTCGGGTTCGCCGTAGAGGTCAAAGGCATCAGCGCGGATGACCTTGGCTCTGGCGAACTCACCGACCTTAAGACCCGTGAAACCTTTGAGAAAGATGTGACCGTCGATTTCCGGCGCATCGCCCTTCGTGCGGGCCACGCCTGTGCCATCGGCGCGGATGTTATCGACCAGCACGTCCACGACCTGACCCACTTTGGCTTGCAGCTTTTGGGCGCTGATGCGCGCCGCCACCGACATGAAGCGGGCCAGACGATCCTGCTTGACCTCTTCCGGCACATGGTCGGGCAGGTCTTTGGCGGGCGCGCCATCGACGTTCTCATAGGCAAAAGCCCCGACGCGGTCCAGTTGCGCCTCTTCCAGCCAATCCAGCAGGAAGTTAAAATCGGCTTCGGTCTCTCCCGGAAAGCCAACCACAAAGGTCGAGCGGATAGTGATATCGGGGGCAATTTCGCGCCACGACCGAATACGTTCTAACGTGCGGTCCTGATTGCCAGGCCGCTTCATGGCCTTAAGCACCTTGGGCGAGGCGTGCTGGAACGGGATATCGAGATAGGGCAGGATCTTGCCCTCGGCCATCAGCGGGATGACGCTGTTCACATGCGGATAGGGGTAGACATAGTGCATGCGCACCCAGATGCCCAGTTCGCCTAACCCACGGGCCAGATCTTCAAACGACGCATCCCATGTCTGGCCGCGCCATTCTCCTTGGGCATATTTGATATCAAGGCCGTAGGCCGAGGTGTCCTGCGACACCACCAGCAGTTCCTTGACACCGCTTTGGGCCAGAATCTCGGCCTCACGCAGCACATCCCCGATGGGCCGCGAGGCCAGATCGCCACGAAGCTGCGGGATGATGCAGAAACTACAGCGGTGATTGCAGCCTTCGGAAATCTTGAGATAGGCATAGTGTTTGGGCGTCAGGCGCACGCCCGGATCGTTGGCGGGGATCAACTCGCGGAACGGATCGGGTCTGGGCGGCACGATATTGTGGACGGCGTCCATAACCGCGTCATATTGGTGCGCGCCGGTGATGGCCGCGACATTGGGAAAGCGCGCGCGGATCATATCGGCCTCAGAACCCATGCAGCCAGTGACCACGACCTTACCGTTTTCGGCCAGAGCCTCACCGATGGCGTTCAGGCTTTCTTCCTTGGCGGAATCCAGAAACCCGCAGGTATTGACGACCACCACATCGGCACCGGCGTAAGACGCGGCGGTGTCATAGCCTTCATGGCGCAGCTTGGTCAGGATGCGCTCAGAGTCGACCAGCGCCTTGGGGCAACCCAGCGAGACAAAACCCACCTTGGGGGCATCGGTTTTTAAGGATGTGGACATTTACGTGCGTAATACAGATTTTAGCGCATAAGGCAAGACAATCACGACGGGGCATCCTATAAGCCGCGCGTCCATACAGTCCATAAAGGCCACTTATGCACGTCAGGCATTTTGATATTAAAGGCCCCGCCCTGATCCTGCCCAAACGGCACGAAGATGCGCGTGGCTATTTTTATGAGGCCTTTCGCGATGACGCGTTTCGCCAGACGGTGGCCGATGTCACCTTCGTACAGGACAATCAGGCCTTGTCGAAAGATCGCGCGACCTTGAGAGGCCTTCACTATCAACGGTCTCCCGCCGCGCAGGGCAAGCTGGTGCGTTGCCTCAAAGGCTCGATCTTTGATGTCGCGGTCGATATCCGCAAAGGCTCAGACACCTTTGGGCGCTGGCTGGGGCAAACGCTGACGGCATCAGGCGGCGAGCAGTTGTGGGTGCCTGAAGGCTTTGCCCACGGCTATGTCACGCTGGAAGACGATACCGAGGTCTTTTACAAGGTGACCCACCCCTACAGCCCCGAACATGAGGCCGGTATCGCCTTTGATGACCCTGATATCAGTGTGGCATGGCCATTTGATCCGGCTTTGGTTATATTATCTGCGAAAGACAAAGCGCAGCCCCGGCTGGCTGAGATGATTTGAGGCTTAATATGCGAATTCTGGTCACCGGCGGCGCCGGCTTTATCGGATCGGCGGTCGTAAGGTATCTGATATCGGAAATCGGCGCAGACGTGCTCAATCTCGATAAGCTGACCTATGCCGGTAATCTGGAGTCTCTGGCCCCTGTCGAAACCTCACCTCGTTACCGCTTTTTGAAAGCCGATATTTGCGACGCTCAGGCGGTGAGTGCCGCCCTCACCAGCTTTCAACCCACCCACATCCTGCATCTGGCCGCCGAGAGCCACGTTGATCGCTCGATAACCGGTTCCGGTGATTTCGTGCAAACCAATCTGGTTGGCACCTTCACCCTGCTGGAGGCGGCGCGAAACTACTGGTTGTCGCTCAAGGATGAGGCCCGGCAGCAGTTCCGCTTTTTGCATGTGTCCACCGATGAGGTGTACGGCTCACTGGGCGATGAGGGCAGCTTCACCGAAACCTCACCCTATAGCCCGTCGTCGCCCTATTCGGCCTCCAAAGCCGCGTCTGACCATCTGGCCATGGCCTGGCACCGCACCTATGGCCTGCCGGTAATTATCACGAACTGCTCCAATAATTACGGGCCCTATCATTTTCCGGAAAAGCTGATCCCGCTCAATATCCTCAACGCCATGGAGGGTAAGCCGCTTACGGTTTACGGCGATGGCTCGAACATTCGCGACTGGCTCTATGTCGAAGATCATGCCCGCGCCCTCTACCTCATCGCCATGCGCGGCCGAACGGGGCAGACCTATAATGTCGGTGGCCGCAATGAGTGGACCAATATAGACGTTATCCGCCGCGTCTGCGCGCTCATGGATCAGCGCCGCCCCCGCAGCGCCCCGCATGACCGCCTGATCAGCTTTGTGCCGGACCGGCGCGGCCACGACTACCGCTACGCCATTGACGCCACTAAGCTTGAGACCGAACTGGGCTGGCGCGCACAGGAAACCTTCGACAGCGGTATTGAGAAAACCGTCGACTGGTATCTTAACAACGAAGCGTGGTGGGGGCCGCTACGCGAACGCGTCTATGCCGGGGAACGCTTAGGCATGCTCAGGTCATAACCATGCGCATAGCCGTTACCGGAACGGGGGGTCAGGTCGTAAACGCCCTGATCGCCGCCGCACAGAGCCACAGCGATATAGAGATCATCCCCATCGGGCGGCCGCAGCTTGATCTTAGCCGTCCTGACAGTATCGCCCCGGCCATAATCGCGACCAAGCCAGATGTCGTACTTTCCGCCGCCGCCTATACGGCGGTCGATCAGGCGGAATCCGATACGAACATGGCCGAACAGATCAACGCTATGGCCCCCGCACTATTAGCGCACACCGCATCCGCCCTGAACATTCCGCTGATTCATCTGTCGACCGACTATGTCTTTGACGGCCTGAAAACCGGTGCCTACGACGAGACGGATACCCCCGGCCCCATCAATGTTTACGGGCGAACCAAGCGGGCCGGAGAGCAGGCCGTCCTTGCTGCAACGGGACATGTCGTCCTGCGCACTTCGTGGCTTTATTCGCCCTATGGCCATAATTTTGTGAAGACCATGTATTGGCTGGCCCAGACCCACGACGAGGTCAGGGTGGTGGATGACCAGTACGGCGGCCCGACCTCAGCCCTTGATCTGGCAAACGCCCTGCTGACTGTCTGCGCACGGCTGCACAACGACCGCGACCCCGCCCTGCGCGGCCTGTTTCACCTCACCGCCCCCGGCAGCGCCAGTTGGGCGGATCTGGCCGATGCCGTATTCACCGATCTGGCAGCACGGGGCATGCGCCGTCCACACCTTATCCGCATCCCAAGCGCTCAGTTTCCCACAGCCGCGCAACGGCCGCCCAATTCACGCCTTGATTGTCGTAAAATATCACAGGCTTATGGCCTTGCGCTTCCACCCTGGCGTCACAGCCTCATGACGTGTCTGGATGAAATGATGTCTGGCGAACCCCATAGAAAAGAGACGGCATGAAGGGTATTATTCTGGCAGGCGGCACGGGCACGCGTCTGCATCCGATGACACTGGCTGTCTCGAAGCAGATGATGCCGGTTTACGATAAACCCATGATCTATTATCCGCTGACGACGCTGATGCTGGCGGGTATTCGCGATATATTGATCATCACCACACCGCACGACCTGCCCCTGTTTGAAAAGCTGCTCGGCGACGGCAGCCAGTGGGGTATTAAGCTGTCCTACATCCCCCAGCCTCAGCCGCAGGGCATTGCTCAGGCCTTTGTCATTGGCGCCGATTTCATTGACGGTAAACCGTCCTGCCTAATCCTCGGCGACAACATATTCTACGGCTCAAATCTGGCCACTATTTTGGAGCAAACCACCAAGCTCACCCACGGCGCCTGCCTGTTTGCCCATCAGGTGTCTGACCCAAATCGTTATGGTGTGGTCGAGTTCGATAAGGCCATGCGCGCCGTCTCGATCGAGGAAAAGCCGCAAAATCCCAAATCCAACTGGGCGGTTACCGGGCTATATTTTTATGACCATAAGGTGTGCGATATCGCATCCACCCTAACACCTTCTGCACGCGGTGAGTATGAAATCACCGACATCAACCGCGCTTACCTTGAGCGCGGCGAGTTGGACATCAAGACCGTTGGCCGCGGCTATGCCTGGCTTGATACCGGCACCCCTGAAAGCCTGCTGGAGGCGGCGGAGTTCGTGCGTATCCTCGAAAGACGTCAGGGCTTTAAAATTGCCTGCCCCGAAGAAGTGGCCTGGCGGCGGGGCTATATCGACTCTCAGGCCCTGGCCGCACTCGCTCAAAATTTTAGCGGCAGCCTTTACGGCAAATACCTGTCCGGCCTTAAGGATGCCTTCCCGCTGTAAAGAAAACTCGATTACGTCATAAGTGCCGCGATTTGCGGCCAGTGCGGGCCATCGGGTCGAACGAAAAGATAATCACCCGCAATATCTTGCAAGATCGCATCGCGATCAAGTTTAACAATTGTAAGATCTGATCTCAGCGCCAGTGCCAGATACCCTTTGCCCGCAAACAGATCATAGATTTCAGCAATAGGATCATAGCCCAAGACCGAACAGGTCAGAGCCTTTTCATACTCTATGACGTAGCATGTCCGGTTTGATGTCCCAATCGTATCACCGGCACCTTTCAGGGCGAAAATCTCAAAGCCTTCTATGTCAATTTTGATCAGATCCGGTTCAATATCATGAGCATTGATAAGGGCCTCTATGGTGGTGGTGTTAACCTTTATCGTCTGTACATCGCCATGAAACTTTTCCAGCCGCTCTGCCGAGACCTTAAATCCTGACATGGCCGGGTGCTGGGTGAAATATTCAAAATCGAGGACCTGTCCGGCCACATCCGATACCGCCTCATCAAACAATAGAACCCGCTCCAGCAAGCCATTTATCTCCAGGTTTTCGTGGCATATGGCATAGGTCACCGGATGCGGCTCAAACGCTATGCACTTACCCGATGGCCCAACAAGATGGCCGGCATAAAGCAGATGGACGCCAATATTGGCCCCGATATCAATATAGGTGCCGCCAGGGGTGAGTATAGCGGCCATAACCCGCCGCAGATGATCCTCCCACTGGCCATGCTCCAGCAGATGCAGCGCCATGAACTTTTCCTTCATGTCGAGGATCAGTCTATGGCCATCGTTCGTATGCATGAACACACGGGCCGATTGGGTAAGCGGCAGGGCCTGCGGGCGCGCCAAAAGCCGATCAAGCTTATGATCAATATGGGCCAGAATTTCACGTTTCAGGCTATGGGAGAAATCTTCCCGAAAGGCCCGCTCACGCTCCAAAAGCCCGTCGATGTGCGCCAGAAGCTTATCGGAGGTATTGGCTTCATTTGACATTCATTGCACCCTTAAACCTGTCGCAGACCGCGACACAAACGACTATAAAATAACACCGCAGACGCCCTGACTGGCTTTGCACATCAAGACTAAAGCAATTCTGCAACTGCGAACAGACTTCGTTAAAAAGGGGTTGAACCCCACGGAAAAACATTATAATTCACTAAATTGATTTTCAATCGTAAGTTTGGGGCGCCCGGTTTGCAAAGAAAAAAACTCGCCATTATAAGTACATATAATGAAAATTGCGGCAATGCTTCATATACACACGTACTAAAAGTTGCCTTTTCTGAAATATTTGACGTTGATGTTATTCCACTCGACTTATTTCTACTGCAAAAGCCACAGCCTTTTATAAACATTCATGCTGATGCACACATTAAAAGCATTTGCGCCAAGCTGAAAAATTACGACTATGTGAACATTCAGTTCGAAGCCGGCCTTTATGGGGCTACGGCCGGGGCGATCCTGCGACGCATGAAGTGGCTTATTGACGCCGCGCCCAACCTGATCCTGACCATGCACCGCGTGGATGTGGCCGAAACGACCAGCCTCATCGAAGCGATTGGCAAATCAGTGCGCGCCTTACGCGCCGGGCCTTTGTTTCATCACTTCCGCAACAAGGAATTTTCGGTTCTTTACCACAACATCGTCCTGCATTGTAAAGAACAGTCGGCGCGCAAAAATGTGTGGATCAAGGTCCATGCCAAGCGTGAGCACCGCGTCATCCGCGACGTGTTCCGCTTTAAAAACGTCATCCATTATCCTCTGGCCTTCCTGAACAAGGAAGAGCAGAAAAAGGTCAAGGCCTTGCCCAAGGCCGATCTTGCTGCCCGTTTCGGCCTGCCGCAAGGCTCTAAGCTGTTTGGCGTGTTCGGCTATATATCAAATTACAAAGGCATCGAGACGGCCATTAAGACCGTAGCGCAACTGCCAACGGACTGGCATCTGGTCATCGCAGGCAGCCAGCACCCCCAGTCCATCAAGGCCTATAAGGATGTTGACCCTTATCTGGAAAGCATCCTTAACCTGATCGCCAATGAAGATGCCGAGCGTGAGCGTAAGCTGGCCAAGCTTGCCCGCGTCAACCATTACCTCGAAAAAACCGAAGTGGTTGATGAACGTCTGACCAAGCCGATCACCGACCGGATCAAGTTCATCGGCAGCCTGGACGATGATGATTTTGTCCACGTTCTGCGCGATATCGACGCCGTCGTTTTGCCCTATATCGAAGTGGGCCAGAGCATGTCGGGCGTGATCGTGCTGGCCATGGAGGCCGGCGGCCGCGTCCTGGGGGCCAACAACCTGTCGTTCGCCGAAACCCGCAAATATTTTGGCGACACATTTGAACGCTTTGATATCGGCAACCACATAGAACTGGCCCAAAGATTACAGGCTGAACCGCTTGAGGTTGAGGCCGCCCGTACAGCTATTTTTGAAACCTATAATATCCGCAACAGTGTCGCCTTACAGGCACAAGTATTTGAGGGAACCTATAAGAATGTCTAAGATTGCGTTGATCACCGGCGTAACCGGTCAGGATGGCGCCTATCTGGCTGAACTGTTGCTTGAGCAAGGCTACACCGTGCATGGCATGCGTCGTCGCGCCTCGCACTACAACGAATTCCGCCTAGAGCAAATCCGCAACAACCCTAAAAATGCCGGGAAATTCTTCCTTCACTATGGCGACCTGACCGACTCTATGTCGATCTTCCGTCTGGTGGAAGCTATCCGCCCGACAGAAATTTATAACCTTGCCGCCCAAAGCCATGTGTCGGTCAGCTTTGAAACGCCGGAATATACCGCCAATGCCGATGGCGTCGGCACGACACGTTTTCTGGAGGCGATCCGCCTTTTGGGCCTGATCGATACCTGCCGCTTCTATCAGGCGTCGACCTCAGAGCTTTACGGCCTGGTTCAGGAAGTCCCGCAGAGCGAAACCACGCCCTTTTATCCGCGCAGCCCCTATGCTGTCGCCAAGCTTTATGCGTACTGGATAACGGTGAACTACCGCGAAGGTTACAACCTGTTTGGTTCAAACGGCATTCTGTTCAACCATGAAAGCCCGAACCGCGGCGAAATTTTCGTGACCCGCAAGATTACCCGTGCGGTCGCCCTGATCGCCGAAGGCGAAGACATCATCCTGACGCTCGGCAACATGGACTCTCAGCGCGACTGGGGTCATGCCCGTGACTATGTCGATGGTATGCACCGCATCCTTCAGCACGATCAGGCCGATGACTTCGTGCTCGCGACCGGTGAAACCCACACCATTCGCCACTTCGTCAATCTGTCGTTCGATGCCGCCGGCATTACGGTGCGCTGGGAAGGCGAAGGCGTCAATGAGCGCGGTTACTGCGCCAAGAGCGGCAAACTGCTGGTGCAGGTCTCAGCCGATCTGTTCCGCCCCGCCGAAGTCGAACTGCTTATCGGCAATCCGGCCAAGGCCAAGGCGCTGCTGGGCTGGGAAGCCACGGTCAAGATCCATGAACTGGCATCGGAAATGGTCAACGAAGACCGCCGTCGCTATAAGGATGGTACACTGTTCTGGAACAAGCAGAGCGTACTCTGGTAACGGTTAAGGTATCACCATGTCGTCTCCCCTGTTAACGCCGGACCTGTCCGGTGAGCGAATTGTTGTTACCGGATCGGGCGGCGTGCTGGGCACGGCGGTCAAGGCACGTCTGTCTCAATTGACGCAGGCTGAAAGCTTTTTCCCCACCCGTGACGACTGCGACCTTTTGGATCGCGCTCAGGTCGAAGCCTATTTCGAACGGGTCAAGCCGACCATGGTGTTCCATCTGGCCGGACGCGTCTATGGCGTGCAGGGCAATATGGATTTCTGCGGCCTGTCCTATTTCGAAAACGCCTCGATGAACATCAATGTCATCGAAGCCGCCCGCCTTAGTGGGGTGCGCAAATTCGTCGCCGCCGGCACGACCGCGATCTATTCGGATCTGGCCACCTTGCCCATGAAAGAAGATGATTTCTGGTTGGGGGCGCCGCACGGGTCTGAGGCCGCCTATGCCCATGCCAAGCGCGGCATGCTGGCTCAGCTTGAGGCCTATAAGGTTCAGTACGGCATGGACTTCGCCTATCTGATACTGACCAATCTTTACGGGCCCAACGATCGCTTTGATCCGGTTCGCGGTCACGTTGTCCCTTCTCTGGTGCATCGTTTCTGCCAGGGCGTCATCAACGCAACCGACCGGATCGATGTGTGGGGCGATGGCTCACCGACCCGCGACTTTTTGTTCTCAAGCGATGCGGCCAATGCCTTTGTATTTGCGGCGGCCATGGGCAGTGGCGTCTACAACGTAGCCACCGGTGACGCTGTGCCGATCCGGACTTTGGTTGAAACCGTTGAGGCCGTGACCGGGTTTAAGGGCGAATTGCACTGGGATACGACCAAGCCGCTGGGTCAGCTACAGCGCAGCTATGACGTATCACGCATCAAATCTCTGGGGTGGCGTCCGGAAACGTCGCTGTTTGAGGGTATTTCGCAGACGGTCGACTGGTATCGCGCCAATCTTGCCACTATTCGCGTTTAGTCGGTTAGCGGTGAACTTTTTTAAGTGAGGATGTAATGGCGAGCATTGATGTCAATGGTTTGACCATAGATTACCCGGTATATGGCGTCAGCGCCCGCAACATACGGTCGACTGTGGCCAATCTGTTTCTGGGCGGCACTATCCTCAAGAACAAGTCCGACACGATTTTTGTCGAGTCGCTGGCCAATGTCAGTTTTTCTCTGAAGTCCGGGGATCGTCTGGGCGTCATCGGGGAAAATGGCGCGGGCAAGACGACGCTTCTGCGGGCCATTTCCGGTTTCCTGCCGCCCTCACGCGGCAGCGTGACCACCAAGGGCAGCCTCGCCAGCCTGATCAATGTCGGCGCGGGCCTAGACCCCGACCGGACCGGCCGGGAAAATGCGGTGATCATGTCCCTGATCCTGGGGGCCCGCAAAAAAGACCTTGATGCCATTATTGTGGATATTATTGCCTTTGCGGAACTGGGCGCCTTTTTCGACATGCCGGTGCGCGCCTACTCTGCCGGTATGATCCTGCGCCTCAGCTTTGCCGTATCTACCGTCATTGACCCGAATATTCTGGTGCTTGACGAAGGTATTTTGGCCGGTGACCAGCACTTCATCGGTAAGGCCAGAGACCGCATGGACCGCATCTACCGAAATACGGACATTATCGTTCTGTCTTCTCATTCCATGGAGCTGATCGACAGCGTCTGCAATAAGGTGCTTTTGCTCAATCGCGGCAAGGTGGCTTTTCTGGGCGATGTCAAGACGGGCATACAGCTCTATAATGACCGCTCCTACATTTCCGGGCACGCCGCTTAAAGTCCGGCAAACACTACCTCTCAAAGCCAAACTTACTCATGAGCTGTGCCCGCGTAAACATCTGCGGTGGCTGTTGCGGGCCACGCCCCCTCGGTGGGACATACTCGTAAAGATCAGCCCCGACAGGACGGTAATAGGCCCGCCCGCGTGTCCCCATAACCTTAAGATGGGCCAGATAGGCATCCAGAGTGTCAAACTGACGGGGGTCGGTCTGCGAAGCTTGCATTTTACCCAGCCTGGCGTTTGTCTCAGGTTCCACAGAGGCAGCCTTTGGATGTGAAGCGCCTGCGAATCCCGGCATGGCAAGGGTGCCGTAAAGCCCCAAAACCGCAGGCAACATAATGCCGCACCACTTCATATTTATCGTGGTCATTGAAACTCCCCATGCATACCCCACTCTATTTTAGCGATTATAATGCCCCGCAGCAATATTAACCACAAATGATCGTTGAACCCCGGCATGATCCAGATTATTGGATTTATGTATAGTATCAGGGGGGCTACATTATGTCGGCAACGAAATCAGATCTGGAAATATCGCGCTCAAAGCCCAATCCGATCGCGGGCGTTGATAATGTCGGCGGCGACCGCCTGACAAACAGCACGGTAACCCCCGGCACCACGACCAGTGGCGAAATCGATTCAACCACAGATGCCGACTGGTACAAAATAAATTTCACCGCCGGCCAGACTTACGAAATTTCCTTGTCGGCAACAGGATCGTCGTCAGCGCTTGACACTATTTTGTCCCTCCACAGCAGTTCCGGCTTTGTCATTGCCACCAATGACGACCGCTCACTTTTCAGTACGGACTCGTTCTTAACTTACACGGCCTCTTCAAGCGGAACTATGTTCATATCCGCCGCCAGCTATGGCGGATCGACCGGGCAATTCAGCCTGACGGTATCCGAAGGATATACCCCCACCACGGACACCGTTCCCGGTAATATCGCAACCAATGTGGGACTAAGCCTTGGCGGATCACAAAGCTCGACGATAGATAGCGCCGGGGACTTAGATTATTTCTACATCGATCTGGTTGCCGGGCAATCCTATCAGTTCACCCTGACCGGGTCGGGCGCATCCCCCATCAGCGATCCCTTTCTTCAGATCCGTAGTGCATCCGGGTTAGCCATCGGCATGGACGACGACGGCGGCGATGGCACCAATTCAGTGCTGCACTTTACCGCGGAAACGACCGGCCGATATTACCTGTCCGCAGAACAGTTCGATTCCACCGGCCGCGGCGGCTACACAATTACGGCAGCCACCGGACCGGCACCTCAGCCCGTCGACTCCATTTTGTGGGGCACAAAGATCACCCCCTCCGATGGCTACATAGATGTCTATTTTGCCGCCGCCGGTGAAGTGCACGAAACGCTCACGGCACTTGAATGGAACACTTACGAAATCGGGCGGGTTATGGCGGCCCTTGGCACCTACGCCAATGTTGCCAACATCAGATTTCGCCAGACCACCAATGCCGCAGATGCCGATTTCCGCTTTGTGGTTTCAACCAACCTCGATGAAGACGGCACGTTAGGCTATTTCAACCCGCCGGGAACTGAAAATGCCGGTCTGGCTGTTTTCGACCGCAATGGCAGTGGCTGGGATGAAGGCGGTAATGGCGGGCTGGAAGCCGGGGGCCTTGGGTTTGCGACCCTCGTGCACGAGATCGGGCACGGCCTGGGTCTGGCCCACCCGCATGATAACGGCGGCACTTCCACCATCATGCAGGGCGTAACCTCCGCTTTTGGCAGCTACGGCCGTTATAATCTCAATCAGGGCGTCTTTACGACCATGAGCTATAACGACGGCAGGCCGTCGCAGCATTACTACCCTTACGACCTCACAAACTATGGCTATCAGGCCACGCCGATGGCGCTCGATATCGGTGCCCTTCAGTCGCTATATGGTGCCAACACCAGCCATAATGCTGGGGATACGGTCTATGTCGTACCGGCCTACTCCAATCTTGGGGCGTCATTTCAGGCGATCTGGGATACGGGCGGCATCGACACCATTCAGGCGCTTATCGGGGCGGTGACTATCGATCTGCGCTCAGCGACCCTGCAATATGATGCGGGCGGCGGCGGATATGTGTCCTCGAACCCCATAGTACCGGCGGGCTTTACCATCGGTTACGGCGTCATCATCGAAAATGCCACGGGCGAGCAATATAACGATACCCTCACCGGCAATGGCTATGACAACGTCCTGACCGGCAAGGGCGGCAACGACAGTCTTTATGGCCTGAATGGTCATGACACGCTGCTGGGGGATGACGGCAACGATTTCCTGAGTGGCGACGGGGGCAATGACACCCTGCGCGGTGGCACAGGCGACGACACGCTTCAGGGCGGCGACGGTGATGATACGCTGCAAGGCGGTGCCGGCCGCGATACGGTACAGGGCGGCGCGGGTACGGACACGCTGATTCTGGAAGGTAATCGCAAATCCTACACCTTCGTCGCATCCGGAGCGGGCTATACCGTAACCGGCGCCGATGGCTTCACAGATACCATCGATGGCATCGAGTATGTGCAATTCGCCGATGGTACATGGACCATGGCCCTGGCTATGAATCAGGCTCCGGTAATAGCGGGCGACCTGATCGGCACGGTGGTCGAAAATATGTCGACCACCCTGACCCTGAACGACCTGTCTTTCAGCGACTATGACGATACCACGACCACGTTCCGCGTCAGCAACCTGTTGAACGGCGTCATTCTGCTCAATGGCGCCTTGGCGGCAAGCTTCAGCAACGCCGATGTCGCCGCGGGCAGGGTGACGTTCCAGCACGACGGATCAGGCGATACCTCGGCGGGTTTCAATGTCACCGCCTTTGATGGTCAGGCCGCGTCAACGGTGGCTAATCTGACGCTCACCCAGATACCGGGCGGGCCTGCGGACAACCTGATCGGCACCAGCGCCACAGATAGCCTTAACGGGTGGGGTGGCAATGACACCTTAAACGGCAAACGCGGCAATGACACCCTGTTTGGCGGCACGGGCAATGACACCCTGTACGGCGAAGATGATAACGATGTCCTCTATGGCGAGGCCGGACATGACACCTTAGTCGGCGGCTTTGGCAATGATACCCTTTATGGGCAGGCCGGTGTTGACGCCCTGTTCGGGGAGGGCGGCGAAGACACTCTGGTGGGGGGCGCTGGCAATGACCGCCTCTATGGGCAGGACAATATTGATGCCCTGTTCGGCGAAACCGGTGAGGATCTGCTGGTTGGTGGCCACGGCGATGACCGCCTTTATGGGCAAGACGACGCCGACCTGTTGTACGGCGAATTCGGGGATGATCTGCTGGTCGGCGGCCATGGCGATGACCGCCTTTATGGACAGGCCGGTGCGGATCGGCTGTACGGCGAATTCGGCAATGACACCCTCGAAGGCGGTGATGGCGACGACTGGCTTTATGGTCAGGACGGCCATGACCTCCTGTTTGCCGAGGCGGGCAATGACCGTCTCGAAGGCGGCACCGGCGATGACCAGCTTTACGGGCAGGATGGCAACGACGCTATATTTGGCGAAATGGGCAACGATCTGCTGTCAGGTGGTCTCGGCAATGATGCGCTCTATGGTCAGGACGGCAATGATACCCTTTATGGCGATGAGGGCGATGACGTCCTGATCGGCGGCGCGGGCAATGACGAGCTGATCGATTATGCGGGCCTCAACACATTGATGGGCGAAGGCGGCGACGATACCTTACGCAGCGGCGCGGGCGTCTCCACGCTTGATGGCGGCGACGGGGTGGATACCTTCTGGGGAGGTTCCGGCAATTCCACCTTCATGGGCGGGGCCGGTGGCGACATTATGAACGGCGGCAGCGGCCATGAGACCTTTATCGGCGGCGCAGGCAGTGACGGTATTTTCGGTGGTACTGGCAATGACACGGTCTTTGGCGAAGACGGCGATGACTATATTCTCGGCAATGACGGCGACGATGTCCTCTATGGTCAGGTTGGCGTAGATAGTATCTACGGCGGCAATGGCAACGACATCCTCGTGGGCGGTGACCAAACGGACTACCTGCGCGGAGAAGCTGGCAATGATGTGCTTCTGGGCGAAGGCGGCAACGATATGCTGCTGGGCGGTGGCGGTGTAGATTACCTGACCGGCGGCACAGGCGCGGACAACTTTTACCTGCAGCCCGGCATAAATGCCTATTCGACCATAAGCGACTTCAATCGCGCCGAAGGCGACAAGATCGTCCTTAGCGGATATTACTTTGGCACTACCGGATTAGTCGTAGGTCAGAACTTGTTTGTGGGCGCAGCCCCCGCCCCTCAGACACCGGGTGCCACGGTGTATCTGAATACAACGACCTTTAAGCTCTATTATGATCCTGACGGGGTCAACCCAACGCCAGCCACGGAACTGGCGACCCTGTCGGGTATAACGGATCTGGTCGCTTCGGATTTTCTGATCTATTAACAAGCAAATGGCGGTCATTGATAATGACCGCCATTTTATTTTGCCTATACGATCAGAAAATCCGAGGCCGCAAGCGTCGGGGTATTGAGCAAGAAGGCAATCACATGCGCATTGCCCGCACCGGTTCCGTCGGAATCAAACCATAATGCCCGCGTCTGGGTATCGAAGTAAAAGCTCGCAGTCGCGGCCACCGGCATAACGCCCGCCCCCGACAGGAAGCCCACACCCTGGGTCAACTGGAAACCCGCCGGCGCGCTAAAGCTTGAACCATTGATGATAAAACGGTCGCCTTCGGCCCGGTTGAAATCGGTGATGAAATCAGCCGGCATCAACGGCGAGTCGAACTGGAACATATCCGCCCCAGCCCCACCGGTCAGCCAGTCGCCCTCAGCGCCGCCCGACAGGAAATCATTGCCGTCACCGCCCAGCAGGGTATCAACCCCTGCCTGACCATAAAGCGCATCATTGCCCGCACCGCCACTTAGGGTATCGTCGCCAAATTCACCAAACAGGGCATCGTGGCCATCTTCGCCGTACAGGCTGTCGCGACCATGGCCACCGATCAGGCGATCATCGTCAGCACCGCCGTAAAGGCCGTCGTCGCCGTCTTCACCGCTCAAGGTATCAAAGCCCGCCTGACCGTACTGCAGATCGTTGCCACTGCCGCCGACCAGGGTGTCGTTGCCCAACTCCCCGAACAGCACATCGGCACCGTCCTGACCCAGCAAGATATCATCACCCAGCCCGCCGATCAGGGTATCGTTGCCAAACTCCCCGAACAGAGTGTCATGGCCGTCTTCGCCATAAAGCTGGTCATCACCGAACCCGCCAATCAGGCGATCATCATCCGCCCCGCCAAAAAGCCGGTCGGTGCCGTCATCACCCGTAAGCGTGTCAAAACCTTCCTGCCCGTAAAGCAGATCATCCCCGGTGCCGCCCACCAGCGTATCATGCCCGGACTCACCAAACAGGGTGTCGTTACCGTCCTGCCCCAGCAGAATGTCATCGCCCGCGCCCCCCATCAGGGTGTCGTTGCCGACCTCCCCAAATAGCGTATCGCGGCCGGTCTCTCCATAAAGCGTGTCGTCGCCGTGGCCGCCAATCAGCAGATCATTGCCCTGACCCCCATAGAGCTTGTCCCGGCCATCGCCCCCATAGAGCTGGTCATTGCCAGAGAGACCATTGAGTTCATTATCTGCGGCATTGCCGGTGATGATATTATGGCTGCGATTGCCAATCCCTACCACAGCCTGACTGCCGATCAGATTGAGGATTTCAATATTTTCGGACAGGCGGTAGCTGACATAGGCATTGACCGTGTCGTCGCCATTTTCATCATTTTCGACAATGACGTCGCCCCCATTATCGACGATATAGGTGTCACTGCCATATCCGCCGGTCATGTTATCGGCACCCTGACCGCCATCAATAACATTGTCAGCAAAGCTGCCCACCAGCGTGTCATCAAAACGTGTACCAATCACGTTTTCATTGTTGGGCCCCAGACTATAGGTATAGACCCCACGGGTCATGCGCTCATAGGTAATGGTATCAATGCCGTCTCCACCATCAAAGCCGACATTGTCAAAATAAAGATAGATCAGGTCGTTCCCGGCACCACCGTAAATCGTATCCGCACCGTCGCGGCCATCAATTATATCGTTGCCAGCGCCGCCATTTATGAAATCCTTGGCGCCGGATGTCACAATGTAATCATCGCCCGCCGTGCCATTGAAAACCACGCCCGGCGCATGGATGACCACAAAGTTCATCGAGCCGGGATAGGAGTCGGCATAGGTTATGCCGTCAAAGGCCGTAAAGCTGAAATAGGCGGTGGGATCGGTATGTCCATCATGCCTGAAGCTGACCAGCCCGGCGGCCAGTTGATCGCTGGTGAAATTGCTGCTGGCCACGCCATTCACATAGACGGCACCGTGCGTAAGGCTGGTGACGGTATAGGTCAGATAGGCGCTGTCTTCGTCAACAAAGCGGATATCCTCAGTCGTCAGGACATAGCCGCTATTTTCGAGCATGATCGCGCCGAAATCGCCCTGAAGCTGAGGCTTGGTGTTTATAAGCTGGGCGGCCGTCAGGGTGCGATCCGCAAACTGGAACACCTCAAAGGCATCAATGTAATCCGTCCCACCAGTGGAACTGACAAAAGCGAACGCACGCCCATAGGCGCTGTACTGTTCGGTAATGGCGTAATCGGCATAGTTGCCCGTCAACACCAGAGTATCATTGCCAGCCCCGCCATTGGCCCGGTTGTCGGCGTTATTCAAGCGCAATGCATCATCATGTGACGAGCCGACAAACCGCTCAATGCTGCTGAGCGCGTCAGTACCATTGCCGGTGTTTTGCGCCGTGGTCAGAGACAGGTCGACGGTTACGCCCACAGCCGAGTCAGAGTAGGAAACCGTATCGGCACCGTCTCCGCCGGAGAGGGTGTCATCGCCCTTGCCGCCCTGTAAGGTATCATCGCCGGCATTGCCAGTCAGAATATTGTTGGCGTCATTGCCGGTCAGGGTATCACCCGACACGCCGCCGGTGGCGTTTTCAATCACCGTCCCGTTAGCGATAGTGTAGCCTACGAGCGCCGAGTACCCATTGTAAGGGCCTGAAATATATCCGCCGCCTCCGGCGGTATTGGTCAGGCTGGCCGGACGCAGATCGATCGTGATCGGGCCCACGCCTGAATAGCTGATGGTATCGATGCCGCCGGTATCCCATATGCCTACATAGGTAGCCGAACCTGAGAGTAAGGCTTCAATCGTGTAGGTGGTGTCCGTGGCATTATGGGCCACCGCCCCATATTTTTGCTGGAGCAGCGCAATATCCAGCGCCATGGGCGTTACCGGCGCGCCTGAATTTGACCCCGCAAGCTGCTGATAATAGCTCATGACCGTGTAGTACGGGTTGTTCAGAGCCGCCGTACCCGAATAGGCACCAGCCCCCGGCACACCTTCCATGGCCTCACCCGTTGGTGTCCAGACATAGGTTTGTTTCAGGCCCAGCGCCAGACCGGAGGCTTGCAGGAACGCCCAGTAGGCGGATGTTCCGGCCTGAACCCCATAGCCAAGACTTGCCGAATTCATCACCACGACATCAGGTGCGCTGCCCACCCCTTCGATCCGCGTGGCTTCACCGGGGCTTGAGTCCAGCATCACCACAAGATCAGCATCCTGCGCGTTAAGAACCCGCGTAAAGCCTATATTGGCATAGTCCGACCAGGTCCCGGCCGCCGCCATGAACCCGTCGATATCGGAGCCGCGCCAGGGTACATTGCCAGCTTCGCCACTAAAGCTTTCATTGGCTCCGGCGAAATAGACCTTAACTTGCGTACCCGCGACCTGAGTGTCGCCATCAATGGTATCGAGCGGGTTTTGGGGCGCCGCGGCCATGGTGCGAAGATTATATCCGCCGGTATCGCCGCTACGGCTCGATACGGCCAGATAAAACGTGCCGGGATAGGTGCCAGAATGCGAGGCCGTATAGCGCATGGCGGCGCCATCTTCGGTCGGGCCGAGAATGGCCGTTCTTATGATATTGCCGGAGCCGTCATAAAGTTCAAGCCTGAGATCCGTAAGGCCGGAACCGGCCTGCGGATCGGCACTAAACACATAACTCTGACCTTCCGCCAGGTTCAAGCGCACCCAATCGCGGTCTGTCGCGGTATCAAGCGTGCTTTCCAGACTGCCCCCGATCGTCAGAGCGGTATGGGTTTGTGTGGAATCGAAAATATCATTCGTGGTCTGCGCACTCAGCGTATAACCACCGGTCATTTGCGAGCCCGCCCCGCGCGCCGCCAGATAATAGGTGTCCGTGGCGCTGGCGATAAACTGCAGGAACGCATTGCCGCCGGCCTCATAATAATAGGTCGGGGCACCATTATCGTTAGAGGACAGGTAGTTGCCTTCGCTGTCGTATAAGGTCAGAAACGGGTCCAGAGCCAGACCGCTGGCGGCCTTATCCAGCTTAAAGATATAGCTTTGACCAGCGACCAGATCGATCCCATACCAGTCACTGTCCGCGACATTACTAATGTTATACTCGGACGCGAAGTCTATGGTACCGTTGATCGTCTGGCCAACCCCAATGACGCCGCGGGTGGTATTATTACTGGCAATGTCATCGATCAGAGCAGACAATAGCCGGTATCCGCCCGTTGACGCATCAGCGTTTGACTCGACGCTGATATAATAGGTACCGCCAGCCGTAGCCGTGAAGCGCGTATGTATCTCGGCAGCAGAAACGCTTCCCCCGCCCACAATCGTGCCATCTGCTGACTTCATAATAAGCCGCGGATAATTGATGGCATCCGGGCCGGTGGTATAGAGGTCAAAACTGTAGGTCGCCCCTTCAGCCAGCGTCACCGCGTACCAGTCCTGATCGCCGACATGATCCAGAGCCGCCGTTACCATTTGCCCGATGGACATGCCTGCGGCAGTTTGAGTGGTCTGGCCCGCGCCATCGCTCGTCCGCGCCGCACTGAGCAGGTACGTCCCGCCCGAATTACTGAAGGCACCGGCATCAAGATAATATCTGCCGGTTTGCGTGGCTGTGTAGACGATCTGCGCGTCTTTGACATAATCGCGGACATCATTATTCGTCGCCAGCACTACCCCCGCAGCGTTAACCAGACTCAATTGCGGGTCAATGAAGCGCGATACCGCATCCATGTTAAAAATATAGGATTGGCCAGCTACCAGATCGACGGCTACCCAGTCATGGTCAGTCGACGACGACAGATAACCGTAATAATCGTCGCCCCCGACGGCAATGGCTTGAGGCGTGGTTGTATTGGCGGGCAAGTTGGCGAGTTGAGCGGAATGGAGCGTATAGCTGCCGCCCCACCCTTTTGCGGCCACCTGATAAACGCCGGTCTGCGTCGCCTGAAAGGTAATTTCAGCCAGATTATCATTATAAAGATCGCCGCTGGAGGACAGGCGCGTGCCGGACGGCGGGTAGATGAGCAGTTCACTGCTGCTGACCGGATCATTTCCCGTCGGCAGTATGTAAAAGCTATAGGTCTGTCCGGCGAGCAGGCTTACACTGAAAGTGTCAACATCCGTCGTGGTTTCAAAACGGCTTGAGACCGACTGACCCGCTGTAAGCGTCACGGCCCCCTGCGCGTCAATATCGGCGGGCAGCACATTGGCCGTAAGGGTATAACCACCAGCATAGCGGTCGACCGGATTATACTGACCGCCCGCTGCCGTCGCCATGATATAATAGGTGTCAGTTGTTGTCGGCGTAAAGGTGACGGTCGTCAGATTGGCCACCGGCGAATAGACCGTCGTGGCATACTCAGGGGCATAACTGCCCGAAGCCATATAGGCACCAGGCCCGGTCAATATATTGAGCCCGCCGAAATCCATGCCGCCATAGTCAGCACCGTCCGTACCGCTTAGCGTAAAGATGTAGCTTACGCCCGCTGTCAACTGGATGGCATACCAGTCGCTGTCGGTTGATGTATTGGCAAGCCCCGTCAGGGTCTGCCCCACCATCATGGTTGCCGTCGTGGTGCGGTCACCGGCAATCGTATCTGCAGGTGCGGCTGCGGCTTTCAGCACATAGCTGCCGGTAGTCCCTGCATAGCCAGAGGCCGCCAGATAATAACTGCCGCTCATGGTCGCGGTAAAACTTATGAAGGCATTGTTGCCGGCACCGGCATCATTATTCCCGGCAACCAAAGAATTGAATGGCCCGTAGAGCTTGAGGTAGGCATCTGCAAGGCCAGAGGCCTCGGCACTATCCAGTGAGAAGAAATAGCTCTGCCCGGCGACGAGATCAATTTTATACCAATCAGAGTCGGACGTTGTGGCCACATTGCCCTGAACAGAGCCGCCCACGCCAACACTGACTGTCGTGCTTTGGTCGCCCGCCACATCGGTCCCGTTGATATCGATGAATGCCATATAAAGCCCCCCACAATTATCTTATTACCGCTTAACCCTGGGGTGGCCTCAGCACCAGACACCCACAAAAAGCGGCCTTAAAATACCACAAACTAAGATCTTCTTATTGCATTTATACAGGGCCACTAGCCATGAATGCAACCTTTTCGTGAAGATGGATTATTTTGTATACCTTATTTTATTCAAATTTATACAAAAATAACCAAAGAAAACAATATTCAATCAAAACCCACTCACCCCCTAACCCGAAACCGTTATAGCCTAGACAGCGCAGACCTATCGGTTTATGGATTTATGACAGCCCTCACTACAGCCGGTTAATTTATTTTCTCATCCGGTTTCAATTTACCGCCCACGGGTCCACACGGATAGTCCGCGGCTTCATTGAGAGACAGAGCACAGTGCCCAAGCTTAGAACCGCTTTTTACCACATCAACAAATGTGCCGGGACCACCATCCTGAACTATCTGTTGTCCATGACAAAAAGCGATTTTTGTCTGCGGCTGGAAGATTTTCCGACCAATGATTTCGGCCTGCGCAAATTGCGCCAGCTTGATCCGGTTATCAGAGCCCGTTTTATTCACGACCCCTCCGGCATGACGGACTGGAATGCCGCCCTCGGCAATACGCTGAACCTGACCTGGCTCCGTGATCCGGTTGACCGGGCGGCCTCACAAATCAATATGATTTCCCGCTGGACCGACGAAGAAGCCAGCAACGAAAAGCTTCGCACCCTGCGGGATGCAGCTAAAGACGGCATAGCCGCCTATCTGAACGCCGGCCTCGATCTCGGATATCAGAATATTTTCAACGGCATAACGGCTTATTTCCAGTTCTCCGACCCGTCGGCACGACCGTTGTGGCTGCAGTCAAAGTCAGCCGGACTTAATGCGCTGGAATCGCGCGCACTGGAAATTGCGCTCAGCAATTTTGAGAAAATGGATTTCATCGGCATCGTAGAGTCCTTTGACGCGCATTTTCAGCATATGTGCGCCGTGATGGGCGTACAGCCGCCGCAGTCACTTCAAGCTCACAATGTGAACCCGGCCAAATCGCGCTGCACAGACGAAGACCGCGAATTATTGCTGCCCTATGTGCAGCTTGATATGCAGATCTATAACCGCGCGCTCGAAAAAACAGCCGAACTCCCCTGGGTGCCCGCACCGCCAAAGGCTGAGTACCTCACACCCCCTCGCGGATATATACTTTCGGGTGAAGACTACCTAAGCGGCGACGGCTGGCATGTGTGTGAACGCAATGGCCACAAGATTTCCCGCTGGACCGGGCCGGGAGACTCGTCCGCCCTGTCCCTTATGATTGACAAAAGCGACGGCCTGTTTATGCGCCTGCATGTTGCCGATTTCATGCATCCGGAACAGGTTAACGCGCTCTACCTCATGGTCGATGGTGTTAAAACCGGCGTCAACATCACGCCGATCAATAACAATGGCTTTATCGTTGAGGCGTGGGCCACACCAGATCAGCTTGATCATTCGACGGCGCGTCTGGATATCGCCATCCATTACGGCTTTAGTCAAAAGTCGAAAAACTCAGGCGACGATCGTATCCTGGGGTTGGAAATATCTGAATTTGAGGTTGGGCCGCTGCCTGAATATCAGCCCGATTCGATTCTTAACCTTAGCCGCTGGGTTTACTAAAAAGCCGATCGCACCTTAGAGCCAGTAAACCGACTTGCGGCCGCACAGCGTGAATACCGTAAATGCGATAAACGCCAGAACGACGGTCGAGGTCACAACCACCGTGACGCTCAGGGCTTCAATAGGCTGACCGATCAGGGACGCCTTAATGACGTGAATATAGTGATACAGCGGGTTAACGTCTGCGATCCATTTTTTGTCGTCCGGTAAAAACTCCCGGCTCCATAAGATCGGCGTGACGATCGGGACGATCTGAAGCAATGCTGTTACGGCCTGCTGCAAATCGCGAAAGCGCGTGCACAAAAAGCATAGAATAGTCACAAGACACAGGCCGCTGAACGCGTACAGCATGAAAAACGGAATCGCCAACAGCACCTGCGGCGTAAAGCTGACGCCGAGCGCTACGATCACGATTGCCGGTATGACCAGATAGTGCAGGAAAAGAGCAACATTCTTCAGCAAAGCCCTTATGATATAAAGGCTTAACGGCATGTTGGTATTAAGAATAAAACTGCCGTTTGATTGCAGGAGCGTGACCCCTTCGTTAAGCAGGCCTACCAGAAAAATCCACAGCACCATGCCGACGGCGACCTGGGTGAAATAGTCCTTGAGGTCCGCGTTAAACAGAGCCATGCCGACGAAACCGGTCATAGACACCCATAAACCAATGCCGATAACTACCCAAAACGGGCCCAGCACGGTGCGGCGGTAACGCTGCTTCAGATCGTCAACCACCAGAGCCCAGATCAGATCGAATCTGTCGATGGAGGACTTTATATCGGTAATCGCCGACTTCATCATGCCCATCTAAATCACCTTAAAATATAACGGAAATCATAGTTAAAAGACGCCGTAATTGCGGCCCGGCACGGTCTTATTAGAGCGTTTCCCGGCAAAATGCCAGTCCCTTTAACCGTGTTGGGGGCCGCTTTTCAAGCCAAAAGCGCTTGGAAGTTCAGGCGGGAACCTATATACGCCCAAGGGAATTCAGGAGCCCAGATAATGCAATTATTCGCTGATACCGCCGACACCAAAGTGCTGGCTGAACTTATGGAAACCGGTCTGATCGACGGGGTCACGACCAACCCGACCATTATCGCCAAGTCCGGCCGCAATATGTTTGAGGTCATCAAGGAAATCTGCGACCTGGTGCCCGGCCCGATCTCAGCCGAAGTGGTATCTACCGACGCTAAGAACATGATCTTAGAGGGCGAAAAGCTGGCCAAGATCGCCACCAACGTCGTGGTCAAGGTGCCGCTGACGGTTGAAGGCCTGAAGGCCACCAAGGAATTGTCGGCGCAAGGGCTGATGACCAATGTGACGCTGTGTTTTTCGGTCTCGCAGGCCATGCTGGCCGCCAAGGCGGGCGCGACCTTTGTGTCGCCGTTCATCGGCCGTCTGGATGACCACGGCGCCGATGGCATGGGCCTGATCCACGATATCCGTCAGCTTTATGACATGCACGAGTTTGACACCGAGATTCTGGCCGCGTCCGTGCGCAATTCCAAGCATGTGGCTGATGCGGCTCTGGCCGGTGCGGATTGTGCGACCTTGCCGCCGTCGGTGTTTATGGAGCTGTTCAAGCATCCGCTGACCGATAAGGGCCTGGATGCCTTTATGAAGGACTGGGCCTCGACGGGTCAGTCGATTTTGTAGAATTATAAAGCCGCCTGAGACGATCAGGCGGCTTTATTTTTGACCTCATTAATCGCGGAAACCGTCGCTTCAAAGGCCAGTTGGGTTGAGGTGTGGCGGGCCGGGAAATCCTTGACCGATTTCAGGATCACCAGATCAGCAAAGCGGTCAGGAAATACGACCTCATCGCCTTTGAGCATGGCCTTGAGCGCATCGCGGGCGGCGGTGATTTCGGCAACAGTCGCCCCAATCACATGCTGGCTGAGGATGGCCGCACTGGCCTGCCCCAGGGCGCAGGCCTCTACGTCATGCGCGAAATCCGACACCATATCGCCGTCCATCTTTACGTCCACAACGATATGGCTGCCGCACAGTTTGGAGGTGCGCTCGGCGGTGCCATCGGGGGCGTCGAGCCGCCCGACGTGCATAAGCTGCGTGGTGCGTTTCAGGATTTCGCGGGAATAGAGTTCGTCGATCATACCTATAATATTTTACTTTCGACGCGGGTTTTCAAGGCCGTGGCCATGGCTTCGAAGCCTTTGCGCAGATGCGGACGGTAAAGCTTGCCCTCGCGTTCCGAAAAATAGCCGCCGAACAGGGCACCGACCGCAAAGCTGGAGCCGGTTTTCGACAGTTCTTCCATCTCGAAATAGCGGGTCAGGCTGCCTTCCCAAAAGCGTTTGGGCACCCCGACATGGATGTGCGACAGGGGCGACCAATCGGCAATAAAGCCCTTAATCTCCCAGTTGCCGAGCCCTTCGTAATGCTCCAGCACCTCGAACGCACCGCCGAATTTCAGGGTTGCCGTGGCTTGCTTATGGATCGGTGACCACTGCGGCCAGGCGTTGATGTCGGCAATGACCTCATAGACGTGATCGACCGGAGCGGCGATGCCGATGCGATATTCAACCTTAACAGCCACTGCTACACTCCTGCCTTAAGTTTCCAGGTAGCACCCGTGGGTGAATCCATCACCTCGATATTGAGCGCGTTCAGTTCATCACGGATGCGGTCGGCCTCGGCCCAGTTCTTTGCGGCGCGCGCCTCCGTGCGGGCGACCAGCAGCGCTTCGACCTTGGCGGTCAGATCGTCCGACGCACCGCCCTTAAACCAGACTTCGGGGTCGGTTTGAAGGATACCGAGCACTTTTGCGAGTAACAATAAGTCATGCTTTACAAGAGAAGCCGCCGTAGGCGCAACTTCAGCGGCATCTGCTGTTCTATCAACATTCGGGTTCGCCAGATGCTCAAGCTTGTGCGCCAAGTCGATGCCTTCGTCACCCTTCAAGTTAAAGAGCCTCGCTTTAGCATCAGATATGTTTAAGTCATCCAAAAGCGAACTGAGCAAAACACTCTCTCTCTTTTCGCGAGTTTGTTCGTCGCTTGGAGCCCATGCCACAACATTTTCGTGGCGTAGTAAAATGCCGTATAGGTAGTCCAATTCTTTACGGCTCTGCTCCAGCAGTTCCGTTGTCCAGTTGAGAGGCGAACGATAGTGGCCGCTTAACAAAGCCCAGCGGATCACCTCACCCGGATATTGCTGGGTCAGATCGTGAACCAGCACCACATTCCCCAGCGACTTTGACATCTTCTCGCCGGACATATCGAGGAAACCATTGTGCATCCAGTATCGCGCATAGGCCGCCGGATCGTCATGGCCGTGGGTCGCGCACGACTGTGCGATCTCATTGGTATGGTGCGGGAAGATCAGATCCTGACCGCCGCCATGAATATCAATCGGCAGGGTCAGCACCGCTTCGCTCATGGCCGAACATTCAATATGCCAGCCCGGCCGCCCCGGCAGAACATCTCCGGTCTCAGGGTTGCGCGGCCCCGGCCAGACCGGCTCACCGCGCTTTGACGGCTTCCACAACACGAAATCGGCGGCATCGTCCTTGTTTTCGGCGACCTCGACCCGCGCGCCGGCAATCATATCATCGAGCGAACGCCCCGACAGCTTGCCATAGCGACCCGATCCGGCATCATAATCGGCCACCCGAAACAGCACTTCACCATCGTCCGTGACATAGGCGGCTTTACGTTCGATCAGTTTTTCGATCATCGCCACCATGTCAGGCATGTGATCGGTCGCACGCGGTTGATAGGTCGGCGGCAGGGCGTTTAATGCGGCCATATCGGCGTTATAGATATCGGCAAATTTGTTGGTGATGACGGAGATATCGACGCCTTCATCCATCGCCTTTTTATTTATCTTATCATCGACATCGGTGATGTTGCGGGCATAGACGACATGGTCTTCGCCGTAGATATGGCGCAGCAGACGATAGAGCACATCGAACACCACGACCGGGCGGGCATTCCCTATATGGGCGTAGTTATATACCGTCGGGCCGCAGACATAGAGCGTAACCCGCTCCGGATTTTTCGGCTCAAATTCGCGCTTTTTCCGCTCAAGCGTGTCGTAGATCGTTAGTTTCATAAGCCAGACTTAAGTAGGATATAAGTATTTTTCGGTTGTAATAACCGCCATTCGCCCCATATAGACGCGGTTAGGTCATGACTGCACGCAAATTTTGGCGCTGATTTCATCTAAATGGGCAGCGTTAGCGTAAGTTCATAGACCGCAGAGGGATGCCACGCGTCATTCCGGGCCCGTCGGTCCGGCGCCACTCGGCCCTCATAGAGAGATGTAATGGACAGTTTTGACCCCAATCATGGCTCCGTTTCTGAAAACGCCGCCAATGATCTTACCCCGACCCCTAAAGCGCATCCCACGCGCCCCAGCCGCGATGAGGCTCTGGCCGCCGTGCGCACGCTTCTGGCGTGGGCCGGTGACGACCCCACGCGCGAAGGTCTGATTGATACGCCTAAGCGCGTCGTCGATGCCTATAATGAGTGGTTCCAGGGCTATACCGCCGACCCACGCAAAGAACTGTCGCGCACCTTTGAGGACGTGCAGGGCTATAATGACATGGTCATGCTGCGCGATATCGACGTCGAAAGCCACTGTGAGCACCACATGGCACCGTTTTTGGGCAAGGCCTATGTCGCCTATGTGCCGACCGATAAGGTCGTCGGTATCTCGAAAATCGCCCGCGTGGTCGAAATCTACGCCAAGCGCCTGCAGACTCAGGAAACCCTGACCAAGCAGATCACCGAAGCTTTGCAAGACTCGCTCAATCCGCAGGGAATCGCCATCCTGATCGATGCCGAACATCAGTGCATGACCACCCGCGGCGTGCACCATAAACATGTCTCAACCATCACCACCAGCTTTACGGGTGTGTTCGAGACCAATCTGGCGCTGCAGGAACGCTTTATCCGCCTGAGCCAGTCCCGGTAAGTTTGGCGAGATAATTATAAAGCTTTTATGAATTAACCGCCTCAGAGACATTTCTCTGAGGCGGTTCTAATTTAAGGGCTTGCGCACTTCGATTAAAATAATTTAATCTCATCACATGAGGTTACAGATATAGGGCTTTATGGGCTTTACAAACGCCTGTTAATTATCCTAAATCGCAAACCTGAGATTTACGACGCCCCGCAGGCTTAAGCCACACGGGCTTTTAGGGAGTGTGCATATGGGCGCGAAGCTCGGTGGCGGTGGCGGTTCACGCTATACTGTCCAACAGAATTCTGACATCAACGTGACTCCGTTCGTGGACATCATGCTGGTGCTGCTGATTATCTTCATGGTGTCGGCGCCGATGGCGACCGTGTCGATCAAGCTGGACCTGCCGCCCGCATCGGCGCCGGTCACTCAGGAAAAGCAAAAAGACCCGGTGTTCGTGTCCATTCAGGACAAGGACCTCTACTATATCGGCACCAAGCAAGTGACCATCGACGTCATGGCCGCTGAACTGGCCGCGGCCCTGCAAAGCGCCAACCCGACCGATGAGCGCGTTCTGGTGCGCGCCCAGCCGGACGTTGAATACGAAGAGTTCATGAAGGTTCTGAACGAGCTTCAGGAAAATGGTTACTTCAAGATCGGCCTGATCAACGAAGACATTTCGTAATTCATTCAGATCATTGAATGATAAGTTTAAGCGCCGGAAGCCATCTTCCGGCGCTTTTTCGATTAAGCTGCACATATGACACCCCAAGACGCCCAAGACGAAGACATTGATGATGATCTGCCGGAGGCTTCGGCGCAAAGCGACGGGCAGGTTGTCGACCTGAACCTCCCGCCCGATGCCGCCGGTGAACGGCTGGATCGTGCCCTGATGGCCGTTCTGGGTGAGGCCGCCCCCGACATTTCACGCGCGCGCTTACAGGCCCTCATTGCCGAAGGCCGCCTGACCTTTGAGAACCACATCATCACCGACGGCAAGCATAAGGCCAAGGCCGGTCAGTACAGCCTGACCATACCCGCGCCGATTGCAGCACTTCCGCAACCGCAAAACTTAGCCCTCGACATCCTTTATGAAGATGCCCACCTGATCGTGGTCGTCAAACCCTCTGGCATGGCGGCCCATCCCGCGCCTGGGACGCCAGACAGCACTCTGGTCAACGCCCTGCTTTATCACTGCGGCGATACCTTATCGGGCATAGGCGGGGTGTTGCGCCCCGGCATCGTTCACCGCCTCGATAAAGATACGTCTGGCGTTATGGTCGCCGCCAAGTCCGATGCCGCCCATCACGGCCTAAGCGCGCTGTTTGCCAAACACGACATCGGCCGCGCCTATCTGGCAATCGTGCGCGGTACGCCCAAGGCCACAAAGGGCACCGTCACCACCCAGATCGGCCGCTCCCACCATGACCGCAAGAAAATGGCGGTACTCAGGGCCGGTGGCCGCGAAGCCACGACCCACTACACGGTTCAGGCAAGCTTTGGCGGGGCAAAACCCGTCGCTTCGCTTATCCGCTGCGAGCTGGAAACCGGCCGCACCCATCAGATTCGCGTCCACATGGCCCATCTGGGTGCGCCCTGCCTTGGCGATCCGGTCTATGGCTCCGGCGCCCCGGCCGCCCCCGTGCAGGCCCTGCTGCGGGAACTGAACTTCACCCGTCAGGCGCTGCACGCCACCCATCTGGCCTTTATTCACCCCATAACGGGCGAGGCTTTGAGCTTTGACGCCCCGCCACCGGATGATTTTCAAAGCCTGCTCAATGGGCTCACAGAGTTGTGATCTGGCCAAAAAGCTGAAAACACCTGTTATGCATCGACTTTTTATCGTATAAGATGTGGAGATTACGGATGATACCTACCTTAAGCCGATGACTTTCGCCCCTTAATTTCTATTTTATGCAGCTTCGCATAAAAATAATTCCTCATTGCGGGGATTACCCCTTTTAATTCATTTAGCCGATACCTACATCTGGATTTGATCATTGATCGTATCTTCTGATGCACGCCATGTAATTGCCGCGAGGTTCCTATATAACCAAGGCTATTACCGGGGGCTGGCTTTAAAGGACACGCATCATGGCAGACACAAACGAGGCCCAGATCACCTATGGCGACGGGCCGGTCAAGGATACGCAGATGAGCACTTCCGTAGCTATTCCAAACCCATCGGTATTGTCACCTGATGGCGGCCTGAACCGTTACCTGTCCGAGATTCGCAAGTTCCCGATGCTGGCCAAGGACGAAGAGTTCATGCTGGCCAAAAGCTGGCAGGAGCATCAGGATTCCAAATCGGCGCACCGGCTGGTGACCTCGCACTTACGTCTGGTGGCCAAGATCGCCATGGGCTATCGCGGCTATGGTCTGCCGATGGGCGAAGTCATCAGTGAAGGCAATGTCGGCCTGATGCAGGCGGTCAAGAAGTTTGATCCCGATCGCGGCTTTCGCCTTGCGACCTATGCTATGTGGTGGATCAAGGCCTCGATCCAGGAATATGTCCTGCGGTCATGGTCGCTGGTCAAAATGGGCACCACCGCCGCGCAAAAGAAGCTGTTCTTCAATCTGCGCAAGGTGAAGTCCGAAATTTCTGCTTTGGAAGATGGCGACCTGAAATTCGATCAGGTTGAGCAAATCGCCACCAAGCTGGGTGTCTCGAAAGATGACGTGATCAGCATGAACCGCCGCATGTCGTCGCCCGATTCTTCGCTCAATGCGCCTCTGCGGGCCGCTGAGGGCGACAGCGAGTGGCAGGACTGGCTGGTTGACGATAAACAGGTCAGTCAGGAAACCGTCCTGGCGGATTCCGAAGAACATGGCCTGCGTATGGGCCTGCTCGAAGAAGCTATGGGTGAACTGAACGACCGTGAGCGTGAAATCCTCACTGCCCGCCGCCTTAAGGATCAGCCGATCACCCTCGAAGAACTGGCGGAACGGTTTGGCGTGTCGCGTGAGCGGGTCCGCCAGATTGAGGTACGCGCGTTTGAGAAGCTGCAAAAGGCGATGATGGAAGCGGCGCGTTCACAACAACTGGCCTAAACTCGATAAAACAAAAGCCCGGAGACATCTCCGGGCTTTTCTGTGTTTACGCGACCGCTTCGCTTTTGGGCGGGTCATCGATGCGGAACAGCTTGGCCAGCGTCGCGACCGGCCCGCGCAAACTATCGCCGCTTAAGGTGCCGCCCTTATAGGCCATGAAAATTTCCGTCACCGCCCCTTTGAAGCCGGGATCGCTGATCGCCTTGCACGCCGGGACCAGCACTTCAAGCTGTGCCACGATCGCGCGATTGGCCTGTTTACGGTCAACATCAAACTGATCGGCGGCAGCGCGCAAAATACGCACACTCTGCTCAATTCGCTTCATGCCGTCGGACATATTATCCGGCGCGCGCTTACGCGGTCCGGCGCCTGAGTTAAAGCGCCTGCGATCAGGGCCGACATACATCACCGCCTCAATCCACGGCGGCGACTTTGTGACGGCATGTTCAAGCCGTTTCAGCAAATCACCCGACGCGAACGGCTTTTTCATGATCTCATCGGCGCCGCAATCGCGCGCCTCTTTGAGCGTTTCCGGCAAGTCGTTCGACGCCATCATGATGATCGGGATCTTGCGGCATTTCATTTCGGAGCGGCGCACGGCCGTGACGAACTTCGCCCCTTCAAGATTTTGCGCCCGAAGATCGCAAAAAATCAACTGAGGGTCCATGTCTTCGCAGATCATCATGGCGCGCCGGTCATCGGTCTCAACGATCGTTTTCTCAGTCCCCAGAACCCGGAGCATATCCGTGAGAATACGCGCATAGGCCTGGTTGCTTTCCAGCACCAGCACCCGCTTGACGTGGGGTTTAATTTTGGCTTCGAGCTTTGGGTCGAGAGAAAACACAGTGTTCCAGCCGCAGTGAATATGACGGCACTCTAAGCCTTATTAGTAAAAATAGATTTTATGCCAGCGCTGTCTTTGAAAAGAAAAAGGCCCTCATCTCTGAGGGCCTTTTTCTTTTAGTCAGGTTTAATCCTGAAACGGATCACGCATCAAAATGGTGTCTTCGCGCTCAGGCGAAGTCGACAGCAGGGCCACCGGCGCCCCGATCAGCTCCTCGATCCGGCGGACATATTTGACCGCATTACCGGGCAGGTCTTTCCAAGAGCGCGCCCCTTGGGTCGATTCCGACCAGCCCTCTAAGTCTTCATAGACCGGCTCGATCACGCTCTGGGCTTTGATACCCGACGGCAGATAGTCGATGACCTCGCCGTTCAGTTTATAACCGACGCAGATTTTCAGGGTCTCGATCCCGTCCAGCACATCGAGCTTGGTCAGGGCAATGCCGTCAATGCCGTTAATGGCAATGGATTGGCGGGCCAACACGGCGTCCAGCCAGCCACAGCGGCGGGCGCGGCCCGTGACGGTGCCGAACTCATGACCCACGCGGCCAATGCGCTCACCGATGTCATCAAACAGCTCAGTCGGGAACGGGCCGGAGCCGACGCGGGTAGTATAGGCCTTGAGGATGCCCAACACATAACCGGCTGAGCGCGGGCCCATGCCGGAACCGGCTGCCGCCTGCCCCGCCACAGTATTGGAGGAGGTCACAAACGGATAGGTGCCGTGGTCGATATCGAGCAAGGCCCCTTGCGCCCCTTCAAACAGGATACGCTTGCCGTCCTGCTTGGCCTTATCAAGCACGTACCAGACCGGCTTGGCGAACGACAGCAGACGCGGCGCAATCTCTTTCAGGCCGGCCAGAAGTTCGGCCTTATTGACTTCGGCCAGATCGAGCCCGCGACGCAGGGCATTATGGTGCGTCAGCAGACGATCGAGCTTGGCATCCAGCGCCTCAAAATCCTCAAGGTCACCGACGCGGATGGCACGACGCCCCACCTTGTCTTCATAGGCCGGGCCGATACCACGGCCAGTCGTACCGATCTTGGCGGCACCGGCAGCAGCTTCACGGGCTGCATCCAGTTCGCGGTGGATCGGCAGGATCAAACAGGCGTTGTCGGCCAGCACCAGCAATTCGTTGGTGATCTTCAGGCCTTGCGCTTCAACGCGGGCAATTTCATCAAACAGCGCCCACGGGTCAACGACTACGCCGTTGCCGATGACCGACAACTTACCCTGCACCACGCCCGATGGCAGCAGTGAAAGTTTATAAACCTTACCATCGACCACCAGGGTATGACCGGCATTGTGACCGCCCTGAAAGCGCACCACGACATCAGCGCGATTGGACAGCCAGTCAACCAGCTTACCCTTACCTTCGTCGCCCCACTGGGCGCCCACAACGGTCACATTGGCCAAGGTTCACGTTCTCCGCAAAAAAGCCCGCCGGAGAGCATAACACTTCCGGTGCGGGCACATACATAATTCAAGCGGTTGCAGGCAATTGATCAGACGCGCATTTATCCGAAACGAAGTTCGGCGCAGCCAAAACCGCTCACACTTTTCGGCATGCGCTTTAGACCATAACGGGGCGCAATGAAACCGCTAATTGGCTCACAAATCCGTTTGGAGTGGGGACGGATGGCTTTTCCGCCAACTGCGGTTTACAGGCACAAAAAACCCATATCGTTACAAAAGAAACAATATGGGTTCTGATGGTTTAGTTTTAGTTGCCGAGTTTATAGCTAACCCGCAGGCCAAGATCATCAAGGCCCTGATTCTTGCCCTGACCCAGAATCTGGCCGTTCGAGAGATGGATATAGGCCAGTTCAATCGAGGTGCGCTCGCTCAGGTCATAACCCAGCGCAATATTAGGCTGGAACAGGAACTTTGAGCCAAATTCGATATGGTCGTCACGCATGGCGACCCGGCGAGCGATTTCTTCCTGCGACAGACCCGGTGTGCGGAAATCCGGCAGTTCATCGTAGCCATCAGTGTAGGCCAGTCCAAAACCCGGACGCACAAACCACTTTTTAGTCTCCCCGAAATTGACCTTCCAGGTCAGGCCCGTGGCGATATGGCTGGAATCGCCCTGAGTGTTGACGGCGGCCATCACATAGACGCTGGGGTGACGCAGGAAATCCCAGTTTTCCTTTTTATCGGAGCGCCAGCCGAGCTCAATATCGGCTCCGCCTTCGCGACCCGCCGCCCCGATACCGAGCGCTTCGCCCAGAAAGGTCACGTCATGGGCATAGGCCCCGCCGTAAATCTCGCCCGCCGAGGCCGATCCGGCCAGCGCCACAACACCCAAAGCCAATGCGCCCACAAAACCCGATTTGATCATGAAATGATTCCCTGAAAATACAGCCGCGCTGTTATCACCTGATTGGGGCATTGGCGCCATAGCCCTAACCCAAACCAGCAAGATTTCGCCCGTCTGCGCCTTTTAGGCTACAGACAGTTCCAATTGGTTTAATGCTTCAGCGTAAGCCCATTCCAGCCATGGCAGCAGCGCGCAGATATCATCGGCATCGACCGTGCAGCCGCACCAGATACGCAGGCCCGGAGGGGCGGCGCGGTAGCCGGTGATATCGTAAGCGACCCCCTCAGTTTCCAGCAAAGCATTGATTTTAGCTGCCAGTTTGGCCTGCATATCGGCCGGTTGGCCGACAATGGCCGGATCAACAAACTTCAGGCATACCGAGGTGGTGGAGCGGGTCTCAACCTTTTCGGCCACAAAATCGATCCACGCCGTCGCCTCAACCCATTCGCGCAGATAGTTGAAATTCTGCTCGCAGCGCGCAATCAGCCCCTCAAGCCCGCCTTCGCGCAAACCCCATTTCAGGGCATCGAGATAATCCTCAATGACCAGAAACGAATAGGTGTTGATGGCATCGCCGCCCAGAATGGTCATGTCGGCGGCATCACCTTTGCGCAGGCGGATGACCTTGGGGATGGCGCGGCCCGGATCGAAGGTATTGAGCCGCTCAACCGCCTTCGATGACAGGATCAGCACGCCAATGCCCGCTTCGCCGCCCAGCGCCTTTTGAAACGAGAAGGTCGTGACATCAAGCTTTTCCCACGGCAAATCCATGCAGAACGCGGCGGACGTCGCATCGCACATCACCAGCCCTTGGTGGCTATCGCTGATGAAGGATGCGTCCGGCACCTTGACGCCGGAGGTCGTGCCGTTCCACGGAAAGATAAGATCGGCCTCGGCATCAATCCGGCTTAAGTCCGGTAACTGACCGTAAGGTGCCGACAAAACCTCGGCATCCAGTTTCAGGTGCTTTACGGCGTCATCGGCCCACAATTGCCCAAAGTTTTCAAAGGCGACCACCTGAACTTTGCGCAGTCCCAGCAGATTCCACATCGCCGCTTCGAACGCGCCGGTATCCGAGGCCGGGGTCATGAAGACCTGATAGTCAGCTGGTATGCCTAAGATATCGCGGGTCAGTTCCAGCGCTTCCTTGATCCGACCGACCGTGATTTTTGAGCGATTGGAGCGGCCCACAGGTGCGGCACTTAAGGCCTGCGGCGTCCAGCCGGGGCGCTTGGCGGTCGGGCCGGAGGAGAACCACGGTCTTTCGGTAAAGCGGGCGGGTTTGGCGGTCATATTTGGCACCCCGGATATATAAAAACGGTGAGCGCCTTGTGCGACCAAAGCCCGCCAAACACAAGGGGTCTTATCCCAAAATCATTTACGCTCATGAACCGAAGATGAACCTTACCGTTCAGGTTCGGCTCAGGGGCGGTATGTTTATATGGCTTCAACGCTGAGATTAAGCGCTAATCTTTTTTAAGGAGAGCCAAGTTATGAAAACGATCAAGACCTTCACCGCCGCTGCTTTGGTTGCCCTGTCGATGGGCGCCGCCTCTACCGCCGCTTTGGCCGACTCGCCCCGTTCGCACGTTCGCGAAAACAGCGTCGAGCGCCGTCTCGATACGCTTGATGACCGCATCGATCGCGGTGTCCGCACCCGCGAACTGAACCGTAACGAAGCCAGCCGCCTGCGCAACGAATTGCGCGACATCGAAAAGCTGTCGAACAAGTTTGAGCGTTCCGGTCGCGGCTACGACCGTCAGGAAATGAACATCCTGACCTCACGCATCGATCGCTTGTCGCAAAAGGTGGCGTACAACAACCACGACCGTCAGACCCGCCGTTTCTAGGCTCTGACGATCTGAAACTGGCCCTTAGTCTGCGCGGGCCGCCCGTCCCTTATCCCCCACGGCCCGCGCAGATAAGCCAACAAAAACCAGAACCTCCTTCGGGAGGTTTTTTCATGTCTAAAGCCCCACCGCCATTCATCTGGCTGAACTGAATATGAACCGCACCGTTCAGGAACGGCTCAGGTGGCGGGTGCTTAAATGATCTCAACGCTGAGAGACAGCGCCCACCCACAATAGGAGACGTAAAATGAAGACCTCGATTAAGACCTTTGCCATTGCCGCGTTTGCTTGCGCGGGTATGGCCGCCGCCTCGGTTCCCGCTATGGCTGACAGCCGCTACGATCACAACCTCCACGACTACCGCGAAGACCGTCATGATCACCGCGACGACCGTATCGATTACCGCCTTGATCAACTGGATCGCCAGATTGACCGCGGCGCGCGCCACGGCAATCTGAGCCGACGCGAAGAGTACCGCCTGCGGGCCGAACTGCGCGATCTGGAGCGCCTGTCGCACCAGTTTGAGCGTAGTGGCCGCGGACTTGACCGCCGCGAGTTGCATATCCTCAACCAGCGCACCCAGGACCTGTCGCGCGCGGTGGCCTATAACAGCCGCGACTATAATGGTCGTCGTTATTAGATATTAAACGCCCAGTTATGTTTTAACGGGCCGTGGCCGCCCCCCAGACCGGGGGCGGCCTTTATGGCGTTCAGCACATAGGCCCGCGCCTTATCCACCACGCTATCAAGAGCCATATCCTCGCGGTAAAGGGCGGCACAGGCACTGGCCAACGTACAGCCGGTTCCGTGAGTATGGCGGGTCTCAATGCGCTGAGCCTCAAAGCGCGCCACGCGGTTCCCGGTCATCAGCAGGTCGCAGACGATATCACCTTCGACATGTCCGCCCTTCATCAGCACCGCCTTGGCCCCCATTTTCAGCAGAGCTTCACCCGCCCGTTGCAGGTCGTCGTGATTCTCAACAGCCATGCCGGTCAGAACGGCGGCTTCCGGCGCATTGGGGGTCAACAGATCAGCGCGCGGGATCAGCAGATGGCGAATGGCGTCAATTGCGGCTTCGGGCAGAAGGCGGTGCCCACCCTTGGCCACCATGACCGGATCAATGACGCGAAAGGCATCACCGGCCAGATCCAGTACGCTGGCCACGGTTTCGACCACGCCGATGGAGCCCAGCATACCGGTTTTGACGGCATCAACGCCGATGTCTTCGATACAGGCCATGGCCTGGGCGGCAATAATTTCTTCGGGGATCGGAAACACGTCCGTCACCCCCAGCGTATTTTGCACGGTCAGCGCCGTGATCGCCGTCATGCCGTAAGCGCCCAGACAGGTGACGGTTTTCAGATCGGCCTGAATACCCGCCCCGCCAGAGGGGTCAGAGCCAGCGATAATAAGGACGCGGTGCATGATTAAAGGCTTCACTTTGAGTTTCGTTGTCTATAATCCCCCCGGTTCATATAGGTAACATATATCATGACTGAGACCGCTTTCGATACGGGCAAGCCGTTTGCGGCCAATTTTTACGCAAGCACCATAACGCCGGGCCGTTACCGCCACTATAAGGGCAAATATTACATCGTGTTCGGCACGGTTACCCACTCAGAGACCGAAGAGATCATGGTATTATACGCCCCAGAGGCCCAGACGGCGGGAGAGGCACGGTTGTGGGTCAGACCGCTTTCCATGTTCATAGAATCCGTTCAGACTAAGGATGGAACCGTGCCGCGTTTCGCCTATACCGATTAACTTATTTCCGGATGCGTCAGCGACTGAAAAAACACTTGCCCCCTGAACCCGCCAAATCGTTGTGGAACGAGCTGGCGCCGGAGGTGTTTGCCGAAAGTCATGACCCCATATTGACCGCCATGCGCGGTGCCATGGTGATCGTGCGCCTGAACGACATTGACGCCCATGATGAGTTGATGGGCTATGAGATTCTGGCCGGACGGCTGATCCGCGCCAACCGCGAAGAAGGGTTTGTTCTGCAAATGGCAGGCACTAAGGCCGGCGAAACGCTCAACCTGCCGCTGGTGCCGGGGGCCTTCAAACTGATCCCGCCGGGCCGCTATGGCCTCAGTGATGACACCATCGTCACCGACCCTGATTTTCAGGTGGCGTTCGATATTTATCGGCCGAACAATTAGGTCGCTCTTTCTGATCCATCAAATGATTCCATTTGATGGGAAAACGCTTATAATTGACGCCATGTCCAATGGGGGCCTATAACGCCCTCCATATTCACAAGGCGGTGCAGATGCCAGACAAACTGTTTTATCCCGTAATGGCCGCCGTGGCGCTGATCATGATCGCGCTTAGTCTGGTGTGGCCGCAAGGGATCGGATCACGCTCACCCGCACCGTTTGGCAAGGCCGTCGAACTGCCCGACGTGGTGCGTATGGAACGCGACCGCGCCACCCGCGAAGCGAACAAGCAGGCTGAGACCGCGCGCCTTGCCGCTGAAAAAGCCGCTTTGAAAGCTACCGAAGCCCAAACCGCGGCCGATCCCGCCGCCGCTCAATAATTTCCGAGATCTTATGTCCGATAGCCTGTACGCCGCCCGCAATGTTCTGAAAATCGAAGCCGATGCCCTGATGCAGATGGCCACCGCTCTGGAGCACGGCCCGCTGGCCGATAATTTTGAGCGGGCCATCGACACCCTGTTTGACCACAAAGGCCGCGTTATATTGACCGGTGTCGGTAAATCCGGCCATGTGGGTAAGAAAATTGCCGCCACCTTTGCGTCGACCGGCACCTCGGCGTTTTTTGTCCACGCGACTGAGGCCAGCCACGGCGACCTTGGCATGGTTGGGCCTGATGATGTCATCATGGCCCTGTCGAAATCGGGAGAAACCAAGGAACTGGCCGATGTCATCGCCTATTCCAAGCGCTTTGGCATTACCCTGATCGGCATCACCGCCCGTGCGGACAGCGCCCTGGGCAAGGCCGCTGATATTCCGCTCATTTTCCCCAATGCCCCCGAAGCGTTTGACGGCGTCGATGCCCCAACGACCTCAACCACCCTGCAAATCGCGCTGGGGGATTGTCTGGCGGTAGCGTTGATGAAAAAGCGCGGCTTTACGGCGCAGGATTTTGGCACCTATCACCCAGGCGGCAAGCTGGGGGCGGCGCTGAAAAACGTGTCCGATCTTATGCATGGTATCGATGAAGTGCCGCTGGTCGCGCAATCCGCCCCCATGCCTGTGGCGCTGATCACCATGACAGAAAAGCGTTTCGGCGCGGTCGGTGTGGTGGACGGCGATGGCCGCCTGATCGGAGTCGTCACCGATGGCGATCTACGTCGTCATATGAACGGCCTGATGGACAAGACTGCCATTGAGGTTATGACCGCAAAACCGCTGACCGTATCGCCGTCCATGCTGGCCGCCGAAGCGCTCAAGATCATGAACGAAAAGCGCATCACCGTGCTGTTTGTAACCGACAACGAAATCCCGGTCGGTATATTGCATGTCCATGATGTGCTGCGGGCCGGCGTTGTATAAACACGCGCTCATTTTCGGCTATGGCTTTATCGGCGCGGCCTTTGCCGAGGCTTTACGGGCTGACGGCTATGGGATTTCAGCCACCGCCCGCACGGCTAATAAACGCGCCGAATTGACGACGCAGGGCATCATGGCGATTGATCCTGCCGATCCCGCAGCGCTTAAAATCGCAGCGGATCAGGCCACGGTCATACTGCTGACCGCCGCCCCAAATGACGAGGGTTGCCCCGCCTTCACCGCCCTTAGCCCCATTTTGGTTTCGGCAGCGGCGCCTCGCCGCCGCTGGATTGGATATTTGTCGACGACGGGGGTTTACGGTGATCGCAGCGGCGGCTGGGTGTTTGAAGATACCGCGCTCAACCCCATTTCCCGCGAAGGCCAGCGCCGAGCGGATGCGGAACAACAGTGGCTGGGACTTGGGCAACAAACCGGCGATTGCGTTACCGTGTTTCGCTTGCCCGGACTCTATGGCCCTGGCCGCAATGTGCTGGAACGCCTCAAGGATGGCACGGCACGGCGCATTCATAAGCCGGGTCAGGTGTTCAGCCGTCTTTATGACAGCGATTGCGCCACCGCCCTGATGGCCAGTGTCCGCCGCCCGCGTCCCGGCGGCATCTATAATCTGTGTGATGATGAACCCGCCCCCGCCGATGACGTGCTAATCTACGCCGCCCGCACCTATGGGTTTGACATGCCGCCAGAAATCGCCTTCGATGATCCGAACCTGTCGGGCGGCATGAAGCGGTTTTATGCCGAAAACAAACGCGTTTCCAACGCTTTGGCTAAGGCCGAATTGGGCTGGCGACCGCAATATCCGACATACAAAGACGGACTAGCTGCTATCTATGCGTCAATAAGTTCCTGAACCATTGCGGTCAGAAGTTTAAGATCCTCTGGCCCCGACAGGCGGTGATCACCGTCCTTGATCAGGGTCAGGCGCACATCACCGCTAGAGATATGTTCGGCCAGTTTCACGCCGTGCGACCACGGCACGACATCGTCTTTCATGCCGTGCAGGATACGCACCGGCCCGTCGAAGGTCAGCGGCGCGCCGAATACCAGATGATCTTTGGCCTCATCGAAAAAGGCCTGCGACATCGTCACACCCTGATCATAGCCGGTCATGACAAAGGCCCCGGAAACCGTCAGCGCGTGGCGTTCTTCCGGGTTTAAGTTCGGCAACATCAGCGCGTGCGTAAAATCCGGTGCAGGCGCGATAAATCCCGCACCCTTGATCCGTTCAGGCCGATCCTTGATCAGCAGGGTCGTCATCCACCCGCCCATGCTGGAGCCCACGACCACCAGCGGCCCTTTGGTGAGGTTATCAACCACCTCAAGCACATCTTGGCGCCACAGGCCGATGCGGGCCGCGTTCCAGTCTCCGCCAGTTGCGCCATGACCGAAATAGTCAAAGCGCACAAACCCGAACCCTGCGCGAACCGCCATATCCGCCAACACTTGCGCCTTCGTGCCGGTCATGTCGGATTTGAACCCGCCCAACCACAGCACGGTCGGGCCAGCGCCCGTGATTTGGCGATAGGCGATATCGTGGCCGCTCTGCGTTCGCCAAACGCGCACTTCATCTTGATTATCATCAGGCTTCATGGTCATAAGGTCGCCATATCAGACTTAATACCCTTCCTGAAAGATCAAAATGGCGGATACGCCGGACAACTCCTTCCCCCACTGCGTGCTACAGGTCGTGCCCAACCTCGACACCGGCGGGGTCGAGCAGACAACGCTCGACATGGCCGAAGCCATCGTCAAGGCCGGTGGTCGGGCGATCGTCGCCTCAAAAGGCGGGCGCATGGAAGGCCGTCTTAAGGCCGCTGGGGCCGTCCTTATCCCTTTGCCGGTGCATTCCAAAAACCCGCTGAAACAGCTTAAAAATTATTTCCGCCTGAAGAAAATCATCCGCGCCTTTAAGGTCGATATCGTCCACGTCCGCTCACGCGCGCCAGCACTTGCCGCCATCAACGCCGCCAAAGCCTGCAAGGTCAAAAGCCTCACCACCTATCACGGCATCTATAAGGCCAAGGGCAAGCTGAAACGCTGGTACAATTCGTGGATGGTGCGCGCCGATGTGACCATTGCCAATTCCGAATTTACCCGCCGCCATATCCTCAGCCATTACCGTATAGGTCCTGATAAGGTCATAACCGTCCCGCGTGGGGTCGATATTCAGCGCTTTGACCCTGCCCGCGTCACAGGAGAACAGGTCGAAAGCTTACGCAAAGCCTGGGATCTGCGTGCGGACGATACCCGCCCTCTGTTTGTGCTGGCCGGGCGGTTGACGCGCTGGAAAGGCCATGAGCTGATCCTGGAAGCCCTGCACCGCCTGAGACAGCGCGGCCTCACGGATGTGCGCGTCGTATTTGCGGGTGATTCCCAAGGGCGCGTTGACTATGAGCGCCACCTTAAGGGTCTAATTGATACCTATAGCCTGAACGATCAGGTCTATATGGTTGGCCACTGCGCCGATATGCCCGCCGCCTTTACGCTGTGTGACTTTGCGCTGGCCCCTTCCGTAGAGCCCGAAGCGTTCGGGCGCACGGCGGTTGAGCCGCAGGCTATGGCCAAGCCCGTTCTGGCCGCCGATCATGGCGCGACCTCTGAGACCGTGATTGACGGAGAAACCGGCTGGCTGATTGCGCCCGGTGATGCTGACATATGGGCAAACGCCATCGAGCGCGTCCTGAATATGCCGGAAACCGAGCGGGCCGCTATGGGCGCCAAAGGCATGGCGCATGTCCGGGCTCAGTTCACTTTAGAGGCCATGTGTGCGGCAACCCTTGACATCTATCGCCGTCTGCTGTCTTGAAACTCTTCAGCTGACTGCCCACATGTCACTCAAGGGCTTAATATCCGAAAATTAACCGATTGCGCCTATTTTCCGGCGGCAGGGGATTGATCGGCAGCCCTACTATAGTCCATAATCGCGCGCGTGACGCGACCCTTAAAATTTCGCGCAAACCGTATAAACAATATCAGGAGACTTAACTATTCGTCGCCCCATTCAAACACCGCCCACTAAGGACGGCCCCCGTATCAATCAGGACATCAAGGTTCCGCGCGTTCTGTTGATCGACCACAATGGCGAAAAACAAGGCATCATGCCGACCTCCGCAGCCATCGAAGCTGCCGAAGAAGCCGGTCTTGATCTTGTCGAAGTGTCTCCGACTGCTGATCCCCCCGTTTGCAAAATTCTCGACTACGGCAAGTTCCGCTTCCAGGAGCAGAAGAAAAAGGCCGAAGCCCGTAAGAAGCAAAAGGTTGTCGAAATCAAGGAAATCAAGCTGCGCCCCAATATCGATATTCACGATTATGAGGTAAAAGCCAAAGCCATGACCCGCTTCTTTGATGAAGGCGATAAGGTCAAGGTCACGTTGCGTTTCCGCGGCCGTGAAATGGCCCACCCGGAACTGGGCATGAAATTGCTGCAAAAGGTGAAGGCCGATTTTGAGGCTACCACCAAGGTCGAATACGAGCCCCGTATGGAAGGCCGTCAGATGATCATGATTTTGGCGCCGAAATAGACCTCATCGATAAAGTTTTTGGCTAAAGCCAAAATACTTTTCGATGTTTGCGGGTTTGAAAAAATTATCTCGAAGCGGTTCTTCGATAATTTTTGCATTACTTTTCAGATGCCTCAGACTTACAGTTTGAGGCATTTGTTTTAGGGGCTGTCATGTCTAAGCTGCTGGTGTTTGATCGTAATACGCTGCCGGAACCGGAAGTGGGCGGGCCTTTGCCTGAGCGGATAGTCACGTGTGATCCGAAACATCTGACGTGGAATCTGGAAACCTCGGAAGATGAGACGGTGTTCAGCGGGTACTGGCAATCAACGCCGGGATCGTGGCGCATCGCTTACGACGAATGGGAGTTTTGCACTATCCTTGAAGGCGTCTCCGTCCTGCACGAAGACGGCGGGGCATCGGTGGCACTCACCCCCGGATCGCAGTTCGTTATCCGCCCCGGCTTTACCGGCATCTGGGAAGTGGTCGAGACAACGCTGAAATCGTATGTTATCCGCCTTTGAGCCCTCTAAAAAGTCTTTAGTTTAGATGAGATATTAAATGCGTCAGACTTAATAGACTGGGGAATTTGTTTCAGATGGCGCCATGTTAAGCGGCTGATGTTGACCGGAATGCCCTGCTAGGTAGAGGCGACGGCTTGTCAGTGTATGTTTTAAGGTATTATGATTTTACCTTATGGGGGAGACTTATGATCCGATTTTTCTTGTTGAGCAATCTTGTGCTGGCGCTTTCGATAGGTCTGTCGATAGTGCATTCTGTGCAGGCCAACGAGGTGGAACCGGCAGAGCGCCTAAAGCTTAAACTGGCGGAAACCGTAAGTTTTGTTGAAAGCGCGCTGGTCGAGCCCATGCCTGACTTAGAAGAGCGGGCACGGAAAGGCTATGCTCGCGATAAACTTATGTATGGACTGGCGTTGAAAGCTGGACGAATGGGGCCCGGACAGGAAAAAAACGCCAAAAAATGGATCAGGAAAGCCACCAATTCTTTTGAACGCCCTTCATACTCTCAATCACCGTCAAACGTAAGCGGACCCTCATCAAAACCCGCACGTTATTTGGAAGATAAAAAGTATAGTCGTGGAGCAGGATTTCAATCCTTCACCACCTCCGGGAGAGACCCTCAAACCTATACGGGCTATTCTTATCGGACCTCCTCCTCTATGAGCCCGGACACCATTCTGATAACGGAGGCCTGTGTAGCGGCGCTTTTAATAGCGCCAGATCCGGAGGCGAATGTTTTCGCATGTGGTGGAGAAAGTGAATATCAGCGTCTTTTGGCGCTTATGCCAAAGTAAAGCACGGGCATATTGCATTAACCAAAATGCAAGGCTCCGGATCACAGGTCATCATCCGCATCTAATCACCGGCCTGAAAATCGTGAGATTTGAGTCATATAATAGCTGGCAAGCGCCGCAGGTACATTTAGGTACCTGCCAGCGCAGACTGCGTATTAGATGGCCAAATACCGCGATTTTCACTCCCAGAACTCGGCGTTTTCCGGTATCCTATTAAAGGCGACTTTGGCCCCCACAAAACCATGCACCTTGGTGCGCGGACCGATAGTGACCGCGTCCTTGCCGTAACGCTGATTAAGCCCATCCAGCGCCTTTAGCACCCGCATATGACGGGCATCCTCGGCCACTTCCGGCGTCCAGCCAAACAGGTCAGGCGGCAGATCAGCCGGGATGACGCGCGTGCAGGTGATCGACACCTTCTTCACGCGCGGGCTGTTCAGCTTAGCGGCACAGTGCCGCCACAGACCGTCCATGACTTCGATCATCCGAAAGCTGTCGGCGGTGACATCGAAATGGGCCTCGGCCTGAGCGCGGCCATCGCCCCGGTCGGCGCGGATCGACAGGTGTAAGCCCCCGCATTTATAGCCCATCCGCCGCAGCCGCGACCCGCACTTGGCCACCAGCCGCCGGGCCACGCCGCGCGCCGCCTCAATCGGACGCAGATCAGAGGCCAGCACATGGGAATGGCTGATCGAACCCCGGATGGTATCCACCTCCGCCGGGTCGATGCCGTGCAGGCTGTACCAAAAATTATCGCCGCCGATCCCGCCCCAGATCTGACGCAGACGCGGCGCAGGCAAGGCGTACAATTCCGCCACGGTGAACACGCCCGCCTTGTTCAGCCGCAGGTTCATCGATGCCCCGACACCCGGCAGATCATTGAGCTTCAGATCCAGCAACTTCCCCGGCAGGTCGTCCTGACGCAGTACCGTCAACCCCAGGGGCTTGACGATATCCGCCGCCGTCTTGGCCAGCATCCGCGACGGCGCAATCCCGATAGACGACCGCAGACATTCGCCGATATTGGCCATGATATTTTGCTGAATCCGATAGCCCAGAGCGCGCGCTGCCGCCTCATGACGTTGCCCCATCGTCAACCGGCAGGCCACCTCGTCAATCGAGCAGACCTTTTCGATCGGCAGGGTGCGATCAACCTCTTCCAATATCCGGTTATGTACCTGAACATAGCGATCCGGCCGCGCCTCACGTATCTGAATCGCCGGACACAGCGCCCGCGCCTCCTTGACGCTGGTGCCGGTTTTAATCCCCAGCGCCTTGGCCTCATAGCTGGCGGCAATGGCTGAGGTGTAATCGGATTTAACCGGCACCACGATCATCGGACGGTTACGCAGGCGCACGTCGTCCTGCTGCTCGACACTGGCGAAATAGGAGTTCATGTCGAGATATAACCAGTTGAGATTACTCAAGTTTATGTCGTCTTCGGGGCTGACTGCGGGCATGTTCTTGCACCTTTCGGTTAAGAACATAACAAGAACATGTAAATTGTGTCAAGTCATGACTGGTCATATGCCGCGTCACGGCGTACATAACGCCTCCATCAAATGCCCTCGCACCTGCGGTCAAATTGTCAATAGTCCGCGCCCCATACTGCAAAGTGGCCCTATGTCGAACCCTGTACCCCAGCCCGAAAAACCGGAAACGCGTTTGGTTTCCGATACGGGCGCATCCTCGCCGCCCCCTCCGCCTCACGCGCCCAAACCGCCTTTTTTCAAAGGTATAAGGGACGGATTGCGCGATAATGGCGCGCTGGTGGCGCTGTTTTCAGTGGTGTTCGTCAATATGGTAGGCTTCGGCATCGTCATGCCGCTGTTGCCATTCTTTGCCGAGCATCTCAACGCCGGGCCGTTTCAGGTCGCCCTGATGTTTTCGGCCTATAGTCTGGGGCAGTTTTTTGCCGAGCCTTTGTGGGGCTGGCTGTCCGATCGGCTGGGGCGTAAACCGGTGCTGCTGGTCACCACCGCCTCCAATGTCCTGTTCTATGTAGCCTTGGCTCTGTGCGGCAATATCTGGCTGGCGATCTTCATCCGGTTTTTAAGCGGTCTGGGATCGGGTAATATCTCGACGATTCAGGGCTATATTTCCGATATGTCCGAACCCCATCAGCGGGCGTCACGCATGAGCCTGCTGGGGGCCGCGTTCTCGCTCGGCTTCATCATTGGCCCGTTTATCGGCGGGGTTCTGGCGCGCGATGCCGGTAATTCCGGTGATGAGGTCTACGCCCTGCCGCTTTATGCCGCCGCGGTTATGGCCGGCCTTGCCGCCCTCGGTGTCATTTTGTTCGTCAAGGAAAGCCGCCCCAAGAGCCACGCCCAGCCGCCTGATTTCTTAGGGGCGTTCAGCGAAGCCCGCGCCAATCCGGTCATCAGCCGCGTGATCATCGCCACCCTTTGTTATATGGGCGCCTTTGCGGGGTTGGAGTCGATCTTCGCTCTGTGGGCCAAGCACCGCTACAACTGGGGCCCGCAGGATATCGGCATGATCTTTTTGTGCATCGGCATCACCGCCGCCCTGATGCAGGTGGTGCTGACGCGGCGGCTGGTCCGGCTCTATGGTGAGGCCAAGGTCATGGCGGGCGGGCTTGCGGTGTTTGGGGCCAGCTTTATCCTTCAGGGGGCCAACCAGTGGGCCATACTGATTGCCCCGATCGTCATGTTCGGCACGGTCGGGCAAGCGGTTGTCTTTTCCAACATCTCGGCCCTGATCTCAAAGGCCGCGCCGCCCGACCGGCAAGGGGCGATGCTGGGGTTCAATATGTCGATGGGTGCGGTCGCCCGTATCATCGGGCCTATACTCGCCGGGTTCCTGTTCAGCCGGTTCGGGCCGGACGCCCCGATCCTGTTTGGCGCGGTTCTGTGCCTGCCCGCCGCGTGGATGGCGCTTCAGGTTGATAAGGCGGCACAAAAGATGGGTATCAGGTAGAAGACTCTGCTTGCCATCAAAGTCCTTATCCTGTAATGACCCGCCTTCCCAAGTTCGCCGGGCCCATGACATGCCTTGGCGGATAAATCTTCTATCCAGAGGACAGCGCTAATCCCGCTGTATATGAAATGTCAAAACTGAAGACGAAATCGGGCGCCAAGAAGCGTTTCCGTTTCACGGCCTCGGGCAAGGTAAAGGCCGGCGTTGCCGGTAAACGCCACCGTTTGATCTCGCACAATGGCAAGTACATTCGCCAGAACCGCGGTACGCAGGTGATGTCGGATGCCGACACCATCAAGATCAAATCCTACATGCCCTACGCCTAAGGAGAACCTGAAACATGGCTCGCGTTAAAAGAGGCGTAACTTCACACGCCAAGCACAAAAAAGTTCTGGCCCAGGCTAAGGGTTTTTCCGGCCGCCGCAAGAATACCATCCGCACCGCTAAGGCCGCCGTCGATAAGGCCGGTCAATATGCGTACCGCGACCGTCGCAACAAGAAGCGCAACTTCCGCGCTCTGTGGATTCAGCGCATCAACGCCGCTGCACGGATCGAAGGCTACACCTATTCGCAGTTCATCCACGGCCTGACCGTAGCTGAGATCGAAATCGACCGTAAGGTTCTGTCGGACATCGCGATGCACGACGCTGATGGCTTCAAGGCCATTGCCGATAAGGTTCGCGCCGCTCTGCAAGCAGCCTAATTGATCTGAAAAGATTGAGATTAAACCCCGTCACCCGCAGGTGGCGGGGTTTTTTCATGCCAGTTGTGTGCGGCCCCGCTTTCCTTTTGGCCATGTCTGTGGTTGATTAACCATATGGGGACGGCGGGGGAGTTTTCGTGACCAGCGAAGTATTACTGATGAATCTTGAGGCCGTCGTACTGGGGGCCGACAGCGCGGTCACCATTTCCGACGGCGAGGCTTACCGCGTCTCACAATCCGGCGTCGAAAAGATCTTTGTCATCGATGACAGCGGGCCGATAGCGGCCATGATCTATGGCGGCGGAGACTTCGGCGGTCTGCCGTGGAAGACAGTTTTCGGTCAGTTTAAACTTCAGCACAAACCCGATATCGGTTCGGTCAAGGCCTATGCCAAGGCGATGATTGCGGGTCTGTCCGACATATCGGGACTGGGTCTGACGCCCCATGCCAACGCCGAACAGCAGAGTTTTTCCGCCTATATTCGTGGCTTTCTGCTCGATTACGCGGCGGGTATGGTCAAGCTGGGCTGGGAGTTTGCCCGACCTGTAAACGCTGATATCGCCACACGGGCCTTGAGTGCTTTGCGTGAGGATATTCTGTTTGAAGCGGTCGATCCGATCACGGCCACGGACCACAGCGGCAAGACCCGCGATCCCCTGCCCCGCCGCCGGATCGAGGCCGGACAAGCCCTGACCGACTATATCTATGCCCATATCGGCACGACCTTAAGCGAGGAAATGGGCCGCATTTTTGAGGGGGCTCAGTATCCGGAATCGCTGGTGCGTGACGTGTTGAAACTGGCGGCGGAATCCCTGCTGCTGGAGTGGCTGCCGGAACATACCTATGGCTATACGACCGGGCTGGTGATCGCCGGTTTCGGGGCCGCAGATGCCCTGCCCGCTATGGTGTCGATGGAGTTTATCGGTGCGTTCGGCGGCACGCTCAAATACCGCATATTGCGCAGCGACAGCCCCAGTGCCGCCTCAGAACCTGTCATTGTTGAAACCTATGCTCAGGATGATCTGACGCGCGCCTTCCTGACCGGAGCCATGCCGGAATATGAGCACCACGCCCTGCACGCCACCGAAGATATCCTGCTGGCGGTCATCAAGGAAATCGGCGGTAGTATCGGCCAGTCAAATCGCAAACTGTCCGATGAGTTGGTGAAAACCTTGCGCCCGATCGCCCAAATGGCCCCGCACGCCGGTCTGCATGTGGCGCGCATGGAACGCTGGCACCGGGTCAGTTCCAAGCTGGGGCCGTTGCTGGATTCAGCCAATGCCGGTATCTTAGCCGACTATGCGCAAAAGTTCATGGAACTGCCGGTGATTGAGCACGAACTGATGAGGGAGTCGAGCGTGGCGAGGCCGATCTCGATCCTCAGCATGGAACGCGGCCGCTATCAGACCTATCGCGACGGAGCCAAGACATGAACCTGAATGCCATCATGAAATCCGCCCAAAAGCTAACGGCCACGCGCAAGATCCTACGTGAACTGATGCGCGAGAGCGGCCCTCATGAAGCGGTGCGCCTTATGCCCGCCAAGCGCCGATTCCGGGACATGTTTGCCAAAAAAACCTCACCCTTTGCCCTGAAATCCGGGCAGGTTGAAGTGTGGCTGGACGATATCCGTCAGCATCACCCATCGTTCTTCGATGAGGCCCCCGTGACCAAAGCCGATACGGATAAAAAATCCGCGCTCAAGCAGCGAAGCGTTAGCGCATAAATAAAGAGTCACATGCGGCCTGAACTGTAACAAATATGACAAACGGCGCGGTTATGGCTTGGAGCCTGTCCAAGGATGACCGCCATGCCCCACAATCGTCGCACCCTGCTTAAGGCCGCCGCAGGCTTCGCTGCCTTTCCGGCTATCGCCCGCGCCCTTGATATTCCGGCGAAAGTGCGTACCGGCACTATAAAGGATGTCGAGCACATCGTCATTTTGATGCAGGAAAACCGCTCATTCGACCACTATTTCGGGGCGATGAACGGGGTGCAGGGCTTTGGCGATCGCTTCCCCATCCCCGTGGCGCATGACCGCACGGTTTTCGCACAGCCACGCGAAGAGGATAAGACGCGTCTGATTGCGCCCTTTGCGCTCAATACCGCCAGGGATTTCCGCCTGATGCGGGTGGAAGGCACCCCCCACAGCTTTAAGGATGCGCAAGCTGCCTGGGATCAGGGCCGCATGGATAACTGGCCTGCCGCCAAGCACAACCATTCGCTCGGCTATTTCACGCGCGCCGATATGCCGTTTCAGTATGCGCTGGCCGATGCCTTTACGCTGTGTGATGCCTATTTCTGCGCTATGCATTCAGGTACTAATCCCAACCGGGTGTTCCACTGGACGGGTAAAAATGTCGGCCCGAATGGACCGGTTATCGACAACGGCTATGACGACATCAAAGCCGACCCCAAGAGCCACGGCGGCTATGACTGGACGACCTATCCTGAGCGTCTGAGTGCCGCGGACGTATCCTGGCAGGTCTATCAGGACATGAAGGACAACTTCACCGACAATCCCCTTGTTGGTTTCAAGACCTATCGGGCGGCGGATAAGGCCACCGGTGGCAAGCTGGCCGAACTGGCCAACAGATCCGTGCGCACACGCGATCTCGATAAGCTCAAAGAGGATGTGCTGGCGGGCAAACTGCCGCAGGTGTCATGGATCGTCGGCACGGCTGAGGGGTCTGAGCATCCGTCGACGTCGAGCCCCGCCCAAGGCGCCGACTATACCGCCAAGGTGCTTGATGCCCTCACCGCCAATCCTGAAGTCTGGGCAAAGACCGTTTTCCTGATCAATTTCGATGAAAATGACGGCTATTTCGACCATGTGCCGCCGCCCGCTCCGCCGTCGCTGGATGCCACGGGTGCGCCGCTTGGCTTTGCCGAAGGGGCGGATGCGGAATATCATCAGGGCGACGATAAATATCGTAACCGCCCTTACGGCCTTGGCCCGCGTGTGCCGATGTATGTGATTTCGCCCTGGTCAAAGGGCGGCTATGTCGCCTCGGAAGTGTTCGACCACACCTCGGTCATCCGCTTTATCGAGGCCCGTTTTGGAGTACATGAACCCAATATTTCGCCTTGGCGTCGGGCCGTGTGCGGCGATCTGACCTCGTGTTTCGATTTCAAGACGCCCAATGATCAGCCGTTTTTTGCCGGCATGCCCCAAACCACTGAACTGGCTGACCGCGCTCGAAAACTTGGCGGCGAGACCAAACCCCAGGCGCCGGACGCCCTGATCGCGCCGGTTCAGGAAAAAGGCCCACGTCTACGCCGGGCGACGCCCTACGCTTTGGGGTGCGGGATCAGCAACGGCCAGATCGTTTTAACCAATAATAGTCACGCAGGGGCAGCCGTCTTTCATGTCTATGACATGGATAATCTGGCCGCCATTCCGCGCCGCTTTACGGTCAGCGCCGGTAAGGCCATCGCCATGCCGCTGAAAGATACCGTAAATCTCTGGATATCAGGCCCGAATGGCTTTTATCGTCGGATCTTTGGCCAGGCCGCCTTTACCGGCGAGTGGGGGTCCAAGGGGCTGGAACTACGTAACCTGACCAAAGCCCCGCTGACCGTTATCATCCGCGACGAAGCTTACAATGCGCCCGCCCAGACTATCGCCCTGACGCCGCAGGAGACGCGCATCGTCACGATCGATCTGACCATAAGCCATAACTGGTACGACCTGAGCCTGACTTCGGATGCGAACACCTTGCGCCTAAGCGGTCATATCGAAGACGGCAAACCGTCAATGTCAAACCCCGCCGCGTTCGGTCCGGCTGTGCTGGATCAGGCCTGAGCGGACGCAAGGATCACTTTTTGCTTTCATGAGGACAGTGTTTCGCCTAAACAACCGGCCTGCAAAGGCTTTGAGTTGATCCGATCATGAGCGATTATTCCGCGTTACAAACCGAAATAGAGGCTGAAATTGCCGCAGCCAGCGACCTTACAGCCCTTGATGCCGTGCGGGTATCGGCTCTGGGTAAGACCGGCCGCATCTCTGGTCTGTTGAAGACGCTCGGTGCCCTGCCGCCCGAAGAGCGCAAAGCCACGGGGGCCGCCATCAATGCTGTGCGCGATCAGGTTCAGGCTGCACTCGATGCTCGCAAAGACGTGCTTGAGGCCGAACACCTGACCAAGCGGCTGGAGAGCGAGCGCGTTGATCTCAGCCTGCCGTCCGCCCCGCGCGCCAAAGGCGGCGTCCATCCGACCATGCAGGTCATGGATGAGATGATCGCCATCTTTGCCGACATGGGCTTTGAAGTCGCTGAAGGGCCGGATATCGAAGACGATTTCCATAACTTCACCGCGCTCAATTTCCCGGAAAAACATCCGGCGCGTGAAATGCACGACACTTTCTTTTTCAATCCCGGCGCTGACGGGACGCGCAAACTGCTGCGCACCCACACTTCGCCGGTGCAGATCCGCACCATGATTTCCGGCAAGCCGCCGTTTCGCCTGATCGTGCCGGGGCGCGTGTTCCGCAACGATTCCGATCAGACCCACACCCCGATGTTCCATCAGATCGAAGGTCTGGTGATCGATAAAACCATCCACATGGGCCACCTGAAATGGGTGTTCGACACCTTTATCGCGCGCTTTTTTGAGACCGATAAGGTCATCACCCAGTTTCGCCCGCACCACTTCCCGTTCACCGAACCCTCGGCGGAAATGGATGTGCGCTACACCCGCAACGGCAATGAGCTGAAAATCGGGGACGGCGATAAGTGGATGGAAATTTTGGGCTCCGGCATGGTGCATCCGAATGTGCTGACCGCCTGCGGGATCGACCCCAATGAGTATCAGGGCTTTGCCTTTGGCATGGGCGTTGATCGTCTGGCTATGCTCAAATACGGCGTGCCAGATCTGCGCGATATGTTCGCCGCCGATACCCGCTGGCTGAACCACTATGGCTTTAGCGGGTTTAGTGCGCCGAACTCGGCAAGCGGTCTGTCGTAATGATTGAGCGCGTTGTCGTGTATGTAGAGCTTCTAGATGAAGGGACACCTGTGTGGCGTCCATCTTCAGCCATAAAAGTCGACGGCAACGTGTTCGTTCTGACCAACGAAAATCACGATCCAAATACTGAACAATGGTCTGTACTCCCCGGTTCCTTGATAACTATTGAACAACAGCAGATCACTGATGGCTCCCTTGGAGTCGCAACTAAATACGACGAGTTCGCTCAATGAAATTTTCGCTCTCCTGGCTCAAAGATCACCTCGACACCGACGCCGATATTCATGCGGTGGCCAACGCCATGACCATGGCCGGCCTTGAGGTCGAAGACATTCACGATCCGGCAAAGCTGCTTAAGCCCTTTACCGTCGCCAAGGTCATCTCCGCCGCCCAGCACCCGAACGCCGACCGTTTGCAGGTCTTGCAGGTCGATACGGTCGATGGCCGCAAAGAAATCGTCTGCGGCGCGCCCAATGCGCGGGCTGGTCTGACCACCATCTATGCGCCCATCGGGGCTTACGTTCCGGGCCTTGATGTCACCCTGGTCGAAAAGCCGGTGCGCGGTGTGGTCTCGAACGGTATGATGTGTTCGGCGTCCGAACTGCAACTTTCCGATGAGAGCGACGGCATTTTGGAGCTGTCCGACGATCTGGCCGTCGGCACACCGGCAGCTGTCGTGTTTGGTGCCGAGCCCGTCATCGATTTTGAAGTCACGCCTAACCGCCCCGACTGGCTGGGGGTGCATGGTATTGCCCGCGATCTGGCCGCCGCCGGTTTGGGCGCGTTCAAGGACAAAGCCATAGAGCCGGTCAAGGGCACCTTCCCGTCGCCCATTTCGGTTAAGGTCGATGGCGACGCCTGCCCCTATTTTTCCGGTCGCGTCATCAGAGGCGTCACAAACGGCCCCTCGCCCAAGTGGTTGCAGGATAAGCTGACCTCGATTGGTTTGAAACCCATTTCAACTCTGGTCGATATCACCAACTACCTGTCGTTTGACCGCGCCCGCCCGCTGCATGTCTATGATGTGAAAAAGCTGTCCGGCAACGTGATTGAGGCAGTCGTTGGCAAAGATTGGCGAATCCTTTGGCATTACAACGGCATTCCTATAACAGGATCGCCACCAGCAAGACTTTTTGATGCCCTTGATGGTAGCAAGTATATCCTTACGCCAGATATGTGCGTTATCGCTGACACTGAAAACGGCAAGCTTCGCCCCATCGGCATCGGCGGCATTATGGGGGGGATGAGTACCGGCGTATCCGACGACACCACCGATGTCTTCCTAGAATGCGCCTGGTTCGATCCGATCCGCACCGCCCAGACCGGCCGCGACACCAAGATCACGTCCGATGCCCTTTATCGGTTCGCGCGCGGCGTTGACCCGGAATCGGTCGTGCCGGGGCTGGAACTGGCCACCCGCCTGATCCTTGACCTGTGCGGCGGTGAAGCCTCCGACATTGTCGTCGAAGGCGCACCCCCGGCCCGCCGCGCCGATGTGACCTTCGATCCGGCATATGTCGGTCAACTGACCGGCCTTGAGGTGCCATACGAACAGATAGAAACCATCCTGACCGCGCTTGGGTTTGGCGTCACCAAAGGTACACCGTGGACGGTATCCGTGCCGTCCTTCCGCCGCGATGTGGACGGCAAGGCCGATCTGGTCGAAGAAGTCGCACGCATCTATGGCTTCAACAAAATCCCATCGACGCCTTTGCCAACGGTCGCGCCGAAAAACGGCGGCGTGCTGACGCCACAACAAGCCCGCGCCCGCACGGCCCGCCGCGCTCTGGCCGCGTTTGGCTATTCGGAGGCTGTGACATGGTCATTTATGCGTCAGGATTGGGCCAAACTGTTTGGTGGCGGCGACGACACACTGGTGCTGGCCAACCCGATTGCGTCAGAACTGAACTGTATGCGCCCCAGCGTCCTGCCCAACCTGCTGGAAGCAGCCGGGCGCAATGCGGCCAAGGGCTTTGCCGGCGCGCAATTGTTCGAGATCGGGCCGGTCTATTTCGGTGATGAGCCAAACGACCAGAAAACCGTCATCTCCGCCATCAAGGCCCCCGCCAAAACCCGGCATTGGTCTGCGGTGGGCGAAGACGCTTTGTTCGCGCTCAAATCCGACCTGATACGCCTGCTGGAAGAAATCAATGTGCCAGTAGCCTCCCTGCAACTGGTTCAAGGGTCAAACACAGCCCATTGGCATCCGGGCCGTTCAGCCCGTCTGCAACTGGGCCCAAAGCAGGTGCTGGCCGAATTTGGCGAACTGCACCCCAGCGTGCTGAAAACCCTCGATCTTGACGGGGCCTATGTCGGTTTTGAGATCAGGCTTGACCTGCTGCCGCAGCCAAAAGCCAAGTCGGGCAAATCGAAGGGGGCTTTGACCATCTCGAACCTCATGCCGCTAACCCGCGACTTCGCGTTTGTGGCTGAGGATGCTCTGGTCGCCGGTGATCTGGTGCGCGCCATTAAGGGTGCGGATAAGGCGCTGATTTCCGACGCTCAGGTGTTTGATATCTATACAGGTGCAGGCGTGGCTGAGGGTCACAAATCCGTGGCGGTCGAGGTGACCCTGACCCCGCAGGATAAGACCCTGACCGACGCGGATATCGAAGCCGTCTCGCAAAAGATCATCGCCGCAGCCCAAAAAGCTGGGGCGACGCTCAGGTCATAGCCTGTTTATAAGGACGGCATTGGGAATGTAGGCTTAACGGCAACCATATATCCCATATGTTGAAAATCCTTAACCTTTGCATGCCAGCCTCCTAAGCCTATGTGCAAACATATGGGGCGCGGGGCAAATGGACAGGTCGGAAACAACATTCCCTGAGAATGACAGCTTGGGTGCGGGCGATCCCGCACCGGCTGAGATGTCGCCGGATATACACCCAGCGGCGGTTGCCATCGCTTCGGCCTCCCTGCTCTTGTCGGCCTGCGGCGGCGGTGGAGGCGGTGGGTCTTCAGGTGGTTCCGGTGGCGGCGTCAGCCCCCCACCGCCCCCGGTCGCGCAAGTCACCGCCTCTCAGGCCGCACGGTTCCTGCTGCAAGCGCAGTTTTCAGCCTCAGAATCCGATGTCACCAATGTTCAATCCTTGGGCATTTCCGGCTGGCTCGATGCCCGCATGGCTGAGGCGCCGGGGCCAACGGGCGTGGCCTGGCTCGATTCCCGCGGCCACAATGCGATTACGTCTGAGCAGACCTACTTCAATCCGGTGTTTGGCGACTGGATGATCTGGAATCAGGTGCTGACCAGCCCGGATCAGCTCCGCAAACGCATCGCTCTGGCCCTGTCCGAGCATTTTGTGGTGTCGCTCAATCCCATTGACGGCTTTTATCCGCCCTATTGTATCGCCGCCTACTGGGACATGCTGGCCAAAAACGCCTTTGGCAATTTCCGCACCCTGCTGGAGGACGTGACCTTAAGCGTGGCCATGGGCATCTATCTCAACACGCTCGGCAACGAAAAAGAAAACGCTCAAGGTCGCCAGCCGGATGAGAACTATGCCCGTGAAGTGATGCAACTTTTCACCCTTGGCCTCTATCAGCTCAATAATGACGGCTCGATCAAGACCGATCTCCTTACCGGTGCAAAGTTAGAGACCTACACCCAATCCGATGTCACCAATCTGGCGCGGGTGTTTACCGGCTATGATCGCGATCTGACCGGCGTGACGACCACGCCTAATCCCGCAGGTTTAGGCTACCCAATCCCGAATACCCGCTATGTCACCAACCCAATGAAGCTGACGGCCAGCAAACATTCGATGCTGGCGGTTAATTTTCTGGGCACCAGTATCCCCGCCAATACCGAAGGCACAGCCGCATTAAAAACCGCACTTGATGCCCTGTTCAACCACCCCAATGTCGGGCCGTTCTTTGCGCGTGCCATGATCCAGCGGCTGGTGACCTCAAACCCAAGTGCCGCCTATATCAACCGCGTGGCGTCCGCCTTTAACAATAACGGCTCCGGCGTGCGCGGCGACTTTAAGGCGTTCTGGAAGGCCCTGTTCACCGATCCGGAAGCGCTGACCGTGCCGACCGCCGACACCGCGGGTAAGCTGCGCGAGCCCATGATCCGCTTTGTGCAATTGCTGCGCACGGCCGGTTTTGCGTCCTGGAGCGGTAAGTATGAGATTTACGACCTGACCAATCCTGATTTCGGTCTGGGCCAAAGCCCGCTGCGCTCAGGATCGGTGTTCAACTTCTTCCGTCCCGGCTACGTGCCCCCCAATACCACTCTGGCCGACCGCAATGCCGTGGCGCCGGAGTTTCAGTTGGTCAATGAAAGCTCGATCGCCAGCTATATCAACTTCACCCTGCATGTCATGAAGAACGGTTATGCCGACATCGACCTGACCTATACCCGGCCCCTGACGATGGTGGCCGACACGACGGCGCTGGTGAACTGGCTGAACCTTTACATGACCGGCGACCAACTTTCGCCCGCCACGGTCAGCCTGATCAAAACCGCGCTGGACTCCGTGCCGGTCAGCGCCACCTCGACCGATGCCCAAAAGATCGACCGCATGTGGTCGGCCTTCCTGCTGGTGATCGCCAGCCCTGAATATCTGATCCAGAAGTGAGGCCTTAAGATGCACATCGACCGCACCAAAGATCTCACTCGCCGCGCCTTGTTTAGCCGTGCCGCTGCCCTTGGCGGGATGGGGGTCGCCGCCCCTCTGGCCATGAATCTCGCCAGTTTTGGCGAAGCCGCCGCTTTTAATGCCACCGACTATAAGGCCATTGTCTGCATATTTTTGTATGGCGGCAACGACCATGCCCATACGGTTGTGCCCTATGATGCCACCAACCATGCGCTCTATAGCAACATCCGCGGCAGCATTGCCTATAGCCGCAATGACCTCGCCGCCACAGCCCTGACTCCGACGGGGCAGACACTGCCGCACGGCCTGCAATATGCCCTGTCGCCGTCCCTGTCGGGCCTGAAAGCCCTGTTCGATCAGGGCCGTCTCGGCGTGCAGCTTAATGTCGGCCCGCTGATTACGCCGCTAACCGCAGCGCAATATGAGCACCCCAACCGCACACTCTACCCCTTGCCGCCCAAGCTTTTTTCGCACAATGATCAGCAGTCGGTGTGGCAAGCGCTGGGCTCCGAAGGGGCGACCGTCGGCTGGGGCGGACTGATGGGCGATCTGGCGTTATCGTCGAACGGTCTGTCGACCATGACCTGTATTTCTGCCGCCGGTAACGCCGTCTTCCTGTCGGGGCAAAACGCGCTGCAATATCAGGTCGGCTCTAATGGCGCTGTCTCAATCGACGCCCTGCGCTATATTGCCACCGGTAATGATAATGTTCAGGACGCGCTCTATACCCTGCTGACCCAGAGCCGCACCCATCTGATGGAAGAAGAATATGCCAAGGTCGTCCGCCGCAGCATCGACCTTCAGGGCACCGTCAACAACGCTATCGCGCCTATCAATCTGACTACCAATTTCGATCCGAACGGCCAAAATAATTCGCTGGCCAATCAGCTTAAAATCATCGCCCGTATGATCGGCGCGCGCAATACGCTGGGCACTAAGCGCCAGATCTATTTCGCGTCGCTCGGCGGGTTTGATACCCATGACGGCCTGATGGAAGATCACCCTGGCCTGATGGCACGGCTGGATGAAGCCATGCTGGCCTTTTATCAGGCTACCCTTGAACTAGGTGTGGCCAATCAGGTCACCACCTTTACCGCCTCCGATTTTGGCAGGACGCTGGCCTCCAACGGCGACGGCACCGACCACGGCTGGGGCGGGCACCATTTCATCATGGGCGGCGCGGTGAACGGCAAGAAATTCTATGGCACCGCTCCCACGGTGTCCATAACCGACGATGAGCAGGTGGGTCAGGGCCGACTGTTGCCGACCACGTCGGTCGATCAGTTCGCAGCTACCTTGGCGCGCTGGTTCGGAGTCTCGAACACCGAACTGCCGGGGGTGTTGCCGAACCTCGGCAATTTCGCCACGTCGAATTTGGGCTTTATGGTTTAAACCCTTTTAACCGCACTTTTATCCACAAGCTTAATCTTTTCGGCGCATGGTGGAAGGGTAAAGCCTGCGCATGCGGCGGGGCCTTTTAAGTTCGGGTAGAGTACCATGCTGGCATTAAACACAGCCATCGGCGGGCTGATGAGCGCACAGGCGCGCTTTGACAAAAGTGCCGTCAAAACGGTTCAGGACATCGCTCAGGGTAAGGATGTGGTCAGCGATTTCGTCGACCAGATTCAGGCCCGCACCGCCTTTGAAGCCAATATCAGCGTCATCAAAACCGTCAACGAAGTCACTGGCCGTTTGCTGGATATGAAGGCTTAAGCGCGAAGCGTTAGCGCACTAAAATCCAAGGGGGCAAGCCCCCTTGACCCGGAACTAAGCAAGCTAATCCACCGCCTTGACCCGCACCTTGACGTGGCGGGCGCGGTCTTCACCATCAACTACCGCCACATCATAAAACCCCTCCTGCGCCGGATACCACAACGGTGCGCCGTCGGCCTTGGGCAGGGCTTCGCCATTGACATACCATTGCAGCCCCTTACCCCGCGCCGACAATTTCAGGCCGCGTTTAAGCGTAAAATCGCCACGCGCCCCCCGCGCACGTACCTCGACAAAAACGGTCGCGCCATCGGGTGGGAACAGAATCACCGGCCCCGCATTTACGGTTTTCATCTCTTTCAACGCTTCCGGCGGACGATCCGGCGTCAGCACATTGGGCAACTGCGCAGGGGCCTGTAGCTGATCAACCACATCGAACAATAAAGGGGCCGCTGCATCGCGTCCGGTCATATCGGCCCGCGCCCCGCCATCGGGCCGCCCCGTCCAGACCAGTATGGCATGACCGCCTGCTACCCCCACGGCCAGAGCATCACGATACCCATAGGACGTGCCGGTCTTATAGGCCGGACGATTGGCTGATTTCATTAGCGCCCCCGGCAGCCGCCCCGCCGGTGCAGGCGTCTCACGCAGAATCGCTAATGTTTTTTGCGCCGCATCCTGCGTCATCAGGCGTGATCCCGGCTGAAGGGTGTGCAACCGCGCCTCAGCCTCCGTCCACGCCAGCGGCTTGACCACCCCATTGTCCCCCAAGGCCGCGTAAAGCGAGGCCAGATCGGACAGTTTTATCCCCGCCCCGCCGAGCGCCAGCGCCAGACCGGCCTCTTTCAACCCCGCCTTGGGCCGGATTAGGTGGATGCCCGCCCCTTCCAGCCGCGACGAAAACCCTTCGGCTCCGATACGGTTCAGCACCGCCACTGCCGGCACATTGAGCGAATTGACCAGCGCGTCTTTGGCCGACACGTCGCCGTGGAATACCCGGTCGAAGTTTTCGGGCTGATAGTCGCCAAAGCGCGTCGGCACATCCATCAAGCGCGTTTCAGGGGCGATCACCCCGTCTTCAAAGCCGATACCATAGATAAAGGGTTTCAGGCTGGAACCCGGCGATCTGACCCGCTGCATCATGTCGATCCAGCCCCCGGCGCGATCAAGCCCTGCGGAGCCGACACTGGCCCGCACCGCGCGGGTTTTGATGTCAACCACCATGATGGCCGCCGAACTGTTAAGGCCTTGTGCTGCCGCCGTCTGCCGTGCCAGGGCCTCAAGCCGGGCCTGCAAAGGGGCGTCAATGGTGGTGATGACGGTCGCGTCAAGTCCCCTGACCTGCCGCGCCAGACGCCCCGCTGCGTGCCAAGCCAGCGCCGGAAAGGCCGCCCGGCGCGTTACCAGCGGCTCCTCCATCGCCTCTTGCGCCACGGCGGGCGTAACCGCGCCCTTGTCCTGCAGGCGCAGCAAAACCTCATTGCGGGCGTTAAGCGCGGCCTTGGGGTTGCGGTCTGGACGGCGCGCTTCGGGGGCTTGGGGCAGGGCAATCAACAGGGCCTGTTCACCGAGGGTCAGGCTTTCCGGCTCATGGCCGAAATAGGACAGGGAGGCCGCCCGTACCCCCTCAAGATTACCACCGTAAGGGGCCAGGGTCAGATAGATCGACAGGATTTCGCGTTTGGTATAGCGCGCCTCAAGCTGCACCGCCCGAAACACTTCGATCAGTTTGGACAGATAGGTGCGGTCCTTGGGCGACAATAGCCGCGCCGTCTGCATGGTAATGGTTGATCCGCCCGACACCACGGAACCTGCCTGCATATTGGATGAAAATGCCCGCACAAGGGCTACCGGATCGACACCGTGATGGAGGTAAAAGCGCTCATCCTCGACCTTGAGCAAATGGTGCACAAAGCTTTTGTCCGTACGCTGAAGATCAGCCCGGATACGCCAACGCCCGTCATCGACCGGCAAGGCCCGCAACCACATACCGTTGCGATCCAGCGCCACCGCCGAGGCTTTTTGGGCCTTGGACATATCCGGCGGCAGGATGAGATTCACCGCCGCCGCGACCACCTGAACCGTGAGGAACACGATCAGGGATTTGAGGAGGTGCGGCATCCTCCTCCCCTGTTTACGGGGGAGGTGTCGCCGGTTACCGGCGACGGAGGGGGCAAACAGACGCAAAAAGCCCCTCACCCTACCCTCTCCCCGCATGCGGGGAGAGGGAATGTCCTTACTGTCCGGCAATGGTGATCCTTGATCCCGCCGTGCGGGCGTAGAGATCGGCCCGGTAAAGGTCTTTCACCTCCGCCCCCGGCAGATAGAAATCGCCCGGCGTGGTAGCCCGCGCAATATAGGCCATGGCAAAACCATTGGCCGCACTGACATCAAGGGCGGCGACATAGCGATCATCGCGCGCTTCCTGAACGTCCAGCGCCGACAAAGACCCCGCAAACCGGAACGGCCCAGCACTCGTGTCCTCATTGGTCAGGGTCGTCTCGATCTCAAAACCCGCCGGCAGGGCATCGTCAACCACGATCGGGCGGGTCTGAGCATAGGATGAGCGGCCCGAAATGACCACCAGAACCTTTTGGCCTTGAGTCAGTTGCGCCGGATTAATCCGTGCCCCGTCCAGCGTGTAATAGGCCTTCTCCAGCGTAAAGCCCTTGCTCTCAGCGGGGGGTGCTATCAGCGGATTACCTGTCACCGTCACCGTCCGCCACAACGCGCCTGACCCGGTATTTTTGAAACGCGCCTGCGCCACCGCACCGACATTGTAACGCGCCAGCGAGCCTTGCGACGGGATGGTCGCCACCCCTTGGGCATCGATTTTGATTGGCCCTGCGGCTTTCAGCATATAGGACGCCGCGCGCAGAATGAACGCCTGCTCCTGCGTGTTCAGCCGCTCAGGGTCTTTCATCGAGGTTTCCAGCCGTTTGCCCAGATCGGCCGCCATCGTGGCCTCCCCGGCTTCATAGGCAAGTGCTGTCACCCCGGCCAGATCACGCAGGGGCGATTGATACCAGTCGTGGGGGTCTTTGTAGCCCAGCGCCTGCACCGCCTGTTTAAAGCCGGAGCGCGCACGCGCCTTATCGCCCATCATGGACAGGGCGGCTGCCACCTGCGCGCGGGCCAGAGGTGAGCGCTCAGACTTAAACTGCACATCGTGATACCAGCGCAGACGCGCCAGATCACCGTTGCCGCCCTTGGCCATAACATAGAGGGCATAGGCCGAGGCACGAGATCTGATCTGGGCTGTAATGTCGTCCTTTTGCAGGCCAAACCAGCCGCCGTCATAGGCTTTCAGTCGGTAATTGACGCTGGTGAACCCATCGGGCCGTGACATATCGCGCATGGCGTTCATGGCCTTATCGAGGGCCTCTTGCGGCACATAAACGCCCTGTTTTTGCGCCTCCAGGATAAAGTCGGTGGCAAAGGCGCCGACAAACCCTTCCGCCGCGCCATCGCCCGCTTTCCACAGCCCAAAGGCACCGTCCGCCGACTGACGATCCAATATCCGGCCCACAGCCTGTTTCAGGATGGTCTGCCCGCGTGAGGCGGTTTTGGCATCGGTCAAGGACGGCGACACATAAAGCCACGGATAGGCCGCCGACGATATCTGCTCGGTGCAGCCATAGGGATAACGGTTGAGCGCGGCGGCGAGCGGCGTCGGATCAATCCCGCGGAACGGCGAGTACGAGACCTGAATACTGATCGTGCCGGGTTGCAACCCGTCAAGTAACGCGCGCGAGGGCGCATAGGTCTGGTTCACGCCCTGTTGTTCGGTGAAGACTTGCGTGCGCGTGCCCCAGCCGTTGCGGGTTTGCAGATTGTAGTCTTCATTGAAGCTGTAACCGTCCGCTTTGAGCGACAAATTGACCGCTGAAATCCCGGCCCGCTGCGGCGCGTTGATTTCAATGGCTTCCTGAATCCGCTGGCCGGTGGCGAGGTTAAAAGCTTTTTTGAATTGAACAAACAACCCCTTAAGGCCGGTCACCACCGCTTCGTAGAGGCCTGATCTGCCGTCGACATTGTTAAGCTCCAGCGTGGCGAAGGCCTTATCGCCGGGAGCCAGAAAACGCGGCAGGGCCAGTTCGGCTACCACCGGTTCACGCACGGTGATCGTCTCCTGTGATGAGCCCACCGCCTCATCGGTCCAGGCGACGGCCATGACCTTAAGCTCACCGTTGAATTTCGGCACCTTAAGGCGCACCACCGCCTTGCCATCAAAGCCGGTTTCCACCACGCCCGACCACAGGGCCACGGTCTTGATCGGGGTGACGGTCAGGCCTTCGCCGCCGATCTGATCGCCGCCATAATTCAGCTCTGCAGGGGCACCCAGATTGGGATCAAGCAGACGGCCATAGTCATCGCGGTAATCGACGCCGAGCGCGCGTTTCCCAAAGTACCAGCTTATCGGATCAGGGGCCTTGAACTTGGTCAGGTTGAGGATGCCCTGATCGACGACGGCCAGAGATAGACGCGCCCGTTCGCCCAGCTTGGCCCCCGATACTTTAACCGGCACCTCAAGCCAGGCGTCGCCCATCTTATCAATCACTGGCTTTTGCGGCGCACCTTTCGGGGTATCGACAGCGACCGTCAGCTTACGTGATTTGGGATCAAGCGGCACGTAAATCAGGCCCATCGCCCTGCGCGGCTTGGGCGAGGCAACCGGATCGCGCGGCTGCATGACCGAGACCATAATATAGACCCCGCCGCCCCAACTGGCGTCGGATTTCAGGCGCACCGTTGTGCCGTCTTCGTCGACGCGGACATGTTTCATGTCGATCAGCCGGTCAGAGGCCACCGCAATCTGCGCTTCGCCTTCATAGGGCGGTTTCAGGGTCAGGGTGATGGTGTCGCCCTGCACATAGGCCTTGGTACCGGCCGACAAACGCACAAAATCGGGCGCATCGGCGGATTTGGCCGGATTGCCCCAGCCGGAGGCAAACCGCACCACCGTGCGCGCCCCCGTCTGGGGGTGTTCGATCTCAAAGCGGTAGTCGCCCCAGTCGAGATTGCGGGCAAAGTTCAGGCCGGTACCCGCGTTGAGATCATAGCTGGTTTCCGATACGACCACATCGCGGGCGGTGCGCCGCCACGCCCAACGTCCGTCCTGTTGATACCAGTCATAGTTCCAGTTCTCGGAGACCAGCCGTACCTTAACGCCAGAGGCCGCAATCTTTTGCCCCTGCGCATTCAGGCCAATGATATTGAACCCAAGACGCGGGGCGGCGTTGCCCTTGGTGTCCTGAGCGTCAATCTTAACCCCCAGATAGAGCGGCTTTGTCCGTATGCGGAGCGTCGCCGATTCCTTGACCGGACGCCCGCCCGGTTCAAACACCGATGAGGTCAACAGCACCGATAGCGGCTGATCCGTATCGCCCGCCACAGAGGCCTCCAACGGGAAGGTCGCCTGCCCCTGACCATCGGTGACGGTTTCGGGCAGATTGACATATTTTTCCTCAAACGGGTTTTGCTCATTGCCGAAGCGATAGTCTTTAAAGGCCGGGAAGGGGTTGGTGTCCGCCCGCACCCGCGCTTCACCGCCCACCGTTAGGCCCGAACCCACCGCCCCATAAAGGAACCGTGCATTGACCCGCACCGCGCGCGCTTCATCCGGCCGCGTCAGGGGCTTATCGGCGTCCGCCGCAATATCGACCCCCAGACGCTGAGGCGCGAAATCCTCAACCGCAAAGGCCGCAGAACCGGCGGCACCCTCAAGGCCTTCGACCTCAATTCGCGCCTGCCACTGACCGCGGGGGGACGATGTGGGTAGGGCAATATCGGCAGCGACATAGCCGTTTTCGGACTTATCAAACTTGACGCGGAAGGCCTCGACCCCCGACGGACGGGTAACGATCAGCGCGCCTTTACGGTCCTTAATCGCCTTACCCTGCGGATCGCGCACAAGGGCGACCACATGCACTGTCTCACCCGGTCGGTAAATACCGCGATCGGTATAGAGGTAACCATCGACCATGCCCGCACCGGCACGACCAGAGGTTACGGCCTCATCTTGGCGCCCGCCTACACCCTTGGCCGACAGATCAACCGGCGCGCGGTCAAGATCAAGCGCGGTAAAATCCTCAGCCGGGCCGTAAGCCATGACCATCTTGGGCGTCAGCGCGCCTTCGCCCTTGAGCAGAGCCGGATTGAAGCGCACCCGCCCATCGGTGCCGGAGCGCCCTTCGGCCAGATCCTCACCATTGCGCGCGACGAGTGCAACCCGCACGCCGCTTAAGGGCTTGGCGGATTTTAGGGAGCGCACCACCACATCAAGGCCTGCGCCTGACGCTGGATTGCCGGAATAGGTCATCAGCGCCATGTCGGTATAGAGTATCCAGCGCCGGGCCTGAGCGGGCTGGTCATTTTCGGATTTGTCGCGTCCACCCGACGCATCGCGCACCTTAATGACATAGGCGCCCGGTTTCAGATTTTTCAGCACCGCGCCCAGTGGGAAAACCGTGGTGATCCGCTCACCATTACCGGCGCGCACCGCAACCTTACCCGACCAGACCTTACCACCGTTTTCATTGGGGCTGTCCTCGCCCCACTCATAATCATAATCGCCCTCGGACACCGGATCGGGGGCAGAGATATTTTGCCTGACCAGATTGCGATCAGCGACGCGCCAGACTTCGAACGCCAGCGACGTAACATTCAGCGTTTCAATCGCCACCCCGTCGGAATCTTCGCGCGGCAAAATGACGCCCTCACCGGCAAAGCCGACATAGGGCGGCTTTTCGCCAAAGGCAAAGTCAAGATCGACGTTTTTCTCAAGCTTATCATTGCCCTTACCCGGCAGACCTTTTAGCAGGGTGATGCGCCGGTCGGTAAAGCCAAATCCGGACACGCACAGGTTTGCGCCCTTGACCGATACGGCAGGGGCCGACGGCAATTCGGGCGAGACCAGCACATAGTCGCCGTAGGGTTTCGACGGATCAAGGTCGCGGCTGAACTCAATACAGGCCCGCGGTGAGGCCGCAGACGTATCAAGGCTTTGTTTCCAGACCGCAAACCCGGCTGGTTTTTTGTCCGAGGCACGGGGCGCATTTTTATCGCGTGGCTTACCGTAGAGATTACCTACAGTCTCACTGATCGACACGGCTTCCGATGAGCGATTGGCCCGCCCGCCGCCTTCGGTGGCCTTCGCGGTCAGGAACCCGACGCAAAACCCGGAGATAAGTACCGCCGCAGCCCCCGTGATCACGGTACGGTTTTGCCAGTCGAACATGTTTGCCCCGCCTTATTTGCTGCACCATGACGCACCCCAAGGGTTTGCTCATCGGCAATATTTGTTGCAAAAGAATAGCTGATTTAATGAAAGATCAATCTTTGTTTTGTGAATTAACCAAATTATCTTACAGGAAGATTCAAACCCTTTTCAGGCGCCCGATTTGGCCTGTGGGGTGAGGTTAAGACTTTCGGATCAGGAATAGCCTTTTGGGTAGACGGTTTTGAGTAATTTTTCCCGTGTCATGGCGTTGGTAGTGGATGATAACCATTACATGCGGGTTATCGTCTGCACCATGTTGCGTGCCATGGGGATCACCAATATCCGCGAAGCCTCGGACGGGGCTGAGGCCCTTGAGATCGTGCGCGATTGGCGGCCAGACGTCATCATCGTCGACCTTGTGATGGAAACGATCGACGGTATCGAATTTACCCGCCTGTTGCGCACCGGCACCGACAGCCCGCATCCTTATGTGCCGATTATCATGATGACCGGCCACACTGACCGCTCCAAGGTCATTGCCGCACGCGATGCCGGGGTCAACGAGTTTGTGGCCAAGCCTCTGACGGCGCAGGGCCTGATCAGCCGTATGAAAAGCGTCATTGAAAATGAACGCGCCTGGGTCAAATGCTCGACCTATACCGGCCCGGACCGCAGGCGCCGCAAAAATGCTGCCTATCCCGGCCCTTACCGGCGCGCCTCAGACAAGGCCGAAGGAAAAGCATAGGAAACCCCCAGTTTTTTTCGCCAAGATTTTTTATCGCCAAGGTAACGATTTCAGGCTATGGCAAAGGCCATGAGCCAGTCCCAGATTTCACCCGATCATCTTACCTCTTCTGACACGGTTTCCGCCGCCTCAGGCGGTAAAACCTCAACCTTTGGCTTTCGCGAAGTCGAGGCCACGGAAAAGGTCAATCTGGTGCACGGCGTCTTTAAAAACGTCGCGTCCAAATATGATGTGATGAACGATGTCATGTCGGTCGGCGTGCATCATCTGTGGAAAGACGCCGCCTGCGCGCGCCTCAACCCTCAGCCCGGTGAAATCATTGTCGATTGCGCGGGCGGCACCGGTGATATTGCCCGCAGGCTGGCCAAGCTGGCACGGCGCGCTAAGGCCCGCCGGGGTTCAGACAAAGACGCCCAGATCCGCATCATCGACTACAATCAGGCCATGATCGAAGCCGGTATCGCCAAAGGCACTGAGCCGGAGCTGACCTGGACGGTCGGGGATGCCATGAACCTGCCGCTCGATGACGCCAGCATCGACGCCTACATCATCTCATTCGGCATCCGTAATGTCGCTGATGTCTCTCAGGCCCTGCGTGAAGCCAAGCGCGTGCTGAAACCCGGCGGGCGGTTCCTATGCTTAGAGTTTTCGCATCCGAAATCGGGCGTGATCGCCTCGGTCTATGATGCCTATGCCTTTAAGGTCATCCCGTTCATGGGCCAGATGGTGGCCGGTGACCGCGAGTCCTATCAGTATCTGGTCGAAAGCATCAAACGCTTCCCCGATCAGGGCCGTTTCCGCGACATGATGACTGAGGCCGGTTTTAAACGCGCCACCTATACCAACTTTACCGGCGGAGTCTGTGCGCTGCATCACGGATGGGCGTAAGGCGGAGATATGGTTTCCACCTTTAGTTCCTTATCGCGCCTGATCCGCTCAGGGCTTGTGCTGTTAAAGCATGACGCCCTGATCCCGGTTGAGGTCAGTGATCAGTTGCCGCCGATCTGGCGCTTTCCAGCCAATGTGCTGCGGGCGCTGTTTGCCCAAAAAGGTACCAAAAAAGGCCCAAAACTGCGGGTCGGCATGCGCTATGCGGCGGCCTTCGAGCAACTGGGCCCGGCGTTTATCAAGCTGGGGCAGGTCTTATCGACGCGGGCTGATATTTTCGGTGACGAATTCACCGACGATCTGCGCCACCTTAAGGATCAGTTGCCGCCGTTTCCTAAATCTGTGGCCGAATTGGCGGTGGCAACGGCGCTAGAGCGCCCCGTCGATCAGTTATTTATCGAATTTGGCGAAGTGATCGGCGCGGCCTCGATCGCGCAGGCCCACAGGGCGGTGCTGAAAGACGGACGGACCGTAGCGGTTAAGATCCTGCGCCCCGGCATTGAGGACACCATCGCCCGCGACACCGCCATGATGCGGCTGGTGGCGAATATGGTGCACACCCTGTCGCCCGCCTCCCGCCGTCTGGAGCCGCAGGCCTTTGTCGAGGCGGTCGCGAAATCGCTGCTGCTTGAGCTTGATCTACGCCTTGAGGCCTCCGCCGCCGACGAACTGGGCAAGATCATCAACGAAGAATCGTTCATGAGCGCGCCCAAGGTCGTCTGGAGCTATGTCTCCAAGCGTGTCATGGTCACTGAATGGGCGCGCGGTGTCGCCTTAAGCCGCCCTGACGCGATGACCCAGCCCGGCATTGAACGCAAAGCCATGGCCGACAATCTGATCCGGGCGTTTCTGTCGCAGGCCCTTAATCACGGTGTTTTTCACGCCGATCTGCACGAAGGCAACCTGTTCTGCGAAGCGCCTGATAAGCTGATCGCCATTGATTTTGGCATTATTGGCCGCCTCAAACCCAAGGAGCGGCGCTATCTGGCCGAAATGCTGTGGGGGTTCCTACAGCGCGACTATAAGCGCGTAGCCGAGGTCCATTTTGAAGCGGGCTATGTCCCAAAGCATCAGGATGTCGATACCTTTGCGCAGGCCCTGCGCGCCGTGGGTGAGCCGGTTCTGGGCCTTGCCGCCACCGATGTGTCGATGGGCCGGTTGTTACAGCAACTGTTTGAAATCACGGCTCAGTTTGACATGCACCTGCGGCCCGAACTGGTGCTGCTGCAAAAAACTATGGTCAGCGTCGAAGGTGTGGCTAGGCGCATGTATCCGACCCATAATCTGTGGGAAGCGGCCGAGCCCGTTGTCAAGGCGTGGATTTCGCGCGAACTGTCGCCCCTGGCCGAAGGACGGCGGTTGTTTGACCGGCTGGTCAAGCGCCTGCGCGAAGACGAAGAGGGCGAGAGTACATTGACGGTGGCCAATGCGCTCAAGATTCAGGAACTGAAAACCGCCTTAAGACAAAGCCAGGGCTTGGGGGTTATTGCCATTGCCGCGTCTCTGATCACGCTGGCGGCGGTGATCATACTATCCCTATAGATTGGGCATATCGATAAAAGCGTTTTTGATATGTACCGGCCAGGCCCGTGGCCCGATAGCGTATAGGTCGATATTCAGATCGAGCCGCGACAGATTTTTGCGTTTGGCCTGTAGGGACAGCCCCGCCTGCCACAGCCGGTTTTGCTGATCGGCTGTAACCGCCTCTAAGGCTTCGGCGACCGTGCGGCGCTGCTTGACCTCGACCATAGCCAGCCGGTTGCCTTTCAAAGCCAAGATATCGATTTCGCCCTGTGGGATTTTCAGGCGAAACCCCAGTATGCGATAGCCTTTGAACATCAGGTGAATCAGGGCGACATATTCCGCCCAGTGTCCGCGCCTATGGGCCTTTGAGCCGCGTTCAGAGCGCCTATTCATGATCTTTCAGCTTCAGCGCGCGGTTGTAAATGTCTTTGCGCGGCAGGCCGTAAATCTGCGCCAGTTTTTGTGCGGCCTCCGAGGGCGACAGGGTCTCCAACGCCGATTTCAACGCCTCATCGATATTGTCCTGAGAGGGCGCCACATCCTCCGGCGGGCCAAGCACGACAACAATCTCACCCTTGGGCGCCAACAGGGCCGGATCGGCCACCAGCGCGCTTAGGCGCCCGCGCACGCAGGTCTCATAAAGCTTGGTCAGTTCGCGGCACACCGCCGCCTCACGGTCGCCCAGAACGGCCAGCATATCGCTTAAGCTGTCATGCAGACGCGGGCCGGTTTCAAACAGCACCACGGTTGTGGCTAACGATTTGAACTCGGCCAGAAAGCGCTGACGAGCCGTGGTTTTGTTGGGCGTAAAGCCCGCGAACATAAACCGGTCGGTCGGCAGACCGGCGATGCACAGGGCCGCCAGTACCGACGATGCACCGGGGATGGGATGGATGTTCAACCCGGCGTCGTGCGCCGCCTGTACCAGCCGAAAACCGGGATCGGAGACCAGCGGCGTGCCAGCGTCCGATATCTGCGCCACCACCTGACCTTCGCGCAGACGGTCAAGTATTTGCGGCAAGACCTGCGGCCCGGCATGGTCATCATACCGCAGCAGCGGCTTTTTGATATCATAGGCCCCCAACAGTTTTCCGGCCATGCGCGTATCTTCGGCCAGCACGACATCGGCGGCCCTCAGCACATCCAGCGCCCTTAGGGTAATATCGCGCAAGTTTCCGATGGGCGTCGCCACACAATAAAGGCCGGGCTCAACAGGTCGGGGGGGCGGAGCAAACAGGGATTCGGGCATAGTTTTTTATTAATCCTGTCTGAGCCAAAGCCCAAAATCGTTGGCTTCCTCATCTATGAAGGTATCGATCCTAAAAATGGCATTAGGGTATTTTGCATTAATTTGGAATGTCCAAGCCGATTGGAGCGACTTCAAAATACTTTTTGCACGCTCATCCGTGAACTCCCAATCGTCTCCAACAATGTTATCGATATACGATTCCAGTAAAAGGATATTCATCCAGTATTGAGCTTCTGCCACGGAAGAGTGCTCGGCAATTTTATTTCGAAAGGCCTCAAGTCCTAAATTGTCATGGTCTATGAATAAGCGGCCTTCAATTTCGAGAATATCCGATTTGGCAAACCCTATAAGCTCAGACAACATAAATAAATCCATCTCAGCCCCTCACGACAATAACTCATAAATCAGACGATCCAAAACCACCCGGCCTTTGGGTGTAGCGCTCAGGCGATTATTTTCGATGTTAAGAAAGCGATCCTTGATCAGGCTCATGGCACGCGCACGAATATCGAGCGTCTTAAACCGCGCAAGATCAACGCCGTCACGCAACCGCAGACCCAGCATCAGGGCTTCTTCGTCGGCATCCTGCGGACCTAAGGCTTCCCGCGCCACACCGGTGCTGGTCATCTGAACCTGCGCCGTATAGGTCAGCAGATCGGACAGGGCAACGGTTGCATAACGCACCCCATCTATTGTCACCCTCCCATGCGCTCCGGGGCCTATCCCGATATAATCGACACCCTCCCATATAGCGCGGTTATGGGCTGACTGAGCAGCACGACCCTTGGCATGGTTTGACACCTCATAGGCATCAAAACCGAGCACCTCCAGCACAGACTGGGTCTTATTATAAAAAGCTTCGCCCATGTCCGGCGGCGGGATTTTGAGCGTACCGCGCCGGGCCGCCCGTCCAAACGCGGTCCCCGGCTCAAGGCTCAATTGATAAGGCGAAATATGCTCGATCCCCAGCTTTGCCGCCGTCCTCAGTTCATCGGCCCACGCGGCCAATGTCTGATCCGGCAAGGCATAGATCAGGTCGATCGACACGCGCCCGAACACGGCCCGCGCCGTCTCAAGCCCGATCAGAGCCTCACGCGCCGAATGATTACGGCCCAGAAATTTGAGCGCCTGATCATTCAGCGACTGCACCCCCAGCGACAGCCGGTTGATCCCGGCCGCTTTGAACGTCTCATAGCGGGCAATCTCGGCATCGGTCGGATTGGCCTCCAGAGACACCTCGATATCACCATCAGGCGGAAGCAAAGTCCGCGCCATCGCCACGATTTCGGCCACCCATTCGGGCTTCATCAGGGACGGGGTGCCGCCACCAAAGAAAATACTGACCAACCGCCGCGGCCCCAGCAAATCCGCATGAGTTTTCAGATCAGTGAGAATGGCTTCAAACAGGGCGGTCTGGCGCGCCGTTTGCCCGCGGTCACGCGTGACATTGAAATCGCAATAGGGGCAGATGCGCGAACAATAGGGCCAGTGCACATAAAGGGCGACTGTATTAGTCAAACAGCGTGGCCTTTAACTGCTCAAACGCCAGATGGCGGTGGCTGATGCCGTCTTTTTGCGCCTCTGGCATTTCGGCAAAGGTGAGGCCGTAACCTTTGGGCTGAAAGATCGGGTCATAGCCAAAACCGCCCTCGCCTCTGGGGCTGACGATATCGCCGTCGATACGGCCTTCGAACACCACCGCATGACCTTCGGGCCAAGCCACCGCCAAAGCACAGGTAAACCACGCATGGGTGGTGAACACTTCGCTGTCATGGACCTGCGCTTGCAGCAGCTTATGGTCGATAATTTCCATCGCCCGTTTAAAATCCTTATCCGGCCCGGCCCAACGGGCGCTATAGATGCCTGGATCGCCTTTGAGAGCCGTGATGCTGAGGCCGGAATCATCGGCCAGAGCCACAATGCCCGCCGTCATGGCCGCATGACGGGCCTTCAGGATAGCATTGCCGATAAAGGAACTTTCAGTCTCATCCGGTTCCGGTACGTTCGCGTCTTTGGCGCTGATGACCGCAAACCGCCCGCCCAGAAGCGACGATATCTCCTTCGCCTTGCCCGGATTATGGGTGGCGGCGATCAGTTGTTCACCGGAGATCAGTTTAAGGCTCATGTAAGGCTCTGATTGTGGACGTTTGTTTCTTTGTAACGATGCGCCGCAAAATGAAAAGCCCCAAATGTGACATCGCGCACATTACAAAACATTAGGTGGCGGCCCTTGTTAAAAATGATTATCGTGGCGCACCATCTGACACTTAAGTCTTGAGGTTTAAGGCAATTTCCATGCGGTTTTTAGGGCCCAGATCGATTTCCAGCTTGCTGAAGACGGCGCTGGATGTCGTCTATTTCGGCCTATTCGGGCTGATTATTGGTCTGGTTCTGGCGACTTTGAGCCTTTTGTCCGTACCCACGCTCGCCACCGAAGTGGTCACCCGGCTGAACGTGTCCGTGCCGCTGGGTGCTGGATCGCAAGCGGTATTGCTGTTGGCCTTTGGGATATCGCTGGGCGGATATATGATCATCATGCACTGGACGCGGCAGGTCTTTCGCACGCTTGCCGAAGGCGATGTCTTTCACCCCGATAATACCCGCCGCCTGCGCTGGATCGGGTTTGGTCTGGGCGGCCTTGAGGTCTTCGGGTACGGCGCGCGGTTTCTGGTCGAACGCGCCTACGGCCTGCATCTTGAGCCGGTCTATGGTGTGCGGGCCGTCACGACATGGTTTTCGGTTCTGGTGGTCTTTGTGCTGGCCGAGGTCTTTAAAGAAGGCGCACGTCTGCGGCAGGAAGCTGACCTCACGATATGATCCGTATACGTCTTACCGAACTTCTGGCCCAGCGCAGGTTGTCGATCGTTGAGCTATCCGACCGCACCGGCATCAGCGTGCACAATCTCGAAGTCCTGCGTGATCAGGCGGCGGTGGCGGTACGGTTGCGTACCCTTGATGCGCTTTGTCGGGCGTTAAAGTGCCAGCCCCATGACCTGCTGGAGTGGACAGAGACCACACCCGAATAATTACTTGCCCAGCGCTTTGTTTTGCAAGGCAAACAGCTCTATAGCCCCGGCATGGGCCAGATCGAACAGGGCATTAAATTCATCGCGAGAGAAGCCGCGCTTTTCGCCGGTCGCCTGAATTTCCACCGCATCGCCGGAGCCGGTGATCACGAAATTGGCGTCAGTTTCGGCGTTCGAGTCTTCTTCGTAATCGAGATCAAGCACCGGCGTGCCCGCAAAAATCCCGCATGAAATGGCGGCGATCTGATCCAGAATCGGGTTCTTAGAGATAACTTTTTCGATCAACAGATAATTACAGGCCATCGACAAAGCGACCCATGCGCCGGTGATCGCCGCGGTGCGGGTGCCGCCATCGGCCTGAATGACATCACAATCTATGGTGATCTGGCGCTCACCCAAGGCTTTCAGGTCAACGACCGCGCGCATGGAGCGACCTATAAGGCGCTGAATTTCCTGTGTCCGCCCTGACTGCTTACCGGCGGCGGCTTCACGGCGCGAACGGGTGTGGGTCGAGCGCGGCAACATGCCGTATTCAGCCGTGACCCAGCCCTGACCTTTTCCCTTGAGGAACGGCGGCACGCCCTGTTCGACGCTGGCGGTCACCAGAACCTTGGTATGCCCGAACGAGACCATGCATGAGCCTTCGGCATAGCGCGTCACGCCGGTCTCAATCGTAATGCTACGCAACTGATCCGGCTTGCGGCCCGACGGACGGATGGTTTTGAGCGCGTTTAAAGCTTCGAACTGCGACATGGACTTAAGACCCCGAAAACAATGGCCCCTGCCGTATCAGGTCTGTCCGCAAATCACAACCCAAGGCGCAGAACAGCTAATCAATCCCGACGTTCGGGCAGTTTACGCGCCACCGAACAGTCCGAATTGGCGCAGATATAGGTGTCGTTATCTTTCAGGAAGACATTGTCGCTGCTATCTTTGGTGATGCCGCGCCTTTTCCACTTGTCGGTACGGATGATATCGGCCCGTAACGGCTCAACCCCTTTGTTGTCGGGGGTCGCCTCAGTTTCATATTCAGGCGGCAGAGGTTTGATGACCTCATCGCTTTCACGCAACGGGCCATAGACCTGTGTTTTTCCTGAATCCGGTTTTGATACCGTCAGCGCCACCGCCGATACGGTCGCAAATGTCGCCACCACCATGACCGACGCCCGGATTATCCCCTTACCCATCACCCCGCCTCCTTATGTATATGAGCGAGATTTTACCCCGTTAATGGCATTTTGAAGACACAAAAATATCTTCCCATAGCCCCATAAGCCCCCTATCCTTAAAGGCAATGATCAGATCCCCGTTAAGCGCGTCCACCATATTGTCGTCCGGCGCCTCCCTGACCGAGCTGGATGCGCGGGCCCGCGATATTTTCCGGCAGGTGGTTGAGACCTATCTGGAAACCGGTGAGCCGGTCGGATCGCGGACCTTATCGCGCAGTGGCGTGTCGTTGTCCCCCGCCTCTATCCGCAACACCATGCAGGATCTGGCCCATCTGGGGCTGTTGTCCGCCCCGCACACCTCATCGGGACGGTTGCCGACCCATCATGGTTTGCGCCTGTTTGTCGATGGTTTGCTTGAGATCGGCGATCTGAGCGAAGACGCCAAACGCGACATCGAAGCCCGGCTGACCTCAAAAGGCCGTAGTTTCGACACCGCCCTGCGCGAAGCCTCCTCTATGCTGTCGGGTCTGGCCGGTGGGGCCGGCGTCGTCATGACCCCCAGCTTTGAGGCTGGCGTCAAGCATGTCGAATTTATCCTGCTGGGGCCGGATCAGGCGCTGGCCGTGCTGGTCTATGATGACGGGCGGGTGGAAAACCGCCTGATGACCGTGGCCCTTGGGACCACGCCGTCGGTGCTGATCGAGGCGTCGAACTACCTTAATGCCCGTATCCGTGGCCGCACTTTGGGGGAGGCCAAGCGTGAACTGGCGGCAGAACTGGCCGAAGAGCGTCAGAAATTGGATGAGGCCGCCTCGGTTCTGATCAATCAGGGGCTGGCGGCCTGGTCGGGTGAAGAAGGCAATAAGCGCGCCCTGATCGTGCGTGGACGGGCCAATCTGCTGGAGGCCTCAAGCCTTGATGACCTTGAGCGGGTGAGATCATTATTTGAAGATCTGGAGCAAAAAGAAGAGCTGATCGAGTTGCTCGATGATGTGAAAGACGCCCAGGGTGTGCGAATTTTCATCGGATCGGAATCGAAACTGTTTTCTTTATCCGGTTCGGCTGTTATTGCAGCGCCTTACATGGCCGGTCAAAGTCAGAAGGTCGTGGGCGCCATCGGTGTAATCGGCCCGGCACGGTTGAATTACGCGCGGATCATCCCACTTGTTGACTACACCGCCAAAATTTTAGGCCGCCTGCTGGACTAAAAGCGGGTGGTTTAATTTGTTTAACGCGCATTTGATTCCGAAAACCCCAAGGACTATTTTTGGCACTTTTCGGAATGCGCTCTGTGATTTATCAAGGAACAGATATGACGGACGAGAATTTGGAAGAGGGCGGCGCGGATCTGGAGCAGGACGCCACCGAAATCTTGCTGGCCGAACTTGAGGCGCTCAAAAGCGAGAACGTGGCCCTAAAGGAACAGGCCCTGCGCTATGCCGCTGAGGTTGAAAACGTCAAGCGCCGCACTGAGCGCGAAATGAATGACGCCCGCGCCTTTGCCATTCAGCGTTTCACCCGCGATCTTTTGGGCGTGGCTGACATCCTGGCGCGCGCGCTGCAATCGGCGCCGAAGGACATCGAAGATGCGGCGTTCAAAAACTTCGTGCTTGGCATCGACATGACCGAGAAGGAACTGTCGCAGGCGTTTGAGAAAAACGGCGTCAAGAAGGTCAACCCGCTCAGGGGCGACAAGTTCGACCCGAACCTGCATCAGGCGGTCATGGAAGTCCCCGCCGAAGATGTGACCGGCGGCGCCGTCGTCAATGTCATGCAGACGGGTTACGAACTGTTTGGGCGCATCATTCGCCCGGCGATGGTGGCCACCGCCGCCAAGACCTCCGCCAATTCCGCCGCCGCGTCCGCTGCCGCCACCAGCGCCTATGCCCATGAGTCTGACGCCAGCGAAGACCCGGCGGTTGATACCAAAGCGTAAGTGCTGAAAAATTTCGCATTTAAGGGTGGGCTTTGCGGCTCACCCTTTTATTTTATGGATGCTGTAGTGGAATTTCGGGGCCGTGGTCGCGGGCTTTGCCGCCATGGCCCGCACCCGCTCTTCGGCACCGGCGATGAGGTCGGGGATCAGATCGGCTTCGGGCAGGTTCTTCCAGTATTTTTTCGGCATTTCGGTCTGCATCATCTTCACCTTTAGACGCGCCGGATTGAAGATATTGGCAAAATAGGTCCGCCACAGATCGTCGGTATCATCGACGAGTTCCGGATTACAGGCAGGGTGCGCAGAGACCGTCAGCGCGTCGCCATCCCAGCTTGCTGATCCTTTCGGGGTCGCGATCACCCAATCCATATCGGTAAAGCGCCGCTGAAAAAAACCGGCGGTGCGGCCGACGATATAATGATCCGGCTCAAACCAGGCCAGAAACTGCCGCTGGGTGCGGCCTTCAACCGCGGGCAATTCCTTAAAGCGCACAAAGGCCTTCATCTTATGGCTGTCGCGCCCGACCGACTTAGCCATCTGATGGGCGCGGACCACATCAGGATCGGTCGTGATACTCAACAGATGGCGCTCAGTTTGCAACCGCCACAAGAGCCTGTAGAGTACGCCATAGGCCGCCAGATCGGCATGACACACCACCACCTGCGCACATTCGACAAAGCCGCGCGGCACCGTCAAGGCGGCCTTAGTCTCGAAGGTCGCCTCATCCGCGCCGAACAGATCGTCGCCCAACGCCGCCCTGTCCAGCCATTCCACCGCATCCGGCCGGATGCCCGCACTGAGCAGGTGACGGGCATGGTCGCGCCATTCTTCAAAATCCCCGCGCCGGTCGATTACGATCCTCATAACAGGCTCAACTGCTCCGGACGCGGCATAAACATGGCCTTGAGGTCACTGCGATCCAGCAGGTTCATGGGCGTATGACCATCGGCCACAATGAAGGCTTTGACCTTTTTCAGGGAGACCTTGAGGCGCGCCAGATCCTCCATCTTCAGGCGCTTATGGCGGCGGGCCGTCAGGATTGACATTACGGTCTTGACGCCAAATCCCGGCACCCGCAGCAGCATTTCTTTGTCGGCGCGGTTGATATCGACCGGGAAGCGATCACGATTTGCCAGCGCCCAGGCCAGCTTCGGGTCCAGCTCCAGATCAAGCATCCCGTCCGCCCGACCGTGGGTGATTTCGGCGATATCAAAACCATAAAAGCGATAAAGCCAGTCGGCCTGATAAAGCCGATGCTCCCGCATCAGTGGCGGCTTGATTAGCGGCAGATGTTGCGAGGAATCGGGGATGGGACTGAAGGCTGAATAATAGACCCGCCGGAGTTGATAGCCACCATAAAGCCGCGCGCTTGTACCCAGAATGGTGGCGTCATTGGTGGCATCGGCGCCGATGATCATCTGGGTCGATTGTCCCGCCGGCACAAAGCGTTTGCGGCGCTTGGTTTTCAGCGTCGGTTCCCGCGCTTCGTCGATTTTGAGCTTCAACTCGCCCATAGAGCGGCGGATATTGGCCGGATGTTTTTGCGGGGCGAAGGCCTCAACCCCGGCATCGGTCGGCAGTTCGATATTGATCGACAGCCGGTCGGCAAACAGGCCCGCCTCTTCGATCAGCTTCGCCGAGGCGTCAGGGATGGTTTTAAGGTGAATATAGCCCTGAAAATTGTGCTTGAGGCGCAGATCGCGCGCCACCCGCACCATTTCCTCCATCGTATAGTCCGATGAGCGGATAATGCCTGACGACAGGAACAGACCCTCGATATAGTTGCGACGGTAAAACTCCAGGGTCAGCCAGATGACCTCATCGACCGAAAAGCGCGCCCGTTCGACATTGGAAGAAGAGCGATTGATGCAATAGGCGCAGTCATAGATGCAGAAATTGGTCAGTAATATTTTCAGAAGTGATATGCAGCGCCCGTCCGGCGCATAGGCGTGGCAGATGCCCGACCCTTCGGTCGAGCCTAAGCCCCCGGAGCGCGACGAATCGCGCTTAGTCGTGCCGCTTGAGGCGCAGGAGGCGTCATATTTGGCGGCATCCGATAATATGGCCAGACGGTGTTTGAGCGACTTTTTCATAATTGTTCATGATATGTTCTTAATTCAAAACCGTCAATCGCTTTTGGTGGATTCGGGCTTAGCTGTGTTTTGAGACGGGGTCAGGGCAATGGCCCGCCTGACTCGAACCATGCCTTTCAGGATCAGATAGCCCAGCCCACAGAGCATCATCATCTGGATCTGAACCTCAAGCTGGGTAATGGCCGGCACGACCATATCTCCCCCAAAGGTCAATGGCCACAGCGCATCAATCAGGATCGCCAACCCCAGACAAATCAGGGCTTTAACGGCGAAATGTGCGGGTTTGGACTGGAAAAGGCCGATAAGGCCCGCCACCACGACCATAGGCACAATATTGAGCGACATAAGGGCGGCCCACACCCCGTCCATAATCAGCCAGAGATATTCCACCATCAGCGACATGGCCACACCTGTGGGTTTGAGCGGCGACTCAAAGATAACGCCGTTTTCAGAGTGTCGCGTTTCAGTGCCGCCGTAAAGGCTTTAGGCGTGCTGAATGTGTCACAGATAGCTGGAAATTTTAGCGACCCGTAGAGCCAAATCCGCCCATACCGCGTGCGGTGTCGTCGAGCACCTCCACCACGCTCCAGTCTATGCGGGCGTGCTGAGCGACGATCATCTGGGCGATGCGGTCACCGCGGTTGATGACGAAATCTTCTGAGCCTAGATTGACCAGAATGACGCCGACTTCGCCGCGGTAATCACTGTCGACCGTCCCCGGCGAATTGAGGCAGGTAATGCCGAATTTTAGTGCCAGCCCTGAACGCGGCCGCACCTGAATCTCATAGCCCAGAGGCACCGACATCTTAAGGCCGGTCGGGATCAGCGCCCGCTGCATCGGTTTCAGGGTTATGGGATCGCCTTCCGGCACGGCGGCGCGTAGATCGAGCCCCGCCGAGCCTTCGGTTTCATAGGCAGGCAGCGGCAAACCGGCGGAATGGGGAAGTTGAATGATCTGGGCAGTGATTGTCATAAGGTACTCAATTCAAACGGCTGATAATATATTGGGTGATGTCCTGCGCCACTTCGGCCTTGGTCAGGCGCTTGACGCTGGTCGGGCCGTGGGCGTCGATCAGCATCATATTGGTGGTGTCCTGATCAAAGACCTTATCGTCGCCGACTTCATTGGCAAAAATAGCGTCCGCCCCTTTGGTGCGCAGCTTGGTCTTGCCATAAACTTCCAGATTTTGGGTCTCTGCCGCAAAACCCAGCACCAGGGTTGGGCGCATCGTCGTGTGCAGGCCGACCGAGGCCAGAATGTCCGGGTTTTTGATCAAGGTTATAGTCAGTTCATCGCTGTTTGCGGATTTTTTCTGCTTATCCGCCGCCACGGTTTGCGCGCGCCAGTCAGAGACCGCCGCCACGCCAATGAAGGCATCGGCGGGCAAATGGGCATGGACGGTATCAAACATCTCTAACGCCGTGCGGACATCAATGCGCTCCACCCCCTCGGGCGTGGGCAAGGACACCGGTCCGGAAATGAGGGTGACGTTTGCGCCTTCGGCCGCCAGAGCCTCCGCAATAGCATAGCCCTGCTTGCCCGATGAGCGGTTGGTAATGCCGCGCACCGGATCGAGCGGCTCAAACGTCGGCCCTGCCGTCATCAGGACATGCTTGCCGTTGAGCGCGCCGGTGCGGGGGTTAAGCTCGGCCATTATGGCCTTGAAGATCGTTTCCGGCTCGGCCATCCGGCCAAGCCCAAATTCGCCGCAGGCCATGTCGCCCTCTTCGGGGCCGACCATGAGAACGCCATCACCGTTGAGGGTCGCAACATTGCGCTGGGTGGCGCCGTGGTGCCACATGCGCACATTCATGGCGGGCGCCATCATGACGCGCTTATCGGTGGCCAGAAGGAGCGTTGAGGCCAGATCATCGGCCAGCCCATTCGCCAGCTTTGCCATCATATTGGCCGTCGCGGGGGCCACGACGACCAGATCGGCGGAACGCGACAGGGCGATATGGCCCATCTCGGCCTCGTCATTAAGGTCGAACAGGTCGGTGTAAACCTTATCGTTGCTGAGCGCACCGGCACTGAGCGGCGTGACAAATTCTTTGGCGGCATCCGTCAGCACCACGCGCGCACCGATACCGGCTGTCCGCAACAACCGGATCAGGCTCAAGCTTTTATAGGCCGCAATCCCGCCGCCAATGATCAGCAGAACGCGCTTTTGAGCCGGTGCGGCCATGCCGTAATTCCCTTTTCCGGTGGCAACGCCTGTGCCATATTTTGTCGCGCATCTGATTCCAAAAACCGCTTACACTTTTTGGAATGCGCTTAGCCTACATGGCCTGACGGGGGAGGAAAAGCAAGGTGGGCAGGTTTAAACCATTACGCTTAATTGGTTTTTTGGCACTGTTTATCGCGGCCTGCGATGCCGGACCGTCGGCAGTATTACCGGATGGTCAGGGTACGTCCCCGTCTGAACAGATAGCACCCGCCGCCAAACCACCGGTATGGGCTGAGCCAGAAGCCGCCCCGACCACGCCGCCGCCCGATACCACCCCACGCACCACCCCCGCTTTTGATGGGCCAGTGCTCAAGGTTAAGGTGCCCAAACCCGCCGGTGAAATCACTAAGACCCGTTATGCCGACTGGCCGCTATGGTCGGTTAACCGCAAATATTCGGCCTATGAAAACGCCACCTATCATTTCGAGAAACACGGCCCGACTTTTGGCATTAAAACCTATGAAGGCTATGTCGCCTTTGTGCATGGGTTTGTGCACAATCCACCAAAAGGCACCCAGACGATTATGCGCAACAATGGCGACACGCTGTTTTATGATCCGGCGCAAAACATCTTCGCGGTCATGACCAAAAAAGGCGCGCCGCGCACCCTGTTTCAGCCCTATGAAGGGGCCGCCTACTGGCAGAAACAGAAGGAAATCGAGGCCGGGCGACGCACGATCAGAGAGGACTAAACCATCGTTGCGATGATATCTTCGACCACCGATTTGACCAGCTTTTCATCATCCCCTTCGGCCATGACACGGATCAGCGGCTCGGTGCCCGAGGGGCGTACCAGCACCCGGCCGGCACCCTTGAGGGCGGCTTCACCGGCGGCAATGGCTTTTTTGACGACATCCTTTTCCATCGGGTTGTCGCCGGAAAAACGGACGTTCTTTAATAACTGCGGTACGGTATCGAACTGCTTGCCTAGCTCACTCATCGGCTTATCCGATTCGACCAGCACCGCCAGCACCTGCAAAGCCGCCATCAGGCCGTCGCCGGTCGTGGCATAGTCGCTCATGATAATGTGGCCGGATTGTTCGCCGCCCAGATTAAAGCCACCTTCGCGCATCCGTTCCATGACATAGCGGTCACCGACCTTGGTGCGCTCTAAGCTTTGACCATTTGACTGCATCAGGCGCTCCAGGCCGAGGTTGGACATCACCGTCGCCACCAGCCCGCCACCGCGCAGCAGACCCTTTTTGGCCCAGGCGGCGGCGATGATAGCCATGATCTGATCGCCGTCGATGACCTGACCCTTTTCGTCGCAGATCACCAGCCGGTCAGCATCGCCATCGAGCGCGATCCCGATATCGGCGCGGTAGGTCTTGACGGCCTCGGCCATGGTCTGCGGATAGGTCGAGCCGCACTTATTGTTGATATTCAGACCATCGGGCGACACCCCGATCGGGAACACTTCGGCACCCAGTTCATAGAGCGCGAGCGGAGCCACCTTATAGGCCGCACCGTTGGCACAATCTATGACGATGCGCATCCCTTTCAGGCGCAAATGACGCGGAAACGACGCCTTGGTGATTTCGACATAACGCGATTGAGCGTCATCGACGCGCACCACCCGCCCAAGCTGATGAGGCTCGGCCACACCATCAAGGATATTACCGTCCATACGCGCTTCGATGGCCAGTTCGACTTCATCGGACAGCTTATAGCCATCCGGCCCGAACAGCTTGATACCATTATCGGCAAAGGCATTGTGGGAGGCCGAAATCATCACCCCCAGATCGGCGCGCATCGAGCGCGTCATCATGGCCACCCCCGGCGTCGGCAGCGGCCCGAACAGGCGCACATCCATGCCGACCGAGGTAAAGCCCGCCACCAGCGCCGGCTCAATCATATAGCCCGACAGGCGCGTGTCTTTGCCGATGACCACCAGATGGCGGCGATCGTCCGACGACATGAACATCTTGCCCGCCGCCATACCGACCCGGTAAGCGACTTCGGCGGTCATGGGGAAGGTATTGGCGCGGCCACGGATACCATCGGTGCCGAAATATTTGCGGGTCTTGTTGAGGCTGGTCATATGCGAGGCCAATTCTTCGTTTTTGGATTTGATCGGGTTAAAGCCGTAGAGCGTGAGGGCGGAGCGATAGTCATTGATTTTCCGGGTCGCCAGAGTCACAAACGCCGCTTCCATCTTATCGACCGTTTCAGGACGCGGGGACTTGGTCTGCCCGTTCAGGGCGCGAAAGATGCTCGATTGCGCCACCCCGGCGGCATCAGCGACATCCTTGATAGAAATGCCGGACGCGCCTAAAGCACTTAGCAATCTTTCCCATTTAGGTTCGCTCATCTAAAGGCTCCACAGCGTTTGTGCACGCAATTTATAGCGCACCCCAAATGATTGCAACAAAATCCAAATATTTTGCAAATTATTCATTGCGTCATGTAAATTTAGTCGCACATAAATTTAAGCATAAAATAAAAGATTGTTATTATTCAACCCAATAACCATCGACATGGAAATGTTTTGTCACAGGGATTTATGGCAAAAATAATTTATCCGTGCTAATCAAACATCGCAAATTCGCGTTACAGGCTGAAATCACCACAGCGGAGACCTCTCATATGTGCGGCATTATTGGCATTATCGGCAAATCTGAGGCCGCTCCGCGCCTGCTGGAATCCCTGCGCCGTCTGGAATATCGCGGCTATGACTCGGCAGGCATCGCCGTGGTCACCCCCACGGGTACCCAGCGCCGTCGCGCCGAGGGCAAGATTAAAAACCTTGAGGCCGTAATCGCGAATGACCCCATAACCGGCACGGTCGGCATCGGCCACACCCGCTGGGCCACCCACGGCGCGCCGAGCGTGCGCAACGCCCACCCGCATACATCAGGTGCGGTGACCTTGGTGCACAACGGTATTATCGAAAACTTTGCTGAGCTTAAGGCCGAACTGATCACGGCGGGTCATGAATTTACCTCAGATACCGATACCGAAGTCATCGCCCACCTGCTCGATGCCACGCTGAAAACCGGCGTTACAATCAAAGACGCCTTCAAAGCGGTGCTCGACCGTCTGCACGGCGCCTATGCGCTGGCGATCCTCATCGAAGGTGAGAATGAACTGATGCTGGGGGCGCGCCGTGGATCGCCGCTGGTGCTCGGCTGGGGCGAAGGCGAGATGTTTTTAGGCTCGGACGCTCTGGCCGTCGGCCCGTTCACCAACCGCGTCACTTACCTCGAAGAAGGCGATTGGGTGATGGTCACCCGCACCGACGCCGAGGTGTTTGATCACAAAGGCTTCCGCGTCAACCGTCCTGCCACCACGGTTCCAGCCTCCGCCGCTTTGGTCGAAAAAGGCGCTTTCCGCCACTTCATGGAAAAGGAAGTCCACGAGCAACCCGAAAGCTGCCAGCGCACCCTGTCGGCCTATCTTGATCCGGTCGCCAAATCGGTACGCGCCGATATTAAGGCCAGCATCGATTTCAAAGACATCACCCGCCTGCAAATCATTGCCTGCGGCACGGCCTACTATGCCGGCTGCATCGCCAAATACGCCTTTGAAAAGATTGCGGGCCTGCCCGTCGATGTCGAAGTGGCGTCCGAGTTTCGCTACCGCACCCCGGCCATGACCGCAGGGTCTCTGGCCATGGCGGTATCGCAATCGGGTGAGACGGCGGATACCTTAGCGGCGCTTCGCTGGTGCGCCGGTGAAGGACTGAAAACCGCAGCCTTGGTCAACGTCCATACCTCGACCATGGCGCGCGAAGCCGACATCCTGTGGCCAACCCATGCCGGTCCCGAAATCGGCGTCGCCTCGACCAAGGCGTTTACGGCGCAGTTGTCGGCGCTGTTGTCGCTGGTCGTGTGCGCTGGCGTCCAGCGCGGCAAGATCGATGCGGCTCAGGAAGCCCATTATGTGCAGTTGCTGCTTGAGACCCCCGGCCTGATCTCACAGGCTTTGGTGATGGATTCTGAGCTGTCCAAGGTCGCGGCCATCGACCTGTCAAAATCGTCCGATGTCATCTATCTGGGGCGCGGAGCCATGTTCCCGCTGGCGCTGGAAGGCGCGCTCAAACTTAAAGAAATCTCCTACATCCACGCCGAAGGCTATGCCGCCGGTGAGCTAAAACACGGCCCGATCGCGCTGATTGACGAAAAAACCCCGGTCGTGGTTATCGCCCCCGATGATGAACTGTTTGAAAAGACCGCCTCCAATGTGCAGGAAGTCGCTGCCCGTGGTGGCCGCGTCATCATGATCACCTGCGTGCCAGAAAAGGTGCCTACCCTGTCGGGTGATGCGGCTAAGTCCTTGAAAATCATCAAGGGCCCAGCCTGCGATCCGTTCATCGCCCCGATCATCTATTCGGTACCGATCCAGCTTTTGGCCTACCACACCGCCGTCCACAAAGGCACCGATGTCGATCAGCCCCGCAATCTGGCTAAGTCGGTGACGGTCGAGTAGTTCGGAAAACGCACACCGCAATAAACCTTATTGTTTCGTGATAAAATTTCCTAAAAAACACCCAATATCGGGATGACAATTCGCCGTGATCGGGTATATGTGCAGGCCACATCAGCCCTGCATTAGCCGTCTGGATAGCTTTGTCATGCGTGACTTTTACCGTATTCGCCGCCTGCCCCCCTATGTCTTCGAAGAAGTCAACAAGGTGAAAGCGCGTCTGCGGGCGGCGGGCACCGATGTGATTGATTTCGGCATGGGCAATCCTGACATGGACACCGCCCCGCACATTGTCGATAAGCTGGTCGAGACGGTCAGGAAACCCAAGACCCACGGCTATTCGGTCTCCAAAGGTGTGCAGGGCCTGCGCAAAGCCATGGCCGGTTATTATGACCGCCGCTACGGGGTAAAGCTCAATCCCGATACCGAAGTGGTCGCCACGCTGGGTTCCAAGGAAGGCTTTGCCAACCTGGCGATGGCGATAACGGCCCCCGGCGATACGGTCATCTGCCCCAATCCAGCCTATCCGATCCACGCCTTTGGCTTCCTGATGGCGGGCGGCGTCATCCGCCACGTTCCGGCCCTGTCGCCGGAGCAATATCTGTCCGGTATTGAACGCGCGGTGAAACATTCCGTGCCGACGCCGTCGGTGCTGATCGTCTCCTATCCGTCCAACCCGACGGCCCAGTGGGTTGGTCTTGATTTCTACAAGGAAATCATCCGCATCGCTGAAAAGCACGACCTGATTGTGCTGTCGGATATCGCCTATTCGGAAATCTATTTCGACAACAACCCGCCGCCGTCAATCCTTCAGGTCGAGGGCGCCATCAAGCGCTCGGTCGAGATCAATTCACTGTCCAAGACCTATGCCATGGCCGGCTGGCGCGTCGGTATGGTCGTCGGCAATTCGGAAATCTGTGCGGCACTGGCTCGTGTGAAGTCCTATCTCGACTACGGCGGCTTCACCCCGATGCAGGTCGCAGCCGCCGCGGCCCTAAACGGCCCGCAGGATAATGTTGAGGAAATCCGCAACATCTATAAATCCCGCCGCGATGTGCTGATCGATTCCATGAAGCGTGCCGGATGGGATATTCCGCCGCCGCCCGCGTCAATGTTCGCCTGGGCAGAGATACCTGATAAGTTCAAGCATCTGGGCTCGATCGAATTCGCCAAGCTTTTGATCGAAGAAGCCCACGTCGCGGTCGCTCCCGGTCTCGGCTTTGGGGAATATGGCGAAGGCTTTGTGCGCATCGGACTGGTCGAAAACGAGCACCGGATTCGCCAAGCGGCGCGCAATATTAAGAAGTTGCTTCTGCCCGAAACCAAATCCTCTGCGCGCGACAAAGCGGACGTGTCCTGACAAATATCCCTCTTACGGGAATTTAAAAACGGCCGTGACCCAATATGCGACAGTTTCGCGACTTAATGGTCACAGCCGCACCCGTTTACCTTATTTTATTGGGGTTAACGGGCGAAAAGGCTAGCTCGGCCTTTGACTCCCGGTCTATATTAGGGTTCTATTAACGCATTGTGCATCGCACAAAACCGCTTCGATTATTTATGTCCAATATCGCATATTTATATCGGGTACGGCTTTATTGTGCCGGTTAAGGAGAACACAATGGTCAGCCTTCAGTACGACTTGAGTTCAGAATCTGAGAGTGACGCTTTCTTCGGTGCGTTTTTCAAGTTTGTTGAAGCCGCTGCCGTGCAGGATGCGGATTCCATTTCGATTCATTCCGATCCCGCCGGTGACCATCAGGTCAAGGTCATTACCTTTGAAGACGCCGGTCTGGCTGATCAGTTCGAGACCTATTGGTCGCAGCGCCGCCGTTGGCTTGGGCTTTAATTGCCCTGACGAAAGACCGCTCTTTAAATATTTACCGGTCTTTGCCATAAAGGCTTATGCTGAGGCCGCAAACTCATAAATTTCATGGTATTGGCGGCTGAAAGGGCTAAATAATGTTAGGAAATCGATGCAGATCAGGGCCTACCCTGTTCAAATCGATTTCCGACACAGGATGACGCCCTTTCGCCGTCCGAAGGATGTGGCCCGTCTGCACGGACTACGGCGTCGTAAAATTTTGAAAATGTAGGCATTTCCAGCAATTTTTCTTCTGGTATCCGCACAAACGGCCTCACACCAATACTATGAAATTTATGAGTTTACGGCCTAACATCCGCAGTATTCCGCTGAAATACCGCCTGCCCCTCATTCATGGCGGCATTTTGGGATTGGCGCGCCTGAAATCGGGCGCATGGCGCAAAGCCTCAGACAGTGATGTGCCCCATTCGGGCCCGCTGCTGGTTTCCGGTTTTCTGAATGAGTCCTCCGGCATCGCCCGTGGCGGTCAGTTGTCGCTGAAAGGCTTTCAGGCCGCGGGCTACGCGCCTGTTATTCACGATCTGCGTCCCGGCTTCCGGCATTTCATCGACGGCAAGGCCCGTCTGCCCGATACAGCACCCGGCGGGGTGTGGTATATCCATGCCAATTCGCCGGAAGTCATGGTCGCCTTTCTGGCCAATTCGCCGGATCAGTGGGCGGATCGTTACCGCATTGCCTATTGGGCATGGGAAACACCCAAGGCTCCGGATTACTGGGTATGGACGGCGGATTATCTGCATGAAATCTGGGTGCCGAGCGTCTTTGTGCGCGACGGGGTTAAACGGGCCTTTGAAGCCGCCAACCGGCCAGATCTGACGCCGCGCCTGCGGGTCATGCCGCACCCTATGTTCGATGTCGATCAGGCGCGCCCCGACCGCGACCGCTTTGGGTTGATGCATGACCGGACTGAGTTTTTGTGCCTGTTTGATGCCAAGTCCTCCTCGGCGCGCAAGAACCCGTGGGCGGTGCTGGAGGCGTGGATCAAAGCCTTTCCGGCATCCAGTGATACCGCCAGACTGACCTTAAAAGTTCAGGATCTGAGCCGTGAACCAGATATTGCCGCCCGCCTTGATAGCTATATGTCCGGACGTGACGATATTCGCTTTTTCACCGAGCGCCTGAGCGATACAGATATCAATAATTTTATGGCCTCATTCGATGCCCTGATTTCGCTGCATCGGGCCGAAGGGTTTGGGCTGACTCTGGCCGAAGCCATGACGCTGGGGGTAAATGTTATCGCCACCGGCTGGTCCGGCAATGTCGATTTTATGGATGAAGAATCCGCTTATCTGATCCCGTCACGGCTGATTGACATCAAAGACCCGACCGGCACCTATGAACCGTTCCGCCCGTTCTGGATTGCGCGCGACCATGAACAGGTCTGGGCTGATCCGGAGGTTGATGCCGCCGCAGAGGCTATTGTGAGCGTAACAAATGACCCGGTGCTGCGGGCGCGCAAAGCAGACGCTGCCAAGGCCCGTATCAAGGCTGTCAATGACGCATGGACAACTGAGGCTTTGGGCGCTTTGCCGTTTAATGGTTGGCTTAACCGTTGAAGCCCAAAACGTCCTGCATATCATAGGCCCCGGCAGACTTACCGACGGCCCACAGAGCGGCCTCGATCGCCCCACGCGCAAACAAGGTGCGGTCACGCGCCGAGTGCGAGAGGGTAATAATCTCGTCTTCGGATGCAAACAGCACGCTGTGCTCGCCGATAACGCCGCCGCCGCGAATGACGCTAAAACCAATCGTGCCATCGACGCGCTGCCCGGTCAGGCCGTCGCGGGCAGCGACCTTGGCTTCCCCCAGATCGACCTCACGTCCAATCGCCGCCGCCTGCCCCAGCATCAGGGCGGTGCCGGACGGCGCATCCACTTTACGCTTATGGTGAGCCTCAAGGACTTCGATGTCCCAGTCTTCGGCGGGGAGTTTGGCTGCGGCCTGTTTGACCAGTCCCATCAACATGTTGACTCCGAGCGAAAAATTGCCCGCACGCACAATGGTCACCCGGTCAGTCAGGGTTTTCAGCGACTGCTCTTCGGCGGGCATCCAGCCGGTCGAGCCGATAATATGGGCCAAAGGTTTGCCGCGTGCTTCGCCCTCATCGGCACAGGCGTGGGCAATGTCGATACTGGCATAGGGGGTGGTGAAATCGATGACCGCATCAGCGCCCGACAAATCAATCACATCGCCCTTATCGAAGGCAAGTGCTACCTCAAACCCGCGTTCAGTCAGCACCTTAAGCACGGCCTGACCCATGCGCCCGCGCGCACCGGCAACTGCAAAGCGGAGGGTTTGGGTCATGATCTTACTACCTGTAAATAAAGTCAAAATCCGGCGAAGGGCCGCCCCTAGCCGGATTTTGTCGATATACACCACCTAAAATGTATTTTCGCCCCTTCGTTAGTTGCTTGGGGCGAAAAACTTTTAGGTGAGATTTATTGTGCCGCCGCACCCGTAATGTCTTCCCAGAAGCGTTTGGCCTTTTTCATAAAGCCCTGACTTTGGGAGTTTTGCTCTTCTTCGGCCAAGGTCGCAAACTCACGCATCAGTTCTTTCTGGCGGACATTAAGACGAGTCGGGGTCTCAACAAACAGCTCAACCAGCAGATCACCCTTCTGGCGGCCATTGAGGGCGGGCATACCCTTGCCCTTGATCTTGACCTTATGGCCGGTCTGCGCCCCTTCGGGGATGGCGACCTCCAGCTTGCATTGACCGTCACATCCTGCCCCGCCCATCAGGCACGGCACTTCGATATTGCCGCCCAGAACCGCCGTCGCCATCGCCACCGGAATGGAACAATGCAGATCAAGGCCGTCGCGTTCAAACAAATCATGCTCGGCCACGCTCAGGAAAATATAGAGATCGCCCTTGGGGCCCCCGCGCGTCCCGGCCTGACCTTCGCCGGTCAGACGGATACGCGCACCGTCATCGACACCCGCCGGAATACGGACATTGAGCTTACGATCAGCGCGCACCTGACCGTGGCCGCGGCAATTGGTGCAAGGGTCCTTAATGACCTGGCCCTGACCGTTACAGGTCGGGCAGGTGCGTTCCACCGCAAAGAAACCGTTGGTCGAGCGCACACGCCCCTGACCGCCGCAGGTATGACAGGTCTGAGGCTTTGACCCCGCCTTGGCACCCGTACCGTCGCAGACCTCACAGGTAAGCGTCGTCGGCACATTGATCTCGACATCGGCGCCGGTATAGGCCTGCTCTAATGAGATTTCGTAGTCAAAGCGCACGTCAGCGCCGCGTTGAGGGCCTTGCGGGCGGCGTCCACCGCCGCCAAAGATATCGCCGAACATTTCCGAGAAAATATCTTCGACATTGTCAAACCCGGCACCCCCGCGTCCACCGCCAAAGCCGCCCTGGCCGCCATTGACGCCTGCGTGGCCATAACGATCATAGGCCGCGCGTTTATTAGCGTCCGACAATACCGAATAGGCTTCGTTAACTTCCTTGAAGCGCCCTTCGGCGTCGCCATCACCCTGATTACGGTCAGGATGGTGCTCCATCGCCTTTTTACGAAAGGCCGATTTCAGCGCTGCCTCATCCGCATCGCGGGCAACGCCCAGAATTTCGTAATAATCACGCGCCATGTGAGGACGTGTCCTTTGATTCAATCTTCTAACTTCTCTGCAAAAGTCATACCCAACCGCAGACCCACAGAGAGCTTAAACCCGCACTACTCATAAAAAAGGGGAGTCTTCGGATTCCAAAGACTCCCCCGGTTTAGGTAAACGCCCGCTTAGGCGCTTTTCTTGTCGTCGCCGTCAACTTCTTCAAAGTCGGCATCAACCACGCCGTCATCGGCAGGAGCACCGTCTTCGGCCTCTTCACCGGAACCTTGGGCGGCATACATGGCTTCACCCAGTTTCATGGATGCGGTCAGCAGCGCCTGATGCTTAGCCTTGATGTCTTCGACATCTTCGCCGTCCTTGGCCGACTTAAGGTCAGACAGAGCGGTTTCAATCGCCGCCTTGTCGTCCGCACCGATCTTGGCACCGAAGTCCTTGACGGCCTTTTCGGTCGAGTGGATCAGGGCATCGGCCTGATTGCGGGCTTCGATCAGAGCCTTGCGCTTTTCGTCCTCAGCCTTGTTGGCTTCGGCGTCCTTGACCATCTGCTCGATATCGGCATCCGACAAGCCGCCATTGGCCTGAATACGGATCGAGTGCTCCTTGTTCGTCGCCTTGTCCTTGGCGTGAACCTGCACGATGCCGTTGGCGTCGATGTCGAAGGTCACTTCGATCTGCGGAATACCGCGCGGTGCGGGCGGGATACCAACCAGATCAAACTGACCCAGCAGCTTGTTATCGGCCGCCATCGGACGCTCACCCTGGAAGCAGCGGATCGTCACGGCCGACTGATTGTCATCGGCGGTCGAGAAGGTCTGCGACTTCTTGGTAGGGATCGTGGTGTTGCGCTCGATCAACGGGGTGAACACGCCACCGAGAGTTTCAATCCCAAGCGTCAGCGGGGTAACGTCGAGCAGCAGCACGTCCTTGACATCGCCTTGCAGAACACCGGCCTGAATAGCGGCACCAAGGGCCACCACTTCGTCCGGGTTCACACCCTTGTGCGGCTCACGACCGAACAGGTTTTTCACGGCCTCAGCCACCTTCGGCATACGGGTCATACCGCCGACGAGGACGACTTCGTCAATGTCGGACGCCTTCAGACCGGCATCCTTCATGGCTTGCTGGCACGGCGCGATCGTCTTTTGGATCAGATCTTCGACCAGAGATTCCAGCTTGGCGCGGGTCAGCTTGAGGTTCAGGTGCAGCGGGCCGGACGCATTCATCGAGATGAACGGCAGATTCAGGTCGTATTGCGCGACGGTCGACAGTTCCTTCTTGGCCTTTTCCGCCTCTTCTTTCAGGCGTTGCAGGGCCAGCTTGTCGGAGCGCAGATCGACGCCGTTTTCCTTTTTGAACTCGTCAGCCAGATAGTCAACGACACGCATGTCGAAGTCTTCACCGCCCAAGAAAGTATCGCCGTTGGTCGACTTCACCTCAAAGACGCCGTCACCGATCTCAAGGATCGACACGTCGAAGGTGCCGCCGCCGAGGTCATAAACCGCGATCTTCTTGTTGTGGTCTTTGTCGAGGCCGTAAGCCAGGGCAGCGGCCGTCGGCTCGTTGATGATGCGCAGAACCTCTAGGCCCGCGATCTTGCCGGCATCCTTGGTCGCCTGACGCTGGGCGTCGTTGAAATAGGCCGGAACCGTGATGACGGCCTGAGTTACGGTTTCACCGAGATAGGCTTCGGCATCTTCCTTAAGCTTCATCAAGGTGAAGGCCGAAATCTGCTGGGGCGAATAGTCCTTGCCGTGGGCCTTAACCCACGCATCGCCGTTCGGGCCCTTGGAGATTTCGTAGGGCACCATGCCCTTGTCCTTCTCGACCATAGGGTCGTTGCTCTTGCGGCCAATCAGGCGCTTGATGGCAAAGAAGGTGTTTGAAGGGTTGGTCACAGCCTGCCGCTTGGCGGGCTGACCGACCAGACGCTCGCCGTCGTCCATAAGGGCAACCACGGACGGGGTCGTGCGCACACCTTCGGCGTTCTCAATAACCTTGGGATTCTTGCCATCCATTACGGCCACGCACGAATTGGTGGTGCCGAGGTCAATACCGATGATCTTGCTCATGAGGTTTAAGTCTACTCCGTTATGGCGAATGGGTTTATCGAGCCTTATGCGTTAAGCGCTGCGAATGTCCATCCCCGAAAAGCTGAAATTGAGGATTTTTTCAAGAGGTGTCTCCTGAAAACCTAAAGCGGATATGGGAACACTCATAGGATGCGCAAGGCCTATAGTCACAAATTTCTTACGGTCTTTCGGGTCGGAATTTCACAACCGCACCCATAGATATGTAGCCCATACGGTTTCACAAGAGGTTGCACATTGGCGGCGCACAGGGCAAAATAGGTTAATAAATCATAAGCCGTCTTAGCCTTACGCCCATTTACCATACCGCTTTTTTATAAAAATCATGCCAGATCGTGCCCAAACTATTGGAGAGTTATATGCCCCCCGTGCTTAACCTGACGCGACCAGAAGGCGCCGAGCCGCAGGATTTTCACTTAAGCCGCCGCGGCGTGGCCGGTCTGTTCTTCGCTGGCTATGCGCTGGCGACCGGCCCTGTACATGCGCAGGCCATAACGACGACCACTGACGGCCTGTTTACCCAGAGTCTGAAAATCAAGACCCTACGCCCTGAAGGCAAGTACGAGATCCCGCTTTATATTGCCATGCCGGAAAAGGCTAAAAACCGACCGGTGATCATCGTCGTTTCCGAAGTTTTCGGCGTCCATGACTATATCCGCGATGTCTGCCGCCGTCTGGCCCACAAGGGCTATGTCGCCGTGGCCCCGGATTTCTTTGCCCGCAAAGGCAATGCCGCGGCGGTGACCGACTTTGAAAAGATCAAGGATCTGGTTGAGCCCGCCACCAATCGTCAGGTCATGGATGATATGACTGCCACGCTGAACTGGCTCAAGACCGACCCGGATCTGGGTCAGAAACGCGCCATGTTTGGCAAGAAGAACTTTGCCGATATGTCCCGCGTGGGCGTCACCGGCTTTTGCTGGGGCGGGGCGGTCACCTGGATGGCGGCAGCCAATATACCGGACGTCAAGGCGGGGGTGGCGTGGTACGGCCGCCTGCAACGGCCGCCGACCGATCAGTTTCTAGGCAAGGAAGATCGCAAATGGCCGCTTGATGTCGTGCCCGCCCTTAACAAGCCGGTGCTAGGGCTTTATGCGTCGGACGATGCGGGCATCCCGCAGGCCGATGTCGACAAGATGAACGCCGCGCTCAAGGCGTCGGGTAAGCCCTCACATATCATCGTCTATCCCGGCACCAAACACGCTTTCCATGCCGACTACCGCCCAAGCTATGCCGAAGCCGCCGCCAAACAGGGGTGGGAAGAGTTGCTAAAATGGTTCGATAAATATCTTTGATATGTTTTTGACTAAACCCCTTTACGTATAAGGGGAAATTTATTGCCGCCAGATAGCCTAATAGCTAGTCTGGCGGCAATTTTATATGTGCATTCCATTTGGGGATTAGGGGAAGTGCATGACCGGAGCCGTATCAGAGGCCGCGATACCAAAAATTACCGGCAGCACACGGCTTGCCGGTATCGATCTGTTCCGCTTTTTGGCCTTTGTCGCCGTCCTTATAATCCATACGGTGTCTCAAACCGAAGGCGTCATCAATATCAACAGCCTGGCACAGCACGCCTCACGCTTTGCCGTACCTTTTTACTTCATCGTCAGCGGCTATTTTTTCTGCCGGTTCAGCGGCCCTGCCTTTGAGGGCATCAAAAAAGTTATTTTCAGGATCATGCCGGTCTATTTTTTCTGGCTTTTGATCTATCTGGTTTTCTTTCCCAAAGGCTGGCCATGGTTCACCGGCATCCACAGGATTGCTGAGTTTCTGGTGGGTGGCGGGTCCATTGGATATCACCTGTGGTTTCTACCCACACTCGCCTCAAGCCTGGTGGTATATCTGATTTTGCGCCCCCTTGGCTTCAAAGTCATGTTCGCGGTGGCGGCCATTTTGTTTGCCGTGGGGCTGATGTTCGGGCCCTACCGGGAAATGCTGGGCCTGCCATCCCTGCGCATCAAGGGCTTTCATTGGTATACGCGCAACGGCCCCTTCTTTAGCTTCCTGTTCGTCGTGGCCGGGGCCTATATCGCCACCTATAAAGCCCGTATCGGCCTGGGAGCCGCCGCAGGTTTAGCCATCCTTGGCCTCGGCCTTCAGATACTGGAAAGCTATCTTTTGTGGCGGTTCGCAGAGGGCACATTTTTGTCGACCGATTTCACCGTCGGCACGGCGCTGTTCGGTGTCGGCATCTTCTTCATAGCGCTGCGCTGGCCTGAGCGCCTGACTCATCCGTGGCTGTTGCACATGGGCCGACTTAACCTGTGGATGTACTGCATCCATATGGCCTTCATACATATCTTAAGGCTGTGGTTTGATATTTACGTTCCGGCACAAATGGCCATGGTCTTTGGCGGTGCACTTGCCCTGACCATCGCCAGCGCCTATCTGGCCGAACGCTGGCGCTTCATACCGCGGTCGATGATATATTAGAGCAATATGTGGAAAAGTGTGAGCGGTTTTTCACATAAATATTTTTTTAAAACAACAACTTACAGCAAGCGATCGACTCACTTAATCGTCATCTTGCTCTAGACGCCGTAAGCCGCATAGAACACCTTCACCGCCGAAGTCACCTCAGCATCGATTTGCGCTTCGCTCGGCGGTTCGCCGTAGTTCATGAAACGGGCCTTGAGGTGCCGGTTCTGGCATAGGGCTATGAACTGATGAGTAGCCAGTTCGACATCATCAAATTTAAACTCACCGGCCGCTTCGGCTTTTTTCAAAAACTCGACCATGCGTTCGGCCCCTTTGAGCGGTCCGGCCTGATAGAATAGTCGGGCAACATCGGGCCAGCGTTCGGCAATCGACGTGATCAGGCGGAAATTGCGCTGGGTCTTTTCGCGCGTTGTGATGCGGGCATATTTACGCCCCCATGACAAAAGCGAGTCGCGATAATGGCCCTTATCGGCCAGCAACAAACCTTCAATCTCACTCTGGTGAACGGCGCAGTGACGCTGCACGAAAGCCTCGACCAGATCTTCCTTACTCTTGAAATAATTATATAGCGTGCCCTTGGAGCCGCCAAGACGCTGCGCGATTGAGGACATGGAGGCGGCGTCAAAGCCTTCCTCATAAAATATCTCGCTGGCCACATCCAGAATGGCCTCACGGCGAGCATCTTTATCCAATTTTACCTTTTGATCCAGCATAGTCCTGTTTTCTACGTTTTGCAGGCTGAGGTCAAACCCTGCCCGTTGCAAAAATTTCATCGTACCGTACGGTACGGTCATTGACAAACTATCACGACGGGTATAAATGCGCAAGAAAAATGACCGTACCGTACGGTTGTTTTAAGGATAATGCATATGGATAGTCTTCCCCCTGAACGCCGGTTTAGATCCGTTCTTATTGTGTGTGTAAGCCTTCTGGCCCTGACCGGTAGCGTCAATGTCGCCGTTGCTGCCCCCAAATCTGAGGCGCTCGATGTCGCCACCACATTCAAGCTGCCCGCCCATCCGTTCTGGATGCGATACGGCGACCCGCAGCTTGATCAGCTTATCGCCGACGCCATCAATACCTCCCCGTCGTTAGCAGTTGCCGAAGCCCGCCTGCGTAAAGCCCGCGCCAGTTTCGACGGCTCCAAAGGCGCCGATGTCCCCGCCCTGTCGTTCCTCGGCACCGCCCAGAAGCTGAACTCATCGGGCGGCGCTGAGGGTGAAGAGGGCCTCAACCTCGATGAACTGGGTGTCGCCGGTCTGAACTTTGGCTGGGAACTGGACTTCTGGGGTAAAAACCGCGCCGCTGTCGCCGCCGCGTCCTCACAGGCACGCGCGTCTGAGGCCGACATGGCGCAGGCCGGACTGATCCTGACCACGTCGCTGGCCACCGCCTATATCGATCTGGCGCGTCTTTATGATGAACGCGATCTGGCCTTGCGCGCCGTTGAGGTTCGCGGCGACAGCGCGGGTCTGGTGCGGCAAAAATTCGATAACGGCCTGACCAATCGCGCTGAACTGCAACTGGCCAATGCCGGTTCCGCCACCGCCCGCGCCGAAGTTGCCGCTATTGATGAGCAGATCGCCGCGACCCGCAATCTGATTGCCGCTCTGGCCGGTCGCGACCCTGACTACGGGCAATCTTTGACCCGTCCGGCGCTCAAAGGCCCATCAAACTTCACCTTACCCGAACGCATCGACCTTGATCTGATCGGTCGCCGCCCGGATGTGGTCGCCGCCAAATGGCGCGCCGAAGCCTCAACCCAAGGCGTTAAACGCGCCAAGGCCGCCTTTTATCCCAATGTCAATCTGATGGCGTTTGTCGGTAAGGTCTGGCTGGGCGATTTAAGCGTCGAGGGCACGACCAATTCCAATATCGGCCCCGCCATCACCCTGCCCCTGTTCGACGGCGGCAAACGCAAAGCCGATCTTCGCGGTGCCAAGGCTGATAAGGACGCCGCTGTGGCCGATTATAACGCGGCCATTATCAACGCCATGCATGGTGTGGCCGATGTGGTGGCGTCTGAGCGTGCCTTAGAGGGCCGCCTGAAGGACTCGCAATTGGCCCTTGATGGCTTTGAGGAGGCCTACCGCCTGACTAAGCTTAGGTATGACGGCGGACTTAGCAACTACACCACGCTGCTTCAGGCCGAACAGAGCCTGCTGGCCCAGCGTAAAACCGTCACCGATTTGAAATCCCGTGCCCTTAGCCTTGATGTCGCGCTGGTGCGCGCACTTGGCGGCGATTATTGATTTTTACAGAAAGCGATACTCCCATGTCCACCTCCGCTTCCCCAACCGCTGGTGCCGCTTTGAGCCCCGAAGCTAAAGTCGCCGTTAACGCCAACCGCCGCAAGCGCCTTTTGACCTATCTGGCCGCCGGTGTGGCCGCCGCCGCTGTCCTGTGGGGCGGCTACTATATTCTGGTCGGCTCACACTATGTTGAAACCGACAATGCCTATGTCGGTGCGGAAACCGCGCAGGTCAATGCCCTTGTCCCCGGCCCGATCGCCAGGATCTACGTCACGGATACGCAGGTCGTCAAGACTGGCGATATTCTGGTCGAGCTTGATAATGCAGACGCCCGCATTGCTCTAGCCGAAGCCGAAGCTGATCTGGCTCTGGCCGCCCGCCGGGTGCAAGGCTATTACGCCTCTGATGACGCCTTGCAGGCTCAGATGAACGCCCGTCAGGCCGAAATCACCGCCACCGATACTCAGATCAAGTCGGCCCAATCCGACTATGAGCGCGCCCAGATCGACCTGAGCCGTCGTAAGGCCCTGATCGCTTCGGGTGCCGTATCGCAAGAAGAACTGTCCATCGCCCAGAACCAGTATGCCCGCGCCGCCGCCGCACTTGCCGCGGCCCAGTCAGCCAAGGCTCAGGCGCAAGCCACCTATCAGGCCGCCATCGGATCACGCGAAAACAACAATGTCCGCATTGCGGGCTTTACGCCTTCCGGCAACCCTGAAGTTCTGGCCGCTCAGGCCAAGGTCGATGCCGCCAAACTGGCCTTTGAACGCACGGTCGTGCGCGCCCCTATGGACGGTATCATCGCCCGCAAGTCGGTTCAGGTCGGCCAGCAGGTCACAGCCGGTACGCCGCTGATGGCGGTAGTGCCGATCACCCACGCCTATGTCGATGCCAACTTCAAGGAAGTGCAGCTTAAAAACGTCGTGCCGGGCCAGACGGTTGAGCTGACCTCAGACCTTTATGGCGACAGCGTCAAGTTCCACGGCACGGTGCGCGGCATTTCCGGCGGCACGGGTTCGGCCTTTTCACTGATCCCGGCCCAGAATGCGTCGGGCAACTGGATCAAGGTGGTTCAGCGCCTGCCGGTACGCATCGACCTTGAGCCCAAGGAACTGGCCGCCCATCCGCTGCGGGTTGGCCTGTCCATGAAGGCGAAGATCGACATCGCTGACGCGCCCAAGGCCGTGAAGTAATTTAATTATATAATAAGGGAGCGCCATCATGGCCTCACCCGCAACCACGGCCGGTTCTGAAGCGGCCATGCCTCCGCCGTTGACTGGCGGGGCGTTGACCATCACGGCGATCGCGCTGGCGCTTGGCACCTTTATGCAGGTGCTCGATTCGACCATCGCCAACGTCTCTCTGCCGACCATTGCCGGCAATCTGGGGGTGTCCTCCTCTCAGGGCACATGGGTCATTACTTCGTTCGCCGTCGCCAACGGCATTTCTGTGCCGCTGACCGGCTGGCTGATGGGCCGGTTCGGGGTGGTGCGTGTCTTTACCTTCTCGGTGCTTTTGTTCACCTTCGCCTCCTTCCTGTGTGGCATTGCCTGGAATATCGAAGGTCTGATCGGGTTTCGCATCCTGCAAGGGCTGGTGTCCGGCCCGATGATCCCCGGTTCTCAGGCGTTGCTAATCATGATCTTTCCGCCGGAAAAACGCGCGACGGGTCTGGCTATGTGGTCGATGACGACGCTGGTCGGGCCAATCTGCGGGCCGATCTTAGGCGGCTATATTTCCGATAACTATGCGTGGGAATGGATCTTCCTGATCAACGTCCCGATCGGCATTTTCTGCGCCTTCGTCTGCTGGCAGAACATGAAATCGCGTGAAACCCCGACCCGCAAAGTCCCCGTCGATACCACCGGCTTTGCACTTCTGGTCATCTGGGTAGGCGCGCTTCAGGTCATGCTCGATACCGGCAAGGAAGCCGACTGGTTCTCATCGCCCGCCATTGTGATTGAGCTGATCCTCGCCATCGTCTTTTTCATCGCCTGGGTGATCTGGGAACTGAATGAGAAAAACCCGATTGTTGATCTGTCGATGTTTAAGAACCGTAATTTTACACTGGGCACCATCGCGCTCTGTATCGCCTACGCCATCTTCTTTGGGAACGGTTTGTTGCTGCCGGTCTGGCTGCAATCGAACATGGGCTATGTCGCGACCTGGGCAGGCCTCGTCGCTGCTCCCTCCGGCGTCGTGGCGGTGATCCTGACGCCGTTTGCGGCCCGCCTGTTGGGTAAGACCGACGCGCGCATACTCGCGACTTTTTCGATCCTGATGTTTGCCCTGTCGTTCTTCATGCGCTCAGGCTACACACCCGATGCCGATTTCACCGCGCTGGTCATACCGTTGCTGGTTCAGGGCGTGGCGATGTCGACCTTCTTCATCTCGATGATCACCATATCCATGGCCGATGTTGCGCCCAATCAGACCCCGGCGGCATCGGGCCTGTCGAACTTTGCCCGCATCACCGCCGGCAGCTTTGCGGCGTCGCTGGCCACCACCCTCTGGGATCGCATGGAAGCCGTCCATCAGACCCGCCTGTCCGAGATCATGAGTTCCGGTTCGCCTCTGTGGATCGAAACCATGCAGAAACTTCAAGCCGCCGGATTGTCGCAACAGCAGGCGGTCGGCGTGATTACGTCTCAGGTTATGTCACAGGCTTACCTTCAGGCCGCGCTCGATTTCTTCCGGATTTCGGGCTGGCTGACGCTGTTCCTTGTACCGCTCATCTGGTTTGCCAAAAAGTCGATGAGCAACGGTGCCGTTCATGCGGCTGATTGATCCGCTAAATCAATCAGCCGTTTGAATGAGGCCGCCCGCTCCCCCCCTCCCTTGGGCGGCCTCAACCCTTTTGTTTGTCGCGATGTTGCAGCCAAAAACCGCTAACACTTTTTGGTACATCGCTCTAAAAAAGCCCTCCGTCTTTTCGGGAGGGCTTTAGATATCATCAGATCGCCTGACCGCCGGAAACCTCGATACGCTGGGCATTGATCCAGTTACTGTCGGGCGCTAGTAGGTTTGAGATGGCCCCGCCGATATCATCAGGCAAGCCGACCCGGCCCAGCGCCGTCACGGACGCGACATACTTATTGATCTCTTCGTTATCGCGCACACGCCCGCCACCAAAGTCGGTTTCAATCGCACCGGGGGCTATGGTATTGACCGAGATTCCACGCGGCCCCAGTTCCTTGGCCATGTAGCGGGTCAGTACCTCAACCCCGCCCTTCATGGCCGCATAGGCGGACGCGCCCGGATAGGCAAAGCGCGTCAGGCCGGTGGAGATATTGACGATACGGCCACCGTCCTTGATCAGCGGCAGCAGCTTTTGCGTCAGGAAGAACGTCCCCTTGAGGTGAATATTCATCAGGGTGTCGAACTGGTCTTCGGTCGTGTCGGCAAAGGCGGCATGACCACCAATCCCGGCATTATTGACCAGATAATCGAACGTATCGCGACCCCAGACCCGGTTCAAAACCTTGCCCACCTCAGCGGCAAATTCCGCAAAGGTTGCCGATTTGCCGACATCGAGTTGAATCGCCACCGCCTTGCGGCCCAGCGCTTCTATCTCGGCCACGGCCTGATCGGCTTCGATCTTGTTAGAATTATAGGTCAGGATGATGTCGGTGCCCTTGCGCGCCAGATGAATGGCGGTGTTGCGGCCTAAGCCGCGGCTGGCTCCGGTGATGAGTGCGATGGTCATGAGGATATCTCCAATGGTTTTTCACTGGAGACCATCATACTGTTTGTCAAAATCATGATAAATATCGTAAATATGATATCACTGATCGCAATTTACGAACAATGCGAGGCTATATGGACCGTCTTGAGGCTATGAAGATTTTTACCCGCGTGGCTGAGCTATCCAGCTTCAGTGGTGCGGCCCTTGATCTTGATCTGCCGCGCGCGACCGTCTCAACTCAAGTGCAGGCGTTAGAGGCTTATCTCGGCACCCAGCTTTTGTATCGCACGACGCGCCGTGTTCAGCTTACCCACGATGGCGAGGTGTTCTATGCCCGCGCCCGCGACATGCTGGCCGATATGGATGAAATGGAGGCCCTGTTTCAGCAAACCCCCGCCTCGCTCAAAGGCCGGCTCAGGGTTGATATGCCGCAGGGATTGGCCCAAACCCTGTTCATGCGCCATTTGCCCGAATTTATGGCCCAGCACCCGGAGTTGGAAATTGATCTTTCCTGCACTGACCGGCGGGTCGATATCATCGCCGAAGGATTCGATTGCGTGCTGCGCGTCGGCACGCTTAACGATTCAGCCCTGATGGCACGCCCCCTCGGCCATATGGCACTGATCAATGTCGCCAGTCCGGACTATCTCAAAGCCTATGGCACGCCCCGGACACTTGAGGATTTATCGCACCACCGGCTGATCCATTATGCCGCCAATATCTCTGCCCGCGCTGAAAGTGGCGACGCCGGATTTGAGTATTTTGACGGCAAAGAATACCAGACCCTGCCCATGCCGGGGGCGATCACGGTCAACAATACCGCCGTCTATAGTCAGGCGGCCCTGATGGGGCTGGGGATCATTCAGGTGCCACGCATAGGCGCCGCGCCGCATCTTTTGTCCGGCGCATTGCTGGAGGTTTTGCCCGACCATAAGGCCGCACCCATGCCGGTCAATCTGATCTACCCCAGACGCCGCCATCTGGCGCGACGGGTACAGGTGTTCATGACCTGGGCCACGGCTCTGGTGAAGGATCATATTGAGGCGTGAAGGATTTAGAACTGGTTTTTTGTGAAATTACCCGTAAACAGGGAGCCATATTTCGCAGACGCACATTTGAATTGACCCCACATGACCGCCCCCGCAGCCCCCGCGACCCCTGTGTTGAAAAACAAGGTTCTGACGATCCTGATCCTGGGGATTCTGACGACCATCAGCCCGTTCACCATCGACATGTATCTGCCGGCGTTTCAGCAGATCGCCGATGACTTAAGCACCACGACGGGTCAGGTGTCGTTGTCTCTGTCGAGCTATTTTGCGGGCATGGCGATCGGTCAGATCATCTATGGGCCACTGCTGGACCGGTTTGGGCGCAAGAAGCCGCTCTATGCGGGCCTTACGCTCTATGTCATCTGTTCGCTGGGCTGCCTGTTATCGCAGAATGTCGAAACCCTGATCGGGTTGCGCTTTGTTCTGGCGCTCGGCGGCTGTGTGGCGCAGGTCGCGACCATGGCTATGGTGCGCGACTTTTTTCCGCCCAAGGACTCCGCCAAAATCTTTTCGTTGCTGGTGCTGATTTTAAGCGTTTCACCGCTGCTGGCCCCGACCGCAGGCGGATTTGTGACGACCTATCTGGGCTGGCACGCCATCTTTATCTTTCTGGCGGTGATCGTAGCCCTGATCATGGTGCTGACCCACTTTTTCCTGCCCAGCGTCTATAAAGGTGATCCGACCGTGTCGCTGAAACCTGCGCCCGTCATTGCCAATTTTGCCGCGGTGATCAAGGTGCCGCAATTCTACACCTATGTGTTTTCGTCAGCCTTTGCCTTTACCACCCTGTTTATCTATGTGACCGCGTCTCCGATTATCTTTCTCGATATTTTCAAGGTCACGCCGGATGTGTATGGCGCTATCTTTGCCTTTATCGCCGTTGGGATCATCGGCTCCAATCAGGTCAATGTCTGGCTGACCCGCTATTACAGCAGCGAGCAGATTTTCAAGTCCGCCATGATTGCCCTGGCGGTCATCAGCACGGTGTTCCTGATCGGCAGTTATCTGGGGTGGTTCGGATTGTGGCCGACGATTTTCTTTTTCTTTGCCATGCTGTCCTGCCTTGGGATGACCAACCCCAACGCCAACGCCCTGGCACTGGCGCCCTTCACCAGCCATATCGGCAGCGCCTCAGCCCTGATCGGGTTTTTGCAGATCGCTCTGGCCACGATTGCGTCCTCGTTCGTCAGCATATTGGGGGGTGAGCATGTCTATCCCTTGCTGGGGATTATCGTCGTGGCGGTCTATACCGGCCTGATCATCCTGTGGCTAGGCAAGCGTCAGATCGTGCGCGCCGCCGCCTCAGAGGCGTGAGGGTATCCGGGACAGGACGGGGGAGATCGCCTGCATAAAAGGGGATAAGACTGAAAAAGGTATGGCTGAAAAGGTGGTTTAGCCTAATATCATCCCGCCCCGGATGGTTAATAGCAACACCTTGAAACCCGTTTGTCACCTATAATCCGATGCAAATAAGTGCCACATAGTGAAACTTATGTTGCAAACTATTGCAACCCTGAGTTACGCCGTGATCAGGCCCTGACCACACCCAGCTTATTTGACAATATATCCGGCAGGATGGGCTTTGAAATATAGTCGTCCATCCCGGCCTCCAGACAGCGTTCACGGTCCCCGGCCAGAGCGTGGGCGGTCACCCCGATGATGCGCTGCGGTGGCAAACCGCGCTCAGATTCCAGCTCCCTTATCCGGCGGGTCGTCTCAAGGCCATCAAGGCCATGCATCTGCACGTCCATCAGGATAGTGTAATAGGGTTTATCGGCCGCCATAATCATATCGAGCGCCTCAAGACCGGATTCCACGGCCACGGCCTTAAAGCCCATGTCCTCCAGCATCAGGGTCGCCACCATGATGTTGGGCGCATAGTCTTCAACGATCAGCACGGTTGGCATGGTATCGGCATTGACGCTGCGGGCCACCGGCACCGGGGCGACCGGACGCACAGGGGCTGCGGGTGCCGCCCGTTTCAGCTTAAGCTTAACATGAAACACCGAGCCGCGGCCTTCGTGACTATCGACTGTGATGGTGCCGCCCATAAGCTCAATCAGCGACTTGGCAATCGACAGACCAAGGCCCGATCCGCCAAAGCGCCGGGTAATGGTTTCATCAGCCTGAGTGAAGGTATCAAAAATCAGCGGCAGCTTGGAGGCTTCGATGCCGATGCCGGTGTCGCGCACGCTGATGCTGAGTTCGGCCAGATCACCATAGACGCTGCGCAGATCGGTAATGACTTCGATTTCGCCCTGATCGGTAAATTTCAGGGCATTGGACACCAGATTCATGATGATTTGCTGCAGGCGGGTGCGATCGCCCAGCAAGGCAGCGCCCTCCGTGCGATCGGTCATAACCAGCTTTAGGCCTTTACGCGCGATGTCAGACTCAAACATCACCCGGATATCGTTGAGGATCTCACCGGGCACAAAGGCGATAGTTTCAAGATCGATACGACCGTCTTCGATCCGGCTGATATCCAGAAGGTCATTGATCAGCTTCAGCAGCAGATCAGCATTGGTCCGCAGGGTGTCGACCATTTTCTGCTGATCACCGTTGAGTGGCGATTTGGCCAGTAAGGTCGCCAAGCCATTGACCACGTTCATCGGTGTGCGGATTTCATGGCTCATGGTCGCCAAAAACCGGCTCTTGGCCTCAGACGCGGCTTCGGCCTTTTCCTTGGCGGCTTTGAGCTCCTCCTGCTGGCGGGCGTTTTCACGCAGCAGGCGTTCCTTAGTGTAGGCCGCCAGCATAATCGCGGGCAACAGGTCGAGATAGGTCTGGTTGACATCCTTAACCGCATAGTCAGCCGCGCCATTTTCCAGCGCTTGCAGGGCGATGCGTTCATCCCCCCCGGCCGTCAGGATGACGGCGGGCGGCACCGGATCGAGATCAGTAATGTGCGACAGCAGCTCAAGCCCGCTCATGCCCGGCAGATTATAATCGATCAGCAGCAGGTCGTAATCGGTCTTTTGAATCAGCGCCAAAGCCTCTTCGGCGGTTTCGACCGTCTCCACGATCAGGCCGTTGCGGGCCATGCGCTTTTGCAGCAGACGCGCCAGAGCGGCATCATCTTCAACATACAAAACATGCTCAAGCGTCGCCGGCACCGCCGAACGGTTCGGGCGGCGGCCATCAGCCGATATCGTCGCAGACACTGGTTTCATTCTTTCATCCCTGATTATGGGGAACCTTAACGACATTGAGCATGAGCCCCAGCTTACGGATGGCATCCGCAAAGGCTTCATAACCCACAGGCTTGGTCATATAGACATTGCAGCCCAGAGCGTAACATTCGTCTATGTCTTTAGGGTTATCAGTCGTGGTTAAGACGATGACCGGAATATTTTTCGTGTGCTCATCGGCCTTGAGGCGGCGCAGAATCTCAAACCCGTCGATTTCCGGTAAGTTGAGATCAAGCAGGATCACCGTCTTATCGTGCTGATCCGGACGGCGCTTATCGTTAAAGAAATAATCGAGCGCCGCTGCCCCGTTGGGCACATGGACAATCTGATTGGCCACCCCGGCGCGCTCAAGATTCTTGATGATCAGGCGCGCATGGCCTTCATCGTCTTCGATCATCACCAGCTTGAAGGGTTCGTTAAACAGCTTGATCATGCCTGTTGCGCCTTTCGAACCGGCAGGGCCTGAGCGGCAGAGGCCAGAACGGTATTTGGCTCATCAGCCACATCATTGACCCCATTGCGGCGGGGTAGGCGCACAAAAAAGGTCGTGCCGACGCCAACCGCCGACTCAAACCAGATGGCGCCATCCATCTTGCGCAGGGTGGTTTTGACAAAGCTCATGCCGATCCCTAAGCCCCGCACATCAGAGGTATTGCGGGCGCGGCGGAATATCTCGAAAATCTTACCGGAATCCGCCGCATCGATCCCGCGGCCATTATCGCGGATGTAAAAGACAAAATCACGAGCCGTTTGCTGGCTACCGATCTCGATACGGCCCTTGCGCTCAACCGTGAGATATTTGACGGCATTATCGAGCAGGTTAGAAAACACCTGCTCCAGAGCCAGAGCATCGGTCACCAGTTCCGGCAAATCATGGACAATGACCTCAGCGCCTTTGTTCTGGATTTCAAAGCTTTGCGCACCAATGCACTTATCGATAATGGCGCGGGAATCGACCATCTCATAGCGATGCACATAGCGGCCAATGCGCGACAGGTCGAGAATAGCGGTCGTCAGCGTATCCATGCGCTCAACCCCCTTGCCGATAAAGGTCAGGGCTTCGGGGATGTCGCGGTGCAGGTTGAGATCGATCTTGGACCAGTCTTCGGGTTTGATGCTGTCCTTATAGGGCGTCAGGGTGTCTGAGACTTCGGCGATCGCCATGTCCAGCTCGCGCGAGAAGCCCTTAAGATTGACCAGCGGCGAGCGCAGATCGTGAGAGGTGATATAGGTGAAAGTTTCCATGTCGGCGTGAAGCTGACGCAGTTCTTCTTCGCGGTTTTTCTGGTCGGTAATATCGGTGTGCGCACCCACCATCGACCGCATCCGGCCATCGTCTCCGCGCTGAGCGACCGCGCGCGACATGATCCAGCGCCAGGTGCCATCCTTATGGTGCATACGAAAAACATTGGTATAGAGCGCCGACGGCCCTTCGCGGAACGCCTTAAGCGTGGCCAGAGCCGCGTCCTTATCGTCAGGGTGGATCAGGTCGATAGTGGCTTTAAAATCGTCCTTGATGTCCGCCTCATCATAGCCGAGCATCGACTTATATTCCGGCGACATATACATGGAATCATTGATGAAATTATATTCAAAGACGCCATCGTTGATGCCGTTCAGCACGGTCTTGAAACGCTCTTCTGACCGCCTATGGGCATCTTCAAATCGCTGATTGGCGACCTCCAGATTGATGATGGTCACGGTCCCGACCAACAGGATACCGATCATCAGCACATTACCGAGCACGATCACGGTCAGGAAATTGTTCTTCTGCGACTGGGCGGCCTTGGATTGCAGCCGCAGGGTTACCCCGCGCCGGGCAATGCTCTGATCCAGCATCTGGCGCAGTTCGTCCATCTGCGCTTTTTGGGCGTTGAGCGCCGCACTTGACGGCGATCCGGCGCCACGGGTGCGCACGTCGGTAATCTGATCGGCCAGCAGCTTTTGATAATTATCAATGACCTTAAGCCAGCTATTGACCTCCTCACGGGCGGCCACTTCGGGATAGGTGGTGTTGCGAAGGTTGACGATCCCGCTTTGCAGGCGCGCATAGGCCGTGAAATAGGGATCAAGAAAGGCCTCATCGCCGGTCACCATAAAACCGCGCACACTGGTTTCCATATCGACCAGATCAATGACAATAAGACGGCTCTGATCGATGACCTGAGATTGATACAGCGAAAAGTCGTTGTGGGTCTGAACCTTGTTGTACTGCTTATAGAGCACAAAGCTGAACGTGACAAACGCCAGGGAAATCAGGCAGAAAACCGCAATGTAGTAGTGTTTTCGCGCGATCGCCCACGGCAGTTTCATAGGGTAAAACCAGTCTGTGCGGGTGCAGGTTGTCTGCCCCCGCACATATTATCTCAGTTATTGTTTGCCGGCATCCTGAATGACTTCACCGGTAGATTCGACGTCCTTACCGACGCCCTGAACTGTGTTGCAAGCTGCCAGAACGGGCAGAGAGACTACAAATAGCATAATGGCCAAGCGCTTCATATTAGCTCCGATACTTATGATCGATGGGTTGATTGCCAAACCCGCACCCCGAACTTAAGACAGTAGAGACTCGGAACGTAATGTAACAATAGGCGCGCTGACGAGATAAATAAGGAACCCATAAATATGGTTAAGATTATCTTAAGCTGTGCCCCTGCGGTGACAGTCCGCCCTACAGCTTGCGCCCGGCCTTAAACCCCTCAGCAAAGGCATGGATGACGCCTTCGGGTTTGTGGTCATCGGGTTTGTGGTCGCGCTCACCGTGACGGTCACGCCCGTCATTGGCGATCAGATCAATATTCTGACGCACATTTTGCCACAGCTTGCGGGCGGCATAGAGACCCAAACCGACCACCGCAACGACTACGATCACAGCCACAAGCGTCGCCGCTAACGGCCCGCTATTAGGGGCAATCCAGATATAAAGCCCCGCAATCAGGCCGCAAAAAGCAACCCCCGCAATCAGCATCAGAAATATGCCGATCATGATCAAGCCGGTCAGCGACGCCAGCAGTTTTTCGACAAACGGAGAGGCGGTTTTCAGGCGGCGGCTGACACCGAACACATCAATCAGCTTCCCCGCCAGAGGTGCTACCACCGGTGCCAGTAACGATAGTCCAGCCAGATTCCAGGCCATGTTTTAGTCCCCCAAAGAACCGAAAATAAAAAAACCGGCAATGTCACTTAAACATAAGCGCCATCACCGGTTTTACGAAAAAGGTTTCGGCTATTAGCGGCGGGTCAGAAGCGCGCCCAGGATAAAGCCAACGCCCAAAGCCACCATGCTGGAGCGCACAGGGTTGGACTTAATCTCAGATTCGACATTGTGCGACACATGGCTGACTTCGTCGACCGCCTGATCATAGATATGGCGCACCTTTTGGCCCGCATCCGAAGCATAGTGGGACACGTCGTCCATAACGCTTTTGGCTTCGCGCTCAACCTTATGAAGGGCTTCACGAGCCGACGTCTTTACATCATTTTCGGCCAGACCTTTGGTCACACCGGCGGCGGTTTTGGTGGCTGCGGACAACATGGGTTGTGCCTCCTGAAGATGTTGAGGGGAAAAGAAAGGGTTTCACGTTCACGGGCCGTAAGAACCGGCTATACAGCAAACCGTAAGGTCGGGAAACCTTATGGCTTAAGAGTTCGGGGCAAGGGGGGCTGGGGTCGGGGTGAACCCTTAAGGGTCTGCCTTTCGCCCGTTCCTGAAACCCGTGAACGTGATGATCCCAGATTATTCGGCCCCGGTTAAGGATGCCATGTGCCGTTAGAGCCCGGCATGTAAAAAAGCCGTAAACCTTAAAGACCGTTATCTCATTTTTACGAACCCCGCCCATAGCGGGTGCGTCATATTTATACGCGGTTCCTTATAGTGAACGTCACGCGGTCATCCCTGTGGCCGGCGATTTCATTCCTTAAAGGAGATATCATTATGTCTATCAAAGGTAAGATCAAAGAAACTGCGGGCGCTGCCGAAGAAGAACTGGGCGAAGCTCTGGATAACGAAAAAATGGCCAATGATGGCCGCCGCCTGCGTAACGAAGGCCGCCTCGAAGACGGCAAGCTGCCCAAGGTGACCAAGGTCGGCTCAGAGAAGTAGATCTGTTTTTTTAGATTTGTGACTTCCTCAGAAAACTTCAAAGCCCGCATCACATGCGGGCTTTTCTTTTTATTTTTAGCCCCTTGCCGGGCGGTGGCTACGCCACCTTGGCCGCCGCCTCAACGGAGGCTTGAGCGGAATGTTTCCATAAAGTCATTCCGCTCTAAAAAAAACCGCTCCGGCCATGCGCAGCCGAAGCGGATAATAGTTGCAGGGAGGAAACCCATGAAAGGGCATAACCTTTATGCACCGACAGTTGAGCGATTGTGAGGCGCATACATGTCCAGAATGGGGCCATTTGGTACAATACCCGTCGGATTGATGTTCAGATGGCTTTGGTAGTAGTGACCTTTGATGTGCTCAAAATTAACCGTCGACGCGATATCGGCCGTCTGGAAAATATCGCGCACATAGGCCGACAGGTTAGGGTAATCGGCAATCCGCCGCAGACTGCACTTGAAATGCCCAACATAGACCGGATCAAAACGGATCAGGGTGGTGAAGAGGCGGATATCGGCTTCGGTCAGGACATTACCGACCAGATATCGCGTGCGCGACAACCGATCTTCCAGCCAGTCCAGGCTGTCAAACAGCGGCGATACCGCATCGTCATAGGCAGCTTGTGTGGTCGCAAACCCGGCCTTATAAACCCCGTTATTGACGGTGTCGTAGACCCGTTCATTGACCCCATCGATCTCAGTTCGCAGATTTTCCGGATAATAGTGGCCCGGTTTGGCCCCCAGTCCGTCAAACGCAGCATTGAACATCCGGATGATTTCTGAGCTTTCGTTGCTGACGATGCGGTTTTGATGTGTGTCCCACAGAACCGGCACGGTTACGCGTCCGCTATAGGTCGGGTTATCGCGGGTGTATATCTCGTACATGAACTTCGCATACAGCGGATCGGGCACAACGCCGGGGCCGTCAGCAAACGTCCAGCCGTCTTCGCGCATAAGCCAATGCACCACGCTGACCGATATCAGGCCCTCCAGCCCTTTCAGGTGGCGCACAATCAGGGTGCGATGCGCCCACGGACAGGCCAGACTGACATAGAGATGATAGCGGCCCGCATCGGCCTTAAACCCGCCCTCACCCGACGGCCCAGGTGAGCCGTCTGCCGTCAGCCAGTTTCGATACTGCGCTTCCGAGCGGATAAACCGACCACCGGAGGCCTTAGTGTCGTACCACTGATCATGCCATTTACCGTCAACCAACAGGCCCATCGGAAATTCCTCTTACGGTTAGGTCGCCTCCCCTTTTGACAGGGGAGGCTTGGGTTTTTAAGCCGCCAGCTTCAGCAACTCAGCGGTGGCCGCTTCAATCGCTTCGGCCTTGAACTCCGGCCCGAAAGCGATTTTCTCAGCGCGCACCACGGTCACATCCGTGATGCCGATAAAGCCGAGCATAGTCTTGATGTGGCCTTCCTGAAAGTCGATCGCCGCCAGTGGGCCTTCGGAATAGAGACCGCCGCGGGCCAGAACGATGATCGCCTTCTTGCCTTTCAGGAGGCCTTCAGGGCCGGACTCGGTGTAGCGGAAGGTGCGACCGGCGCGAAGGACATAGTCAAACCAGGTCTTAAGCAAGGCCGAGATACCGAAATTGTACATCGGTGACCCAATAACCAGAAGATCAGCGGCTTCGAGTTCGGCAATCAGAGCATCAGATGTCTGCGACAGGGCGATCTCGGCAGGGTTTTCACCGGCGGTACCGGCAAAACCGGCGATGTTCAGGCTGGATAACGGTGCCAGCGGAGCCTTGCCGAAATCATGTTCGGTAAAGGTAGCCAGCGGATTGGCGGCGGCATATTTAGCCTTAAACGCGTCGGTTAATTGTGCGGAAACCGAGCCGTCACCGGTGGCTGCGGAATTGATGATTAGGACTTTAGACATGATAAATCTCCTTAAACGGTTGGAAACCGTAATAGTTACTGTTATCTATTTAGGCCTGATGCGGGCGTTAGATGCGCACGCATCAGAGAGGTTGTGAGGGCCTCAATACCCCTCCCGCAAGGTTAGCGGCTGTGCGGGAGGGGCATTTGCATCAGGGCGTACGACTTGTTGTTGATCGCTACGTCATAGCGAAAAACCGCGAAGTCATAGCGAAAAACCGCGAACACTTTTTCGCACGTAGCTTCAGAATTTGCCGCTTTGGTAGTCAGCAAAAGCCTGATGGATTTCCTGCGGCGTGTTCATGACGAACGGGCCATGGCGGGCGATAGGTTCTTTCAAGGGCTTACCTGTCACCACCAAGGCACGGGCACCGTCAGAGCCTGCGGTCAACACCAGAGATTGACCGGCCGTCAAAACCGCCGCCTGCCCCTTAGTCACGACCGTGTGGTCGATCTCAACCGCACCGTCGAACACATAGACAAAGCCATCATGATCAACTGGCACCGGCAGACCGATATCCCCATCAGCTTTCAGCGTGACATCGACGATAAAGGGCTGCGTCGTCGGTGAGGCAATCGGGCCTTTCAGATGGCGGTACTCACCGGCAATGACCTTGAGGTGGGCATCGTCGTAGGTGATTTCCGGAATAGTTGCGGCCGGAATATCCTGATACTTGGGATCAAGCATCTTTTCCTTGGCAGGCAGGTTGAGCCAGAGCTGAAAGCCCTGCATCAGACCGTCTTGCTGCTCTGGCATTTCCGAATGGACCAGACCGCGCGCGGTCGTCATCCACTGCACATCGCCAGGGCCCAGCAGGCCTTCGTTGCCTTTTGAGTCCTTATGGCGCATCCGGCCGGCCAGCATATAGGTGATGGTCTCGAAACCGCGATGAGGATGATCCGGGAAACCGGCAATATAGGCCGCCGGATCATCTGAGCGAAACTCATCCATCATCAGAAATGGATCAACGGCGGGCAGGGCCTGCGTGCCGAGCACCCGGTTAAGCTTGACACCGGCACCATCAGTTGCGGGGATGCCACGCACCAGACGGGCGACCGAGCGGGTCTTATCAGTGCGGGTATCGCGAACGATCGAGTTGGTAACGGACATTTTCGTACCCTTCTATTAGGACAAAATGATCTTGTGAGACGATATATAGGCCGCTATGGTCGTTGCCAGAAGATACTAAATCGGAACACCGGTGTTGCATTAGATGGAACAGCTCAAAGTCGATATCGATGATCTGTCGGCCTTCTTTCTGGTGGTCGAAACCGGCAGCTTTGCGCGCGCTGCCGATCGCTTAGGCACCTCAAAATCGATCATCAGCCGGCGGGTCATGCGGCTGGAGGAAACTCTGGCGGCGCGGTTGCTAACCCGTGGCGCTAAGGGCACGCAACCCACCGATGTCGGCCAGACCTATTATGAACGTGCCCGCGAAGCCCTGGCCCAGCTAGAGGCCGCCGGTGAAGCTGTGGCCGAAGCCGTGTCCGATGTAGCGGGCCCTATCCGTTTGTCGGGGCCTTTAAGTTTTGGCGTCAGCCATCTGGCCCGTGCCCTGTCAGAATTTGCCGCCGCTTATCCAAGAGTTGAGCTTGATATTTCGTTCGATGATCATTCGGTCGATCTTATTGGTGGCGGTTATGATCTGGCGGTACGCATCGGTGAATTGGCGGATTCGTCGCTGGTCGCCAAACGCATCGGTAAGGTGCATACCGTCACGGTCGCCAGCCCCGCCTATCTTGAAACCTATGGCCGACCTGAACATCCTGATGACCTGAGTGCCCATCGCGGCATCCATTATACGAACGTGGCGCCGACCGTGAACTGGCGCTATGCCGATGGCGACGGCTTCAAAAGCTACCGAATTAACGGCATTATGCGCTCGGACAATGGCGATATGATGCTGGAAGCCGTGAAATCGGGATTAGGCATCGCGCGTTTGCCGACCTTTATCGCCAGCCGCGCCATCCAGTCCGGCGAAGTTGAGGCTATACTGAAGGCCTTTGAACGGCCACCGGTACCCATGCACGCCGTTATGCCGCCGGGTAGGGCCACCACCGCCCGCGTGCGCGCTTTGGTCAGCTTTTTGAACTTGAAATTCGGCACCGAGCTGCTTTAATTTTTCGCGGGTTTGTTGCGCAGCAATTTGTAATAGAGCCGATCTGGCATGTAGCGCAACGCCTTGATCAAAACCGTCAGGCGCTTAGGGAAATTGATCTCAAACCGGTCAGACAAAAGCCCCTTCATGATCCTCGCAGAGGCATCTTCGGGCGTGAGCAGGAACGGCATATTAAATTCATTTTTGTCGGTCAGGCGGGTTTTGACAAAGCCCGGATTGACCAGTTGAACCTTGATGCCGCTGCCCGCCAGATCCAGCCGCAGGTTTTCGGCCAGATGAATGATCCCGGCCTTGGACGCCCCATAACCAATAGCATTGGGCAGCCCCTTCATCCCCGCCAGCGATCCGGTCAGGACAATGTGGCCTTGGCAGCGCGCCATAAAGGCGGGCAAAACCGGCTCCAGTACCCGAAACGCGCCCATGAAATTGGTGTCCGCCACCATGATCGCCGTATCCGCATCATAGCGCGTGGCCGACATCGGCTCATAGGCCCCGGCATTATAGATGACCATGTCGGGCATGCCGTGGGCTTTATTCAGCGCTACCCAGGCCACATCAACAGAGGTTTGCTGCGTGACATCGAGCGGGTAAACGCCGTGGCCGTCGCCTTTCAGCTCGGATTTCAACGCCTCAAGCTTGGTCTGATCGCGCGATGACAGCGAAAGTTTCGCTCCCGCCACGGCCAGATCACGCGCCAGTTGCGCCCCAATGCCGGTGCTGGCGCCAATCAGCCAGATATGTTGGTTTGTGAATGACATATATTTAGTACGCGCCACCACGCCCAAAGGTTCAGATCAAACCCGATTTTTCAAGCCGATCACGCAGGGGTGACAGTTGCTCTTCATACCGCCTCCACGCGCCCACCCCTTCGCGATTGATGGGTTTGCGCACCTGAGCGGAACTGGCGGTCGCCACCGCCCCTTGCGCTTCGTGGGGCGACAGGCAGGCGTCTTCAAACGGCAAATCGCAGGCTTTAAGTAAACGCCGGATTTCAAATTCCGGGCACTGGATCAGGGTTTCAAGCTTTACATCGATCACCCCAAACGCCTGCCAATGGTCCATTAGCGTGCGGTAGTGACCATAGTGAACGGCCAGATCCTGAAAACTGTAGGACCAGCGATGGGCATGGGCGAACAACAGCTTATAGGCCCCGAACAGCGAATCCATCGGATCACGCCGGACGTGGATAACCAGGGCATCGGGAAAGGCCCGCCGGATCAGGCCGACATAATCATGATTGTGCGGCAGCTTATCGATGGTGTGGCCCTTACCCATCTCCAGATAGGCAACTTCACGGTCATAATAGTCCGCCAGCCTGACTGGATCTATACCGCCTGACGCCATAACCATTGCCGCATCAATCAGATTGCGGCTGCTATCCCCCGACAGATGCTTAACCCCAAGGCCGAACACCTGTAGTTCGCCCAAAGCCTCAACATCCGTGTGGCTGGCCAGAATCCGCTCAACCAGAGTGGTGCCTGAGCGCGGCAGACCGACAATGAAGATACGACGGGGACGGCGAGACGCAGGCTTATCCGTCAGTCGGGATAGCGGATAGTGCCTTATTAACGCCTCGACGGTCGCCGCTTCATCGGCCGCCTTCCAAGGAAAGGTAGTTTTTGCCGCATCTGCCCCAGTTTGCAGGGCCGCCCACGCCGCGCCCAAATCGCCGATATCGTCATATTCCTTGAAAAGCGCATAGCCGACGCGGGCCATATCATTACTGTCCGCGGGCTTCAGGGCTTTTAACCGATCAATGTGATTATCCTCACGCGTCCATTTTTTTAGCCGCGCCAGACCGACGTGCGCCCCCATATGTTGCCCGACGCGGATCGCTTCTTCGTAGCTCGCCTCAGCCTGAGCCATGTCACCGGTAAATTGCTGCACACCTCCGAGGCTATACCAGTAATCGGCGACCGCTCGGTCCGAGTTGGTTGCCCGTTTTAGCAGCGGCAGGGCTTTTTCCGTCAGATGCGCCTGAGACAGGGTGGTTCCAAGAATATGCAGACTGACGCCGTCCTTAAGACCGCACAGAAGCGCCGCGGTCACAGCCTCGCTGGCCTCACGACCGCGACCTAGCGTCACCAATGCCCGCGCTCTCTGCACCAGAAACCGCCCTTGAGCGGGAGTGCGCGGCGGGCACAGTCCAGCACCGTGACCAAGCACCTGTTCGGCCTCATTGAAGGTTTGCGCGTGCATGGCTACAGTCCCCCACAAATACCAGGCATCCAGTCGGCCGGGGGCCATATCCGTCACCTGACGGGCCGCAAGGATGGCTGCGGCATAATCACCCTCACGCTGGGCCATCGACGCGCGCATTATCAACTGATCAACTCTTTGAGCGTGGGGTCGCAAAAGCATGTTCCAAAATAAAAACCTCCCGCACCTTACGGGCGGGAGGTTCGTTCAAGCAATGCTATTCAAGGCTAAAGTCTGCCCGAGTTTAATATTTTTTATTGATGGATATACCAATGACGCGGGGACGGATCGGAATATCGAACTTACCCTGCAAACCGTATGTAGCTTCGCCCTGCGACGCCACATAGGCATATTCATCAAAGACATTATCGACATAAAGTTTGATGCCAAGATTGTCTTTCGGCTCCCATCCCAACGATAGGTTAGTCTGGGTAAAGCCTTTCAGCGTCTTATAATCCAGGTTGGCATCATCACCCCGGAATGGTTCGGCTGAGGTCGTTATTTCCGATGAATAAGAAATATCGCCGTGAAGCGTGAGCGCACCCCAATCTGAGAATGGCAATAAGTAATCAGCGGCCAGACCTATTTGCTGTTCCGGGGTACCGGGTAGCACTGTGCCCTCTTTGAAGTCAGCTATAACCCGGCCGTTGGTTCTTTCCTTGTAAAAATCCTCCGACAGCTTGGCATTGGTATAGGCATAGCCAAAGCTTAAGGTCAGGGCGTCAGTGGCCCGCCACAGGGTTTCCAGTTCTATCCCCTTGGAATTAGCCTCACCGGCATTCGCCGTGATCGGCAGGTTGCCGGGCGCCAGGGATGACAGTTGAACGTCCTGCCATTTAATATTGAAGATAGCAGCGTTAACCGTCAGCTTACGGTCGAACCATTGCGAGCGAACCCCCAGTTCATAGTTATCGACGGTGTCAGGCGCATATTCACGTTGCGACGGATCGATATCGAAGACCTGACCGCCTTCGGGCGGCAAGATGTTGGTGCCACCCCGGCGGAAGCCCTGGGAGAAGGTGCCATAGACCATTACGTCCGGCGTCCATTGATAGGAAGCATTCAGCTTATAGATGGTGTCCTTGACTTCGCCCTTACCAACGTCTTCGTTACAGGTGTATCCATTGTTGTTGGCGTCTTCATAGAGTGGAAAAACCGTACATTCCGATGATTTGGTGTTCAGCTTGAAGCTGCGCGCACCGCCGGTCACCTGCCACTGATCCGTTATGTGCCAGGTCAGTTCCCCAAACACCGCCCATTCCGAATAAAGGCTGCGACTACGACTATAGTATTCGAGGTTATCCGTGCGCGTACCACCGATAAATTCGGCAAAGCCCGGCGTAAATTCTTCGGATGTGCCAAAGAGGTTTTCATTGTCATAATACACCCCAGCGACGTAATCGAAGACGCCGCCATCATTAGACACCAGACGAAGTTCCTGAACCACCGCCTCGAAATCATCTATTTCGCGAGTGATGGCCCGGAAATCAGGGTAACTCTCATAACCATAGCCCAGACCCAGCAGCAAATCGGTCTGATCGCGCCGGCCCAGACCGGTGCGCTTGGTGTAGGAGGTTGACGAGATGATATCAGCAAAGCCAAGATCATATTTCATCTCAAGCGCCGTCAGCTTATAAAACGTGGACTGCGGCTCTTCAAAGCGTTGGCCAATCTCGTAATCACCGAGTACCCGCCCGATCATGGCGGCGCTGTTGGCCGGATAGGAGTTGGTGTAACCGTCCCCATTGCCGTCGGCTGCAGCCGGCAGCACAAAGCCCGGATTTCCGCCGGTGCGGCCGCCCGATTTGACGTTATCCATATAGTAGCTGAGGTTCGCCTCAAAGTCTTCGGTCGGTGTCCACAAAAGGGATGCCCGCGCCGTAACACGCTCCTCATAGTCGAGGTCGGACTTCGGGCCTGAGATTATAAACGGATAGTCGGTAAAACCGGAATCGTCCAGATACTGCGCCGCAACCCGCACGGCCAGTGTGTCACTGATCAGCGGCAGATTGACCATGCCATTGACCTGATAGGATACGTCGTCGGCCTCGGCGATCTGATAGACCTTGCCGCCGGCTGAGGCCTCGTACTTCATCTTCGGATCAGCCACGATATAGCGGATAGCACCACCCAGAGAACCTGAGCCGTAAAGTGTGCCCTGCGGCCCACGCAGCACTTCGACCCGCTCAATATCAAAAATTTTCGGCTGGTTAAAGACCGGTGTGTCATTGATATAAACAGCAACTGAACCGTTATCGCCGGCATTCGATACCCGCAGAGGATCAACCGACAGGCCACGCAGGATGATCGAGGCATTATCGCGTGAACCGACATCGCGCACCGACAGACCCGGTATGGCGCGCGACAGTTCCGACAGCTCGGTTATACCCTTGGTGCTGAGGTCACTGGCCCCGATAACCGAAATATTATAAGGCACTTTCTGGACGCTGGTGGCACGCCGGGTGGCGGTGACAATCACCTCCGTCACATCGGCAGCCGGATCTTCCTGCGCCATGGTGGGCAAGGCAGCACCCATGTTAAGCGCGGCGACCGAAGCCGTCGCCAATAAAGCCAGATGAATTCCGGCTTTCCCTGTCACTCTTTTATGTGTCGTCATAAATCTATCCCCTGAACACAACAAACCAATACCGAACCCAGACCCATTTTGGACACACACCCTCGCACACGCAAAAGTTTGCGCGGGATCACTAACTGCTTACGCAGCCTTGGGTTCAGCTCTTGGAGAACCCACAGGCTCACACATGTTTTTTGGCAGCGCAATATAAATATTGTTAATTAAACAATTATCAGTCTACGGATTATTTTTCATAAAATTCATATATTTCAGTCTTTTAACAAAACCTTCCCTGTGGCTTTTATGACGCGCTTTTGAAGTATCGAATTTTTCAACGGCGATGTGATCACGGTGACGCGCGCGGAGATTTAGGTTAAAATACAACTCGACCCCGTCTCAGGCCAACGCGTAAGGAGGCGCAGACCATGACGACCCATCTCAAAATCCTGTCCGAAGGTTCCTATGCCGGAAACCCGCGCAATGAAGATCGTTTAGGCTATGTTGGCGATGCCGCCTGGTTGATGGATGGCGCAACCGGACTTGGGCCCTCGAAATTCAGCGATAAGACCGACGCCGAATGGCTGGTCGGGGCGGTGTCCGGCTTCCTGACCGAAACCTTTACCAACGACCCGGAAGTCGACACGCTTGACGCCTTAAGCCACGCCATCGAGGCGGTCGGTGAAGGTTATAGGCGGGCCACCAACAACGCCGACCTCGAAGCCTTTGCACGACCATCCGCCGGTTTGTCGCTGGTTCGGGTTAATGGTGAGGATGTGGAATTGTCGCATCTGGCCGATGTGAAGGCCTATGTGTTCGACAAAGTCGGCGGCTATAAGGTTTACGGTGGCGGCCCGCTGGAAGCCCTCGACAACAGCGCGCTTGAGGCTCTGCGCAAAGTGCAGGCTCAGCAGGCTGAGCCTGACCTGAAGGCCGCCCGCGAAGAGATCAATCCGGTTCTGCGCCAGAACCGCGCCCTGATGAACACGCCCGGCGGCTATTGGGTGCTGACGCTTGATCCGGTCTGCCTTGAGGGGCTGAAAACCGAATATCTCAAGGCCGCCGATATCAGCTATATTCTGCTGGCTACGGACGGGTTTTACGACCTATGGGAAAACTATGTCATTGGCGGGCTGCACGACATCAAGCGCCGACTGATTGGCGGAGAAGACGATACCATCATTGCCGAACTGCGCCGTATCGAGACTGATGATCCCCACGGCATCAAACATACGCGCTTTAAGCTGCATGACGATGCGTCCTGGCTGTTGCTGGCGATCGAAGGCTTTGGCGAAAAGGCCAGATCGCGCACCGGCCCGGAACGGCGCGAATAGTCAAAATCTTATGTGTTTTTAATATCAGTGCGGATAAGCTGGTGGCGATGAAGGTTTATCCGCTATGAAGTTTTACCTGAAAAGCGCTGACGCCTGGGCCGCGATGGCTCAGGCCTGTGAGCAGGCCACGACCTGCATCGATTTTGAGCAATATATTGTACGTGACGATGAGGTCGGGCAGCGCTTTTTGGGCCTTCTGGCCCGCAAAGCGCGCGAAGGGGTCAAGGTGCGCATTGTGCTCGATGCCTTCGGAAGCCGGACACTTTTGACCAGCAAGATTCTGGAAGAGACCCGCAAATCCGGCGCCAAAGTCATCTTTTATCATATGCGCAAGCCACGCCGGTTCGTGCGGATCGGGGGCCTGTTTCCCCGCACCCACGCCAAATTGCTGCATGTCGATGATAGCGCCACCTATCTCGGCAGCATGTGCATGGCCGAATATATGCGCCACTGGCGTGACACTATGGTGGCGCTGGAAGGGCCTGCCGCCATCGCCGCCCGACGCGATTTCGATGTGCTGTGGCGCGATCTGGATGACGGGCAACTGGACGGTGACCCGGGCATCATTGGCGGCAATCGCGGCGGGGTTTATCTGGCGCAAAATCCCAAGGGCGGACAGCGGCCTCTTTATGAGGCGCTTTTGGCCGCCATCATGACATCGCGCCATTCGATTCGGCTGGCGACCCCCTATTTCTTTCCGCCCAAGCGCCTGCGCCGTGCCCTGAAAGACGCACAAGGCCGCGGGGTCAAGATCAGCCTTCTGCTGTCGCAACATACCGATGTTGCCATAGCCGATCTGATCACCCATGCTCTGCTGGGGCAGTGGCGGCGGCTGGACTACGACGTGCGCCTTTATCAGCCAACCGTTCTGCATGCCAAATATGCGGTCATCGACGACGATTGGGCGACGCTGGGCAGTTGCAACTTTGATCACTTAAGCCTGATTCTGAACCGAGAATGTAATCTGGTGATGCGCGATGCGGACGATGTGGCTTTGCTGGCCGCGCAGTTTGAAGAAGATTGCCGCCATGCCCTGCCCGCCGGATCGGCCACAGTTTTGAGAACCCGCTGGCATCACCGTCTGGTCGGGCGACTTGGCGCCATGATTTCTCAGGCCCTGTAAATGAAGATATTGTTCAGCAATCTGGGTTATGCGACCGGCATCAGCGGCAGCCTGTATCACCATGTCACGCGCGCCTATCGCCACCTGTATCAGGCCCCCGCGCAGCAACGCCGGGTGCTGGCGCAATTCCGCCAGATCATGGAGGCCGAAAGACCCGACCTGTGTTGTCTGGTCGAGGTGGATCGGGGATCGCTTCATTCCGGTTTTTTCAACCAGATCAAGGCCTTACAATGCGCCCAGTACGACACCTTTGATATTGCCGATAAATATGGTGAGGGCAGTCCGTTTTCGCGCCTGCCGTTCCACGATGGCAAAAGCAACGGCTTTCTGGCCCGCACGGCCTATCCGTTTTCCCGTCTTTACTTTCGCCATGGCACCAAACGCCTGATCTACCGCATCGAGATGGATGAGGGTTTGACGGTTCTGTTTGCCCACTTTTCGCTCAAACCCGTCGTCCGCCAGAACCAGTTTGAGGAAATTACTGAACTGGTGGCAGGCATAGGCGGCGAGGTGATTGTGCTCGGCGATTTCAATACGCTGGGTGGCCTAGGGGAACTCGACAGCCTGCTGGCGGGGGATCGCCTGCGCCTGCTTAACCGGCGCGATGAGGCAACCTTCACCTTTCATCAGTGGCAGCACACGCTTGATCTGTGCCTTTATACGCCGGGGCTTGAGGCGCGGCTTGGCCTTGCCATTATCCCGCAGCCGTTTTCCGATCATGCCGGATTGCTGGTGAATATAGATTAGGCCGCCGCTTTTTGACTCAGACTTTGCTCGCCGCCGATCCATACGCCTTTCAGGTTCAGATCACGATCCAACCAAACCAAATCAGCCCGTGCCCCGGCATTGAGGACGCCATACTGGGCGTCGAGGCCTAAGAACCGTGCGGGGGCGGCTGAGGCCATGACAGCAGCCTCATCAAGCGTCAAACCAACCATTTCTACGGCATTTTTCACAGCGGTGGCCATATCAAGATCAGAACCCGCCAGGGTGCCGTCAGGTCCGACACAGACGCCGTCCTCAACCCGGATCAGCTTGTCCTGCAACATGAAGGTCTTAGTCTGGGAACCGACCGTCGGCATGGCATCGGTGACAATCATGAAGCGGTCGTGAGGGCGACAACGCACGGCGATTTTGAGCGCCACCGGATCGACATGGCGGCCGTCAATGATCAGCCCGCAATAGATGCTCTGGTTCTCCAGCGCCGCCCCCACCACACCGGGGGCGCGGTGGGTGAACGGCGACATGGCGTTGAACAGGTGGGTGATGCCGGTGACGCCCTCATTAAAGGCCTGCGCCATCCGGCCATAGCTGGCATCGGTATGACCGGCGGCGACAATCACGCCCGCCTGCGTCAGGGTACGGATATCGCCCGACGTGGTGGTCTCTGGTGCCAAAGTCACCAGTGTCTTGCCATGCTTCAGGCCGGACAGCAGTTTCAGGCTCTGGTCGGTCAGGGTGCGGAACTTGGCCGGATCGTGGGTGCCTTTGCGAGCCTCATTGATGAACGGGCCTTCGATATGGATACCGAGCACGCCGGGCGCACCGTCTTCGATCGCCTGTTCAACCGCGCGCATGGCCGCATCAATGACCTCAAGCTCATCAGAGATCAGGGTCGGCAAAAAGCCGGTCGTACCATATTGGCGGTGGGCGGCGCCAATGGCGGCAATGGCCTCAAATGAAGTGTCGTCATTGAACAAAACCCCACCGCCGCCATTGACCTGAGTGTCGATGAAGCCCGGCAGCAGATAGCCGCCGTCAAGGTCGATGGCCTCACCGGCAGACGCAGATTTTGACGCCTCAAGGCTTGCGATCCGGTCGCCCGCGATGGTCAGGACATGATCAGTGACAAAGCCTTCGGGGCTGAGGATCGATCCGTTGCGGAAGGTGGTCTTGGGACTCATACGGTTCGGGTCACTTTGTTGAGGTGCGGCGGGGCGTCGGGGTTAAGGCCACGGCGCAGGGACAGGGCGTTGGCGAAGCGGTAGAAGCTCTGGATCATCAAGATTGGCTCCAGCGCCGGTTCAAAACGTCCCGCAGGCAGGGTTGAGGTCACGCCACCGCCGGCATCGGCCAGCTCGACCTTAGCGCCGCGTGACAGGAACTCGGCCGCCACCTCACGTACCCCGTCGCCAGCCGTATCAGAGGTCGCGAAGGCCAGAATGGGGAAGCCTTCGCGCACAATCGCCATCGGGCCATGACGGACCTCAGCCGAGGAGAACGCCTCGGCATGGAGGGCGCAGGTTTCCTTGAGCTTTAACGCGGCTTCCTGAGCGATGCCAAAGCCGTAGCCGCGCCCGATGACAAACAGGTTGGTGGCGTCTTCCAGCGTCGGCAGGGCGTGGGACCAATCCCGATCAAACGCAGCACGTAACTGATCGGGCAGGGCGTAGACGGCGGCTTTCAGGCCATCATCACCGGCCCATTCGGCCACGAGGGCGGCAAGGCCCGCCAGCGACACGATATAGGACTTGGTCGCCGCTACCGACAGTTCAGGCCCCGCGCACAGCGGCAGGGCCTCATCAGCAAGGTCTGCCAACGGCGAAGTGAAGTCATTGACCAGAGCGACCACAAACGCGCCGGAGTCCTTATGGGCCTTGACCGAGGTCAAAAGGTCAGGGCTGCGGCCGGACTGGGAAATAGCGATGCACAGGCTGTCAGCCGCCATAACCGGGGCGTCATAGATCGAGGCTACCGACAGCGCCGCCGTTGAGGTCGGCACACCGATCAGGGTCTCGATCAGGTACTTGCCATAGGTGGCGGCATGGTCGGATGATCCGCGCGCGCAGGTCGTAGCCCCTTTGGGCGGATCTGCCCGCAACCGTTCCGCGATCCGCGTAAGCGTTGACGCGTTGGCCTCTAAAAACCGCGCCACCGCATCGCCACCCTCGCCCGCCTCACGGTGCATAAGCGTGGTCGCCGGATTGATGGTCGAAACCGCCATTTGATCTATGGCCATAATGAAATTCCTTTGTTGGGTACGGCTCAGGCCGCCAGACGCGCACTGTCGGTCACGATCTGGCGCAGGCGCATGACGGTCTGAAGATCCGTGGTTTTAATGTGGGACGGCACGAATCCAAGGGCGAGCGCCCTCGTGTCCTGAGCCGGAAGCGTTACAGCACCAGACGCATGAATGGCCCGCACGCCGGTGATGGCAATGATATTGGCCGCGTTATCCGGCGTGATACCGCTGCCCGCCATGACCTCAATGCGCCCGGCGGCACGCTCAACCATGGCCGTGATGATCTCAAGCCCGTCCGCGGCATGAACCGCACCGCCGGAGGTCAGGACCGAGTCAAAGCCCAGATCTGCGGCTATATCGACCGCCGCCACCGGATCAGGCGTCAGGTCGATGGCACGATGAAGGGCGATCTCCAGCCCCCCGGCATGATGACGCAGTTGCATCAGGGTGGCTTCGTCCAGATGACCGTCAGGCCGGTTGGCACCGATCACGATCCCCGCCAGACCCGCCTGACGCACCGCATCAATGTCACGGCGCATCGCATCGACATCATAACGGTCGCAGACAAAATCACCGGTGCGCGACCGGATCATCGCCCGCACCGGCACAGGGCTGAGGCGCGCCAGTTCCATAAGGCCCGGCGACGGGGTTAATCCGCCCACGCTTAAGCCCAGACACAGCTCTATCCGGTCAGCGCCACCTTCGACCGCCGCTATAAATCCGGCGGGACTATCGACACAGATTTCGAGCCGGATTGTCGTCATGACATCACCGCCTCAACAGCCATGCCGTTGGGAGCCCCGTGGGCCAGCAGGATCGCCCCTTCGATAGCATCATGTTCGGGCACAGCCAGCACCGACCGCGTCCAGGGCGCCAGCCACGGCGTCAGGACATCGGCCATACCCCCGACCAGACAGATTTTCGGCGCGCCGATCTCATTTAGCCGCGCCAGATATTTCCCCAGATCCTGAGCGGCGCGCTCAACTATGCCGACCGCAATCAGATCACCATCGGCCGTATGTGACATGATCATGGGGGCCAGCGTTCCGTAATCGCCGGGGCGAGCCGTCGTCACCCATTTGACGACATCCGAGGGATGGCCGCCAAAATGGGCCATAATCGCGCGGGTAAAGGCGGTGTGCGGCGCCAGCCCGTCAAAGCCATGCAAGGCCGCGCGGATTGCTTCGCGCCCCAGCACTGCTGCCGAGGCATCGTCATTGACCTCAAAGCCCCAGCCGCCGACCGCATGGCCGCGCCCGCCGACCCACGCATAGCCCGCCGAGCCGGTGCCAGTAATCATGATCGCGCCATCACGGCCTGAAAACGCCCCAAGGCAGGCGGCATGGGCATCAGTGGCGGCATTCGCAAAGGCAAAGCGTGGGCCCGCCGCGATAGTGCGTTCACAATCCGCGCCGGTCGTTATCCCCGCTAGCCCCAGACCAAGGCTGGTATCGCTGAAAATCGCGCGCGTCAGGTGAGCCTGCGCCAAAGCCCCGTCGATGGCATCAAGAATGTGCGTCCAGATCAGATCCAGCCCCAGCCGGATATTGGCCGATCCGCCAACCCCTTCGCCCAGCAACGCCCCGTCACCGGTCACGCCTGAGGGGGCGGCCGCGCGCAGACGGGCCCGGCACTTGGTGCCGCCACCATCAATGCCAATATAAAATGTAGTCGGCTTCATTATCCGGCGACCTTTCGGGTGCCTGCTTTGGAGCCCATAATAGCAAAGAACAGGATATAGAGATAGGCCGGGACCATCAGCGCCAGAAAGACGAGTTGAAAGTCATAGGTTTCTTTGAGCACCACAAACGCCTGCGGTATGATAGCGCCGCCGCAGATGCCCATGATCATGATCGCTGAGCCGGTTTCGGTGTGACGGCCCAGGCCGCGGATCGCCAGCGGGAAGATCGCTGGCCACATCATTGCATTGGCAAAACCGAGGGCGGCCACAAAACCGACCGACACATAATCACGCGTCAGATAGGCGGCGATCACAAAGATGACACCCAGGATGGCCGAAAAGGCCAGATAGCGCTCCTGAGAGGTAAATTTGGGAATGACAATCAGACCCACAATATAGCCCACCAACATGCCAACCAGCGTAAAAGACGTGAAATAGGCCGTCTGTTCGATCGGCAAACCAAAGGCATGACCATAGGTGCCGATAGCATCACCCGCCATGACCTCAACCCCGACATAGAGGAACAGGCAGACCACACCGAGCCACAGATGAGGATAGGAAAACAGGCTTTTGCCGCCATTGGCACCGGAATCTTCCACCCTGGATTCGCCCTTGATTTCCGGCAGGGGGGATTTCAGAACAAACAGGGCCAGCAAGGCCAGAAGCCCGGCCATGGCCAGATAGGGGTAGTGAATCTTGGCCGCAAAGGCGTTCAGCAAGGCATCTTTCGCTTCCGGCGTTGTGGCGGCGGCCACCTGCTCATCCAGTTCACCCACACCTTGCAACACCAAGGCTCCGATGACGATGGGCGCCAGAATCCCGGCGAACTTGTTACAAATCCCCATGACGGCGATGCGTTGCGCGGCACTTTCAATCGGGCCGACAATCGAAATATAGGGATTGGCCGCCGTTTGCAGCACCGCAAGACCGGCCCCGATAATGAACAGGCCGGTCAGCGCGCCCTCAAAAATACGCATGGTCGCCAGTTGACCGAAAATCGCCGCCCCTATCGCCATGACCAGCAGCCCCAGCGCCATGCCCTTTTTCATGCCGGTGCGCTTTAAGATAAACGCCGACGGCAGGGCCAGAAAGAAATAGGACATGTAGAAAACCATCGGCACCAGAAAGGCTTCGACATCTGACAGGGTAAAGGCCAGTTTGACGAAGGTGATCAACGGCCCGTTCAGCCAAGTCACAAACCCGAAGATGAAGAACATGACGCCGATAATCCCGATCGTCATGAACTGGGACGCGCCTTTAAGCGGCTGGGCCGAGGCAGATGTGGTTTCCATGGGCTGCACAATACCTTTTCGAGAGGCCTATATATGACCTATTTGCCATTTTGGTATTGTTTATTAGAATTATAAATCAGGGCCGATGTCTAGGAAAATATCACTATTGCGCGATAGAAAATGAATAGCCGATCAGAGAAATTTTTCAAAAACTACGAATTATTCAATTAAAACAATTATATAAAATTAGGCACGCGCGCATTGTCGCTTAAAAATAATACCGCAGGACTGACGATTTAAAAATCAGACACTTTTACAATTGGAACTATATTGGGTCTATTTTCAGCCGCTCGACCTGCTACAGGTCGTTCAGTTCAGCCACGACGTCATAGGCATCGCCGCGATAATAGGATTGCGTGAACTCCGCCGCCCGACCGTCGCTGAGGAAACCCCTGCGCTCAATAAACAGCCCCGGATCACCGGCCCGGATACCGAGCGTTTCGGCCTGATCCGTTGAAAAAGATATGGCGCGCAAGCGTTGGAGGGCCCGAACTGGCCGATGCCCGGCCCGTTCCAGCGCCTCATACAATGAGTTTTGAACCGCCTCGATCGACGGCAGGCAATAGCCGGGTATGGTCGAATATTCGAGCGCCATGGTCGCATCATCGGCATAGCGAATCCGGTGAAACCGATAGACCAGCGACCCCGGCGACAGGCCCAGCGACAGGGCCTCTTCCGGCGTCACGGCCCCTGCGGATTTAGACACCCAAACGCTGTGGGGCTTACGCCCGCGTGAGATCATGTCTTCGGAAAAGGACGACAGTTTTGAAAAGCTTTTCTCGACGCGGGTGGCCACAAACGTGCCCGCCCCCCGGCGGCGGGTCAGCAGCCCCTCAGAGACCAGACCATCAATCGCCTTACGCACCGTAATGCGTGAAACCTCGAAATCTTCGGCCAGATCGCGCTCCGGCGGGATGGCGTCTTCAGCCAGAATAATTCGGTTTTTGATCGCTTCACGCAGCACTTTTTGCAGTTGCAGGTAAAGGGGTGCCGGATCTTCTTTTTGCAGACGTCCAACCGCCTCGATAAACGACATTCTGCGCGCTCCGCCATTCAGGGCGGCCTCTACGTGCCGCCAGTCTGATTGAATATCTATTATATTGGTATGTATCCGTCAAATTCAAAACAGATCGCTTAAGCGACGGCCTTGCACATTTCAGCTGAGGCATAATTTCGCCTTAACCCCTTTAATATGTTGCATTTGTCTCAGAGACATTCAATTTTCAGTCAAAATAATGTCCTGCGGACATTTCTGCCACCGCGTAACATAGGCGGCCAAATTGGTCCTATATAAATCGGTGTTTGAAAATTAACGCCCTTCCCTAAACGGTGAGGGCCGATTAGGCTGAGTACGAACATAAAAACAGATGCTGCAAACCCCCAGGAATTCCATGTTTAAACCCTTCATGTCCGCCCTTATGGCCTGCGCCGTCATTAGCCTTACAGCCGTCGGCGCGCAGGCTGAAACACAGCTTCTGACCGGTGCCTATAGCGATGGCGCGCTCAAAGGCATGAAGCTGTTAAAGTTTGATGCCGACCGCGATGAGTTCACCATAATCAAATCATTTGAATCGATAGAAAATGCGTCCTTTGCGCTTTACGATGCGGACAACGGCCGCCTCTATGTGACGGGTGAGGCCGATACCGGTCAGGTCGGGGCTTTTAAACTCTCCGAAGATCATATGACCCTGACATCGCTCGGCTATGTGTCATCTTTGGCGGGCTCGCCTTGCTATCTGGCGCTCAGCCCTGACAAATCACGGCTGGCGGTCGCCAATTATCACGGCGATATCGTGGCGGCCTTTAAGATTGATGCGGTAAGCGGCGCCATTCAAAGCGACCCGGACGTTCTTAAAGGGACTGACGCCACAAAGATGGGACATGCCCACTGGGTGCAATGGTCACCCGAAGGCGACAAAATCTACATGGTCGATCTGGGCCATGACGAAGTGCGCGCCTATCCTTATGATATCAAGACTGGAACAATCGGCGCGGCAACCAGCGCCTTTAAAGCACCGGTGGGTTCTGGCCCACGCCATCTGGCCTTTTCACCGGACGGACGGTTTGCCTATGTGGTGACCGAATATGCCAATACCGTCATCACTCTTAAGCGCGAAGCAAACGGCACCCTGACGGAACTCCAGACCATTTCGACTCTGCCTGCCGATTATAAGGAAAAGTCATTTGCCGCCCACATTCAGATAAATAAAGCAGGCGACACCCTCTACATGACCAATCGCGGCCACAACAGCCTGAGCGTATTCCGCATCCAGGGCGATGGGCAGCTTACGCCGCTTCAAACCATCTCAACTGGCGGTGACTGGCCCCGCTTTTTCCTGTTGCTTGAGGATGAGAAACGGCTGCTGGTTGCCCACCAGAGGAGCAACGACATCCGCACGTTTCACATCAATACCGACGGATCACTGGCCGCAACGCCCGTTAAATTTGCCCTGCCCAAGCCGGTGATGATCGTGCCGTTGAAATAGGTTACAGACTTAAATCTGCATCCGCCGCGCGGATTTCGTCTATATCTTCAGGACTGTAACCGGCGGCGACCAGACTACTCATCAGATACCCACGCACGGCAGGGGTTGGCTCAACGCCGTTAACACAAACCAGAGTGACCTTGTCGCCGTCATCGACCACAAAGGCGGCAATCTGCGGCGCCAGAGGTGATGGCGATGTCATATTTGCTGATATCAGGCGGGCATAGGCATGGGCAACCTGATCCCGATGCACGCCACTGACATAGCCTTTGTAGAGCGCGGTCACGCGCGTACCGCCGACCATAACGGTGTCAAACCCGCTCACACTAGGCCGCGCCACTATGGGCTCGGCAAGCGATGGCACGGTTAGCAGGGCACTCAGCAGACTGGCGGCAATAATCGTTCTGATTGATGTGTACATGGCAGTATACCTTTCGGGACACCGCCTATATGGGACGCATTTGGGGCTTTGCCAGACCACCGCGCTTTAAAATGTAACCGCGCCCCCTACAGAGCCGCGACTGTTACATTTGCGTCACATATGGAATCAGGGATTGATATCGGAATTGTAGTTAGGGCGAATGCCAGCTTCACGCATAGCCTGAAGGCTTAGGATGCCCAGAATTTTCGGCGCGCCTTCGGTGCCCTTGGCCACAATACCATCCACATCATAGCGATAGTCGCCAATATGGAAGAGGGCCGGGTTCTGACGGTCCTTAAAAGCCTGAAGCGGTTGTTCAGCCCCTTCGATACGGACCCAGGCGCTGTCATATAATCGGATACTCATCAAAATATACTCTTAGGATAAATGGCTAAAAAAAACCCGCGACACGGCTAAGGGGCTTCATAGCACGCCGCTTCGCGATGTGGGATGCTATTTGGAATAAAATTTATGTCATAGGGCGCGAACCTTAAAATAATGTCGCCAGTCCGGTGATTTCCATCTGGCGGGCTGTGGTCCTAAATACCGGAATATCATGCACATAATCCCTGAATGTGCCTTTATTGAGATAGCCCCGGCAAAAGCGCTCCGCATCGAACAGATCATCGATCAGATCAAGCAAGGCCCCGGTCAGATAAATCCCGCCGCGCGCGCCCATGATCAGGGCAACATCCGAGGCCATCCCGGCCAGCCAGTCGGTCACGATGCCGATCGCCTCCTGCGCACGCCGGTCGCCTGATCGGGCGCGGTCAACCACGCCCGCCGCATCCGTCGCTGTGACCGGCACACCGTCAATCAGACTGAGCGTCTCCCACACCGCACACAGGCCGTTAAGCGAAATCCCCATTTCGCGCGACACATGGCCAAAGCGATGCTGCATCACCTTAAGGACAGCCCATTCCCGGTCTGTTTTCACCGGCAAATCCGAGTGCCCGCCTTCACCGGGCAAGGCCGTCCAGCCGCCCGCACCATCAGCCACAAGTGCGGCCAGCCCCAGACCATAGTGCGGCCCCAGCACGGCAATCACGGTCTCTTCGGCGTTTTCACCTCCGCATATTTTTGAGCGTTCATTGCGCTTCAAGGTCGGAATGGCCAAGGCGCGCGCCACGAAATTATTGACCAGATTGACCCGCTGAATATCCAGCAACTGCCGCAGTTCATCGCGCGACAAGGTCATATTACCTTCGGGCAAATGGATGATGCCGTCATCTTCCCAACCGCGCGAGGATACCGCCGCCCCTTTCAGACGCGGATTGTCCTTTCGTTTGAGAAAGTCGCGGATCGCGCCGTCCAGATCGCTGCGGCCGGCACATTCATATTGTTCCGCCAACTGAGGCCTATGGCCCGGATCGGCCAGAGCCAGATTGACATGCGATCCCATAGACAGATCGCACAACAGAACCTGATCGCCCATTGCGTACTCCTGATGTTACTTGTCCCTGCGTGGCGTCTGATGCGCCCTTTATGGATCAGGAGTATCGGGCCCATTTCATAAGAAAGAAATAATAAATCGTCAGGCATCAATCCGCTGCAATGAGGCGCAGGTTTGCGCCACATGCTGCTCATGAGACGGCAGGCCGCCGACGCGAGCGGTGACACCTTCGCGGATACGACTGAGGCGATATCTGAATTCTTCTTCGGCCATGACATCGGCAACCGGGTGATGGGCCTGGGGGGCGAGCCCTTGGCCCACCAGAACGGCAAACCAACTGGCCTCTTTGAATAGTTCTTCGTGCCGTACCAGTGTCAGGCCATGCCGTTTGAAGCTTTCCAGCCGGTCTTTCAGGCTGTCGGGGATATCCATATGCTTGCAATAGGCCCAGAACGGCGTGTCTTCACGGGTCGTCAGTTTATAATGCGCAATCAAGAAATCTTTGACATTGGTATATTCGGTCAGCATTTCCTGATTGAAGTGGTCACGCTGATGGTCACTGATCCCGTCTTTCGGGAAATAGGTCATCAGCTTTGAAATCGCCGCCTGCACCAGATAGATTGAGGTCGATTCCAGCGGCTCAAGAAAGCCCGACGACAGGCCCATGGCGACGACATTGTGGTTCCACATCTTTTTGCGGTGGCCGGTGACGAATTTCAACAGGCGCGGCTCGGCCTGGGCCTTGCCGTCCAGCCGCTGCAGGATCAGTTCGCTGGCTTTGGCCTCATCCAGATAGGCGTCGCAGAACACATAACCATTGCCGGTGCGGTGCTGGAGCGGAATGCGCCATTGCCAGCCGGCTTCCTGCGCGGTCGAGGTCGTGTAAGGGGTGGCCGGCCCGACTTTGTCGCACGGCACGGCGACGGCGCGATTACACGGCAGCCATTTTGACCAGTCCTCATAACCGCTTTTGAGCGTTTGCTCGATCAGCAGACCGCGAAAGCCGGAGCAGTCGATGAAGAAATCGCCCTCGACCACACGGCCATCGCTCAGGGTCACGGACGTGATATCACCGCTGTCGCCATCCTGCGTCACATCGACAATCTTGCCTTCCTGCCGCACCACGCCCAGAGCTTCGCCGAACCGGCGCAGGAAGCGGGCGTAAAGGGCCGCGTCAAAATGAAAGGCATAGTTGATGGCGGGCAAGGCGGGATTATCGTTAGGCACCCGCGCAAACCGGTTTTGCCGGGCCGCCATGGTTTCGGCATTAAAGATACCAAAATCAGGCGAGCCGCCCGCCTCCACAAAACGCCGCCAATAGTGCAGAAAACCGATCCCGTTCATATCGACACCGTAGACGCCGAACGGGTGGAAATAGTCGCTGCCCAAGGCCGACCAGTTCATGAAGCGGATGCCGAGCTTAAACGTGGCATTGGTCTCACGCATGAAGACGTTTTCATCAAGGCCCAGAACCTTATTGAAAAACTGCATCATCGGAATGGTCGCTTCACCGACCCCGACGGTGCCGATCTCATCGGATTCGATCAGGGTGATGCTGTGGTGGCGCGTCCCCAAAAGCTTTGATATGGCCGCCGCCGCCATCCACCCGGCCGTGCCGCCACCCACGACCACGATTTTACTGATCTGTTTCATGTCCCTGCTCACGTTTATGGTTCAGGTTTTACCATCGATACCGCCGCACCAGAATAAAAAAAGCGCGCCGATCTGAATGACCGGCGCGCCGTTTAAACCCTGGTCAGGCTTTAGTATTTCAGGCGGATACCGACCTGAATGCGGCGGTCATTTTCGTACCAACCGGCCGGCATGAACTTAGCCGCGGTATTCGGATTGGCTTCCGTCGGGCCTTCGACCTGTTGCAGGAACTTGGTCTCCGTACCGAGCAGGTTTGAGCCCTGAACGTTCAGTTCGATATTGTCGGTCAGCTTATAGCGGAAGGAGGCATCGAGGAAGCCTTCGGCCTCATTCCATACCGGCAGACCGATACAGCAGTCGTTGACCGAAATCAGATATTCCGAACGCCAGTTATAGGCCAGACGCGCGCCAATCCGATCTTTTTCGTACATCAGGACGACGTTATAGGCATCATCCGACAGACCTTCCAGACGGCCCGGATTGATCGAGCCCGTCTCGGCTGAGCCTGCGGTCGCTCCACCGTCAGCCGTATCGATCACAATATTCTGGGTCGCCACACCATCGTTTTCAATACGGGTATAGTTAGCCTGAATACCCAACCCATCAAACGGGGCAGGCAGGAAGTCGAAGTAGCGCTGATAGGCCAGTTCAAGACCCTTGAGCGCCGCACCATCCCCGTTAACCGGGCCGGTTACGCGCACATCGCGGGTCACGCCATTGTTGGTGATCGGTACAATGAACGTGCCGTTCTGGATGTAGTCCTTAAACTCCTTGTAGAACAGGTTGGCAGTGAACGACCCCACGGCGGCAAAGTAATGCTCAACCGTGATATCGAACTGATCCGCCATAACCGGTCTCAGGCGTGGATTGCCGGTCGATCCGGTATAGCTGTAGTTATAGCTGAACGGCTGGCCATTCGTGCCCAGTACGATATTGGGGTTACCAACCCTGATATCAGCCTGATTCAGATTACCACGACCCAGTGCCATATAGTTACGCAGCAAACCGATATCGGGTTTAGACATGGCCCGTGACGCGGCAAGGCGCACGACCCACTTGGGGTTAACGTCAAACTTGATGTTGAAGCTCGGCAAGGTCTTAAGGGTTGAGGACTCAACCGTCGACAACGCGCTGCCGAAGTCACTGAAAGCCTGATCGTCGAGCGAATTTACCGCCAGACACTGAGGTGTTACCGCATATTGCCCGGGCTGAAGCTGGGCGATCTGCTGTGGTGTCATCGGCTCACAGTTCAGGTCAGCCGTCGTAAAGGCGGTGGGGAAGCTGATACCCCCGGCACTGGTGACTTCTGTTTTTACGACACGCAGCCCGATGTTACCCGATACACCGATACCATCGAAAATGGTGGCGTCCGGCCCGCCGAATTTCAGCATGACGTAGGCCGCCTTGGACTTTTCGCTAACGTCCAGGATTTCCGAAGGCGTGAAGCAGGAGCCGGAAATTTCGGCAGCCCGTTCACAGATCGGACTCCATGAGGATGAGGCGACGCCACCTTCATCGGTTTGGCCGCCAATGCTAAACCGTTTGGCCAGTTCCGATGCGTTTGAAATCACATCATGGGTAATGAACGGGAAAACGCTTTGGCTCAGAAGGTTATCGTCCAAAATCCCGCTAATGCTGCGGTTCTCGATATAACCCGGTTCATAACCCTGGAACGCCCCCGCAGGCCCGACACTGGGGCCGGAGTCGACAAAGTAGGACTGCGCCGCATTGGTGCTCCAGATACTGGCGACGTTCGCCCAGTTATAATTCGACCACTGATGCTGCTGCTCGCGATCGGCATAACGCACCCCAGCGCGCACGCTGTCCAGCCACGGGCTGTCCATGTCATAGGCGACATCGGCACGGAAGGCTTTTTCAGTGCCCTTTGAGTCCGTGACGTGATCCATAATCCATTCAGGTGAATAGTTACGCGGATCAGCCAGACCGTCACCAATCAGGTTGTAACGGGTGGGGTCTTCGAGTGTGATCTTGGGATATTCGCCGGTCAGGTCGAGATTGACATTGGCAAAGGACTTAAGCCCCATGCTGACATCATAGTTTTCGGTCGAGGCCTTGACATACTGACCATCGAAATTGAAGCGCAGCTTATCGGTCGGATTCCAGACGAAGTTGAGGCCGAGATCTTCAACCACGCGGGTTTCCGTCGAATAGCGCGATGAGGTAACAAAGCCGACACCGTATTCGCAGTTACGATTACCGTGCGTTACGCCGGAATTGATACAGGGTTGAATAAACGGCACGTCCACGCCGTGCTGGTTGTGGGTGCCGAACTGATCCGTAGACCCATCCAGCCATGATACAGGGTTGGTGCCCCAGTTAATATCACCCTTACCCCAGCCATCGCTGGCCGTGGTGATGACACCGGTCTGGAACAAACCATCGGAGCGGAAGGTAAACGGAACCCCCGGCACATAACAGCTCGCGCAGTTTTCGTCGGTCAGATCCGTCGGCGTGATCAGGTTCGGGTCGGTGAACGGGGTCGTATGGGTGTTGGTCGCCGGGTTGACCCAGTAGAAGGTGCTGCCGACCGAATCTTCGAACCATTCATTGGTGTAGCTGGAACGGTTATATTGCGCGGTCGCCAGCATGGTGCGGTCAGGGCTGGCCCACTGCGCCGCAAAGGACACGCCCTCGCGGGTGCGCTCATAGAGGTTGTCGTTGATTGAGAAGCCCGACGGAATGTAGACCGTTTCCGTATTGCCATAGGTGCCCGGCACAAACGGCATCATGCGCGGCAGGGTCGTGCCCTGAGAATTGGTTTCGACCACCGAATAGGTTGCGTTGCCGAGCAAACCAAATTCACCCAGATCGGTATCCCAGCGATTGGAGATCAGGGCCGACACGTTCGGCGTCGTGCTCTTGGCCAGATCGCCGTAGTTGGCTTCAAGCGTGCCGGAGATCAAACGGCCCTTCTGGTCAAACGGCAAGCGCGTGCGCAGATTGATCGTCCCGGCAATCCCGCCTTCGATCAGTTCCGCAGTCTGGTTCTTATAGATATCGACCCCGCCCATCAGTTCCGGCGAGACGTCCGACCAGTTCAGACCATAGCCTGACGTCGCGCTGAACGTATCACGGCCATTGAACTCTGAGCGCACCTGCGCAAGGCCGCGCACTACGACGCCCGACGGCTCGGCCGAAAAGCGCATGACATCGTTCTTGGCCGCAAAGCGGGTCACGGCCACACCGGCAACCCGTTGCAGGGCTTCGGCCACCGACTTATCCGGGAAGGCACCGATATCGGTGGCGGTGATCGAGTCCACGACCGTGTCGGCATTACGCTTTAAGGTCTGCGCATTTTGCAGAGCCTTACGCACACCCACGACGACCACTTCGGTCGGCGCGTCATCTTCGGAGGCTTCGGTGGTGTCTTGCGCATAGGCCGGCGCCATGGCGCCCAACGCGGTCAAGGATGCGCACAGTATAAGCGCGGCGTGCGACACGCCACCCTTCATGGTCTTCAGCATAAAATGTCCTTCCCTGTGAAATCCAATGCCGCTTTCAGATCTTTTTTGATCTGTTGATACACGACACCGGACAGCTATTTGTGCGCACAATTACCCTGTGCGTACATCGCTTCTATCCTAGAGATAACTCAGGTCTGAACGGCTGAAAAGACATTAAATAAAATTGATATAATTAAACAGCGAGCTGTGACAAATTAACGTCACACAATTGCCAGAATTGTACGATGGTGACTTTACGCCTACGCGGCTTTGGATTCAGGAGGAACGGCGGGCCCAAACGCGCCCAGAATATGCTGGATCATTCCCTTGGCCAGTTCTTCCTCGCCAAAGAAGACCGTGCCGAGTTTTTCCTCTCGGATGAAGTTCATCTCATCTTCGCTGTGGGTGCGGATCACCAGCTTTATACCTGGGTTAAGCCTTTGGGCGATCTCGCTCATCCGGCGGACATTAAGCGAATCCGGCGTGGCGATAACCAGCATGGCGGCATGTTGAATGTGGGCCTGAATCAGCACTTCGGGTTCGGTGGCATCGCCCGATACCGCAACCTTACCCATCTGGCGCAGGTCTTCGACCCGTTCGCGGTTTTGCTCGGCAACCACATAGGCGATATTCTGGGACTCCAGCGCATCGGCAATGCGCTTACCCACCCGTCCGTAACCCACCAACACGACTTGCCCTTTGAGGTATTTTGCCTCGGTCGTGGCGGGCAGTTCGGCATAGGGGTCTTCGCGGCGGTCCAGCTTGCGCCCCAGATCCGAATGCTCGACGAACCAGTTTGAAAACGGCTTGATGGCGGCAAAGACGAACGGGTTAAGCGCGATGGAAATAATCGCCCCCGCCAGCACCAGCGACATGCCTTCTGGCGGCAGCAGGTTCAGCGACATACCAAGACCGGCCAGAATAAACGAGAACTCACCGATCTGAGCCAGGCTGGCCGATACGGTCAGCGCCGTCTTAAGCGGATAGCGGAAGAACAGCACCAACCCCGCCGCGGCAATGGATTTACCGATAACGATAATGGCCACCACGCCCAGGACCTGAAGCGGCTGGGTCAGGATAATTTCGGGGTCGAACAACATGCCGACCGAGACGAAAAACAACACCGAAAACGCATCGCGCAGCGGCAGGGTTTCTTCGGCGGCGCGGTGACTGAACTGAGATTCGCGCATCACCATGCCTGCGAAAAACGCCCCCAGCGCAAACGACACTGAAAACAGCTCTGCCGCGCCGAAGGCGATGCCGATCGCCACCGCCACCACCGACAAAGTGAACAGTTCGCGCGATCCGGTGCGGGCCACCTGCCACAATATCCACGGCAGGACGCGTTTACCGACAATCAGCATCAGGGCAATGAACGCCCCGACCTGCAACAGGGTCTGGCCGATCGTGACCCAGATACCGGCCGAGACGGTCGCTTCCTTGCCCGACAACAGGCCCGACAGCGGCGGCAGCAGCACCAGCACCAGAACGGTCACCAGATCTTCAACCACCAGCCAGCCGACCGCGATCTTACCGTTCATGGTATCGATCAGATTACGGGCCTCCAGCGCCTTGAGCAGCACTACGGTCGAAGCACAGGACAGACACAGGCCAAACACGATCGCGGGTCCCACGGCCCAGCCCCACATCATCGCCATCCCGGCCCCAAGCGCGGTCGCCAGCCCCATCTGCACGATCGCCCCCGGAAGGGCGATACGCCGCACCGACATCAGATCATTAAGCGAGAAATGCAGGCCCACCCCGAACATCAGCAGCATGACGCCAATCTCAGAAAGCTGCGAGGCTATGCCGGCATCGGCGACAAATCCGGGCGTTGCCGGACCAATCAGAAACCCCGCCACCAGATAGCCAACCAGTGCCGGCAGCTTGATGCGCTCAGCAATAAAGCCAAACACCAGCGCCAGCCCAAAGCCCCAGGCTACGGTCGTAATCAGCGAGATATTATGATGATCCATGCGCCGGGCGATCCTTTCCGTGTTTTGATCCGTTATAGTCTGCGCCATAAGCGGCAGACACAACCCCAACGACGCGCGTGACACATCACGCACAGCATAGCTAACGTGCCTATTAGTCCTGAATGGACGGGACGCACGCAAATATGGGGAACCGGCACATCAAAATGCGCCATCGCCTATTAATGTCAGGTCTGACACCTCAAAGGTCAAGTCTAAATACGTATAATTTTTCTTTATTTTTGTAATAAAGCTGAGAGATAAGAAATTATACATACCCTCATAAAAATTAATCTGACCTACGGGTTTGTATAAAGCCGAAGATCAGACGCAGGCGGAATATAGTCTAAAGGCTGGTCACGGTTGGGCGGGTACGCCGTCCAGGCCAGCACATAGACCTCGCCTTTCGGGCCTTTGGTCTCAGCGGTATTAATCTGCTGTCCTTCCGGCACAGCGATGCGAGTTTTCAGGCGATCCGCAACGGACGCGACTGTGCGTTCTTCGATCAGCTTAAGGGTTTGCGCATCAAGAATAAGATCTATGGCCTGCCCCAGACGAACGACCCGCACCACCAGCCGCCCCTGATCCAGCGGGCGCGCCCCCTCGACAAAGAGTTCACTGTTCAGAGAGCCCGTGCCTTTAAAATCCCAGCGATAGCCCTGCCAGTCACTGATCTGACGCCGGTTCCAGCGGCTGCCCTCACGCCGCGCCACCCAGATCTGGGTGTTACCGGCCTGATCATACTTATGATAGGTGATCATGGCCCGCCCCAGATCATCAAAACCCACAACCGTATTGTTGTTGATCATCCCGCCCTTGACCGGCACCTGATCAACGATATCGGCCTCAGATAGACGGATCGGCAGAGTGAGCGGGCGGCCATCGGCGGCCTGCCAGTTTATCAGGTCACGGCTTTTGGCGTAGCTTAAGTCATGATTGGTTTCAGCGTGCGGGCTGTCGCGCCATACCCAGGCTATGTGGAAAAACCCGTCCGGCCCCTGCACCGGCCCGACGAAATAGGCATTGCGCTTGCCCTCACCATCGACCAGCGGGGCCGAGGTCAGCGCCTGCCAGCGACCGGTCGTTTCATCATAGATATTGTAGATTTCGTTGCCCCGACCGGATGTGCCATCGCGGTATTTGAAGATCAGCCGCCCGGCACCGTCTTTGAGGAACACCGGATAGGTCATGGCGGTCTCTTTGGCCGCATCAACCAGGACCGGCATGCGCTCTAGGGTGCGGACATCGCCGGACGGGTCGCTACGGAAATAGGTCAGCGGATCGACATGCATATTGCCCGCTACATGCACGGCGCCGTCTTTGTCGATCGCCACGGCAATCAGGTTATGACTGTCCCAGCCCAGCCAGGTATCGACCTTGTGATAGACCCAGTGGGCCGGATTGTTGAGCGGGCGCTGAGCGACCGTCAGTTGCCGGTTCGCATCATAATAGGCGACGTAAATGTGGGAGGCTGAGGTCGTGACCGCAAAGCCGACACTGTGCCCGGCCCAGACCTTATCGATCGCCTCTACGGACTGCGCCTGAACCAGAGGTGCAAACAAAAGTGCCGCGATGACCATCAGATATTTCAGCATCATGAACCTTAAGATATCCGGCGCGGAAAATAGAGCGCCGCCTCCGGCCGCCACAGCCCTTTGAGGTCAGCATAGGGCACGACATAGTAATCACCCATGCACGCCCCGATCACATGGGGCAGATCGGTCAGGGAAAACACCAGCCCCTTATCGTTGAACGACAGGCTGTAGTCGCGGTCAAAGCCCTCACCCAGACAGTCCTGTGGTGCCTGCTGTTTAAGGTCATAGGCCGATCCCGGTTCCAGCCTTGCCCGCAGGTGCGCATATTCCGCCCCATCCAGTTTCAGCAGCCGGTTGAGATCCAGCTCCTCACCGCGGCGCAGATCATAGAGCGCATAGCGAAAGCTGTTATTGGGATAGGCCCCGCCACAGTAGGTCGAGCCGCCTTCACGAATAACCATGACGCTTTCGGTGATAAAACTGACTTCGGATTGGTACTCATCCCAGCCGCCCAGGGCGCCGCCCCCGGCATCCTCGGACTGTGCGCGGCAATCGAGGCCGTACTGGGTCATGCGGTAGCGCTCGCGGTCCAGCAGCCGGTTGACCCGCGTCAGAATGTCGAGTGACGGATGGCGCGACAGGCGCGGATAGTGGATGCCCGTGCCCTTATCGGTCGCCATGACATAAGCCACCGCGCCTGCGCGCACCTCCGGCCCGTAGGTGGTCGTGGCCGCCAGTTGCCGCCACAGATAGGGATTATCGCTGACCTCATAGTCGCTCAGGTCATCAAGGGCGTAATAAAGCCCCGCGGCCTCCTGCACCGCCATCACGGCACCCACCTTGCGGTCGCCAACCGATTTCAGCATCACCGGCAAACCGCTTAAGCGTCCGGAGGCAATCCATTGCCCGCTTAAGCCCCCTGTGCGCGGCGTCAGGGTAAAGCTGGCTTTCGCCGGACACTGATCGCTTTGCAGATAACAGGCCGGGTCATATTCGCGCAGAATCAAGCGCACCCCGCGCCGTTCCACACCCAACTGAATATGCGCGCGGTGCTGACGATAGAAATAGCGGGCCGCTGAGACGTCCTGACCGGCATCCGTCCGGGTGCTCAAAATCTCCAGCACAATGGGGTGTTTACCGAGCGTGCCTTCATAGACCTGCTGATGGATCACGGGGGCGGGTTGCGCCCCGACGGGGCTGCTGAACACGGCCATAGCGGCCCAGATGGCCAATGCTGTGATACGCAAAGCGCACGCCTTCCCCTCAGTGACGGTCAGACGTTTATAAACGCCGAACCCCTGATTGCAAAGGCCTTATGCGCCGAACAATAACGCCGTTGTCCCGCGCACCATATCCTGAAGCGTTTCGCGGCTGGCGCCTGCGCGGGCGCGCACGCCCAGATTAGCGGTCAGGCCGATAATCATCTGCGACAGGGCCTTCGGGTCCTGATCGGCGCGAATGAAACCCATATCGCGGGCCTGAGCGAAAAAGGTTTCAAAGCGGATGTCAAACTGATCAATGGTGTTTTGCAGCATCTCAAGGATGCTCTCGTGCTGCGGAGCTTCGTTCAGCGCCGTACACATGAAGGCACAGCCCAGCGGATGCTCGGCCTCTCCGGTATAGGTGTCGATCATAATGTCGAAATAGCGCCGGATAATCGATCGCACCGTATCATTTTGCCCGCTGCAGGTCAGCACCGCATCAAGCTGGCTGTCCGTGCGGGCGCGGTAACGCTGCATAGCCTTGAGATAGAGCGATTCCTTATCACCAAACCCGGCATAGAGGCTGGGACGATTGACGCCGGTCGCTTCGACCAGATCATCCAGCGACGTGGCCGCAAAGCCCTTTTGCCAGAAAACCTTAAGCGCCTTATCCAGGACTTCACCCGGATCATAGGCACGCGGACGGCCACGGGCACGGCTGACGCGGGCATAGGCGCAGGCAGCATCATCGACGGCTTTTCCGGCACATTCCGCCGTTCCCGGCAGTTCCAGTTCCGCTTCAACCTCAATCCCATCGGGCTTAATCCCATCAGATTGGGGCGATGCCTTGGACCAGACTTCGGCACGATAGTGAACCATGATACCCAATACTCCTAAACGCGACCATATCCGTGCCGCGCGTTACGCCCCTTATCTTATTATTGCTGGCCAGTGTTTCAAGTCACCGCCGACATTGCCTCAAGTGTAACCGCATCAAGTGTTAATTGCCAATGCGTAAATGCCGCACCGGTTTTTGAGCGGCAATCCACCCATTATGAACTAATTTTGTGCGATTTAGTACAAAATTATTTACAAAACGTCGTTCCGGGTCTATTAATTTGCGAACCAGTACATAAATAGATCACGTTCGCGGTTATTCAAGAGCTAAAATAACCCTTTTCCGCGCTGACGGCGGGCCTTGCGTGATCGCGTACCTTTAAAAATTTTACCCCTTTCTCCCCGAAGGACACTCACATGCGCACTTTTTCTGTTTCCCAGTTCTATAAGGAACGACGCAAGACCCTCGTGGTCGCCGGCGCGTCGCTTCTGGTGCTCGGTGCCGCCACTGGCGGCCTGATCATCGCTTCATCGTCAACCGCCGCCTCCGACAAAACGGCCACCGCTGCCGCACCGGCCATTCCGGTCGGCGTCGCCATCACGACCGAGAGCAATGTCACCGCCTGGGAAGAGTTCTCCGGCCGATTAGAGGCGGTTGAACGCGTCGAAATCCGCCCGCGCGTCGCCGGGCAAATCAAGTCGGTGCACTTCCGCGAAGGCGCTTTGGTCCGTCAGGGCGATCTTTTGTTCACCATCGATCCGGCCCCTTACGCGGCTGAATATGCCCGCGCCAAGGCACAAGTTGCCGCAGCTTCCGCCCGTCTGAACCTGACCCGCTCCGAAGAGGCCCGCGCCCAGCGTCTGCTGGCCGACAATGCCATTTCCCGCAGTGAGGCCGAAAGCCGCCAGAACGACCTTCAGGAAGCTCAGGCCAATCTTGCCGCCGCTTCGGCCCAGTTACAATCGGCCAGCCTGAACCTCAGCTACACTCAGGTGCGCGCACCGGTCTCCGGCCGGGTCGGGCGCATTGATGTCACGCAAGGCAACCTTGTGGCCGCTGGTCCATCGTCATCCGTTCTGACCTCGCTGGTGTCGGTATCCCCGATCTATGCTAGCTTTGACGCTAACGAAGAGGTCATCACCCGCACTTTATCTGAACTTAAGGGCGCTAATGGCAGTATTGCCTTTGAGCGCGTGCCGGTAACGCTGGAGGTCGGCGGTGGTGAGCCGGTGACCGGCAAGCTGCAACTGATCGACAACCAGTTCGATGCCTCAAGCGGCACGGTCAGGGCCAGAGCGGTCTTTTCCAACGCCGATGGTGCGCTGATCCCCGGCCAGTTCGTGCGCGTCCGCATGGGCGAAGCTTCGACCAAGCCCGCCGTTCTGATCCACGAATTGTCGGTCGGCACCGATCAGTCCAAGCGCTTCGTGTGGGTCGTCGGCAAGGATAACGCCGTCGAATACCGCGAAGTCACGCTGGGTGCTTCGGTTAATGGTCTGAAGATCGTCACCTCCGGCCTTAAAGCCGGAGAACGGATTGTCGTGACCGGCCTGCAAGCCATCCGCCCCGGTGCGGTCGTGGCCCCGCAGATCGTCGCCATGACTGACGTCGGCAAGCCCAAGGCCTAATCCAAGAACTCCCCCTCCAAGAAGGGGAGTTCTAAGAAATCAAATTATTCAAATTCTCGCCCACAAAGGGGCAACGCTATGAATCTGTCCAAATTCTTCATCGACAGGCCCATTTTCGCCGGGGTCTTGTCGCTTCTGATCCTGGTGGCGGGGCTGTTATCGCTTCGTACCCTGCCGGTATCGGAATATCCCGAAGTCGTGCCGCCGCAGGTCGTGGTGCGCGCCGTCTATCCGGGCGCCAGCCCGAACGTGATCGCTGAAACCGTGGCCACGCCCATCGAAGAAGCCGTCAACGGCGTTGAGAACATGCTCTATATGTCCTCGACCGCCACCTCTGACGGCGCGATGACCCTGACCGTAACCTTCAAACTAGGCACCGATGCCGACCTTGCCCAGCAGATGGTGCAAAACCGCGTCTCTCAAGCCGAAGCCCGCCTGCCCGCCGATGTGCGCGCTCTGGGGGTGACTACGCAAAAGAGCCAGTCGTCCCTGCCGCTGGTGGTGCATCTTTATTCGCCCAATGACCGCTATGATGTAAATTACCTGCGTAACTACGCCCTGATCCACATCAAGGACCGTCTGCAATCGGTAAAGGGCGTCGCCCCCGTGCAGATGTTCGGCGGCGGCGAATATTCGATGCGGATCTGGCTCGATCCGCAAAAGGTCGCTGAGCGTGGGCTATCCGCCTCTGATGTCGCGCAAGCGATCCGCTCTGAAAACGTGCAGGCCGCAGCCGGTACGATCGGTTCTTCACCCGGCGTGCCTGATATCACCCTGCAAATGTCGGTGAACGCCCAAGGCCGCCTCAAAACCGAAGACGACTTCCGCGAAATCATCGTGAAGTCAGAAAACGGTGCGGTCACCCGTCTGGGCGACATTGCCCGCATCGAGCTGGGCGCTGCCGATTACGCCCTGCGTTCCCTGCTGAATAACAAAGCCGCCGTCGGTATTCCGATCAATGAAATGGCCGGGGCCAACTCGCTGCAATTGTCACGCGATATCCGCGCCACCATGGACGAACTGAAAAAGTCCATGCCCGAAGGCGTCGACTACCGCATCGCCTATGACACCTCGGAATATGTCCAGGAATCGATTGATTCCGTCATCCATACCCTGATTGAAGCCATCATTCTGGTGGTGATCGTGGTCATCATCTTCCTGCAAACCTGGCGCGCCTCGATCATCCCGCTGCTGGCCGTGCCGGTCTCGGTCATCGGTACGTTCGCCGTCATGCACCTGTTCGGGTTCAGCATTAACGCCCTGACCCTGTTTGGTCTGGTGCTGGCGATCGGGATCGTAGTCGATGACGCCATCGTCGTCGTCGAAAACGTCGAGCGCAATATCGAAGCCGGGAAAACCCCGCGTGAAGCCACCTATCAGGCCATGCGCGAAGTCTCAGGCCCGATCATCGCCATCGCTCTGGTGCTGGTGGCCGTGTTCGTGCCGCTGGCCTTCATCACCGGCCTGTCGGGTCAGTTCTATCGCCAGTTCTCGCTGACCATTGCGATTTCGACCGTGATTTCGGCAGTTAACTCCCTAACCCTGTCGCCAGCGCTTGCTGCCCTGCTGCTCAAAGGCCATGATGCCCCAAAGGACGGCTTAACCCGTTTTATGGACAAATGGCTGGGCGGGTTCTTTAATGGCTTCAACAAGCTGTTTAAGACCGGCTCAAACAACTATGCCAAGGGCCTCGGCGGTATCATTCCGCGTAAAGCCCTGATGATGGGCCTTTATCTCCTTCTGGTCGGCCTGACCATGGTGATGTTCAAAACCGTCCCTACCGGCTTTATTCCGGCGCAGGACAAGGCCTATCTGGTCGGCATGGTGCAACTGCCCGAAGGGGCCACGCTGGACCGCACCGAAGCTGTCGCCCGCGAACTGAGCGCCATTGCCATGAAGCAGGAAGGGGTTGCCGATACGCTGGCTTTCCCCGGCCTGTCGATCAACGGCTTTACCCTGGCGTCCAATCAGGCGGTGGTGTTCATGCCGCTGAAATCCTTCCATGACCGTAACTCCAAAGAAACCAGCGCCGGTGCTATCGCTGGGGCTTTGAACCAGAAGTTCCAGTCGATTGCCGGCGGCTATGTCGTCGTCTTCCCGCCCCCGCCTATTCTGGGGCTTGGCACCACCGGCGGCTTTAAACTACAGCTTCAGGACCGCGGGGCCTTAGGTTCCGACGTGCTTGATAAGGCCGCCAAGGACTTTGTCGCCAAGGCCTATCAGACTCCGGAACTTGCGGGTGTGTTCACCAACTATCAGGTCAATGTGCCGCAAATCTATGCTGACATCGACCGCACCAAGGCCCGTCAGTTGGGCGTCAACGTCAATGACGTGCTGGAGACCATGCAGATCTATCTGGGCTCACTCTACGTCAACGACTTCAACCGCTTTGGCCGCACCTATTCCGTCCGTCTGCAAGCCGACGCGCCTTACCGCGCACGGGCCGAAGACATCGGTAAGCTTCAGGTACGTTCTAACACGGGTGAGATGATCCCGCTATCGGCGCTGATGAAGATCGACCCGTCATTCGGGCCCGTGACTGCCAGCCGCTATAACGGCTATCTGACGGCGGACATCAACGGCGGCCCGGCGCCTGGCTTCTCGTCCGGTCAGGCTGAGGCGGCGGCCATGAAGATCGCTGCCGAAGTCCTGCCGCCCGGTATCGAGTATGAATGGACCGACCTGACCTATCAGCAGATTCTGGCAGGCGACTCATCGACCATCATCTTCGCTCTGGTGATCCTGCTGGTCTTTCTGGTGCTGGCGGCTCAATACGAAAGCCTTGTCCTGCCGCTATCGATCATCCTGATCGTACCGATGGGCCTGCTGGCCGCCATGTTCGGGGTTTGGGTATCGGGGGGTGATAACAACATCTTCACCCAGATCGGCCTGTTCGTCCTGATCGGGCTATCGGCCAAGAACGCCATTTTGATCGTGGAATTTGCCCGCGAACTGGAACTGGCGGGACGGAAACCGCTCGATGCCGCCATTGAAGCCTCTCGCCTCAGATTGCGGCCGATCCTGATGACGTCGATTGCCTTTATCATGGGCGTGCTGCCGCTGGTCACCTCTACCGGTGCCGGTTCGGAAATGCGCCATGCGATGGGGGTTGCGGTGTTCTCAGGCATGATCGGGGCGACTATCTTTGGCCTGTTCCTGACGCCGGTTTTCTACGTCACCTTACGCGCCCTCAGCGGCAACCGTCCGCTTAAGGCCCACACCCCGCACACTGATGATGCCGGACATCCGGTCATTGAAGGTACGCCGGTATCCTTATCGGCACACACGGAGGGAAATCCTCATGCTTAAGTCTATTACAACCCTCTCGTTGGCAGCCCTGCTCCTCGCAGGGTGCGCCACCGAACCCCTCAACTCCGCCGCCCTGACCGCACCACCGCTCGCCTTTAAGGGCGAAGCGGCCCCGGCGACGGCGGCCACGCCACCTCTGGCTATGGGTCAGTGGTGGAAGGTGTTTGCAGATCCGACCCTTGACGGCCTGATCGAGCGGTCATTGGCCCGCAACACCGATATCCGTATCGCCGCCGCCCGGTTGGAGCAGTCAAAAGCTCTGGTCAAATCGGCCCGTTCCAGCCTGTTCCCGCAGGCTGGTATCGGCTACGGGGCGTCCCGCGCCACTGAGATCGGCCAGGACCCTAAAGCCTCGACCCTGCATAGTGCTGGCATCGACCTGTCTTACGAAGTCGATATCACCGGTAAGCTGTTCAGTGCCGCCAGGGCGGCTCGTCTGGATGCGCAGGCGTCCGAAGCTCTGCTTGACGACACGCGGCTTCTGATCACAGGCTCTGTGGCGGAAACCTATTTTGCCCTGCGTGCGCTGGATGAAGAACGGGCCATTGTGCGCGAAACCTTAGCGGCCTACCGCACCACCTTAGATGTTACCCAAAGACGTTTTGAGGCCGGTGATGTGGCCGAACTCGATGTGGCGCGCCTTCAGACCGAAGTGTCGTCAAACGAGTCCGAACTGCTGGCCCTTGATCGCCAGCGTGCCCAAATCGAAAACGCGCTGGCCGTGCTGACGGGTGAGATGGCCACGACCTTTGATGTGGAATCGCAGAGCTGGGCTTCCCAGCCGTGGGCCGGTCATGTGCCGGTCGTGCCTGCCGGTATCCCGTCCGACGTGCTGAAACGCCGTCCGGACGTTCAGGCGGCGGAACTTTCCATGCAGGCCGCCCAACGGCGCGTCGGGATCGCTAAGGCCGCCTGGTTCCCATCTCTGACACTGACGGCCTCTGGCGGCTATGCCTCCTCCGACCTCAGCGACCTGTTTGAAGATGCCGGACGCAACTGGTCACTGACCGGTCTGCTGGCTCAAGCCATCTTTGACGGTGGCCGCCGCAATGCCGATATTGCTCTGGCCAAGGGTGATCTTGAGATTGCCTTTGCCGGCTATCAGCAGCAGGTTCTGGTGGCGTTTGCCGATGTTGAGGATCAACTGGCCGCGCGTCAGACCCTTGAGGCACAGGCCCGCACCCAGACCGAGGCGTTGAATGCGGCGTCCCGTGCGCTCAACCTGTCACAGTCGCGCTATCGTAACGGCTATGTGTCGCAGCTTGATCTGCTCGATGCCCAGCGGTCGGAACTACGTACACGGCGACAAGCCTTGCAGGTCAAGGCGGCCCAGTACCAGTCCAGTGTGCGCTTAATCCGCGCATTAGGCGGCGACTGGAACACCATCTGACCCGTTAAGTATTTAGCTGAAAACATCAAGCCCCTTGCGTCTCCTGCTCTAAGGAAACCGTAAGGGGCTTTTTTTATGTGGCTCTGATTTTCCGCTCTCAACTCACGCACTGATGCCTTGTGAGGCTTAAGCCTATAGTCGGCTTAACGACCTCGCAGACCAAGGAGAGCCTGCCGTGCTTGATGTTCAAAAAACTGAGACGCTCGATACCGCATCCGACCATGAGGTTATGGGATCAATTGTGCCGCAAGCCCCGCAACCAACTGAGGACGCAGTCACAGCACCCACTACAGATTACGCCACCTCGCTTGATGCCGCCCAGTGTCTGGCCAAGGATATCCGCCGCCTGATGGACGGCGTGGAAAACACCGCCCTCAAAGGCGACGTGAAATCGCGCATCGAGAACCTTAACCGCTGGGCCAAGACCTATTGCGAAGGGCTCAATGCCGCCCGCAAAATCGGCAACCGCGGCCTGAGCGGTCTTTATGAGGCGCAAAAAGAAATCTCCCTGGCCCTCGAAGAATATCTGCGTCTCGACGACGAAGGCGGTCAGCCGTCGACCGACGATGATGCCCGCAAAACCGATGAGCTCAGACATGCCCTTAAACGGATCAACAGGCTCATCCCCGCCATTGAAAATTCTTTTGGACAGCCCACCGAGCTAAGCCCCGCAACCGGCATTGCCTCGGCCATCAAGCCGTCCTGAAACCCACATAACAAAAAAGGAGACACCCATGACTGCCTATAATGCGACCCGTTATATCCCCCCTGCGCATCCTGTGGTGCAGCCTTATGCCGGTGGATATGACGCGGTTGAGGTTCGACCCGAACCGCTGTTCGAAGACCTTTATGATGTCCATGACGACTTTAACGATATTGCGCTCTATGTGACGCGCGCGGAGGGTTATCGCGATGAATAAGAATCTGGTTATTGCCTCCCTCATTGGCCTGCTGGTCATCGTGGCCGCGGCCGTATTCATGAACATGCCCGACAATCGCACCGCCGGAGAGCGGGTCGGTGATGCGGTCGATACCCTGCCGCAAGGGGTGGATAAGGCCGCTGAACAGCTTGAGGATCGCACCCCGGCTGAGCGTCTGGGCGACAACATCAAAGAAGGCGCTGAGACCACCGAACAAAAGGCTGAAAATGCCACGGACGGCAATCCCGCAACTTAAAGAGTAAACCTCATGAAACCCTTATTCCTGTGGCTATTAGGCATCCCGATCCCGGTTATTATTCTGCTGTTTGTGTTCGGCGTATTTTAACCCCAGCCATTCAGGTTTGCGATTGCGCTCAGTCCCCGTCCGCGTCCAAAACCTGATCCGAGAGGGAGCAAGTTCACCGCTTGCTCCCTCTTTTTCCGCTTAAATCTTATCGCGTGATCACTGTCTTTGTTTGACCTTGGTGGCGTTGTATTGGTAATGACATCCTATGAAAAGTGATCACACGCCCCCGTCGAAAGTCAGTGAAAATGGCCCATCGACGAGCCATGCCTCCGGTACGGCGTCACTGGACGGGCAGTCTCACGATGAAATCCGTGAGCATCTGCACCGGCAGATGTTGTCGGCGGTGTCTCATGACCTTAAGACGCCTCTGTCCACCGTCATCGGATCGCTGGAAGTGATCAACCTGATGGGGGCGCGCCTGTCGGAAGATAAGCGCAAAACCCTGATCGGGTCGGCCCTGACCGAAGCTTACCGGCTGGATAACTTCATCACCAATATTCTCGATATGGCCAAGTTTGAAGCGGAGGCCGTCAGGCCGCGCCCGCAGCCGGTCGGCCTTAATCAGCTCATTCAGGACGCCCTGACGCGGCTGGGGCCGCTCAAGGCCCGCGGACGGATCGAGGTCATTCGCGGCGCCGGTGATGATGGTTTTGTCAGCGATCCTATGCTGTCAGCGCGTGCCATTGGCCTTGTGATCGAAAACGCTTTAAAACACGGCGGCAGCCGTGGCCCCGACGGTGCCGAAGCGCCGGTCATCGAGATCAGTCCGGGCTTTGAAGAGGGCCACCCGTGCGTACGCATCCGCGATCATGGCGCGGGCATACCCGCCGATAAGCAGACCCTGATCTTTGATAAATATACCCGCCTCAGTAAGGCCGACCAGCAAAATGCGGGCACAGGTCTGGGGCTTACCCTGTGCCGCCATATCATGACGCTGATGGGCGGGCAGGTGTCGGTCAGCAACCATGAGGATGGCGGCGCCGTATTCAAGCTGTGCTGGCCAAAGTAATCCTTTAAACTCAAGGCATAAAAAAAACCGGCCCTCCCAGGCCGGTTTTTGTCGCTTAAAATAGTGTAGCTTTAGAGCGGCGGATTGGCGTTGCGCCCGGTCACCATACGGTAAATCAGGCCCACGACAAAAAGCACCACAAAGATAACCGCGATGAATTTGGCAATATCGGCAAATGTACCGGCCAGACCACCGAAGCCAAAGAACGCGGCCACGACCGCCAGAATAAAGAACGTGATAATCCAGTTGAGCATGATATTCCTCCTTTAGCGCATCTTCCGCATGATGGGGACGAAAACGCGTAATTCAGTGTAAACGGCTTAACCGTAGCGCGTGCGGCGATGCCTCAGTACCCAAACTAGATTTCCGCCGATAAAGAAACAAAACCTAGTTTCAATCTGAATATAAGTAAGCGGTAAGATATGAAAAACCCCCTCGGCACAGGCCAAGGGGGTTGTTAGACATAGGGGTAAGATTTCGCTTACATCACCAGATCCATGCGGTAGCCGATACCGGACTCTGAGACGATCGATTTGCCGAGACCCGGCACGGTCTCCAGCTTTTCACGTACCTGACCGATATAGACGCGCAGATATTGCGTATCATCAAGGTGGGCCGGGCCCCAGACTTCTTTCAGGATTTGCTTGTGGGTCAGCATCCGCCCGCGATTGACCAGGAAGTAACGTAGCAGGTCATATTCCTTGGGTGTAAAGGCCACGCGCTCATCACTGATGAAAACTTCGTGGCGCACCAGATCCATGCGGATCGGGCCGTGGGAAATGTCAGGCTCACCGACTTCTTTCACCGCCCACTTGCGCAGGTTGGCATTGATGCGCGCCAGCAGCACTTCGGCTGAGAACGGCTTGGTGACATAATCGTCCGCGCCCATATTTAATGCCGGGGCGGCATCAAGATCTTCGGAACGAGCTGTCAAAACCACGATCGGCACATTCGACCATTCTCGGATCTGGGTGATAACGTCCTTACCGTCCATATCCGGCAGACCCAGATCGAGCAAGATCAGGTCGGGGCGCACCGAAGCGCTCATCCGCAGGGCCTGCTTGCCGGTCTCACATTCACAAACCTTGAAATCCGCCACATCCAGAAAGATGTTGAGCATTTTGCGGATTTCTTCCTCATCATCCACGATAAGGATGGTGTTTTTCTTCTCTAACATGGACATGACCTGTCTTAGTGGGTTGTGAGGCTGCGGGACAAATTTACCGTTTCTGAACGGAGTTTACGACCGCGTTTATGTATTTAGAACTACGCACCCAAAAATAAAATTTAAATGCGTCCATAAGGGTTTACAAAGCGGTTTCCGCTAAAGGCGCCTAAAGGCGAACAAAACGCGGACCGATCAGGATAATCGCCGCCCCGATCAAGCAAATACCGGCTCCGACGAAATCCGTCATAAGGGGGCGTACACCCTCAATCCGCCAAAGCCAGATCAGCGAGGCGGCAATATAGACCCCGCCGTAAGCCGCATATGACCGGCCAGCATTATCCGCCTCAATCAGGGTCAGAAGATAAGCAAACAGAGCCAGCGACGCCATGCCGGGGATCAGCCACAGCGGCGACTTATCCAGCCTGAGCCACGCCCAGAAACTGAAACATCCGGCGATTTCGGCTAGTGCCGCCGCCCCATAGATCAGAAACCCTTTCACGCCAGATGGGTCTTGAAAAAGGCCAAGGTGCGGGCAAACGACTGCTCGGCGATTTCGGCCTTATAGACTTCCGGGCGGGTCTTATTGAAAAAGGCATGGTCAGCCTCATAGCTAAACAGTTCCGGCGGATTGCCGGCACCCACCATAGCGATCTGAATGTCGGACACCACCTGCGGCGTGACCCAATCGTCCTGGCTGCCGAAATGGCCCTGAAACGGGATCTTAATATCCTTGGGGTCGGCAAATTCCTTGGGGGGCACACCGTAATAGCAGACCGCCGCCGCAAACCCATCAAGCCTTGCTGCCGCCGCGATGGTCAGGGCCCCGCCCATGCAAAACCCCATAATGCCAATTTTGCCGCCTTGAGTTTTCAGGTAATCGCGGGTGGCGACAATGTCCTGATGGACCGCGCCCGGAAAATCGAGGGTGTTCATCATGTGGCTGGCTTCATCGGGATCACCGGTGACACGGCCATGATAAAGATCGGGGGCAATGGCGTTAAATCCGCCCTCACTCGCCATACGGTCAACGATCCATTTGATGTGGTCGTTCAGGCCCCACCATTCCTGCAGCACGATGACGCTCGGTTTTGCCGGATCAAGGTCGGATACATAGGCCTGAAATGTGCCGCCATCGGGTCGGGTAAGGTCAATAAGCTGTCCCATAAAAACGCTCCTGCGAACATGATAACGTAAGGGGTACGCCGGTTACGCGTTATGGATCAAGGTGTTTTTGCAATTGATTTGCGCGCATTTTTGATCAAAAGTGCGCAAAATCATAATCACAGATCAGGCGGAAACCCTATGCGATTTTCAAGGCTATTGAGCACGACTCTCGTATTTTTGGCCTGCGCAAATGTCGCTGACGCCGCAGACACCGTGCTGTTCGATACGCAAATCCGGCCTGCGGTTATTCACGATAAGGATATACCGCTCACCCATGCCGCAGAGCTTTTGGGCCGCGACCTTGAGGGCCTGACCGGCACGGCCCCGAAACTGTCCGGTGACCTAAAAGCGTGCGGCACGGTCTGTATCGTCATCACGACCCTCGACAGCCCGCTGTCAAAGCGGCTGGTCAAACAGGGTACTATCGACCTGTCGGCCTTGAGCGGCCAATGGGAGCGCTATGGCCGGGCGGTTATCACCACGCCTGATCAGACCATTGTGCTGATTTCCGGCTCAGATACCCGCGGCGCGGTCTGGGGCGTCATGGATCTGACGCGGGAACTGGGCGTATCACCGTGGGAATGGTGGGCCGATGTCACCCCACGCCGGGTCGATCGTCTGACGCTTAAGTCAGGCAGTATTTTGTCCGACGCGCCGACCGTCAAATATCGTGGTATATTCCTGAATGACGAGGACTGGGGCCTGCAACCGTGGGCCGCCAAGACCTTTGAGACCAACACCAAAGACATTGGCCCAAAAACCTACGCCAAAATCTTTGAGCTGATGTGGCGGCTAAAGGCCAATACGATCTGGCCGGCCATGCACGATTCCACAAAGCCGTTTTACCAGATCAAGGGTAACCCTGAAATGGCGCGCGACTATGCCATCGTGGTTGGCACCTCCCATGCCGAGCCGATGATGCGCAATAATGTTCGTGAGTGGGATAAGGCAAAGAACGGCGATTTTAATTTCTTCACCAACCCTGAGCGCATGATCAGCTACTGGCGTGAGCGCGTGCAAGAGGTCAAGGGCTTTGAAAACATCTATTCGGTCGGCGTGCGCGGTGTGCACGACTCCGCGATGGAAGGGGCCGAAACGCCGGAACAGGCCCGTGATGCGGTGGCAGAAGTGATCGGCATTCAGCGTGATCTGCTGGCCCGCGCACAAAAGAAACCGGCCATCCAAATCCCACAGGCCCTGACGCTCTATAAAGAAGTTCTGGATGTCTATAAGGCCGGATTGAACGTGCCCGACGACATTACGCTCGTCTGGCCCGACGACAATTACGGCTATATCCACCAGTTAAGCACCCCCGATGAGGCCAAACGCTCCGGCGGTGCTGGAGTCTATTATCACATCTCCTATTGGGGGCGGCCGCACGATTATCTGTGGTTAGGCACAACCCATCCGGCCCTGATCCGTGAGCAGATGCAGCGCGCCCATGTCACGGGGGCCCACGATATCTGGATCGTCAATGTCGGGGATATCAAACCGGCGGAATATCTGACGCAGTATTTCCTCGATCTGGCCTTTGATGCCAAAGCGTTTGATGCCACCCCCCGCGATCACCTGATGGCCTGGAGTGCGCAACAATTCGGCGCAGATCAGGCCGCTGAGATTACCGATATCCTGACCGACTATTACGATCTGGCGTGGGAACGCCGCCCGGAATTTATGGGCTGGAGCCAGACCGAACCGACCACCCCAACCCGCCAATCCGACTATATCGGCAGCGACGGATCGGAGGCCCAGGCACGCATTGGCGCATATGCGGCCCTGACCGCCCGCAGCGAGGCCGTTGCTGCCAAACTGCCGGAAGATCGACAGCCTGCGTTTTTTGAACTGGCGCTCTATCCGGTCAGGTCAGCGGCCAACCTCAATGCCCGCATCCTGAAACTTGATCTGGCAGCCTTTTATGCCCGTCAGAGCCGCGCCACCGTCGCCAATAGTCTAAGCGCCGAGGCCAGGGCCGCCCATGACGGCATTGTTGCCGATGCCGAAACCTACAACACCCAGCTTGGCGGCAAATGGCGGCATATGATGGATATGGCCCCGCGCCGCTTGCCGGTGTTCAACGCTCCGGCGTTTCCGGTCTATGCAGCGGCTAATCCGACCACGGATAAACCTTTACCCAAGCCCGTCGCACCAGTTGCGATCACCTATAACACTGAGGTGGCCAAGGTGGTGACCATACCCGCTGCCTTTACCACGTCACCCGATTGGCAAATCGTGCCCGGACTGGGGTCTTTGGGCCAGAGCCTTCGGGCGCGGCTTGATCTGAAACCACAAGGATTTACGACCGCAACACCCGCCACCTATCGCTTTGACACCCGCACAGATGGCACCGCGACGCTCAAAATCATAGCGCTGCCTGTCCATGCCCTGACCTCACAATCGGGCGTGAAGGTGGCCGTCAGTATCGATGATCAGCCGCCGGTCATCCTTGATTTTGAAACCGTCGGCCGCAGCGATGAATGGAAACAGAATGTGCTGTCTAACAATGCGGTGCGCGAACTGACCGGCCTGAAACTTAAACCGGGCCGCCATACCCTTAAACTGTACGCGCTCGATCCCGGTGTGATCATTGATCGCTTTGAGGTGCGCTTTGATGGCGCCAGGGCCCGATATGGCGCGGTAAAATAATTTAATTCGGCTTGCCGGTTTAAATGCGTCATCCATCGGCTTAAATGCACAGTATCAGTTCATAGGAGCCACCCCATGCAATATCGTCAACTTGGCCGTTCAGGTCTTAAGGTTCCTGTTTTAAGCTTCGGCACCGGCACGTTCGGAGGCAAGGGCGACATGTTCGCCAAATGGGGCGCTACCGATGTGTCCGAAGCGTCGCGCCTGATTGATGTCTGCCTCGATCACGGCCTCAATTTCTTTGACACCGCCGATGTCTATTCGGCGGGCGCGTCCGAAGAGATCTTAGGCGCTGCCCTCAAAGGCCGCCGCGATCAGGCGCTGATCTCGACCAAGGCGACCTTTACCACCGGCAGCGGGCCCAACGACAAAGGCTCATCGCGTTACCATATTGTGCGCGCCGCCGAAGCCAGCCTGAAACGGCTCGGCACCGATCATATCGATGTTTATTTCATGCACGGCTACGATGCCCTGACCCCGCCCGAAGAAATGCTGTCGGCGCTCGATACCCTGATCACGTCGGGCAAGGTCGGCTATATCGGCGCGTCGAACTATTCCGGCTGGCACCTGATGAAGTCGCTGGCTACCGCCGACCGCTATGGCCTGAGCCGATTTGTCGCCTATCAGGGCTATTATTCCCTGATCGGGCGCGACTATGAGTGGGAGCTGATGCCGCTGGCCCAGGATCAGGGCGTGGGCACTATGGTGTGGTCACCTTTGGGTTGGGGGCGTTTAACCGGCAAGATCCGCCGCGGCGTTCAAGCCAGCGAGGGCCGCATTGCTCAAGGCGGCGATACTGGCGGGCCAGCGGTCGATGACGAATATCTCTATGATGTCGTCGATATCCTGACCGAGATTGCCGCTGAGGTCGAGAAGACCGTGCCACAAGTGGCGCTCAACTGGCTGCTGCAACGCCCGACCGTGGCCAATATCGTCGTCGGCGCCCGCAATGAAGCGCAACTGACGCAGAATTTAGGCGCTCTTGGCTGGGATCTGACATCGGATCAGGTCGCACGTCTGGATGCTGTGTCTGCGCGTCCCAAGCCCTATCCCTACTGGCACCAGATGGACTTTGACGAACGCAACCCAAAGCCGGTAAAGTGGTGATCTGAGGTTCAACAGGGGATACACATAATGCGGCAACTGCCCCTGATTCTGCTGCTTATGGGCAGTTCTGCGTTGGCCCAGACCCCGACTGTGGTTATTGAGGTCAACCGATCGTCCGCAAATCCAATCGACACCCTACGCCAAAAAACCGACGATGTGGCGGGGGCGACCGAGTTTCTGAGTGCTGCCGACTGGGCTGACCGGCGGGCCATTACGCTCAAGGACATGGTCGATTTCACGCCGGGGATTGTTGCCCAAGCGCGCAACGGCGCGGAATCCATGCGGCTGTCTGTGCGCGGATCAGGGCTGACGCGAACCTTTCAGGGACGCGGGATTTTGCTGCTTCAGGACGGTGTGCCGATCAATACGGCGGATGGCAGTTTTGAGTTCAACACCATCGATCCCTGGCTGATCTCAAATATGCAGATCTTGAAAGGGGCCAACGCACTTGAGCAGGGGGCCACCCAGCTTGGCGGCTCGATCAATATGATTACCCCCACGGGCCGTGATAACGGTTACGGCGTGCGGTTAGAGGGCGGGCCGGACGGCCATCAGCATCATCTTATCCGATACGGTTTTGCGGATGGTGCCGTTGACGGCTTCATAGCCGCCACTTGGCTGGCGCAGGACGGCTATCGCCGCAACAACGGCCAAGAATCTACGCGGATCACCGCCAATTTCGGCTGGCAGACCACCGATCAGTTTGAGCAGCGCCTGTTCCTGACCCTGAGCCACGCCGAGGCGCAGATCCCCGGCACGCTGAATTTGGCTGAAATCGCCGCCGACCCTCGCCGCGCCAATCCGGCCAATGTGGCAGGGCGTTTCCGGCGCGATGTCGATCTGGGGCGGGTAGCGTACCGCGGCACCTACACTGACGGTCTGTCGGAATGGCAGGGCGTACTCTACGCCAGCTACCGTGACCTCGATACGCCAGTGACCGTGGCGATCCAGAGCCAGTCGCGCGAGACAGGGGTGCGCCTTAAATACGGTTACGGCCTGCGCCCTAATCGCTTTACAGCGGGGCTGAATGTCTATTATGGCCTTGAAAAAGAAAAGCGTTTCGTCAATTCGGGCGGGGTAGCGACCACGTCTATTGTCCGGCGCGACCTTGAGGCCCTGACGACTGAGGCCTATGCGCAATATGAACACCTGATTGCCCCGCACACCACCGCTATTGCCGGACTGCAGGCAGCGTCGGTTCAGCGCAACATTGCGCAGCATTTTCCCACAACTGAACAGCGCGACCATGATTTCAACGGCCTCAGCCCGCGGCTTGGGTTGCGCTATGAAGGCGAAGCGGTGACCATATTCGGCAGTCTCAGCCGGTCCTATGAGCCACCGACTTTGAGCGAATTGTCCGGCGGCAACGGGCCTGGGTTCAATAGTTTAGACGACCAGAGCGCTACCACGCTTGAGGTCGGCGCACGCGGAAAGCTGAACGATATCCGCTGGCAAGCCGCCGTCTATAACAGTGAAATCGACGGCGAATACATCATTCTGCGTCAGCCGGACGGCTCCTCCGAGGCCGTCAATGCCAACCGCACCCGCCATTCCGGCATCGAACTGGGTGCCGGCGGACGGTTGAGCGAGAAAGTGTCGTTTAACGCAGCTTACACCTATAGCCGCTTCCGGTTCCGCAATGATCCGGTTTACGGCGATAATGTCCTGCCGGGCGCACCTGAGCATTACCTGCGCGCCGAGCTGGGCTATGATATCGGCCCTGTGACGGTGACGCCTAACGTCGAATGGCCGCCGCAGGGTTATCCGGTTGATATGGCAAACAGCTTAAAAACTGAGGGCTATACGGTGTGGGGTTTGCGCGCCAACTGGAAGCCTGTGAATGCCGACTGGTCGGTCTATGCCGACCTCCGCAACCTGACCGATGAGACCTATGTGACCACCACCAATGTCATCGCCAATGCCTTTGGAAATGATGGTCGTCATTTCTACCCCGGCGAAGGCCGCGCCCTTTATGTGGGTATCAGCTATAAATCGCGCTGAGCACAAAGGCCGAGGTCGAGACCACGATCAGCGACAATATGAAGCCCATGCGGATATAGTCCGTGAACTGATAACCACCCGGCCCCATGACCAGCAGATTGTTTTGGTGACCAATCGGCGTCAGGAAGTCCGATGATGTGCCGACCAGCACGGCCAGCAGCATGGCATCGGGCGACACGCCCAAAATCCCCGCCAACTGGATGGCGAGCGGCCCCATGATCACGGCGGTCGCGACATTGTTGAGCAGGATCGACAGCAGCAAGGTCAAGGCGCACATAGCCGCCAGACACCCCACCAGCGGCAGACCGGTCAGGACTCCGCCAATGGTCTCCGCCACAATACTGGCCGCGCCACTGGCTTGAAAACTGCCGCCGACCGGGATCATGGCGGCCAGCAGTACAATGATGCTCCAGTCGATTGACTTATAGGTTTCCCGCGCCGGAATAAGCCGTGCTGCGGCAATAACAATAGCGGCACCCAGAAAGCTGATCGACGGAGGCACATCGGCAAAGACGATGGCCAGAATGGCCGTCACGAATATACCGACCGTCCAAGCCGCCGTGCGTAAATTGACCGGCACCGGATCATTGCGGTCGATTTCCAGCAGTCGCTCCCGCGCGCCGAACGCGGCAATCGCCTCAGATCGGCCGGTGATGTAAAGCTGATCGCCAGTTTGAATGGTCAGTTGCGATAAGGGTTTGCGCATCACCGCTGCCTTGGGGCCCACCGCAGTCACCCGCAAATCTCCGTCCGATCTTTGGCGGATGGTATCGTGCCATTCCCCGATCAGGGGGGAGCCATGGGCCACCACCATGCGGGCGGTGACGTGATCAGGATCACTGAGCGCCGGGGCGACTTTGAAACTTATCTTGTCTTCGATCAGTGAGCGGCCTGAGCGCGACAACAGCAGCAGTTTATCAAGACGTTTCAGTTTATTATCCGACGGCCATTCCAGCACTTTTTCGCGCCGGATAAAGGCCAGCAATCGTGAGGTCGTGCCGCGCAATTCGGCCACGATTTCCTTACGCGTGCGGGTAAGACCTTCGGTCAGTTGCAGTTCCAGCACCCGCCATGGGGTATCATTGGCACGGCCCGCGCCTTTGCGCACCGGCAACAGCCGCCAGCCGACAAGGCCCAGATACACAACCCCAATCACAGTGACGATGATCCCAACCGGGGCCATAGTGAAAAACCCAAACCCTTGGCCCAAACGGTCTTCGCGCACTGACGACAGGATCATATTGGCCGGTGTTCCGATCAAAGTCGTCATGCCACCCAAAATGGTCGCAAACGACAACGGCATCAGGGTAGACCCGACCGGACGCTTATTCTGGCGGGCAATCTCTGCCGCCAGCGGCATGGTGATAACGAGCGCCGCGATATTGTTCATAAAGGCCGATAACAGCGCGCCGCCACCCATCAGCAGGATCAGTTGCAGGCTGAACGGGGCCTTGGGTGGAATTAAAACCCGCGCCAGTTTCGACGCCACGCCGGTCATTTCAAGGGCCCGACCGACCACCAGCACAGACGCCACCGCAATGACCGCCGGATCGGCAAACCCCCGCAAAGCCTCATCTGGCGACACCAGCCCGGTCAGCAAACAGGCCATCAGCGCAATCAGGGCGACCAGATCATGGCGCACTTTTTCCGACACAAATAGCGCCAGCGCCATAACCAGAATGGCCGAACTTAGGATCGGCGCAGATATGTAATCGGTCAGGGTCACTATAATCAGGCCTGAGCCGTCTCATGGGAATGGGTTCGCGCGATTTCTACGATCACATCACCGGCCTGCAACGCATGGGTCTCAGCCTCCCAGTAGCCGTAGATTTTACCGTGCCGACAAATGCGCACCCCCTTACCGGTGGTCAGCGCGTCCAGCGATTTACCGACTTCTTTGGCGGTGATTTCGCGCTCCCTCAGCACAACCTTGCCATCGGCAGACGCCAGATCGGTGATGTATTCGACCACATGCCGGCCTTCGGACGCGCGCGCCAGCAAATGCCCGCCCATGCTAACCGGATTGATGACGTTGCCGGCACCTGCCTGACGCATCAGGTCTTCGTTTTCCGCGGCACGCACCGCCGCACTGATTGAGACGTGCGGGTTCATCTGGCGCGCACTCAGCACGATCAAAACCGTCGAATCGTCGCGGTGCGTGGAGATGATGACCGCCCGCGCGGTTTTGATGCAGGCGGCGTCCTGAACGGCATTCATGGTGGCGTCGCCTTCGATGCCGGTCACACCCCGTTCGGTCGCCGCCTCAATGCGGGCGGGACTTTGATCGACGACCACGATCTCCTGCGGTTTCACCCCTTGGCGCAGCAATTCGGTGACCGCCGCTTCGCCGGTCGCGCCATAACCATAGACGATGATGTGATTGTTCAGCCCCTGACGGATCATGCGCGTTCGCAACCGCTCCCATGTACTTTTAAGCACCAGAGTATAGGCCGTGCCGAAGAAAATAATCCATATGAAAAGCCGGATCGGGGTGACCACAAAGGTATCAAACATCCGTGCGCGATCCGTGACCGGCACGATATCGCCGTAGCCGACCGTGGTCACCGTAATAGCGGTGAAATAGACCACATCGGAAAAGGAGACCTCACCGTCGATATTGTCGCGCAAGCCGTCGCGGTCGAACCAGTGACCGGCCATAGCGATCCCCAAAAGACCGATAACCAGCACGGCCCGCAGCCATAGCGACTGCCAGACATTTAAGCCGCCCTTGCGCTTCAGCACTACCGGCGACGACGGTTTAGGCGCAAAGTGCATGGGCGCTTGCCTTTCCCGGATAAAGGATAATCATCTTCGGCCTCCCTTAGAGCACGTCCCTATTGGATCGGAACTGTGCTCTAAGCCGCACCTGACTACAGGGTCTTTCGATAAAATATCTATAATCGGTTTCGAGCGCGATGCCAGAGCCGATAACCCAAGCCGAATTGACACAGGCATTTATATCTAATAATCATGATATATGGATAAAATGCAATCTCTCAACGCCTTCAGCGCCTTAAGTCAGGAAACCCGGCTCGATGCCGTGCGCCTGCTGATCACAGCCGGAACCGATGGCATGGCGGCCGGTGAAATCAGTGACGCTCTGGGCGTTAAGCAAAATACGATGTCGGCGAATCTGTCTGTGCTGGCCCATGCCGGACTGATCCGGTTCGTGCGCGAAGGCCGCAGCATCCGCTATTTTGCTGACTATGATGGCCTCAAGGGGCTTTTGGGGTTTCTGATGCAGGATTGCTGCGGTGGCCATAAGGATCTGTGCCAGCCGTTTATTGATCAGGTCATGTGCGGGTGCTGACGGTATGACCTATGCCTTGGGACGCAGGGTGTTGGCCGAAGGAATCGGGACGGCGCTGCTGCTGGCCACTGTCGTGGGCTCAGGTATCATGGCCGAACGTCTGTCGGGCGGCAATATCGCCTTGGCTTTGCTTGGCAACGCACTGGCCACCGGGTCAATGCTGATCGTGCTGATCACTGTGTTTGGCCCCATCTCCGGCGCCCATTTCAATCCGGCCGTGACCCTGATCTTTGCCATCAGGCGCGACATTTCGCCCCCCCATTCGATAGCCTATGTCGGCGCGCAAGGCATGGGCGCCATGTCAGGAGTGTGGCTGGCCCACGCCATGTTTGATGAGCCCCTGCTTCAGGTTTCGCACCACATCCGCACAGGGCCGTCACAATGGCTGTCGGAAGGGATTGCGACCTTTGGCCTTGTCTTCGTCATACTGGCGACGCTCAGAGCCAGAGCCGATTTCATTGCCGTGGCCGTTGGCCTCTATATCACCGCCGCCTACTGGTTCACGGCGTCGACCTCATTCGCCAACCCTGCCGTGACTCTGGCCCGCAGCCTGTCCGATAGCTTTGCCGGTATCCGCCCTGTGGATGCCCCAGCCTTCATCGCGGCGCAGATCGCCGGGGCGCTTATGGCCTATGCGGTCTGTGCGTGGCTTCTCAAACCCGAAACGGAGCACACAGCCCCATGACGATTACAATATGACGATTACGATTTACCACAACCCCGACTGCGGCACGTCGCGCAACGTGCTAGCCATCCTTGAAACGGCGGGTTACGCACCCACCGTCGTTGAGTATCTTAAGGCGGGTTGGCAACGCGATCAGCTTATGGGTCTGCTGGCCGATGCGGGCCTGACACCGCGCACGGCGTTGCGGGAAAGCAAATCACCGGCAAAGGAGCTGGGGCTGCTTGATCCTGCTATAAGCGACGACACCCTGCTGGAGGCGATGCTGGAACATCCCATACTGGTCAACCGTCCGATTGTGGTCACGGACAAAGGCACAAAACTGTGCCGCCCCAGCGAGGCCGTCCTTGATCTAATCGATAAATTTCCGGCAGGGCCGTTCTATAAGGAAGACGGCGAGCTTCTGATTGATGCGGAGGGTAACCGTGTCGCCTGACCCAAAAACCGGCCACAAAAAACCCCGCACAATGGCGGGGTTGTTTTGGTGGAGCTTAGCGGGGTCGAACCGCTGACCTCTTGCATGCCATGCAAGCGCTCTACCAACTGAGCTAAAGCCCCATTATCAAAAATGGTCTCAGGCCGCGTGTCGCGTCCGAGGCGGCGACTTCTAGTGCAGGCCAATTTGGAGCGCAAGCCCTTTTTCAAACTTTTCCAACTTTTTCACAGTCAAATACCTGCGCCCAAAGAAAAGGCCGCACCCTTTGCGGGATGCGGCCCAAACTTAAAGTAAGCGTGTTTAGATGTCGTCGTCTTTTTCCGGACCGATGCCGTCGATATCTTCATCGAAGGTGTCGTCATCCTCGTCTTCGAGGAACGGCACATCATCATCGTCAGCATCGTCAACCAGATCGGCATCTTCGATGTCCATATCGACCGCATCAGGGGTAATGCGCGCCGGATCAGCGGGATCGAGGTCTTCGTCTTCGTCGATCAGCACCGGATCATCGGCAACCACTTCGTCGATTTCCGGCGTGATGATTTCGGGCTCTTCATCCTCATCCTCGTCATCAGCGGCCTTACCCTTGACCTGATCTTCGGATTCTTCTTCAGTATCCTCATAGTCGGTCGGTGTGGCACGCGTGCGCACGCGACGAACCTTGATCGCTTCTTCGGGGTCGAATTCATGGGCGCACTTAGGGCAGTGGGCCGGGCGTTTTTGCAGATCGTAGAATTTTGCCGTGCAATTCGGGCAAATCTGTTTGGTACCTAAGGCGGGATCAGCCACGAGACGTCCTTCTTTAGAATGTGCGCTTAAAAACCCTTTGAAACGCTTCGTCAGGATTTCAGCTTTTTTGTTTGCGGCCCACGGTCATCCGGGCACACAGAAATTTTTGAGTCTTGGCCCATGCCACTAGAGAGGCCGTCTGTCAAAGGCTTAAATATGCCCCGCCCCTAAAATTTATCGTGTTTTTGCGCCGAAAGCGTGCGGGTTAACGCAAAGCCGCCTGATGCCGCGTCGTTAAATGCCCGCAAATGATGATTGTGCATTGGCCATTATTTGCTACTAAGCCCCATGACCTCTGATCAAATGCCCAATTCTGCCGCCGTACGGCTCACCCCGCCTCAGCATAAACTCGCAGGCTCGATCGCCTTGCCGGGATCAAAGTCGATCACCAACCGGGTGCTGCTGATCGCGGCTCTGGCCAGCGGCAAAAGCCACATCAGCGGCGCGCTCAAAAGCGATGACACGACCTATATGGCGCGCGCCCTCAGACAACTTGGTGTGACGGTTGAGGATGCGGGCGAGACCGATTTTGTGATCGACAGTTCGGGTGAGCTTACGCCGTCATCTGAGCCGTTATTTCTGGGCAATGCCGGCACGGCTGTGCGGTTTTTGACGGCGGCCGCCGCCAATATCACCGGAACGACCGTCCTCACCGGCGATGAGCATATGCAAAAGCGCCCGATCGCCCCTCTGGTTCAGGCCCTGAATGAGGCCGGTGTGACGGCCGTAGCCCCGACCGGCTGCCCGCCGGTGACGGTCACCAGCGATGGCGGTTTTGCCAATCGCGCTATTGAGGTCGATGCCAGCCTTTCCAGCCAATATGTCTCTGCCCTGATGATGGCCGGGGTTAAGGGTGACACCCCGTTCAGCCTTAAGGTCAAGGACGGCGATATCGGCGCGCGCGGCTATATCGACATTACCTTAGAATGTATGAAGGCGTTCGGTGCCGAAATAGAACAGACAGGCCCGTTAAGCTGGGACATCGCCAATCGTCCCTACTCCGCCCGCGACTACTGGGTCGAACCGGACGCCAGCGCCGCCACATATATCTGGGGCATCAATGCGCTGCTGGGTACCGACATCGACATCGGTATCGCCCCCGGCGACATGATGCAGCCCGACGCCAAGGCTTATGATTTTATCGCGCAGTTTCCGAACCTGCCCGCCGTCATTGACGGCAGCCAGATGCAGGACGCCATCCCGACGATCGCTGTACTGGCAGCGTTCAATAATCATCCGGTCAGGTTTGTGGGCATTGCCAACCTGCGCGTCAAGGAATGTGACCGCATCAATGCGGTCGCGACCGAACTGAACCGTATCCAGCCGGGTCTGGCCGAAGAAATTGGCGACGATTTGCTGATTACACCCGACCGCACCCTGATCGGTAAAACGATAGAGGCCGATATTCACACCTATCATGACCACCGTATCGCTATGGCGTTCTCACAAGCCGCGTTAGTGATCGAGGGCCTGCGTATTCTCGACCCCGCCTGCACCGCCAAGACCTATCCCGGCTACTGGCGCGACCTGAATAGCGTGGGCGTTGAAATGGCGTTTGAGTAGCCGGCTAAAACAGGGCCTGACTGTGTTTGACTATAGCGTCTAAATTCTTGATCAATACATCAAATCCGGTCTCATTGGCGTCAAAAATATCTTTTTCACCTTTGAGTGTACCTCTAATGTTATAGGCGTTTTCTTCGAAATAGTCTTCAGCGAAGGTGTCAACCACACCCTTTTTAAAAGGGCTTGCATGGCGCTGGGTAATATATTCCTCCAGCATTTTAGTTGATCTCATAAAGCCCGAGACTTTGGACGTTTTAAGCAAGCTAATCATATTCGCAAACATAGCCGCCGCTACAGCAGTTTCTGTATATAAACATTTCTGATTGTAGGGCAGCCTGAAGTGTCCGGCCCGCGTAACCAACTTCCCAACATCCGCTCCAAATTTCTGGCTTAAAACAATCTTATCCAACTGAAGCCTTAGCGACGGTAATTGCTTAGGTATATTCGCGCTGTTGCTTTCATAAGCCTTTTCAAGCGTGTCAATTCGGTCAAGATAAATTTTGAGCTCTTTTCTGGCTTCAGTTATCTCATTAATCAGAGACAGAGCGGCTTTTATAGCTTCAGCCTTTCGCTTACGGTTTTGTCGAAACGGATAAGCCAGGACAAAGACCAGCATCACCGCTATGAGCACAGCCATAGCGCCAATTACCATATCCCATGTCAGCTCTATATCCATACGCCCCCCCGACGGCTACGACCTTTACTATTAGTTAACTCTTTTAAAAATGTAACCCTAATTTGTTACACGCCGCTTTTTCGCAAGTCCGGCCGCGTATAGGCCTTGCTAAAAATCCATTCCGGTTTAATCGGTAATTCCGTTCATTGATCTCAGCAGAGTAGCTGTTGGTATGGTGTTTGAAATATGAGGAACTTAAGGCTTCCTGGCCATGACGAGGTACTTAGTTATTTCGACGCCTTAATCGACGGTTCTAAAACACCGGAAGATGTATCGACTTGGGCAAAAGCCTACTTTCCCAATGATGAAATCGATATTCCTGATAACGCTTGGCATATATGGGAAGCTTTAGATTATTTATACGGGTGCGACTTACAGGCTTCTAAAAACGTGGCCTTACACAGTCGGGAAAACTTTATTGATGCGCGCGCTGAGTTTTTAGAAAAATCAAATTTAACAAATAACATGACCCAACCTCTTCTGATCGCGTTTGATGGCCCGGCGGCGTCCGGCAAAGGCACGCTGGCCTCGGTGATTGCTGCCGACTACGGCCTGCCGTTTCTGGACACCGGATTGCTGTACCGCGCGGTCGGTCATGTGGCGCGCGAGCGTGGCCTAGATCTGGAGGATACCCAGGCTCTGGGTGAGGCCGCTCAGTTCATCCACCCGACCCTGCTCGAAGACGATGCCTTGCGCGGGCGTGAGGCCGGTGAGTGGGCCAGCCGCGTCGCCGCCATCCCCGAAGTGCGCGCCGCCTTGAAACAGTTCCAGATCGATTTTGCCCATCAAACGTCCGGCGCCGTGCTGGATGGCCGCGATATCGGCACGGTCATCGCCCCCGACGCGACCGTTAAGCTGTTTGTGACCGCCGATCCTGAGACCCGCGCCAAACGCCGCTTCCTGCAACTGATCAAGGCTAATTCGGCGCTTACGTTTGAGGATGTCTTAAGCGATATCCGCATCCGCGATGAGCGTGACAGCTCGCGTTCCAGCGCCCCGCTGGAGATGGCGCGCGATGCGGTCTTGCTTGATACGACTAATTTAGATATAGAGGCGGCCATCGAAGCTGCGCGATCCATCGTGAAGGCCCGCCGTGGTGGCGTTTAAACGTCACCAAATTTACCCGGCGCTGCGCTTATAAGGATCACTACGGTCGCTCATTTCAGGGTCATTTTTGGCCTGCGGCTTCAAACTAAGTCCGTTTGTAGATCATCCGGACTCCGACTCCGCAAAATAACCCCACTAAAGCCGCCCCCTTCGGGTCAGGCTATGCGCCGGATATCCTTATGTCCTGACGTATCGCCACCAACGCCCCTGAGACATGCGCCAACAAAGTCAAAAATCTATATGAGCGATTATAATCCCTCCCGCGATGATTTCGCCGCCCTTCTCGACGAAAGCCTTCATGGCCGCGAGATGCTTGAAGGCCAGGTCGTCCACGGCCTCGTCGTCGGCGTCGAAAAAGACTTCGTTATCGTCGATGTCGGTCTGAAGACCGAAGGCCGTATCCCGTTGAAAGAGTTTGGCTCGACCGAAGCCGGCGCCGCACTTAAGGTCGGCGACAATGTCGAAGTCTATCTTGAGCGCGTCGAGAACGCCATGGGCGAAGCGGTCATCAGCCGCGAGAAAGCCCGCCGCGAAGAAGCCTGGACCCGCCTCGAAGTTATCTTCAACAAGGGCGAGCCGGTCATGGGTACGATCGTGGGTCGTGTCAAAGGCGGCTTTACGGTCGATATGGACGGCGCTTCGGGCTTCCTGCCGGGCTCTCAGGTCGATATCCGCCCTGTGCGCGACGTGGCCCCGCTTATGGGCAAGGAACAGCCTTTCGCCATCCTGAAAATGGACCGTCCGCGCGGCAATATCGTCGTATCGCGTCGTGCTATCCTCGAAGAAGCCCGTGCCGAACAACGCACTGAGCTGGTCGGTCAGTTGGCCGAAGGCGAAATCCGTGACGGCGTCGTCAAGAACATCACCGATTACGGTGCGTTCGTTGACCTCGGCGGCATCGATGGCCTGCTGCACGTCACCGACATGTCCTGGAAGCGCGTCTCGCATCCGTCGCAAGTCCTGGCGGTTGGCGATCAGGTTCGCGTTCAGATCATCAAGATCAACCCGGACACCCAGCGCATCAGCCTCGGCATGAAGCAACTGCAATCCGATCCGTGGGAAAATGTTGACGTTAAGTATCCCGTCAATGGCAAGTTCTCCGGCCGTATCACCAACATCACTGACTACGGCGCGTTCGTTGAGCTGGAATCAGGCGTTGAAGGTCTGGTGCACGTTTCGGAAATGTCGTGGACCAAGAAGAACGTCCATCCGGGCAAGATCGTCTCGACTTCGCAGGAAGTTGACGTGGTCGTCCTCGAAGTTGACGCCTCCAAGCGCCGCGTGTCTCTGGGCCTGAAGCAAGCTCAGGAAAACCCATGGGAAGCCTTCGTTTCGGCCCATCCGATCGGTTCGACCATCGAAGGTGAAGTTAAGAACGCGACCGAATTTGGTCTGTTCGTCGGCTTTGAAAACGACATCGACGGCATGGTTCACCTGTCGGATCTCGACTGGAACGTGGCCGGCGAAGAAGCCATCGCCAAGTACAAGAAGGGCGATGTCGTCAAGACCAAGGTTCTGGACGTTGATGTCGACAAAGAACGCATCAGCCTCGGCATCAAGCAACTGGCCGAAGATCCGATGACCGGCGACACCTACCGTAAGGGCCAGACCGTGACGGTTACCGTCACCGAAGTCACTACGGGCGGTATCGAAGTCAAGTTCGGCGACGACAGCGCCCCGATGAGCGCCTTCGTGCGTAAGTCGGACCTGTCGCGCGACCGCAACGAGCAGCGCGTTGAGCGCTTTGCTGTCGGCGACCGCATCGACGCTCAGGTCACCAACATCGATAAGGCGGCCCGTAAGGTCAGCGTTTCGATCAAGGCACTTGAAATGGCCGACGAAAAGCAGGCTATCGAGCAGTACGGTTCTCAGGACTCGGGCGCTTCGCTCGGTGACATCCTGGGTGCAGCTCTGCGCGGCGCCACCAAGGAGTAATCCTTAAATAAACGCCGGATTGAGGTTTATCCCCCAATCCGGCGCATTATCCAATTAAGCTCCCGCATCCTATAGGGTTTTCGTACCCGATACCGGATGCGGGAGCTTTTTTATGGTTTCCATATTTTTTACCAAGGTATAATCGCTTAAACCGCACAGCCGTTGCATTTGTTAGCGGTAACATAAGCGTTAACACTAAATAACCCCTTGAACTGCCTTTCGTTTTAAATCATGCTCGTGTCTTCAAGGTTACATTGGCTGGTTTAACCCATTATCTGCTTTAAACTCTTGGGGGAGTAAATGCTGAAGTCCGAACTCATTGAGCGTCTGGCGTCGGAATATCCGCATATGACTCAAAAAGATGTCGAGCGGGTCGTGAATCTGATTCTGGACTCGATGATCTCGACCCTCGAAAAAGGCGGTCGCGTCGAACTGCGTGGTTTTGGCGCTCTGTCGGTGCGTTCACGCCCGGCCCGCGTTGGCCGCAACCCCCGCACCGGTGAATCCGTCAACGTCCCCGCCAAGCATGTGCCCTTTTTCAAAAGCGGCAAAGAACTGCGTGAACGCCTGAACCTGAGTGGCGACGACAACGAATAATTTTAATTTTTAAACCCGGCACCCAACCTGTGTGAACGGGTTTTTTGCGGCCAGCGTTTATTAACCATAAGGACGAGATCTTGAGCATTGTCTCTGAATTCAAAACCTTTCTTATGCGCGGCAATGTCATCGATCTGGCGGTCGGTGTGGTCATCGGCGGCGCGTTCGGTAAGATCGTGACGGCTCTGGTCGACAACATCATCATGCCACCGATCGGGATGCTGACCGGCGGCGTTGATTTCTCCGAACTTAAGCTGGTTTTGAAACCGGCTGCCGGTGATGTGGCGGAAGTGGCCATATCCTACGGCCTGTTTATCAATACCCTGATCCAGTTCGTCATCATTGGCGCCGCCATCTTTATGGTGGTCAAGGCCATCAACCGTCTGATGCCGCCCCCGCCGCCGCCCGCCGTGGTCGCAGGCCCGACTGAGCAGGAACTTCTGGCCGATATTCTGGCGGAACTGAAAAAGAAGTAAGCCCCGGCTGAGACTATAAAATTTAAAAGCCCGCGCCGTCATTGCGCGGGCTTTTGTTTGGCCTATATAGAAACCTGAATATAAAGAGGTGTGTTATGAGCTTGCGCGTCGCCATCCAGATGGACCCGATTGAAAATATCAACATCGCGTCCGACACCACCTTTCTGTTGATGATGGCCGCGCAATCCCGTGGCCACAGCCTGTGGGTTTACGATCCCGCCCACCTCTCGCTCGAAGACGGCAAGGTCTATGCTCGCGCCCGCAAGGTCACGCTGCGGCCCGTTAAGGGCGATCATGTCACCGCCGGCAATTATGAAACCCTGAACCTGCACACCGACATAGATGTCGTGCTGATGCGCCAGGACCCGCCGTTTGATATCGCCTACATCACCGCCACCTACCTGCTGGACCGCATCCACCCGCAGACCCTGGTGGTCAATAACCCGACCGCCGTGCGCGATTGCCCGGAAAAGCTATTTGCGACTGCCTTTGACGGCCTTCAGCCCCCGACCCTGATCAGCGCCGATCCGGTCGCCCTTAACGCCTTCCACGAAAAGCATGGCGATGTCATCTTAAAGCCCCTGCATGGCGCGGCCGGCTCAGGCATCATCAAGCTTGCGGCAGGGGACCGCAATCTCGACGCCCTGATTGAGCTTCATGCCTCAATCAGCCGTGAACCCTTGGTGCTGCAAAAATTCATCCCCGCCGTAAGCCTTGGCGATAAGCGCATTATCCTGATCGATGGTGAGGTGGCAGGCGCGATCAACCGTGTCCCCCCAAAAGATGCGGTACGCTCCAACCTGCGCGTCGGTGGCGTGGCCGAACCCGTGCAATTAACAAAACGTGATCTGGACATCTGCGCGGCCGTAGGGCCAGTGCTCAAAGAAAAAGGCCTTATGTTTGTGGGCCTTGATGTCATCGGCGATTACCTGACCGAAATCAACGTCACCTCACCCACCGGGGCGGTACAACTAAAGGCGTTTGAGGGGGTTGATGCCGGGGATATTTTGTGGGATCGGATAGAGCAGAAACGTCTCCCCACCTGACCTTAAATCGTTATCCGTAAGCCCTATTGGGCACGCCCTAAACGGCGCATAGATTTTATTGCGCGTTTGTTCATTTTTTGTTCTTGATTTGTCTTTGAGAATATGTTGAGCTGTGGATAAGTTCTGCGTTTGATTCCACACTCCCTGCATAATTATTCCGTAAAAGGCATTCCTGCATGCGCGTAACTACCATTGCCTTTGAAGGGGCAGAGGCCCGCCGGGTCGAGGCCGAAATTCAGCTCACCGGCGGACAGGTGGCCTTTTCTATTGTGGGTCTGGGGGATAAGGCCGTCGCCGAAAGTCGGGAGCGGGTGCGCGGGGCCTTTGCAGGGCTTGGCCTTGGCTGGCCGGGTAAGCGTATCGTCGTTAATCTGGCGCCTGCCGACCTGCCCAAGGAAGGCTCTCACTTTGACCTGCCGATTGCCCTGGCGTTGATGTCCGTCATGGGCATTATCCCTGCCGATGCGCTCGATAACTATGTCTGTGTGGGAGAGCTAAAGCTCGATGGTTCCATCGGGGCTATTACCGGCGCCCTGCCCGCCGCTATGGCCGCCTCCAGCTTTGGCATGGGGCTGATCTGCCCCGAAGACAATGGCCGCGAAGCCGCCTGGGCCGGTGATGTCCCGATCCTTGCGCCGCGGTCGCTGATTGCCCTGATCAACCATTTCAAGGGCCACAGCCTGCTGTCGCGGCCTGAACCGGGTGAAATTTCACTACCCTCTAAACCGATGGATCTCAATGAGGTCAAGGGTCAGGAACTGGCTAAGCGCGCGCTCGAAATCGCCGCGGCGGGCGGCCATAATCTGTTGTTTGTCGGCCCACCCGGTTCAGGCAAATCCATGCTGGCCCAACGACTGCCGGGCATATTGCCGCCTCTGACCTCACGCGAATTGCTGGAAACCTCACAAATCTGGTCGATGGCGGGGTTATTGAATAAGGGCGAACTGACCCGCGATCGCCCCTTTCGCTCCCCTCACCATTCCGCGTCCATGGCGGCCTTGACCGGGGGTGGCCTGCGCGCCAAACCGGGCGAGGTGTCCTTAGCCCACAACGGCGTGCTTTTCTTAGATGAACTGCCGGAGTTCTCACCACAAGCTCTGGATTCTCTGCGCCAACCCCTTGAAACATCAGAAATTGTGGTGGCGCGGGCCAATAACCACATCAAATACCCCGCCAGAGTTCAGTTAGTTGCCGCCATGAACCCATGCCGGTGCGGCTATGGTGGTGTCGGCAAAGGCGCGTGCGGCAAGGCCCCAAAATGCCTGCGCGACTATCAGGGCCGGGTGTCCGGCCCGTTGATGGATCGCATCGACCTGCAAATTGACGTGCCGCCAGTCACAGCCGCCGACATGGCCCTGCCTCCCCCGGTAGAGGGCTCAAAAGAGGTCGCCGCCCGCGTTATGGCCGCGCGCGAAACGCAAATCAGGCGCGCGGAGCAACTTGGGCTGTCATCGGATAATACACTTAATGCCACGGCTTACGGCGCGGGCCTTGATGCCATTAGTCCGCTGGATAACACCGCCCGCGACCTGCTCACCCAAGCCGCACAGCAATCAGGTCTGTCGGCACGTGGCTGGACGCGCTGCGTGCGACTGGCGCGCACCATTGCGGATCTGGAAAGCGCCATGTCAGGTATATCCACACCCATCCTGCGTCGCCACATGGCCGAAGCTCTGATTTATCGTCGCACCACGCAAAGCGAGGGGGCACAAATGGTTTCTTCACCGAAAGCGGCGAGCTTTTTGGCGGGACATTAACTTTTTACGTCTAAGATCAGGACCGGGTAAGAATTATCTGTAGGGGGAGTCTATGACCGCTCACCAAGGTGCGCAAAATTTCAGTGCGGATGAGTTTGAGGCAAAGCTTGCCGAAACCCTTGCCGCCGAAGAACGCCTCAAAGGCCGCGAAGATTTCCTTAAGCTGTTAAGCCACGAAATCCGCACGCCGCTCAATGGGGTCATGGGCATGTTGTCGCTTTTGTCGCGCACGGACATCAGCGCGGAGCAGGAATCCTATATTCGTACCGCCCGCGATTCCGGCGAACATTTGCTGTCGATGGTCAATGACCTGCTGGATTATGCGCGCATTGATGCCGGTCATATCGAGCTTGAAACCACGCGCGTCGATCTGGAATCCCTGCTGCAAGGGGTGGCCGAGCTGTTGTCGCCGCGCGCCTATAGTGGTGGCATTGAGATCGTCTGGAGCCTTGATCCCCAGCTAGAAACCATTCAGGCCGACGAAGGCCGTTTGCGTCAGATTCTGTTTAATCTGGCCGGTAATGCGCTTAAATTCACCACCACTGGCGGCGTACTTATTCATGTCGGGCTGACCCGCGCCGGACTTATCCGGTTTAGTGTCACCGACACCGGCCCCGGTATCCCGCTTGAGGCGCGCACCCGCATTTTCGAAGAATATGGTCAGGTTGACCCCAAACGCGATGCGGCCCGTTATGGCGGCGCAGGGCTTGGGTTGATGATCGTCAAAAAACTGGTCGCCGCCATGGGTGGCGCGCTCACCCTCGACAGCGAAATGGGCATAGGCTCGACCTTTGCTGTTGAATTTCGCGCCCCCTACAGCTTGCGAAAAAAGACAGCGGCCCCCGACATGCCGCATGAGGTTACGCTGGTGTCGGTCAATCAAAGCCTGCATGAAGGCGCAAAGGCTCACCTGAGTGCCTATGGCACCGAGGTTCACCTGAGCGACACGGCGCAAGGAGCCAGCATAATCCTTGCTGATCGCAGCCATATGGCCGAAGGGCCCGTCACTGCACCCGGTCCGCGCTGCCTGATCCTGCTGACACCTGAGCAGCGCGCTGAGATTCCTAAGTGGCGGGAACTGGGCTGGGCGGGTTACCTCATTAAACCGTTGCGCCGGAAATCGCTTAAAGAACAGATTGAGGCCCTGCACAGCCAAAACCCCAATCGTGCCACCGCACGGCCCGCCAATGATGACGATGAACGCATAACAGGCGCAGACGAGGTAAAAATTAGCGGTGAACCGCATGTGCTTTTGGTCGAGGACAACCCCGTCAACGCCTTGCTGGCGAAGATCCTGCTGCAACGGGAGGGCTGTCTGGTCGAGCGGGTTTGCTCCGGCGAAGACGCCATTGCCATTCTGCCCGAGCGTAACTTCGATATTGTGTTTATGGATCTGGGCCTGCCCGGCATTGATGGACTGGGCGCCACCCGCCAGATCAGGGCCATGAACATTACCACCCCGGTCGTAGCCCTTACCGCCAATGCCTATGACGAAGACCGGCGCGCCTGTCTTCAGGCCGGCATGAACGACTTTTTGACCAAGCCGATCGAGATAAATGCCCTGCGTCAGATGCTGGTGACCTGGACACCCAAAACCGCGCAAACTTAAGGCTTTATCCCCGTCAGGTTTCGCGTTACCAAAGTGGCTAAGGCGTGATTTGATCGACGGGATTTCATAGCGTTCATGACTGATAAAACCGGTGCGGCCCCGAAAAAGAGTTTCAAGGATGTTCTGAAAATCTTTTTTCAGCGCCGCACTCTGGTGATGATAGGCTTGGGGTTCGCGTCGGGCCTGCCGCTGTCGCTGATCTTCGACACCCTATCGATCTGGCTGCGTAGTGTCGATTTATCGCTGACCGCCATTAGCTATTTCTCGCTGGTGACCTTTGTCTACAGCCTGAAATTTGTCTGGGCGCCGGTTCTTGACCGCATCAGCATCCCCGGCCTGACCTACCTGATGGGCCATCGCCGCGGCTGGATATTGCTCAGTCAGATCGTGATCATGTTTGGACTGTGGGCCATATCGACGCTCAATCCGCAAACCCAGCTTCCCCTTGTGGCACTGGTGGCCATACTGATCGGCTTTGCAGGCGCAACCCAAGACGTCGTGATCGACGCGTGGCGAATCGAAACGGCGGGCGATTCCACTGACAATCAAGCTGTACTAGCCACCGCCACCGCCTGGGGGGCGCGCATCGCCCCGTTCGTGTCTGGTATTGTGCCGCTGCTACTGGCCGACACACTCGGCTGGGGGTTTGCCTATGCGCTGATGGCCGCATTGATGGGCATAGGCGTTATAGCCGTGCTATTCGCCCCCAAGGAAGCCGAACATAAGGTGCGGCCCATCGACTATGGCGACGCCGAAGCCCGCCCGGCGCTGGAGGCGCTGGAATGGGCCGGACGTTTGCTTGTTATGCTCTTCGCCATCTGCCTTTTAGGCGCAGGCCTTACCGCCAATGTCGACCTGTTCAAAGGCCTGTTCCCCAGTGAGTCCGCCTTTGATGCCGTCAAAACCGTCTGGACGGCCCGCGAAACCGGCATATTTCTGCAATTACCCGCAGTGTTAATGGGGTTGGGGCTTCTGGTCATGGCCTGTCTGCCGCTACCCGGCACACCGACCCGACCCGGAGCCTATCTGCGTCAGACCTTTGTGGTGCCGATCGTGGCGTTTTTTGAACGCTACGAAAATATCGCGTGGCTGATTCTGGCCATGATCTGCATCTACCGCGTTTCGGATTTCGTGCTGAACGTCAACGGTGCGTTTTATGTCGATCTGGGCTTTGACCTGCCGGTTATTGCTGAGGTGCGCAAAATTTTCGGGGTCATCATGACCATGGCCGGTGTGGCGCTGGGCGGGATCGTCATGACCCGTTTCGGGATCAAGTTTTCGCTGATTTTCGGTGCCATCGTGGGATCGTTGTCCAACCTCGCCTATGCGTGGCTGGCGACCAAAGGCAATGACGTTATGGCGTTTTCGATCGCTCTCGGTATCGACAATGCCTCCGGCGGGGTCGCGGGCACGGTGCTGATCGCCTATATGTCGTCGCTGATCTCCAAAGGCTATGCGGCGCAGCAATATGCGCTGTTTACCTCGCTCTATGCCTTACCGGGTAAGCTTTTGGCATCGCAATCGGGTAAAATCGTCGAAGAGTCAGCCAAGGCTTCAGACGGGCAATCGTGGGTCAGTGGGGTTTTTGCCAATACGCCCGCCATCGCCTATGCCAAACCGGCGGAGACCCTGGGTGTATCACCTCAAGCCTTGGGAGCAGGCTATATGCTGTTTTTCACCTACACAGCTCTGATCGGGGTGGTGGCAATCATATTGGCCGTATGGGTGATCCGCGCCTATGACCCGGATATGAAAAAACCGGCTGAAAATCTTCAGCCGGTCTAAACATTTATTCTATTTGAAGAAGATTACCCGCCGATATCAGCGCGCACATCATAGGCGGCAAAGGTCGCCATGGTCAGGATTTTCGACACCGAATCCGACAACTGACAGATTTGCACCGGCTTTGACAGACCGAGCAAAAGCGGGCCGACCACGGTTGCCCCGCCCAGAGCCTCAATCAGCTTGGTGCCGATAGAGGCCGACTGAATGGCTGGCATGATCAGCACATTGGCCGGAGCCGTCAGGCGCTGGAACGGATAGTTGGCCCAGGTGTCGGGATTGAGCGCCACGTCAGGCGGCATATCGCCTTCGAACTCAAAATCGACGCCGCGCTTTTCGAGCAGTTCCACGGCGCGGGCCACACGTTCACCGCGCTCCCCGGCCGGGTTACCAAAGGTGGTGTAGCTCATGAACGCGACGCGCGGGGTGTGACCCATGCGGCGCACCGCCATGGCCGCTTCGATCGCAATATCACCAAGCTCTTCCGGGGTCGGCAGTTCGGCCACGGTCGTATCGGCGATAAACACCGTCTTGCCCTTAGCGAGGATGATCGACATGCCCATGACACGGCCGCCCGGTGCCGGATCGACCACGCGCAGCACGTCCTCAAAGGCCTGATCGAACGACCGCGTCAGGCCAGTGACCATACCGTCGGCGTGGCCGGAAATCAGCATGGCGGCGGCAAACGAGTTACGGTCGAGGTTGATCAGACGCTCCACATCGCGCTTTAAGTAGCCTTTGCGTTGCAGGCGGGAATACAAAAGCTGCGCATAGGCGTCGCGGCGGTCGGTCAGACGGGCATTGATGATTTCAATGTTCTCTTCCGCCGGATTGAGACCCGCTTTACGCATGCTCTCATGCACAAGACTTTCACGACCGCACAGGATGGGCGTCCCCAATCCTTGCGCCTTAAAGGCATGGGCGGCGCGGATGACGCGAATGTCTTCGCCCTCAGCAAACACGATGCGCTTAGAGGGGCGCGACCGGACTGACGCCGTGATATTTTGCAAAAAGCCCGCCGACGGATCGAGACGCTGGGCCAGTTCCTTGCGGTACGCTTCCATATCCTCAATCGGCTTGCGCGCCACACCGGTGTCCATGGCGGCCTGAGCGACAAACGGCGGCACGTACCAGATCAGGCGCGGATCGAACGGCGACGGAATGATGTAGTCGCGCCCGAATTTCAGGTGACGGCCCTGATAGGCGGCGGCCACTTCGTCGGGCACATCTTCGCGCGCCAGTTGGGCCAGAGCCTGGGCACAGGCGATCTTCATTTCATGGTTCACGCGGCGGGCCCGGACATCGAGCGCCCCACGGAAAATGTAGGGAAAGCCCAGGACGTTATTGACCTGATTGGGATAGTCCGAACGACCGGTGGCAACAATAGCGTCGGATCTGACCTTGGCCACATCTTCGGGGGTGATTTCCGGATCGGGGTTGGCCATGGCAAAGATGATCGGCTGAGGGGCCATGGTCGCGACCATTTCCGGCGTCAGCACGCCCTTGGCCGACAGACCTAAGAACACATCGGCCCCGACCAGAGCTTCGGCCAAAGTCCGCTTAGGCGTATCGGTGGCGTGGACCGATTTCCATTGGTCCATATCGATGGTGCGGCCTTTATAGACCACGCCGTGAATATCGACGACCGTGGTGTTTTCAGGCTTCACGCCCATGGCCTTGATCAGGCCGAGCGACGACAGGCCCGCCGCCCCGGCACCACACAGGACAACCTTGACGTCTTCAAAGCGTTTGCCGGTAACCTCAAGTGCGTTGATCAGACCGGCAGCGGCGATGATGGCCGTGCCGTGCTGATCGTCGTGGAAAACCGGAATATCGGCCATGTCCTGCAAGGCGGACTCGATGATGAAACATTCCGGCGACTTGATGTCTTCAAGGTTGATGCCGCCGAACGCTGGCGTGATGTTTTTCACCACCGTGATGAACTCATCCGGGTCCTGCGTCGTCACTTCGATATCGAAGCTGTCGATATCGGCAAAGCGCTTAAACAGCACCGACTTGCCTTCCATGACCGGCTTTGAGGCCAGCGCCCCCAGATTGCCCAGCCCCAGAATAGCGGTGCCGTTCGATATCACCGCCACCATGTTGCCTTTGGCGGTATAGTCGTAGGCGAGGTCTGGGTTTTCAGCAATTTTGCGCACCGGCACGGCCACGCCCGGCGAATAGGCCAGCGCCAGATCGCGCTGGGTCGCCATGGGCTTGGTGGCCATCAGAGCAATCTTGCCCGGTTGCGGAAATTGGTGAAGGTTTAGCGCTTCTTCATCACTGAAGGTTTGTTTTTCAATTGGCATGAGATACTCGGTTTCGGCCTTTTATATTATAAATTCCCGGTGGTTTTTATTTTACGGGCTTTATATCAACACCTTAACGACAAAGGCGACTAAAATTTGTGCGCACAAAACTTCACTTAAAATATGCGTTTGTTTCGCAGGCGCCGCACACTTACCCTTGGGTCAACTAAGGCTTTGAAAAATGACTGTGTAATGTGCCGCATAATAGCTAGGCACAAAGGTTAACAGTGTTTAAGTTATGGACATGAATGCTTCGTTTTCGACCCCCGAAATTACTCCCGAAGAATTGGCGGCGCGCTTAGAAGGTGCGACGCCCGTTATCGCGCAATATATTGAGACCAAGGCGTCTCAACCCGATGCACTTTTGTTTTTCCGCATGGGCGATTTCTATGAGGTATTCTTTGACGACGCCGTAAAGGCTGCCGCCGCGTTAGGGCTGGCGCTGACCAAACGCGGTAAGTATCAGGGCGAAGACATACCCATGGCGGGCGTGCCGGCCCATGCCGCCGAAGCCTATATAGCCAAGTTAATCCGCGCCGGTTTCAGAGTCGCCGTGTGCGATCAGCTCGAAGACCCGGCAGAGGCCAAGAAACGCGGCTCAAAATCGGTCGTCAAACGCGGGATTGTGCGCATCGTCACCCCCGGCACCCTGACCGAAGACAGTTTGCTGGAGGCCAGTGGTGCCAACCGGCTGGTGGCCATATCTGCGCGGGCCGGGGTTATGGCACTGGCCTGTGTGGAACTGTCGACCGGCGACGTCGAATGTCTGGAGGTCACGCCGGAAAGTCTGGGGTCGCACCTGTCGGCGCTCAGGCCGTCTGAGACTCTGGTGGCCGACCGCCTGCTGGGCGATGAGGCGGTTTACGGTCTGGTCAAGGTCTTGGGCGGCGTCATTCAGCCTCAAGCTGCGGCCCTGTCCGATCCGGCGGCGGGCTTAACGCGGCTAAAGCGGCTTTACGGCGTTGAAACCCTTGATGGTTTTGGCGCGTTCAGTCCAGCGGAGGTGTCGGCGCTTGGCCTGATTGCCGCCTATATCGATGTCACTCAGGCCGGTAAGCTGCCGGTGCTCAAAGCGCCGCGAAGGCTGGGGGCCCAGACCTTTCTGGCCATCGATCCGTCAACCCGGGCCTCGCTCGAAATCGACCGGGCCCAGCGCGGTGGCCGCGAAGGCTCATTAATTGCCGCCATCGACCGCACCATGACGTCAGGCGGTTCGCGCCTGTTGTCGGCACGGCTGGCGCGGCCGCTGATTGATCCGCTTGCGATCAATGCCCGCCTTGATGCGGTTGAGTGGCTGATCGAGCGTAGAGGTTTGCGTCAGGAGGTTCGCAATACTTTGCGCGGTCTGCCCGATATGGCGCGCGCCCTGTCACGGCTCGGCCTTGGGCGCGGTGGCCCGCGTGACCTTAAGGTCATCAAGGACTGCCTCAGCCATGCGGGCGGGCTGATCCAACGGCTGCAATCGGCGGATCGCGATAGCTCGGCGCTCGATACCCATCCGGCTGAGATCATGGCCCAGATTACGTCGCTTACGCCTTCCGAAGCCGTTGAGGCCCTGAACTACCGCTTAGGTCAGGCGCTGGTCGATGAGCCGCCGCTTATGGCGCGCGACGGCGGCTTTATCCGTCCGAACTATAACGCCAATCTCAACGCGGCGATCAATTTAAGGAACGATAGCCGTCAGGTCATTCTGCAACTGGAAGCCCAACTTCAGGGCGAGACGGGCCTGCCGCTCAAGATCAAATATAATGGTGTGCTGGGCTACTTTATCGAACTGTCAGCCAAACAGGCCGAAGGCATTGCCACGTTACCTAATGCCGCGCACTTTATCCATCGCCAGACTCTGGCCAATCAGGTGCGTTATTCGACCACGGAGCTGATCGATCTCGATAGCCGGATTCAGCGCGCGGCCTCCGATGCCCTGACGCTGGAACTCGCCATTTTCGAGGACTTGCGCGAAGAGGTGCGTCATCTGACCCACGAATTGCAGCAGATGTTCGACGCGGTCTGTGGGCTTGATGTCGCCTGTGCGGCCGCCGAGTGGGCCGAGGATCATGAGGCCACCCGCCCGGTCATTTTCGATGGGCCGCTGTTTGACGCCAAGGGCGCCAAGCACCCGGTTGTGGTGCAGGCCTTGCGGTCTGAGGGCAAGCCGTTTACCCCCAATGACTGCTGCCTTGATGCGTCGGGGCAAGCCGGAGCACGACTGTCGCTGGTCACCGGGCCGAACATGGCCGGTAAATCGACCTTTTTGCGCCAGAACGCGATCCTGATCATTATGGCGCAGGCGGGGCTTTATGTGCCCGCCGCATCGCTTAAGCTGGGCGTGGTCGACCGGCTGTTTTCCCGCGTTGGGGCCGGTGATGATCTGGCGCAGGGGCGTTCGACCTTCATGATGGAAATGGTTGAAACGGCGGCGATCCTCAGTCAGGCCACGGATCGCTCATTCGTTATTCTGGATGAAATCGGGCGCGGCACAGCGACCTTTGACGGGCTGGCGATTGCGTGGGCTTCCGCTGAAAACCTGCATGAAACTATCAAATGCCGGGCCCTGTTTGCCACCCACTACCATGAGATGTCAAAGCTGGAGCAACTGCTGTCGGCATGCGAGAATATCTCCCTGACCGCCAAAGAACATAACGGCGATCTGATCTTCCTGCACGAAGCCAAAAAGGGGGCAGCGGATCGCTCTTACGGGGTGCAGGTCGCCAAACTGGCCGGTATGCCGCCCCGTGTCGTGGCCCGAGCCCGCGATATTCTGGAGCGGTTAGAGTCGGAAAACGCCACCCGCCTCAAGCTGGATGACCTGCCGTTGTTTGCCAGCCTCCAACCGGAACCGGTCAAAAATGTTGCGCCGCAACAACAATCCGAAGCCGAAAAAGCGCTGTTAGCGCTAGACCCTGATGATTTAAGCCCCAGAGAAGCCTTAGAGGTCATCTATCGTTTACGGAATCTGGTTAAGATCGATGCTTAAGTTGCCAAATCACGTTGCCAAACATCCCTGGCATAACCACCTGTAGTTCATGTTGACCCATACCCACCCGCATCCTTACCAGTTCCGCATCAACGGGCAGCTCCTGCGTCAAAAGCTGACGCAGGCCTATGAGGACTCGACGGGCGATGTCTATGATCTCAGACGGCGGGCGATTGCGATCCTGAAAGAAGCTTGGGATCAGGGTAGGGAAAGTATTCTGGCCAATATCGACCATGAAAAAGGCGGCTTATCGACCGCCCGCGCCGTGGCGAAATGTGCCGATGAAATCATCAGCGCCCTGTGGGACTTTACCCTGACCCACGTCTACCGCGCCCGCAACCCGACCGAGGGTGAGCGGTTATCGCTGGTCGCCGTGGGTGGTTACGGACGGGGCGAGCTTGCCCCCTATTCCGACATCGATCTTTTGTTTCTGCGGGCTTGGCGCGAAACGCCGCACTCAGAAAGCGTGATCGAATTCATTCTCTACAGCCTGTGGGATCTGGGCTTCAAGGTCGGCCATGCCTCGCGCACCGTCGATGAAACCCTAAAATATGCCAGGGATGATCACACGATCCTGACCGCCGTGCTGGAATTCCGGCCCATCGCCGGTGATCTTGATCTGGTGCAGAACCTCAAAGACAAGCTGGCGTCAGATGTCATCCGCAACGGTGCCTACGCCTTCATTGCAGCAAAGCTGGATGAGCGCGACAACCGCCATGCCAAGCTCGGTGATGCCCGCTATGTGGTTGAACCCAATGTCAAAGAGGGCAAGGGGGGGCTGCGTGATCTGCATACCCTGTTCTGGCTGGCCAAGTTTCTGGCCGGTACCACGCCGTCGCCGGTCAATAAGGGCTGGTTTGCGCTGGAAACCATACTGACCGATAAGGAACGCACCACCTTCCTCGCGGCCTTTGAGTTTTTGTGGAAGGTGCGCATATTGCTGCACATCATCTCCGGACGGGGCGATGACCGGCTTGGGTTTGATGTCCAGCCCGAAATCGCCCAGCGCATGGGCTATATTGATAAAAACGGCGAACCGGCCGTTGAGCGTTTCATGCGCCGTTATTTTGTGGTCACCAAGGAAGTCGGTGCCCTGACCCGTATTTTCTGCACCAAACTTGAGGCCCAGCAGACCAAGCCGCTGCGCAAACTCAGCTACATGATCCAGTCGTCGATCATGTCGCTGGCCAAGCCCGACCATCCGGGCTTTATCATCGACGCGGGCCGCTTAAGCGTGCAGTCGCCCGACATCTTCATCAAGTCGCCCGAAGCGATGTTTTCGCTGTTCAAGATGGCCGACCGGCTGGAGCTTGACCTGCATCCGGATGCCTTTACCGCCATCAACCGCAATTTGAAGCTGATCAATCCGGCTTTGCGGCGCGACCCCAAGGCCGCCAAGCTGTTCCTCGATATTCTGGTGCGCGGCAAAAACCCGTACCGTACCCTGTCGCTGATGACCGAAACCGGATTGCTGGGCCGCTATATCCCTGAATTTGGCCATATCGTCGCCCAGACCCAGTTCAATATGTATCACGCCTATACGGTCGATGATCACACCCTGCGCGCTATTGGCATCATCCGCGATATCGAAACCGGCCGCTATACCGAAGACCACCCGCTGTCGTCGTCGATCCTGCCGCATCTGGCGGACAAAGAGACGCTGTATTTGGCCATGCTGCTGCATGATGTCGGTAAGGGCGGCGAAGACGGTCAGGAGATCGGCGGCGAACGGGCGGCGCGTAAGGCCTGCGATAGGTTGGGCCTCAAAGACTGGCAGATCGATCAGGTGGCATGGCTGGTGCGCAATCACCTGGTGCTATCGGATTTTGCGCAAAAACGCGATGTGTCCGATCCTGAAACCATCGCCGCCTTTGCGCGGATTGTTGAAACGCCGGAGCGTCTGCGGTTGCTGCTGGTGCTGACCGTGGCCGATATCCGCGCGGTCGGTCCCGGTGTGTGGAACGGCTGGAAAGGCCAGTTGATGCGCGATCTGCTGCACGCGACGGAGGCCGTCTTCCGCGGTGGCCGTGAAGCCGATGCCGCTGGCTTTGCCCGTGAAAATATCCGCGAACGCTCTGAGGCCGCGCGCACCCATCTAATGGCCCAAAAGCCGGATATCCGTGACTGGCTGGCCACGATGGAAGATTCCTATGTGGTGGCGTTTAGCGAAAGTGAAGTGCTGGATCATGCCGTGCTGGCGCGCTCAGCCGAGGCCGGTCATCCCTCGGCTCTGGCCTATGTTGACCCTAAGCGCAATGCCACGGCGCTGTCTGTCGCCGCCAGGGACCGGCCCGGCCTGTTTGCCGATCTGTCGCGGGCGCTGGCCAATTTGGGCGCCAATGTCGTCGGCGCGCAGGTGTTCACCTCAAAAGACGGGCTGGCGCTCGATATTTTCTACGTTCAGGATATTCAGGGCCTGCCTTATGGCCACGATACCGAACGCAACCTGAAACTGGCCCAAAGCGCGCTTGAAAAGGCGGCAGTCGGTGGGGCAAAGCCGCTGGAGATGGGGCGCAAACCGCTGGCGGCGCGCATGGCCGCATTTGCAATCGCGCCGACGGTGGTGTTTGACGACGATAGCTGTAATCACGCCACCATTATCGAAGTGTCCGGCCGCGACCGCTCCGGGCTTTTGGCCGATATCGTCGACGCTTTAAGTCAGGCGAAACTGAATATCGCCTCGGCCCACATCGATTGTTACGGGGAGCGCGCGGTCGATGCGTTCTACGTCAATCCGGCCAATGATGATCATGCGCACCTGAACAAGAGTCAAAAATCCCAGCTTAAAAAAGAACTGCTGAAAGTGCTTGATCCAGAGTTGAAACAGACGGGAAAAGTGCTGGCCAAGGCGCGGGCGTCGCTCGCACGTTAGTACCACTTATGTTCCGAAGCGGGAATATTCTTCCGGAATCTCAATGCCATAGAGATAGCCGCCGTACATGGCCATCAAAAGATAGGTCACATAGCCGCCGATACCGACCACCAGCAACAGCATGACCCAGGCGGCGGGCCGGTTCTTTTTCTTGAATATGTCAAAGGCGATGCAGCCCATGTGGGTAAACAGCGCCATGATCGCCAGCCCGTAAAAGCCGTACGCCACATACTGCCACGGCCAAACCTGAAACTGAGCGGCGATGAAATAGGCATTGGTATCGAGATTGAACACATAGCGCGCCACCCCGATCATGGCGACATGGACAATCATAAAGACGGCCATGTAGATACCGGACGCCGCCTGTAGCTGATGGATAATATCCTTGCGCTCCGTCCAGATATCGCGGCACAGGGCGTAGCCGGTGATGATCTGTAAGGTCAGGGCCAAAAACAGGCCCATCTCAACCACCGGATGGCGGTAAACCAGACGCACAGCGTCCATGAACTGAAGGGCAGCGTCAATGCCCATCAGTCCCACCAGATGATTTGTCAGATGTAAAATAAGGAAAGCAAAGACGACTGCCCCCGAAGTCTTATGCAGGCTTTCCATCTGTACGCTGCGGGCCCCCGCCCCTCGAAACCGTGCCTCATTTAAGTCTCATTTTCAGGCGGCTGAAAAGAGGTTTTTTCAAAAAACTTATCTAAATCTGATTTTTGTGGCATTCATGCCGAACATTAGCGCATCAGGCGAGTTTTGCACCATGCACTATGCGGTTACCGTGGCTTTCTGACAAAATCGAAGAAGATCGGCGCACAATCGCCCAACTTTTTTTCCTCATAGCGCGTGGTGACATGGTCGGCCGGCGGTGTATTCCACGCGGCCTGACCTTCGGCGGGCCAGATGAAATCCGGACTTTTCAAAAACCGCTCCAGCGTCCAGTCGGCATAGTCGGCCCAGTCGGTCGCAAAACGCACCCGCCCGCCGTCCTTTAGCACCCGCGCAAAGGCGGCAATCGTCTCAGGTTGAATAAAACGGCGCTTATGGTGGCGCGCCTTGGGCCACGGATCGGGGAACATGATGAAAATGCGCTCGATAAATCCATCGGGCAATTGATCAATCAGCGGCCGCACATCCCCGGCCAGCAGGCGGACATTGTTAAGTCCCGCCTCATCGATATGGCGCAGGGCCGAACCGACGCCATTCAGGAACGGCTCCCCGCCCATGATCAGGGCGTGCGGATGATGACCGGCTTGGGCGGCCATATGCTCACCGCCACCAAACCCGATTTCGAGCCAAACTTCGGTTGCGTCAGCATATTCGATGCGGGGATCAGCCACGATTCTGGCCAACCGCGCCTCATCCAGTACGATCTGCGGCAAAAGGCTGTCGAACAGGCTGGCCTGACGCGGCTTTAAGGTGCGCGCCTTGATGCGTCCAAATGAACGCATCGGCCCCCAGGTTGGGGTATCTTGAGATTTGGTGTCGTCGGTCATGCGGCGCTTTTAGGCACTATTTTAAAGAAACTCTAGGGGGCAAGCCCCCTAGAACACAAAACTTTCGCTTATGCCTCGACTAAAACGCTCCGTGCAGGGCTTCGACCAGATCGGTCTTTTCCCATGAGAAGCCACCGTCATTATCCGGCGTGCGGCCAAAGTGGCCATAGGCGGTCGTGCGCTCATAGATCGGCTTATTCAGACCCAGATGGGTGCGGATGGCGCGCGGCGTCAGGCCCCCGATCAGTTCCGGCAGCAGCTTCTCCAGCGCCTCAGCATCGACTTCGCCGGTGCCGTGGGTATCGACATAAAACGACAGCGGCTTTGACACCCCAATCGCGTAGGACACCTGAAGGGTGCATTTTTTCGCCAGACCCGCCGCCACAACATTCTTAGCCAGATAGCGCAGGGCATAGGCGGCTGAGCGGTCCACCTTAGTCGGGTCTTTACCCGAAAACGCACCGCCACCATGAGGGGCCGCGCCGCCGTAGGTATCTACAATGATCTTACGGCCCGTCAGGCCAGCATCGCCATCCGGCCCGCCGATGACGAAATTGCCAGTCGGATTGACCAGCCATTCGGTCTCATCGGTCACCATGCCTTCGGGCAAGACCTCAAGCGCCAGGGGCTTGATGATCGCCGCCACATCTGCGGGGCTTAGGCCATCATGATGCTGATGTGACACCAGAATTTTCAGGATACGGCTGGGCACACCGTTTTCATAGAGCACGGTCACCTGCGATTTTGCGTCAGGCTCCAGAGACTTGGCCTCACCGCTATGGCGGGCCTGTGCCAGACGATGCAGGATATTGTGCGACCATTGCAGCGGCGCGGGGGTCAATTCATCCGTTTCATCGGTCGCGTAGCCGAACATAATGCCCTGATCACCGGCGCCTTCGTCCTTATCGTCACCAGCATCAACGCCCATGGCGATATCCGCTGATTGGGCATGCAGGTGGCAGGCATAGTCCGCCGACGCCCAGTGAAAGCCCTTTTGGGCGTAACCGATGTCCTTGACGGCGTGGCGCACCTTGTGCTCCAGCCCACCAATAATGTCCTCGATCAGTTCGTCATCAGCGCGCACTTCACCGGCCAGAATAATGCGGTTGGTCGTGACCATGGTCTCACAGGCCACGCGCGCTTCGGGGTCACGTCCTAAGAAGGCATCGACCACCACATCGGAAATGCGATCGGCCACCTTATCCGGATGGCCTTCGGAAACGCTTTCGGATGTAAAGATATAGGAAGGACGCATGGTAAGGCTCCGCCGTGAACTAATGCCATAACCATATAAAGATATGTTTATATGACTTCAAGGATTATCGTCACGCAAATAAGCCCCGCCGGTTGGCAGGGCTTATTTATCAGGGTTTAAAAAATTCAAACCCGCTTTTAAGCGTCTTCGTCTTCCGCCAGCGTGCGCACCAATTCAAGAATACGGCGGCGCTGCTTGGTGCTCTTGATCCGAGGAAAGGCTTCAGCCAGTTCGATGCCTTCGGTCGTCATCAGGAACCCATGCACGAACTGTTCAGACTCGGATTCCGAGAAACCCTCAACCGCCTCTGACTGACCATAGCCCTCAAAGAAATATGCCACCGGCGCCTTAAGAGCCTTGGAGATTTCATAAAGTTTTGAGGCGCTGATGCGGTTCGAGCCACGCTCATATTTCTGGACCTGCTGGAAGGTCAGATCTATCGTTTCGGCCAAACCTTCCTGCGACATGCCTAAAAATTTACGGCGCATCCGTACGCGTGCGCCGACATGCAAATCGACCGGGTTTGGCGACCGGTCTGTTTTTGATATATCGTCCAATTTCTGCCTCTGTAAAAAACTACGCCTGACCTAAAAGGCTGGGTCACCAGATTTAATTGCTACTAGCCATATACGCAGCTATCGCTTAACTGGTTTTTTTGACCGGCCTTAACAAAGTATTATACGGCAGAAGAATCAAGCTAAAAATTGTAATAAAGATGACATAAATGACATAGAATTTTCCATATACGGTAAGTTTTACCACTTTTGGTATCATTACATCAATGTAACCCGCATAGCCTACTCCAAGTTTAGTTGACGGTATTACACGACCAAGTGGATCAACAACCACAGATATTCCCGTAGGCGTTGATCTCACCATAGGTAAACCTTGCTCAATCGCCCTATAAGCTGAAAGGTTTAAATGCTGAACCGGACCACTTGTTGGGCCAAACCAGGCATCATTTGAAATATTAACAATCCATTGCGGCCGCTTATCTGGTTTACCAAAGCTGTAATTACTTTGATCAAGCGCAGGAAACAGTCCCTCATAACAAATAAGCGGCAGAAACGATGGTATACCTTCTACAGTCATCGTTTTTGTTCTGTCGCCGGGTGTGAAGCCGTCGCCAATATTGACCAGATTTTTAAACCCAATCTTAGTCAGCAGATTCTCGAACGGCAAAAATTCTCCGAACGGGACTAATTTAAATTTATCATATGCCGCAACAATGCGCGTTTCATGCGCTTTTTGCTGAATAACCAGCATGGTATTGCGCCAGACCATGTTGCCGCCCTTATCAAGATCAGAGCGATAGACCCCCATCATCAGGGTCTGATCCGGCTCCAGCAGGCGCGCAAACACCTCTGATGTCCATGAACTGGCCGAGAATAATTCTTCTGCCGACGCCGGTAATGCGCCTTCTGGCCAGATCACAATATCAGGGCGTCGCCCGTAATCAGCACCCGTCGCCGACCATTTGGCATATTTGGGTTTGGCTTTGGTCATGGCCACATAGTCGCGGACAATGCGTGAAAACTCACTTTCCGTCCATTTGGCCTCCTGTCCGATATTGGTCTGCACCAGACGCACCGACGTATCGGACGGTGTGATCTCAGTACGGATCAAACGATACTGGCCAAAAGCGAAACAGACTAATAAGGCTCCCGCCGCGACCATGACCGGGCGATAACCTTTAAGGCCCTGCGCCGGTTTGATAATGGCAATGCTGGCAAAGGCCATGACCGTGATCAGGCTCAGGCCGTAAACCCCGACCAAGGCCGCCATCTGCGACATGGCCGAGCCCGCCATCCAGCTTGCGCCGGCCGGATTCCACGGAAAGCCGGTGAATATCCAGCCACGGATCATCTCAAAAGCGCAGAACCAGACCGCAAAACACATGAGGCTTTTCACGCCGGATTTGGGCGCGAACCGCGCATAAACGACGCCGAACAGACCCCAGAAAAAGGCGATCATGGCGGGCAGGATCATCACCGCGAACGGGGCCATCCAGCCAAAGGTTTCGGCATCGACCAGAAACGCTTCGGCCACCCAGAAACAACTGATCAGGAAATAGACAAACCCGGCCCAGAACCCGACCGCAAACGCCCGCCTGAGCGGTTTTGGCCCCAGATCGCCATTGAGCACATAGAGCAACAGCCCGTACCCAAACAGACCCGGCAAAAATCCAAACGGCGGATGAGCCAGCGCCGCCAGCGCCCCGGCAAGCGCCGCCAGCCGTTTTGGCCCAACATAGCGCCTTAAGGGCGAAAGCTGTTGGCCGAACGCCGCCATCCGTGTTCGGAGATCCGCTGAAAGCATGTTGCGCCCTTATTCGTCTTTGTCGGTGTCTTCGGACAATTGCGCCTCAGTAAGCGGATGCAGACGCAGGCGCTTGATGCGGCGGGTATCGGCATCCATGACTTCGATATCAAAGCCCGCAGATTTATGGCGCACGACCTCGCCTCGGCGCGGCACCCGCCCCGCCAGAACGGCGACCAGCCCGCCCAGAGTATCGACCTCTTCTTCGGTATCTTCAGGATAAAGCGTAAGGTTCAGCCGTTCCTCAAGGGTTTTAAGCTCGACCCGGCCATCGGCCTCAATCACGCCCGCGCCATGTTCGATAATATCAAGGGCGGCGTCATCATCATATTCATCGTCAATGTCACCGACCACGGCTTCGATCAGGTCTTCCATCGTCACCAGACCGTCTGTGCCGCCAAATTCATCGATGACCATGGCCATGTGGGTACGCTCGGCCTGCATTCGCAGCAGCAGTTCGTGGGCCTTCATTGACACCGGCACATAGAGCACATCGCGGCGCAGGCGGTGCAGGATCGGCTCGGCCCAGTTCGGCCCGGAGCCATCGACATTCTCCGGCGACAACACCTTAAGCAGGTCCTTGATGTGCAGAACCCCGATCGGATCATCCAGAGTTTCACGAAAGATCGGCAGGCGCGAATGTTCGCTCTCAATGCAGATCCTGACCACGTCCGCCAGAGTACAAGACACATCAGCCGCCACAATATCGGCGCGTGGCGTCATGACATCCGCGACACGCAGGGTCTGAAATTCACGGGCATGATTGATGAGGTCGGCGGCGACATCCTTAGCCGGACTGAGGGGGTCCGCGTCGGCGTCCTCAGCGGCGGGTTTGCCCCACCCAAACAGGGACAGGATGGATTTTTTTGAGGATGTCTGTGGCGATGGACTCGCCGGGTCGTCGGAGCTGGGCATGATGTTAGGCCGTAAACTCATAAATTTCATGATATTGGCGACTGAAAGGGCTAAATAATGCTAGGAAATAGACACAGATCAGGGCCATCCCCTGTTCAAGTCTATTTCCGACGCAGTATGACGCCATTTCGTCGTCCGCCCGTGAAAACACGGTTTTGTTTTCACAAAACCTAATGGGATGCGGACCGTTTGCACGGACTACGGTGTCGTAAAATTTTGAAAATGTAAGCATTTCCAGCAATTTTTCTCCTGGTATCCGCACAAACGGCCTCACACCAATATTATGAAATTTATGAGTTTACGGCCTAAGGATATCAGGTCTCATCTGTCAAATAGGGATCGGCAATATTCAGGCTTTTGAGGACGTCGCGCTCAAGGTCTTCCATCTCTTGAGCCTCAGTCTCAACCATATGATCATAGCCTAATAGATGCAGCGCGCCGTGTATACTGAGATGTGTGACATGGTTGGCCAGAGTCTTATTCTGCTCCTTGGCCTCACGCACGCAGGTCTCAAGCCCCAGCGCCATGTCCCCCAGATGGGCGATGTCGGTAACACCCGCAATCTTAGGCGCCGGAAATGACAGCACATTGGTCGGCGCGTTCTTCTGGCGGTACTGCTTGTTGAGATCTTTCATCTCGGCATCGTCGGTCAGCAGCACGACTATGTCGGCCTGCTGGCTGGTTTCCAGATGGGCAAAGGTCGCCTCAATCGCCGTTTGGATCAGGTGCGGGGCCTCCGGCAGCACGTCGAGCCAGTCTTCATGCTCAACCTCAATGTCTACCAAAACCGGACTTTCCATCAGGATTCCTTAAATTCGTTATCATAGGCGCGCACGATCCGCGCCACCAGTTCATGACGCACCACGTCATCGGCGGTCAGGCGTGACACGCCCACACCCTCCAGCCGCCCCAGCAGACTGACCGCGTGGGCCAAACCTGACTCGCGCGCATTGGGCAGATCGACCTGCGACGGATCGCCGGTCACCACCATTTTTGAGCCTTCGCCCAGACGGGTCAGCACCATCTTCATTTGCTGCTTCGTGGTATTTTGCGCCTCATCGATAATCACATAGGCGTTCGACAACGTCCGACCGCGCATATAGGCCAGAGGCGCCACCTCAATCTCATTGCGTTCACGCCGCTTTCGCAAACCGTCCGCCCCCAGAATATCGTCCAGCGCCTGCCAGATCGGCATCATGTAGGGATCGACCTTTTCATTCAGGTCACCGGGCAGAAACCCCAGTTTTTCACCGGCTTCAACGGCGGGACGCGCGATCACCAGCCGATCAACCGCGCCCTTCATCAAAAGCTGCGTGCCGTGCGCCACCGCCAGAAAGGTCTTACCCGATCCGGCAGGACCAAGGCCAAACACCAGTGATTTGGTCAGAAGCTGCTGAAAGTAACCGGCTTGCCCCTCGGTCTTAGGCACGACCGCGCCCTTGCGGCCCATGACGACGACATGAGAGTTTGAGTGATGATCGGCCCAAGCCGGGGTCTTACCCAACGGATTCTGGATCAGTAACCGCACATCGGCTTCAGAGATATCAAGGCCCTTATCAAAGCGTTTTTTGAGGGCCCCAAATATCGCCTTGGCCTTCTGACGGCCCGCCACATCGCCGGTGACGCTTAAGCCCCCGCCCGGTGTTTCGACCAGTACATTATAGGCCGCTTCGATCAGCGCCAGATAGCGCTCATTCGGGCCGGTCAGGGCCAGAACCCCGTCTTCGCTCAGTTCGATAAAATCGTCGGTTACGGTGCTCAAACAAGTTCCTTAATCAGTTCGCCCTGCAAACTGTTATTGCCCAGAGCGACAATTTTGACCGGCACGATCTGTCCGATCAGGTGGGCGGCGTCTTCGGCAAAGACCGAATGCAGCCACGGCGAGCGGCCAATGCCCTGCTCATTATGACGCCCGCGCTTATCGAACAACACGTCGATCGTGCGCCCGATCAGCCCAGCCTTAAAGGCCTGCTGCTGCTCTATGATCAGGGCCTGCAGCGCTTTCAGGCGCTCATCGGCGACCTTGTCGTCAACCTGACCCGGCATGGCAGCGGCGGGCGTACCCGGACGCTTTGAGTATTTAAACGAGAATGCCGAGGCGTATTCGACCTGACGGATCAGGTCCATCGTGTCCTCAAAATCCTTATCAGTCTCATCGGGGAAGCCGACGATGAAATCACCGGACATAGCGATGTCAGGATTGGCGGCCTTGATGCGGGCGATCAGCTCGATATAGCTTTCGCGCGTATGTTTGCGGTTCATGGCCCGCAAAATCTTGTTCGAGCCCGACTGCACCGGCAGATGCAAGTACGGCATCAGTTGCGGGATATCAGCATGGGCCTGAATGAGATCATCACCCATATCGTTGGGGTGGCTGGTGGTATAGCGAATGCGGTCAAGGCCGTTAATCCCGGCCAGGGCTTCAATCAGCCGCGACAGGGTCGATTCCGCACCGCTCTTGTCCGCGCCGTTGAACGCATTGACGTTCTGGCCCAAAAGCGTGATTTCGCGCACACCTTTATCGGCCAAACGGCGGGCTTCATCCATAATCTGCGCTACTGGCCGCGACCACTCCGCCCCGCGCGTATAGGGCACCACGCAGAAGGTGCAGAACTTGTCGCAACCTTCCTGCACCGTCAAAAACGCGGTCGGGCCGGAAACCTCGCGCTCGACCGGCAGCTTATCGAATTTTTCATCGGCGGCAAAATCGGCCATCAGGCGCTCACCGCGCGCGCGGGTGGTGCGGGCAATCAGTTCCGGCAACTGATGATAGGCCTGCGGGCCGACCACCAGATCAACCGCCGGCGCCCGGTTCATGATCTCAGCGCCTTCGGCCTGGGCCACGCAACCTGCGACGGCAATGGTCATGCGACCGCCGCCACGGGCTTCTTTGTCTTCGCGCATTTCCTTGAGGCGGCCAATTTCGGAATACACCTTTTCGGCGGCCTTCTCACGGATATGGCAGGTGTTCAGCAGCACCAGATCAGCATCTTCCGGTGCATCGGACATGACATAGCCCAGCGGGCGCAGAACATCGGCCATGCGCTCACTGTCATAGACGTTCATCTGACAGCCGTAGGTTTTAATATGCAGACGCTTTTGGCCCAAAGACTGGGAAGTCGATACGGTTTCACTCATGCCGGTGCTTATGAGCGTTTGGGCCTTTTTTTTCAAGAGAGAAGACAGGATTTTATCCACAAGGCTGCGCCGGATATCGCGCGCCACCCATTGATCAATCCTGATTGTTTTTGATCGTTTTTTATGATAATTGGAGAAAAACTATAAAACCGAGGAAACATCCATGCGGAAATCCGCGTTCTGGCCTAGTCTTGCTCTGGCGATAGGGCTCTACGCTGCCACAGCTCAATCCGAAAGCCTCTATGAAGGCTTCACCACGCCCGCTGACGAAGCGCGTCCTATGGTGCGTTGGTGGTGGTTTGGACCGAATGTTGATGACGCCGAACTGGTACGCGAAATCAAGGCCATGAAGCAGGGCGGTTTTGGCGGCTTTGAGCTGGCCACACTCTATCCCCTGACGGTGGATGGCAATGTGCCCTATCTGTCTGACCGCCATATCGAAGCGGTACGGCTGGCCAATGAAACCGCGCGCACCGAAGGCTTAAGGGTCGATATCACGCTCGGTTCCGGCTGGCCGTTTGGCGGGCCCCACATCACCCCGGAACTGGCGTCATCACGGGTAAAACTTATCAAGCTACCCCTGCCCGCTCGCACGACCTCTGTGTCCCTGCCTGACCTCAACCCCGGTGAGCGGATCGTCGCCAGCTTTATCGGTACGGATGCGCAAACTGCCGAACTGGTCGAACCCGCCACTAAGGATGTCGCCGTCTGCGCCACCCCTGATGAGCGCACGGTGTTTATCGTCCTGCAAACCCCGACCGGACAGCAGGTCAAGCGCGCCTCGGTCGGCGGCGAAGGCTATGTCCTCGACCACATGAACCCCGCCTCGGTGAACGCTCACCTGAGCACCGTCGGTGACCGGCTGATGACGGCGTTCAGCGCTGGCCCGCCCTATGCCGTTTTCAGCGATAGCCTTGAAGCCTACGGCACCGATTGGACCGGCGATATGCTCAGTGAATTTCAAAAACGCCGGGGCTATGACCTTAAGCCACACCTGCTCAAATGGTTTGAAGACGCCCCAGATAGTGCCGCCATCCGCCGCGACTGGGGGCTGACCCTGGCTGAACTGGTGGAAGAACGCTATCTCACGCCGGTCAATGACTGGGCCAAAACCAAAGGCACGCGCTTTCGCTCCCAGACCTATGGCCACCCGCCGGTCAGGCTGTCGTCGGTGCGCCTGACCGATCTGGCCGAAGGCGAAGGGGCGGACTGGCGCATCTTTTCGCGGCTGCGCTGGATCAGTTCGGCCAATCATCTTTATGGCAAGCCGGTTACTTCCGCAGAGGCGTGGACCTGGCTGCATCAGGGCGCCTTTCAGGCCGCACCTATAGACATCAAGTCCGAAGCCGACACGCTCATGCTGCAAGGGGCCAATCAGTTTATCGCTCACGGTTGGCCCTACTCGCCGCCGGAAGCGGGCGAACCCGGCTGGGCCATGTATGCCGCCGCCGTGTTCAATGACCATAATCCGTGGTGGATCGTCATGCCGGACATCAATCTCTACCTCCAGCGCATGAGCTGGCTGCTGCGGCAGGGTGAGCCGGTGGCCGATGTCGCCATCTATCTGCCGCAGGACGACGCTTTGGGCGCCTCAAAACCCGGCAATGTATCGATTGACGGCCAATTGGGCCGCCGTATTAGCCGTACACTCACCGCACAAATCCTCGATGCCGGATTCAGCTTTGACTATGTTGACGATCAGGCCCTGTCAGCGCCCGGCTTTCGTCATAAGGTGCTGATCCTGCCCAAGGTTACGTCGATCAACCCGCAAACCTTTAAACAGATCGAAGCCTTTGAAAAGGCAGGCGGCGCGGTGATCGCCGTCGATCAGGCTCCCACCGGTGCCCGCGTGTTTAACACGATCCCTGAATCAGACTTAAGCGCAAAACTGGTAACCCTCACCACGCCGGACGTCATCGGACTCACGCCTGAGGTCGGGTTTGTGCATCGTAAATTAAACGACAGCGATCTCTATTTCGTCGCCAATACCGGCAACAGGGCCGTGACCCTGCCGCTTAAGTTTCGCGCCGGATCGTCCGGTCAGTGGTGGAACCCGATAGACGCTACGGCCCACATCTGGGGCGGCGAACCGGTGACACTGGCCCCTTATGAATCGCGGCTGTTCGTCTTTGGCGCGGCCGATAAGGCGGGGCCTGCAAAGAGAACGCCCCCTCAGCGCCGCCCCCTTGACGGTGGCTGGAGCATTGCCTTCGGGGATCAACCCGCCAAGCCTTTAGCGACCTTCGGATCATGGACTGATGACCCCGCCAAGGCGCATTATTCGGGCATCGTGACCTACAGCCGCACGGTTAAACTCACCCCTGCCGATCTGGCGGCGGGACTGACGCGCTTAAGTTTCGGCGAAGGCACGCCGGAATCCATTCCCTCTGACCGCCGCACCGGCAGTCAGGCCTGGCTGTCCGCGCCGGTGCGCGATGCTGCCGAAGTTTTCGTCAATGGCAAACGGGCCGGCGCGGTGTGGACATCGCCGTTTTTCATCGACCTGAAGCCCCACCTCACGGCTGGTAACAACCGCATTGAAATCCGCGTTGCAAATACCGCCATCAATACCCTGTCAGGTCAGCCGCCCGCCAATTACAGCGCCCTTACCGCCAAATATGGTGAGCGCTTTACCCCGCAAAACATGAACAACCTCAAACCCTTGCCCTCCGGCCTGATGCAGGCGCCGGTGCTGGAGACCGCGCCATGATCAAGCCACCCCTTTCCCGCCGTTCCGTGTTGTATGCCGGGTTTGCCGTCCCGCTGCTTGGGGCCTGTGCGGGTTGGTCGCGGGGCTTGTCGTCCAAACAGGTTTCAGTCACCGCCCCGTTTGATATGCCCTCAATCACGGTTCCCGATTTTACGGATGCGCCGCGTTTTGTGATCAGCGATTTTGGTGCCTCGCAGGGAACGTCTTTGGGGGATCAGGCCGCCACAAGTGCCGCCATATCTAAGGCCATAGATGCCGCCCATGCGGCAGGTTCTGGCACCGTTATCATCCCCCAAGGCATGTGGCCGACCGGGCCGATCCATTTCAAAAGCCATGTCAATCTGCACTTGGCCAAAGGGGCGGTTCTGCTGTTTTCCGAAAAGCCTGCGGACTATCTGCCCGCCGTGCAGACCTCATGGGAGGGGATCGAGTGTTTCAACTTTTCGCCGCTGGTCTATGCTTTCGACTGCGAAAATGTCGCGATTACCGGTGAGGGCACGCTCAAGGCCAGGCTCGATGTCTGGCAGGTCTGGTATAAACGCCCCAAACCGCACATGGACGCGCTGGTGGCACTCTATAACATGGCCTATCAGAACGTGCCGGTGGCTGAGCGCAACATGGCGGTCGGCGACAATAATCTACGGCCACATTTTGTGCAGTTCAACCGCTGCCGCAACGTCCTGATCGAAGGCATTTCCATTGAGAACAGTCCGTTCTGGACGATCCATCCGCTGCTATGCCGCGATGTCGTCGTCCGCCGCGTCAAGGTCCGCGCCCACGGCCATAACAACGACGGTGTCGACCCGGAAATGAGCCAGAACGTGCTGATCGAAGACTGCGTGTTTGATCAGGGTGACGACGCCATTTCCGTAAAATCGGGTCGCGATATGGATGCCTGGCGGCTGAATACGCCGGCCAAAAACATCGTCATGCGCAACTGTCAGATCAAAAACGGCCATCAGCTTATGGCCATCGGCAGCGAGCTATCCGGCGGGATCGAAAACGTGCTGGTCGATAACTGCCATTTTGTAGGGGATGGCAGCGGCGCCGACGGTCACGCGGTGCCAATCAATAACCTGCTGTTTGTCAAGACCAATGAGCGGCGCGGCGGCTTTGTGAAAAACATCCATATGTCGAACGTCAGCGCTACCAAAATCGCCGGTAGTGTGCTGGCCGTAGAAACCGACGTGCTCTATCAGTGGAAGACCCTGCTGCCGACCTATGTGCGGAAATTAACCCCGATCGAGGGTCTGCATGTGTCAAACATCGCCGTGGGTGAAGCTAAGCACCTGTGCGCCATCTCAGCCGAGGCCGAAATGCCGGTGAAAAACGTCAGTCTGCGGGGCGTGGCGGCGCAGACCTTAACGGGTGCGCCGGTCGTGACAAAACATGTCGAAGGCTTTGTGAACGGGACTTAGGCCTTGGTGTCTTCATCGAGCGGCACGCCATAGAGCTCAAGCTTATGGCCGACCAGCTTGAAGCCCAGCTTTTGCGCCAGCGCTTCTTTTAAAGTCTCAATCTCCTGATCGAAAAACTCGATGACCTGACCGGTCTTGATATTGATCAGGTGATCGTGGTGGTCGTCGCCAGCCTGCTCATAGCGTGAGCGGCCATCACCGAAATCGTGGCGTTCGACCACACCGGCTTCTTCAAACAGGCGCACGGTGCGATACACGGTCGCCAGCGAAATATGCGGGTCAAGGGCAGCGGCGCGGCGATACAGCTCTTCGACATCCGGGTGATCGGTCGCCTGAGACAGGACGCGCGCGACGATGCGGCGCTGATCGGTCATGCGCATGCCTTTTTCAATGCACTGCTTTTCGATACGATCCATGAGGACAACGCTCCCGTATTTAGCTTTATTCGACGCGGTTTCAACGCGGCCAAACCCAATGAAGCACAGGTTTAAGGATTGATGACCGCAAGCGCAAGACAGAATGTCGCAGGCCCTGACCAAATTCAGCCGCAGCACAGATCAAGGCGCAACACATCCCCATCGACCGGCGGACCGATACGGCGGCTATAATAGGATTTACGCTTGCCCACCCGCACAAAGCCGAACTTTTTATAAAGTGCCCATGCTGCCGGATTATCGACCGCAACTTCTAAGAAAATGCTCTCGCATCCGCGACCTTTCAGGTCATCGATAACGGCGTTTAAAAGTGCGGTGGCCAGACCCCGGTTGTGCGCATCCGCGCGTGTCGCCAGCGTTAATATTTCTGCTTCTTGAGAAATAAATGACAAAAACACAAATGACTGAATTTCATTATTTATTTTTACGTATTTAGCCAAAGTCGTATTTTTGGCCAATAATTCTATAAATTCAGAATCTTTCCAGACAAAATCGAAATTTTGTTCGTGAATTATAGAAATATCAGGCGTATATTGACCAATATCCTCAATAATCATGCCCGTGGACGCTCCGTATCGAAGCGGACAATCCGTTTATCGGACACCTTGGCGTCGGGTTCACGGATATAGACCGGTTTAACATCTGAACGGTCTAAATCATCAAATCCCAGACGCGCCATGGCCTGAGTTGAGGGACAAATCTGCGGTATGACCAAAGCTTGCGGCCAGTATGACCGGACATGATCGCCGCCATTGCCGGTCAGAACGCCCACATCAGGCACAGTGTTCGCATAGGCAGTAAGGGCTTCATTATCATTAATATTCAATGATATAGGTGAAGTTATGGCGGCCATACCGTCAAAGGCCTGCACATAGACCTGCCCGCGTCCGGCCTCGATCACCACCAAACGGCGCGTGTCCGTAAGCCCCTCAAACGCGGCCATCGCCTCTAAGGTTGAAAAACCGCGTAAACGCACACCCGCACCTTCGGCCAGCCCCTTGGCAAAGGATAAACCGACCCGAAGCCCGGTAAATGACCCCGGCCCAAGCGTCACGCAGACCCGGTCAAGAGCTTTTGGATTAATTCCGGCTTTATGGAAGCAATTCCAGATTTGCGGGCCGATATGCTCCTGATGGCCGCGGCTCATAAGTGCGGTATCATCATAAAGGCACGTCAGGCCATTCGGGTCGCTTTCATAGAGCCCGACCGTACAGGCGCCGACCGATGTATCGATAACCAGCCCCAGCACCTAAAGCACCGACTCCACATGCTTTACTTCGGGGACATAGTGCTTCATCAGCGATTCAACACCCTGTTTCAGGGTTGCCGATGAAGACGGGCAACCCGAACAGGCGCCGCGCATGTGCAGCCATAAGGTTCCGCTATCTTCATCAAAGCGATCAAACTCAATATCGCCGCCGTCCTGAGCCACAGCCGGACGCACCCGCGTATCGAGCAGTTCCTTGATTTCGGCCACGATCTGACCCAGTTCGCCCTCATAGACGACCGCGTCTTTTTCGGCCTCGGCCTCATTCAAAATTGGCTTGCCGGAGCTATAGAAATCCATGATCGCGGCCAGAATCGGCGCCTTAATCTGCGCCCAGATCAGGCCCGATTCCGGGTCGCGGCGCACGGTCAGAAAATCATGGCCGAAATAAACCCCGGATACACCGTCAATCTGAAACAAAGCCAGAGCCAGCGGTGATTTTTCCGCCTCGGTCTCGGTGCGCAGATCAAGTGATCCGCCGCTTAAAACTTCACGGCCGGGGATGAACTTGATGACGTCGGGATTGGGCGTGGCTTCGGTCTGAATAAACATAAGCAAATTCCTGAAGGGCCGTATCGCTATAGTCGCCCTAGATTTTGGGGTGTCGCGCAATTTATCCAAAAACCGCTTCACACTTTTTGGATTGCGCTCATACGCCTCACATGGCCCTAAAGCGCCCAAAAAACAAGCCCCATCAGACCAGATCGAGAATCGCCGCCTCGTCCAGATCGCCCGGCACGATGGTGATGGGGATAGGCCGCCCGCCGCCGAGACTGGCCACCCCATCGCGCATGAGGCTTGAAATCAGCGGCCCCGGATCACGGCCGGAGGCTGAGGCCAGCACCAGAATTTTCAAGCCGCGATCCTCAGAGATCAGGGCCTTGATGGCATCACGCACGGCCCCGATCTTGATAATGATTTCCGCCGGATGGCCCGATTTGACGGCGGCAATATCGGCAAGCTTGGACAACAGGGATTCGGCCTCGGCCCGTTGTTCGCGCTCGATCTCATCGCGCACCCCGGCCCATTGGGTGTAGTCGGTTTCCGGCAGAACCCTAAGCAGGGTCACCACCCCTTGGGTCGCTTTCGCGCGCCCACAGGCGTAGGTGAGTGCGGCCTGAAACTCAGGGGAATCGTCGGCAATAATCAAAAATTTGCGCACGAAGGGGCCCTATAACCTGTTGATCCATTCCCTGAGCACCGCATTAACGATGGTCAGCTTGGCAAAACTCCAGGATGCGGCGGCCCCCTGAGTGGATTGCTCGATATCTTCTATCATCTGACGGGCCGGATCAATAAGCGCTTTATGCGCCTCGGCCCAGTCGGCCAGTTGCGCCGCCGGATCGATAAGCGCCGGACCACTTCCTAAAATCGCCGCCACAACGCTTTTGTGTTCGGCCAGCAGGTCTTCGGTCAGGCGACGCAGGGCCATGCGGTCCCACGGATCGGCGCTGAACAGCTCATGCGCCCCGGCCCGCAGGCGATCAAAGCCGAACCGCTCACCGGCCAGATAATAGAGCCGCGCCACGGCCTTAAGGTCAAAACCATGCTTTACCGACAGGTCGATGATATCCGTAGCGCTGGTGAACGAGCGCAGATAGGCGATGCGGCCCGCCAAGGCTTCGTCCGCACCCGTCGCCTTCAGGCGCTCAAGCCGACGCGCGACATTGCCGCTGTCATACACACTGATCAGATCAGGCCCGTGAGCCAGCAGTTCGGCAACACCGGCCTGATAGTTTGAGACCAGCTCATCAACCGCCTTGCCTTCTGTGCCGAACCGACGCGCCAACCAGTAGGTCTGGCGGCGCAGGAACAAAGCGATTTCCTGATAGAGCGCGGTCTGGGCCGACGCCGGGATGATATTATCGAGCTCGGAGACCTGATCCCACAGGGCGTTAAGGCCAAACAGCCGCCTTGCAGTCTCAAACGCCAGCACCAACACGCGCGCGTCGACACCGGCGGACTTCACCAGACGGGCCGGGAAACTGGCGCCCGTCATATTGACGATATCGTTAGCCAGAACCGTACTGATGATTTCCCGCTTCAGGCGGTGGCCGTTGATCTCAGTGACATAGCCATGCAGGGCATCGGGGAAATAATCGATCAGCATCCGCTCAAAGGCCGCATCATCAGGCGCTGATGAGGCCACGATATCGTCAAACAAAACGATCTTGGCATATGCCGTGGTGACAGCCAGTTCCGGCCGGAACAGTCCCTGATTTTGGCTTTTGCGGGCTTCGAGGACGGCATTTGAGGGCAGGCCCTCAACCTTGCGGTCCAGTTTCCCGCGCGCCTCAAGCCCCGACATGAACATCTGAGCCGCACCATTATCGGCAAAGGCACTGGCTTCCTGCAGGGTCAGCGCCAAGGTCTGACGGTAATTATGTTGCAGCACATGGCTTGCCACATCATCGGTCATGGAGGCCAGCAGCGCATCACGCTCCGGCATGGTCATCCGTCCACCCGTGACCAGCGACCCCAGCAAGATCTTGATATTGACCTCATGGTCGGAACAATCGACCCCGGCGGAATTATCAATGGCGTCGGTATTGAGCCGCACACCATTTTGGGCCGCTGCGATCCGTCCGGCTTGGGTCATGCCAAGGTTCGCCCCTTCGCCAATGACGTGGGCGCGCACTTCGGTCGCGTCGATACGAATGGCGTCATTGGCCTTGTCGCCGACCTCAAGGTGGCTCTGGGTCGGGGCTTTGACATAGGTGCCGATGCCGCCGAAATAGAGCAGTTCCGCCTCGGCCTTAAGGATCGCCTGCATCAGGTCGAACGGCGAAACTGCATCGGCCTCGATCCCCAGCAGGGCCTTGATTTCCGGCGTCAGGTCGATCGATTTCAGGCCGCGCGAAAACACGCCCCCACCGGTTGAGATCAGGGATTTGTCATAGTCCTGCCAGCTTGAGCGCGGCAAGGCAAACAGCCGCTCGCGCTCTGTGAACGAAGTCTCCGCATCCGGGTTGGGGTCTATGAAAATATCGCGGTGATCAAAGGCCGCAACCAGCTTGGTCTGGTGCGACAGCAACAGGCCATTGCCGAACACATCGCCCGACATGTCGCCCACACCCACGACGGTGAACGGTTCAGACTGAATGTCTTTGCCCAATTCGCGGAAGTGGCGCTTAACCGCCTCCCACGCTCCGCGCGCGGTAATGCCCATGGCCTTGTGGTCATAGCCCACACTGCCGCCCGAGGCAAAGGCGTCTCCCAGCCAGAAGCCATAATCGGCCGAGACGCCATTGGCGATATCCGAGAACGTGGCCGTGCCCTTATCGGCGGCGACCACCAGATAAGGGTCGGGCTCATCCCACATGACGACAGCCGCCGGATGCACAATCTCACCCTTGGGGCCGATATTGTCGGTCAGATCGAGCAGTCCCGACAGGAAGGTCTTATAGGCGCGAATGGCCTCATTGCGAATGGCATCGGGCGTGCCGCCCTTGGGCAGGGATTTGGGGAAGAACCCGCCTTTGGAGCCGACCGGCACAATGACGGCGTTCTTGACTTGTTGCGCCTTGACGAGGCCCAGCACCTCGGTGCGGAAATCATCCTTGCGGTCGGACCAGCGCAAGCCCCCGCGTGCCACCGGCCCAAAGCGTAAGTGTACGCCGTTAACATCGGGCGACCAGACAAAGATTTCGCGGAACGGCTTGGGGTCGGGCAGATCGATCAGGTCACGGCTTTTGACCTTGAACGAGATATAGGTCTTGGGCTGGCCGTTGGCAGCAGGTTGATAATAGTTGGTGCGCACCATCGCCCCGATCAGGGCCGCCAGACGGCGCAGCACACGGTCCTGCTCGAAGTTGGACACGGTTTGCAACAGGGTATCGATGCGCGCTTTGGCGGCCTCAACTTCGGTTGTGCGGGCCGTAATGTCCCCACTGGCAGGATCAAATTTCAGCTCAAAATAGCGCCACAGGGCTTCGGTCACGTCACGGTTTTCACGCAAGGCCTGCTGTTGCACCGCAGGCGATGGATCAAGGCCCGATTGCTGGCGATAGAGGCACAGGGCCCGCAGCAAGGCGGTCTGACGCCAATCCGCGCCCGTCACCAGCAGGGCGTTAAAGCCGTCGTTTTCGGTCAGCCCCTGCCACAGGGCAAGTGCGCCCGCCTCAAAGCGCTGCCTGAAGGCGGCAAAATCGCTGATCTTTGTCGGCGAATGGACGATGAATTCGTGCACCCAGAAATAGGTCTTGCCGTCCGGCCCATCGACAATGACTTCACTGCCGTCTTCTTCGAGGGTTTTCAGGCCCATATTGTCAAGGATAGGCAGGATATCCGACAGGGCAATGGCCGTGCGGGCGCGCTGATACAGCTTAAAGGCAAACTGGGTTTCCGAATCCTCCAGCCGCTGATAGGCGCGCAAATTGAGCGGCGATGAGGCTTCCAGCCGCGACAGATACCAGATGTCTCTTATGGCCTCATAGGGGTCATAGCGCTCCTGATAGCCGCTCGGTAAAGCGCGCGCCCAGGCATGCCAGCGGATATCGCCCGGAAAGGCGTCCAGCCCCAATATGGTTTGGGGATCACCGTCGTGAACCAGAGCCTCGACCTTTTGCGGCCACGCCCGCGTCAGGTTTTCGATATCGGTTTCAAGGTCCGAAACGGAAGGATCGAAATGATCGCCCGGCGTCACCCCGATAATGTAGTGCAGGCACGACAGCAGTGAATCACTGACATACGGATAAACCGCCGACACGCGGCCCATAAAGGCGTCAGCCAGACGCGTCCCGATTTTTTGGTGCAGGACGACCTGATAAAGCTCACGCGGGATATAGACCAGCACGGAGATAAAGCGGTCAAACGGATCGGGACGGGTAAATATCCGCACCCGCGGCCGGTCCGACAGGTGCAATATACCGCGCGAAATGCGCAGCAAATCGGCCGCTTCCATTTGGAACAGCTCGTCGCGCGGATAGGTCTCAATAATGTTTTTCAGGCGCTTATCGGCATAGCCGCCGTTATTGAAGCCAATGACCTTGGATTGGGTCAGGACATAGTCGGCCTTTTTGCGGATCAGCGGCACTTCGAATGCTGGGCGATCGTAAGCCTCAGAGGTGAACAGGCCGACAAAGCGAACCTCACCGGACGGCTTGCCATCCTCGCCATACCGCTTGATGCCGATATAGTCCATGTAGACCCGGCGGTGGACGCGGGATTTGAGATTGGCCTTGGCCACCGTCACCGGCTCAGAATTTTCAAGCTGATTGAGGATTTGCGCGCTGAGGACTGCCGGCTCCGATGAGCGGCGCAGGATCGGACGGTCGGCATCACGCAATATGCCAAAGCCTTCCTGCAACAGGTTTAGCGGCCCCTCCTGCGTATATCCGCCATCGGCGTCACGCGGATAGACATAGCCCTTGGCGCCCAGGAAAACGAAATGGTTGTTTTGCACCCAGCGCAGAAAGGCCAGGTTTTCATCCAAAATGGCCGGATCGATTTTAGCGTTTAAGCCCTCCAGCGCCTCGATCTCATGGGCCAGCAACTTGAGCATACGCGGGAAATCCAGCACCGCCAGCCGCAGATCATTCAGGGTCTTATCGACCCCCTCCAGAATACGCCCATGAACCTCCGTCGGCTGTCGCTCGACAAACACCATGATCATGGACTCTTTGGCAGTTCCGTCCTCAACCCGGCGACCCGTATCATCACGGTCAACCGCCACGACCGGATGGAACATGGAACGGATCGACACGCCCTGATCGATCAGTTCGCCCATCAGGCTTTCGACGATAAAGGGCGCATCCGACTGAATGACGCTCAAGATATCATAGCCGCCAGCCGCCGTAAGCCGGGTCAGCACCTGATTGCCGCCCTGACGGACATCGCCCATTGCCCAGAATTCAGCCAGATGGTGCGCCAGATCAGCGGGGGCAAGATCGGACAGCTCTTCCGGATCGTAGTCTTCGATGATCTGGTGGACAAAGGCACTTTGCGCCGGGTTAAGCTGCTCAGGCGGCACGCCAAGAGCCGCAGCAAAGGCCGCGATCAGCGCAGGACCTGCCCTTCCCTCATCCTGCCTGGCCTCTTCCTGTCCGGTGGTTGCGGGGCGGCGAAGGGCATTGTCGTCCATAATCGGTCTGCCTTAAGTCAAATCAGAGGTCGTTTGGCGCGGGATGATGATCCACATTTCTTAACAAAACAATCCCCTAAGACCCATCACCCAGACCGTGCGCCGTTCACATCTACTTCACCGGCTCGACTATCGGCTGGCTGGCCTGTTCGGCCCCGACGCCCAGATGATTCAGGATATCTGAGATGCGCGCCGTCACGAACCGGATCGAGGAATCGGCGACTCCATAAGGGATCATGATCCACTCACCCGCCCGCATGCCGCCGCAGGTATAGACCACGTTCGGCACATAGCCTTCGCGGGTTTCCTCATCCGGCGACAGCAAGGGCACGGTTGAGCGCGCAATGACCTTGCGCGGGTCTTCCTTATCCAGCAGGGCCGCCGCCAGTGAATAGCGCCGCATGGCACCAACGCCGTGGGTCAGTAACAACCAGCCTTCGTCCAGTTCGATCGGTGAGCCGCAATTGCCCATCTGCACCAGCTCCCACGGATAGACCGGCTCAATGAAACGGTCGCCATAGTTCCAGACCGTCAGATCATCGCTCTCCAGGAAATACAGGCTTTCATGGTCAAGTCGTCCAATAGCGGCGTAACGGCCATTAATCTTACGCGGGAACAGCGCCAGCCCCTTATGGCGGGCGGCCTCACCGCGAAACGGAGTCATACGGAACGTCACGAAATCATCGGTTTCAAACAGCTCACACCCGATCTCACGTCCGGAATAGGCGGTATATGTGCCGATATAGGTAAAGCGACCGTTCTCATCTTGAAAATGCACCATGCGCAGGTCTTCAAGCCCGTTAGCCTGGGCGCGGGTGATGGGGAAAATGACCGTCGAGGAAATATTGCAAGCCGAATGACGGCGCAGTTCGATGGGGCCATCGGCACCCACATTATGGATAGGCGATGCCGCCACCACAAAATCACTTTCGTCCTTAAGCTCAATATTGCCGCTGCCACTCAGCACCCCCTCACGGAAGGAGATGGTCGAAATATGACCTTCACCCACGGTCCGCAGCGACATGATAAAGCGCACCTGGCCCTCCGCCATGCCCGACTGATCCGGGTGCGGCACAACCGACGGGTTCATGACGGCGGCGGCTTCAAAACTGTATTCGTGGGAAAAATAGGCCCCGATCAGCGCGCGATGATCGTCATCCAGATTATCCATACCGCCGATCAGTTGCTGTATCTGATTGAAGCGGTCGATGAAGATTTCACGGGTTTGCCAGTGGCGACCCTGAAAGTCGCGGTTCACATTGGCCAGTTCGGCCTGACACTGTTCCCGCGTCAGGCTAACCAGTTGATTGCAGATCCGGTGGGCACGCGATGCGCTGCCCTGCGCCGACCCGGTAGGCTGCACCGAGATTGAGAACGGACGCAAGACGACGCGCTCAGGGTTGGCGGTCAGCACGATCGGGCTGTGGTTAAGATTGGTCATTGGTTGTCCCCGTACTGCGTTGCTCAAAGGTTGGCCATCATGGCGGTCCAGCTCAGGTGATAGGCCAAAAGCGATTCCGCCCCCTGATTCTGGTTGCAGCCTTCCGGCGTCAGGCCGTCAAAGCAGCCGCCATCCGCCGTAATCAGCGACAGGCCGTGATCGTTTTCACCATGGAACCACGCAAACGCCCGAAACGCTTCGTCCTTCCAGCGCGTATCCTGCGTCACTCGCCACGCTGTCAGGCAGGCATTGAGGGTCGCCTGCACCTCCAGCGACTGCTGATCAAATAGCGCCACGGTCTGACCGCCCTGATCAAAGCGCGAGGTAGGCACCGGCCGGAAATGGCCGCCTTGGGTGCAGGTCTGCTGCGCCATCAGCCACGACAGAGTATCCGCCCCCTCATCAATCAGGCTTTGATCGCGTAAGGTTTCCCCGGCCAGAATAAGCCCTTCCGGCAGGCGGGCATTGTCATAGCTTAAGGCGGGCTCAAACCAGGCATGGCCGCCGTCGCTATGGTCGCTCAGGCCATTGCGCAACAACCGGCTCAGTTCGCGGATACGGGTGCGGATATCAGCCTCATCCCCGACATGGCCCAGAGCCCGCGACAAAACCCGGATCAGTATGGCGCGCGACCGCTGCGACGTCCAGTTCTCGCTCTGCGGGATAACGCGCTGGGCCAGTTCCTTGGCCCATAGCCTTAGATCATCAGGCAGGTTTGAGCGAACCGTGTCGATCAGGGACTCCAGCGTGCGCGCGCAGCAATCGTCCGATCCGCCGTCATCCAGCCAGTGGCGGCCATAGTCCATAAAGTTGCGGAACCGCTCACCCGTCCAGGCATGATTGACAAAGGCGGCGTAGGTATAGGCCAGCCGGTCACGGGTCGCACTTTCTTCGACCCACCCCGATTGCAGGGCGATCAGCGACAAAGCGCGGCAGTTATCATCGGTGCAATAGCCGTGATTTCTGTCGGCCAGCCGGAACTTGCCGTGCTGAAAAATGCCGCAGTCATCGCTCATGCGCTCAATGGCTTCCCACGACGGCGGATGGGTCAGGTAGTCGCGGGGGCGCTCAGGCTTTACGGGCCGCCCCGCGATGTTTCCGGCCGCGATCTTTCCGGTATCTATGTCGGCGGCGGCGCGGTTGACATAAGAGTCCGCGACCGCACTCCAGCGCGACGGGCGGGCATAGTCATAGGCGCGCTGAGACATGGCGGCGCGATGTTCGTCCGAGGTCAGAAGGTTTGAGATTTCGCGCGCAAAGGCCGCGCTGTCTTCAAACGGGCATATGATCCCGACCCCGTCCGCCAGCGCCTCTGCGGCATGCCAGTACGGCGTCGACACCACCGGACGGCCCAGCGCCAGCGCGTAACTCAAAGTTCCCGACGTGATCTGGGTTTCGGTCAGGTACGGCGTCACATAGATATCGGTCGCCTGAAGGATATCGATCAGTTCGGCATCATCCATAAATCGGTTCACAAAGACGATGTGGTCTTCGACGCCCAACTGGCGCGCCATATCCATCAGGCTGTCGCGGTAAGCTTCGCCCTGAGACGCCACCAGATGGGGATGGGTGGCGCCGACGATGAGATAGCTTAAGTCCGGCGTGCTATCGAGAATATCCGGCAGGGCCCTGATGATGGTCTCAATGCCCTTATTCGGCGACAGCAACCCAAAGGTCATCAGGGTTTTTTGGCCGCCCACGCCGAAGACTTCTTTAAATCGCTCCGTATCCCCCAGCGGGCGAGACGGCGCGCCATGCGGGACCACAAGGATCTGGGCATCGGGCACCTTATAGACCTCGCGCAGGATTTTCGCCCCGCGCTCGGCCATGGTGATCAGGGTTGATGAGACGCGGATCAATGCCGCCATGACCCGCTTCTGGTCATCATTGGGCGTTTCCAGCACCGTATGCAGGGTCGTCACGACCGGCATGTTCAGACGCTCAAGACATTCGATCAGGTATTCTCCGGCTGGGCCGCCGAAAATGCCAAACTCATGCTGCACGAACATCACATCGATACCGTCCGCATTAAGGCTTGCGGCCAGACGGCGATAGGCATCAGGGTCGTTCTGCGGGATCTGGTCGGTGACCACATCCGGATAATCATAAGCACCGTTCGGATCATTCATGGCAACCACCCGCCAGCCCGCCTTGGGCAAGGCGCGCGACAGGCAGGCATACATATCGCGGGTAAAGGTCGCCAGCCCGCACATACGCGGCGGGAAGTTACCCATAATGGCGGCGCGACGGATTTTAGGGGCAGACTGCGCCCGTTGGCTGGATTGCGGTGCCACCACCGCCACGTCAGCTAATTCAAAGGTCATATCCGATGACCCCACTCCTACAGTCTGTTCTTGCAGCATGATCCGACCTCAAATATGAAATGAACGCGCACCTCCACTGGCTGACAAACCGGGTTTGTCAGGTAAAATTCTAGTATCTTGAAGTAGGGTCCGGCGTAAATACGCCGCCTTTTACCGCAAACAACTTAGTAACGGTGGCTGGCACAAATTGTACGTTTAATACCTGTGCTATTTCCCATAAGAAAGCCATGGTAATTATAAAAATCAACCATCAGGAACGCATTAAGACCTTAAAACACCGTCCGTTCACGATGTTTTGAGCCGGCAGGGCCGCGGCCCTGCACCCGGAACCTGGCGCAGACGGACAGGTCGGTGCCTTTTTCTCCTCCCCTGTTTACGGGGGAGGTGGCGGCGAAGCCGTCGGAGGGGGCCATCTTTTTTCTCCTCCCTATCGCAGATGGGGAGGTGGCATTGAGCGCAGCGAAAATGACGGAGGGGGATAGAGCCGCCTGATTTCCGCCCACCGTCCTTAGTTTGCGTGATGCCTTAAAGCCGGTGCAGGCCACCTCGCCTCAGCCGTCCCCCTCCGTCGCGGACTACGCCGCGCCACCTCCCCATGCCTTTTAGCGCGCTACCGCTTCGCTACTTGAGCGCAGGCACAGGGAGGAGAAGAGAACTTATCCCCGTCCCGTCGATTTCCCCCATGCTAAAGGGATGGCATCCGACACGCACACCGCTGAACGCTACACGCCGCAAGAGCGGCGCGCGCGGCTGCGGGCCTTTGCCGACCGGATGCTGGGGCACCTCGAAGACTTAGACCCGCCGCAGGACGCATCTGAACTTGAGCGCACCGTGCGCGTGGGCCTGATGATCGAACGGCTCTATGCCCGCGTCGATATAGCTGAACGCCGAGCACCACCGCCGCCGCTCACCCCTGAACAAGAGGCTGCCGAGGCGGCTGAGGCCGTGCAAAGACGCGCCGAACATCACGCCTACTGGGTGGACCGCGTCAACGGTTTGCGGCTGATGCGTGAAGCCGAGGAAGCCAAAACACTTAAGCCCGCGCCTGCGCCGGTTTCGGCACCCTCGCCGCCCGTGTATACTGACTGGCCAAAGACCTGCGATGACGATTTTGAAGGCTACGGCGACGAAGACGACGACCTGATCGATGACCTGTCCGATGAGGTCATCGCACCTGTCGCCAAACCTGAGCCGCCCTTAGCGCGGGTTATCGACCCTCAAGACCCTCCGCAACGACCGGACTACGGCGGAGGGTAAGTAAGAGGCCCCCCTCCGACGGCTTCGCCGCCACCTCCCCCGGTACACCGGGGGAGTATGAGAAATCCCCCATATTTATACCTCCCCAACTTGTTGGGGAGGGGGACCGCACGAGCCGAAGGCGAGATGTGGTGGTGGGGGCTCTTTAAAACCGAACCGTCAGCCCTTCACGCGATCAATCAACGCCATGGCCGCCGCTGGATTAAGCACCTTATGGCCGCTGATGACAAAGGCATAGACATCGCGCGCCCTGCCATCGGTCGTGCGCTCAACCGCGTCGAGATCATCCGGAACCTTCCCGGCGGCATAGGTTTTAAGCCGCGTCGCCCAGGCGTCCAGCTCGGCCTCGCTGTAGCCTTTCGCCTCGCCTTCCCGCGTGCCCATCAGACGCAAATACACAAACGACGCGGTCACATCAGCGATTTGCGGAAAGTCTGAGTCCGCCGCCGTGATCACCGCGACGCCGTAGTGGCGCGCCATCTGCACAAATTCCGCACAGCGAAAGCTGTCATGGCGGACCTCAACCGCGTGCGTCAGATCGATGCCGTCGTGACGCTTTGGCAATAGTTTCAGGAACCCCTCGAAATCCACCGGGTCAAACTTTTTGGTAGCCATGAACTGCCAGTTGATCGGCCCCAGCTTGTGATTAAGCTCAGTGATGCCAGAGGTGATGAACTTTTCGATCGATTCACCCGCTTCGCTCAGCACGCGCCGGTTGGTGGTGTAGCGCGACCCTTTGAGGGTAAAGACAAAATCCTGCGGCGTCTCTTCAAACCATTTGATATAGGACGCCGGCTTCATCGAACCGTAATAGGTGCCGTTGACCTCAATCGCCGTCATCTGGCGGGCGGCATATTCCAGTTCGCGCTTCTGCGTCAGGCCATCAGGATAGAACGGCCCGCGCCAGTCCTCATAGGTCCAGCCGCCGATGCCAATGCGGATTGTTCCGGTCATGATGCGTATCCTGCTGATGATGTGTAAGGATACGGTGCCTTGTGCCGTTCGTAAAGCGGGCCTATCGTCAGGCCCTCCACAGGAGCCCTCCATGTTACGGTATCTGACACTGGCCATAATCGTTTTTTCAGCCTCTGAAGCGGCCGCGCAATCGCCGGATTGCGTAAACGCCATGACCCAGGCCGATATGAATATCTGCGCCGATCGCGACTATGCCCGCGCCGATGCCGAGCTAAACCGCATCTATAAGCAGGTCCGTGAGACCTTGAAGCCCGACGCAAAAGCCACGCAACTGCTGATCACCGCCCAGCGCCAGTGGATTGGCTTTCGTGACGCGACCTGCGGGTTAGAGGCGTACCCAAATACCGGCGGCAGTATGTACGGCATGGTGCTGACGACGTGTAAAACCGGCCTGACCGACGCCCGCACCAAAGACCTGACCGGCATACTGGAGCGGTAGAGGCGCTCAATCCAGAAAGGACGTATCGGCCAGCATCAGCCTGATCAGTTCGGTCAGATCATCATCGCCAAAGGGTTTGGGCAGTTGTGCATCTATGCCCATCTGGCGGCTCATGCTTAAGGCCCGTGACCCGCTGATCCGGCCTTCAAGCCCTGCCGACATGGCGACCACCTGAATATGCGGAAAGGTTTGCTTGATGTGGTGCATGCCGCGCAGGCCCCCGGTACCGCGCATGATGACCTCGCACAGCACCAGATCGGCATGGGCCATATCGACCCGCTCAACCGCATTATCGACATCAGCAAAGTCACTGACGCGGTAGCCGCCGGCTTCCAGAATCCGCCGGATATGCGATCTTATCCCGGCATTACCATCGATAACCACAATATGTTTGCGGGGCACGGCCTGATCGGGAATTGCGAAACAGGCTTCAAAAATCTGGCCAATGTGGTCCGGTTTAAACGGTTTACGCAGGACAAAATCCGCCGCCGTCTGGCGCGCCCGGCCCAGCGTCGTCTCCGTGGCCTCATGGCTGGCGCCCGCCGTCATCAGGATCAGCGGCGCCCCGCCGGTAAAGGTTTTCATCCGGGTGACATGGGCCAGGGCATCATAGGCGCCGACAAACACATCCAGAAACAGAGCCTGTATGGCCCGGCCGTGGCTTTTTCGGGCATTCAGCACATCATAGGCTTCCCGCAGGGTCGGGCAGTGCCGGCACGCCCAGCCCTGAGCCTCAATCATGCGCGATATGATCTGCGCCTGCGCCAGACTATCCTCAACAATAAGCGCCTCCGGTATGCCGGCTGTATTCTCAAATTGTTTTAAAGCCGCCATGCCATCGCCCTCCTCTTATGTACAAAAGTAGACACAGGGCGGCGGCTATGGGTTAAATGCGTGATCACAAACGCACCTGATTCGACATACGGTGTGTATAGACCTGTGAGGCGTGGGGGTAAGCTTTGGACGGCCAGATTGATCGCAGCGGTATTGCGCACATAATTCACGAAGCCCGCGAACTTCGCCGCCACCCTGAGTTTGACACGGCCCTGATCGAATATACGTCAGACCTGATCCAGTTTCGCAAAAGCCAGCGCCGCCTGAACAAGATCATCGCCCAGCAGTACCGCTTTCGGGTGATTGGCCATCTCTTGCACCAGCATGGCCTCAAATGGCTGAACGACCAGACCGGCGGCGTCACCTATACTGAACTGGCCCATGCCTGCGCCACCTATGACAGCAGCCCGCGCCATCTTAAGACCATGCTGGGCCTGATGCAGGTGGTGGGCTTTGTTAAGGTTGCCCGCGATCCGGACGATAACCGACGCAAGCTCTATGTGCCGACCGACCGGCTGATGGGCTTTGTACGTAAGCGGGTCATGTGCGCGGCCATCAGCCTTGATATCCTGCAACCGCGCCTGCGTTGCAGCCAGATCCTGATGGAAGATAAGACCGCGACATTGCGGGTATGGGCGACCGGCGGTTTTGAGTTTGCCCTCGGCCAGCTTGCCGCCGAAACCCTGCCAGAGTTTTTTCCGTTTTTCCGCCGTCGTGATGGCGCCGCACCGCTGATATTTGCGCTGATGCATGCCCGGTTCAACGCTCAGGATTGCTCCAGCCGCGCAGTGATTGCTGCGCAGTTTGGCCTGTCGAAAACGCAGGTCAGCAATCTGGTTCACGAAGGGGCGGAGTTAGGGCTTTTCACGCTCGATGCTAAGGGCGTACCTTCGCCCACAAACTTACTGAGCGATAGCTACCGGCAACTGGTGTCGATTGAACTGGCGTTCTTTGCCCGCCATATCAGGCCCGGTTCTGTCGCCTAGTTGTAATCAACCGGGATGGGCAGATACATCAGGTAATATTCCAGCAGGCCCGACACCTTATAGGGTTCGGTGGCATAGATATACCCATAGACCCCCACCGCCAGTACAATCACGCTCAGCAGTACCAGCGCCACGATCTGCGCCAGACTAAGCTTACGGCCTGATGTGGGGGCGGCGTTTCCATCGATCTGAATGATCTCGGTCGGGCTGGTGCGGAAAGCGCCAAAATCAATGCCCAGATCGCGTTCAGTGACCACAATACTGCGGGCTACAACGCTGGGAGCTACAACGCTGGGAGCCTGACTGTTCATGCCGCGAAACAGTGACCCGGAGACAATGTCGCTAAAGCGGCCAAAGCCCAGACCATTAAGGGGGCTGTCGATATCGGCGCGGTCGATGCTGAGGTCGTGTTTCATCGTGAGAACTCCGGTCACCACAAATACTGATGACTATTGTCCTACGGTCTGTGCCCGAAATTCTATATGGGGATATAGCTGCGTCTTTATAAGAAAGCGGTAATATCACGAGGGTTGGTGCCGCAGCCCTCCCCCTTAACCCGGATGGACAAATACCTGAAGGTGTGGTCACTACCGCACAGGTATAACGACTGTTACACAGATCCTGCGAGCTACCGATGATCCCGTCTCCGGGCGTAAGCCTGACCCACAGTCTTCTGGAACGTCTGGGGCAATCCATTGTCATGGGGACCTATGACACCGCCCCCTTTCCGACCGAGGCGGATATCTGCACCCGTAACGGCACCAGCCGTACCGTGACCCGTGAAGCGCTGAAGATGCTGACCGCCAAGGGGCTGTTGAGTGCGCGCCCGCGGCTGGGGACCAAGGTTGAGCCGCTCAGCCGGTGGAACCTGCTGGACCCGCAGGTGCTGCGCTGGCTGACTAGGCGGCCCCTGACCCCCGACCTTATCCTGGAGTTCAATCAGGTTCGTCTGGCTTTTGAGCCGATGGCGGCGCGACTGGCGGCGCGCCACGCCGGACAGGGACGTGATCCGGCGGCCCTGCAAACCATAAAGCAAAGTCTGGACCTGATGATCCGCCACCACGAAGACCGGGCCTTAAGCATCCATCACGATATCGAATTCCACGGCCACATCCTGGAGGCGTCGGGCAACCCGTTTTACCGTCAGTTGCGTCCCCTGATCAATACGGCGCTGACCCTGTCGATCAGCCTGACCAGTCTGGCCCGCGATCCGTCCGACAGTCACAATGATCATATCCGCGTTTACAACCTGATCGAGGCGGGTGAAGGCCCGGCGGCTGAGGCCCTGATGCGCGATCTGATCACCAAGGCGATCGCCGTGATTATTGAGGAAAGCCCGAACCTGTCCAGACGAACCTCTTAAGGTTGGGGCAGGCCGCGATTATAGAGGGTCGCAGGGCCGACATCGACGGTTTGGGCCTGACCCGCCAGATAGACAATCAGATTGGCTTCACCGGCCTTGAAGTCATGGGGCGCTACGCCAGCCACAGTGAATTCCTGCCACTGGGGCGTCAGGATAAGATGAAGTTCCTGCATGGCGGCATAAGGCGAGCGCGCGTTCTGAAGCCTTAAGGTCGCCCGACCGGTCTCCTGCCCATAAGATGCCCGCTCCAGCCGCAGCCACACCCGCCCTTCGATGCGGTCGCCGCGCTGGATCGGCTTTACCGTGTTGGTGTGGACCAACACATTCCACGGGTCGTGACCGGCCTTGGTCACCCTGACGCGCAGCGCGCGGTGGCCCGGCACCGCCGGTACCACAATCTCTTCGCGCTCCACCAGCGGAAAGTCGAATACATTATGAAAGAAGGTCCACGGCACCGTTTGGGTCGAGGCAATCACATCGGGGGCCGCAGTTTCCGGCATGTCCACCCGAACCTGAGCATCCTTACCCAGACTCCAGATATTCAGACAGATAACCACCCAAAGTGGCAGTAACCACCACAAAGGGAGCGCTCGGTTATCAATAACCGCGACCGTCATATCAATTGCCCCTGAATAATACTCAGACCGTAATGAAATTAACGCATCATTAACCCTTTGAATTACGCTACAAACAATAACCTATACGGGCATAATATACCCGTACAGCCTTTTATTTGGTTAACTGATATGATGATTTATCACGTTTGGTTTCAATAGAAATTTGTCTTTATTATCAGCCGATAAGCTCACCCAACCCCACCGATCCGTGACTTGACATTGCACCGTTTCAGCCCAAAAACTTTGTGATCACATTTATTGAGGCTTCCCATGTCACCCAAAGCCGCCGATCTTATGGCCCGCCGTCATGCTGCCGTTGCCCGCGGCATCGGCCACGCCACCTCGATTTTCGCGGCCCGTGCCGAAAATGCCGAACTGTGGGACGTAGATGGACGCCGCTACATCGACTTTGCCGGGGGGATCGCCGTGCTCAATACCGGCCACCGCCACCCGAAGGTTCAGGCCGCCGTTCTGGCACAGTTGGATGCCTATACCCACACCGCGTTTCAGGTTGCGCCCTATGAGCCCTATATCGCTCTGGCCGAAAAGCTGAACGCGCTCGCCCCCATCGACGGGCCAGCCAAAAGTGCCTTTCTGACGACGGGTGCCGAAGCGGTCGAAAACGCCATCAAGATCGCCCGCGCCTATACCGGCCGGGATGGGGTGATCGCCTTTAGCGGCGGGTTTCATGGCCGCACGGCACTGACCTCGGCGCTTACGGGCAAGGTTGTGCCGTATAAAAAGGGATTAGGGCCGTCTCAGGCCGGGGTCTATCACGTCCCGTTCCCGTCCGAAGCGAGCGGCATCACCGTCGAGGACAGCCTGAAAATGCTGTCCTATCTGTTCAAGGCTGATATTGACCCTTCGGCGGTCGCGGCCATTATTATCGAGCCGGTACAGGGCGAAGGCGGGTTCCTGATCACCCCGCCGGAGCTGATGCGGGCCTTGCGCAGCCTGTGCGACGACCACGGCATAGTCCTGATCGCCGATGAGGTTCAGACCGGTTTTGGACGGACAGGTAAGATGTTTGCCATGGAAAACTATGACGTAAAACCCGATCTGATCACTATGGCCAAATCGCTGGCGGGCGGTTATCCGCTGTCCGGTGTGGTGGGTAAGGCCGCCATTATGGATGCACCGGACTTAGGCGGACTTGGTGGCACTTACGGCGGTAATCCGGTTGCTTGTGCGGCGGCGCTGGCGGTGCTGGAAGTCATTGAGACGGAGCATCTGCTCGACGCCGCCAACCGTCAGGGGGCCTGGTTCATCAGCCGCCTGACCGAACTGTCCCAGCGCAATGACATCGTCCCGATCAGTTCGGTGCGCGGCCTAGGTGCTATGATCGCCTTTGATATCGTCACCGAGCGCGGCCGTTTTACCCCCGATGCCGCCACCACCAAGGCGGTGACAACAAAGGCGCAAAGTCTGGGCCTGATCCTGCTGTCGTGCGGGGTTTACGGCAATACCATCCGCCTGCTGGCGCCGCTGACCGCCCCGGACACCGTGATTGAAGAGGGCTTCAACCTGATGACCGAGGCGCTCAAGCTATAGATGATTTAACGGCTTTCTTTTTAACGTCTAACGGGACGCACGGATGAGATATGGCCTTCAAGACCGATCCTGCGCAGGGATTCGTAGCTGCCGTCCACCACCGTGCAACGACCGCGGAAGAAGGCGTTTTCGCACACTTCCCACGCCCCGCGGCCACGCACATCAAGCGAGCGGGCCACATCGTTAAAGCGCATACCGCTCAAGTCGGTGATAGCGTCATTAATGGTAATGCTGCGGCCATTAAAGCCGTTGCTGGAATAGAGGGTGAGGGACGAACCATAGCCACCACCACCACCACCACCGCCGGGGCCGCCCGGATAACCGCCACCCGGTCCGCCGGGATATCCCCCGACCTCACACCACAGATTACCATTGCGGTTTTCAACCCAGCCGCGGCGGCAGTCGCGCAGACTCAAAGACGTGTATCTGTAACCACCGTTCTTGGTGCGGCACTGGGCGGTCAATTGCCCGCGCCGGACATCAATGTCGCGGCAGGACTGGCGGTAATTGCCTTCGGGCAGATTGTTACCGCCCGGCCCGCCGCCCCAATGGCGCTCTTCGGCCTGGGCGCTGGCCGACGCCGGCGACAGGGCTACGATTGCACAAGCGGCTAGTGCGCTCAGCGACGACCACATAAGGGTTTTGGATTTAATAGCAGGTATTGCGGTAAACATGAGCGAGGCTCCCTGTTAGAGCGTTTTCCCATCAAATGGAATCATTTGATGGATAGATGAGAGCACCACATAAAAATTAGAGCATTTCATCTGATGTAATCAGATGAAAATTTGCTCTAGGAATGGCACGCTTAACTATAGACGCACCCGATATGAACCTGACCTGAACGCGCGGGTTAGCGTCATGCCGGATTATAGCCCTAAGCCGACAGCACATCCAGCAGGGCCGCCTTATCAGGGCTTAAGGTCTCACGCCGCACCATCAAAGCGCCCTCCAGCGTGCGGCGATAGATGTTGTTGACTGGCGCGCGTTCACCTCCGACCAGATCGCTCAGCAGGCCGCGCACATGGTCGAGCGTATCATTAAAGCGGGCCATGATCGCAGCGATGCTGGCATGGTCATCGTCGCGCCAGCAGTCATAGTCGGTGACGATGTTCAGGCTTAGGTAATTGATCTGGGCTTCACGGGCCAGAAAGACCTCTGGCGCTTGAGTCATGCCGACCAGATCGGCACCGATGGTACGCAAAAATTCGCTCTCGGCCTTGGTGCCCAGACGCGGCCCATCGACGCAGGCATAGGTCGCCCCGGTGTGAACCAGAAGATTACGTGTATCCGCTGCCTTTTGCACCCAGCGCGTCATGTCCGGGCAGGCGGGTTCTGCCGTCGAAATGTGCGCCGACAACCCGCCGCCGAAAAAGGTCTTTTCACGCGGATACTTGATCAGGTCGATATATTGCGACGCCAGCACCAGTTGCCCCGGTTGCAAATGTTCGCGCAACGACCCCACCGCCGATACCGCCAGGATCTGCGTCACCCCCAGAACTTTGAGCGCATAGATATTGGCGCGGTAATTGACTTCATGGGGCAGGAACTGATGGTGGCGGCCATGACGCGGCAGAAAGCACACCGCCTGCCCGTTCAACTCTGCCCGCACAATCGGGCCTGACGGAGCACCAAAGGGCGTATCAACCTCAACCGTGTCGATAACGCTAAGGTGATCCAGATGATAAAGACCGGTTCCGCCGATAATGGCCAGCATGGGTAACACCTTCTTTGTAATGGTCGTGACAACCTAACGGTAATCTCAGCCCGGTCAAATATCGTCTGATTGACAAGTGGTCATTTTTCAAATCTAGTCATAATCAAACATAATTTGTCACGACTTCTCACGCGGTTGGAGACATATGGGCTACAGGGAGATATCCATGCGTACTGTTTATGCAGCCATAACGGCGGCGTTTCTATTTGCGTCCTCAGTATCGGCTCAAACCACCACGCAAAATTTCGATAGCGGCTGGGTGTTTGCCAAGGGTGATGTCGAAGGCGCGGAAACCATAGCGGGCGCAGGCTCCGGCTGGGAAAAGGTCAGTCTGCCCCACGACTGGGCCATTGCCGGGCCGTTTGATCAGTATGCGCCGTCGACCGGCTCCGGCGGCTGGTTGCCGACAGGTGTGGTCTGGTATCGCAAGCCGTTTACCCTGCCCGACACCGACAAAGGCAAGCGCGTCTTTATCGAATTTGACGGCATTATGGAACGCGGCGGCGTGTGGATCAATGGCCACCATGTCGGCCACCGGCCCAACGGCTATTCCAGCGTGCGTTATGAGATCACGCCGCACCTGAAATATGGTCAGGAAAACGTCATCGCCGTGCGGGCGGATACCTCGGCGCAGCCGGCCTCACGCTGGTATGCCGGAGGCGGCATCTATCGCCACGTCAAGCTGATCACATCGGGCGATATCCATGTCGACGGCTGGGGCACCTATGTCACCACGCCGGTCATCGAAGCGGGTCGCGCCACGGTTAAGGTCGAAAGTGCGATCATCAACCACTCGAAATCCGAGCGCACCGCCCATCTGGAAATCAGCCTGACCGGCCCGGATGGCAAGCCTGCGGGCACCTTCAAGGGCGCGCCGCAAACCCTACCGGTCGGTCGCAGCCTTAAACTGAACGCTGAGGGCGCGATTATTAATCCGAAACTATGGGATATCGGTCAGGGCCATCTTTACCGCGCCGACATTAAGGTCATCTCTGATAGCGGCGAAGTTCTGGAAACCGACACCCAGAGCTTTGGCGTGCGCCAGATCGAGTTCCGCGCCGACACTGGCTTTTGGATCAATGGCAAAAATGTAAAGCTCAAAGGCACAGCCATCCATGCCGATGGCGGGGCGTTCGGCATGGCCGTGCCGCTGTCGTTTTATGAACGCCGCCTGCGCGGTCTTCAGGCGCTCGGCGTCAATGCCATCCGCACCGCCCACCATCCATTCTCACCGGAATTCCTCGACCTGTGTGACCGGCTGGGTATCGTTGTTATGAACGAAGCTTTTGACATGTGGACGGTGGCCAAGAGCCCGAACGACTATCATCTGTTCTTCACGGACTGGTCGTCGCTGGATGCGCGCGATTTCGTCAAGCGCGACCGAAACCACCCGTCGGTCGTCATCTGGTCGATCGGCAATGAAATCCACGACACCCCCTATCCGGTGGTCGCTAAATCGATCGTGGCGCGCCTGAAAACCATCTTCAATACCGAAGACCCGTCGCGGCCGGTGACCATGGCTCTGTTCCGGCCCAACACCACTAAGGACTATGAGAACGGTCTGGCCGATATGCTGGATGTGGTGGGCCAAAACTACCGCGAAAATGAACTGGCCAAGGCCCATGCCGATAAGCCGACTCGTAAGATCATCGGCACCGAAAACGGTAAGAACCGCGCCAACTGGTTGCCGGTGCGCGATAATCCGGCCTATGCGGGCATGTTCCTGTGGACCGGCGCCGACTATCTGGGTGAGGCCGACCGCGCCGGTTGGCCGTTTATTTCCAATCCGTCGGGTCTGGTTGACCGCACGGATGTCGTCAAGCCGATCGGCTGGGAGCGGGCGTCGTGGTGGTCAGAGACGCCGGTCGTCAAGATCGGCCGCCGCGTTACCGAAGTGATTGATACCTCTGAGTTACCCACCATGGTTGGCGTCGCAATGCCGCAGCCCAAGGGGCCGGGCGTGCTCAATGACTGGACGCCATCTGATAGTTCAGCGCACACGGAGAAGGTTGAGATCGTCACCAATGCGGCTGAGGTTGAGCTGTTCCTGAATGGTAAGTCCCTCGGCAAAAAGCCACGTAATGCCGACGACAGCGCCATCAAATATGATGTGGCTTATGCCGCCGGTACGATCCGGGTCGCAGCCTTCGATGGCGCGGGCAAAAAGGTGGCCGAGGATGAACTGAAAACGGCCGGGGCACCGGCGGCGGTGCGCCTGATCGCCGAACAAACCGCCATTGCCCCGACCTTTGATGATATTGGTTATATCCGCGCCGAAGTCGTCGATGCCAGGGGCGTGCGCGTGCCAAACGCCAGCACTCAGTTAACCGCAGCGGTTGACGGGGCCGGTGCGCTGGCCGCCTTTGACAATGGTGACCCGACCGACTCGACCGTGTTCCAGTCTCCGACTCGTAAGGCATGGAACGGTCGGGCTCTGGTGATGGTGCGCGCAACCGAAACCACAGGTAAAATCAAGGTCACCGTCAGCGGCGATGGGCTTAAACCCGCAACCGTCACGCTCAACGCGAGGAAGTAATAATGCGCCAGATACTGACCCTTACCGCAGCCCTGATCGCCCTCACCCTACCTGCCGCCGCGCAAGACAGCTTTCCGGTGACCATCACGGTCGATGCCTCAAAACCGACCGGGCCGCTTAAACCCGTCTGGCGCTTTTTCGGGGCTGATGAGCCCAACTACGCCACCATGAAGGACGGCCAGAAACTGCTGGCGCATCTGGGTGAACTTAAACCCAAGCAGGTCTATTTCCGCGCCCACAACCTGCTCAATACCGGCGATGGCACCGCCGCTTTCAAGTGGGGCTCGACCAACGCCTATACCGAAGATAAGGACGGAAATCCGGTCTATAACTGGATGATCACCGATATGATTATCGACAGCTACCTTGACCGTGGTGTGCGGCCCTATCTCCAGATCGGGTTTATGCCGGAGGCCCTGTCGTCGGGCCCCAAAGATATGCCTTACCGCCATTCGTGGCGGCCCGGCTTCAAGTACGAACTGATCGAAGGCGGCTGGAATTATCCGCCCAACGACTACAAGAAATGGGAAGAACTGGTCTATCAATGGACCAGGCACAATGTCGAAAAATACGGCAGGGACGAGGTTCTGACCTGGTATTTTGAGGTGTGGAATGAACCGAACGGCCCGTCCTACTGGAAAGGCACACCCGAAGAATTTTATAAGACCCACGACTATGCCATTGCCGGGGTCAAACGCGCCCTACCCGAAGCCAAGGTCGGCGGGCCGGATGTCGCCGGTTCCGGCGGCGCGTTTATGGACGGCTTCTTAAAGCACGTTGTGTCGGGTAAAAACTACGCCACCGGTGAGACCGGAACACCTACGGACTTTCTGGCCTTCCACGCCAAGGGCAGCCCCAAATTTGTGGATGGACATGTTCAGATGGGCATGAACAACCACCTGAAAGCCGTCGATAACGGCTTTAAGAAAATTGCCGCTATCCCTGAGCATAAAAACACCCCCATCGTCATCGGAGAGAGTGATCCGGAAGGCTGCGCCGCCTGCCCCGGCCCGCAAAACGGCTATCGCAACGGCACCATGTATTCTAGCTATACCGCCGCCTCCTTTGCGCGCATCTGGGAGCTGTCGGAACGGCATCAGGTCAATCTCGACGGGGTGCTGACCTGGGCTTTTACCTTTGAGGATCAGCCGTGGTTTGCTGGCTATCGTCAATTGGCCAGCAATGGCATTGACCTGCCCGTGCTCAATGTCTTTCGCATGTACGCCAAGCTGGGGCCAGAGTCGGTGACGGCCAGCAGTTCAGCGCAATTGCCACTTGATGATATGATCTCAGGCGTGACGCAAAAGAACGATGTCGGCGTCATGGCCACCCGCGAAGGCTCAAAAATTGCGGTTATGGTCTGGCACTACAATGATAACGACCAGAAGGGGCCGGAGGCGAACCTTAGCGTGAAACTGTCTGGATTGGGCAAGGCCAAGGTGCGCAAAGTCACGCAGTATCTAGTCGATCCGCACACGGCCAATGCCTATGCCGAGTGGCAAAAAATGGGCTCACCGCAATCGCCCGATCAGGATCAGTATAAGGTGCTTGAGGCGGCATCAGTCATGCACCCCAAAACCCTTGCCCCCTTGACCGTCACTAAAGGGACGGCAGGCCTGGATATCACTCTGGTTCGGCAGGGGGTTATGCTACTGATCATCGATTAGCCATCTTTTATTTCACAGCGCTTTTACTGGTCACAGAGTTGCCATTATCCGGCGATGATATACCCTTATGGGCATCAGGGATTTCAGGAGGCTGGCGGATGATCACACTTACCGTAAATGGCAAGGCACACCGGCTTGATGTGCCCGAAGACATGCCGCTTTTGTGGGCGCTGCGCGATGAGCTTGAGCTTCCCGGCACCAAGTTCGGCTGCGGGGTCGCCCAATGCGGAGCCTGCACGGTGCATATTGATGGGGTTGCCACCCGCGCCTGCGCTACCCCTGTGGGATCGCTGGAAGCCGGGGCCAAGATCACGACGATTGAAGCCATTGGCGCCACCGCTCAGGGCAAGGCCCTGCAAGCAGCCTGGCTTGAGGTTGATGTCATGCAGTGCGGCTATTGTCAGGCCGGTCAGATCATGTCTGCGGCGGCCTTGCTGAAGACTACGCCCAAACCGACCGACGATGATATCGATGCGGCCATGGAGGGCAATCTGTGCCGCTGCGCCACCTATAAGCGCATCCGTGAAGCCATTAAATCGGCCGCCGGTGTGGCGCTGACCGACACGCGGGAGGCTTAACTATGGATGATGCTTCTTTTAAACCGTCTCGCCGTTTGTTTCTGGCATCGGGTTTGGCTACCGGTAGCGCACTTGTGGTCGGGTTCGGCTTTGATGCCGTGGCGGCCAGCGAAGGTGCCACCCGACTGGGCGATTATGTCGCCATTGCGCCCGATGGTGTGGTCACCATCCGCGCCAAGAACCCTGAAATCGGTCAGGGCATTAAGACCATGCTGCCCATGCTGATCGCCGAAGAGATGGATGTGGCGTGGGAACAGGTACGCATTGAGACCGCCCCTGCCGACGAAAAACGCTTTGGGGCGCAGTTTGCGGGCGGGTCGATGTCCACGCCCATGAACTATGAACCCATGCGTCGGGTGGGTGCGGCCACGCGAGCCGTGCTGATCGAAGCGGCGGCAGTGGTTCTTAAAAAGCCTGCCGCCGAACTGACGATCGAAGCCGGTGTCGTCCACCACAAAGCCTCACGCACAAAAGTGCCGTATGGCAAACTGGTGGCCGCGGCGGCTATACTCAAGCTTCCCGATCCGGCCAGCGTCACCTTAAAACCCGACAGCGCCTTTACCATCATCGGCAAATCCAAGGGCGGTTACGACAGTCCGGCCATCGTCGAAGGCAAGCCGATCTTCGGTATTGATGTGGCCGTCCCCGGCATGAAATATGCCGTCTTCGTCAAGCCGCCGGTTTACGGCGCGAAACTGAAATCGGCCAATATCGATGTCATCAAAGCCTTAAAAGGCGTCACCCATGTCTTTACCCTGCAAGGGTCCGGCGATTTCCACAGCCTGCAGGACGGGGTGGCGATCGTCGCCGACAAATGGTGGTACGCCAAGGCCGCACGCGATCAGTTAGAGATTGTCTGGGATGATGCCGTAGGCTCCCCTCATGATAGTGCAACCTATGCCGCCAAAGCCAAAGAACTGGCTAAGACCAAAGGCGCTTCGGTGGCCTCAAACGGCGATACCGATGCCGCCCTCAGCAAGGCCGCCAAAAAGATTGAGGCCTGGTACGAAGCCCCGTTCCTCGCCCACGTCCCAATGGAGCCGCAAAACTGCACGGCCAAGGTCACGGCTGACGGCGTTGAAATCTGGGCACCGACCCAAGCCCCCGCGTGGGGCCGACCTCATGTCGCCAAGGCTTTAGGCATATCTGAGGATAAGATCACCATCCACATGATCCGCTGCGGCGGCGGCTTTGGGCGCCGACTTGAAAACGACTATATGGTCGAAGCCGCGGCCATCGCCCAAAAGGCCGGTGTCCCGGTCAAGCTGGTCTGGACGCGTGAAGATGATGTCGCCTACGACTATTTCCGCCCCGGCAACTACCATAGGTTTGAGGCGGCCATTGAAGGCGGCAAGATCACGGCCTATAAGGCCCGCGCCGTCACCTTTGCCCGCGACGGCAAGGTGGCGCAGGGGGCCGGTATCGGGCCGCACGATTTTGTGCCGCTAATCAGCCCGAACTACGTCCTTGAACAGCACCTGATCGAAACCCTGATCCCCACCGGATATCTGCGCGCGCCGTCATCAAACGCGCTGGGTTTTGTCCATGAATGCTTCCTAGATGAAATCGCGGGCGCGTTGAACAAAGACCCGTTTACCCTGCGTCAGGAGATCGTGGAGGCGGCGATTGCGTCGCCTCGCCCAGTTAAAGACGGTGAGCGCGGCCCGTCTTATGAGCCCAAACGGCTTAAGGCCGTGCTGGAGACTTTGCGTACCCGCAGCGGCTGGGATGCGGCCAAATCCGGCAATGGCATCGGCTATGGTGTGGCGACCTATTTCAGCCATCGTGGCTATTTTGCCGAAGTGGCCAAGGTCAAGGTCGATGATGATGGCAACTGGAAGGTGCTTAAGGTGTGGGTGGTCGGCGATGTCGGCCGCACCATCATCAATCCTACAGGGGCCGCCAATCAGGTCGAAGGCTCGGTCATGGATGGGATCGGTGAAATGATGTCGGAGATTACCTTCGATAAGGGCCGCGCGGTTCAGAGCAATTTTCAGGACATACCTATGATCCGCATGTCTCAGGCCCCGCATATCGACCTGCATTTTGAGCTGTCGGATAATGGACCTACGGGATTGGGCGAACCCGCCCTGCCGCCGGTTATCCCTGCGGTATGCAACGCCATATTTGCCGCCACCGGCGTGCGGGTGCGTAAGCTGCCACTGCTGCCGGAAACAATTGCGAAAGCGGCGCGGACCTGAGTGCAGATAGCTCATCCGCACTATCAGGACTATGTGCTGGATACCTACCTCGGCTGGCGGGGTGAGGGGCAGCGCTGTGCTCTTCTGACCCTGATCGCCACCACCGGCGGGTCGCCGCGCCCGGTCGGATCACAGATGGCCGTGTGCGAAGACGGTCGCCACGTCGGCATGATCACCGGCGGCTGTGCGGAAAGCGCGCTGGTTCATGATGCGATTATGGCTATTGATCAGGGTTCGGACTATATTGAGCGCTATGGCGAAGGGTCGCGCTTTAAGGACATTACCCTGCCGTGTGGGGCCGGGCTGGACATCCATTTTGCCGTGACTCTGAGCGATGATGAGGTGCGCCGAATTGTGGACGCACACGCCGCCCGTAAGCCCGCGCAGATGGTGATGGGCGGATTTGTGCGCCGCTATCGCCCTGCGGGTCGGATCGTGATTGTGGGTCAGGGTCCAATCGTCATTATGCTGGCGCAACTGGCCGTGATGGCGGAGATGGAAACGGTTATCTACAGCCCTGATGCGATGATTGAACAGGCCCTGCCTGATGTGCGGCCTCTGCGCGGTGACGGCGATTTTGACGCTGATCTGCTGGATGCCAACAGCGCGCTAATCACCCTGTTTCATGACCATGCGTTTGAGCCACTGATCCTCAAAGCCGCCCTGAACAGTCCGGCGTTTTATATCGGGGCCTTGGGCAGCAAACGCGCCCATCAAGCCCGTCTGAAAAGTTTGCGCGGTCAGGGTGATGTAGGGCGTATTCACGGGCCGGTCGGGCTGGATATCGGGGCCAAAACGCCACCGGAAATTGCTTTGTCGATTATGGCGCAGATTATCGAACACTGGCGCAAATCATGACGCTGGCCGCGATCATACTGGCCGCCGGGGCGTCACGGCGATTTGGAACTGAGGATAAGCTACAGGCGCGATTAGCTGACCGCACCGTGCTTGACGCCGCCATTGTCGCCACCGAGGGACTGGCGCAGCGTATAGTCGTCACCCGCGCCCCTACGCCTGTGCCCGAAGGCGTAAAAGTGGTGATCAATCCCGATGCCGATGCGGGCATGGGTGGATCGCTGGCGTTAGGGGTGGCATCGCTTGCCCCATGCGACGGGGTGTTTGTGGTGCTCGGCGATATGCCTCTGATCCCGCAGACGGTTTATGTGCAACTGGCCGACCGCTTGCCCGGCCATGATATTGTAGTGCCGACGCATGACGGGCGCGATGGCCATCCGGTGTTGTTTGCCGCCACCTGCTTCGATGACCTGCGCGCATTGTCCGGCGACACAGGGGCGCGCGGCCTGATCACCGGCGGTCGTTACCGCGTGGCACGTCTTGAGGTTGGCACTGAGGCGATAGTGCAGGATATTGATACCAAAGATGATCTGACGGCGCTGACAAACCGGTCTAAGACAGCCACATGAATACACCTGATCATATCATTGCCGCCCAGAGCCGCATCGCCGGCTTTGTTCATCGCACGCCGCTGATGGAGTCAGGCACGCTCAACGCCATGCTGGGTCACCGCATTGTCTTTAAGTGCGAGAATCTGCAAAAAATTGGCGCTTTTAAGGTGCGCGGGGCGATGAATACCCTGCTGACCCTCAAAGAACAGGGTGCAATGCCGGAGCGGGTGACCTGTTTTTCGTCGGGCAATCACGCTCAGGCCGTGGCTTACGGCGCCAAAATTCTGGGCTTGAAAGCGACCATTTTTATTCCGCAAACCGCCTCATCGCTTAAAGTTGCTGCCACACGCGCGCACGGGGCCGAGGTTGTGGTCACCAAAACCCGGCAGGAAGCCGAAAGCGCGGTGCAGGCCGTCATCGATCAAGGGGCGGTGTTCATCCATCCCTATGACGACGACCGCGTCATGGCCGGTCAGGGTACAGCCGCCTTGGAAGCGTTTCAGGATGGTCCCGCATTTAGTGCGGTATTCGCACCCTGCGGTGGCGGTGGGCTGGTGTCCGGTACCTGGCTGGCCGCGCAGGCTACATCCCCCGAGACCAAGGTTTTCGGGGTTGAACCGCTCAATGCCAATGACGCCGCCCGCACTTTGCGCGACGGGAAGATTTTCAAATGGGAGCAAGCACCGGATACCATCGCTGATGGTGTGCGCACCCTATATGTCAGTGAACGGACATTGGCCTTTCTGAAACAGACCGCCGGGGTGCTTGAGGTCTCAGAAGACGATATCATCTACTGGACCCAGTGGCTGACCCATCTGCTGAAACTGACTATTGAGCCGACCTCGGCCGGCTGTATGGCCGGTGTGGTGGCATATCTGCGCGCCCAAACGACGCCGCAGACGGTTCTGGTGATCCTGTCGGGCGGCAATGTCGCCCCTGAAACTCAAGCCCAAATCTGGGCTGAGGATCGTCTGGGGACAGTGCCGTGTCTTTAACGGTTGGCTGCCGTCATAAAAAATTGACCTGAAATCGAAATAAATCAATCCCTTGAGGTGGACATGACCGGCTGGATAGGGGATTAATTCTATGGGGGCGCGCTAAACGATATTTTTAAGGACTAAGCATGGCCCAATCCGGCAATCCCAACACCGCCAAGACGACCCAAACTAAGGACGTGCCGGTGCTGCCGATCTGGAGTCTGGTGGTTCCCGTGGCCGGTTTGCTCGCCATAGCGCTCCACGCCGCCTATCTGGGGCTTTTCGGGGTTATTGTCGCCGCTATCATCATGATGGGCTGCGTGCTGGCCGCCGTTCACCATGCCGAGGTTGTCGCCCATAAGGTCGGTGAACCGTTCGGGACTCTGGTGCTGGCCATTGCGGTCACCATTATCGAAGTCGCCCTTATTGTGTCGCTGATGATGTCCGATCCGGGCGAAAAGGCCACGCTGGCGCGCGACACGGTCTTTGCCGCGGTGATGATCATCATGAACGGGATTGTGGGCTTATGTCTGCTGGTCGGGGGCGCACGCCACCATGAGCAGAAATTTGTGCTACGCGGCGTCAGTTCGGCCTTTTGCGTGCTGGCGGCGATGGCGTCTTTGTCGCTGATCCTGCCGAACTTTACATCGTCCGCACCCGGCTCATTCTATTCCCCGCCGCAGCTTATCTTTGTGGCCGTGGTATCGCTGATCCTTTATGGTACCTTTGTGCTAGTGCAGACGGTCCGGCACCGAGATTATTTCCTGCCGGCCGGTGATGGCGATCTGCCGCAGGATGTCCATGCCGAACCGCCCACCCATCTGCAATCATGGATCGCGGTCGGTGCCCTGATTGTCGCCCTGGTCGGGGTGGTTCTGCTGGCCAAAAGCCTGTCGCCCCATATCGAAGCCGCCGTCGGGGCCGCCGGTCTGCCGCTGGCGTTCGTCGGGGTGCTGATTGCCGGTCTGGTGCTGGCCCCGGAAAGTCTGGCAGCCGTCAAAGCTGCCCGCCGCAACCGTATTCAAACCAGCCTCAATCTGGCGCTGGGGTCGGCGCTCGCCACCATCGGCCTGACCATTCCGACCGTGGCGGTTTTGTCCGTGGTCATGGACTGGCCGCTGGCGTTGGGGCTTGATCCAAAGTCGATGATATTATTGTTGCTGTCGTTTATCGTCTCGATCTTTTCGCTCGGCACCGGACGCACCACAATCCTGCAAGGGATAACCCATCTGGTGATCTTCGCGACCTACCTGTTTGTGACGATTGTGCCGTAATTAACGGATAGAAGTGATTTCGATCTCGGACCCTGCCGCCTGTGCCTCATCACCCACGGATTTACCCAAAAGGGCGCGGGCCAGCGGTGAGACATAGGAAATGCTGCCCTTAGCCGGATCGGCCTCATCCTCACCGACAATGCGAAAAGTCTGGGTGCGGCCATCGTCGCGTTCAATCGTGACCGTGCAGCCAAATACGACCGTTTCGGGATGACTGACCGGCGCGATGCGCTGGGCCGAGCCTAAACGCGCCGTATAATAACGCAGATCGCGCGTCGCCCGTGCCATAGCGGTGCGGTCTTCGTTGATGCTGCCCGATGCCTGCGCGGCCCCATAGGCGGCCTTGGCCTCAGCAAAGGCGGCTTCAAGTTGGCTCAGGCCCTGCGGCGTGACCAGATTAGGATGGGGCGAGATCGGCCGATCCGGCAGATTGGCGGCAGCGGCTTCGTGATCTTCGTCTTTGGTAAAGGCAACACTCATGCTGAGAGTTTAGCATGGGCCTAGTTATCGCGCCAGCCAGCCGCCATCCACCGGGATGATCGCGCCGTTGACATAGTCCGACGCCTTGGACGACAGGAACACTGCTGCCCCTTTCAGATCGTCAGGCTCGCCCCAGCGCGCGGCGGGGATACGGTCAAGGATCGCCTTGTTGCGTTCGGCGTCGGCCTGTAGCTGAGAGGTCACGTCGGTGGCAAAATAGCCGGGGGCTATGGCGTTAATATTGAGGCCCTTAGAGGCCCATTCATTGGCCAGCAGCTTGGTAATGCCCGCAATGCCCGATTTCGAGGCCGTATAGGGCGGGACGCGGATGCCGCCCTGAAACGACAGCATGGAGGCGATATTGATGATCTTGCCTGACCCTTGCGCGATCATGTGGCGGCCCACGGCCTGACACATAAAGAATGCGGATTTGATATTGACGTTCATCACCGCGTCCCAGTCTTCCTCGGTGAAGTCAACGCTGTCGGCGCGGCGGATAATGCCGGAATTGTTGATCAGGATGTCGATCCCGCCCAGGGCCGAAATCGTTGTGTCCACGATCTCAGGGATGGGTGCGGTCGAGGTCAGGTCGGCCTTGATGAACACAAACTTGCGGCCCAAAGCTTCGACCTTGGCCTTGGTTTCATCCGGCGTGTTATTACCGACAGCGGCAATATCGGCCCCTGCTTCGGCCAGAGCGACTGCCATCGCCTGTCCCAGTCCGCGATTGGCCCCGGTAATCAGGGCGCGTTTGCCGGTCAGGTCGAACAGGTTAGACATAGGATAGCTCGCAAATCATTGGGGAGGTCTGTTAGCATAGCCCCCAAAGCCCGCGGATCAACCCTATTTCGGCGGATAAAGCCGAGCGTCCACCGCGGCGTTACGATCCACGGTCAGCTTGCCGTCCGCATATTTCACTTCGGCGACCTGAATGACCGTGCGCTGGTTCCAGTACGGATCGGTTTTGGCCTGTGGTTCACTATGCTGATGGACGAAGTAATAGATAAAGGCCCGCTCAACCCCGTCCTTGCCGGTACCTACGACAATATCAGGGTGCTGGCCCTTGTTGGTGTCGGTAGGCTGCGTGCCCGGCTGCTCCAGCAGGCGATCCGGTTGCAGCGTCCAGTCGGTCGCATCATCAGAGCTTAAGGCAATCAGGCCTTTCCACGCATCGGCCACCATCCAGTAGTGCCCTTTGAAACGAAACACCTTTGGCCCTTCGGCAGCGATATCAACCACCGGCGTGTCATTCCGCACCCAGGTCTTGAGGTCTTTGGAATCAGCGGCCAACAGGCGTGAACCCTTACGCTCATCCTTGAACCACATGCGGTAACTGTCACCGATTTTGATGACGCTGGCGTCGATCACCTTATCGCCCAGATCGAGCGTTTCGCCGCAGTCCCAGGTTTTTAGATCAGAGCTGGTCAGATGCACAATCTGGCGCGGATGGTTCCAGTTGGCAAACACGCCCGGCACAACCGTCAGCCACATATGCCAGGTGTCGCCGTCCTTAAACACTTCCGGCGCCCACAGGGTCTCACCGGTGCAGCTTTGCGGAATCGCCGCCTGCCCGCCATAACGCCACGTCAGACCATCGGTCGAGGTCGCAATACCAATCGGCGTGCCATGCACCCAGCGCACATCCTTTGGGTCCGGGAATTTCAGCGACGCCCGCCGGTTGGTGTAGAACATCTTCCATTGCGCATTTGGGGTGTCATAGACAATCGACGCATCCGCCGCCCCGTCAAACACCGGATCGCGATAGAGCGGTTTAGGGGCCTCAGCCGTAGCCTGCGCCATCACGGCGGGTGCAACCGCACACATCAGCCCCACGGCCAGATATAAAGATCGCATGGTTTTCTCCCGCTGTGTTATTATTGGTCTTAAACAATCAATTCAGATCATACACAGGCAGCGATCCCCGTAAAAGTGTAAAGGTTTCGCGCATATATTTTCACTAAAGAAAAGATTCATACATCCCTGACATAAAGTGCGTCATTTTTGCATCTGCGCTATGGCAATCCGGGCTGAACATCTTTTGGTCGCAAGACTCCTTGCCATATATCCGACGGAAATTTAACAGGCCTTGCGTATAATCCGACAAATGCCACTCTTCCGAAGAAGACCTAATAATGAAAAATAATAATCTACTCCTGTCTGGTTCGCGGTTTCGTGCTTTGAGGAACGGCACGGCGCTCAGCACTCTGGCGGCGCTGGTGTTAGCCGCGCCTGTGTGGGCACAAACAGCACCGACACCGGCCCAAACGCCCGTTCAGACGACAGCCCCGGCTCAGGCCCAGCCGCCTGCGACCGAAAAGAAACCTGATGAACCGCTCAAGACCACGCCGGTTGAGGCCGAAGCGCAGGAAGGCCCGACCACGACCGTGACCGTGGCTGCCGAGCGCCCGCAAAACCGCGCCGACCGTCAGGTGTATGACCCCAAGACCGACGCCGAAACCCCGGTCAGCGTGGCCGCCGATACTCTCAATAAGGTGCCGGGCGTGGCCGTTGATCCGGAAGGCAATGTCACTCTGCGCGGATCGGGTGTGACGATTCTGGTTGATGGCAAGCCGTCCACGGCCTTGCAGGGCGAGAACCGCGCAGCCACCCTGCAATCCCTGGCGTCGGAAGACATCGATTCTATCGAAGTCATGAACAATCCGGGCGCGCAGTTTTCGTCCGAAGGTTCCGGCGGGATCATCAATATCGTCATGAAGCGCGGCCGTTTTGTGCAGCAAAAACCGACCCTTACGCTCGGCAAAGGCACGGATGACCGTTACAACGCCAATTTCTCGGCCAGCCGTCAGATCACGCCCAAGCTGATCCTGAACGGCAGCGTCAATATTCGTCACGATGGCCGCCCCAATGAATCGACCGATGACCGAAAGCGCATCAATGCCCTGACCGGTGAGACGACCCGTGCGGTCACGGAAAGCTATAACCCGCGCTTAAGCGATATGATGTCGGTTAACGGCGGGCTGAACTATCAGATCAACGACAATGACACCCTGGCTGGTAATGTCAGCTATCAGCGCCGTGAAGGCAGCAACACCGGCCTGAGCCACAGCCTGATCTATGATGTGAACGCCGTCCTGACGCAGGATTATAACCGCATCAGCCGCGGTGAAAACAACAATGAAACGGTTGAAGGTACGCTGCGGTTTGACCACAGAGGCGATACCGAAGGCGAGACCTTAAAGTTCAATCTGCGCTATTCGGAAAATACCGGCGACAGCCAGAGCGAAAACTCGACCCTCTATAGCTATGCCGTGCCCGCACGCACCGACAGCAGTGACCGCAGTAACCGCGACACCAAAGAAAAGCTGTTGAACCTGAGCGGTGACTATACCCACGGGCTATGGGGCGGGGACGCCTCGACCGGTTTCGATATCCAGAACCAGAAAAGCTACAGCCGCACCTTAAATCAGCGCACCGGCGGCACCTCGCTTATTCCGGATCAGGACACGATCACGGATATCGTGCAGACCATCAGCGCCTTTTATGTCAATTACAGCAAGGCCTATACGGATAAGCTGAGCCTCAGCAGTGGCCTGCGGGTTGAACGCACCGATGTCGAGATCAAGACCGGCACAGGCGGCGAAAGCAACTACACCAATGTCACGCCGAGTGTGAACCTGAGCTATATATTGTCGCAGGCGGAGCGTTTGCGCGTAGGCTATTCGCGCCGCATCCGCCGTCCGGGCGCTATGGAACTTGACCCGACCATTGTCTATTATAGTGATCAATACGCCTCTGCGGGTAATGCCGACCTGAAACCGCAGGAAACCGATAAGTTCAGCGTCCGTTACGAATACCAAAAAAGCGGCTACAGCTATAATGTCGAAGCTTTCTACAGCAAGGACTCAAAGGTTATTGCGCCGGTTAGCTACTATATCTCTGATACGGTACTGCTGCGCACCCGCGCCAATCTGGGTGAGCAGCAGTCCGGCGGCCTTGAAATGTCATTTGATGGCAGGCTGACGGAAAAACTGCGCATGCGGGCCTCTAGCACGGTCACCTATTTCGAGGTGCAGTCCTATGATCGTAACCTGATGCCTTATGAGCGCACCGGCACTAACGTCAGTGGACGGATAAATGCCGACTACAAGATGACGGCCAAGGACACCGTGGGCGTGAACATCAATGTGCAGGGTAAGCGCATCGATCGCGAAAGCTATACCGATCCGTTCGCCACGGCCAATGTCAACTATTCGCACCGTTTCAGCAACAAGCTGTTTCTGTCTCTGAACGTGACCGATATCTTTGAATCGGCCAATACCAAGACCTATACCCGCAGCGATACGCAGGAAGGTATCCGCGAGCGTAAGCAACAGGGGCAAGTGGCCTATCTGACCCTGCGTTATGTCTTTGGTGAGGTGCGCGGCACCCAGCCGCAAGAGGATATGCCCCAGGGCCCTCGTGGGCCGCGCGGCAACTGGGGCGGTGGCCCCGGTGGTGGCGGGCCGATGTAATCAAGTTAAAAACCCCGGTCGAAAGTCCGGGGTTTTTTGTGCGCTTAATCGACCGGATTTTTCTGAAACCAGTCAACAATCCCCGGCATATCATCCTCAAAACCGCCGGGAATATAGATATTGAGCACACCGGCACGGTCCGGCGACTGGTTTTCAAAATCGTGGATCACACCGGCGGGCACACGCACGAACGACCCTTTGGCGGCATCAATCCACTGATCCCCAACCAGAAAGGCGACGCGGCCTTCGATGACATAAAAGATGTCTTCGTTGTCGCTATGGACGTGCTTGCCCGGCCCGCGGGTATAGGGCTCAAGCCACCATTCCGAGATCGAATAGCGGCCGGAAGTTTCTTCACCATCCGATTTAAAGATGCTGGTCATGCGGCCCAGCGGGTAGCGACGGCCCTCACCGGGGCCAAGAACGATAGCGGTCTGTTCGGTTATCATACGGCAGGCCTCCGTTATAACTAAGCCTACCAACTTAAGTGTATTATCGACTTAGAACAACTCAGGTGACAGAGGTGTGAAGAGTTCCGTGATCAGCGCGTTATCGACGTCGTCCGCGTGCGCAGGCGACCAGCGCGGATTTTGGTCCCGGTCGACCACCACAGCGCGCACGCCCTCAGCGAAATCAGCCCTGCGGGTCAGGCGGCGCGCCAGCCGGTATTCCTGTATCATCACGTCTTCAAAGCGGGTCATGGCGCGGCCCATCCGCAGGTGTTTCAGGGTCACCGTCATGGATACCGGACAGCGGGTTTTGAGTATCTGCGCCTGTGCTCGTCCCCAGTCACTACCGGCCTCAAGGGCTGTGATAATCTCCGGCACGGTATCACCGGCGAATGCGCGGTTGATCTCGGCCATATGCGGCGCGTAGGCGGGTTCAGCCAAATGGGATTTGAGCAAGACGTCACTGCCATTCAAAAGCCCCGACTTAAACTCTGCCGCATCGGCCACATAGTGGGTAGCAATACCAGCAGCAACCACATCCGCCCCCTTCAACCGCGCCCCGGTCAGCGCCAGCCATGTGCCCAGATACCCTGATAATCTCGGTAAAAACCAGCCTGCGCCCACATCGGTAAACAGACCGATGGCCGTTTCCGGCATGGCAAAGACGGTGTTTTCGGTCGCGATCCGGTGCGCGCCATGGACCGAAATCCCGACGCCACCGCCCATGACAATGCCGTCCATCAGGGCGATGACCGGCTTGGGGTAGTTATGGATCAGCACGTTCAGCCGGTATTCGGCAGTAAAAAACGCTTCCATCAGCTTGCCATCGCCACCCACGCTATCGGCCAGAGCGCGAATATCACCCCCGGCACAAAACCCGCGCGTGCCCTCGGCATGGTCGATCAGGATACGCGCCACAGACGGATCATCGCGCCAGCCGCTTAAGGCTTGCGCCATCGCTTCAACCATCGCAAGGGTCAGGGCATGCAGGGCTTTGGGCCGGTTCAGCGTGATCCGGCCCACGTCATCCACCCGGCGAATAATCAGGTCTAAGGTCATGCGACCGTTTTACACGGTTTCGGTGATGCGTGTCTTTATTTGCCGCGCCGCCATCAGCCTGGCGCGCGCCAGAGTGTCGGCAACGTCCTGGGTCATGCGTCCATCGCGCTTCGCCGCCGCAAAGATACCCTCCAGACGTGGCCCGATGGCATCAACCTGAGCCCGCACCGTCGCAAGGGTCTGGCCGCCCAGATATTCGCCGCTGACCATGATGATGCCGCCGCCATTAATGACATAGTCCGGCGCGTACAGAATATCGCGATCGGCCAGAATCTCACCGGCTTTCGGTGTCAAAAGCTGGTTGTTGGCACCGCCCGCGACAATCGGCGCTTTCAAACGGGCAGCCACGTCTTCGGTAATCGCCCCGCCCAAAGCGCAGGGGGCGATGACATCGGCGTCCTGCACCAATATGCTGTCAACGCTTGTGATATCGGCCTGATAACGCGACTGCATCAGGGCCACGCGATCCGGGTTGATATCGGCCACGATCAGGCGCGCCCCGCGCTCATGCAGTTCCTGACACAGGTGGCCGCCGACGCCGCCCAGCCCCTGCACCGCCACGCGCACCCCATTTAGGTTGTCGCGGCCCAAACGAGTGCGCACCGCCGCTTCGATGCCGACGCGCACCCCGCGGGCGGTAAAGGGCGACGGATCACCCCCGACCCCACCGGCACCGGTCGCCAGCCCCGACACAAAACGCGTCTCGGTCGCGACCATCTTCATATCGGCCACCCCGACCCCGACATCTTCGGCGGTGATATATTGCCCGCCCAGACTATCGACCGCCCGACCAAAGGCGCGAAACAGGGCGGCGCGATTCTCAGAATGCACCGGCCCCACAATAACCGCCTTACCCCCGCCCAGCGGCAGATCGGCCATGGCGTTCTTATAGCTCATGCCGCGCGACAGCCGCAGCGCATCACGGCGGGCATCGCCAAAGCTGTCATAGGTCCACAACCGGCACCCGCCAGCCGCGGGCCCCATGGCGGTCGAATGGATGGCGATAATCGCCTTAAGGCCGGTATCCGGATCATCGACCTCAAGGATCTTTTCGTGGTGGTCGAAATCGGGATGATCAAACATGGTGGACTTCCTTAAGGTTAGATATTTCGGTCTTGGCAACCGGACGGGACAGGCGCGCCATCAGGGCGTCACGCTGAGACTGCATGTCCTGAATGGATTTAAGCTTGATGTGACCAAAGCCCCTGACCTCTTCGGGCAGGCGGGCCAGCGCCACACAAGTGTCGGCCCTGGCAGGCGTAAAGACGGCGCAAAGCCGGGTGATCAGTACACGGTAATCGTCGATCATCTGGCGCTCCAGACGCCGCTCTTGTGTCGCGCCGAACGGATCAAATGGCGTGCCGCGTAAAGCTTTGAAGCGCTTAAGCACGGCAAAGGCGCTGAATATCCACGGCCCGAAACGCCTTTTTTTCGGCACACCAGTCGTCGGGTCTTTGCGCGCCCACAGCGGCGGAGCCAGCCAGACACTGACCTTGGTGACGCCCTCAAACTGGGCGTCGCGCAGGGCCGTCATCTGCGGATCGGTATGCAGGCGGGCGACTTCGTATTCGTCCTTATAGGCCTTGAGCTTATAGAAATTACGCGCCACGGCCTCAGTGAAACCAGCATGGCCGGTGGCCTTGGCGCGATCCACCAGCGTCAGATAATCCTCAGCATAGGCGGCGTTTTGATAGGCGGTCAGATCCACGACGCGGCGGGCCACAAAGGCCTCAAGATCAAAGGCGGGCGACGGGGGCGCGGCCTCGGTGACCCGTCCAGCGGCATGTGCCCGCCCCAGAGCAAAGGCACGTAAATTAGCCTCGACATCCGCCCCGTTCAGCCGGATCGCCTGCGTAATGGCGGCGCGTGACAGGGGGATCAGACCGGCCTGCCAGACGGCCCCCAGCAGGATCATATTGACATAGACCGCATCGCCCAAATACCGCCGCGCCAGTCCGGTAGCTGTGATTTCGGTCAGGGTTTTGCTGGCCAGCCTGACCCGGCGCGTCATGCCGTTGCGGTCAAAACGCGTGCGGGTATCGACCGTAAAATCCGCCGTCGAAGTCAGGTCAGCGTTCAGCGCCACCACCGTCTTATCGGGATTCATCAGGGGCAGGGTCGATTTGGCGTGAGCCTGCACCATGTCGGCGGCGATGACGACATCAGCCTGACCCAGCGGTATACGCGGGCCATTGGGGATTGCCCCTTGCAGGCTGAGGCGCAGGTGGGAATCGACCCCGCCGCCCCGTTGGGCCAGACCTTGCTGATCAACGGCCGTGACTTGCAACCCGTCAATATGGGCGGCCATGCCTAGAATGGCACCCAGTGAGGTCACCCCCAGCCCGCCAATGCCGGTGATCAGCAGGTTGAAGGTAGAGGTCAAAGCAGGCGGCATCACTTCCGGTAAATCAGAAATAATGCCGGTCATGGCGTCGGCGGGCGCCCGCTTCACCTGCGCCCCCTCAAGGGTCACAAAGCTGGGGCAAAAGCCGTTCAGGCATGAGGTATCGACATTGCAGGCCGATTGATCGATCTCACGCTTGATGCCAAACTCGGTGTCTTTGGGGGCGACCGCGATGCAGGCCGATTTGACTGAGCAATCGCCGCAGCCTTCGCACACGCGCTCATTGATAAACACTCGCTGCGTCAAGGCCGGGGCGTGACCGCGCTTGCGGCGGCGGCGCATTTCGGTGGCGCAGGCCTGATCATAGAGCAGCACCGTCACGCCCTTGGTGGCGCGCAGTTCGGTCTGCACGGCCTCCAGGTCATCGCGGTGCCGGAAAGTCACGCCCGCAGGCAGGGCCGGATCATGGCGCCAGCGGTCGGGTTCCGGCGAGACAAAAACGATGCACTTCACCCCTTCCGCCGCCACCTGCGCGGCTAATAGGGCGGGTGTCAGATAGCCATCGACGGCCTGCCCGCCGGTCATGGCGACCGCATCATTATAGAGGATTTTGTAGGTAATATTTAAGTTCGCGGCGGCCGCCTGACGCAGGGCCAGTATCCCGGAATGGAAATAGGTGCCGTCGCCCAGATTAGCAAAGACATGGGCTTCATCGGTGAACGGGGCCTGACCCATCCAGGTGATGCCCTCAGCCCCCATATGGGTATAAAGCTCCGACCGGCGCGGCAGGAAGGTCGCCATATAGTGACAGCCAATCCCTGCCAGAGCGCGCGACCCTTCGGGCAGCATGGTCGAGCGCGAATGGGGACAACCGGCGCAGAAATAGGGCTTACGGGCATGGATCGGCACCGTCTGCTCACGGCTGTGGTGACGGGCCGTTAGCCTGCGAAGCCGCTCCGGTGCGACCGCGCCATCAGGCATGATATGGGCGATGGCCAGTGCGACCTCAACCGTTTCCAGCTCCAGAACCTCGGATACCAACGGGTGGCCATCAGCGTCCTTTTTGCCGAGGATGCGGGGGTGGTTGGGCAGGGGGTAGAGCGCGTTTCTTAGCTGGCTCTCAATAACGTCGCGGCGCTCTTCGATGACCAGCACGGTTTCCAGCCCACGGGCAAAGGTGGTGGCGGCCTGCGCATCCAGCGGCCAGACCATACCGACCTTCCATACCCGCAAACCGACGTCGCGGCAGGCGGCAGCATTCAGACCCAGCAGGGTCAGGGCCTCCATGACCTGATGGAACACCTTGCCCGACGCCACAATCCCAAGCCGCGCGCGCGGCGCATTGAGCGCGATCCGGTCTAAGCCATTCAAATGACCAAAGGCCACTGCGGCGGGTAACCTGAAATGGCGGTGGCGGAACTCCTTGGCCTGCGGCGGGTCAGGCACACGGATATGCAGCCCCTCCGGCGGCAGGTCTATGTCAGGCAAATTAGGTGTGCCTTCAAGCGATGGGAGGGTGATGCTGGCACCCCCATCCATCAGGTCGGAGACGGTTTTCAGCGCCACCCAGCAGCCGGCAAAGCGCGACATCTCAAGCGCCCGCAGACCAAAGTCGAGGATTTCCTCGACGCTGGACGGGGCTATGATCGGGATTTCGGCATCGATCAGGGCGTGATCGCTTTGATTGGGCAGGGATGACGACTTACACGCCGGATCATCGCCAACCAGTGCGACCACGCCGCCATAGCGCGACGTGCCGGCCATATTGGCGTGTTTGAGCGCGTCGCCTGAGCGGTCAACGCCGGGGCTTTTGGCGTACCACAGACCAAATACACCGTCTTTTTTGGCGCCTGAAAATAGCGGCACATGCTGCGATCCCCACACGGCCGCCGCCCCCAGGTCTTCGTTGACGGCGGGCTGAACGACGATATCGGCGGCGTCTAAATAGGCTTTGGCCTGTTCAAGTTGCAGGTCGTAGGTGCCGAGCGGTGAGCCGCGATAGCCGGAGATAAAGCCGCCGGTATTGAGCCCGTTCAGGCGGTCGAGGGCGGCAATCATCAACGGCAGCTTCACCAACGCCTGCACGCCGGTCATATAGGCTGGCCCGCCACTCAGCCTGTATTTATCCTCAAGCGTCACACCGGTGCGCATAGGCGTTTCCTGTAACTTTATACGGCTTGAGAAGCCATGTGTTTTCAGGACAGATTAACCCCATATAAGCAAAATTACTTTCTGATCATTGCGCGCATTGCACAAAAATCCGGAATGAAATTCTGAAAATATATGTTATCGTAGAATAAAACTAATAGCCGGAAACAGGGAAATGCCGAGAACCACCGACACCAAAGGTCTGGACGAGACCGACCGGAAAATCCTCAGATTGCTGCGCACAAATTGTCGGCTGACGACGCAGGAAATCGCCGATCAGGTGGGGTTGTCGCAGACCCCGTGCTGGTCGCGGATCAAGCGTCTGGAGGAGGCCGGGGTCATATCCGGCTATGTGGCCATCCTTGATCAGGCCAAGGTCGGACGGCCCGATACCTTTATCGTCGAGGTCAATCTGGAAAACCATGATGATGAAAAGATCGAGAACTTTTCACGACACCTTCAGCAATTGCCCGAAGTGATCGATGTCTATCTGACGACCGGCGAATTCGACTATGTGATCATTGTCGCGGTCGATGGACCGGAAGGCTATGAGACCTTCCTGCGCAAAAAATTATTGAAGTTCGAGGGCATAAAACACACCCGCTCGATCTATTGCCTGCGCCGCCTCAAGCGCGACGTATCACCTATGATTTAGGCCTCAACCGGCTGCGGAACCGACAGATCAAGCGCCTGAAGCTGGCTAAGCCTTGCCTGAAGGCGCGGGATATTGCGAGCGGCATAATCCTTGAGCGGGCCGGTGGCATCATCGCGGACATAGGCTTCGAATACCGACACCGCCCCCTGATAAACGGTTTGCCCCACATCGACAAAGGTTTGATCAAAACCAGCGGCTTTGGCATGCTGCAGATCGTCGACCCAGCCATGATAGATCGGTTTAAAGTTCGATTTCTTTTCGCTCACGCCCGAAGATGGGCTCCGCGAGGGCGGCGAACGATCGCCGACGCCCGGTCGGGCGCTTTCGCTCGATAAAACGTCGTTTTCTCTCGCCACATCCATGATCTCAATCAGGTCGCCGGTGACGTCACCTTCTTTTTCGAGCACATGGTCGGCAAAGGCGCGTACATCGTCATTGGTGGATTTTTCAACCGCCAGACGGGCCAGACTGCTTTCAAAGGCGTTCAGGCTGCGGGCGGTTTTCAGGAAGGTCTCATCCGATACCCGCGCCAGACGTTTGCGCAGGCGGTGCAGGCGCACATCCTCCGCCAGGCGCAAGGCAAGGCCCGCAATCCCTAAAATACCCGCCGCAAACTTCAGATGACGCATAATGCAACCCTTAAGCAAACCTGCATCTGGTTATAGGGGGCTAAATATAAGTTTTGAATGGGACTCAAACGCGCTGACCGTCAATACCAACTTAACGAGCCTTAGCCATAGCCAGTTTCGAGCGCGGCGCATGACCCAGCGCTTCGCTGATAAACCATGCCGTCTCTATGATGGCGTCAAGGTCAACGCCGGTCTCGATCCCCAGCCCGTTCAACATATAAAGCACGTCTTCGGTCGCGACGTTGCCTGATGCCCCCGGCGCATAGGGGCAACCGCCCAGCCCGCCGACCGAGGAATCAAAGGTGGCAATGCCGTAATCGAGCGCGGTTAGAATATTGGCGAGCGCCTGCCCATAGGTGTCATGAACATGCACGGCCAACCTGTCCGCCGGAATATGCGACAAGACCTGATCCAGCAGACGCGCCATATCGGCCGGTGTTGCAGCCCCGATGGTGTCGCTTATGGCCACCTCATAACAGCCCATGTCGATCAGGTTTTGCGCCACATTTAACACCGCTTCGGGCGCAATCCTGCCTTCATAGGGGCAGACAAAAGCGCACGACACATAGGCCCGCACCGGCACCTGATCTTTTTCAGCCGTGGTCAGAACGGGTGCAAAACGGATCAGGCTGTCTGCGATCGTGGCATTGATGTTTCTCAGGCTGAAGCTTTCGGAGGCCGAGGCAAAGACCGCGACCCGGTCAGCCCCCGATGATATCGCCCGCGTGTAGCCGATGAGGTTAGGGGTCAGGGCGCTATAGCTCACCCGCGCATCCCGCGCAATACCGGCCATGACCGCCTCAGCGTCGGCCATTTGCGGCACCCATTTGGTAGAAACAAAACTGGCCGCTTCGATGTGCGTCAGACCCGCTGCCGACAGACGGTTGATCAGGTCGATCTTGACCGGCACAGGCACCGTGACCGCTTCGGATTGCAGGCCGTCACGCGGGCCAACTTCATAAAGAGTGACACGGGTGGGGCGGGTCACTTCGTATCCTCAAACAGTTCACGCCCGATCAGCATCCGCCGAATCTCGGACGTCCCGGCCCCGATCTCGTACAGCTTGGCGTCGCGCCACAACCGGCCCGTGGCATATTCGTTGACATAGCCATTGCCCCCCAGACACTGGATCGCCTCACCCGCCAGCCAGGTCGCTTTTTCTGCCGCATAAAGTATGCAGCCCGCAGCGTCCTTACGCGTGGTCTCCCCGCGGTCACAGGCCTGCGCCACCGCATAGACGTAAGACCGGCACGCCCCCCAGGTGGTGTACATGTCAGCCAGCTTGCCCTGCATAAGCTGAAACGTGCCGATCGACTGACCGAACTGCTTGCGCGCATGGACATAGGGCATGACGATATCGAGCCCCGCCCGCATGATCCCCAGTGGCCCGCCCGACAGCACCACCCGCTCATAGTCCAGCCCTGACATCAGCACATTGACGCCGCGCCCGACCTCACCCAGCACATTTTCCACCGGCACTTTGCAATCTTCAAACACCAGTTCGCCAGTGTGGGAGCCGCGCATCCCAAGCTTATCGAGTTTCTGCGCCACGGAAAAACCTGTGAAACCCTTTTCGACCAGAAAGGCGGTCAGGCCGCGCGCGCCGCCGTGCGGATCGGTGCGGGCATAGACGACTAGCACATCGGCATCGGGGCCATTGGTGATCCACATCTTGGTGCCGTTCAGCACATAATAATCGCCGCGTTTATCCGCCCTGAGCGTCATCGACACCACGTCCGACCCCGCCCCCGACTCGGACATGGCGAGCGCACCGATATGCTCACCCGATATCAGCTTAGGCAAATAACGGGCCTTCTGATCGTCGTTTCCATTGCGCACAATCTGATTGACGCACAGGTTGGAGTGGGCGCCATAAGACAGGCCGACCGAGGCCGAGGCGCGTGAGATTTCTTCCATGACGATGGTGTGGGCCAGATAGCCCAGACCAGACCCGCCATAGACTTCGGGCGCCGTGATCCCCAGCAGACCAGCCCCCCCCATCCGTCGCCACAGGTGCATGGGAAACTGATCCTCACGATCGGCCGTGGCCGCCAGCGGTGCAATCTCACGCGCGGCAAAGCGCGCCGCCAGATCGCGCAGGGCCGTAATATCGTCATCATGGCCAAAGCTCAGATGTGGGAAATCAAACATCAGGCAACTTCCTCATCGACAGGGGTGATGGTCATCAGCACATCGTGGCCGCACACCTGCTGACCTATAGTGGCGCTCAACCTCGTCACCCTGCCGTCGCAGGGCGCTTTCAGGGTGTGCTGAAGCTTCATGGCCTCCAGCACCAGCATAGGCTGGCCCCTGGTGACGCGGGCATGCTCAAAAACCTCGACCGCCACCACCAAACCCGGCATGGGGGCCTCGATCACCACAGGACCGGTCGGGCGCTGAACGGCGTGTGCGGTAAAACGGCGTAGATCGGGTGGACTGACCGGCGGCTGATTGAGCCACCAGCCATCGGTGGCTCCCCACGGTGAATTTGGGTCTGACAGCGATTTATGCTGCGCAATATCCGGCCACGGGATCATCAGGTCTTCGCGGTGCCGTTCGATAAAACCGGTATCAATCTCTCCCGCCACAAACACGCGTGCCGAGATCAACCGGCGCAGAAAGCTGAGGTTGCTGGTCAGTCCCTCGACCCGCGTATCGATCAGAGCCTGACGCAAACCGGCAATCGCGGCGGCCCGATCCTTACCGTGCGCAATGAGCTTAGCGATCATGGGGTCGAAATAGATACTGACCTCATCGCCTGCCTGCACGCCGGTATCGATGCGGATGCGGTGCGCAAACTCCAGCCGGGTCAGCGTACCGGCTGAGGGCATGAAATCGGCATAGGGGTCTTCGGCATAGAGACGGGCTTCAATCGCATGACCGGTCTGGGTGATCTGAGCTTGCATCAGCGGCAGGGGTTCGCCGCGCGCCACCCGGATCTGCCATTCGACCAGATCAAGGCCGGTGATCATCTCCGTCACCGGATGTTCGACCTGAAGCCGGGTGTTCATTTCCATGAAATAGAACTGGCCCGTATCCGTATCGAGGATGAATTCAATCGTACCGGCACCCTGATACTGGATGGCCTGTGCGGCGCGCACGGCGGCATTGTGCAGGGCATGGCGAGTGGCATCACTGAGGTCAGGAGCAGGGGCTTCTTCGATCACCTTTTGATGGCGGCGCTGCATCGAGCAGTCACGGTCAAACAGGTGTACGACCTGCCCGTGGCGATCCCCAAACACCTGCACCTCCACATGGCGGGGGCGGGTGATATATTTTTCAATCAGCACCTTCGGGTCGCCAAAGGCTTTTTTCCCCTCGGCCTGCGCGGCGGCCAGGGCGTGGGCAAAATCCTGCGGCCCGTCGACGCGGCGCATCCCTTTGCCGCCACCGCCAGCCACAGCCTTGATCAGCAACGGATAGCCGATACGGTCGGCGGCCTGTTGCAGGGTATCAGCCGACTGATCGTCGCCATGATAGCCGGGGGTGACCGGCACACCGGCTGCCTCCATCAGCGCCTTGGCCGCGCCTTTGAGCGCCATGGCCCGCATGGATTCTGGCGACGGGCCAACAAAGATCAGGCCTGCCTCAGCGCACATTTCGGCAAACTCTGCATTTTCCGACAAAAAGCCATAGCCGGGGTGGACGGCATCGGCACCGCAAGATTTGGCGATCTCGATAATCCGGTCGCCCCGCAGATAGGTCTCGGTCGCTGTCACCCCACCCAGAGCATAGGCTTCATCGGCGTCTTTCACGAACACAGCGCGGGCATCGGTGTCAGCATAGATCGCCACCGTGCGGATACCCATCCGCTGACAGGTGCGGATGATGCGGCAGGCGATTTCGCCGCGATTGGCGATCAGCAGTTTGCTCATCGGGTTAGTCATTGGGCACCCAATCGGCTTTGCGTTTGCCAAGGAAGGCGGCCACGCCCTCCATGCCCTCAAATGAGGCCCGGCGCGCAGCAATACGGTCGGCGCACACGCTCAAAAGATCGTCATCTATGGCTTTCCCCGCCACATCGGCCAGCAGGGTTTTAACTTCCGCCATCGCCTTTGGCGCATTGCGCAGCAGGGTGGCGATCAGGGTCGTAAGCGTCGCCTCCCCATCCGCACACACCTCATGGATCAGGCCGATGGACACGGCGGTTATGGCATCAAACGCCTCGGCGCTGATCATGTACCGGCGGGTCTGTGAGGGGCCGATCTTAGCCACCACGAACGGCGATATCACCGCCGGGATCAGGCCCAGCCTAACCTCGCTAAGCGCAAAGCTGGCATCGGGGGCGGCAATGACGATATCGCAGCACGCCACCAGCCCTACGCCCCCGCCGATGGCCTTACCGCGCACCAGCCCGATCACCGGTTTAGGGCAGGCGTTGATGGCCGCAAACATGCGCGCCATTTTCAGGGCGTCTTCGCGGTTTTCGGTTTTCGGTTTGGCCGCCGAGGCCGCCATCCATTCCAGATCAGCACCGGCGCAGAAATTAACGCCGGCATGGGTCAGGACGATCACCCGGACGTTTGTGTCCCGCCCCAGCAGGGTGAAGGTGTCTTCCAGATCATCGATCAGGCGGGCATCAAAGGCATTATGCCGCTCAGGCCGGTTGAGGATGACGCGGGCAATGCCATCAGCGATATGTAGCGATAGGGACGACATGCTGTGACCTCACATCCTGAATATACCAAACCGGGTCGGTTGAATCGGGGCATTCAAAGCCGCCGACAGCGACAACCCCAAGACCCGGCGGGTGTCAGCAGGGTCGATCACCCCGTCGTCCCACAGGCGCGCCGATGCATAAAAGGCATGGCTCTGGGCCTCGAACTGTTCGATATAGGGGGCCTTAAAGGCGGCCTCATCCTCTAGCGACCATGTGCCGCCTTTGGCTTCAATGGCATCGCGTTTAACGGTGGCCAGAACCCCTGCCGCCTGTGCGCCGCCCATGACCGAAATACGCGCATTGGGCCACATCCACACAAAGCGCGGATCAAAGGCCCGTCCGCACATGCCGTAATTACCAGCCCCGTAGGAGCCGCCGAAAATCAGGGTCAGCTTAGGTACATTGGCACAGGCCACCGCCGTCACCAGCTTTGCACCATCACGGGCAATGCCTTCGTTTTCGTATTTTTGGCCAACCATAAAGCCGGTGATGTTTTGCAGAAAGATCAGCGGTATGCCGCGTCCGGCGCACAGTTCCACAAAGTGCGCGCCTTTTAAGGCACTCTGCGAAAACAGCACCCCGTTATTGGCAATAATACCTACCGGATAGCCATAAAGATGGGCAAATCCGGTAATCAGGGTTTCCCCATAAAGCGGCTTAAACTCATCAAATTGCGAACCATCGACAATGCGACCGATCAGTTCGCGGGCATCGATAGGCTGCTTTGGATCGGCCGGGATCAGGCCGTAAAGTTCCTCAAGGTCATACGCCGGTGCCTGCACCTCCCGTACCGCCACAGATACCGTTTTTGTGCGGTTCAAATGGCGCACAATTCGCCGCGCGATCTGTAGGGCCTCGGCATCATTATCGGCCAGATGATCGGCCACGCCTGAGCGTCTGGCGTGCACATCGCCACCGCCTAAGTCTTCGGCGCTGACCACTTCACCGGTCGCGGCCTTAACCAGCGGCGGCCCACCTAAAAAGATCGTCCCCTGATGGCGCACGATGATGGTTTCATCCGACATGGCCGGCACATAGGCCCCGCCCGCCGTGCAACTGCCCATCACGACGGCGATCTGCGGGATATTGCGGGCTGACATCTGCGCCTGATTGAAAAAGATGCGGCCAAAATGATCGCGATCAGGAAAGACCTCGTCCTGATTAGGCAGGTTGGCGCCGCCGGAATCGACCAGATAGACACAGGGCAAATGGTTGGTCAGGGCGATTTCCTGCGCCCGCAAATGCTTCTTGACCGTCAGCGGATAGTAAGTGCCGCCCTTAACCGTGGCATCATTGCACACGATCATGCACTCGGTGCCTTCGATCCGGCCAATGCCGCAGATGATCCCGGCGGACGCAACCTGTTCGGCGTAAACCCCATGCGCCGCTAACGCTCCGATTTCCAGAAAGGGCGAGCCCTGATCGATCAAGGCGGTAATGCGATCACGCGGCAAAAGCTTTCCACGGGCGACATGGCGGTCACGGGCAGCGGCGGGCCCGCCCTCAGCTATGCGGGCGGTGAGCGCGTGCAACTCCGCCGTCATGGCTTTCAGCCGCGCGGCATTGGCGCGAAAACCCTCAGAGGCGGTATCGATGTCGCTGACCCAGATGGTCATGTGGATTCCCTGTATTTACCCGTAGGATAGCCATCTTGTTGAAATTGATAAAATCGATTATAAAAATAGAATTGATAGAAATTTTCTATTCATACTGGTGCAAACATGCCTCCCTCCGCCACGCCTTTGGCGCGCCACCTCCCACGCCAAGGCAGGGGAGTATAATGGACCCTTACCTGCTGCGTTATTTTCTGGCGGTGGTTGAAACCGGCTCATTTTCCAAGGCCGCCAGTGCCTCGTCCGTGACCCAGCCCACCCTGTCGGCCGGGATAAAACGGCTGGAAGAGACGGTTGGGGCCGCCCTTTTTGTGCGCAACAATAAGCGGGTGTTTCTGACCACCGCCGGGGCGCGGTTCCTGCCCCGCGCCAAGACCATCCTGCATGAATGTAATCTGGCTCTGGCTGAAGTGGCGCAAGGTGTCACGGCACCGGTACTGCGGCTGGGCGTGCTGCATACCCTGCCGTCACAACGGATCGCGGGCCTGATCAAAAGCGTTCGTGCGATACATCCGAACACGCAGTTTGAACTGTCGGATGGCACCGAGCAGGAACTGCTCAACCGCATGGATGAGCGCGGCATCGACTTTGCGCTGTCGATCCGGCGGGTTGAGGATGACCGTAGTGTGCCGCTTTATCGTGAGGGCTATAGCCTAGTGCTGCCGCCGGATCACCCTTTGGCTGGCGCGGGCACGGTACGCGGCGAAGACATGGCTGATCAGCCGATGATCGTGCGATCTTTCTGCGAAGTTCTGTCTGAAACCAGCCGCTATTTCACCGACCGCAATGTGCGACCGCCACTGGTTTACCGTACCCGCCATGATGAGCGCGCGCTGGATATGGTGTCGGCAGGGGTTGGTGCCACCGTCATGCCCCAAAGCTATCAAACCAGCTATCAAAATGGCGCCGCCGCTTTTGTAAATCTGGAAGGGTTTACGCCGACGCGTCAGATCGGACTGTTCCGGCCGCGCCATGAATTGCCACAAGCCGTGCGCGCGATTGCCGATGACTTTATGCGGCAGGCTGAGGACTATTTTCAGTCCACGTATTTTCGGGCATAAATTACCGTTAAAGGCCGCCTGCGTCCAATTGCCGATTGACCCAAATATGTCCTCAGCCTATGGTCGTGGGGTGGGGAGAGGTTATGGGGCTTAGGCTTTCCGACAGTCAGACAGACGCGAGCGTTTCCGCATCGGCGGCCGCGCCTGTGGGCGTGTCTGTGACCCCGGAATCTGTGACTCAGGATCAGGCCCGCAGCCTGATTGATGACGTCAATGGCAGCGGCTACATCCAGACCCACTTCGCCCAGGTTAACCCGCCTAAGACCGAGATGCCGCAATGGCTCAAAGATGTGCTGCACTGGCTGGGCGATGTCATCACCGCGATCGGCAAGATCATGGCACCCCTTGGGCCCATCCTGCCCTGGCTGATTTATTTTCTGGTGTTTGCGCTGGCGGTACTGGTGCTATCGCCGTTTGTGCGGATGCTGATCCGTCAGCAGATTGAACGCTTCCTCCCGCGCGATGTGATGAAACCTGAGACGATGTGGCGGCCCACCAAAGACGCCGCTGCCGCCCTGTTGCACGATATCGACGCGCTGGCGGCCAAGGGTGACTATGATGAAGCCGTGCATTTGCTGTTGCTGAGGTCGGTGGCCGATCTGAACGCTTACCGGCCCGATCTGGTGCGCAGCCATTATTCATCGCGCGATATCTTAAGCCATCCGCTGCTGCCATATGATGCGCGTCCGGCATTCGGGGAAATTACGCGCTGGGTTGAAATGAGCTATTTCGCCGGTATCCGTGTCGGGCGCGAAGGGTTCGACGCCTGCCGTCAGGCCTATGTCGATTTCGTCGCCATCGAAGGGATCGGCTGATGAAACTTAATCTCCGCCTGCCCCCGCTTAATCGTCTGCTACCGATGATCGTCGGCCTGTTGTGCGTCGGCCTGTTTGCGACGGCGGCCCTGATCCTGATTTCGCCGTCCTTCGATCCGGACAGCCCGCAGTCAGCCGATGCCGGCGCGATCTCACCGCACGGCTTTAAAGGTATCTATAAACTGCTCGATGCGCGCGGTTACCGCAGCGATATCAACCGCCGCGAAACCGGCCCGCAACAGCGCTATGATCTTGAGATCATCACGCTTGAAGATGTCGATAGCGTCTTTGCGCTCTATGCTTTGGAAATGCCTGCCGCTGATACGATTGATACTGCTGAAAGCGGGCAGACGGCGTCTTCAGCGAGCGCGGAGGAGGCGGCATCCGAAGATAGCTCGGACCGTGAATATGAAGCGATCCTCGCCCGACGCAAGGTGGCCGAAACGCGTGCCTCAGTCAGTGGCCCCGAAGACATAGGTGAAGCCACCCGTGGCGCGGATAAGGCCAAATCCGATCACATCCTTTACGACGCGCAAGGGGACGCTGTCCTGATCGTACTGCCGAAATGGCAGGCCGCACCTCACCGCACCCGTCCGCGCTGGTCGCAAAACGAATGGACGCAGCCTTACAGCACTTTGCTTGATCTGATGCGATTGCTGTCGGACACCCGAACCGAAACCTCGGATCTGGAAAAATCCGGTGAAAAGATGATCATGACGCGGCCTGTGGTGCCAGTCGATTATCAGTTTGCCCGCGCCCCCACCAAGGTCTCGCGCACCCTGACCCTGCAACCCGCATCGGGCCAGACCCTGTTTACGGCTCCGCTTAAGGCCGGTAAGATCAAGGGCCTGCAATCGGTCGTGGCGACGCCTAAACTCACCCCGATCCTGACCGGCCCAAAGGGCGAAATCGTGCTGGCGCGCGTTAATGCCCTGCCCGGTGAAAAACCATACACACATCCGGTCTATCTGCTGACCGACCCCGACCTGCTCAATAACCAGATTTTGGGCGACCCGCAAAAAGTCGTCACGGCCCTGACCCTGATTGACGCTGTACGTGGTAAATCGGCCACCCCGCCGTCGGTTGTGTTTAACCTCACCTTCAACGGCCATTCGGTCGACAAAAGCCTGCTGCACCATATCGCCACCCCACCGTTTATTGCCGTGCCTTTGGCCTTTATGGTGCTGGGGCTGGGCCTGATGTGGGCGGCCTTTGCCCGCTTTGGCCCCGCCCATGATATGACCAAATCGGCACCGCTGGGGCGCGGGGTCAGCATACTGGCGGACAATGCCGCGCGCCTGCTGGGCAAGGCCGGACGCGAGCCGAAACTGGCCCCGCTCTATGCCCAGATGATGCGCGATGCGGCCCTTAAAGCGCGCGGCTATATGGGCCACGCCACCCTGTCGTCCGATGAACTGGCCGATCAGTTGAGCGCGCGCACGGGGACCACCGAAACCTATAGCGCCATCGCCCGCGACGCGACCAAAGTGACCACGCCTGCCCATCTCATCAGCCTGTGTCAGCGCCTGCATCAATGGCGTCTTGAGACGGGCGATATCAAACCCCGCACCACCCCATCCAAAACGGAGAGCTGACACCGTGCAAATATCCGACATTAAATCCTTAGCGGACCAGCTCAGGGCCGAAATCGCCAAGGCGGTGGTGGGCCAGGCCGATACGGTCGAGCTTATGCTGGTGGCGCTGTTTTCGGGCGGCCACATCCTGCTCGAAGGGCCTCCCGGCACCGCCAAGACCCTGTTGGCGCGGGCCTTTTGCCAATCGCTTGATCTGCGCTTTGGCCGCATCCAGTTCACGCCGGATATGCTGCCCGGCGACATTCTGGGGTCGAACCTGTTTAACTTTCAGACCTCCAGCTTTTCGCTCAGCAAAGGGCCGATTTTCTGCGATCTGTTGCTGGCCGACGAAATCAACCGCACCCCGCCCAAGACTCAAGCCGCCCTGCTTGAGGCCATGCAGGAGCGGTTTGTGACGCTGGATGGCACCCGCCACGATCTGGGGGCGCGCTTTACGGTCATTGCCACCCAGAACCCGATTGAACAGCAGGGCACCTATCCCCTGCCCGAAGCGCAGCTTGACCGGTTTTTGTTCAAGCACATTTTAAGCTACCCCAGCATCGAGGAAGAGCGACGCATCGTCAGCCTGTCGGGCAATGCGGCGGCGACCGATACTACGCTGAATATTTCCCGCGTTATCGATGCCGCAACACTGGCTCAGGCCATTGATGTGGTGGCGCAGGTTAAGCTGAATGACGCCAATCTCAACTACATCGTCAACCTGATCCGGGCCACCCGCGAAGTGGCGCAACTGAGCGTCGGCGCGTCACCGCGTTCGGGCGCGCTGCTGGCGCGGGCCGCACGGGCGCGCGCTACACTGGATGGTCGTGACTATGTGCTGCCCGATGACATCAAGGCGCTCTATGCCCCCTGTATGCGCCACCGTGTGCTCTTATCGGCGTCGGCGGAGATCGAAGGCGCCAATGTCGACAGCGTGCTGCAAAGCCTGCTGGAACGCGTTGAGATCCCCAGATAGTCATGTACCCCACCGCCCGCCTCATTACGATCCTTGTCCTGTGCGTCGCCTTAAGCATCGTGCTGGCTTTGGCGTGGCCGCAAGGCTGGGTCTGGGCGCCGCTGGTCATGCTTGGGGTTTTGGGGCTTTCGCTGTTTGACGGGCTATTTGCGCCCTTGTCACGCACACTTAAGCTCGACCTGAAAACCCCGCGTAGCATGGGCGTGGGCCGTGACTATGTCTGGCCATTCAGCCTGACCTTCACGGGCCGCAGACCGGGTGCGCTTGAGGTGCGGTTTGGGGCCAATCACCTGCTGATCGTCAGCGATACCGCGCAAGCTATCACCGATAATGAGGGGGCCTTCCACGCCGAACTGGCGCTCAAGGCCCATGCCCGCGGCGTGGCGGTTCTGGAGGATATCCATATCCGTTATCGCGGGGTTCTGGGGCTGATCTGGATTCAAAAGCGCCTGACGCTGGATCGCCAGATCGTGGTCACCCCGGACATCGAAGGTGTACAACACGATGCGTCGGAGCTGTTTTCCTACGACAGCATTTACGGCGTGCGCGTGCAGAACCAGTTGCACAATGGCTCGGAATTTCATGCCCTGCGTGAATATGATGCCAGTCAGGACCCGCGCCGGATCGACTGGCGCTCCTCGGCCCGCCACCTCAAACTGTTGTCGCGGGAGTTTCAGGCCGAACGCAATCATCACATCGTACTGGCCTTTGATACCGGGCGGCTGATGGGAGAGCCACTGCTTGGCATCAAACGGCTGGATCGGGCGCTCTATGCCGGACTGTTGCTCGGCTATTGCGCGCTGAAAATCGGCGATAATATCCGTAGCTTTGCCTTTGCGTCACAGCCCTATCACATCGCCCCGCAGGTATCGGGCATGCAGGGCTATGAGGTGTTGAAACATCAGCTATCGTCCCTGTCGGACATGGCCGAAGAGTCCAATCATACGCTGGCTCTGGCCGATCTTAATTCGCGCATCGGGCGACGGTCGCTGATCGTGCTGTTTACCGATTTTATTGACGAAATCAGCGCCGACCTGATGCTGGAGGCGCTCAACCGCCTGTCGAAAAAGCACGTTATCATCTTTGTGGCCTTCCGCGACGAAGTGCTCGAAGATCTTGCCGCCAAACCGCCACTCACGCCCGAAGATGTCAGCCGCGCCATTTTCGCCCAGCGCCTTTTGACCCAGCGCGAAACCGTCCATGCCCTGCTGCGCCGGCAGGGGATTGAGGTGCTGGAGGCGCCGACCGAGCAAATGGCCACGCTCATCGTCACCAAATATCTGGCGCTCAAGCAAGCCGACCGGTTGTAGGAGGATCACATGAGCGATGAAGACCCCGCAAAACCCGCCCTGCAACTTAAGAGCCAGAAATTTCGTGACGCCCGCGAAAAAGACTGGCGCACCTTAAGCCGGGCGCTGGATCGCCTTGATCAGGGTAAGCTGAACAGCTTTTCGACCGATGAACTTCTGAACCTGCCGGTGCTGTATCGCTCAGCCGTGTCGTCGCTGTCGATGGCGCGTTCGATCTCGCTCGACCGCAATCTGATCGGCTATCTTCAGGGCTTATGTGCCCGCGCCTATATGGGCATCTATGGGCCCCATGCCCGTTTCAAAGATATTCTGACCGGCTATTTCGGGCGGCAGTGGCCTGAAAGTGTGCGCCGCATCGGGCCGGAGTTTTTATTGTCTCTGGCCTGTCTGGTGATCGGGATTGTGGCGGGCTGGCTGTTGTGTGCGGGCGATCAGAGCTGGTATTCGGCGCTGGTCGGCGAAGATATGTCAGGCGGCCGCAATCTGTCGGCCTCGGCCGCTGATCTGAAAAAAACCCTTGAGGGCAGTACTGATGGACTGGCCGTCTTTTCGGTCTTTCTGATGTCGCACAATACCCAGGTATCGATCTTTGCCTTTGCGCTCGGGGTGATTGCGGGCATACCGACGGCCCTTTTGATCCTGCATAACGGGATGCTTTTAGGGGCCATGCTGTGGCTGTTCGCGCGCCAGGGGCTGCTGGTCGATTTCGCCGGCTGGCTGAGTATTCACGGCACGACCGAATTACTGGCCATAGTCCTTGCCGGTGCCGCCGGGTTTCACATGGCGCGGCGGATCATGTTCCCCGGCAATCTGACGCGTAAGGCCGCGCTGGTTGACGCGGGTAAACTGACCGGCTCAGTCATGCTGGGGGTCGCCATCATGCTGCTTCTGGCCGGACTGCTCGAAGGCTTCGGGAGGCAGCTAATCACCGACACCTCGGCGCGGTTTGGCATAGGGGCGGTGATGCTGGTGACCTGGACGGTCTATTTCACGCAGGTCGGGCGGCGTCTGACGCTTAAATTCGAAGAGGCTGATCATGGCCGCGCCTAAGACCCCGCCCATACTGGATGATACCCTAAGCTTTGACGCTCAGGGCAAGTATCAGCGCCGCGTCACCTATATCACCACGCCCGAAGGGGTGCGTCTGCCGTTCATCACCGCGACATTTGCCGAGCGGTTGGGGGCGTTCATCCTTGACTATCTGATCATCATTGCCGCCCCGGTGGCCCTGATCCTGCTGTTTTTTATTCTGCCGTTTGAGCAGGTGGACTGGAAGCGCGCCAAAGGGTTAGGCGACATCCTGATGATCCTGTTTTTCATGGCCATGTTCTTTGTCCGCACCGGCTATTTCATGGCGTTTGAAATGGGGCCTCGCGCCGCGACACCGGGTAAGCGGGTGCTGAAAATCAGGGTTATCGCCCATGACGGCGGACACCTGACACCGGTGATGGTCATCACCCGCAATATGTTGCGTGAGGTCGAGTTTTATCTGCCGCTGACCCTGATGGGCATGACCATGCAGGGCGGCGGCTGGGTGGCGCTGTCGGCGTTTTTATGGACGCTGGTTCTGGCCCTGCTGCCGTTGTTCAACCGCGATCAGGCCCGCTTAGGCGATTTTCTGGGCGGCACCCGTGTGGTCCATATGCCGCGCCAAAGTCTGGGCATTGATCTGGCCGATACCGAGGCTGACCGGCGCAGCGGTATCATGTTCAGCCGCGCCCAGATTGAGGCTTATGGCGAAAAAGAACTGGGTGTGCTGGAGGAAGTCTTACGCGAACGCAGGCCCGCGACCATGGCGGCGGTGGCGACCCGTATCAAGACTCGCATCGGCTGGGACGATCCTAAAAATACCAACGATGTGCCGACCGATGAAGCCTTCCTGCGCGCCTTTTACGCGGCCTTACGGGCCCATCTGGAAAGCCGGATGCTGCTCGGTAAACGCCGCAAGGATAAGCACGACGAGGTGCGCTAGTTTTTAGCTGGTCGCTCTTCCTGATCCATCAAATGAGTCCATTTGATGGGAAAATGCTCCTACAAAAAAGCCTCCGCGATTGCGGAGGCTTTTTCTTAACCGATCAACACCTGATTACGAAAAACCAAGGTTACGAAAAGACATTGGCGACCGCATCCGGCGTATGGGCTTCCTTGGCGCGGCGCAGACACAGATAGATGGCGACCACAAATACGAACGTCACCAGAGACGCAACACTGCTGACGATCATTTGAATGGTTAGGCTCACCACCGGCGGAATGGTCGAAGCCATAAGCCCCAAAGGCAGGCCAACAGCACCACCCGCCAGAGCGGTCAAGATCCCAACGACCAGCAGGATAAGAAAGATCTGCCAGCGGTGGCCCTTGGTCAACTCCCAGCTACGTTTAAGGGCGCCGATTACGCCAATGCCCGGTTCCGCAATATAAACCGTAGTTGCCACATAAAGGCCCAGCATCACGATAAAGCCCGGAATAATCAGCAAAATGAAGCCCACCATGATCAGTACCGTCGACAGTAAGCCCACAATAATCAGGGGAATCATATTCGCAAAACCCCGCCCGATCGACGCCCCAAGGCTAAAGGGTTGACGCGCCTCACCCTTAATAATGATGTCGGTGAGTACTGAGATGCTCAACAGCGCGGCAATTATCGATACCAGCATATATATGCCGAATGGCAGATATATGCCTTGCTCTATCTGTAGTTCTGGCTTTTGAATATCAAAGCCGTAGCTAAAAAACAGGCCCAGAACCGCCGCCACCATAGGCAGGACGTAGACCAACAGCCCGGCAATAGCGATCTTGCCAAGATATTGCGACAACAGCCCAAAGCCTTCGTTGAGCGTGTTTCCAATCGTAAATTTCATAAGGCTCTCCCTTTTTAAATATATGAATTAAGCGATCGCTTCGGTCACAGCGTAACCGCAATCGCTGTTCTTAAGGGCAAGCGTATCTGATCCATTGGATAATGAAAATTTCACCCCATACCCCCTTAACACCCGCTGCGACCATAGGGTGAAATCTTAGCCCTGCCAACTGATTTTGTGGCTTGTGTTCTGCGGCAGTGGTGGCACGATCACCGCAAAAAACGGAGGATCACATGAAACGGTTTGGCGCAATATATCTGGGATTGTTGGTGCTTACGGCACCCACGGCCTATGCCTATGAGGCGGTCCGGCTGGACAGTTTTTCCGACGCCGTTCATCATTGGCAGAACCGCCACGGGAAAGACTATGTCCGCTATAGCGATGATCAAATCGTTGAAATCGCAGATAATATCCTTCTGTATCAACGCCAGAACGGCGGCTGGATCGAAAATCAGGACCCGGCCCGTAAGCTCAATGCGCAGGAAATCGCGGCCATCACCGCGCAAAAATCCGATCCACGCGTAAGCTTTGATAATCGCAATATCTATGCCCAGATCGAATATCTGATGGCGGTATATGATCAGACGAAAAGCGATAAATACCGCACCGCCGCCATGAAGGGGCTTGAGTTTACCCTGTCGCAGCAAATGCCGGTATGCGGTGGCTGGCCCCATACCTTGCCGCCCTCGACCGACTATCACCATAAGCTGACCATTGCCGATGAGGTCACCTCCGGTAACCTCAGAATGTTGCGCAAAATAAGTCTGAAACAGGCACCGTTTACATCGATCGATGAGGCGACCCGCCAGACGACTGAAGCGGCTTTGAAACGCGGCGATGACTGCGTGTTAAAGCTGCAGATCCGGCAAAACGGGACGCTGACCGGCTGGGCCGGACAATATGATCCGGTAAGCCTTATGCCGTCGAAGGGCCGTACTTTTGAACTGCCCGCCATTGTGTCTCAGGAAACCGTGGCCATGCTCGATTACCTGATGAGCATAGACCACCCGACGCCGCAACAGATCGCCGCCATTGAGGGTGCGGTGAACTGGCTTAAGCGCTCTGAAATTAAGGGTTATGCCTTAAAGACCATACCACTCGACCCGCCGGTTAAGTACGACTACCACACCGCCACTTTCGATCGTGAACTGGTGGCCGATGATAAAGCCCCACCTCTGTGGGCGCGGTTTTATGACCTCACCGACAACTCGGTCGTTTTGGCGAACCGCGATGGGGTGCGGGTCAAAACCTATGCCGATATCCACCCGGAGCGCCGGTCAGGCTATAGCTGGTACGGCGACTGGCCGCAGCGGTTGATTGAGGTTGAGTATCCGGCCTGGAAGGCCCGCCATTCGGTCAGATGAATTTGATTTAAGGTGAAGCCGGGTGCGCCCCTGTGCTAATCATCGGGCAAACTCACAACAGGATTTTCCACATGACCGACTATCCCACAGGCTTTGGCGAGCGCACCCACCATAAGGCAGCCGGTGTCTCTGATGACATCGAGTACGAAATCAAAGGTCAGGAGCTTCAGTTCGTCGAAATCGAACTCGACCCCGGCGAAAGCGCGGTTGCCGAAGCGGGCGCTATGGTTTGGAAAGACTCAAGCGTCGGCATGACGACGGTGTTTGGCGATGGCTCGGCGCAGCAGAGCGGATTTATGGGCAAGCTGTTGGGAGCGGGTAAGCGCCTGCTGACCGGCGAGAGCCTGTTTACCACCGTCTTCACCCATAATGGTTCTGGTAAGGCGCGGGTGGCCTTTGGCGCGCCGGTGCCGGGCGTGGTCGTGCCGCTGAAGCTGGATCAATATGGCGGGCGTCTGATCTGCCAAAAGGACTCGTTTCTGGCCGCGGCTAAGGGCGTATCGATTGGCATCCATTTCCAGCGCAAGATCATGACCGGCCTGTTTGGCGGCGAAGGCTTTATCATGCAAAAGCTGGAAGGCGATGGCTGGGTGTTCGTGCAGTTCGGCGGCATGGTCATTGAGCGCGAATTGAAAGCCGGGGAACAATTGCATGTCGATACCGGCTGCGTCGCCGCCTTCACCGATACCATCGATTTCGACCTGATCACCGCCGGTGGCGTCAAGTCCATGCTGTTCGGCGGGGAGGGTGTTTTCTTCGCGCAACTGACCGGACCGGGCAAGGTGTGGATTCAGTCCCTGCCGTTCTCGCGCCTGTCAGGCCGGATTTTGGCGGCGGCCGCCGGGGGCGGGCAATCACGCGGCGAAGGCTCCGTACTCGGAGGATTGGGCGATCTGATCGGCGGCAATCACTGATTGGCGTAATTATTTTGCCACAGCCTGCGGGCCCTGAATCATGGTGAACACTTTTTTAAACAATTAGGCCGCACCCTTCATTACACGCATAAATTGTTTGTGCGCTGCAATATAAGGGTCGAGTCTGATGTTTAAAGGGTTCACCAAGTCCAGTGTGCGTGAAGATCAGGCGGTAATTGCGGCGTTAAATGCTTCACAGGCTGTGATTGAGTTTACGCCAGACGGTTATGTACTGACGGCCAATAGCAATTTTCTACAAACGGTAGGTTATAACCTCGAAGACATAAAGGGCCGGCATCACGGCCTGTTCTGCGATCAGGCCTATGTCGATAGTGAAGACTACCGCAGGTTTTGGCGCGATCTGGGCAATGGTCTGTTTGCCTCAAATGAGTATAAGCGCTTTGGCAAGGGCGGGCGCGTCATCTGGCTGCAGGCGACCTATAATCCTATTCGCGATGAGCGCGGCAATGTGGTCAAGGTTATAAAATTTGCCTCCGACATCACTGACGCCAAGCTGAAAGAGCTGGACTACAAGGGCAAGATGGCGGCCATCGGTCGCGTGCAGGCGGTCATCGAATTTACCACTGATGGGACTATATTGACGGCCAATGACAATTTCCTGAAAACCCTGGGCTATACCCTAAAGGATATTGAGGGCCAGCATCACCGCATGTTCTGCGATCAGGCCTATACGCAGTCAGCAGACTATCGAACCTTCTGGCGAAATCTGGCGCAGGGTGAGTTTCAGGCGGGTGAGTTCAGGCGTTTGAAACGCGATGGTTCGGACGTCTATATTCAGGCGGCCTATAATCCTATTTTCGATGATGCCGGCGCGGTGGTGAAGATCGTCAAATTCGCTACGGATATTTCTGATGTGGTGAGAAAACGCCTGCGCAACGAAACCCTCAATCAGAACCTCAACGGGGTGATCGAGCAGATATTGGTGTGTAACCGGATGGCGGGCAGCGCCTCCGACGCGTCGTCCGAAACTGGCGCGATTATCAACTCCGTGGCGGCCGCGTCCGAGGAACTGAGCCAGAGTGTGCGCGAAATTTCCCACGCAATGACCAGCGCCAAGGTCAGCGTCGAGGGGGTGTTCGATCACACCGCCCACGCCAATACATCGGCGGGCACGCTCAATAATTCAGCCACGGCCATGAACAATGTCGTCTCAATCATTCAGGATATCGCCGGGCAAATCAACCTGCTGGCGCTCAACGCCACCATCGAGTCCGCCCGGGCGGGTGAGGCGGGCAGAGGCTTTGCCGTGGTGGCGTCCGAGGTCAAGTCCCTGGCCAATCAGGCAGCGCGCTCAACTCAGACCATCGCCGCTGAAATCGCCAACATGCAGGCCGTCACCAACGAAGTGGTTGATGCACTGGGCCTGATTACTCAGTCCATGACGGGTGTGCTGGAGAACGTGTCCTCAGTCGCCAGCGCTATTGAGCAACAAAATGCCGCTACGGGTGAGATCAGCCACAATATGCAGACGGCGGTGGGTGCCGTGGGTCAGATCAATGACAGCCTGAGCACCATCAGTGAGACCTTTACTCAGGTCGCGGACGCTTCGGCCAAGGTTAAGAGCGAGATGGAAACCTTAGTGGCCTGACCTCTAATCCGTCACGCCTTTGAGGCGACGGGCAATGGCCTGACGGCGTTCGGAATTAGCTTGACGCACGCGCTCAACCGCCACGATTTCGGTGGCGTTCAACAGATGCTCAATCACCCGGTCAAGATGGTCATGCATGGCCTGACGCGCGGCATTGCCTGAGCGGCTTTTGAGGGCGGCCAGAATATCGCCGTGCTCATCAATCCGCGCCCCCATACCCAGATTAGCCGCCCGCGCCAGAATATTGCGCGCCAGCGGTGACCGGTAGCGCCAGTCCCACAGGTTTTCGACACAGGAGGCAATCGCGCCGTTGCCGCTGATCTTGGCAATCAGGACGTGGAACTCACGGTCGGCCCGCTCGGCCCGCTCAGGGTCGGCATGGTGCATCTGATTAACCAGATCCTCAAGCTCGGTCACCTGCTCATCGGTGATCAGGGTCGCGGCCAGTGCGCACACTTCGCCCTCCAGCAGACGACGGGCTTCGATCAGTTCAAACGCGCCGATCTCAGAGTCTGAGAACGGCAGCGGATCAGGTTTGGTCTTGGTAACAATGATGCCGAGGCCATGCTTGGCTTCGATCATGCCTAAGATTTCCAGCGCGATCATGGCTTCGCGCAAGGTCGGGCGGCTGACGCCGTACTGCACGGCCAGATCCCGCTCCGGCGGCAGGCGATCACCGGGTTTGTAGCGGCCGGACTGAATATCGGCCGCGATGGAATCGGCGATGCGCCGGTAAAGTTTCTTCGGTTCAGACATCTGTGTTCATGTATCCGGACGGCCCAGAGCCGTACTTGCCCTCTACCTATGCCTGATTTGCGCCGCTTTAGAAAGACTTAACGCACTGAGTTCGCGGTACAAAAAAAGCGCAAAAAAAAGCGGCACACCCGAAGGCATGCCGCAAGGAAAGGACCATTTAAAAGGACGGTTTTTACCTTTGGATCAGAACTTACCACTCCAGCCGATGTGGTACATGGCACCAGGGTTGAAGTGGCTGTAGGCGGCATTTTCATAGCCGAACAGGGTGCGGAACGGCTCGTTAGTGATGTTGGTGGCTTCAAAGGTGATCTGACCCTCTGAACCCCAGAACGCGGTATTATAGCTGGCGGCCATATCGACCTGACCGCGATCTGTGGCTTTAAGCGGCAGCATCAGCCCGTTCTGAGGGGCACCGGCCACGATACGCTCATCGAACCAGACATAGCTGAGGCGGAACGACAGCTTATCATTTTCATAATAGCCGGTGGCATTGACGGTTTGCGGCGATAGCTGCGCCTTGGCTCCGTCAAAGCCGTCATCCAGATGGGTGTAGTTGGTGCTGAAGCCCAAACCGTCGACGATGAAATCGAGCGGCTGCACCCAGCCCAGCTCTATGCCGGTCAGGTTGATCGAGTCGATATTCACCGGCGTGTTGACAAATACCTGCGCCACCGACGGGCCGCCGCGATCATTGATGGCCTGCTGTTGCTGGGCCGTCAGACCGGCGAAATCAATGCCCAGATCGGTGAACAACTGGGTCGTCTGACGGACCTGCGTATAGCCGGTGACGTGCTTCTTAAATATCGCCGCACTGACATAACCCAGACCGCCGGTGTAGTATTCCGCACCCAGATCATAGTTTTCCGAATAGTACGGCTTGAGCGACGGATTGCCCGACGAAGCGTTCTGCGCCGACGGGTCAGAGAAGCTGACGCCCGGCAGGAGGCTGTTCGGGTTGGCGCGGGTCACGGTCTTTGAGGCCGCCGCCCGCACCAGCAGCTTATCGGTCAGCTTGGTCGAGGCGTTAAACGAGGGCAGGACGCCGCCATAGCTGGTTTCCAGCGTCTGGAAGGTGGTCACGCCATTGACGGTGATCGGCCCCGTCACGGTCTGATCGGTTTCAAACCAGCGCACACCGTAATTGACCTTCACATCAAAGGACGCGATCGGGAAGGTAGCGGCATATTCGCCGTAGAGGCCTTGGGTGCTGTCGTTAATGCGGCCCGAAGGCGTGCCCAGCGCCGAGCTGTTGGTGGCGGGGGCGGCTGCATTATAGGCGGCATAGTTGGTCGCCGCTTTCAGTTTATCGAGATCAGGCAGCACATGCAGGGTAAAGCCCGGCGTCCCGTCCAGAATATGGGTGAAATTGGACGCAGGCCCCGTGCCCAGATACCCGGCAATGGCCGTTTGCGGCACCGCCGCAAACGCAAAGGCTTGATAGTTGGCCGAGTTGTCATAGGCCTGAATGCGGCGGTCAGCCTCATCATAGGCGTAGCCGGTTTTCAGCACCGCACCATTGTCAAAGTCATAGATCAGATCAGCGTGGGCGCCTTGGGTATAGGTGCTGCGCTTGACGTTCTGAATATTGACGCGGTTCCAGGTCCAGCCCAGATTGGGGTCAGCGATATTGGCGCTGGGCGTGATGGTCGGGATATCGCCGTCATTGGTGTAGTTGACCGTCAGGCCTGAATTGAACGGCGTATTGAACAGGAAGCTGGGGGCCTCACGGAAGAAGACGCTGTGGGTGTAGTTCAGTTGCGCATCGAGGCGGAGCTTTTCATTGATCTGCCAGGTCATGCTGGGGTTGATATTGATGAAGTCGAGGTCTTCATCAAAGGTGCGCGCTTCGACAAACATGGCCGAGTTGGCAAAGGTGCCCGACGTCACGACATTGTTGGCATCGACCTTAAGATTCAGCGGCACCATACCGCCGGTCGCCCCGGTCGATGAGTTACGCACGAACCAGTTGAAGCTGGAGCGGTCATATTCGCCCTTGGCCTTGGCGCCCATGATATCGAGGGCAAAGCGCAGATCATCGGACGGACGATATTCAACCGCCGTCAGCAGGGTAATCCGGTCACGCTTGCCATCGATATAGTTCAGACGGCCCAGACGCGGGATCATGGCATTGGTCAACTGATTGGCCGTCAGGCCGGGGTTGAGCGCCAAAAGCTCCGTAAGACCCAGGGTCGCACCCGGCGTCAGACCATTGCCGGCATTGGCCGGAACGACCGTGGCGAAGCTGAAATTATTGCCCTGAGCGTTGCTGCAATCGGTGCTGCCGGTCGGACAGGCCAGATTGGCATTGCTCCAGCCGACGGAGTCAAAGCCGTCCGAGCGGGTGCGCTGGCTCGATCCGGCAAGGCCGACCAGAACGCCCCACTTGTCCCAGGTCTTGGAGAAGGTAATCGCGCCACGCGGGGCAAATTCTTCGGACGCCTGCCCATAGGTGCCGGACACGGAGACGCTGATGTGCTGGCCCTTGTTATCGAACGGGCGGGCATTGCGCATATCGACGATAGACATGCCGCCTTCAAGCTGGCTGGCCAGCGGGGATTTCGAGACGGTCAGGCGCGTGAACAGTTCGGACGGAAACAGGTCAAGATCGACTTCGCGGTTGGACGATCCTCCATCGATGCCGCCGTCAGAGGCCACCGCAACCCCGTTGCCGTTCAGGACGACCTTGGTGAAGCTGGGGCCAAGGCCGCGTACATTGACCTGAGTGCCTTCACCGGTATAGCCGTTGCGTGAAATCTGCACGCCCGGAATACGTTGCAGGGATTCCGCCAGGTTCAGATCCGGAAACTTACCCATGTCCTGCGCAAAGATGGAGTCGGTGAAATTGACGGCATTTTGCTTGGCGCGGGCTGAGTTCAGCAATGAACCGCGATAGCCGACCACGACCACTTCGGTGACGTCTTCGCTGGTAGCCGGTGGGGGCGTTGTGGCTTGCGGAGCCGCATCCTGAGCCCAAACTGATCCGGCCATACCGGCCAGAATGGTGGCACCGAGAAGGCTGGCGCGAGCCATGCGGGTACGCGCACGCACAGAGCGTGAGAACCTGATATCCATTTGTTTCTCCATGTATATGGCCTGACCAGCCATTGGCTTTTTTTGTTTTTTTGAAATTTTCACGGCGAGTGTGACCGCCAACTGTTAGCGCTAACTTCCCTTACCGCATTTGTCAATATGGTCAGACCAATAATAGCGTCGCGAGTTGCAAATGACTGAGCGTGTCATGACGGCTTTGGTTATTTACAGTTGATATCATTAAGATTTTTTGGCCAGACATAGGGCTGTAAGACCCTGACCAATACACACATTTCCCCACAGGCGCGTTTTTTCCGCAACACCTTACACGCCCTGAATTGACAGCGCTTACTTTGTCATACAAATTCGTGTTTTATGGCACAAATATCTGATATTTCGTTACCAGATATACCATCCAGAATGAATACAGTCTTTTATCAAGAAAAAGCTTGCGCAACCGGGGTGGATTTGGGTTATATATAAAATAGGTCATACCAATTACGCAGCAGTTACAGGCCTCGAAGATCACCAAAAGGCACGGACTAAAGCTTACTAACAAAACTGATCGCGGCCCAAAGCCACGACACGAGGGAACGGAACATCTTTAAATATGACAGCCTGTCGAAGGTGAGCGTCCGCCAACATGACGCCCATCATCAGGGCTGCGGCTTCGGAGTACTAAGCTAAATGAAAATCACGTCCGCCAAGGTTATTGTCACCTGTCCCGGCCGCAACTTTGTGACCCTCAAGATCATGACCGACGAAGGTGTCTATGGGGTGGGCGATGCGACACTCAATGGCCGCGAACTGTCGGTTGTGTCCTACCTCGAAGATCACGTCATTCCGTGCCTGATCGGGCGTGACCCGCACCAGATCGAAGATATCTGGCAGTTCCTGTATCGCGGCGCGTATTGGCGCCGGGGGCCGGTTACCATGTCGGCGGTTGCTGCCGTCGATATGGCGCTGTGGGACATTAAGGGTAAGGTCGCTAACCTGCCGGTCTATCAGTTGATGGGCGGCAAGTGCCGCACCGGGGTGATGGTCTATGGCCACGCCAACGGCACCTCGATTGAAGACACCATTGAGGTCGCGCAGTCCTATAAGGCGATGGGCTATAAGGCGATCCGCATTCAATGCGGGGTGCCGGGTCTGGCCTCAACCTACGGCGTCTCCAAGGACAAGATGTTCTATGAGCCCGCCGATGCCGACCTGCCGACTGAGAATGTCTGGTCGACGGAAGCCTATATGCGCATCGTGCCCAAACTGTTTGCTGCCGCCCGTGACGCCCTGGGCGACGAGGTGCATCTGCTGCACGATGTCCACCACCGCCTGACCCCGATCGAAGCCGGTCGTCTGGGGCGCGATCTTGAGCCCTACCGTCCGTTCTGGATGGAAGATGCGGTTGTGGCCGAAAATCAGGAAAACTTCCGCCTGATCCGTCAGCACACCACCACGCCGCTGGCCGTTGGGGAAATCTTCAACTCGATCTGGGACTGCAAGGATCTGATCCAGAACCAGTTGATCGACTATATCCGCGCCACGGTTGTCCATGCCGGTGGGTTGACGCATTTGAAGAAGATCGCCGCCTTTGCCGACATCTATAATGTCCGCACCGGCTGTCATGGCGCCACCGATCTGTCGCCGGTCTGCATGGCCGCGGCGCTCAACTTCGACATCTCGGTGCCGAACTTCGGGGTGCAGGAATATATGCGCCATACCGACGCCACCGATGAGGTTTTCCCGCACAGCTACACCTTCGATAAGGGCTTCATGCAGGTCAATGAAACGCCGGGTCTGGGCGTGGATATCGACGAAGACCTGGCCGCCAAATATCCGTATCAGCGCGCCTATCTGCCGGTGAACCGCCTGCAGGACGGCACCCTGTTTAACTGGTAAGGGCCTTAAGTTCATGGCCGTGCTGAAACCGCATCCCGACCGGCTGCTGCCGGCAGATCCCACCACCCGCGATATTGCCCGCAGGCTTTATCAGACGGTCAAAGGCATGCCGATCATCAGCCCGCACGGCCATACTGACCCGCAGTGGTTTGCCGATAATGAGCCCTTTCCCGATCCGGCGCAGCTTCTGATCGTGCCGGATCACTATGTTTTCAGGATGCTGTATTCGCAAGGGGTCGATCTGGCATCGCTGGGGATAGCCACGCACGACGGCACACCTTATGAGGCCGACCCGCGCAAAATCTGGAAAACCTTTGCCGACAACTATTACCTGTTTCGCGGCACGCCGTCACGCATGTGGCTGGATTGGGTGTTCTCTAAAGTTTTCGGCATCGACGTCACCCTGACGCCGGAGACGGCTGATCATTATTATGAGGTGATGGACGCAAGCCTTAAAACTGACGCCTTCCGGCCGCGCGCCCTGTTTGAGCGCTTCAATATCGAAGTCATCGCGACGACCGAAGGGCCGCTCGATGACCTGCGCCACCATAAAAAAATCCGCGAGGGCGGCTGGAAAGGCCGGGTGGTTACCGCCTATCGCCCCGATCCCGTCATGGACCCGGAACATATAGGCTTTGCCGAGAACCTGGAACGGTTCGGACAATTGGCGGGCGAAGATATCACAACCTTTGCGGGCTATCTGAAGGCGCACCAAAACCGCCGCGCCTTTTTCCGCGAAGCCGGGGCAACCTCAACCGATCACGGCCATGTCCGCGCCACCACCGCCAATTTGTCACCGTCCGAGGCGGCGGCCCTGTATGACAAAATCCGGTCAGGTGATTTTAGCGCCCATGAGGCCGACCTGTTCCGCGGGCAGATGCTGACCGAAATGGCGCGCATGAGCCTTGACGACGGCATGGTACTGCAACTGCATCCGGGCGTGTATCGCAGCCATAACCAGCATGTGCTTAACCGCTTTGGCCGAGATAAGGGCGCGGATATTCCGCTTTCGACCGAATATGTCCATGCGTTGAAACCCTTGCTGGATGCCTATGGCAACGATCCGCGCCTGACCTTTATCGTCTTTACGCTCGATGAAACCGTCTATGCGCGCGAACTGGCCCCACTGGCCGGTCACTATCCGGCGCTGAAGCTCGGCCCGCCGTGGTGGTTCCACGACTCACCCGAAGGCATGCGCCGGTTCCGCGACCAGATGACCGAGACCGGCGGTTATTACAACACCGTCGGCTTTAATGACGACACCCGCGCGTTTTTTTCCATTCCCGCCCGCCATGATGTGGCGCGGCGGATGGATTGTTCGCATCTGGCGCGACTGGTGGCTGAGCATCGCCTTGACGAAGACGAGGCCGCCGAGGTCGCCTATGATCTAAGCTACAAACTGGCCAAACAGGCCTACAAACTATAATATCAAAATAAAAACGGGAGGTTTGAGATGTTGCGATGGATAGTGGCGGTTTGCGCCCTTATGTTAGCGCTACCGGTGCAGGCCGAGGACGGTTATGACCTGTGGCAGAGATACCGTCCGGTCGAGGCAGGCTATGCCATCCCCGCCACCTCTATCGTTTCCGAAGGCACCACCCCGCCCCTCATCGCCGCCGCGCAAGAGCTTGAGCGCGGCTTGAGCGGTTTGTCAGGCAAAGTGATTGAGGTCGGCACCCTCCGCGATAACGCCGTCATCATTGGCACGCCGTCCAGTTCGGCGGCCATCGCCCTCCTTAATCCTGACCTGACCAAGGCTGGCGAAGAAGGCTTTATCATCCGCACCACGCGCCTCAATGATAGACCCGTGACGATCATCGCCGCCAACCGCGATATTGGCGTGCTATACGGTGTTTTTGAATATCTGAAACTGATCCAGACCCGTCAGCCCCTGACCAGCCTCAACATCACCGATGCCCCAAAGGTCAAGCTGCGCGTCCTCAATCACTGGGACAATCTCGATGGCTCAGTCGAGCGCGGTTATGCGGGCACGACCATCTGGGACTGGTGGAAGCTGCCGGATGTCAGGCACCCGCGCTATACCGACTATGCCCGCGCCAATGCCTCGGTCGGGATCAACGGCACAGTGCTTAATAACGTCAATTCCAATGCCGTGTCGTTGAGCCCCGCCTATATCGCCAAGACCGCAGCCCTGGCCGACACCTTCCGGCCCTATGGCATCAAGGTCTATCTGTCGGCGCGCTTTTCGGCCCCGATCGAAGAGGGCGGATTGAAAACCGCCGATCCGCTAGATCCGCAGGTGCGGGCGTGGTGGAAAGCCAAGGCGGATGAAATCTATGCCGCCATTCCCGATTTTGGCGGCTTTCTGGTCAAGGCCAATAGTGAGGGCCAGCCCGGCCCGCAGGACTATAAACGCAGCCATGCCGACGGCGCCAATATGCTGGCCGAAGCGTTAAAACCGCACGGCGGCATCGTCATGTGGCGCGCCTTTGTCTACAGCCACGAAAAGCCTGATGACCGCCACAAGCAGGCCTACGATGAGTTCAAAGCGCTGGATGGTCAGTTTGCTGACAATGTGCTGGTTCAGGTCAAAAACGGCGCTATCGATTTTCAGCCGCGTGAACCCTTCCATCCGATGTTTGGGGCCATGCCGAAGACCCCGCTGATGATGGAGTTCCAGATCACCAAGGAATATCTCGGTTTTTCGACCCACCTCGCCTACCTCGGCCAATATTATGAAGAGGCGCTGAAAGCCGACACCTTTGCGGGCGGTAAGGCGGGCAACACCGTCGCTAAGGTCGTCGAAGGCGCGGTCGATAACCACACACTGACCGGTATTGCGGGTGTGGCCAATATCGGCATGGACCGCAACTGGTCGGGTTCTGATTTCGATCAGGCCAACTGGTACGCTTTCGGGCGGCTGGCCTGGAACCCGCAGGCCTCATCGCGCGCGATTGCCGACGACTGGGCCCGCATGACCTTTTCCAATGATCCGGCCTTTGTGGCACCCGTGGTCGATATGATGATGACCTCACGCGAAACCGTGGCCGATTACATGACGCCGCTGGGGCTGCATCACCTGATGGATACCGGCCACCATTATGGGCCAGGGCCGTGGGTCGATAATCTGGAGCGCGCCGACTGGAACCCGGTCTATTATCACAAGGCCGATATCAATGGCATTGGCTTTGACCGGATGAAAACCGGCTCGAACGCCATTGCTCAGTACACCCCAAAAGCCGCCAAACTCTGGGCCGAGCCAAAGACCATGGATGAGCGCTATCTGTTGTGGTTCCATCATGTGCCGTGGGATTATAAGGTTAAATCGGGACGTACCCTGTGGGATGAGGTGGTGGTGACCTATTCTAAGGGGGCATCCGATGTGACCACCATGCGCAATCGTTGGGCGTCGCTTAAGCCTTACGTCGATGCGGATCGTTTTGAGGCCGTGGCCACTAATCTGATGATCCAGGAACGCGAAGCCAGATGGTGGCGCGATGCGTCGGTCGCCTATTTCCAGTCGATTTCCAAACGGCCCTTGCCCGCCGGTTATTCAGCGCCGGAAAAGACACTGGAATATTACAGGTCACTGAAATTCCCGTATGCCCCCGGAAACTGATCGACTTTAAGCCAAAAGCACGTCACTTTCTCCGAGTATACGGAGGGTATCAGCATGTGTTTTTCGGCCCCGGTCAGCTTTGCCGCCAGCGCCTTTATCGCCACGGCGGGCGTCATGGCCCTGCGCGAAACCACATTAAAAACCGAGCGCCCGTTCGCGTCGGTGCCGCTGCTGTTTGCTATCCAGCAGTTTATCGAAGGCTGCCTGTGGGTGCTTTTGCCACAAACCGGAACCGGCGTGGCGACCCATGCCCTGACCCAGGGTTACGCCGTCTTTATCGGGGTGATCTGGCCGATCATCATACCCCTGTCGATCCTGCTAATTGAGCCTGACCTGATCCGCAAACGGCTGATGCAGGTGGTTCTGCTGCTCGGCGTTGCCGTGGCTGCCTTTACGCTGATGATCATCCTGAAATACGGTGTGGCCGTGCAAATGGTCAATCAGTGCCTAGTCTACACCAATCCGGTCGGGGGCGGGTTCTGGATACGCAGTGCCTATGTGATTGCGACCTGCGCAGCGTTCTTTATCTCCAGCCACGTCAGCGTGCGCGTGATTGGCATGGCCATGGTGGTCGGCTTTGCCGTGGCCTTCAGCTTTTTCAGGTTAAATTATCCGTCGGTGTGGTGTTTCTTTGCCGCACTGGTCAGCGCGCTCACCTACTGGCATTTCCGACGCAAAAAGACAGATGACGTTAAGGAAACCCTTACGGTGTAATCATTCTGAACCGAATGTGATTGGCTTGATCTGGTTTTGAGACCCTATTATAGTGACGAAAAGTCGTTACGTCGCTTGCAGGCTCCAATTCCATGACCTCATCTGTCGTTACATCTGACCATTACCCCACACCTACGGAACGCCGCGCCGACCTGATCGTGCATGTGGTCGGCCTGTGCATGGCCCTGTTTGGGGGCGGCATTGCGCTTGGGCTTGCCATCAGTCACGGCTATCTGGGTAAAGTCGCCGCCGTCAGTGTCTATGCGCTTGGCTTTGTTGCCATGCTGGCCTTTTCGACCGCCTATAACTTCGCCAAGCCGAACTGGCAGCCGTTTTTGCGACGGCTGGACCACGCTGGCATTTTCCTGATGATTGCCGCCAGCTACACGCCCTTTACCACTCAGGCGCTGGAGGGCGGCTGGGCCATCGGCATGACGGTGGCGGTCTGGACGCTGGCGGGCTTAGGTATGGCCGGAAAGCTGTTCTTACCCTCTTTGAGCAAGGTCATCTGGATCGTGTTCTATCTGGCACTCGGCTGGCTGATCGTTATTGCAACCAAGCCCATGATCCGCGAAGTGCCCATGCCCGCCCTGATAATGCTGGCGGCCGGCGGCGTGCTCTACAGCGTGGGCACGATTTTTTACATGAATAAGCGCCTGAAATTCCGCCGCGCCATCTGGCATGGCCATGTGCTGGCCGGAGCCTCTGCCCACTATGTCGCCATCCTCGTCGGTATTGTGCTGGCGGTGAAATAGCCCCCACCTGTGGCCATAAAGGCGCAGCCCCTATGCTGCTTTGCAACATTTGTCCGTGTTCACTCTTCCCAACGCTGTTATTTGACGTTAAGGTGTCATATCGGGAGACCGATGGGCAGGATTGCGACGGGCAAGTGTAATTTATGCTTAATTATCTATTATTTGCAGAATCCCGTCAGACCGCCTGAAAGTTGGCGTATATTATTTTGGGGTATTATCCAGACACTCGCGGAGTTTAGGCATAGTCCTTGCTCAGCGCTTCGCACCGGCGGGTTTATGTCCCGTTTCGGGTGATGCCGGAATATGGATTTTACAGGTAATTTTTAAAGCGGGCTGACTGACAAGTGCTGTTCAATTCAATTGAATTTATTGTCTTTTTTATAGCGACCGTCATCGGCTACATGCTGATGCCGTCTCGTTTACGCTTACCCCTTTTACTGATCGCCAGTCTGGTATTTTATGGCTGGTCAGGGCCTTTATTCCTGGTGCATCTGCTGGTGGCGGCGGGTCTCGTCTACTATTTCGCAATCGCGATAGAAAAGGCCGAGGATAAGCCCCGCAAGCAGATGATCATGACCATCGCCATTGTGCTGTTGGTGCTCAATCTGGTCGGTTTTAAGTATACCTCGTTCTTCAATGAATCTTTGCGCGGCCTGTTCGGCTGGTTTGGGGCATCCTATAATGTCCCGGTTCTGAACATCATCCTGCCGCTGGGGATTTCGTTCTATACTTTCCTGATGATCGGCTATCTGATCGACACCCTGCGCGGTGATAAGGCCGAGCGTGATCCGTGGGTGTTTGGCACATTTGTGTTCTTCTTCCCCAAGATGATCGCGGGCCCCATCGAGCGCGGCAAGAATTTGCTGCCGCAATTACGCGCGCCCCTCACAGGCTTTAACTACGCCCTGATGACGGCGGGCCTGCAACTGATGCTGTGGGGTGCGTTCAAAAAGGTCGTGGTCGCTGACCGCATCGCGCCGTTCGTCAACCGGGTCTATGATGACCCCCATGCCTTTGATGGCGTGGCCATGGTGTTTGCAACCTGGCTCTATGCCTTTCAGCTTTATTTCGATTTCAGCGGCTATACCGACATCGCGCTCGGTGCCGCCATGGTGTTTGGCATCAAGCTGCTGCCAAACTTCAACCGCCCCTATTTCGCCGTGTCCATTCAGGATTTCTGGAAGCGCTGGCATATATCTTTGAGCTCATGGCTTAACGACTACGTCTATACGCCGTTTTCGCGCAGCCGCTGGACCGGGCTTAAGATGTATAATCTGATGCTGGCCGGGATGATGCTGACCTTTGTGGTGTCCGGTTTCTGGCATGGCGCCAACTGGACCTTCATCGTCTGGGGCGCGCTGCACGGTAGCTATGTGGTCGTGTCGCTGCTGGCGCAAAAGCCGTGGAACAAGTTTGCCAAAAATTCCGGCCTGACCAAGCGCCCCAAAACCTACCGCGCCCTCAAGATCGGCGTGACCTTTTTCCTCGTCTGCTTTGCCTATATCTTCTTCCGGTCGGACTCGCTGGCCGATGCGGGCTATATCATCAGCCATATGCACACCGGCTGGGGCGGCTTTGCGGGCAGCATCCGTTCGGTGATCGACGGCAAGCTGGCCGAAATGGCGCTGGCGATCCTCGGCATCATCGTGGTCATGGCCCCTGAGTGGTATAAGGATCACGCCAAGGTTGGCGATATCTACCGCGCCCTGCCGTCATGGCAGCGCTGGGGACTGGTCTATGCCGCCACGGTCGCCGTCGTCATTCTGGGGGCCTATTACAACCTCGACCAAAAATTCATCTATTTCAGGTTTTGATGATGGACAGCGAAACGCCAAAACCAAATGAAGGTGACGCGGCGCTGCCAACAGCGGTCGCAAAACCCAAAGGTGCACTTAGCCTGCTAGGCCGTCTGGCGCTATTGGGTGTAGCGTCCGTCGCGACCCTGATGGCCGTCGTGCTGGGCATCCCTGATGATAACGACTACGCGCGCGCTACCCTGTTGAAGCATGACCGGCTCTCGACCCTGCCGGGCAAAAAGATCGTTCTGGTGGGCGGATCGAACCTGTCCTACGGTATGGATTCAACGCTGATTGAGCGTGAAACCGGCTGCCCGGCCGTCAATATGGGCCTCAACGGCTATTTCGGTGTTCGCTATCTGATGCGCGAAGTGGCTGACGATGTGAAGCCCGGCGATATCATTGTCATCGCCTTTGAATGGGACAGCTTTGGCAAGCCGATCGAAGGGTCGGGCAAGGATCTTTACGCCATCGTCAAGACCAACCCCGCTGCCATCGCTTACCTGACGCCACAACAAATCGGTGAGGCCGTATCCGCCATCCCGTTCGTCGCCCAGTCCAAGCTGCTGCGCATAGGCAATCAGGCGGCGCGCGGTGAACTGTTCATGCCCAAAGGTGACAATCTGCTGGATAAGCTGATCGAGGTTGAATCCTTCAAGAGCTTTGCCCCGACCGGCGACCTGGTGGGCCACAAAGGTGTGACCTGGACCGGCGACATCGAAGAGGGCACCAAGCTTTATCAAACCGGCATTGACCCCACGGTTGTCCCCGCCATCAAGGCCTATGCCAAGGCGATGGAAGCCAAAGGTGTCCATGTGGTCATGTCCTACACCCCGACCATGCGCCACTATTACGCCGCCAACAAAACCCAGATCGACAGCGTTCATACGGCGCTTACCACCGGCCCTGATGCCGTTAAGGCCCCGCGTCCACCGTCCGATTATGTGTTCGATGAATCGCTATTTTTCGACACGGTCTATCACCTCAAGGCCGAAACCCGTCACCTCCGCGTCCAGCAAGTCGTGGGCGATCTGCGCACCACACTCAAGGACGCGGCCACCTGTCCTAAATCTAACTAAAGGAAACTAATAATGACCGAAGACCAAATCTACGCCGCCATCGTTGAAATCATCAGCCAGACTCTGGATGACAAGGGCCTCGACGTGCCGGAAATCACCCCGGCGACTGAAGTTCTGGGCGATGAACTGGGGATCGACTCGCTCGATCTGGCCACCCTCGTGTCTGAACTGGAAAAGAAGATCGGTTTCGATCCGTTCGCCAAGGGCTTTATCGAATTCAAAACGGTCGGTGAACTGACCAAGCTTTACGTGCGTTAAGCGCATGCGGATGGGGCTGGATCTTACACCCGGAGATGACACGCCGCTGGTAGCGCGGGGCGAAGCCCTGTTCACCCGCGGCGATATCCGGGCACGCGCCGACGATCTGTCGGCGGCTATTACCGAACGCGGGGTTTCCCGCGTTCTGGTGCGCAGTGACGATTCCGCCCTGATCTTTGAAGCGATCGATGCCTGCGACCGGGCGGGGGCGGATCTGTTCATCGCCCACACCACGATTGCGCAAGACCGCATTGAGGCCATCTGCGCCGAACATGGTATCGGGCTGGTGCTGAACGGTGAACTCGATTGGCGCTCAACGACCCAGACCCCCGCAGACGGCCGCATCTATATGATGACCTCCGGCACGACGGGCATGCCCAAGGTCGCTGGCCATTCCCTTGAAAGCCTGCTGGCCAAGGCCAAGGCCGGCGTCAAGCGCCGTCCCGATCAGGGCGGGCGCTGGGTGCTGACCTATCAGCCAACAGGCTTTGCCGGTATTCAGGTTTCTCTGACGGCGGCCCTGTGGGGCGGACTGCTGATCACCCCGGCTGAGCGCACCATCGGCGGGTTCTACCACGTCAGTCGTCACTGGAACGGCACCCATATTTCCGGCACGCCGACCTTTTGGCGGTCGTTCCTGATGGTGGCCGATCCCACGCAATTGAGCCTTGCGCAGATCACTCTGGGCGGCGAAGCGGCGGATCAGCCCACGCTTGACCGCATCCGCAAAGCCTTCCCCGACACCCGCGTCACCCACACCTATGCCTCGACCGAAGCAGGCGTGGTCTATGCGGTTCATGACGGGCTTGAGGGCTTTCCCGCCGCATGGTTAGAGTCCGCACCGTCTGGCGTGGCCCTCCGGATCAAGGACGGCTTTCTGCAAATCAAGACCCCCAATATGATGAGCGGCTACCTGTCGGCGGCGTCGCAACCGCTGCAGGATGACGGCTGGCTCGCCACCGCCGATCTGGTTGAACTGGCCGGAGACCGCGTCAAGGTTCTGGGCCGCGATGACAACACCATCAATGTCGGCGGCTCAAAGGTTTACCCACTGCCGGTCGAAGCCCTGATCCTGAAACAGGACGGGGTTATTGAGGCCCGCGTCTATGGCCAGCCCAATCCGGTCACCGGTGCGCTCGTTGCCGCCGATGTCGTGCTCGAAGCCGGTGCCGATGAGAAGACTGCGCGTAAAGCGATCCTGACCGCCTGTCGCGAAGCCCTGCCCGCCTATTCGGTGCCCAGATCACTTAATTTTGTCGATAAGATTGCGGTCTCGGCTGCCAATAAAAAGGGATAGTTATGCGTCACGTTATTGTCACCGGCGGCAGCCGCGGTCTGGGCGCGGTGATGATCGAAGGCCTTCTGGCTGACGGTTATCGCGTCTCGACCTGTAGCCGCAAGAAAACCGACAATATTGCCCGCCTTGAGGCCCATCCCGAATATGGCCCCTACTTTTTCTGGCAGGCGTGCGAAGTCGGTGAAGCCGATCAGGTTGATGCCTTCGTAGAAGCCGCCGTCGCCTGGGCGGGTGACGATGGCCTGTGGGGTCTGGTCAACAATGCCGGTGTGGCTCAGGCCGGGATTCTGGCCTCCTTCCCCAATGTCGAGAGCGAGCGGATCATAAAGATCAACCTGCTCGGCACCATTCAGATGGCGCGCGCCGCCTCCAAGGTCATGCTGGCGCAAAAGCCTTCGGAAAATCAGGGCGGCCGGATCATCAATATTTCCTCGATCATCGGCACGCGCGGCTATAACGGCCTGTCGGCCTATTCGGCCTCAAAAGCGGGCGTTGATGGCTTTAGCCGCGCTCTGGCCCGTGAACTGGGCCGTCGTCAGATCACGGTCAATAGCGTCGCGCCCGGCTATGTGGCGACCGAAATGTCATCGACCCTTAGCCCATCACAGCTCAAGCAGATTGTCGGGCGCACCCCGCTGGGTCGGCTGGCCGATGAGGATGATATCTTAAATGCCGTCCGCTTTTTCCTGAGCGACGGGGCGCGCATGATCACGGGTCAGACTCTGATCATTGACGGCGGCATTAGTACTTAAGTTTAGTTTTCAAGGCTTTATGAGTTTGAGTGGCGTGAGGTTGGATCAGATTTTTGCCTGATCTTCAAAGGTTCATATGGCACAGGTGTTGCACCGCGTCATGGCCGCAACCCAATACGGAGCAAGTGACATGACGCGCAAACCTTTGCTGTCTCTGGTGACCCCCGCCTATAACGAAGCGGAAGGCATTCAGGCATTTCATGCGCGCGCTCAGGCCGTCATGGAAAGCCTCGATGGGCTGGATTACGAAATGATCTATGTCGATGACGGCAGCCGTGACGACAGTTTTAAGATCATGAGCGAATTTGCCGCCACCAATCCGCGTGTCAAGGTCGTTAAATTTTCCCGTAATTTCGGCCACCAGATCGCGATTACGGCCGGCCTTGATCACGCTAGGGGCGACGCCATTGTCTTTATCGATGCCGACCTGCAGGACCCGCCTGAACTGATCCATGAAATGGTCACAAAATGGCGCGACGGCTTTGATGTGGTCTATGCCAAGCGCGCGCGCCGCGAAGGTGAAACCAAGTTCAAGCTATGGACCGCAGCGATGTTTTACCGCCTGCTGCGCTCACTTTCCAATATCGATATCCCGCAGGATGTCGGGGACTTCCGCCTGATCTCCGCCCGTGTAGCCAATGAGCTGCGGGCTATGCGTGAAAAGGACCGCTTCATTCGCGGACTGGTGAGCTGGGTCGGTTTTCCGCAGACCTTCGTGCTCTATGACCGCGATGAGCGCTTTGCCGGAGAAACCAAGTATCCGCTTAAGAAAATGCTGAAATTTGCCTTTGACGGCATTACCTCATTTTCCAATACACCGCTGAAAGTGGCGACCTGGATGGGTTACGGCGCGTCGGCTCTGGCGTTTCTTTATCTGGCGTCCGTATTCGTGCAGTGGGCCTTTGGGATCACGGTCGAAGGCTGGGCCACCATGATGGTCGCCATGCTGTTCTTAGGCGGCGTGCAGTTAATCTGCATCGGGATTCTGGGCGAATATCTTGGCCGCATCTTTAATGAGATCAAACCCCGCCCCGTCTATATCGTGCAGGAAGTCGCCAGTTCCGCCGAGACGACCACCCCCGACCTAGACACCACCGCCCCGATGGCGGCCTTTGCCGAACACGGCCGGAGATAGATTGTGACCTCTGACCTGACCCCCGTGACACCCAAATCCCTGCCCACCGCCCTGATCATCCGTGTACTGGCATTCAATCTGCCGCTGGTGCTTGGGCTATTTAGCCTCAAAGTCCTGCCGGAGGTGTTTCAGCCCTTTGTGGCGGGCCTGATGATGATGATCCTGCCGGGCCTGGCCTGGTCAGATATGCGCGGACGTGATTTTGTCGCCCTTCTGTTTCGGGTCGTTATCATTTCCATTCTGGCCTCAGCCGCGGTGTGGTTATTGCTGATGCCCCTGCCGGGCCCGACCAGCCGCATCGCGTTCGTGGTCGGTCTTGCCGTCATCGTCAATGCGGGCCTGTGGTTTGGCACCAAGCGTCAGTGGTTCGATCTGACCGAGATCGTCAAGCCCTTGCCCGCCGTTCTGCTGGCGGTGGCGGCCCTGTTTTACCTGCAATCGTTCCTGGGGGCGACCAAGTTCGTGCCGCAGCTCGAAGATCAGGACATGGAGCTTCAGGCGACCGCTTACGGCATGATCAATGACGGCACGCCCAACATGGTCACCAATCGCGGCACACGGTTCTATCTGGCCCACCCGCTGATGCTGCATTTCTGGATCGGCGAAGGGGCGCTGTTCGAGGATCAGATCGACGGCTTCAAATATTATTATGACGCCTCCGTCGCTGCCAAAGACCCAGGCTTTGATCGTAAGGCGGCGTGGGATCAGTCGTTCGTGCAGTTCAATACAACACCTCTGCTGCTGGCGACGCGCACACCCAATATTTTCCTCAGCTTCCTGATCATTTTCCCGCTTGGGTTTCTGGTCCACCGCCTGTCGGGATCGCTGATTGCCGCCGCCGGTGCGGGGGTATTTTACGCCACCTTCCCGGAGATATATGTCCGCTCCAGCTACGGCGGCTATATGGCCATCAGTAATTTCTGGCTGGTGTGCAGCGCCTATTTCTATTTGCGGGCTGCGGGCCTGTTCACCCACGGCGCAAGTCTGACCGATCCGGTCGACAGCGATCGCCGCCGCGGGTTCTGGGCGTCGTTCATGTCGTCTATCTCCGACCAGAAAGGCGCGCTTCTACCCATGGCCGTGCCAGTGCATGTAGGTTTGCGTTTCCTGATGGACGGCGGCCTCAAAGACCTGTTTGTCGGGGGCATCAAGGGCGCATGGCAAAAGGTCATGGCGCGCACGGATGTGCTGGCCGGGCTTGGCATCTGTTTCGGCTTTCTGGCCGGGTGGATGGCGTTCATCGCCTATGGCTTTACGGTCGATCCGCACGAGTTTTACGAAGAGCATATCTATGATCACCTGATCGGACGGCTCAAAGCGGCTGAGGATCAGGTGGTCAGTGACTGGGTCTATCCGTCTGCCGGTGAGTTGTGGATGCAGTTCATCACCCACTATGGCTGGCTTACCATGATCGCCTTTGGTCTGGCGCTGATCTACGGCGGGCGTCGCATCCGTCAGGGCGTGGGCTTTCTGGTGCTGTGGTTTGCGATTGGCGCGATTGGCTTTAGTCTGGTTGACTGGCGTCAGACCAAGCATTTTGCCCACTTTGTCCCGGCCCTTGTGATGCTGACCGCCGTTTACTGGGCGTCGCTCAAAGGCCGCTGGCAGCAAGCGTTTAGCGCTTTTATGGTCGTGACCATTCTGTGGAATTTCTATCGTGTGATTTTAACCATGCAAAACTTCACCTATATTTCACCGCTGCCGATCTGGTAGCCTTAGTCTGATTTTGAAAAAGGCGTTTCAAGGTGCGTAAAATTGTGGTCGCGGGTGCGGCGGGTCAGGTTGGCAGCCGGTTGTGCGCCTTACTGGCAAACGCCGGTCATGTGGTGCTTGGCATTGACCGCAATGTCCGCCCGCAGGACGCCCCCAGAGGCGTGGTCTGGATCAGGTCAGACTTGCTTGAACCGCAAAACTATGCCCATGCGCTTAATGGCTATGAAATCGTCATCGACTGTGCAGGCCTTGCCGGTAAGGCGCGCCCCGCCGACTATATGCGTGAAAATGTCGAAGCTACGCGTACCCTCCTTAATGCGGGGTTGAGCGCCGGGGTAACGCGGTTTATCTATATCTCCAGCATTGCCGCCAAGTTCACCGACCGTAAGCACTATGTCTATGCCGACTCACGCAGTGCCGCCGAAGCGGTGGTATCAGCCGCCCCGCTTAACTGGACCATTATTCGCCCGACCATGATCTTTGGCCCGGATTCAGCGGTTCAGGCCAATCTGTCGAAGCTGGCGGGCCTGCCGGTGACGCCCGTGTTCGGGGATGGCCTCAGCAAAGTGCAGCCGGTGACGTCAGACGACGTGGCCAGCCTGTTGTCGGCACTGGCTTTCGCAGACGATGCCAATGGCGCCACGATCGAAGTCGGGGGTGCGGAAACCTTTGATATGCATGGCCTGCTGACCAAACTGCGCGCACTTAATGGTGCCGATAAGCCCGCAAAATTTGTGCATCTGCCGCTGCCGTTCATGCGCGCATCACTGGCGATGGTTGAGGGCCTGTTATTCAAATTCCTGCCGTTCACCAGCGGTCAGTTAGCCGCCTTTGCCAATGATGCGGTAGCCAGCCCGCATCCGCTGATGGCCAAATACCTGCCCGCCCCGCAGGCGCTGGATGCGCGGATCGTCCCGCCCAAAGGCGCCCATGCCACTTCGGACTCGGCACTGGGCAAGGAGTTTTACCTGTTCGCGCGCCACCTGACCCGGACAGGTGGCACGGCCTATCAGGAAGGTAAATATCTCGATTTTCACCGCGGCCACCCGCTTGAGCCGGCCAACGATTTTGAGCGGTTGCTGCTCAAGGTCGCCCGCTCCGGCGCGTTTGGGGTGTGGCTGACCGACAGCTTCACCGGCCTGTTGGGGCGGCAATCGGTCGTGCGCGCCAAGCTGGTTCTGACCATGGCCCTGCTGGAATCGGCCCCGCCCAGTTTTCACGAACTGGATGCGCCTGACCCCAAGGGTATGGCCTGGCCGTTCATGGTTCTGCGTGGGATCGAAGCGGCCTTTGGGGTGCTGCTGGGGGCGCTGATCTTCATTCCGGCCAAGCTGATTTTGGGTCGAAAGGCTAAGGGAGCGCGGTCATGAGCGATAACCTCGTCATCATCGGCGGCGGCGCTTCTGCCGTCCATGCCGCCCAGACCGCCCTTGAACGTGGCCGCACCGTCACCCTGATCGATATCGGCGTCACCGGCCCTGATCCCGCCCTGCCCGGTGCATCGCTCAATGGCCTGAAAACCGAACTCGAAGACCCGGTTGCCTATTTTCTGGGTGAGGACTACTCATCCCTTATTCTGCCCTCAAACGGCAGTGAATATTACGGTTTCCCGCCATCAAAAGAATATGTCCTGCGCGATGTCATCGGTGCCGAGCAAAAGGTTGCCGGTATTGCACCTTTGTCGTCCTATGCCGGGGGCGGTCTGGCTCAGGCCTGGACGGCCGGGTCCTATCCGTTCACGGACGCAGAGCTTGAGGCCTTTCCCATTGGCTGGTCAGATATGGAACCGGCCTATAGCGAGGTTGCGCGCCGCATCGGCGTCAGCGGGGTCACCGATGATGACCTGTCGGTCTTCATGCCGACCCACGACGCCTTGCAAACGCCGATCCCGATGGATGAGCACTCGCAACATCTGCTGGCGACCTATTCGGCCAAACGCGCCAAACTGACCGCCAAGCACAATATGTATTTGGGTCGCGCCCGCATCGCGTCTCTGTCTCAGGATCATGGTGGCCGTCCCGCCTGCTCACAGTGTGGCCGATGCCTGTGGGGTTGTCCGACCCAGTCGATCTATACGCCGTCGGTCACGCTGGAGCATCTGCGCCGTCAGCCGGGGTTTAGCTACCTGCCCGGTGTGCGCGTTGACCGGTTTGAATTTGACGATGGTGGTCGGGTGACGCAGATCGTGGCCCATCGGCTTGAGGATGGTGAAGCCCTTACCCTGCCCGTTGAGACTCTGGTGCTGGCCGCCGGCACGATCGGCAGCGCGCGCATCCTGTTGCAATCGCTGCATCAAACGGGTCAGGACGTGTCGCTATCGGGCCTGATGGACAATCGTCAGGTGCTGATGCCGTTCATCAATCTGGCGCGGGTCGGCTCACCCTTTGATGACAACAGCTATCAGTATAATCAGCTCGCCATCGGCGCGCCGATGGATCACCCCCATGACTATGTGCATGGCCTGATGACGACGCTGACCACCGCCCTGATCCATCCGGTAGCGCAGTCCTTACCCGTCGGGATGCGCACTGCGACTGGGATTTTCCGAAATATTCACGGCGCGCTGGGGCTGGTCAACATCAACTTCGCTGATACCCGCCGCGCAGATAACACCGTGTCGCTGGAGCCGGGTAAAGACGGCAAGCATCGGCTGGTGATTACCTATACGCCGTCGGCGGATGAAGCCGACCGCATCAAGCGGGTGGTGCCAAAGTTCCGCAACTTCCTGATGGATATGGGCTGCTTTGCGCCACCGCCGATGACGCGTCTGCGCCCAATGGGGGCCAGCGTGCACTATGCCGGTGTGATGCCGATGCTGAGTGACGGAGATGATTTCACCACTGATCGCGCCGGGCGGTTGCGGCCGTTTGAGAACCTGATCGTGGCGGACGGTTCGACCTTTACGTCCCTGCCCGCCAAGAACCTGACCTTTACCCTGATGGCCAACGCCACACGCATCATGCATGAAGCGCTGGCCTAAGCGCACCCCAAAAAGTGTGATGCGGTTTTTTGGATAAAGATGCGCGTTAACAAATAAATTCCCTAATACGGCGGGTCGATCTTTGGGGGGTTACCCGCCACCGTCTGCTTGGCGATATCGACCGCTGCGGTGAACTGACCGACATTGTTGATGCCGCCGCACACCATGACCACCGCCGCCAGAACCAGCGCCTTAAGCCGGTGCGGGCTGAACCAAGAAAATGCCGCCAGCATGATCAGCGGCGGCAAGACATAGGGCGCATAGAGAAACGTCAGTTCACCGTACAGCACATGCAGTACACCTTCGGCCACAATCATCAGGGCCACCGCAATCGCTACCGGACGCAGGCGCTGATGGACAATCGCCCCCCAGATGCCGAGCCCCAGAAGGACGACCCACGCCACGGTCGCGGCTATACCCGGCACGGTTTGGCTAAAGCCCGAATGTTGATTATTGATGATGTAATATTCTTTGTTGACCCACTGCGAGACCTCCATGACCTGCAGATAGGGAGCCGGCGAAATCTGGGTGGTGATATAGAGCGACTGAAGGTTTTCCCACGGCGTCCAGCCCGGCCGGCCAGCCGCACCTGCGACCGGCTGCACGAAATAGGCTTCGGTTTTAACAATGCGCGGATCAAAGAACAGCCCGGCCTCGTTAAAGGTGAAAAACTGCACCACCGCCAGCACAAAAATAATCCCTAGCGCTATGGCTGAGATACGGATCACGGGCGATTTCATCCAATAGCCAACAAAAGCCTTTAGGGAAAACTTGCCTTGCGGGGCCGCTTCGCCGTCAGGCCGCATCGGCCAGCGTGCCAGGGTCGCGATCAACCCGAACATCCAGCTCGTGATCGTGATGCTGAGCGTACCCGCACTCATCAGTATCCACCAGATATGCGATTTTGTGCGGCCATAGGCCAGCAGGACCAGCGCCAGAATGATGGTTATCTGCGACGGCAGGCTCTGCTCAATGACGCTGTTCCAGTGCAGGAACGTGCCGCTGGAGGCCATGACGCCGACAAACAAAGCCGATACCGCCTTGGGCATAGCCAGCAACCGCAAGGCGGCATACATCAACCCAAGGCTTAGGGCCGAAAACAGCAGGATAATGTTTCTGGCCGCCTCATAGGGCGCCATGCCCAGCTTGGTGAGAATAATGCCAAAGGGCGAAATCAGGATCGAGGCCGCCGGGTGGACCGTGGTGCGGTAATGATCGCTGTCGGCATCGGTCATGTTCTGAGTGACCCGGTAGATATCGCCCTGAAACCACAGATCAAGTCCACGGGTGTCTTCGAGGGTCATCCCAAGCTGATTGAAGCCCCACAGCGACGTCATCAGCCCCAAGGCCCCTAATGCGGCGGCGATGACTCCGTCCAGCCGGTCAAGTTTAACGCGCTCACCCGTATCGTGTCGGGCAAGCGTACCCTGTAGCTCAAGCGCCTGTTGCGGCAGCCGTAAAATATCCTTGGTCGCAATGGTCATCGGAAGGCTTTCATTTTTATAGTTTTTTGAAAATGAAACGCAAAAACTAACGGGCGCATATCGCGCTGCAGCCAAAAATTAATAAAGCATAAACCACGTTATATGAACAAGATTCTCCAATATCAAACGCTTTGCGATAACGGTGATGTGTGACGGTCCTGCCACTGAATATTCATAGCTTAGCCCCCACGGTGTAAGCCGTTGACTTTCACGGTATTGACAGGCTCAGTGCCGCTTACGCCCTTTTTGCCATTGCCAACCCGAATTGACTAAGGTGACCTCTTGATCCCTGGCCTTAAGTTCACACCCGATCCGGTGACACAGCCTTTACTGCACCGCATCATGACTATACTGGCTCTGCCCATGGTCGGTCAGTTCGCGCGCTTTCTGTTGGTCGGGGCCACAGCGACCGTAACCCATTCGCTGATCCTGTTTCTGCTGGTGGAATATGCGCACCTGAAACCGCAAATCGGTAATGCCATCGGCTTCTGCGGCGGGGTGACGGTCAGCTATATCTTAAACAGCCGCTTCACGTTTCGCGCCAAGGCCGGAGCCCCTGCCGGTAATGCGGCCAATTTCCGCTTTGTGCGTTTTTTAGGTGTAACCGGGATCGGCTTTTGTCTGAATGGCCTTCTGTTTGGCCTGTTCCACAATATGGGTCTGCATTATCTGGCGGCGCAGTTGATGGCGACCGCTATTGTCGTATTCTGGAATTTTTTCGGGTCGCGCCTGCTGGTCTTTTTCCACCACCCGCATAAGACCGACGCCTGAGACCTAGAGCAAATTTTGATCATATTGGATCGAAAATTTGCTCTAATTTTTTAGTGGTCGCTCTTTCTGATCCATCAAGTGATTCCACTTGATGGGAAAACGCTCTAAAACGTGGGCACACTTAAGTGCAGAACGTCATCACCAGCAATGACATCGCCCGGTGCCAACGCCGCCTGAGCCTTGATCCGAGCATACAGCGGGGCGAAATCTTCCTGTGTGAAGTGTAACAGCCGCTCCAGATCCGGCAGGACGAAATAGGTTTCCTGAAAATCATCGATGCGGTAGCGCGTGCGCATGACCCGCTCCAGATCAAACATAATCCGGTTCGGCACCGGGCTTTCCAGCGCATAGGGCGTTTCGCTATGGGAGGACAAAATCCCGGCCCCGAAAATGCGCACTTCACCCCCTTCCCGCACCAGACCAAATTCAACCGTGTACCAGTAAAGCCGCGCCAGAGGTTCCAGCGCCCCCAAGCCTTGCGCCCGCAACCCACCCTGACCGTAAGCCTGAATGAAATCGGCCATGACCGGATGCATCAGCATCGGCACATGCCCAAAAACATCATGAAAAACGTCGGGTTCCTGCAAATAATCCAGTTGATCGGCTGTGCGGATAAACTGTCCGGCCGGGAAGCGGCGGTTGGCCAGATGCTCGAAAAACACCTCATCGGGCACCAGCCCCGGCACCGCGACAATCTGCCAGCCAGTGGCGGCATGAAGAATATCGTTCAGCCGTTCAAAGCGCGGGATTTCATTGGCTATGTTCAGGCGATCAAGGCCAGCCATAAAATCGGCGCAGGCCCGGTCTTTTATCTGTTTGATCTGGCGCTGATAAAGGGTCTGCCAGACCTTGTGTTCCGCGGGCGTATAGGCGTCCCAATCCTGCGGGATCGTCCAGTCGAGCCGGTCAGGGACATAGCCCCCGGCCTTGCCGTGCAGTTCAACTGTTGGCAATGGGCGCATGGATGGTGTCACCCTGATGTTCCGCCGCCGCATCATTAATAAAGCGCGCCAGCTTAAGGTCTTTTTCGGTCAGGCCCTTGGCATCGTGGGTCGTCAGGCGGATGGCGACGCGGTTATAGACATTGCTCCATTCCGGGTGGTGATCGACCGCTTCGGCATAGTGGGCGACCTCGGTCATAAAGGCCCAGGCGGCGCGAAAATCCTTAAATTGCAAGTGGCGCTCAAGGGCGGTATCGCCCGCCGCCAGATCCCAATCGGGCAGGGATTTTTTTAAGCCCTTAAGGTCATCAGCCGACAGGCGGGTAACTAAAGCCGTATTCATATGGGCCTCCGGTAGTTACATTTGATCTTAATTTAGCACGTTTTTGGCATGATCGTCAAAAATCATAACCCATTCGGCATAAAAGCATAATTATTTTTATTTTCCCGACTTCAAGGTCAAAGTTTTCACAATAACGTCAAATCCGGACGCTGATTAGGCCTGTTATTTCGGAAAGTATCATGTGATACTGGTTTCAATAACGACTATCAGCTTGCGGAGAGATCTTCCATGGCCCCCGACACTACCAATGATCCTACCAACCCCATCGGCCTGAACGGTTTTGAATTTGTGGAATTCACCAGCCCCGATCCGCACGCCATGATCGCCCATTTTGAGCGGCTGGGTTTCACCGCCAATGCCCGTCACCCGTCGAAAAATATCGTGCGCTATAAGCAGGGCCGTATCAATCTGCTGCTCAATCTGGAGGCCACGGGGCAGGCGGCGGATTTCCGCGCTGCCCACGGCCCATCGGCGTCGGGCATGGCCTTTCGCGTCGCTGATCCGAAAGCGGCCTTTGAACTGGCATTGTCGCGTGGTGCCAAGACCGCCGATGCCGCAACCGGCGCGCTGGGCGAAAACGCCTATGTTCTGCAAGGGATTGGCGGCTCCTATCTTTATCTAACGCCGGACTATGCCGCCGGACACTCACTGTATGGCGACTGGATCGCCATAGACGGGGCCGAGGCGGCTGAGCGCGAAAACAGTGTCGGCCTCGACCTTCTGGATCATCTGACGCACAATGTTAAGCGTGGCCAGATGCGGACCTGGGCCGCCTTTTACAATCAGATTTTCGGCTTTGAGGAGCAGAAGTATTTCGACATCAAGGGGCAGGCGACCGGCCTGTTTTCTCAGGCCATGATCGCACCGGATAAGGCTATTCGCATCCCGCTCAACGAATCCCAGGATGACAAGAGCCAGATCGAAGAGTTCATCCGCGAGTATAACGGCGAAGGCATCCAGCACCTGGCGCTGACCACCGCCAATATCTATGATACGGTTGAGAAACTGCGGGCGCGCGGCGTGAAGCTTCAGGATACGATCCTGACCTATTATGAACTGGTCGATAAGCGCGTGCCCGGTCACGGCGAAGACCTTGAACGCCTTAAGAAAAACCGCATCCTGATTGATGGTAATGTTGAGGATGAGGGCATATTGCTGCAAATCTTCACCGAAAACCTGTTTGGCCCGATCTTCTTCGAGATCATCCAGCGCAAGGGTAACGAAGGCTTTGGCAACGGTAATTTTCAGGCCCTGTTTGAATCGATCGAGCTGGATCAGATTCGCCGCGGCGTGATTGAGGTGGATGCGTAAAGCGCGAAACTAGGAGATTGCCATGTCGGACTATATCAGCGGTTTCGGCAATCATGTCGCCACAGAGGCCGTGACCGGTGCCTTACCTGTGGGTCAGAATTCACCGCAACACGTCCCGTTTGGGCTCTATGCCGAGCAGTTTTCGGGCTCGGCCTTTACAGCCCCGCGTCATGACAACCGCCGGACATGGTTCTACCGTCTGCGGCCATCAGCGGATCATCCGGCCTTTGATCCGTACACGGTGTCAAACTGGTTGAGCGCGCCGATGAGTGGCCCTGCCCCGTCGCCGGATCGCCTGCGCTGGTCACCTTTGCCCTATCCGGATGAGGCAGTGGATTTTGTTGATAGCCTGATCACCTATGCCGCTACCGGCGATGTCGCCACACAAACGGGCGTGGCCTTGCACCTCTATGCCGCCACGGCCAGCATGACCGAACGGGCGCTTGTCAATGCCGATGCCGAAATGGTCATAGTGCCGCAGGCAGGGCCGCTGAAGCTCATCACCGAATGTGGGGTGATCGACATCGCGCCGTTGCAGATCGCGGTCATTCCGCGCGGCCTGAAATTTCGCGTCGAGTTGCCGGACGGACGTGCGCGCGGCTATGTGTGCGAAAACTACGGTCAGCCGTTTCGTCTGCCGGATCTGGGGCCAATCGGGGCTAATGGTCTGGCTAATCCGCGTGATTTTGAAGCGCCCGTAGCGGCTTTTGAGGATATCGACGACGCCTGCGACCTCATCCAGAAGTTTCAGGGTGGATTTTGGGTGACGCGCATGGATCATTCGCCGTTCGATGTCGTCGCCTGGCATGGCAATAATGCGCCGTACCGTTATGATCTGCGCCGGTTCAATGCGATAGGCACCGTCAGTTTCGACCATCCCGATCCGTCGATTTTCACCGTCCTGACCTCGCCGTCCGAACATCCCGGCACGGCCAATTGTGATTTTGTGATCTTCCCGCCGCGCTGGATGGTGGCCGAACACACTTTCCGCCCGCCATGGTTCCACCGCAATATCATGAGCGAATTTATGGGCCTGATCGAAGGCCATTATGACGCGAAAGCCCAAGGCTTCGCCCCCGGCGGGGTCAGCCTTCACAACGGCATGAACGCCCACGGGCCTGATAAGGCGAGCTACGATGCCGCCATTGCGGCCGATCTGACCCCGCAAAAATATGACGGGACGATGGCCTTCATGTTCGAGACCCGATATGTGCTCAAGCCTGCGGTTCAGGTGTTGAACGCCCCCCATCTCCAGCCCGACTATGACCACGGCTGGGCCCGGTTCGAGAAAGCGAAACTGCCGAAATGATTGATCAGACCCACGACCCCAAGCGCCAAAGCTGGGTGGACAGCGCAAACGGCCACAGCGATTTCCCGATCCAGAACCTGCCGCTGGGGGTATTTAGTGTCGGCGGTGAAGCCCGGCGCATCGGTACGGCCATTGGCGATTATATCGTTGATCTAAAAGCCCTTTCCGGTCTGTTGCCTGCCGAGGTCGCGCCCGCCCTGTCGCAACCTGTGCTGAATGATCTGTTTGCGCTGCCCGTCGCAGATCGCCGTGCTTTGCGTCAACGCCTGTCCGACCTGCTGAGCGATGCGCGCCATCGCGCTGAGGTCGAGCCGCACCTTTATCCGGCTGCCGATTGCCGGATGCACCTGCCCGCCCGCATCGGCGACTACACCGATTTTTATGTCGGCATCCACCATGCCATGGCGGTGGGTAAGCTGTTCCGGCCCGATAATCCCCTGCTGCCCAACTATAAGCATGTGCCGATCGGCTATCATGGCCGCGCCTCCTCTATTCGTGAAAGTGGTGTGCCGGTCGTGCGCCCGAACGGCCAGACCAAGGCCCCTGACGCCGATGCCCCTTCATTTGGCCCGTCGCAGCGGCTGGATTATGAGCTGGAACTGGGCGTATTTATCGCCGGCGGCAATGCTCTGGGCCAGCCGATAGATATCAAGAACGCCCCCGATCATATCGCCGGTCTATGCCTGCTCAATGACTGGTCGGCGCGCGATCTTCAAGCCTGGGAATATCAACCGCTGGGGCCGTTTCTGGCCAAGAATTTCCACTCCACCATCTCACCGTGGGTCATCACCGCCGAAGCGCTGGCGCCATTTCGCAACGCGCAACCGTCCCGCCCCGACGGCGATCCTGAGCCCCTGCCCTATCTGAACGATGCTGATGATCAGGCATCCGGCGCGGTCACCATCGCGCTTGAGGTGCAAATCCTGACTGAGGCCATGCGCGCCCAAAACCTGCCGCCGCAAACCCTCAGCCGGTCATCGACCCTCGCTGCCATGTACTGGACCATCGCCCAGCTTATCACTCACCATAGTGTGGGCGGCTGCAACCTGATGGCCGGTGATCTGCTGGGTACCGGCACCCTGTCGGGGCCGGAGAAAGCCCAGGCGGGCAGCCTGCTGGAACTGAGCGATGGCGGCAAATCACCGGTGACGCTTGCTAACGGCGAAACGCGGCGCTTTCTTGCCGACGGCGATGAGGTTATCCTGACCGCCCGCGCCGAGGCCGAAGGATTTGTCTCTATCGGGTTCGGACAATGCCGCGCGCACATTCTTCCCGCGATTTGAGGCCCTTATGACCACTCTGACCCTGCATGGCTATTGGCGTTCCGGTGCCGCGTACCGCGTGCGTATAGCCCTTAATCTCAAAGGGTTAGAGTACGATCAGGTGTCCCATGACCTGCGTGCAGGCGAACAATCGGCCGCCGATTACACCGCCATCGCCCCGCAAGGTTTAGTGCCCGCCCTGCAATATGGCGACCTGACCCTGACCCAAAGCACGGCTATCTTAGAGTGGCTGGAGGAGACTTATCCGCACCCGCCGCTATTGCCCGCAAGCGCCGATGAACGGGCGATTGTGCGCGCCATGTCAGCCCTAATCGGCTGCGATATCCACCCGCTTAATAATCTGCGCGTATTGAAGAGACTTAAAAAAATAGGCCATGATCAGTCTCAGATCGACGACTGGGCGCGCCACTGGATCACGACAGGCTTTGACGCGTTGGAAAAAATGGTGGCACGGCATGGACGCGGCTTTTGTTTTGGCCCCACCCCTACCTTTGCCGATTGCTACCTGATCCCGCAGCTCTATTCCGCCCGCCGGTTCGGAGCTGATCTGGCGCCCTATCCGCGCCTTCTGGCCGTCGAGGCGCGGGCTTCTGAGTTTGAAGCCTTCAAACTGGCTCACCCGTCCGTGCAGCCGGACGCCGACCCCGAATGACGGTCACATGACGGAGCGCCTAACCGAGACCCGCGCCGGGATCGCGCTCGGCCCCCTGACGCAAATCCCTGACGGCACTGCACGCAACTATGTGCTGAAAATCGGGGACGCCTATTTCCACGGCTTTATTGTGCGTCAGGGCAAGGATGTGTTCGGCTATGTCGATGCCTGCCCCCATGCCGGACTGCCACTGGCGCAGGAACTAGATCAGTATCTGACCTCGACCGGCGACTTGATCATGTGCTCATGGCATGCTGCCCTGTTCAAAATTAATGACGGTGCCTGCGTTGGCGGCCCGTGCGCCGGGGCAAAACTTAAGCCCTGGAACGTGATTGTGCAGGGGGGAGCGCTATATACGGCTTGACAACCCCCCCCAAGATTTGCCCTTAAAGGACGCATATGCAACCTGTTTCGGGAGATCCAATCGTGTCCTTAAAGCCCGGCGCCCACCAACCCGGCACGCGCCTGACGCCCGCCGACGACGTTCAGTTCTTTCTGCACCCACATCCGCGCTCGCCGTTCTCTGAGGCTGTGCAGGTAAATAACGTACTCTATATCTCCGCCATGATCGGCCTTGATGCTGACGGTAAGGTCGTTGAAGGCCTGGAGGCCCAGACACGCCAGACCCTGTCGAACCTGGCTGAGATCCTCGGCAAATATGGCCTGGGACTTGAGCATGTCTTTAAGGTCACTGTGATGATGACCGATATGTCCAAGTGGAGCGAGTTCAACAAGATCTATCGCACCTACTTCCATCCGTCGCGCCTGCCGGTGCGCACAGCCTTTGGCGTCGCCGGTCTGGCGTTTGACGCGCTGGTCGAACTTGAAGTTCAGGCCTATATTCCCGCCTCCCCCGAAGAATAGACACTTATAACCCCATGACCGCCCTGATCAAAAAAGAACTGTTTTTGATTGTGGGCGTGGTCATGGCTGTCGTGGCATCCGCCGCCGAGCATAGTGTTTTACAGGCCGGACAGACCACATCCCTGATTACCGCGCTGATCCTGATCGGTGCGATCATTCTGGCATCCCTGCGGGTCGCCCACCATGCCGAAGTGCTGGCCGAAAAGGTCGGTGAACCCTACGGCACCATGATCCTGACCCTGTCAGCGGTGTTGGTTGAGGTGGTTATTCTGGCCATCATGCTTCAGGACAATCATTCCCCCACGCTGGCGCGCGATACCATCTATTCGGCGGTGATGCTTGATATCAACGGCATCTTAGGGCTGGCCGCCATTCTGGGCGGCTTCAAGCACGGTGAGCAGCCCTATAATGTCGATTCCGGCAACACCTATATCGTCATGATCCTGACGGCTATGGGTGTGTCGATGATCGTGCCGGAGTTCATTCCCCACGCCAATTGGCATGTCTATTCAATCTTTTCCATTGGTTCGATGGCGCTGCTTTACATGCTGTTTTTGCGGCTTCAGACCCATCAGCACAGCTACTTTTTTTCCTACGCCTACGAAGACAACCCCAACCATCATAAGCCCGAAACCGGTCACATAAAGCAATCGGCGATTACCCTTGTCGCCGGTCTGGTGCTGATCGGATTTCTGGCCGAGGTCATGTCAACCTTCCTCAATACCGGCCTCAAAGGTTCCGGCCTTCCGCCGATCGTACCGGCCCTTGCTGTAGCGGTAATTTCTGCCAGTCCTGAGATCCTGACGGCACTGCGGGCTGCGCTGAATAACCGGATGCAATCCGTCGTTAATATTGCCCTGGGCGCCTCACTATCGACGGTCATCCTGACCGTGCCGGTGATTGAAACTCTGGCGCTCATTCAGGGGGCACCGTTTCAAATGGCGCTGACCCCGCCGCAGACGGTAATGACTGTGCTGACCCTATTAGTGGCCGGGATCAATCTGCGCGACGGCGAAACCAATGCCATCGAAGGTGCCACCCATATCGTGCTGTTTGCCGCCTTTATCATGCTGGCGGCTTTGGGGTTGTAAGCTGTAAAATATCTGCTATGTTCTATTTTTGTTCTCGTCAAGGAACAGGAAGATGGACGACGCCTTAAGAAAAATCATTCACGTCGATATGGACGCTTTTTATGCGTCGGTCGAACAACGCGATAACCCCGACCTGCGCGGTAAGCCGGTAGCCGTGGGTGGGGTGCGCGAACGTGGGGTGGTGGCCGCGGCGTCCTATGAAGCCCGCAAATGGGGCGTGCGTTCGGCCATGCCATCAGTCACCGCACGCCGCAAATGCCCGGAACTGATTTTCGTGCCACCGCGTTTTGAAGTTTACCGCGCCGTTTCCAACCAGATCCGTGAGATTTTCGCCGCCTATACGCCGCTGATCGAGCCTCTGTCGCTGGATGAAGCCTATCTGGATGTCACCGAAAATCTGAAAGCCATGCCCACGGCCACGGAAATTGCCCAAAATATCCGTGCGGAAATTCTGGCCACTACGGGCCTTACTGCCTCAGCGGGCATATCCTACAACAAATTTCTGGCCAAGATGGCGTCTGACCAGAATAAGCCCAATGGCCAGTTTGTGATTACGCCAAAGACCGGCCCGGCCTTCGTCGAAGCGCTCAAAGTCGGCAAATTCTACGGTATAGGGCCTGCGACCGAGGCCAAAATGAACCGGCTCGGCATCTATACCGGCCTTGATCTAAAAGCGCAGACCCTGCCTTTTTTACAGCATCATTTCGGCGTGTCCGGCCCGTACTATTATGGTCTGGCGCGCGCCATCGACCACCGCCTGGTCAAACCTGACCGGGTGCGTAAATCGATCGGGGCCGAGAACACCTTTTTTGAGGATATCCATAGCTTTGAGGGTGCGCAGGCGCGCCTGAACCCCATTATCGATAAGGTCTGGCGCTACGTTGAAAACCATGACACCCGCGCGCGTACCGTCACGCTTAAGGTCAAGTTTTCAGATTTTCAGCAGATCACCCGCTCACGCACCGGCACAACCCTGATTGATAGCCGCGCCGATATTGCCGCGATCTGTCATGACCTGCTCACCGGCGTGTTTCCCATCATGAAAGGTATCCGCCTTTTGGGAGTGACTCTGTCGTCCCTTGATGATGACAGCCACAACGATGACGCCCCCGCACCAGCGCAAATGTCGTTAGCGCTTTAGAGGGGGCGTTTTGCCAAAAACCGCTGACACTTTTTTGGCATATCGCTTCGGGCCATAAACTGTTAAAGACCGCACACCTTTTTGTTTGTGTGCGTAATGACCTCATCCCCCCCAACACCGAAGCCCGAACCGTCTTTTGCGGAATTTGTCGCCATGATGGCGGCGTGCATGGCGCTGATGGCGCTGGGGGTTGACACCATGCTGCCCGCCCTGCCGCAGATGGGTATTGATCTTAAGGCCGACAGTCAGAACCACCTGCAATGGATTATTGTCGCCTATTTTTCCGGCGCCGGTGTCGGGCAGCTTTTTTTCGGCACCCTGTCCGACTGGCTGGGCCGCAGGCGGGTGCTGATCGCGGGCGTTCTGGCCTATGTGGTCATGTCCTTTGCCGCCGCCGCAGCCACAGCCTTACCCGCCATGATCGCCCTGCGGTTTCTGCAAGGGGTCGCCGCATCGTCCGCCAACGTCATTCCGCGCTCGATCGTCCGTGACCGCTATGTCGGCTCGACCATGGCCAAGGTCACGTCGATGATCTATGTCGTGTTTTTGATGGTGCCGGTCATGGCCCCCAGTCTGGGACAATTGATACTGTTCGTTCTGCCCTGGCGTGCCATTTTCCTGCTGTTTGCCGCAGCGGGCATCGTCGTTGCCCTGTGGATGTGGCGCAGGCTGCCTGAAACCCTGATGCCAGAGCACCGCAGCGCCCCCAACCCGCGCCATCTGGCGCATGTATTTTTGTTTGTCATCAAAGAGCGCACCTCTTTTTACTATATTCTGGCGATTACTTTGATGACCGCGTCGGTCGTCACCTATCTGTCGCTGATGCCGCAGATATTTGACGAAAGCTTTAAAACCCCAACCCTGCTGGGGCCGGTGTTTGCCGGTTGCGCTGTCGGCATGGCTTTAGGGTCAACGCTGAATGCCCGTATCGTTGAGCGCTTCGGCTCACGCCGCATTTCCCACATAGCCCTCAGCGCCTTCACCCTTACCGCCATAGTCCACTGGCTGTGGGCGATGATGGGCCAGGAAAGCCTGATCAGTTTTATCGTCTTCCAGACCCTGACCATGGCCTGCATGAGCCTGTCGACCTCGAATTTCGCGGCCATTGCCATGGAAAAAGTAGGGCACGTTGCGGGCACTGCAGCCTCTCTGCAAGGGGTCACATCGATGGTCGGCGGCGCCCTGATCGGCAGCTTTATCGGTCAGCACTGGACCGGTGATATCGCGCTGTTGCCGCTGGGGGCCGCCCTGTGCGGGGCGCTGGCGTTTGGCTTCGTGTGCCTTGCCGAAAAGGGCTGCTTGTACGGCCGCGCGACCGCCAGCTAAACTAAAGTGTGTCACACGGGATGGGGGCAATTCATCAAATCGTCATATAGTCCGTATAAAGCGCTTTTTTGAAGGACTTCAGCCACGCCTACGGGGATTTATGACGATCAGAGCGACCTATGCCGTCATGATCATGCTTAGCGCCCCGGCGCTGGCCGTAACTGCCCACGCTCAGGTGTTCGAGGTCAATGGCGCGGGCGACCTGCAAGCGGTGTGTGCGTCACTGCCGCCGATGAAGCCTGCATCGCCATTGATCAGCTACCCCTATCAGGCCGCCATCAACCGCGCCGCCGCAGAGTTTGACCTAAGCCCCGATCTGATTGCCGCCATTATCCGTCAGGAATCCGCCTTTAACCCCACGGCCATTTCACCGCGCGGTGCGATCGGCCTGATGCAGCTTATGCCCGCCACCGCCCGCGACCTGGGGGTCAATCCGCACGACCCCGAACAAAACATCTACGGCGGTGTGGCCTATCTGCGGCAACAGCTTGATCGCTTTGATGGGCAGCTTGATCTGGCACTGGCTGCCTATAATGCCGGGGCCGGGGCGGTTAATCGTTACGGAGGGATTCCGCCCTACCGTGAGACGCGTACCTATATCGACAAAAATCTCGACAGTCTGGCGCAAGCCATGCCAAATGACACCCAAACGCCCGTGACGCAAACGGCCTGTTCCTGATCCCTTTCCTTAAGAGATATGCCATGAAACGCCCTTCGTTCTTAGCCCCCGTAGCTGCCCTTCTGGCCTATGCGATCAGCGCCACAACGGCGGCTGCGCAAACCGCCCAGTCGAACCCGCAGGGCTCAAGCCCGATCCTTGGGGCCGTTAACTGGATACAGGGCACGCTGCTTGGCAATGTCGCGACCGCCGTCGGCGTCATTGCGGTCGCCGCAGTCGGTTTCATGATGCTCACCGGAAGAATGAACTGGCGCTTTGGGGCGACCGTGATCCTTGGCCTGTTCATTCTGTTTGGCGCGGCAACCATTGTGGCGGGCATCCAGTCCGCCGCCGGATAGGATCAGGCCATGACCGATCTTGTCAAAGCGCCCATCTTTCGCGCCCTGACCCAGCCGCAGATGTTCGGCGGCGTGACCTACAGCTATTTCATCATCAATGGCGTGGTCACGACCGAGTTTTTTCTGATCACACGCTCATTCTGGGCGTTTGGCATAGCGCTTTTGGTCCATGTGATCGGGTATCTGGCCTGCCTGCGTGAACCGCGCATTTTCGACCTGTGGCTGACTAAGGTCTCGAAATGCCCGCGCATCAAAAACTATCGCTTCTGGCGGTGTAACTCCTATCGACCCTAAGGATTAGGTTAAGCGTATGTCCGTAAACGGATTTTTAGGTCTGGGGCCAAAGGAACAGAGAATAGGCGACCGTTTGCCCTATTCGCATCTGTTCAACGATTCCACCGTCGTGCTGCGCGATGGCTCGCTGATGCAGGCGCTCTATATCGACGGTTTCGGCTTTGAAACCGCCGACACCACCGACCTCAATACGCTCCATGCCCTGCGCGAAAGCGCGCTTAAGGCCATTGGCCATTCGCGGCTGGTGCTGCATCATCATATCCTGCGCCGTAAGGTCAGTGTGGCGACCTCCGGCCAGTTCGATAATGCCGTAGCCGAACACATCAATGACCGCTGGCAGGCGCGCTTAAGCTCACGCCAGTTGTTCGTCAACGACTTGTTCATCACCATCGTGCGCCGTCCGGCCAAGGGTAAGGCGGGCTTAGCCGAAGGCCTGGCCAAGCTGTTCGGCAGTGGGGCTACGGACCGCGAAGCTGAAATCCACCGCGATATGCGCGACCTTGATGCCGCGCGCGAAGCCCTGATGGCCGCCCTTGGTCGCTATGGCCCGCGTCTGCTCGGCGGTTATGACACCAAGGATGGGCGCTGCAACGAGCCGCTGGAGCTGCTGTCAGCGATTTTCCACGGCGAAATGCGCCCGGTGATGCGCCCGGCGCTTACCGCCAAAGACGACCTCGGCCATTACATCCCCTATCAGCGCTTAAGCGTCGGTGTCGATGCGCTGGAGCTGAAATCGGCCAGTGATGCCAAAAGCTTCGGGGCCATGCTGTCGGTCAAGGAATACCCGCCCCATGCCGTGCCGGGGATGCTGGATGCCCTGCTGCACCTGCCCTATGAAATGACCCTGTCCCAAAGCTTTCAGTTTGTGGATCGTCAGATCGGCCTTGAGCGAGTGGGGCTGGCGCTGCGCCGTCTGCGCGCCGCGGACGATGACGGCGTGACCTTGCGGGCCGGACTGATGAATGCCAAGGATGAACTGGCGTCCGGTCAAACGACGCTGGGTGAACATCACCTGTCGGTTATGGTGCGCACGCCAACGCTTGACCAACTGGATCAGGCGGCGGCGCAGTGCTCATCGGCACTGGCTGATATCGGTTCAATTTCGGTGCGCGAAGACATCAATCTGGAACCGGCGTTCTGGGCGCAGTTTCCGGGCAACGAAAACTATATCGCCCGTCGCGCTTTGATCTCCAACTCGGCCTTTGCGGGCATGGCCAGTCTGCATGGCTTTGCGCTCGGTAAGGCTGCCGGCAATCACTGGGGCGATGCCATCACGGTGCTTGAGACGACCTCGGCCACGCCCTATTTCTTTAATTTCCACGCGGCGGATCTGGGTAATTTCACCATCATCGGCCCGTCCGGGTCGGGTAAGACGGTCGTTCTGAACTTCCTGGCGGCTCAGGCCCAAAAGATCAATCCGCGCACCATCGTATTCGACAAAGACCGCGGGGCGGAAATCTTTATCCGCGCCATCGGCGGCCATTATGCCGCTCTGCGTGCCGGGGAGCCGACCGGTTTTAATCCACTGCAACTGCCCGATACAGCGACCAACCGTGCCTTCCTGCGCGATTTCATCAGCCGTCTGATCACCGGCGATGGCACGCCTCTGGCACCCGATGAAGACGCCGTTATCGCCGCCGCCGTCGACAGCCAGTTCGAGCAGGAACCCCGCTATCGCCGCTTGCGGTATTTTCAGGAACTGCTCGGCGGATCACGCCGCCCGTCCCAAGGCGATCTGGCCACCCGTCTGGCCCCGTGGGTCGGCAGCGGTGAGTGGGCATGGCTGTTCGACAACGAAGTCGATCATCTTGATCTCGAAGCCCGCGTGCTGGGCTTTGACATGACCCAGTTCCTTGATCAGCCCGCCTTGCGCACGCCGATCATGATGTACCTGTTCCACCGGGTCGAAGAGCGGCTCGATGGCAACCCGACCATGATCCTGATTGATGAGGGCTGGAAGGCGCTGGATGACGAAATCTTTGCCGCCCGCATCCGCGACTGGATGAAAACCCTCAGAAAGCGTAACGCAATTCTGGGCTTCGGCACCCAAAGCGCATCTGATGCGCTCGACAGCCGGATTTCCTCGGCCATTATCGAACAATCTGCGACCCAGATTTTCATGGCCAATCCGCGCGCCCAGATGGACGATTACGGCGAAGGCTTTGGCCTGTCCGAACACGAAGTCGGCCTGATCCGCGCCCTGCCGTCCCATGCGAGGGCGTTTCTGGTCAAGCACGGCAACCATTCGGTCGTCGCGCGTCTTGACCTGTCGGCCATGCCGGATCTGCTGACTATGCTGTCGGGCCGCGAATCCACCGTGCGCCGTCTGGATGAACTGCGCGCCGAGTTGGGCGACGATCCGGCCCACTGGTGGCAGCCTCTGGTCGGCACACCCTATCCGGGCAAACCCGCTGCGTTAAATGAGCCGCGTCTGAAAGCGGGGGCCTCATGACCCCGGTGATTTCCGCCTGCCCGTCCATGCCACTCGAAGGCTCAACCGGCATTTCCGGCGCCCTGATCAGCGTCGATTGCCAGATCAGCCAGGTCGTGGAATCGAGCTTTGCCCGACTATTCGGGTCGGGCGGGATGCTGGGCTCGGTGCTGACGGCGCTTCTGACGCTCTACATCGCCTTTCTGGCTTACGGCCTGATTACCGGTCGGACGCGCATGACACTGACGACCATGAGCCCGCGTGTGCTGGCCATCGGTCTTGTGCTCACCTTTGTCACCGCCTGGCCCGCCTATCAGACGGTTGTCTATAATCTGCTGACGCGCGGGCCGGATGAGATTGCCGCCGCCCTTACCGGCTCGCCCGGCGGGGCAACCATCGCCTTTTCACGGCGTCTGGATGTGCTGTTTGTGCACTTTGCCGATGCCGCCACCGCCCTTGAAAACTCCACCGCCCAGACGGCGCAGACCACCACCTCCCTGATGCGTAACGGTAAGACGACCGCGTCTGACCTGTTGTGGGGTTCGGGGCTTATCCTGCTACTATCGACGGTCGGGACGCTGATCCTGTCGCGCCTGATCCTGACCCTGCTGCTGGCGACCGGGCCGATCTTCGTGATCTTTGCGCTGTTTTCGTCCACCCGCGGTTTGTTTGAGGGTTGGCTGCGCACCGCTGTCGGGTTTGCGTTCGTACCGATGCTGGTGGTCTTAGGCGGTTCGGCCTGCCTGACCCTGCTCAGTCCGGTCATTCTGGCCATATCGAACGACCCCTTAAAAGCGCTCAATGACATTCAGCCGATTGTTATTCTGTTTATGGGCTCGATCATATATGCCACGCTGTTGCTGCTTTTGATGTGGACGGCGTTTAATATGCTCAAAGGCTGGCATCCGCTCAAAGGCCGTTCTGAGCCACAAACCCCTGAAAATATTCAGGTCGCCCAGACCCTGGCCGCCGGACAATCCGCCGCCCTGCAAACCCAAGGCCTGATCAACCGGATGGGGGCTGCCGGTTCAAACACCGCCACCTCAGTGTCTAATTCCAGCCGCCTGCAAAGCGTCAGCACGTCTTTGAGTACCGTGCAGTCAGCCGCAGGGTCATCGTCATCCTCATCCGGCGCCCGCCGCGCCAACACCGTTCAGGGCCTTGGCCAGAGGTTCCGCGCAAACGCGCCCTCCCCGGCCGCCGCCCCCTTATCAAAGACACCGGGTTCATGAGACACTTACCGCTTATCTGCCTGTTAACCGCATCTGCCTTCGGGCTTTGCACAACCACTCTGGCTCAGGTCAGTGCGGTCGGATCGGATGACCGTATCCGCAACATCAAATTTGATGACGGCGCGGTCGTTCAGCTTGACACCTGCCTTGGCTTTCAAACCATGCTGTCGTTTGCCGACAATGAAAAGGTTGAGAACATCGCCATCGGTGACGCCGCCCAGTGGCAGGCCACGCCCAATAAGCGCGGCAATATCATGTTCATCAAGCCGTTCATCAGATCGGCCCATACCAACATGACCGTGGTGACCGATAAACGTAACTACAGCTTTGAACTGAACGCGCGCGACACATTGGCCTGCAAGCGCGGCGAAGTCACCTATGATCTGCGCTTCCAATACGATCCCGAACCCGCCGCCATGACAACTACCGCCGACGGTCAGATAAAGACTGAGCCCGCCTCACGCCTGCCGGAAAAGCGCAATACCGACTATACGTTTTCGGGTCAGGCTGATCTGGTGCCGTTGCGCGTGTTCGATGACGGCACCTCAACCTATATGCGCTGGTCGCAGGGTCTGGTTATTCCGGCCATCTATGCGTTCGGTTATGACGGCAGCGAAAGCATGGTCAATTTCGCCCATGTCGAAGGCTATATCGTGATCGAACAAATCGCTCCGGCCTTTGTGCTGCGCACGGGTGAGGCCCGCACTGTGCTTTATAACGAAGGCTTCACGCCGCCGCAGCTAGACGCCAATTCGCCCAGGCCCCGCCCGGAGCCGGAAAAGAAGAAATTCAGCCTGTTCGGTTCAAAACCGAAAACGGGAGAGTGAGATGAAATATAATCTGTCCTCATCAACTCAGCCGCAAAAAGACCCGCGCACTCAGATGGATTCGTCTGAGCTTAAGGCCGCCTCGACCCGATCCCTGCCCGATGTGGCGCAAAAATCAAACGCCAAGGACGCGCTGGTCATGGCCGGTGGCATATTGGGGGCCGTGTTTCTGGGGGCCGTGACATTAGTGACCCTCAGCAATAATCGCCAAAACCCAACCGCTCAGACACCGGCAGCGCAGGCACCGGCGCAGACCCCGCCGGGGTCGGTGATCATGGATCAGCCCGCCACGCCGCTGACTGAGGGACCGATCATGCCGGTCCCACCGATCGAACAACCGCAGCCGCCCATGCCCGCGCCCGGTGCACCACCGCCGGCGACCCCTGACAATAATCCCCGCGCCAATACGCTGGTCTATGACGTCAGCGCGCCTGAGCCCGGTGCCAATGCGCCGGCAGCTCCCGGCACAGCGCCGGTATCGCCGGTTCTGGCGGCCCGTGGCCCCAGCGTCGGTGACCTGACCGGTGTCGATGCCACCTTTCAGGCCCGCGCCTCACGGATCAACAATCCGGGCTTTGTGGTCCCCCAAGGCACCATGATCCCCGCCGTGCTGGAAACCGCACTCAATTCCGACCTGCCCGGCTATACCCGCGCTCTGGTGTCACGCGATATCAAAAGCTTTGACGGGTCGCGCGTTATCATCCCGCGCGGGTCACGCCTGATCGGAGCCTATCGTTCGGGTCTGTCGAGCGGCCAAAAGCGCCTGTTTGTGACCTGGACGCGCCTGATCCGTCCCGATGGCACCGCCATTCAACTGGCTGACCCCTCAACCGATCCCCTCGGACAGGCCGGTCTGACCGGTGATGTCGACAGCCATTTCTTTAAGCGTTTCGGCTCGGCCATGTTGTTGTCGATCATCGGCGGCCTGTCGTCGTCGCTGAACGATTCCAGCTCCAACACCGTGGTCATCGGCACGGCCAGCGGTGCCAATAATGCCGCAACCGCCGCCTTAGAATCCGACTCCAAGATCGCCCCCACCATCAAGGTCGCCCAAGGCACACCCATTCAGGTGTTTGCTTCCCGCGACCTCGACTTCACGCAGTGATCTAATGGCCGTTGAACCGCTCCATCCCGAAGGCGTTTATCTCCGCACCTACCTGGCACCGTTTCGCCAGTGGCTGGACCGCGAAGACGTGACCGAAGTCATGGTCAATCAGCCCGGCGAAGTGTGGGTGGAAATTTCCGGCCAGCCGAACATGCAGCGTTTCGACGCGCCCGACATCAATGACCATCTGGTCAGTCGCTTGGCCGCCCAGATCGCCCGCATCAGCCATCAGGGCATTAACCGCGAAAACCCACTGCTCGGGGCGACCCTGCCGACGGGTGAGCGCGTGCAGGTCATCGGCCCGCCCGCCACACGCAAAAACTGGGCGCTGGCTATCCGGCGTCACGTCATGGTTAATCGCCCGCTTGAGGCCTATGACCGCGGGCCTATCAAAGCCGCGACCTACACCACCCGTGAGCAGGATCAGGTGGCGGCTCGTCGCGATCCGGTCGGTTTCCTGAAAAAAGCGGTGCTCGCGCGCAAGACCGTACTGATTTCCGGCGGCACCTCATCGGGTAAGACGACGTTTCTAAACGCCATGCTGCAAACCGTGCCGGAATCTGAGCGCATTATTCTGGTCGAAGACACGCCGGAAATCATCGCCCATCAACCCAATGCGCTCGGCCTTGTGGCGGTTAAGGGCGAGCTGGGCGAAGCCAAGGTCACGGTCAATGACCTGCTTCAGGCCTCATTACGGCTGCGGCCTGACCGGATCATTGTCGGGGAAATCCGAGGGGCTGAGGCGGTGACTTTTCTGCGCGCCATCAATACCGGCCACCCAGGATCGTTCACCACCGTCCACGCCAACTCCCCGCAAGGTGCGCTGGAGCAACTGGCGCTGATGGTCATGCAGGGCGGCATGAGCCTGTCGCGCCAAGAGACGCTGGCCTACGCCTCAAGCCTGATTGATGTGGTGGTGCAACTGTCGAAATCGGGCGGTGAACGCGGCATTAGCGATATCTACTGCCCGGTTTAACCGCTTTCGGCCACATCATTTCAGACTCGAAATATCAGCGTTACCGAATTTGCCGCATTGGCTTTGTAAGGCCTTAAGTCCCCACATAAAATAAGGACTTAAAGCTTTGACCCACCCCCACACCCCTAATGAGCCTTATCATAAGGACGAAGGCAGCCTTCAGGATTTGATTGAAAGCGTTGCCTCGCGTAGGCGTACCCTGTCCATTATCGGCGGAGGGCTGTTTACGGCCACATTCGCCTCGGCCTGTGGCGGAGGGGGCGGGACAACGACCGCCACGGTCAGCAGCAGCGCCTCATCATCGTCGTCAAGTTCATCATCCACCTCGACCTCAAGTTCGGCCTCGTCATCCTCTATCGCCAGCGGCACCTGCACCACCTATGCCGAAGAAACCGCCGGTCCCTATCCCGGTGATGGCTCTAACACGGTGTCAGGTTCAGTGATCAATGTGCTGGCCTTATCCGGCATCAACCGCAGTGATATTAGAACCTCCATAGGTTCGGCGTCCGGCACCGCACCCGGCCTGCCGATGACGCTTACCATTACGCTGGTCAATTCAGGCAATAGCTGTGCGCCTCTGGCCGGATATGTCATCTATCTGTGGCACTGCACCCGCGACGGACTTTATTCGCTCTATACCCTGACCGGCGAGAACTATCTGCGCGGCGTGCAGGTGACCGACGCCAATGGTCAGGTGACCTTTACCACCATCTTTCCCGGTTGCTATGACGGGCGGATGCCGCACCTGCATGTTGAGGTTTACCCGTCACTGGCCGCCGCCACATCCTATGCCAACAAGCTAAAGACATCGCAGTTTGCCCTGCCCCGCGATGTGTGCGCCAGCGTCTACGCCAATGTCAGCGGCTATAGTGCCAGCGTCAGTAATCTGAATGGCATCACCTTTGCCAGCGACAATGTCTTCTCAGACAACAGTTCGGCCCAGCTTGCCGCCCAGACGATAGCCTTAAGCGGCGACACCACAAACGGCTATACCGGCACGGTGACCTATGGGGTGACTATTTAGCGTTACGCTTTGCGTCCAAATGAAAAGCCGCCAGCCCTTATTCAGGGCTGACGGCTTGTTTGAAAGCGCCTCTATGGGGGAAAGGGGCCTTCAAATAGGGACTGTCCTAGCTTAAGGGGGGAAGTCGTCGGGACAATCCTTTAAAGCGTTTCTCAACGAAAAGCTTATGATAAAAGACTATCACAAAAGGCGAATTGCACCATAAGCGCTCGCATCACAGTTGTGTGAGTCACGCGCGGATCAAATCGCCGTTTGCGCGAAAAACATCTTGAATATCACCCCCTTAAGGCCATAGGGTTTGCGGGCTCGATATTGCACAAAAACGTGAAGGGTTAAGGATCATGGCGGATACAACAGGCGTTCTGGTCGGATATTCGCAATCGCCCACCTCTGGCGGTGCGCAAACCCTGCTGTTCACCCGTGCCAACCGCCACGGTATTGTGGCTGGTGCAACAGGTACGGGTAAAACCGTGACCCTGCAAATCCTGGCGCAGGCCTTTTCCGACGCCGGGGTGCCGGTGTTTGCCGCCGACATCAAGGGCGACCTGTCGGGCGTGGCGGTCGCGGGGTCGCCCAATGAAAAACTGCTGGAACGCGCCAAGATCATGAACCTCGATCTGGCGCCCAAGGCCGCGCCGGTCATCTTCTGGGATATTTTCGGTGAAAAAGGCCACCCGATCCGGGCGACGATTTCCGAGATGGGGCCACTGTTGTTGGCGCGGCTGTTTGAACTGAACGACGTGCAGGAAGGGGTTCTGAACATCGCCTTCCACGTCGCGGATAAGGAAGGGTTGTTGCTGCTGGATCTGGCCGATCTGCGCGCCCTGCTCAACCATGTCGCTGAAAATGCCAAAGAGATTTCGGCCACTTACGGGCAGGTCTCGGCCACCTCGATCGGTGCCATTCAGCGCCAGTTGCTGACGCTGGAAACCCAAGGCGGTGCCAAGTTCTTTGGCGAACCGGCGCTGCGCCTCGAAGACCTGATGCGCACGGATTTATCGGGCAAAGGTTATATCAATATTCTGTGTGCGGACAAACTGATCGGCTCACCGCGGCTCTATTCGACGTTTCTGCTGTGGCTGCTGTCGGAATTGTTCGAGGAACTGCCGGAAATCGGTGACCCGGAAAAGCCGCGCATGGTGTTTTTCTTCGACGAAGCCCACCTGTTGTTCAACGAAGCGCCCAAATCCCTGCTGGAAAAGATCGAGCAAGTCGTGCGCCTGATCCGCTCCAAAGGGGTCGGCATCTATTTCGTCACGCAAAACCCCGCTGATGTGCCCGACTCTGTGCTGGCCCAGCTTGGCAACCGCATCCAGCACGCCCTGCGCGCCTATACGCCGTCAGAGCAAAAGGGCCTGAAAGCCGCCGCCAACTCATTCCGCGCCAATCCAGAGTTCGACACCATTGAGGCCATTCAGGGCTTAGGCGTCGGTGAGGCGCTGGTGTCGCTGCTGGATGAAAAAGGTCGCCCGACGGTGACCGCTCACGCCCTGATCCGCCCGCCCGCGTCGCGTCTGGGGGCCGCGACCGATGCGGAACGTCAGGCCGTGTTTGCCAAATCGCCAGTGGGTGGCGTCTATGACGATGCCAAAGACCGCGAATCCGCCTTTGAAATCCTGTCCAAACGCAAACAGGCTGAGGTGGTCGAAGAGGAAGAGGTGAAAATCACCAAAACCACGGTTAAAGAACCGGCGCGCAAAGCCTCATCGACCGAAAAAGCAGTGACCTCAGTGGCGGTCTCGGTCATCCGCACCATCGGTGTGACCCTTGGGCGCGAACTGGTGCGTGGGCTGTTGGGCTCGATGAAGAAAACGACCAAGCGGCGGTAAAAACTCTCCTCCCTATGCCACAGGCATGGGGAGGAGAGAAACTCCAGGTTACGGGTCAAGGGTTTTTTTTAGTGCGCTACCGCTTCGCTTCTTGAGCGCTTTTTTAGTTGCCCTAACGCTGCGCTTCTTGAGGGCGGTGGCGTTATCTTAGGAATTTCAGATTATAGTACCGGATATGTTGCACCCGGTTCTGGCCCTGATTGCGTGGACGATGCTGATGCTGGTTTGGCTTTATGCCGCCCGCATAACGGCTTTGTTTGCCCATAAGGTAGACCCGCAGCGCCTGACCGATAAGCGGCTACTGGCGCAATTGCCGCCCTATGCCCGTGACCCTGCCGATAACTATGCCAACCTGCTGGAGCAGCCCGTGCTGTTCTATGCCTTAAGCAGCGTCATTCACCTGAGCGGCTGGGGCGATCGCCTGTTTATAACGCTGGCGTGGATCTATGTGGGCCTGCGGATCGTCCATTCGCTGATACAGGCGGTGCACAATATCATCATTTTGCGCTTTTGCGTGTTTTTGTGCGCCACTGGCATATTGGGTTACATGCTGATCCGGACGATCCGGGTCGCCTTTAATGTTTAGGTACGATCCGCCACATTTTCAGCTTATGCTTGACCCGGCCCGCTTCAGTACCGGCGCGGGCGCCGTGGCCCATATAGAGATCAGCGCGGATTTTACCCTTGATCGCGCCGCCGGTATCGAGCGCCGAGACCATGCGCTGATACTGCGGAAAGGCGTCTTTTAACGCGCCCGCATTGGCATCGATCCAGTACAGATCACCGTACTGATGGTGCGCCGGATCAACCGCAATCGCTGATCCGCCCGGCAGAGGCACACCCGCCGCACCCAGAGGATCGTGAGGGTCTTCGATCTTGAAAAACGCATAACGCGGATTGAGATTCATCATCTCGCGCGCGACATCGCCGCGGTTAGCTGCCAGCCAGGCGCGAATATTGTCACCGGAAGATTTGTCTTTTTCCAAGATTCCGCGATCGACCATCGGCTTTGCGATCCCCACAAACGGGTGGCCATTATCGGCGGCATAGGCGGCCAGAAACTTTGATCCGTCCGGCAATTCCAGATAGCCTGACCCCTGAAGCTGCATGAAGAAATAGTCTTCAGGCCGCATATAAAGAGGGGTCTGCGCGGGTTGGGCTTCGATCTCAGCGCGGGTGTAATAGGGGACATATTGGCCGTCGACCACACGTGCAGCGACCTTAGTGGCTGTTTGCGGCGGAAACATCTGATCCCCGCGCACAATCACCAGATCGGCAGGCTTAAGGCGCACGGGCTGCGAAAACTCGGCATCAGGCGCACTGACCGCCTGGTATTCAGGCACGAAATAGGCCGTCAGCAGACCCTCGCCGTCCAGACCCTCAACGCCAAAATTGGCCTCGAAAAAGGCCTTAATATCATCAGGGTCGGCAAAATCAGTGTGGCTTAGTTTTTCGCACACGCGCTGATACTGCCGGCCTTTTTTATAGGCGCAGGTCCCGCGCAGGGCTTCAAACGCCACAAAAGAATCCGACAGCCCCCATCCGGGCAGGCTGGTCAGAGGCTTAAGCGACGAAGATGGTTCGGGAACCGGCGCAGGCTTCGGTATTACCGGCGGCAGCGGGGTCGGCGTTACAGGTTTAGGGGTTTGCGCGCACGCCGCCACCATGGCCGACAGCGCAAGGCCCGCCAGTAGCTTAAACCTCACGCCTTGGCCGCCTCGACCTTGGCCAGCAGCCACGGATTATTGCCGGATTTCAGGTTCTTATGGAACGTCCAGTATTCGGCGGTGCGCTTATGGGTTTTCTTGGCTTCGACAGGCACCGGCAGTACATCGGTTTCCGGCACAGCCTGATCCGCAGGCTTTGCGGCTTCTGTCTGGTAAAGCAATTCCGACAGGAAACGCACACGGATATGCGCAAAGTCATCCTTGAAATCGATCAATTCCATATCGACCTTGGGTCCATCGACAAAGGTGACCGTTTCCTTGGGCGCTGACGGATCGCGGTTTTGCACGGCTTTTGAGAACACATTATAGACGTTGTCGGCCAAACGATCCTTGACCGGATCGACATCGCCCTTGGTGAAAGCCACGACCACGCCTTCATAGGTTTCGCGCGCCTTTTCAATGAAGTTTATTTCATTGAATTGCGGGTCGCGGGCTTTGAGCGCTTCGAGGTTGGGAAACTTCGGGGCTTCGGGCTTTTTTTCGATACGAACCGGCCCGTCACCATCCTCGCTTATCCGGGGAGCAGGCTTGTCCTCGACCTTAAAGCCCACACGACGGCCTAAGACATTATAAAGCTGGAACAAAACCACTACGGCAATGACCGCAAATATAACCAGTTCGACCGACATCCCTTTAAACTCTCTTACTTTGCGTGTTTGATTTACTATCTATATAGGGAAAGTTTAAGGAAACGGAACCGTTCAGTTCGATTGCTTATTGTTTTCTTGCGTGATAGCAGCGTTTTTACACTAAAAAGCGCGGGTCGCAGCACCCTTGCGCCCATAGCCGGAGTTGTTTTGTTATGACTGATACCGTGGCCCCCGAAGCCAACACCCAAACCGATGGCCTCACCGCCCTGCCCGCCAATATGCAGGTTCTGGCCCAGTTCATTCGCGATTTTTCGTTTGAAAACCCGCGCGCGCCGCAATCTCTGCGCATGGATGTCCGCCCCGAAGTCGATATGGGCGTGGAAATGAACGCCAAGGGCCGCCCGGATGGCCTGTTTGAGGTTGACCTTAAGCTGTCGGTTAAGGCCACCAATCCCGAAGGCCCGGTATTCAATATCGAACTGGTTTACGGTGGTCTGTTCCAACTGGCTAACGTGCCGCAAAATATGGTCGAGCCGACCCTGCTGGTCGAATGCCCGCGCTATCTGTTCCCGTTTGCACGCCGTATCATTTCGGATGTCACGGCTGATGGTGGCTTCTTCCCGCCGTTCATGGTCGAGCCAATCGATTTCGCGGCGCTTTACATGTCGCAAAAGAACGCAGGCTCTATCGGCGAAACCGCCGGTCAGGCCTAAGTGAGTTCGATAAAAAGTTGCCCTGCGGGTACTTTTTATCGGTTCAATATTGTCAAACCGAAGCTCGGGGCGGCCCGACGCTTCGGTTTGTCTTTTGTGTTTATTGGTAGTTGGTATCCGCAGGCCAGAGGGCCTTGTCTTTCAGGTACTTAGCGATAAACGCTTTGTGAGCCTGCGCCTCCTCCGGATGAATTTGCGATGGCAAAGGTTTCGGGCGCGGGCCATAGGGTTTGGCCTTATAGGCCAGACCATCCTCACCAAAGTCGCTGGCCATAGCGAGGTCAAGCCCGCGCTCCTTGCCGCCCATCAGTTCCAGATAGACATCGGCCAGCAACCGCGCATCAAGCAAAGCGCCGTGCTTATCGCGCTCAGCCAGCGAAATATTGTAGCGCCGGCACAGGGCATCCAGAGAATTGGCCATACCCGGAAAGACGTTACGCGCAATCTCAAGCGTGTCGAGCCATTGGGTCTCCGGCAACGGCACACGACCTACGCGCTCCAGCTCCATATTGATGAAGCCACGGTCAAAGCTGGCATTATGGGCGATGATGCGGCTATCCCCGACAAAGTTGAGGAATTCTTCGGCCAGATCGGCAAACTTCGGTTTACCCGCCACCATCTCATTGGTGATGCCGTGGATGCGCGTGGCATCGGCCTCGATAATCCGCTCAGGGTCCATGTAGCGGTGCAGACTGCGACCTGTCGGCAGAAGATCCTCAAGCTCGACACAGCCGATTTCAATCAGGCGGTGCCCCGCCCTGGGGTCAATGCCGGTGGTTTCGGTATCGAAGACAATTTCTCTGGCCATGCTTTTTTATGGGTTGCTTCGCAGGGGTTTGTCCAGATTGCCGGAGATTAATTTGGTGTACAGTGCCGCCACCTCGGCGCGGGTCGCCTCAAGCGGCTGATCGGTCAGGATCAGAAAGTCAGCCCGACGACGTTTCTCAGCATCGCTGATCTGGCGCGACAGAATGTCATTGAACTTGGTCTCGGTCATGCCGGGGCGGGCCATGACGCGCGCTTTTTGCACCTCAGCCGGGGCACTTACCACCACAACATAGTCGAGGTTTTTCTCAGACCCAGTCTCATACAGCAGCGGAATATCAGCCAGAACCAGCAGCGTCTCCAGGTGGCTCTCCATAAAGTCCGCACGATCTTCGCGCACCAAAGGATGGACAATGGCGTCCAGTACCGCAAACTTCGACGGATCAGCTTTCAGGATTTCCGACAAACGGGCGCGGTCAATGCTGTTGTCTTTTAAGATCACCCCGAACGCCGCACATAGCTTATCCTTCAGAGGTTGCGAGGTCGCATAGAGCCGATGGACCACCTCATCAGCATCCCAGACCGGCACGCCCAGATCCGCGAACATCTTCGCGACCGTCGATTTGCCCATGCCAATTGAGCCGGTCAGGCCCAATCTTATTACAGGCTTTTTGATCACAGAACTTCCCCCAGATAGCGCAGGGCCAGATCGCGGATATCAAGTTCGGCAGGCGGCGCTTCGCTATAAAAGGCTTCAAACGACGGCCGCGCCTGTTCGATCAGCATGTTCAGACCATCGACCAGCTTAAGCCCCCTCGCCTCCGCGGCCTGTAACCACGCCGTTTTGAGTGGCCGATAGGTCATGTCCATCGCCGTTGCCTGATCTGGGGCGTGGTCAAACAGCGGCAAGGGCCCGCCGGACGCCGCATTGATGATCGCGCTCACTCCGTCAAAAGCCCGCGCGATCTGGGTGACATCAAAGGCCGACACGCCGTCTTTGAAGGCGAACACCAGTTCTTCGGCACGGGCGATAGTACGATTAACAATGCGCACATCGGTGCAGCCCCTGGCCAGCAGGGCCGCGATCACCGCGCGGGCCGCACCCCCTGCCCCCATGATTGCCACCGGTTTCGTCAGATCGCAACCCGGCGATTGCAGTTCAAACGCCCGGATCAGGCCAAAGCCATCGGTGGAATCGGCATGGACATGGCCCTCATCATCAAAGGTCAGTAGATTGGCCGAGCCGCAGGAAAGCGCAATATCGGAATAGCTGTCGGCCAGCTTAAGAGCGATTTCCTTAAATGGGGCGGTGACGTTCAATCCTTTGATACCATTGGTACGGCACGACAGGATCAGACGTTCAAAGCCGTGCTCATCCTTTGGCGAAAACGGCACATAAACCCCGTTCAGTCGCAACTCCCGCAACCAGGCATTATGCAAAAAGGGGCTCAACGACTGATGGATTGGCTGGCCAACCACGCCGGCCACTTTCGCCGCCCCTGTGGGTAAGGTCTCAATCATGACGCAATGACCTCCAGATGACGCAGTTGGTTTAGCAGTGGCAGCATGGGCAGGCCCAGGATTGTAAAATAATCGCCGCGAATATCATCAAACAGTTGCAGGCCCAGCCCTTCGAGTTGGTAACAGCCTACGCTTTTCAACACCTCTTCGCCAGCCTGCGCCAGATAGCCATCGATAAAAGCATCGTTCAGGCGGCGCACGCTCAGTTCAGCCGTGCCGACATGCGACCAGACAATCTGCCCGCCCTGAGCCAGAGCGACGGCGGAATGCAGATAATGGGTCTGGCCGCTGAAACGCTTAAGCAGGGCTTTCGCCGCATCGAAAGTGTCTGATTTGCTGATCAGGTCGCGCTCAATCTCAACCACCGAATCCGCACCGATCACCAGACCGTCGTGACGCAGAGATATGTGCAGCGCCTTTTCTTGCGCCAGTTTCAGCGCCACTGATTTAGGGCTATGGGCGCGGGCAAGATATTCATCCTTAATCGCCTCTTCGTCGATATGGGCGGGCATAACGTCAAAGCTTAAACCCGCATTGGTCAGCAAGGTGGCGCGGATTTTAGAGCCGGAAGCAAGGATCAGGTTTTCAGTCATATTAGATAAGCTTTTCTTTTCGCAGGGGTTGCAAACCCCTGCACCCCATAACCGGGTGAACAACCCCATAGAGACGTGATGAATTATCGTTTCGGGGTGCAGGGGACAAGTCCCCTGTTTAAATCCCGCCTAAACGACCTGTGCGTTTCTCGTTCAACAGGCTGATAATCGCGGCTGAGGTTTCTTCGATACTGCGGCGGGTGACATCGATCACCGGCCACTCTTTACGCTCAAAAAACCGGCGGGCGGCGATGATCTCATTTCGGACGGCCTCGGTATCGGTATAGGTCGAGGGCCGGTCGTCATTATTGAGCGACAGCAGCCGGTTTTTGCGGATAGAAATCAGCCGCTCCGGTGACGCAATCAGGCCGACAATCAAGGGCTCGGTCAGATTATCAATTTCTTCGGGCAGCGGACTGCCCGGCACCAGCGGAATATTGGCGGCCTTGATGCCGCGGTGAGCCAGATAGATGCAGGTCGGTGTCTTTGAGGTACGCGAAACGCCGACCAGAATGACTTCGGCCTGGGCCAGACGGTCGGCTAGAGCGCCATCATCATGGGCAATGGCATAGTTCAGCGCCTCGATACGCTCAAAATATTCATTATCAAGATTGTGCTGGGCGCCAATGCGCTTGGAGACCGCCGCCCCCAGATAACGCGAAAACGCCACCACCATAGGGTCAAGCACACCGATCGCCGGTATATCCAGTTCACGGCAGCGGATCTCCAGATTTGTGCGCAGCTCGGAATCGACAATGGTATGCAAAACAATGCCCGGAAAGCTTTCGATCTCGACCAGGGCCCGGTCAAGCTGCTTGGGTGAGCGGATCAGCACATAGATGTGTTCAATCGGCAAAATGCCTTCAAAGCGGGCCGCCGCCGCCTTCGCCAAAGCATTAAGGGTTTCGCCGGTTGAGTCCGAGACCAGATGGACATGAAAATAGGTGCCAATCTTAGAGGATAAGGTTTTCAGGCTGTCCGAGGTCATAATTCCGGCTTTCGGCTTACAGTTTTCAAAGATGGTAAAATATATCTGTGTATCGAATTTGGGGAAAACCCGCGTATAAGTTCGTGCGTAATTCCCCCGGCAAGTCAAGCGCTGTGCCCTGCCCCTGTGATTGGGGAAAAGGGTTAAGATATCCTGCAAGCGCCCCGTGATTTTCCCCAATCCGGCGCGCTGGGGGTTTTATATCGGGCCCATTGTGGGTAAGTTAATCTTTCATTAACCCTGTATATTTACCTCCCGTTAAGCATTAAGAATTTTTTAAGGATTCCTAATATTTGGTTAATTATCCCGCCTTTTCACAGGCTGTGAAAAGTAAATTTTTCATTAATTCCGAACTGTGAAAAACCCGTGATAAGCGCGTGCGTGCGCCAAATTGTCCCGTTCATTAAGCCACCTACTACCACTGCTTCCTTTTATTATTTTATTATGTCATTGGAGCCCATATCCGGATAATACGGCAGGCTTGACCAAGTTAGTTGTGGCAGATATGACGATTGAACCTTCCTCAGTGCCTATGGCCCCGATCCTTAAGGCACTAAATGGCCAAACCCAAGCCATACCGCCGGTATGGTTTATGCGTCAGGCCGGACGCTACTTGCCGGAATACAGGGCTTTACGCGCCACCACACCTGATTTCATCTCGTTCTGCCTCAATCCGGAGAAGGCGGCTGAGGCCACTTTGCAGCCGATAAGGCGCTTTGGATTCGATGCGGCGATCCTGTTTTCAGACATACTGGTGATCCCACAGGCCTTGGGTCAGAACGTCGCCTTCGAAGCCGGTGAGGGGCCGGTCTTAGGAGAACTACCCGCGTTAGAGGCCATGCGTGATCTGGCCGGGCAGGCGGGCGTGCACCTTAAAAACGTCGGTGAAACCCTGATGCGGGTGCGGGCGGCGCTCGATACGGATAAAACGACGTTGATCGGGTTTTGCGGCGGGCCGTGGACGGTAATGACCTATATGCTCAACGGTCGTAAAGCGCAGGATCGCACCCTGATCCGGGCCTTTGTCTATGACAATCCGGTCTATGTCGCGCAACTGATGGATATCGTCATCGAAGCGTCGGCCCATTATCTGAAGATGCAGGCGGACTCTGGCGCGCAGGTGCTTAAAATCTTTGAAAGCTGGGCGGAAGGGTTGCCAGATCCGTACTTTCATCAACTGATTATCGAGCCGCACCAAAAGCTGATCGCGCGGGTGAGGGCGCTAGGCGTGACACTACCGATCATCGGCTTTCCACGCGGATCAGAAGTGCGGCTGTTCGATTATCTTGAGGCCGTTAATGTCGAGGCTCTGGCGCTGGGCACCGCGACGCCACTGAAGCTTGGCCGTGAATTACAAAAGATAAAACCGATCCAGGGCGCGCTCGATCCCGTAGTGTTAAGATCGGGCGGTGTGGCCCTTGATGCAGCCATTGACCGGTTGATGGAAGCGTGGGGGCAGGGGCCTTACATCTTCAATCTGGGTCACGGTATCTTTTTAGATACGCCGATTGCCCATGTCGAGCTGGCTTTGAAACGGATCAGGGGCTGATGAAAAAAGTTGCGGTTTTACTGTTCAATCTGGGCGGGCCTTTGGAATCAAAGGACGTCAAACCGTTTCTCTATAACCTGTTTAAAGACAAATATATCATCAGCCTGCCGTTTGGCCTGCGTCATTTTGTAGCCCGGCTGATATCGACGACGCGCGAAAAACCGGCTCAGGCCAACTATAACTTCATGGGCGGCGGCTCACCCATATTGGCGCAAACACAGGCGCAGGCTGAGGCTTTGGCGGCCCATTGCCAGAAGACCATCAAAGGCGCTGAGGTTAAGACTTTTATAGGCATGCGCTACTGGCATCCGTTTGTTGAGGATACCGTCAAAGAGATAGAGACGTGGGCGCCGGATGAGATTGTACTGTTGCCGCTCTATCCGCAGTTTTCCAAGACCACGACCCTGTCGTCACTGGTGGCGTTTAAGGCGGCCTATAAGGGTCGCGCCAAGGTTACCGCCGTGTGCTGCTATCCCGAAAACGACTTCTTCATCAAGGCGCAGGTCGATCTGATCCGCGCGGCTATCAAGGACATCAAGAACCCGAACGGCTACCGGATTCTGTTTTCGGCACATGGTTTGCCTGAAAAAGTCATCCAGGAAGGTGATCCTTATAAGGCGCAGGTCGAAGCGACCGTGGCCAAGGTCATGGCCGAACTTAACAGCGATATCGACCATGTGATCTGTTACCAGAGCCGGGTAGGGCCGCTGAAATGGATCGGACCGGCGACTGACGATACGATCACTCAGACCGGGAAATCGGGTAAAAACATAGTCTTGGTACCGATTGCCTTTGTTTCGGAACATATTGAAACGCTTGTGGAACTCGACATCGAATATAAGCATCTGGCTGATGAAGCCGGGGTGACCGATTATATCCGGGTACCTGCGGTCGGCACGAATCCTGATTATATTCGCGCTTTGGGGGATCAGGTGCTTAAGGCGCTGGCCACGACCGATGCCGTCATCAGCGACCATGCGTGCGCAACCTGTCACAAACACTGCCCGAAACTAAAGGCCGCCTAAGATGAACTATGATCTGTTTCGCGCCCTGCATATCCTGTCGGTGATCGCGTGGATGGCGGGGTTGTTATATCTGCCGCGGATTTTCATCTATCATATCCAGAACCACGATAAGGCTGAGGTTACATCGGTCTTTCGGATGATGGAGCGCAAACTGATCAAGCTGATTATGAACCCGGCCATGATCGCGGCGTGGATATTTGGGTGCGGCCTGATCTATATCGACTACAAGGCGCGTGGGGCAGGGTTCCTTACCCAAGCGTGGTTTCTGACCAAGATCGCCGGGATTATTGCCATCACCGGCTGGCATCATTACCTGACGGTGACATTTAAAAAGCTTGATCGCGGTGAGGATATCGGCTCCGAAAAATACTGGCGTATCGTCAACGAAGTGCCGTTTGTGATTGCCATCATTATGGTTTTGGCGGTGACGCTGGAATTTGGGGCGTGACCCCTCAATCAAAATTGACTTGACCGAAATTTAGCGTGGTGTAAGGGTTCCCTGCAAATTGAGTATGTATCGGGTTTAGATCTGATCCTCAAATCTTAAGACAGGCGCCACGGTTCTGCTGGTTGGCCTTTTCAAGAACAATTCATTCAGGACGCTTCGCTATTGGCGTCCTATATAAACCTTATGGGGTTCGCGCAGCGCAGACAAACCGTCTGTGATTCATCGCGGACGCCGCCATCGTGAGACCAGGTCTATGCAAGACGAAAACGAATTTGAACCGACGCCAGACCAAGAAGCTGAAGAGACGGATCTGGACCTAAATGGTGATGAGTCTGGGGACGGTGCCGAAGACATTGCCAACCCACAGTCCATGTCGCTTCAGGAACTGAAGGAAAAATCGCCAGCGGACCTGTTGGCGTTTGCGGAAACGCTTGGTGTTGAAAACGCCAATAATATGCGCAAGCAGGACATGATGTTTGCCATCCTCAAGGTTCTGGCCGAAGAGGGTGTCGAAATCTCAGGTTCCGGTGTGATTGAAGTGCTCCAGGACGGGTTCGGCTTCCTGCGTTCGCCCGAAGCCAACTATCTGCCGGGCCCGGATGACATCTATGTCAGCCCTCAGCAAATCCGCCGCTACGGTCTGCGCACGGGTGATACGATTGAAGGCCAGATCCGCAGCCCGCGTGAGGGTGAGCGCTATTTCGCGCTGCTCAAAGTCGCGACCATTAATTTCGAAGACCCCGAAGCCACCCGCCATAAGGTTCATTTCGATAACCTGACGCCGCTCTATCCTGATGAGCGCATGACGATGGAAATGGAAGATCCGACCATTCGCGATCGTTCCGGCCGGATCATCGATATCGTCGCACCCCTCGGTAAGGGCCAGCGGTGTTTGATTGTGGCCCCGCCGCGCGTCGGTAAGACGATGATGTTGCAGAATATTGCCAAGTCAATCGCCGCCAATCACCCTGAGTGCTACCTGATTGTGCTGCTGATCGATGAACGCCCGGAAGAAGTGACCGACATGCAGCGCACCGTGCGCGGCGAAGTCATTGCCTCGACCTTTGATGAGCCGGCGACCCGCCACGTTCAGGTCGCCGAAATGGTGATCGAAAAGGCCAAGCGTCTGGTCGAACACAAACGCGATGTGGTCATTCTGCTCGATTCCATCACCCGTCTGGGCCGTGCCTATAATACCGTTGTGCCGTCATCGGGTAAGGTGTTGACCGGCGGTGTGGATGCCAATGCTCTGCAACGTCCGAAGCGTTTCTTTGGGGCTGCGCGTAACATCGAAGAAGGCGGCTCGCTGACCATTATCGCTACCGCCCTGATTGATACCGGCTCACGGATGGACGAAGTCATCTTCGAAGAATTCAAGGGCACCGGTAACTCGGAAATCGTACTGGATCGGAAAGTGGCCGATAAGCGCGTCTTCCCGGCGATGGATATCCTCAAGTCCGGTACCCGTAAGGAAGACCTGCTCACGCCGAAGGATGTGCTGCAAAAGACCTATGTCCTGCGCCGTATCCTTAACCCTATGGGTCCGCAGGATGCGATCGAGTTCCTGATCGACAAGCTGCGCCAGACAAAAACCAATGGCGAATTCTTCCAAAGCATGAATACTTAAGCGACAGGGCCGGAGAGACTTTCCGGCCTGTTTGCCATCTGGGAGCTGGACATGAAAGTCACCGTAAACTGCGAATGTACCCCTGAAGAAGCCCGTGCCTTTCTGGGTCTGCCAGATGTCGCACCGCTGAATGAGTTTCTGGTCGAACAAACCCGCGCGAGCTTTGAGAAGAACATCCACCAGATGCAGCCCGAAGAATTGCTCAAGACCTGGTCGGGTCTGGGCGTTCAGATGCAGGATAATTTCCTGAAACTGTTCCAGATGTCTGCGTCCGCAGGCATGAGCGGGTTTCCCAAAAAGTAGGTGTTTCACGTGAAACATACGATTTTCGCTCTGGCCAGCGCACAGGGCCGGGCGGGCGTGTCGGTTATCCGCATCTCTGGCCCGCATGCGTTTGAGGTTGTCACGGCCTTACTGGGTCGCTTGCCGAAGCCGCGCTTTGCCAGTTACGGCGAACTGACCTGGCAAGGCGATCTGATCGATAAGGCGCTGGTGATGGTCTTTAAAGGCCCGCACAGCTTTACGGGCGAAGACTGTGCCGAATTTCATGTCCATGGCTCACGCGCCGTTATGGATCGGCTCTATCATATATTTAACGAGATGGGCCTGCGTCATGCCGAGGCCGGAGAGTTCTCCCGGCGCGCGTTTGAAAACAATAAGCTTGATCTGACCCAAGCCGAAGCTATTGCTGATCTGGTTGATGCTGAGTCCGAAGCCCAGCGACGTCAGGCCCTGACCCAACTCGACGGTGGGTTGAAGGTTCAGTACCGGACATGGCATGGCGATCTGCTGAAAATTCTGGCCCATATTGAGGCGCTGATAGATTTTCCGGACGAAGATATTCCACAGGCACTTGCCGATCAGGTCATAGGCGACATCATCCGTCTGAAATCCGAACTGGGTCAGGCGATTACTGAGTCCAAAAAAGGTCGGCAAATCCGCGAAGGCTTCCGGATTGCGATCTTGGGTCAACCTAACGCCGGTAAGTCGAGCCTATTCAATGCCCTATTGCAAACGGATGCGGCGATCGTAACGCCCATAGCCGGGACGACCCGCGACGTAATCGAAGCGCCGATCCACATCGGGGCCTATAGCGCGCTGATCTATGACACCGCCGGTTTGCGTGAGACCGATGACCTTGTCGAATCCGAAGGGATTCGCAGGGCGCGGGTGAGGGGCGAACAGGCCGATCTGCGCATCTGGGTGGTCGATAGTTCGCAGGCCCTAAGTTCTGATTGGCCACAGGTTCAGGCAGGGGATTATCTTATTCTGAACAAAGTCGATCAGTCGTCGGCGGATGTGCGCGACGCTATCAAACGAAAACTTTCTGATTTGAGTCTAAAGATATTTGAAACCGACCTGACGACCGAGCAGGGGGTGTCAAACGTTAGATCGGCCCTGCAAAACCATTTGGAGCAGGCACTTTCCCTATCGACGTTTCCGGCTGCGACACGCGCACGCCATTTTGAACGTTTGCGGGATATCGACCTTAGTCTGGAGCGGGCTTTAGGTATCGGGTTCAACGTGCCTGAACTAATGGCCGAAGATATCCGTCAGGCCATGAGCGGATTTGATGCCCTCTATGGACGCACCGATGTTGAGCAGGTGCTTGACCATATTTTCTCAAGTTTTTGCATTGGTAAGTAAAAACAGCCCTTGGCCATGTTTCACGTGAAACACTTCGTTAATCAAGATTATTGCCGCCTTAACCTCTGAAGATTCGACGCACCCGTTCCTATCTGATATAGGCAGCGTTCCTTCATGCCGTTTGAAAGTTTGACCGAATATGTCGCAATCTCCTTTGCGCTTTTGGGACGTTATTGTCGTTGGCGCGGGCCATGCCGGCTGCGAAGCTGCGGCCGCGTCGGCGCGCATGGGTGCCAGGACCCTGCTGTTGACCCATCGCCTGGAAACCATCGGTGAGATGTCGTGTAATCCGGCCATTGGTGGGCTGGGCAAAGGCCATCTAGTGCGTGAGATTGACGCTATGGACGGCGTCATGGGCCGCATGGCCGATAAGGCGGGTATTCAGTTTAAGGTTTTGAACCGCTCTAAAGGTCCCGCCGTGCGCGGGCCGCGGGCGCAAATTGACCGTAAGCTTTACCGCGAGGCCATGCAGGCGGAACTGTTTGCCACCGAAAATCTGGAGATTATCGCCGCCGCTGTCGAAGACTTGATCCTGAATGGTGATCAGGTCGTGGGTGTGATCGATGCTGACGGAGTGCAGTACCGGGCCAAGGCTGTGGTACTGACGACCGGCACCTTTTTGCGCGGGATAATCCATATTGGTGATAAGCGCACGTCGGCCGGACGGTTTGGAGATCAACCGGCTAATGGTCTGGGGCAGCGGCTCTATGACTTGAAACTGGATATGGGGCGTCTGAAAACTGGCACGCCCGCGCGTCTGGATGGCAAAACCATCAACTGGGATATCCTTGAAAAGCAGGAAGGTGACCCCCATATCCAGCCGTTTTCGATGATGACGGACAAGATTAAGCGCCCGCAAATCACCTGTGGTATCACCTATACCAATGCCGAAACCCACCGGATTATCGAAGAGCATCTGCATGAATCCGCAGTCTACGGCGGCTATTTATCGGGTCGCGGGCCGCGCTATTGCCCGTCGATCGAAGACAAGGTCGTGCGCTTTGCCGATAAGACCAGCCATCAGATTTTCTTGGAACCCGAAGGCTATGACGACGATACCGTCTATCCCAATGGTATTTCGACCTCGGTATCTGAGGCCACGCAGGAAGCGTTTTTGCGCACAATCGTAGGGCTGGAAAATGTGGTTATCAAACGCTATGCCTACGCCATTGAATATGACTATGTCGATCCGCGCGAGCTATACCCAACCCTGCAATTGAAAAAATTGCCCGGACTGTTTCTGGCGGGGCAGATCAATGGCACAACCGGCTATGAAGAAGCCGGGGCGCAGGGGCTGATAGCCGGGATCAATGCCGCCGCTCAGGCCGGTGGCAAAAGCCCGCTTATCTTAGGTCGTGATCAGGCCTATATCGGTGTGATGATTGATGATCTGGTCACCAAGGGCGTCACTGAACCTTATCGCGTGTTCACCAGCCGCGCCGAATTCCGTCTGAAACTGCGGGCCGATAATGCTGATCAGCGTTTATCGAATATTGCCCTGAACATAGGGGTGATGGGCCCGACGCGTAAAGCTCACTGGCTCTCGAAAAAGGCTGATCTTGAGACAGTGCGCGCACGAGCGGCTGAGTTGAAGCTGACCCCCAATGAAGCGCGTGTTCACGGCATTCAGGTCAATAGCGACGGTCAGAAGCGCAATGTTATGCAGCTTTTGGCCTATGATACGTGTGACCGCGCAAAGCTAGAAGCTATCTGGCCGGAAATCCGCGAATGGGCCGATCATCTGTTTGAGCAGGTCGAAATCGATGCGCTCTATGCGGGCTATCTGGGCCGTCAGGAAGCCGAGATTAATGCCTTCCGTAAGGATGAAAATCTCGAGCTGCCGGATGACCTAGATTACAATGTCATCGGCGCTCTGTCGAACGAAGCACGCGAAAAGCTTAATCGCATCCGTCCGAAAACTGTGGGTCAGGCCGGACGTATCGAAGGCATGACGCCGGGGGCACTTACGGCGCTGCTGTTCCATGTGCGTGGCCTGAAAGCCCGTGTCGCCTGATGAGTGATGGTTTACCTATGACGCCTGAACAGATGGCGTTGCATCTGGTGTTTCACGTGAAACATGAGGCGATTGAAGACCTCACACGGTTTCAACAGGTGCTCGCCGATAAGAACGCCGTCATGAATCTGGTCGGGCCCGCCACCGTGCCGCACTACTGGTCGCGCCATGTACTCGATTCCGCCCAGCTTCTCAATCACGCGCCGGACGCTAAAATCTGGGCTGATCTAGGCGCGGGGGCAGGGTTTCCTGGCGTGGTGCTGGCCATACTTTTAAAGCACGCCGAACCTTCAGACATCACACCACATGTCTATCTGATCGACAGCCTGACCAAGCGCTGTGTATTTTTGTCCGAAGTGGTCAAGGCGCTTGATCTGCCCGCCACCGTTATCAACGACCGGGCCGAAAATATTAAGCTCGAGGTCGATGTCGTGACGGCTCGTGCCATGGCGCCTTTGCCGAAACTGCTGGGCTTTGCCGAGGGCTTTTTCAAACGCGGTGCGCAAGGATGGTTTCTAAAAGGTGAAAATGTGGATAGCGAACTGATGGAGGCCGAAAAGGCTTGGCAATTCGCCTCAAACAAGTATTCATCTCTAAGCGACCCGCGCGGGCGTGTGGTGCATATCCGGAGTTTAAAACATGTCAGATAAGGCCATCCAAAAACCCCGCGTGCTGGCAATTGCCAACCAAAAAGGCGGCGTCGGCAAAACCACGACCGCGATTAATCTGGGTACGGCGCTGGCGGCTGTCGGTGAGCGCGTGCTTTTGATCGACCTAGACCCGCAGGGTAATGCCTCGACCGGCCTCGGTGTGCCCCGGTCTGCCCGCACCACCACCATCTATGATGTCATTGTTGATCAGCAACCGATCGGCGATATGGCCATTAAAACCCTGGTGCCGGGTCTTTATATCCTGCCGTCCGACCCAGATTTGTCGGGCGTTGAAATCGAACTGGGGCAGGCTGAGCGCCGCTCTTACCGGTTGCGCGATGCGCTGGACCGGATGGCGGAATTTGAGATGCTCTATTCCTATGTGCTGATTGACTGCCCGCCATCGCTGAACCTGTTGACCGTCAATGCCATGTCGGCCGCCGATGCCGTTCTGGTGCCGCTGCAATGTGAGTTTTTCGCACTCGAAGGCCTGACGCAATTAATGCGCACCATAGATCTGGTACGCGGAAGCCTCAATCCCAAGCTTGAGATACAAGGGATTGTGCTGACCATGTATGATCGCCGTAATGCTCTGTCCGGTCAGGTGGCGCAGGATGTGCGTAGTCACTTTGGTGAAAAGGTCTATGAGACGGTTATTCCGCGTAATGTGCGGGTGTCTGAGGCACCGTCCTTTGGCAAGCCGGCGCTGATTTACGATCTTAAATGTTCGGGCAGTCAGGCTTACCTGCAATTGGCTAAAGAAGTGGTCACCCGTGAAAAACGCCGTAAGCGCCAAATGGCGGCCTAACCCCCAACTCTAATGGAATTTGATATGTCAGAAAAACACAGGGGTTTAGGCCGGGGTCTGTCAGCGCTGTTGGGGGAAACCGCAACACCCGTGCCGGTCACACCGCCGCAGGCTGAAACCAAATCCGCGGACGCACCGGTAGGGCCGGTATCGATGAGCCTGGAACAGCCGATCGAGTTGCTGAAACGCAATCCTGATCAGCCGCGTAAGGTTTTCAGTGAGGCCGAAATCGACAGTCTAGCGGCGTCTATCAAGGAAAAAGGGGTGCTACAGCCCATTCTGGTGCGCGCGATTGCGGGCACGAACGAATTTCAGATCATTGCCGGGGAACGCCGCTGGCGGGCCGCGCAAAAAGCCGGCTTGCGCAATGTGCCGGTGCTGGTGCGCGATCTGGATGATCTTGAGGTGCTGGAAATCGGCATCATTGAGAATGTTCAACGTGAAGACCTTAACGCGATCGAAGAGGCCAAGGCCTATAAGGTGCTGATGGAGCGCTTTGGGCGTACGCAGGATGCAGTGGCGCAGGTGGTTTCCAAGAGCCGTTCCCACATCGCCAATATGCTGCGTCTGTTGAACCTGCCCGAAAGCGTGCAGGATCATGTGCTGGAAGGGCGTTTGTCGGCCGGTCATGCGCGCGCCATTGCCACGGCATCCGATCCGGCAGCACTGGCTGAGCTGATTATCGAAAAGGGTCTGTCGGTGCGTCAGGCTGAGGTGCTTGCCCGTCAGGAAGGGCAGGGCACGACGTCCAAGACCTCAAAACCCCGCCACTGGGACGACCCGGACACCAAGGCCCTGCAACAGGATTTACAGGATGTGCTGGGCCTTAAGGTGCGTCTGGACGACAAAGGCGGTAAGGGCGAACTGCGCCTGAGCTATGCGTCGCTGGAGCAGCTTGATGAGGTCTGCCGTCGTCTTATGAAGATGTCCTAGTCAGAGGCCAAGCCGCTTGGCGCGACCGGCAATGCTCATATAGAGCCGCTCGGAGATCAGCAGGTCGGGCATACCGGTCGATTTACAGGCCTTGTCGGTTTCAATCAGTTCGCGGGCAATCGGGTCAAGCACGTCCTCGCGCCATGACCTGACCTGACGCAGAAATTCGGCTTCCTGTTTCCAGAAAACCCCCGCTGATTTGGCGGCTTCTTTCGCACCAATCCCTTGGCCGATCAGGGTCTGGATCAGGCGGATCTTGGCGAAATGACCGCTGAGGGCGCGCACCGCATCTGTCCCGGCTTCACCTTCGGCAAAGGCCCGGCGCAGGGCGGCCTGAGCGGGTTTCATCTTGCCGCTAAAGGCATCCTGGGCGGCCTGAAACAGAGAGGCTTCGGGCTCAACCCCTAAGAAATCCTCTAAAGTCTTGGCATCCAGCGTACGCTTTGAGCCCGGCCCGATAAACAGACACAGGCGTTCAATTTCCTGACGCGCCACACCGCGCTCACGCGGCAGGCGGGCGACAAAGATATCGAGGGCTTCGGGGCTGAGGCTGACGTCGTTTTGCTGGAGGGTTTCACGGGTCATGCGCGCCACGTCCCCGGCTTCGTCTTCATAGCAGGCGATGGAGGCGACGTTTTTGTCGTTATCGGCCTGCCGGCGCAGGGCGGAATCCGTGCCTAAACCACCGGCTTCGATCAGGAAAAAGGCGTCCGGGTTAAACTCACCGGCGGCGTGCGCCTTGAGGCTGGCGGCAATGGCCTTATCAAGCGTGGCTTTTTCGGAACTGAATTTGATCCGCACCAGACGCCGACCACCCATCAGGGACTGCGCCGTCAGTTCGTCATCAAGCTTGGCCGGATCATGGTCAATATCGCTGTCGGTCAGGATGGAGACGTTGAACGGGTCTTTCGGATCGGCGACGATCTTTGAGGCCAGCAGATTAGCGCGCTCTAAAACCTGCCCGCGATCCTTACCGTAGATCAGGCAGGCATTGATCGGCGCTTGCGGCTTGGCCAGAAAAGCCTCGATCTCAGGCCGTTTGACCAGCTTCATTTCTTATTGTGGAAATAGAGCGCCAGATCGGCCTGAATCTTTTGAGATATACCGACGGCGGCGCGCTCTTGCCCGTCCTGCTGCGAGGCCATAGACGCATAAGGGCTTTCGGCGGCGTCATAGGTGGTGGCGTCGACAAAGCTCGATTTATAAACCACTTGCCGGGTCGTAAGGTCGGTCAGGCTATAGGCGACGACGTTTGATATTTCATAACGAGACGCCGTGTCATCCAGTCCCAGACCCACAGCAAAGCGGCGCTCGGTCAGGGTGACGTCGAGTTTATAGCGCTTGGCGGCTTTGGAATCCTCAAGCAGGCCCTTGGACAGATCCTGTTTCAGGAAATAGCCGGTGCGGGTATCGGGGACGACGATGTCCACTTGTGACAATGAGGTCACCAGACCGCGATCAGCATAGAGCGGCTGAAACCCGCAGGCACTCACGCCTAAGAGGCTGAGCCCCATCAGGGTTGCCACGACCAGTTTTGCGGGCTTTATCATGACCTGTTATCCTACGACAAAGTTCAGGATGCGGTTCGGCACCACCACGACCTTACGGATCGTAACGCCTTCAAGATGTCGCTTAACGGCTTCGTCTTCAAGCGCCAATGTGCGGATTTCGTCTTCGGTCGCCCCAAGCCTGACCAGAAGCTCACCGCGCTTCTTACCATTGACCTGAACCGGCAGGGTGTAGACATCGTCCTGCGCCAGGGCCGGATCGAACTTCGGCCAGGCGGCATCAACGATCAGACCATCATGGCCAAGGCGGGTCCAGCATTCCTCAGCCAGATGCGGCGTGACGGGCGCGATCAGTCCGGCGAGGATTGTGAGGGCTTCATGGCGGGCGTCAGTGCCGGTCTCATTGACGTCGAAACTACGCAAAACATTAACGAATTCATAGAGTTTTGCGATCGCCGAGTTAAAGCGGAACGACTCGAAACCGTCTGTGACGAATTTGGCGGCCTTATGTGCGGCCTTGCGAATTTCCTGCGCGGCAGCTTCGTTTTTTGCGGTAATATGTTCCGACGGAAAACTGTCAACCTGATCCCAGACGCGCGAGGTAAAGCGCCATGACCCTTCGACGCCGGACGCCGTCCATTGCACGTCGCGCTCAGGCGGTGAGTCAGACAGCACGAACAGACGCGCGGCATCGACGCCGTAGGTATCGAAGATGTCTTCCGGGGCGACGACGTTCTTTTTCGACTTCGACATTTTTTCAATGTCGCCGATTTTCAAAGCTTCGCCGGTCGAGAGTTTGATGGCGGTGCGCTTACTTCCCTCAGCCGACAATTCGACATCGGCCGGTTCGACCCAATCGCCCGACACCGTCTTATAGGTCTCATGGGTCAGCATGCCTTGGGTGAACAGGCCAGCGAACGGCTCCTTCACATCCAGATAGCCGCAAGTATTGAGCGCGCGGGTGATGAAGCGCGAATAGAGCAGGTGCAGGATGGCGTGCTCGATGCCGCCAATATACTGATCGACCGGCAGCCAGTAATCGGCCGCGGCCTTATCAATCGGGGCATCCGCCTTCGGGTCGGTAAAGCGGGCAAAGTACCACGACGAGTCGACAAAGGTATCGAGCGTGTCGGTTTCGCGGCGTGCATCCTTTTGGCAGTGCGGGCATTTGACGTGCTTCCAGGTCGGGTGGCGATCGAGCGGATTGCCGGGCACATCAAAGGTGACGTCTTCGGGCAAGATGACCGGCAATTGATCGTCCGGTACCGGTACAACACCGCAGTCTTCACAGTGGATGACCGGGATCGGGCAGCCCCAATAGCGCTGACGCGATACCCCCCAGTCGCGTAGGCGGTAAACGGTTGCGCCACGGCCCAAGTGCTTGGCCTCGATCGCCGCAATCGCTGTTTCCTTGGCCGTTTCAATATCAAGGCCATCAAGGAAACCGGAATTAAATATAGTTCCGGGGCCGGTATAGGCCTCCGTACCGACCTCGAAGGTCTCCGGGTTTTCACCGTGCGGCAGGACGACTTCGGTGACTGGCAGGTCGTATTTGCTGGCGAAATCGAGATCGCGCTGATCGTGGGCCGGACAACCAAAAATGGCGCCGGTGCCGTAGTCCATCAGGACGAAATTGGCGATCCAGATGTCGAGTGTCTTATGGGAATCGAACGGATGCGCGACCTTTAGGCCGGTATTGAACCCCAGCTTTTCGCCGGTATCGATCTCTTCTTGAGTGGTGCCGCCGCGCTTAACCGTCTCAAGAAACTCTGTTAATTCAGCCGTTTGCGGTAAGGTCTTGACCAGCGGATGATCAGCGGCGACGGCCACAAAGCCCGCGCCATAAAGCGTATCCGGGCGGGTGGTATAAACTTCTAAGCCCGTTTCAAACAGGTCAGTGCGCGGCTCAGCAAACTGAAACTTAAAGCGCAAACCCTTGGAGCGGCCGATCCAGTTGGCCTGCATCAGGCGCACCTTGTCCGGCCAGCGATCCAGCGTTTCCAGACCTTCGGTCAGATCATCGGCATATTGGGTGATCTTAAGGAACCACTGGGTCAGCTTTTTCTTTTCGACGAGGGCCCCGGAGCGCCAGCCCTTACCGTCGATGACCTGCTCATTGGCCAGAACCGTATTGTCGACCGGGTCCCAGTTGACGACGCTTTCCTTGCGGTAGACCAGTTCGTGCTTCAGCAGGTCAAGGAACCACTTTTGCTGCTTGCCGTAATAGGCGGTATCACAGGTCGCAAATTCCCGTGTCCAGTCAATCGACAGGCCTAAGCGTTGCAACTGCGCGCGCATGGCGGCTATGTTGTCATAGGTCCAACCCTTGGGGTGGATACCACGCTCCATAGCCGCGTTTTCCGCCGGCATACCAAAGGCATCCCAGCCCATCGGGTGCAGCACGTTAAAGCCGCGCGCGCGTTTATAACGGGCGACAAGGTCACCCATCGCATAGTTACGCACATGGCCCATGTGAATCCTGCCCGAAGGATAGGGAAACATTTCAAGGACATAGTACTTATCCTTAGCTTCTGCCTCTTCGGGGGTGCGCGTCAGAAACACGCCTTTATCATCCCATCTTTGACGCTGACGGGGTTCGGACTCTTTGGGATTATAACGTGACATTAAACCGGTCGGTTTTGGGAAGTTAAGGCTTTAAAGGCGGTCTGATTTTACTTATTGACGTTAGATAGGCGCAACTGACGGGCACGGGTCAGGATAGCATTTTCTACGTCGATTTCGGTCTGGGCCGATACCGCTGAGTCAATCCAGCCGCCATTTTGCATGACCTGCTTATTAACCGTGACGTTGAGTGCATCGGCGCGCAGACGCGAGTCCAGAATATAGACCGTGGTCTTGAAACGCTCATCCGGCTTTTCCGGGTTGGCGTACCAATCAGAAATGATCACACCGCCCCAGGGATCAGCCGAGGTCAGCGGCATAAAGGAAATGGTGTCAAGCGAGGCACGCCACAGATAGGCATTGACCCCGATACCGGCTTCGGTCGTGTTGGCAGCCGGCTGGCTGCCTTTGAACATTCCTAAAAAACCTTTGTTTTCAGACGATACGGCGACGGGGCCGGTGTCGTCTTTTTTGCCAATCATGGCGCAGGCGCTCAAAGAAAGGGACAGGGATAACGCGGTAAAACCAAACACAGCGCTACGAATAATGGTCATCTGAAGGATCACTCCGCATTAGTCTTTTAGGATAGTCACCCTTATCGTCGCCAAACTGGACTTAAGTGTGTCATGATTATAGGCCGCCTTGTAACAGCCGCCAAACCCTGTTTGACTGCCGTTTGCGGTTCTATAGCATGGGGATACGGGGGTCTGACAAGCGTTTCGTGAACTTGAGCGCAGAACGGTACGGTTAAGCGGCGTTAAGCGATGGTTAGCCATAAGGCGTTGCCAAAGTGACACATTGTCTAAGGGAATCCGAACAACCCTGTTTGACTCTTCGTGATTGGCTTGACCACTGATATGATCAGACTTAATTGATTTTTGACATATATCCGTCGCAAAATCTGACTAAGGGTGACACGCGTTATTTTTAGGCTCAGATACAGACGATATTCAGGTCGTGTAGCGCGTTTAACGAGTATAAAAAGATGAAACGGTTCGGGCAAATATTGGCGGGAGTTGCGGTTCTGGCATTAGCCGGTTCGGCCATGCCTGCGCTTGCTCAAGGCAAATCAGCTAAACCGTCCGCATCTACTCAGGTTTCAGGCCTGTCTGAGGCCACTCTGGCGCTGGCGTCCAATGTGACGACTGAGCCCGCGGCCAGTCCGGCGTCGAACTTCAACAAGCCGCAATCCAAGTCGATCCAGCTCAACGGCCGTGGCCGCTGGGGCGTGCAGGTCGATGTCAGCGAACAACCCGTTCGGCCTTCGGGCTGGAACGATGTCGAAGCCGGGGCCTTTTATAAGGTGAACCCAAAGCTGCGCGTCGGCGGTTCGGTCGGTTTTGGCGAAAAGACCAATGCTTTGAAGCCAGTCACCAAGCAACAGCAGGACGCCGAGGATAAGCCGCGCGTCCGTTTGGAAACCCGCTTCAAGTTTTAAGCGGCGCTTTTAAGCCATTTCGCGCTTAAACCCTTATCTCATCTTCGATCATGAAGGCATCGACGGCGCCCAGACCGCGTAAGCCCGTGCCCATCAGCGCGTCGACCGTATCGACACCGATACCGCCCAGACCATATACCGGCACGGGCGACAGCTCACAAAAGGCCTTAACCCCCTTGGTGCCTAAGGGTTCAATCCCGTTGGCGGACGAGCTGTTTGACGCAAACACCGGCGAAATAAACACGGCATCGAGCGCATTGATCCCGTCGTTGTCCAGAGTTTTCAGGCTGTGACAGGCGGCGGTGATGTAAAGCTGCGGGTGTAAGCGACGTATGCCTGTCGCCGCCTCCAGATTGCGTTCTGACAAATGGACGCCGTCGGCACCGACCTCCAGCGCCAGATCGACATCATTACCGATGAAAAGTTTCAACCCGCGCTGCTGCGCTATGCTTTTGAGCACACGGGCATGGGCGGGGGCGTGTTTGTCACCAAAGCTGCGATAGATGATGCCGCAATCTGCGGGCAGGAGGCTGGCGACATCTTCAGGGTGCGGGGTGCGCTCAGGGTCGGTAAAGAAAAACAGCGGCGGCAGATCAGACGCAGGTTCGTGACCGTAAGCTGATTTGGGCGTGTGGCCATTAAGGTGAATCAGGGGGCTGGACATATGCGCGCTCTTGGCTATGTCTTTGGCCTTGTTCATCATATACGCAAAACGGGTTTTGTAGGTCATGGTCATCAGCACCCAACCGGCGGCATCGGCCGTCGCTTACAATCGCATTGTAGCGCAAATGTCGAAGGCCTTAAAGCTTGCTGGTCGCCCGTCGGATGCTGCGCGCTTGACAGCCGTGTCTAAAAACCAGCCTTGGGAGGTGATTGAGCCGGTATTACTGGCTGGTCACCGCACCTTTGGCGAGAACCGCGTGCAGGAGGCGATCGAGCGCTGGGAGCCGGTGCGAGATGATGTCTATAGCGGCCTTGACCTGCGGCTGATCGGGCCGTTGCAGTCTAACAAAGCCGAAGAGGCCGTCGCCTTTTTCGATGTAATTGAAACCGTCGATCGCGACAAAATCGCCCGCGCTATTGCTGATGCGGCGCAAAAAAAGGGCCGCTGTCCGCGCCTGTTTGTGCAGGTCAATATTGGCGAAGAGGTTCAAAAAGCAGGGATTTTACCGAGCGTTGCGGATACATTTCTGCAAAAAACTGTGCGTGACTACGGCCTAAACATCGAAGGGCTGATGTGCATCCCCCCTATCGATGGCCCCAAGGGCCCATACTATGCCCTGATGCAAAAGATTGCCGCCCGCAACGGTATCGCGCACCTGTCTTATGGGATGAGCGACGATTTCGAGGTCGCCTTACGGTTTGGATCGAACGAAATTCGGGTTGGTACGGCGATATTTGGCAGCCGCTGATTATTGAAGGCAACCTTCACGCAGATTTGATCTCAATGGCGCTGTCCGGTTCGGCCAGCTCCAGCAGCATCAGAACATCTTTGATTTTCATCGCCACGCAGCCCTCAGTGCCGACATATCCCTCGCGCGCGACGTGGGCAAAGATCGCGGAACCGTGCCCCGGCACGACCGGATCGTCATTATAGCCGAGCACGATAATGACATCATAGACATGGTCTTCGCGCCAAAGGCTTTCCGTGCGCGCCTTATAGGGCAGCTTGACCGGCTGGTTGTAGGCCTCATCCATCGCATCGTCGCACCAGCCGTCATCGGGCGTGAGCGCCACAAGCGGCAGCACGGTCTTGGGGGCGGGGGTACGGTCAGGCCGGTAATAAACAAACCTAACCGGCCAAACCCCCAACGGAGAGCGCAAATCGCCCTCTCTTTTGCGCTCAGCGGCAATAACGCCCTCTTTCCCCAGCGCGCAACGCACCCTATGTTGGTTTAGAACGACCTCGCCGCGGTTTTGCTCTGGTATATCATGGGCGGTTGCGGTAAAAATCTTGACCATTTCGTCACTATTGTTGGCAAAACTCAAAGAAAAATAAGTTACAGGAATATGGTGCAACAAAAAACCCTGCTTATAGTTGATGACGACGATGAACTGCGCGAAGCTCTGGCCGAACAGCTTGAGCTGCACGAAGAGTTCAAAGTGACCCAGGCCAATAACGGCACCGAAGGCATTCGGCTGGGTAAGACGATCAATGCCGATATCATTTTGCTGGACGTTGATTTGCCGGACATGGACGGGCGCGAGGCCTGTCGGCTGCTGCGCAAATCCGGTCTGACGACGCCGGTGATCATGCTGACCGGACAATCGACCGACTCTGATCAGATTTTGGGACTGGACGCGGGCGCCAATGATTACGTCACTAAGCCGTTCCGGTTTGCGGTGCTTCTGGCGCGTATCCGTGCGCAGGTGCGTTCGCACGAAACGTCCGAAGACGCCACCTTCCGCATCGGGCCGTATGAGTTTAAACCGGCGCTTAAGCTGCTGATTGATCAGGCTCAGAAAAAAGTCCGCCTGACCGAGAAAGAAACGAACATCCTCAAATATCTCTATCGGGCGGGCGGCAAGCCGATCACGCGCGAAGAACTGCTGACTGAGGTATGGGGCTATAATGCCGGCGTCACCACCCATACGCTGGAAACCCATGTCTATCGTCTGCGTCAGAAGATCGAACCCGATCCGGCTAATGCACGGCTGCTGATGACCGACGCGGGCGGGTATCGCCTACAGTTTTAGCAGGGTCACAGACCCTGCACCCATTAGTTATTCAGGATAAGTAACCGGCATCATAATAGGGTGCCGGTTTTTTAGGGGGTGTAATGCAGGAACAGGCCGTAACTTTTAGCATTAGCGGAGACGAAGCGCTGATCATGTTTGAAGCGCTCTCTAGCTATTATGAAAATGCATCTGATAGCTGCCAGCAAACACCTGAATATCGAGTGGCATCCCGGCTAATCGCCATTCTGGAAAAGCAATTGGTTACGCCATTTGACCCGGCTTACCGTGATCATTTGAACACCGCTCGCCAAAGAGTTTTGCTTAGAGATATTCAGTAAGGTCTAGCCAGCGGCCAGCAACTATTCTTCTGTAAGGGACGCCTGATGCTCTGCATCGCCCGCTTCGTCCATGACGTACCAGACAAACCAGGTGGCGTCTTCGATTTTGCCGCCGCTGGCCAGATAGGGCTCAACGTGGGCGGGGAAGGCCTCGCGGATTTGCTGATGAAAATCAAAGTGCTGTTGCAGATCGACCATTTCCTGATGGGACAGTTCGGCGGCCATGCGCACACGCACCTCCCACGGTAAATCGGGCGGCACCATGGCTGCCGGATCGGCATCAACCCAGTCACACTCACCAATACAGCCGGGAATGCGTACCTGAAGCTGCCCGCCTAAGTTCAACAGGTTCATATCCGCCGCCGCCTTGACGACTTCGGGGATGTCTTTGACTCTCCAGGCATATTCGCCGTGCTGAACATCAGCCTTGGCTAAGATATGGGCGGGCAGTTGGGCTTCTAACGGGATGTCGGTCATGGCGGTTTCTCTGATTAGAACCTCCCCTGATTTCAGGGGAGGAGGGAGGATTTGGCTCTCAAGCAGCGAAGCGGTAGAGCATTAAAAATTCAGACCGGAAGGTGGGGTTAAACCCCGGCAAAGGTTAACCCCCTCTTCTGTTTAAGCCAGCTTAAACAGAAGCTCCCCCTGCATCAGGGGGAGTTCTTGAGGTCAAATCGTAAATTCTACCTGTATGGGGGCGTGGTCGGAGGGTCGTTCCCATTCGCGCACCCAGTCGTGAATTTTGGCGGTGATATCGCCGGTGGCGCGGGCTTTGAGTGCCGGATTAAGCAGGATGTGGTCGAGCCTTAAGCCGCGATTGGATTTACGGAAATCGGCAGAGCGGTAACTCCACCAGGTAAAAATTTTCTCAGGCAGAGGATAGGCGTCGCGGAACGGATCATACAACTCACCAGAGGTAATGAACTCACGAAACGCCTCGATCTCCTGCGGGGTGTGGCTGACGATTTTGAGCATCTGGCGGTGGCTCCAGACATCGAACTCACCGGGCGCGATATTGAGGTCGCCGCAGATCAACAGCGGATGGCCCTTATTGCGGGTTTTCAGATGGGCGCTGACCCGCTCATAAAACTCTAATTTGTGGTCGAACTTGTCATTGGCAGTGCGATCCGGCACATCGCCGCCTGCCGGAATATAGAAATTCCAGATTTCGACGCCGTTTACGACAATGGCCTGAACGCGGGCTTCGCCCCGGCGGCAAAACGGTAAAAGCTCATTGGCTTCAAACGGATAGCGTGAGGCGATGGCAACCCCGTGCCAACCCTTTTGACCGGCGATATGGATATGCGGGAAACCTATGTCGGCAAAGGCTTGACGCGGAAATTCATGTTCCTGGCACTTGATTTCCTGAAGGCAGATGACGTCGGCATCAATGGCGTTCAGGAATTTGGCGATCTGCTCCATGCGCAGGCGCACCGAATTGACGTTCCATGACACCACTGACAATCGCATTTAATTTCCTAACCGACTTATTTCCCCATTCCATAAAGAAAAAAGCCCGCTCTGCAAACAGGGCGGGCCTTAAAGGATTGGCATTTAACACGAAAGCGTAAGGAAATGCACACAAGAGAGATGCGTGAGGGTCTGTAAAGCCGCTAACCTCAACAGGTCGCCTCAGCACATAGCGAAACCGTAACACCTTTACATATTTCCGCAATCGCTAAATTTCGCCTGTAAGGCGTATCAATTCCGGGAGCCTGACGGCTTATTCAGCACAAACAGCGACGGTTTGAGGGACGCGGCAGTATTGAGCGTCAGCAAATTAACGCGGGTTGATTTGCCCTGCGCATCCACCACCGTCCAGTCGCCAAGGGTCAGCTTACCGGCCTGATCGCGGAAGGTCATGGTGATGGCACCCTCAACGTCTTTGCGGCGATCGCGGGCTTTCAGGCGAAAACCGTCAGTGGTGCGGGTGACTTCGGTGACGATCACGCCCTGATCGAGACGGATTTGCTTTGACAGAAACAGCGACAGCGGCGTGAACGACAGCGGGTACTGATCAAACGATTTCAGGCGTGGGTCCCACATATTGACGTTTTTACCATCGGCCACGACCAGCACGGAATAGGGGGCGTCATATTCAAAGCGGATCTTGCCCGGCCGTTGCAGCCACCACTGGCCGGAGGTTACGCGACCACGGGAATCGGTCTGCTCAAACCGGCCTGAGGCGGCGCTTAAAGCTTGCAGATAGGCGGTGGCGCGTTTGATGCGGGCCTGATCCTCAACCCCAAAGGTCGGTACACGCACGAACGTGGTGCCGGTGGTTTTGTTCTGGGCGAGCGCGGGCGTGGCGGCTAGGGCGGCCAGTCCTGCGATGAAAGCGCGTTTGGTATATTGCGTCATAAGCTTACCCATAAATCCAAAATCATAATTATCGAATGCTTTAACTGCCGAGCGCGGCATTTTTTCGACGTTGATTGTGGGTTTAGCAATCTACGCCTGAATGGGGCGTGAATAATTGGGCGGGCCTATAGTTAGGTTGGCAAATTTTGCCATTGGTGTTAATCTTCTCACATGACCACCATGAATATATCTCTGCCAGACACGCTGAAATCGTTCATTGATGAGCGGGTTAAGTCACGCGGCTATGGCTCGCATAGTGAATATCTGCGTGATCTGGTGCGCAAAGACGCTATCGAAGCCGACAAAGAAAAAATGCGCGGCCTTATCATGGATGGGCTAAATTCGCCTGTGGGGCGTCCATGGTCGGAAACGAAGGCTGAACTCCTGAAACGTGCCAAAAACTCACCTGAATGAAGCCGGTTATTACCCGCAGGCTTGCCGACACAGATATTGAAACGGCATTTTCATACTACATGCATGAAGCGGGTGGTGCCGTAGCCTCTGATTTTGTTGAAGCCGTCGATGCGCTGTTCAGCCATATTGAGCAATACCCGGACGCTGGATCAAATCACTATGGTGAGCAGCTTGATATACCGGGACTGCAGCATCGCTTATTAACGCGATTTCCCTATGTCGTTTTCTACATCGAACAGCCCGCCTACATGGATGTGCTAAGGGTTTTGCATCAGCAGATGGATATACCGGCGCAGTTACAGGCTAACATTTAACCCCACCCGTCTGCTTCGCTGCGCTCGCATCCACCCTCCCCTGAAATCAGGGGAGGTTCTTAAGTTCCGGGTGCAGGGTCCGCGACCCTGCTAGTGACCGGGGGGTGGGCCGACGAGGATATCGCGTTTGCCTACATGGTTGGCGGGGCCGACCACGCCTTCCATTTCCATCTTTTCCATTAGAGAGGCGGCGCGGTTATAGCCGATTTGCAGTTTTCTCTGGATGTAGGAGGTCGAGGCTTTGCGGTCGAAGGTGACGTAATAGACGGCCTTATCATAAAGGTCGTCGCCGGAACCACCGCCTTCGCCCATGCCGCCATCGCCAGAGCCTTCGCCATCGTCGTCGCCGCCGGCGGTGATGTCTTCGAGGTACTGCGGAGACCCTTGTGAGCGCAGATATTCGGCCACGGCTTCGACTTCATTATCGCCGACAAACGGGCCGTGCAGACGGGTGATGCGACCACCACCAGCCATATAGAGCATGTCGCCCTGACCCAGCAGTTGTTCTGCGCCCTGTTCCCCAAGGATAGTGCGGGAGTCGATTTTTGAGGTGACCTGGAACGAAATCCGGGTCGGGAAGTTGGCCTTGATGGTGCCGGTGATGACGTCAACCGACGGACGCTGTGTGGCCATGATCAGGTGAATACCGGCGGCGCGGGCCATCTGGGCCAGACGCTGAACGGCGCCTTCGATGTCCTTACCTGCGACCATCATCAGGTCGGCCACTTCGTCGATGATCACGACGATATAGGGCATGGGTTCCGGCACCATTTCTTCGGTCTCGAAGATCGGCTGGCCGGTTTCATCAAAGCCGGTCTGGACTTTGCGGATGAAGTTCTTGCCCTCGGCAGCCGTCGCTTTGGCGCGTTCATTAAAGGACGCCACGTTACGCACGCCGATTTTGGACATGCGGCGGTAGCGGTCTTCCATTTCCTTGACCGTCCATTTGAGCGCGACCACGGCCTTTTTCGGGTCGGTCACGACGGGCGCGATCAGGTGCGGGATGCCGTCATAGACCGACAATTCCAGCATCTTAGGGTCAATCATGATGAATTTGCACTGCTCAGGATCGAGGCGATAGAGGATCGACAGGATCATGGCGTTGACGCCGACCGACTTACCCGAACCGGTGGTGCCTGCAATCAAAAGGTGGGGCATTTTGGCCAGATCAGTGACATAAGGCTCGCCGCCGATATTTTCACCCAAAACCATCGGCAGGATGTGACCGGCTTTTTCAAACTCGGCCGAGGCCAGCATATCGCGCAGGTAAACCGTTTCGCGTACGGCATTGGGCAATTCGATCCCGATGGCGTTGCGACCCTGAACGATCGAGACGCGGCAGGAGCGGGCGGACATGTTGCGAGCGATATCATCGGCCAGAGCCACGACGCGCGCGCCTTTGACGCCGGCCGCGGGGGCCAGTTCATAGAGGGTGACAACTGGGCCGGGCCGGATCTGGTCGATCACGCCTTTGACGCCAAATTCGGCCAGTACGCTTTCCAACATACGAGCGTTCTGGCGCAGGGCGTCTTCGTCAAAGCTGGTGGCGCGCGGCTTAGGCTTTGACAGAATATTTAGCTCGGGCAGGCGGAAGTTGCCGGGTTTTAAGAACTCAAAGCTCGATTGACGTTCATCGACCACCGGCTTTGGGGCCTTGGGCATTTTGATGGCGAGCTTGGGCTCATTTGATGCCGCCGCCGCCGCCGCCGGGGCGGCATAGTCGTCATAAGACGGCATATCCGTGTCGTCATCTTCAAACGGAGCGGCCTCGCGCGTGGCGACCATCGGTTCGGTTTGGGGGGTGACATCAAATGGTGGGGTGTCATCGATAAAGGTCTTGGTCGCTTTGGCTTTGGGTTTCTTGCGTACCGGCTCATCAAAATCGGCGTCCGGATCGTGGGCTTTGACGCCGATGGTGGCGGCGAAATTCTGGATACCAAAGGCCACCTTGGCACCAATTTTCATATAGGTGTCTCCGTTCAGGCGCAGGGCATTGTTGAAACACCACAATCCCAGCCCGGCAAAGATAACAGCCGCGATAATCTCGCCGTAAGGCAGCTTCATGAAGGCAAACAGGCTGGCCAGCAGACCATGAATACCTTCACCCCAGAACCCGCCCCAGCTTTGGGCCAGCACCGGATCGGGGTTGCCGGTATGGATGGGGGCCAGCGTCGCGGCCAGCGCCAGACCAAACAGGAACGACCAGAAACTATGGCGGCGCAGGAAATTACGGGTCGCGTCAGGGTCCGTTTCCATCATGCGCAGAAAGCCGAAATAGGCCATGAATAGCGCCATCGGCCACGCGGCCACGCCCAGCGATTGCAGGCCCAGATCGGCGATAATCGCGCCAAATCCGCCGAGGATATTATGCGGTGACTGCGATGAGGCCGTGTTCAGGCTGGGGTCGTTGGCATCAAAGCTTACGAACGCAAACAGGCAGGCCAGACCGAGCAACATGACAAACGCGCCGCGCAGACGCGCCATAGGTACAGAGCGCCAGATCAGGCGGGCATGGGTTTCCAGTTGAGTGATAATCGTCGTGGTCAGGCTGGCCATAGGTTCAGTCGAAGGTTCTAAACGGATACAATGCGGTTATTTGCCACGGATATGGTTAAGAGCTGTTTACGAAATCAAAAAAAGCCTATGGTTTTTTGACCTGTTTTCAACGGCTGAAAGTGGTATCAACCGCTATGGAAAAAACTTGTGACGTAATCATTTCCGGTGCCGGCATGGCGGGCATGACCTTGGCACTGGCTTTGGCGCAGAATGGCCTTAAGCCCGTGTTGATCGAGCGTCAGCCGGTGACGGATCAGTTAGATGCGGGCTATGATGGGCGGGCGTCGGCCATTGCCTATAGCTGCTTCCGGCAATGGAATGTGCTGGGCGTCGGGGAAAAGCTGGCGCCGCTATCGTGCCGGATGGATGAGATCATGGTCACGGACGGCCATTTGCCGGGGGCGGCAACTAAGGCCCCCTTGCCGTTTTATCTGCATTTCCGGTCGCAGGAAATATCGGACCGCTCCGGCGACGAACCGCTGGGCTATATGGTCGAAAACCGTCATATCCGCACGGCGCTTTATGAGGCTATCACCGCGGCGGGGATTGAGGTTATCGCCCCGGCGACCATTGAAACCATTGAGGAAAATCCATCGCGCATTTCGGTGACGCTGAACACCGGCGATGTTTTAAGTGCGCCGCTGCTGGTCGGGGCCGAAGGGCGGCAATCGAAACTCAGAGAATGGGCGGGTATCCGAAATATCGCCTGGGACTATGGTCAGAGTGCTGTGGTGGTGACGGTCAAGATGCAGCATCCGCATAACCACGTCGCCTATGAGTATTTCCTCACGTCCGGCCCATTTGCCATTTTGCCGCTGACCGATAATCGCGCCTGTATCGTCTGGTCGGAAAGCCATGATAAGGCCAAGGCTTTGATGGGCGTGCGTGATGAGCTGTTTTTCGCTCATTTTCAGGAACGGTTCGGGGAGTTTCTGGGTGAGATCGAGCTGGTCGGACCGAAGTTCATCTACCCGCTCGGTTTAAGTCTGGCCGAAGATATGCACAAAGGCCGGTTGGCGCTGCTGGGGGATTCCGCTCACGGTATTCATCCGATTGCGGGCCAAGGCTTGAATCTGGGCCTTAAGGATGTGGCCGCGCTGGCCGAGGTGGTGATTGAAGCGGCGCGTCTGGGTGAAGATATAGGATCGGAACTGGTGCTGGAACGCTATGCTAAATGGCGGCGGTTTGACAATGTGACGACCTCACTGGCAACCGACGGGTTTGTGCATCTGTTTTCCAATAACAACCCGATCCTTCGACCCCTGCGCGGCTTAGGTATGGGCATGGTCAACAAGATCGGGGTGTTCCGGCGATTTTTCATGGAAGACGCGGGTGGAGCCACGGGGGATTTGCCAAGATTGCTCCAAGGGCAGGAACTTTAGCGCTTACCGTCAAAAGTACACTGAGGCGAAGCCGAAGGACTTTTGACGGAGTTTCACTATCCTTTTTGAGGCTCGAACTTGCGGGCCTGATCGACCAGCATGATCGGCACACCGGAGCGGATCGGGAAGGCCAGACCCGTGGTCGGGCTGATCAGTTCCTGAGCGACGCGGTCATAGGTCAGCGGGCGGCGCGTGACCGGACAGACCAGAACCTCCAGCAGGCGCGGATCAATCTCGATATTCGGTTTTTCGGTCGTGTCGGTCATACGGGCCCTCTTTTTTTGTCGCTCTTTCTGATCTGTCAGGTGAAACACCTGACAGGAAACGCTCTAGCTAAACAGAATGGATGACAAACGGCGGCGGCCGGATTTGGCCAGCTCCGACATCTGACCGATAGCAAAGAAAATCTTCACCAGATAATCGCGGGCGGCGCTGTCGTTCCAGTCGGGCGATGCCTTGATGATGGTCAGCAGTTCATCGACTGCCTTTTCCATATCGCCCTGGGCGGCAAGGCCCTTGGCCAGATCAAAGCGGGCCTGATGATTGGCCGGATCGGCTTGAATGGCATCATAGAATGGCGACAAATCGGCGGGCGCATCTTCGGCCAGTTCAAGGGCGGCGCGCAGGCTTAAAATATCGCTGTCCTTGGTGTCAGTTGGAGCCATATCGAGGAAGCCCTTGGCCTGATCAGGTTCACCGACCTTGAGATAGAGGCGGGCGACCCCGGCTATGGCTTTCAGGTTTTGCGGGTCTTGCTCCAGCACGAAACTAAACGCTTCCATAGCGCTGGTGACATCGCCCTGGGCGGCCGATTGCGCGGCCAGTTCGAGCGCGTCATCAATGGTTGGGCCATCACCGGCACCGCCGACCCCGAGCCGTTCGATAAAGGTGCGCAGTTCGGATTCGGACTTTGCGCCCAGAAAACCGTCCATCGGCTTACCGTCCACAAAGGCATAGACGGTGGGGATGGATTGCACGCGCAACTGACCGGCGATCATCGGGTTTTTATCGACGTCGATCTTGACCAGCTTAACCGCGCCCTTGGCGTCCCTGACGACCTTTTCAAGCGCGGGCGTTAACTGCCGGCACGGCCCGCACCAGGTCGCCCAGAAATCGACGATTACCGGACGGATTTTGGATTCTTCGATGACGTCGGCCAGAAAATTGGCGTCGGAGCCGTCGATAATAAGGTCGCTGTCGGCCATTGGGATTACCTGTGCATTGGAAAGTTTGTTTACATCAAGATGGGGTGCGGTCGCAACCGGCGCAAGGGTTTAAGTGGTGGCCTTAGCTAATCGGACGGGCTTCGACCTGATCAAAATCAAATACCTTAAGATCCCGCCCCAGATGGGTGATAAATGTCCGGAAATCGGTCTGAGATAAGGTGGTGGTGGCGGTATTGACCAGCGGGTGAAAGTTGACGAACTCAGCATCGGCCAGATGTTTATCCAGAATAAACTGCACCCGCTGATCAGGATCATTGATAAGGCCGAGCGCAGTCACCGATCCGGGCCTGACCCCCAGCGCCTCATAGAGCCGGTCTTCCGACCCGAACGACAACCGCCCTGAGCCGATATATTTCGGCAGGGCCTTTAGGTTAATCTGCGTCGATTGTTCGGCGCTGATCAGCCACAGCTTGCCCTTATCGTCTTTCAGGAACAGGTTTTTAGTGTGGGCGCCGCGCAAACCGGCCTTGATATCCTCACCTTCGCCGACCTTGAAAACGGCTTCGTGTTTGAGGGTTGCGCTATCCAAACCGAGATCATCAAGGATTTTCAAAAGGCTGTCTTGGGTGTGTGGCATTTTCACAGGTTGATTTTGTGGGATTGTAGTGGTGAAAAGGCTTTACCATGAGTGCGTCGCATAAGGGAATTGGCCAATGGAATTAGAGTGCTTCAGGATGCAGGACCCCGCGCCGGAAATCGTGCCCGGACGGCCCGACCGCGCCTGGATGGACAGCTTTCAATCGCGCTTTCCTTACCGCTGCCTGCCGCTGACCATGGCCAATACGACGGGGTGGGAAATCCTGTGTCCGGTCGATTTCATGGCCGAATGGAACGGCGGCCCGCGCAACGAAGACCTGAAACTGACGCCGCTCGATCCCACCGACAGCCTCGGCCATTTTGTGCAGTCGCACTTTACGCACGGTATTTTGACCATGCACACGGGCTATCTGTTCCGCACGCCGCCGGGCTGGGCCGTGTGGTGTTCGGGCGCGCCCAACCACGTCAAGGACGGGGTGCAGGCCCTGGAAGGCCTGATTGAGACCGACTGGTTGCCGTTTCCGTTTACGATGAACTGGATCATGACGCGGCCGGGTCGTGTCTATTTCAATAAGGGTGAGCCGTTCTGCTTTATCAATCTGGTTGAGCATCAAAAGATGGATACGGTGCAGCCGGTGTTGAAATATCTCGATGCCGATCCGGAGTTGCTCAAGCAATATCAGGTCTGGACCGAAAAGCGCACTGAGTTCAATGCCAAGCTGGAAGAACGCGATCCCGAGACGATGAAACAGGCCTGGCAGCGCTTTTACTTTAAGGGCGAAATTCCGGTCGAAGATGCGGATGCACCGGCAGAGCATATGGTGCGCCGCCGGTTGAAATCCGCGATTGAAGCGCCGCGTCCTAAGAGAAAGTAGGCAGGGCCGCAGACCCTGCACCCGTTAGTTAGGGGCTAATCGAAACGTATCGCGTAAATTATTGCGGGGTGCAGGGGACCAGTCCCCTGCGACTTAAGCAATCGCTACCAAAATCTTCTGCGCCGCCTCGACCGGATCAGCCGCAGCGGTGATCGGGCGGCCGACCACAAGGTGAGACGCGCCGTCGCCTAGCGCCTGTTCCGGGGTGGCGATGCGCTGCTGGTCGTTGGCGGCGGCCCAGATCGGGCGCACACCGGGGGTCACAATCAGGAAATCAGCGGGTACCCGCGCGCGAATGATTTTGGCCTCCAGCGGCGAGGCGACGACGCCGTCCATGCCACACTCTATCGCCTGATCGACACGTTTCAGCACCAGATCAAGCGCTTTGTCCGTATACCCCATTTCCTTAAGGTCGGCATCGGTCAGGGTGGTCATGACGGTGACGCCCAAAAGCTTGGTGTTCGACGATCCACGGCCTTTGACGGCAGCGCGCATCACTTGGGGTTCGGCGTGGACGGTCAGGAAATCACAGGCCCCTAGTGAGGCTGCGCGGGCTGCCCCTTCGACCTGTGCGCCGATATCGTGCAGCTTCCAGTCCTGAAACACCATCTTGCCCTGATCGCGCAATTCATAGGCCAGTTTCAGACCGCCTTGCGCCATCAGGGTCAGGCCGATCTTGAAAAAGCTGACCTGATCGCCCAGCCGTTTGGCCAGATCGCGGGCACCATCAAGGGTCGGCTCATCAAGGGCCACAATTAAACGCGGATCAGCTTTAATCAGTGTGCCCATGATGATGATCCTCAAAGTTTCTGCTGTAACCGAACGGTGGGATTTGATAGGGTCGCGAAATCCCTGCTTCGTCTTATCAAAATTCGGGTCACCCATGAACCTGGTTGAGTTTTACGTCAACTTTTTTATCACCCTGTTCGCCCTGCTTGACCCGATTGGCAATGTGCCGATTTTCGCGGCGGCGACGCGGTCGCACTCAAAATCGACGCGCAAGTGGCTGACCTTTTATATCGCGATATTTTCGGCGCTGTTTTTAAGTTTCTTTTTCTTTACAGGCCTGAAACTGCTGCAATTTTTCGGCATTTCTATGGATGCGTTCCGTATTGCCGGCGGCATTTTGCTGTTCCTGTTGGGCCTTGATATGACGCGTGGCGACTTTTTGGCCATGTTCGAAGAGGTCGAGCACGTCAATGAAAAGCCGGACGCAGACAAGCAGGTCAAAATCCTGACCGGACGGGCGTCGGCCAATATCAGCTTTGAAAAGCTGGTGGTGCCGTTTGCGATTCCGTTGCTGATCGGGCCGGGAGCGATTTCGACGGTTATCATTCAGGCCGGGGAAGCCCAAAAATATGGCTGGGCCGGGATGTTGGTGGGTCTTGGGGCAATTTTGTCCACGGCTGTGGCGATCTTTTTGACGTTCTTTTTTACCGGCACGATTTCAAAACTGCTTGGCCGGGTCGGCATGGTGGTGGTTATTCGGGTGCTGGGTCTGATCCTGTGCGCGCTGGCGATCCAGATCATTATCTCGTCTTTAAGCGTTATTACGCAGGACATCATTACGCCTTCCGCCGCCCACCCGTATGCGACGGTGCATGGGGCATAAATTCAAAATCTTTACCGGTTAATCTTGCGCAAGCGGTTGGAGGCGAACTCCAGCGTCCAGTCGTCAGGCAGAACCTTGAGGGCGGCGGACACGACCTTATTGGGCGCACCAGGGACGCAGGCGGCACGGTTGGCTTCCGCCGCCAGATAGCCTTCGCGGGCGACTTCGTCAGCGCCCATCCATACCCATTCCGGAAACGACTGCGACAACTTTGAGCGCGTGCCGTTGACGTCATGGAACTCGGAATAGGTCCAGCCGGGGCACAGGGCCGAGACATGCACACCATGATCGCGGGTTTCCAGATGCAGACCCTGCGAAAACTTCAGTAGATAGGATTTGACCGGCCCGTACAGCGTATCGCCCGGCGATCCGGGCAGATAGGCCGCAAGGGACGCCACATTGATGATCCGGCCAAACTTGCGCTCGATCATACCGGGCAGGACGCGGTGAGCCAGCTCGGTCGGTGCGTGCAGCAAGACCTGAAGGAAATTGCGGTGGCTGTCCCAGACATTGCCGACAAAGCCTTCGGGGACGCTGTAGCCCGCATTATTGACCAGACCATCGACCTGACGGCCCAGCGCGGTTATGGCGGCCATCAGCTTTTCAGGGGTGGCGGGGTCGGACAGGTCACACGGTACGGCAAAGGCTTCGACGCCAAAGCGCAGCTTAATCTCTTCGACCAGCTTTTCCAGCCGGTCAGCCCGCCGGCCGGTAACCACGACATCCCAGCCGTGGGAGGCGTAGACGCGTGCGAACGCCAGCCCGATACCGGCGGAAGCGCCTGTGATTAAAACGAGACGTCGCGACACGGGAACCTCAGATGCTATTAATCAGATCGGCCACGGTGATTTTGGACAAGGCCCCGGACGCCGCACTATTGGCGACCTTCATGGCCTCATTGACCGCCTTGGGGATGGCCTGACCGACGGGGCAGCCCTTGGCACCCGGTGGTGCGCTGCCCAAATGCGCGCAGCCGTGCACGGCGGACAGAACCTCATCCAGATGAATAGCGTCGGCTTTTTTCAATAGCCACGCCCCGCCGGAGACTCCGGAACAGGTCGCGACCAGGCCGGCCTTGGAAAGCTGGGTCGTCATGCGGCGGATGACCACCGGATTGGTAGGAATGGAGGCGGCCAGCACAGACGATGACACCGCCTGTTCGCGTGAATAGGCGCCTCTGTGAGCCAGATAAGCCAGCGTATGCGCGGCAACGGGAAATCTTTGACTGTCAGACATGATCAAAACATTGTTACGATAATTTTGAGACGGTTCCTAGTGAAAAGCAGGGAGAACGATTGAAACCATCTTAAAAAGGGCGTAATAGCCCCGCCGTTCAAACGAGGGTATTTACGTAGTGCGTGTGTGCGTAACGTAGTTTCCGCCCTCAGGAGAGTACACCATATGATCGGGGATACCCCAAAGGACGACGCCGCCTCCTCTGGCTCGTCAACACCCGGAGCCACTTCGGGCGAAACTATTTCTCACACTGCTATATCTAAGGATGCTGCGGCCTCGAATAAAGAGGCGGCCGCAAAAACAGATTGCGGTGATGGCAAAAGTGCGAGCGAATCTGCCGCGTCGGGTCATGGCGGTGGTCACGGAGCCGCGAAAGGTGCCGGGTTTCTGGCGCTGGCCATCGGCTCGGTCGGGGTCGTGTTCGGCGATATCGGCACGTCGCCCCTATACGCCTTCAAAGAAGCGCTTCATGCCGCCGCCCATGACGGCGTAACGCGCTCTGAGATTTTAGGCGTGGTGTCGCTGGCCCTGTGGGCGCTGATCCTTGTGGTGACCGTCAAATACGTCTTTTTCATCATGCGCGCCGACAACAAAGGCGAGGGCGGGGTATTGTCTCTGATGGCCCTGGCCATGCGCGCCATGGGTAAGCGCACGCCGTTCATATTTGTGCTGGGCGTCATTGGGGCGGCACTATTTTACGGCGATGCGGTCATTACGCCGGCGATTTCGGTTTTGTCGGCGGTTGAAGGGCTGCGCACCATTCCGGGCCTTGAAGATTCCATCAGCACCCAGATGGTGATGCTGATTGCCATTATCATGTTGCTGGGGCTGTTCTTTATCCAGAGCCACGGCACCGAAAAGGTCGGGCGGTTCTTTGGACCGATCTGTATGGTCTGGTTTGCGGTCATGGCAGCACTCGGTGTCAGTCAGCTCATCACCCACCCCGATATTATGCTGGCGATCAGCCCCTACTATGCCGTGAAGTTTCTGGCCGAGCATGGTCTGGCGGGCTTTATTGTGCTGGGGGCGGTGTTCCTGACCGTGACCGGGGCCGAAGCCCTGACCGCTGATATGGGCCATTTCGGACGCTGGCCCATTCAGGCGGCGTGGCTGTTTTTTGTGTTGCCGTGTCTGGCGGTCAACTATCTGGGGCAAGGCGCTTTGGCCCTAAGCATGCTCGATCTGTCTATTGAGAGTGGCGCGCCGTTTCAGGAGCTGAACTGGTTCTTTGAGATGGCCCCGCTGGCCTTGCGTTTGCCACTGGTGCTGCTGGCCGGTGCGGCGACCTTTATTGCCTCTCAGGCGGTGATTACGGGCGCGTTTTCCCTGACGCAGCAGGCGATCCAGCTTGGCCTCCTGCCGCGACTGGATGTGCTGCGCACGTCGGAGACCCAGTCAGGTCAGATTTTCGTGCCGCAGATCAATTCCATGCTGCTGATCGGGGTGTTGGTGGTCATGCTGAGCTTCCAGACCTCTTCGGCCCTCGCCCATGCCTATGGTCTGGCCGTGACCGGGACTATGGTGGTGACCACCGCTATGGCCGCCATTGTCATGCGCCAGTTGTGGAAGTGGCGCTGGGCGCAGGTTCTGGCCTTCCTCATCCCGTTTATGATCCTCGATCTGGCGTTCCTGACGGCCAATATGCTGCGTTTCTTCACCGGCGGCTGGTTGCCGATCCTGATTGCCACGGCTCTGTTTATTGTCATGGCGACCTGGGTGCGCGGCACGCAAATCCTGACCGAAAAGACCCGCCGCGACAGTGTTGGCCTCAATGATCTGGTCGACATGATGCAGGCCCGCCCGCCTCACCGCGCGTCAGGCACGGCCATTTTCCTGACCTCAGACCCTGATGTGGCGCCGGTCGCCCTGATGCACAACCTTAAGCACAATAAGGTTCTGCATGAGAAAAACGTCATCCTGACCGTCAAGACCGCCAACACCCCGCGCGTCGCCCCCGAAGACCGGGTGACGATTGAAATCATCAATGCCGATTTCAAAAAAGTGGTGATTGCCTACGGCTTTATGGAAAGCCCGAACCTGCCCAAGGCGCTGGGCCTATGCCGCAAACAGGGGCTGAAGTTCGACATCATGTCGACTTCGTTCTTTCTGGGGCGGCGCTCGGTGGTGCCGTCGGCCAATTCCGGTATGCCGCTGTGGCAGGACAAGCTCTATATCTTCCTGATGAAAAACGCCGCCAATCCGACCGAATATTTCCATATTCCGCCGGGACGGGTGGTCGAACTTGGAACGCAAGTCACTGTGTAAACCTTCGCCTAACCCTATCTGTGAGGGGCTGCAAAATCCCGTCTTTTTCCGCTCTGCTGCTCACGTACCCATGTACGCTGCGCGGCAGTGCTCAAAAGCCAGAACTTTTCGCCGCCTCACAGCGGGTTATCCATAAGGTTTAAGGGTGCAAAACAACTTGCATCTTGGGGGTTGGGGCTTTAAACGCGCGGACATAGTTTGTCCCCTCTTGTTAAGGCGGTTTTGCCCCATGACCTCGGCCCCTAAACCCTCAGTGAAAAAAGTCGTCCTTGCCTATTCCGGCGGTCTGGATACCTCGATCATTCTGAAGTGGCTGCAAACCGAATATGGTGCGGAGGTCGTAACCTTCACCGCCGATCTGGGGCAGGGCGAAGAACTGGAGCCCGCCCGTAAAAAGGCCGAACTGCTCGGTATCAAGCCGGAAAACATCTATATCGAAGACCTGCGCGAAGAATTTGTGCGCGATTACGTCTTCCCGATGTTCCGCGCCAATACGGTCTACGAAGGCCAGTACCTGCTTGGTACCTCGATCGCCCGCCCGTTGATCGCCAAGAAGCAGATTGAAATCGCCCGCAAGGTCGGTGCTGATGCGGTCTGTCATGGCGCGACCGGCAAGGGCAATGATCAGGTACGTTTTGAGCTGGGTTACTACGGCCTTGAGCCGGATATTAACGTCATCGCCCCCTGGCGTGAGTGGGAATTTGCGTCGCGTGAATCTCTGCTGGCCTTTGCCGAACAGCACCAGATCCCCATCGCTAAGGATAAGCGCGGCGATGCGCCGTTCTCGGTCGATGCCAACCTTCTGCACTCGTCATCCGAAGGCAAGGTGCTGGAAGACCCGGCCGTCGAAGCGCCTGAATTTGTCTATCAGCGTACCATTTCGCCGGAAGCTGCCCCCGATACCCCGACGGTGTTCACCATCGATTTTGAGCGCGGCGATCCGGTGGCCGTTGATGGCGTGGCTCTGTCGCCCGCAGCTTTGCTGACCAAGCTGAACCAGTTGGGCCACGATAACGGCGTCGGTCGTCTCGATCTGGTTGAGAACCGCTTTGTGGGCATGAAGTCGCGCGGTGTCTATGAAACTCCCGGCGGCACGATCCTGCTGGCCGCACACCGGGGCATTGAGTCGATCACGCTCGACCGCGGGGCCATGCACCTGAAGGACGAGCTGATGCCGAAATATGCCAGCATCATCTATAACGGCTTCTGGTTCTCGCCAGAGCGCGAAATGTTGCAGGCGGCGATTGACTACTCTCAGGCCAAGGTCACTGGCCGCGTGACGGTTAAGCTCTATAAGGGCAATGTCACTATCACCGGCCGCGAAAGCCCTTATTCGCTGTACGATCAGGATCTGGTCACGTTTGAAGAAGGCAAGGTTGCCTATGATCACCGCGACGCGGCGGGCTTTATCAAGCTCAATGCCCTGCGGTTGCGTGTGGCGGCTAAGCGCGACCAGAGGGGATAAGTTTGGGGGTCTGGGGCTTGTGGCCCCAGCCTTTATCCTTCAATAGAAAAGCCCGGCCCTTGCGGTCGGGCTTTTCTATTGAACAGTAACTGCGGGGTCTCAGACCCCGCGCCCCATAAACTCAGCGCCCCTATGACCCTGCCCGTCGATCCGTCCAAGTTCTCCGCCTTTCTGGTCGCCATGTTCGTCATGGCGATAGCGCCTGGGCCTGCCAATCTGTTTGCTATAGCCACGGGACGATCGGGTAAGCCTGCCCACGTCTTTTCGGCCATAGCCGGATTGAATGCCGCGACCCTGATCTGGTTTATCGCCGCCGCCTTTGGGCTTCACTTGCTGATACTGGCGGTGCCGCTGGTGTTTCAGCTTATCGCGGTGTTGGGTGCGCTCTATCTCGGCTGGATCGGGTTTAATACCTTCAAAAGCGGGCTGAACCTTGCCGGGGAAACGATAGCCCTGCCCGCGACCATGATTTCAGATAGCCTGTGGCTAACCTTTAAGCGCGGTTTTGGGGTGCAGATCCTGAATCCCAAGGTGACGCTGTTTTTCAGCGCCGTCCTGCCGCCGTTTGTCGATATCACCCGACCCATGCCCGCGCAGATGAGTGTCTTTGCCGCCACGACCATCGGCATGGATATGATTTCCATGACGGCTTACGGGTTAGGGGCGGTCGGACTGGCGAAAGTGCTCAATGATCCGCACAATAAGCAAAAGTTCGATCTGCTGGTTGGCGTGCTGCTGATGGGGATTGCCGCCATGATCTTTTATCATGCGGCTCACGAGCTACTGATGATGCGGCCTTTATAAGTGACCTATTAAAGCCACATTGACGTATAAGCTTTGGGGGAGATAGTATAACCGCATACAGCGGGGGAATTTGACATGAAACCAATGCGTAAAATTTTACTGGCTCTTACAAGTGTTGCCGCCCTGACGCTCGCGGCCTGTGCGACGCCGACACCTTATCAGCCGGCAGACCCGAAATCGTCCGCCAGCTTTGCCCGTGGCTATCAGGAGCAGCGGATTGAGAGCAACCGTTACCGCCTGAGCTTCTCCGGCAATACCTCAACCCCGCGGGAGACGGTTGAGGATTATATGTTGTTCCGCGCGGCAGAACTGACGCTGGAAAACGGCTATGACTGGTTTACCTTGGCCCACCGCAATACCGAAGAAAACAAGACCTATCGCACAACGGTCAGCCGCGACCCGTTCTACAGCCCGTTTTATGGATCTTTGTCGTGGCGCTATTATCAGCGCAACCGCTGGAGCCGTTGGGGCTTTGGCTACAGCGCCTTTGATGAGGTCGATACCCAGGAATTCCGCCGCTACGAAGCCAATGCCGAGGTTATCTTCGGTAAGGGCCCGAAGCCTGCGAATGATGCCATGGCGTTTGATGCGCGCGAGGTGAAGCAAAACCTTGAACCGCGGGTTGTGCGTCCGGCGGCGAAGTAATTATGAGGCATTACGCAGGGGACTTGTCCCCTGCACCCGATATCCAAAACCAATGACGGGTTTGCTCCAAGTTCAGGGTGCAGGGTCTGTGACCCTGCTAAAAATCTGTGACGATGCCCTTACGTTCCCAGTCGCCGTAGCGAGTGGGTTCTAAGCCTGCGGGGCCGCCCTCTTCGATGTCTTTCAGGCGGGCCTGCTCCAGTGCATCGGCCTGTGCGCGACGCTCAGCCGCTTCGGCCAAAGCGCGCTGGGCTTGCGGCGTTAAAGCCTTGGCAGGAATGGGTTCTGGGATTTCGGACGCGGTGTCGGGTTTATCGCTGGCCATGTGGTGTGATCCTCTTGAAATCGCCGGGGTTCATCGCAATATCTAAACCTGAACCCCCATTCTCACAAGGAGATACCACCCGATGAACCCGTTAAAGACCTTTATGCTTCTGGCAGGGATGACCGCCGTGTTCGGCGTCATCGGCCTGACCTTGGCGGGGCCTACGGGGATGTTGATCGCTTTGGGCTTAGCGCTGGCGCTCAACATTTTCGCCTACTGGAATTCGGATAAGATGGTGCTTAAGGCCTACCGCGCCGAAGAGGTCGGGCCGAATGCACCATCATCGCTGGTGCGCAACTATTACGACGATATTGTTGAATTGGCGCACCGGGCCAATTTGCCGATGCCCAAGGTTTATATCATCCAGAACGATCAGCCCAATGCCTTTGCGACGGGCCGTAATCCTGAAAATGCGGCGGTAGCGGCCACGACCGGATTGTTGCAAATTCTGGATCGCGATGAAATCCGCGGGGTTATGGCCCACGAACTGGCCCACGTTAAAAACCGCGATACCCTGATCATGACGGTCACGGCGACTCTGGCCGGGGCTATCTCATCCATCGCCAATTTTGCCATGTTCTTTGGCGGTGGTAATGACGAAGACCGGCCCAATATTGTGGTCGTGCTGCTGATGGCGGTTCTGGCGCCGATTGCGGCCATGATCGTGCAGATGGCCATTTCGCGGGCTCGTGAATATGACGCCGACCGAATGGGAGCTGAAATCTGCGGCGACCCGGAAAGCCTTGCCCGCGCCCTGAAGAAGATTGAGGCCTATGCGCGTGGCATCGTCAATCATCAGGCCGAGCACAATCCGGCGTCGGCGCACATGTTCATTATCAATCCGCTGTCGGGGCAGCGTATGGACAACCTGTTTTCGACCCACCCCAATACCGATAACCGGGTCAAGGCATTGTTTGAACTGGCCGGTCGCATGGGCGCCAGCCGTAAGTCACAGGCCTATACCAGCGTGCCTACCGTTTAATTGTTTTTGCAAGGTTGAAGTCAAGCCGTCCTTTCCTGTAAAGGACGGCTTTATTATTCTTAGGATCTTACATGTCAAAACCGCGTTCTGCCCCGAAATCGGGTGGCAAACCTAATCCCCGTATTCTGGATGACGCTGAAACGCTGGATAACGATATCGGTTTGCGGGCGCGGATTGCCGCCCTTGACCTGATCGCCGCCGCGCAGACCAAGCGTAACGGGTTTGATGAGGCCGGATCGTCGGCAGAATTTATGGCTTTGAGTGAATCCGAGCGCGCCTTTGCCCGTGCCTTGGCCTTGCTGGTGCTGCGCCGGTTGGGTCAGCTTGATTTTATCATCGCCAAGAAGACCCAGAAAATGCCGCCAGATGCCCCCAAGGCTTTGCTGCGGATCGGTATGGCGCAGATTTTCTTCATGCAGGTGCCGGATTTCGCCGCCGTTTCAACGACCGTCAAGCTGGCCGAGCGCAATAACAATACCCGCCCGTTTAAGGGCCTGATCAACGCTATCCTGCGCGGCCTGATCCGTGAGGGCGGCCTTAAAGATGTCAATCCGCAGCGGCTGGTGCCCGACTGGCTGTGGCAGCGCTGGAAGGCGACTTACGGCGAAGAGTCGGCTGGCGGCATTGCTATGGCCCTGACCGAGGAACCGGCGACTGACCTGACCTTCCGCGATATGGATGCGCTTAAGGCCCACACCGAGGCGCTGGAGGGCGAAGCCATCGGCGGGCTGACCCTGCGCTCTAACCTGCGCGGCGATGTGCGCACCTGGTCAGGTTATGACGACGGTGTGTGGTGGGTGCAGGATGCCGCCGCCGCCATTCCGGTCGCACTTCTGGGTGATCTGACCGGCAAAACCGCCATCGACATTTGCGCGGCACCGGGCGGCAAGACCTTGCAACTGCTGGCCAAGGGGGCGCAGGTTGTGGCGCTGGATCGCTCCAAAAACCGCCTGAAGCGCGTTGAGGAAAACCTGACCCGCCTGAAATTCAGCGCTGAAACCCACTGCGTCGATGCGGAAAGCTTTGACGATGACCGGCAATTCGACGTGGTGCTGCTGGACGCGCCCTGTTCGGCCACCGGCACGTTCCGCCGTCAGCCGGACGTGCTATGGGCAGCCAAGCCGTCAGAAGTGTCAAAGCTGGCCGATGTTCAGCACCGGATGCTGGATGCGGTGGCCACGCGCGTCAAACCGGGTGGCAGTCTGGTCTATGCGACCTGCTCACTGGAGCGCGAAGAGGGCGAGACGCAAGTTTTGGCCTTCCTGCGTCGTAACAAAGACTTTACTACCGCCGCCGTTGATACCGCTTTTGCTCAGGACCAATTGGGCTTAGATGCCCGCGATGTGACGGCTGAAGGCTGGTTGCGGCTTTTGCCCCACCATCGCAAAGGTGGGCAGGACGGATTCTTTGTCGCGCATTTAAAGCGGCTGTGATGATATCATGCCCGCTTGTTAGCCATTCATTTACCATCTGCCGCCCACTGTCTTTAACCTGATACCACTTGAGCCTGTCATGACCACACCTCTCATTTGCCCATCGATCCTTGCGTCTGATTTTGCCAAGCTCGGCGAAGAAGTGCGCGCCATTACCGAAGCGGGCGCGGACTGGGTGCATATCGATGTCATGGACGGCCATTTCGTGCCCAATATCACCATCGGGCCGGATGTGGTGAAGGCGCTGCGCCCGCACTCACACCTGCCATTCGATGTGCATCTGATGATTGCGCCCGTCGATCCCTATCTTGAGGCGTTTCGCGCCGCCGGGGCTGATATCATGAGCGTGCATCCTGAATCGGGCGCGCACCTGCACCGTACTCTGCGCCAGATCCGTACCCTAGGTGCCAAGGCCGGTGTCGTGCTTAATCCGGCCACGCCGATTGAGGGGCTGGAATGGATCATGGATGACCTCGATCTTATTCTGGTCATGAGCGTCAATCCGGGCTTTGGCGGCCAGAGCTTTATCGACGATCAATTGCGTAAAATCGAGACCATCCGTGTCAAACTTGACCGCGTCGGCCACCCGGCGATCCTGCAGGTCGATGGCGGCGTCAACGATAAGAATTACCACAAATGCATTGCCGCCGGTGCTACGGCTATGGTCGCCGGTACGGCTGTGTTTAAGGGCGGCCCGTCGATGTATGCCTCGAACATCAAGACCCTGAAAGGCCTTTAAGCCGCCTATGCTGAATTACGAGTCGTCCAGCCCTGTAAGCCAGCAATCCGGTGCCCGCGTGCCGTGGCTGGCCGTGGTCAAGGCCTTTGCCTTAAAGCAGATCGGCGCCGAAGTGTTCGGTATGCCCGGTTATCGCTTTACGCTGGGCGGGGCCGCGGTTGACGGGTTTCAGGCGGCGCCCCATGAGGTGAGACCGGCCTCGGCTCAAGTGGGCAAAGCCATTCTGTCCGGGCGGTATGCTTTTGCCGGGGCGCGCATGAGCGTTCAGGGGTCCGGCGATCCGTGGAACCGGCCCAGCCCCAATCGCGGTTTTGCGCTGGAGCTGCACCGGTTTTCATGGCTGATGCACCTGATGACGCAGGGCGATGCCGGAGCGAGAGAAGGGCTTCGGCTCTATATGCTGTGGCATAAGACCTTTCGCACCTGGACGCCGTTTGTGTGGGGTCAGGAAATTCTGGCCCGCCGCCTGATTAATGTCAGTGTGTTTGCCCGTAAAATTGCGTCCTTTGCCAGTGAGGAAGAAGCTGGCCTTATGGCCCAGTCGCTGGTGCAGCAGGCGCGTCATCTGCTGCGGTTGCCGCGTAACCTGTCATGGTTTGCGCAAAAGGCGGTGGCGCTGGTGCTGGTCGGCTGTGTACTCGGCGGTAAGGCCGGTGATAACCTGCGTAAGACCGGCTTACGGCTGCTACCCAAGGCGTTGAAGCGCACCGTCCTGCCGGATGGCTGCCATGCCTCACGCAATCCGGAGCAGGGCTTAAACCTGCTCTATGATTTGCTGCTGCTTGAGGATGCCCTGTCGCAACGTGGCTTGCCGCTGCCGGAGTACCTTGCCGACTATATCGAAAAACTGACGCGGGCCGTGCGCACGCTGACCCACCCTGACGGATCGCTGTGTGCGTTTCAGGGCTCAGAGTCCTTACCCGCAGAGCAGGTGACACCGGCTCTGGTGCATGAGGATAACCGCCCCAATGCCCAGGCGCGGGTCGCCACATTCCTTGAGCATGGCCGTTATCACCGGCTGAATGGGCGATCCTTGCTGGTCTTTGCCGATGCCGGTGAGCCTAAATCGGGGCTGCTGGGGTATGGTGCTTGCGATCATCCGCTGACGTTTGAGGTATCGGGCGGCTTTGATAAGCTGATTATCGGGCCAGGCTGGTCACCACCGCAGTCTGAGCGTCAGGAATTTCGCGTTGCGGGTGCCGCCAATACGGTCACTATCGGCGAAAGTGCTATCCTCAATCCGGTCAGCGGGAAGTTTGCTGAACTTCTGGGCTTTACGCTGGAGGGGTTGCGGTATCGTGTGCGCAGCCGTCGGGTGGAATCGGATGAGTCCGGCGCCCTGCTTGAGATGGAGCACGAAGGCTGGCGGCCTAAGTACGGCCTGAAACATGAGCGGCGGCTGTTTGTTGATCCGCATAAGGACGAACTGCGCGGCGAAGACCGTTTAGTGCCGGTCGAGGCCAAACCTGACCTGCCGATGGCCGCACCGTTCACTATTCGCTTTTTGCTGCATCCGGATGTGCAGGTGTCGCTGTCGCGCGACCGGAAAAGCGTTTTATTGCGGGGTTTAAGCGGTCGAGGCTGGACCCTGCGCCATGACGCCAAAGAGGTCACCATAGAGCATGGCAACTTGTTTGAAAAAGGCCAGTTACGCAAAACCTCGACGGTGGCATTAAGGGGCGTGTGCCGACTGGATGGGCCGACGAGAGTCCGCTGGAAACTAGCCCCCGCCGATTAGTATAAGTCGCAGGGCCGCAGGCCCTGCACCCGATAGTCATCGAAACCCTCGCCTTGCGCCAACTAACGGGTCAAGGGCCTGTGGCCCTTGTTGTCATCCGGGTGTTTGTATTGTAAACCGCGCGCAATTCCTCCCCCACATATGGATGCTCCATGCCCACAGCACCTGATTTTCCCCCCGCTCCTGATTTCTCAAAACCCGTCCGTGCCCTGATTTCACTGTCCGATAAGACCGGATTGATTGAGGCAGCTAAGGCCCTGCACACGGCGGGGGTTGAGATTATCTCTACGGGCGGAACGCGCGCGGCCATTTCGGCGGCGGGTGTGCCGGTCAAGGACGTGGCCGATCTGACGCAGTTTCCGGAAATGATGGATGGCCGGGTTAAGACCCTGCATCCGAAAGTGCACGGCGGTCTGCTGGCCTACCGGGATGCACCCGAACATGCCAAGGCGTTGACCGATCATGATATCGCGCCGATCGACATCGTCTGGATCGACCTCTATCCGTTTGAAGCGACCATTGCGGCGGGAGGCGCATTCGAGGCGGCGATTGAAAACATCGATATCGGCGGTCCGGCGATGATCCGGTCTTCGGCGAAGAATCACGGCTATGTAGCGGTGTGCGTTGATAAGGCGGGCGTCGATCAGGTGCTGGCGGCCATTTCTGAGACCGGCGGCACGACCTTGGCGCTGCGCAAATCCTTGGCGGCCAAGGCGTTTGCGCGTACCGCAGCTTATGACAGCGCGGTTTCCACATGGTTTGCGGCCCAACTGAACGACACCGCCCCTGAGCGCCTCACCATCGGCGCGTCACGTCTTCAGACCATGCGCTACGGCGAAAATCCGCATCAGACCGCAGCGTTTTACAAGACCGGTGAGAACCGTCCGGGTGTGGCCACCGCCCGTCAACTTCAGGGCAAGGAACTGAGCTACAACAATGTCGCCGATACCGATGCGGCCATTGAACTGGTGGCTGAGTTTGATCCGGCGACACAGGCCGCCTGCGTCATCGTCAAGCACGCTAATCCGTGCGGTGTGGCGGTCGGTGAGGATCTGATCAGCGCTTATCAACGCGCGCTGGAGTGCGATCCAGTGTCGGCCTTTGGCGGGATTGTGGCCCTCAACCGTCGTCTGGATCGTAAGACCGCCGAAAAGATCGTTGAAGTCTTTACCGAAGTCGTTGTCGCTCCCGAAGTTGATGACGATGTGATCGAGGTGTTCGCCGCCAAAAAGAATCTGCGCCTGCTGGTGACGGGTTCGCTGCCTGATCCGTTGGCCGGTGGCAATGTGTTCCGCTCAGTCGCCGGGGGCCTGCTGATTCAGTCGCGTGACACGGCCCGCATTACCCCGGCTGATCTTAAGATCGTCACCAAGCGCCAGCCGACGCCGACTGAAATTCAGGACATGCTGTTTGCCTTCACGGTCGCCAAGCACGTCAAATCCAACGCTGTGGTCTTTGCCAAGGATGGCCGTACGGCGGGGATTGGCGCCGGTCAGATGAACCGGCGCGATTCTACCCGCATCGCCAGCTTGCGCGCCAAAGAAGCCGCCGAGGGGCTGGGATTGGCGGACTCTCTGGCCAAGGGTTCGGCCTGTGCGTCCGAAGCTTTCTTTCCGTTCCCGGACGGTTTGCTTGAGGCGGCGGCGGCGGGTGCCACGGCCGTTATTCAGCCGGGTGGGTCGATCAAGGATGCCGATGTTATCGCGGCGGCGGATGAGGCGGGCCTGACCATGGCCTTTACCGGCATCCGCGTATTCAGGCACTAGATTAGTCCCTCGCCGGGCGGCGGCTCCGCCACCTTGGCCGCCGCCTCAATGGCGGCTTGATTAGAAAAAAGGGCGGGATCATTCCCGCCCTTTTACGTTTTACGGGGCTTTGATCTCACCAGAGAACGTGCCTTTGAAGGCCATGACCTCCAGCGGCTGACGATCGGACGGCGCTTCTCGCGCCCGCAAGCCTTCGGGCAAGGTGGCCGGATCGCCGTGATAGCCGACCGCAATGGCCATGATCAGTTTCAGATTATCGGGCAGGCTCAGCGCGGTGGTTGCCTTATCAAACTCAACACCGCCCATGCCGTGGGTGATCAGCCCCATACTATGGGCCTGCAGGGCCAGCGACATCCACGCCGCACCGGCATCAAAGGCATGGGTCGGGATTGGGCGTTCACCATCAAAGGTGGTCACGGCGGCAGTAAAAATCAAAGCGGCGGCGCCCTTGGCCCAGCCCTGATTGAACGGCACCAAAAGCTCAACCATCTGATCAAATTCCGGCGTGCCTTTGAGGCTGTAAATAAACCGCCACGGTTGCAGGTTTGACGCCGACGGTGCCCAGCGCGCGGCTTCCAGCAGGGTCAGGATTTCGGCTTCGGTTACCGTCTTGTCCGAAAACGCACGGGGCGACCAACGCTCGGTGAACATAGGCAGGATCGGGTGTTGGGCGGTTCTGGGTGTGGTCATTTTGGGCGCGTCCGATTGACAGATATGGGTAGGCAGGCACTATGATGGCAACATAGATTGAATTGCAACCGTGAATGTGGCGGTTTGTGCTGAGTTTATGGGGGTGTTTTGGATACGGTTAGCGCACGTTATCATAAGCTGGAACCCTATATAGAGGTTTTTGGCCCGAAGGATGATCTGCCGCGTCCGGCGATCCTCCTGTTTCATGGCTGCGGCGGCATGCGGCCCCATATCCATCTCTATGCGGAAACGGCGGTGCTGGCGGGGGTGCGAGCGTTTGTGGTCGACTCCTTTGCGCCCAGGGGCTGGGGCCGGTTATTTGCGACCAGTATGGTGTGTTCGGGGGCGGTGTTTCAGGGCGATGAGCGGGCGGGGGATGTGCTGGCGGCCCTGTGGGGTGTCGCGAGTCGGGCGGACGTGATAACCGATAAGGTTATGCTGGCCGGGTGGAGCCACGGCGGCTGGTCGATCATGGACCTGATGACCCACAAACTGACGCGTAAGGGCGAGGCCGGGCTAGCTGATCCCGATCCTGAGATTTTGAAATCCGTGGCGGGACTGTTTCTGGTCTATAGCTATCTCAATTTTCCCGCGCGCAGCATCAGCCGTAACTGGCACTATAAGCCTGAAACCTTTGCGGTCATGGCCGATAAGGATCACCTGTCGGCGGTGAAGGGTGCGCAGAAGGTCTACCAGCGCCTGAAAGACGATGGGGTGCCGATTGAGACCCTGACACTCAAGGCCACCCATGCCTTTGAGGAAGAAAGCTTTGGCAATGCGATCATGAAATATGATCAGGCGGCAACCGAAGCGTCTTTGCAGGCGATGATGGCATTTATTGACCGGGTGTTTGAATTGACGGACGTTGAGGTGTGACGCAAAGATTCGACATCGGCGGGCATTGGCAAAAACTGATGCCGCATATAACGGTCTATGGGCCGGATGATGAGGCTGCGCGTCCGGCGGTACTGTTGTTTCATGGCTCCGGCGGGATAAGGTCGCACCTGCATGACTATGCTAAGGCGGCCGCCACGGCCGGGTGGCGGGCGTTTGTTGTCGATTCTTACGGTCACCGTGGCTGGAAGCGCTGGTTCTCATTTATATTCATCAGTACACTGATCTTATTCCATGGCCATGAGCGTACCGTCGATGTGCGGGCCGCCCTGTGGGGGGTGAAACAACGCGCCGATGTTGATCCGAACCGGATCGTACTGGCCGGCTGGAGCCACGGGAGTTGGACGATCATGGATCTGATGACCTTGGAGCCGGAAACGTCTGATCTGCTGCATGGGGTTACGGGGCTGTTTCTGGTTTATCCCTACATTGGGCCAAAATCACGCACGCCTAAGCACGGCTGGCGTTGGTGGCCGAAGACGATGCTGATCGTCTCAGGTCAGGATCACATTACGGCCAGAGATTTTACACATTCGGTGTTTGCTGACCTGAAAGCGCAGGGTTTGCCGCTGGAGATCAGAAATTTCGACGCCACCCATGCCTATGACGAACCGGGCTTTGCCATCGACTGGCCACCGAACCAGCCGATGCGTCATCACCGGCAGGCTACCAAAGACACCATCGCCGCCTTTGTGGATTTCCTGAAAGGGATTTAGAGCGGAATGATTTCTGGTGGCATCATTCCGCTCAAGCCGCCATTGCGGCGGCGGCCAAGGTGGCGGAGCCACCGCCCGGCGAGGGACTTAAAACAAAATCTGGATCATTATGTTTCTATCAGAAATCATAATGATCTAGTGTGCGGCGGGTGCGGCAGGTGTCATGGATACTGGCATATCGATGGTGATCTCGCCGGCTTTTTCAAACACGAGGGTGACTTTCTGAGTGGCCCCATCGGCAGGACGAGTGCTCAGATCGAATAGCATGATGTGATTGCCGCCGGGGGCAAGCACCAGTTTTTCGCCAGCCTTGATTTCAAAGCCTTCCGGGACGGCAGACATCGACATCTGGCCGTCAGCCATCGACATGGTGTGCAATTCGGTACGCGCCGCGCAAGCGCAGGATGCCGAGACTAATCGCTCGTCGGTTTTGCCGGTATTCTCAATCGTGACATAGGCGCCGGTATTGGGGTTTTGGCCCAGCGGGGTGCGCATGCCGTAATTCGTCAGGACAAACTCAGCCTCAATCTTAGACCCATTTTTGTCTACCGTTGAGGTGACTTTAATGACGCCCTTGTCTTCGGAAACGGATACGCCGATGACTTCGGAGACTTTGCCGTCGGTCTTTTGGGCGTCAGAGCAGGCACCGAGCGTAAGGGCGAAAACACCTAAGGCTAAAAAACGCTTCATAATCCCAATTCCCTTAGTTCCAAAGACCCATGATTTTCTTCGTTTCAGCCACCACCGGCGCGGAAACCTCAATCGCCTTATCGGCACCGGCGCGAAGCACGCGGTCGATTTCAGCCGGGTCGTTCAGCAAAGCGCGCAGGCGCTCAGAGATAGGCGACATCTTGTCCACCACCACCTCAGCCAGAGCGGGCTTGAACGCCCCAAAACCTTTACCGCCGAAATCGCTAAGTACGTCCGCTACCGATACGCTTGCCAAAGCCGCATAGATACCGACCAGATTTTTGGCTTCGGCGCGGCCTTCGAGGCCCGCCTCTTCGGACGGCAGGACTTCGGCGTCGGACTTGGCTTTTTTGATCTTGGAGGCGATGGTGTCGGTATCGTCGGTCAGGTTGATGCGCGAATTGTCCGACGGGTCGGATTTCGACATCTTGGCCGTGCCATCCCGAAGCGACATTATGCGCGCGCCCGGCCCCTGATAAAGGGTTTCCGGCAGAGGGAAATAATCGACCTTATAGTCGTGATTGAATTTTTTGGCGACGTCGCGGGTCAGTTCAAGGTGCTGGCGCTGGTCTTCGCCGACCGGGACGTGGGTGGCTTTGTAGAGCAGGATATCGGCGGCCTGTAGCACTGGATAGGTATAGAGCCCGATTGAGGCGCGCTCTTTGTCCTTACCGGCCTTGTCCTTGAACTGGGTCATGCGGTCGAGCCAGCCCAGACGCGCCACGCAGTTGAACAGCCAGCCGAGTTCGACATGGCCCGGCACCGCCGATTGCGGGAAGATCACCGACCTGTCCGGATCTACACCGGCGGCCAGGTAACAGGCGGCGATTTCGCGGGTCTGCGACAGCAACTGTGCCGGGTCCTGCCAGACCGTGATGGCGTGCAGGTCAGCGATCATATAGTAGCGCTCAGCGTCAAGTGCCTGCATGTCGGCGAATTTCTTGAGCGCGCCCAGATAGTTGCCGAGGTGGAGCGAACCGGACGCCTGAATACCGGACAGAATGCGTTGCGTGGCCATGAGATTACTTTTGTCGTTTCACTATGCGTTTGAGATCGGCCGGTTTCACCGCGCCGATCAGGATCAGCAGACCGCCATAAACCAAAATGCCAGCGAAACAAACGCCTAAAATGGCGATTTCCTTGGCCGCGACATCGGGCAGGGGGCGCTCAAGGGTGGTACGGAAATAGCTGGCGGCGGCGCAAAAGACACCCATACCGAGGCCGGCGATGATGATTTTCAGCAATGACGCTTGCGCCTTTAGCGACGGCGACCAGACCTTACGGCGTATCAGGGTGATGACCATCAGTATGACGTTCGACCAGGCCGACGCGGAGGTCGCGACCACCAGTCCCGGCACACCCATAATCGGGTAGAGCGCAACACACAGGGCGACATTGAGTGCTACCGACACCAGCGCGAACTTCATAGGCCCCTTGGTGTCCCGGCGCGCAAAAAAAGCCGGGGTCAGGACGCGGGTCAGCACAAAGGCCGGAACGCCCCAGCCGTAATGGAACAGCAGCTTGCCGGTTTCCATTGCATCATGGGCCGTAAACAGCCCGCGTGAAAACAGGCCGTCGATCAGGAAAAACGGCATGAACAATAAAGCGGCGGCAGCGGGCAGGGTCAGGGCCATGGAAAACACCATCGCTTCATCCATGGCGGTTTGGGCGCGGTCGTGATCTTCGGCTTGCACGGCCTTTGACAGGGTGGGCAGTAACGCCACGCCGATGGCGACGCCGACCAGGCCGAGCGGCAACTGATAGAGCCGGTCGGCCACGCTCATCCAGGTGCGGGCGCCATCGACATTGCCTGAAAACCATTGCGAGACGAAGATATTGATCTGGGTGGCGGCGGCAGCTAAAGCGCCGGGCACCGCCAACACGATCAGGCCCTTGATTTCGGGGCTTAAGGTCGGGCGGGCCAGACCGATTTTGGCACCGGTTTTGCGACATCCCCACACCAGAAGGCCCGCCTGAGCAACGCCTGATGTGGCGGCGGCCCAGCACAGGGCGACGGCGGCGTCCTGCGGATTATTACGGAACGGCAGGACGGCCAGCAGCATGAACAGGTTCATGACGGTAGGGGCAACGGCCGAAACAATGAACCGCCCCCGCGCGTTCAAAACGCCGGACAATAAGGCGACGATCACCATGCACGGCAGATAGGGCATGGTGATCTGGGTCAGTAATACCGCCCAGTTGAACTTTTCAGGGTTGTCGAGATAGCCGGACGAATAGACGGTCATCAGCCACGGCATGGCCAGTTGGATAACAACGGTAAGGACAATCGTAAAAGCGCTTAAGGTCGCCAGCGCATCGCGGGCGAGTTTGTCGGCGGCGTCCTTACCGTCTTTTTCCAGCACCTGCGAATAAGCGGGCACAAAGGCGGCGGTAAAGGCACCTTCGGCAAAGATGCGGCGGAACAGATTCGGAAAACTGATGGCGGTCGCATAGGCGTCGGCCATGATCGTGCCGGATGCCCCTAACGCAGCCGTGACCACCAGGTCGCGCGCCAGACCCATGAACCGGCTGATCAGGGTAAAGCCCGAATAGATCATCGACGACTTAACCAGTCCGGTCGATTTAGGGGCTTTGGATTCCGCAGGCAGTTCGGTCTGAGACAAGGTGGTGGCGTCCGTAAAATGAGCGCTCAGGCAAACCATAAAAGCGGCCCTGTCGCAAGTTTGATCACACGCTGGATTGAAATCGCGTCTTTAAGAAAGAACTTGGCAAATGTGAAATCCGGTTCTATATAGGCTTCAACATCGACCGGATGCCTTCGGGCCATCGGCGGCGGCCCATAGAAAGGCCAGCCGCTTTTTTGTTGCCTTATGGGTTGCTTTGGCGCTCAAAAAGCGAAGCGTTAGCGCAACGAAATGATGCACAAACCGGACTATTCTAACGGAGACAGTACCTAGCGTGCGCGCCAAAACGACCGAAGATCGTAAGCTTATCGAGATATTCGACCCGATTGCCGAGGCTTTGGGCCTTGATATCGTGCGGGTGCGCCTGATGGGCTCCAATAAGCCCGACGGGGCGCGCCGGTTGCAGGTCATGGCGGAACGTAAAACCGACGGTGACATCAATGTCGCCCAGTGCGCGCGTCTGTCGCGGGCCATTTCGGCCTATATGGACGAAGCTGATCCGATCACCGGTGAATATATTCTTGAAGTTTCGTCGCCCGGTATCGACCGGCCGCTGACGCGCCTTAAGGATTTTGTGACCTATGAGGGATTAGAAGCCCGTATCGAGCTTGACCGGCTGGCTGAGGGGCGTAAGCGCTTTCGCGGTATTTTGGCTGGGATTGAGGACGATCATGTCGCCATCGACCTTGAGGGCGAAGAAGAGACCGCGCTCATGCCGTTCGCGTGGGTGGTTGAGGCCAAGCTGATCCTGACCGACGAGCTGCTGAAGCAGGGGGCTGAAAAAGCCGCCGCGCGCCGCGAGGCTGGTGAGGACGAAGACGATTTTGACGAGGGCGATGACGCCGATGATGGTGTCGTTGCCAATGACGACGACGAAGATTTTGATGACGAAGCGTTTGATGATGACGACTTCGATGACGAACAAGATAATGAAGACGATAAGGATCGCACCCAATGAGCTTTACCGGAATTAGCGCCAACCGCCTTGAACTGCTGCAAATCGCCGACGCGGTCGCGCGCGAAAAGCAGATCAGCAAGGATGTGGTCATTGAATCCATCGAAGAGGCCATCCAAAAGGCCGCGCGTTCGCGTTACGGCGCTGATCACGATATCCGCGTCAAGATCGATACCAAGACCGGCGAAATGGCCATCACCCGCTATGTGACCGTGGTGCCGGACGAGGAACTTGAAAACGAATACGCGCAAAAATCCCTGACCGACGCTTTGAAAGACGACAAGGAAGCCTTTGTCGATAAGACTTACGAGGAAGTTCTGCCGCCGTTTGAACTGGGCCGCGTCCAGACCCAGATGGCTCGTCAAGTGGTCACCCATAAGGTGCGCGAAGCCGAACGTGAGCGGCAGTACGATGAATATAAAGACCGCGTCGGTGAAATCATCAGCGGCACGGTTAAGCGGGTCGAATACGGCAATGTCGTGGTTGACCTTGGTCGCGGCGAAGGCATCATGCGCCGCGATCAGTCGATCCCGCGCGAAGCCTTCCAGATCAATGACCGCATCCGCGCCTATATCTATGACGTGCGTCGTGAGACCAAGGGCCCGCAGATCATGCTTTCACGTGCTCATGGCGGCTTCATGGCCAAGCTGTTCGCCCAGGAAGTGCCGGAAGTTTATGACGGCGTGATCGAAATCAAGTCGGTATCGCGTGACCCCGGTTCGCGCGCCAAGATGGCGGTGTTCTCGAACGACTCATCGATCGATCCGGTCGGGGCGTGTGTGGGTATGCGCGGCTCGCGCGTTCAGGCGGTGGTTGCCGAACTGCAAAACGAAAAAGTTGATATCATCCAGTGGTCGCCGGATGACGCGACCTTCATCGTAAACGCTTTGGCGCCGGCCGAAGTGTCCAAGGTGGTTCTGGATGAAGAAGAAGACCGCGTCGAAGTGGTGGTGCCGGATGAGCAACTGTCGCTCGCGATCGGTCGCCGAGGCCAGAACGTGCGTCTGGCGTCGCAACTCACCGGCTGGCAAGTCGATATCATCACCGAGTCCCAAGACTCTGAGCGCCGCCAGAAGGAATTTGCCGAGCGCACCGCTCTGTTCCAGGAAGCGCTCGATGTCGATGAAGTTATCGCTCAGCTTCTGGTGACCGAAGGCTTCACGACGGTCGAAGATCTGGCCTATATTGATGAAAACGAAATCGCCGTCATCGAAGGCTTTGACGAAGACACCGCCTCCGAACTTCAGGCCCGTGCCCGTGACTTCCTTGAAAAAGAAGTGGCGGAACTGGATGCCAAGCGTGTGGCTCTGGGTGTCGATGATGATCTGCTGACCGTCAATGGCCTCACGCTGGCTATGGCTGTCGCGCTGGGTGAAGCGGGTGTGAAGACGGTTGAAGATCTCGCTGATCTGGCGACCGACGAAATCCGCGGCGGCTATGAGCAGCGCGGCGCTGACCGGGTTAAGATTGCCGGTGCGCTGGAAAGCTTCAGCCTGTCGGTGCCGGACGCGGAAAGCTTGATCCTCAATGCCCGCGTCGCCGCCGGCTGGATCGAAGCCCCTGAAGCCCCGCCTGAGCCTGAGTTTGAGGATGCCGATCTTGACGATGCCGGTCTTGATGACTCGGCTGTCGAAGGCGTAGATGATGAAGGGAGCGCGACCGCAGATGATGTCGCCGAACCCGAACAATGATCCGGTTGTAACCCCTCATAACGATCTAAACCTGTCTTCGGCGTCCGATTTTGAACGGATTGCCGAGGACGGGGTTGAAATCCTGTGCGAGCCTGCCCATGTGAAGGGGCTGAAGCGTCGTGACATCGCCTCTGGTGAAGCGTCGGATGTGGCGGGCCTGATCCGCTTTGTCATTGGCCCGGACGGGCAGGTGACACCGGATCTGCTGCAAAAGCTGCCGGGCCGTGGCCTGTGGGTTAAGGCGTCGCGTGACAGCCTTGATCTGGCCGTCAAAAAGAACCTGTTTGCCCGTGCGGCTAAGCGTCAGGTCAAGGCGAATGCCGATCTGTCGGATACGGTATGTCATCTGTTGCGCAGGCGTTGTCTTGATCTGCTGGGGATGGCGCGTCGTGAAGGCGAGATTATCTCAGGCTTTGAAAAGGTCATGGCGGCTATCCGCTCCGGTAAGGCGGCGTGGATTATCGAAGCGACGGATAGTGCCGATGACGGACGTTCAAAGATTTTGGCACTCGCCAGAGCGGTTGGCAGCGGGGCTTCGGTTTCGCCGAAGGTGTGCGGACTCTTCAGTAATGACGAGCTAAGTCTGGCGCTGGGCCTTGAGAACGCGGTCCATCTGGCGCTGGTGAACGGTAAGCGCATCAGGCGCTGGAAGCATGAAGTGACGCGCCTGTCAGGGTTTGTGCCACTGGTACCACCGGGCTGGAACTATACGGAGGGTGCGCAAGCCACAGCACCCGATTAATACGCTAATGCGCGGATGAATTATCGACCTTGGGGCTATTATGCCTAGTATTTTGAGGCCCAAGGCAGTATGAGAACGCCACAATTCATTGCTTAAGCGGGCCATAGCCTGCATTTTTGGCAATATTGCGGACTTGGTAGTTGAGCGAAACGATCTTCGTTTCCTAAAGGATTATAAGCTAGCGAATGAGCGACGCGAACGATAAGAACGACGGGCCGAAAGGCGACAATACACGGGCACCTCTCACCTTGAAGCCGCGTGTCGGCGGCAGTGTGTCGACCGGCACGGTGAAGCAAAGCTTTAGCCATGGCCGCTCCAAGACCGTGGTGGTGGAAACCAAGCGCCGTATTGGTGTGCCGCCGCCAGCCGGTGGGTCGCGTATCGAAGGCAATATGGCCGCGCCCAAGCCGCAAAATACACAAAATCAGGGCCAGCAACGTCCCCAATCCGGAGGGCGCCCGCCGCAAGGTAGCAATCCCGGCGGTTTGCGTCAGGAAGAGCTGGATGCCCGTCGCCGCGTGATCGAGCAAGCGCGCGTCGATCAGGAGCGCCGTGAGACGGAAACCCGTCAGCGTCAGCAGGCCGATGCCGCCCGCCGCGCCGTCGAAGACGCGTCAAAGCCCGCACCTGCGGCTGAGCCTGTTAAGTCAGAGGCGTCTGCGCCAGTGGCCGCACCGGCCCCGACACCGGCCCCTGAGCCCGCTAAGGCGGAAACGCCTTCGGTTCAACTTAATCCGGCTATCGATCAGGCCCTGTCGCGTCCGGCCCGTGCGCCGCGCGAAGATCAACCGCGTCCGCGCTATGATCAGCGCACCCCCGATAGCCGCAATGACCGCCCGCAAGGTGATCGGCCAACCACGACCTATCAAGCTGGCCGCGACCGCCCGCAAGGCGACCGCCCTCAAGGGGATCGTCCGGGCTATCAGGGTAATCGTCCGCAAGGCGACCGTCCCCAGGGTGATAGGCCACCATTTAACCGTGACCGCCCGCAAGGGGATCGTCCCGGTTATCAGGGCAATCGCCCACAAGGCGATCGTCCTCAAGGGGATAGACCTCAAGGTGACCGTCCGCCGTTTAACCGTGATCGCCCCCAAGGGGATCGTCCGGGTTATCAGGGCAACCGCCCGCAGGGTGATCGTCCTCAAGGGGATCGTCCGCCGTTTAACCGTGACCGTCCGCAGGGTGACAGACCGCAAGGCGATCGTCCAAGACCTGCCGGTGGTGAAACCGTTCGTTATTCTGCCAATTCGCCGCGTCCGCCGCGTCCTGGCGTAGGCGTTTCGGCCAATGCGCCCGCGACACCCGAAGTTGACCGCATCCGTTCATCGCGCGGCGCTGTGCCTGCCGGTAAGCCGGCTGATGTCCGTGGCCGCGTCGGTGAAGATGATGATGCCCGTGGCAAGCGCGGCAAGGCGGGCGCGCCCGTCAAGGCCGTTTCGCAAACCCGTGGTGAACCTAAGCGCCGCGAAGGCCGGCTGACTCTGCAAGCTGTTGTCGGTGACGGTGAGGGCTCGGCTGACCGGATGCGCTCACTGGCGTCGGTGCGCCGTGCCCGTGAACGCGAGCGCGAAAAGCGTAAGGGTTCACAGGCCGAGCAGACCCGTGCGGCCCGTGAGGTCATTATTCCTGATGTGATTACTGTGCAGGAACTGTCCAACCGGATGGCTGTCCGTGCCGTTGACATCATCAAGATGTTGATGAAGCAGGGCATGATGCTCAAGATCAACGACATCATTGATACCGATACCGCCGAACTGGTCGCGACCGAATTTGGTCACACGGTTAAGCGCGTCTCGGAATCGGACGTCGAAGAAGGCTTTATTGACGCCGAAGACCATTCGGACGACACCGTTGTGCGTCCCCCGGTCGTGGCGGTTATGGGTCACGTTGACCACGGTAAGACCTCGCTGCTGGATGCTTTGCGTAAAGCCGATGTGGCGGCGGGCGAAGCCGGTGGCATCACCCAGCATATTGGTGCCTATCAGGTGCGTTTGCCTGCGGGTGAAAAGGTTACCTTCCTGGATACCCCAGGTCACGCCGCCTTCTCGGCTATGCGTGCCCGTGGTGCCAATGTCACCGATATCGTGGTGCTGGTGGTGGCAGCCGATGACGGCGTCATGCCGCAGACCATCGAAGCCATTAACCATGCCCGCGCCGCCAAGACGCCGCTGATCGTGGCCGTCAACAAGATGGATAAGCACGAGGCGAACCCGCAGCGCATCATCAACGAACTTCTGCAACACGAAGTCGTCGTCGAAGCTTTGGGGGGTGACACGCAGATTATCGAAGTCTCGGCCAAGACCGGTCTCGGCCTTGATAATCTGATTGAAGCTCTTTTGCTGCAAGCCGAAGTGCTCGATCTGCGCGCCAATCCTGACCGTACCGCCGAAGGCGTGGTCATCGAAGCCAAGCTCGATAAGGGCCGGGGTCCGGTGGCGACGGTTCTGGTCAAGCGCGGTACGCTGAAACGCGGCGATATTGTTGTGGCCGGCTCTAGCTGGGGCCGCGTGCGCGCGCTTATTAATGAGCGCAATGAACAACTGGCTGAGGCCGGTCCGTCTGAGCCCGTGGAAATCCTCGGTCTGGACGGCGCGCCTGATCCCGGTGATACTCTGGCCGTGGTCGAAAGCGATGCCCGTGCCCGTGAAATCACTGAGTACCGTCAGCGTCTGCGTCGCGAAAAGATGGTGGCTCCGGTCGGTGCCGTCTCTCTGACCGACATGATGTCGAAGTTGCAGGATAAGCGCCTTAAGGAACTGCCGTTGATCATCAAATCCGATGTTCAGGGCTCGACCGAAGCGATTATCGGCTCGCTCGATAAGCTGGCGACCGACGAAGTCCGTGCACGGATCATCCATTCGGGTGCCGGTGCGATTACGGAATCTGATGTCCAACTGGCCAAGGGTTCCAACTCTCCGATCATCGGCTTTAACGTCCGGGCCTCCAAGCAGGCGCGTGATCTGGCCGAACGTGAAGGCGTGGAAATCCGTTACTACGCGATCATCTACGACCTGATCGATGATATCAAAGGCGTGCTGTCAGGCATGCTGGCGCCGATCCAGCGCGAAACCTTCCTCGGCAATGCCGAAGTCCTTGAGGTGTTTGACATCTCCAAGGTTGGCCGGGTTGCGGGCTGTCGCGTTACTGAAGGCCGTGTCGAGAAGGGGGCGCGTGTGCGTATCCTGCGCGACAACATCGTCATTCAGGAAATGGGTGTCCTTTCGACGCTCAAGCGCTTCAAGGACGAGGTCAATTCGGTCGTGGTTGGTCAGGAATGTGGTATGGCCTTCAACGGCTTCCAGGATCTTAAGGCCGGTGACTTCATCGAGTGTTTCACCGTCGAAGAAATTAAGCGCACGCTTTAAGCGTCAAAAGCTAAAACTAAGATTTAAGGGGTGTGGGGTCTATGACCCCACGCCTTTTTTCTTTCAATTGAAACCTTTGACTTTTCGCAAGATTTGCCTGCTATAGCGGTACAAACCTTTGGAATGCGCCTTTGCCTGATACGACCTTTTTCGATCCGTCCCATTATGTCCTGATCATCAAATGCCCGGATACGCGCGGTATCGTCGCGGCGGTGTCTGGCTATCTGAACGACAACGATATTTCGATCGTGGAATCGAACCAGTTCAATGATGCGCAAGGTGATACATTCTATGTGCGCGTCGTGTTCCGACAGGCGGGCGGGCGGATGCCGCCGATGCAGATCCTCGAAGAAGGGTTTAAGCCCATCGCGCACCGTTTTGCGATGGAATGGAAAATCCATAACTTAAGCGTCAAGCCCAAGGTGCTGATTGCCGTGTCGAAATTCGGCCACTGCCTTTATGAGTTGCTGCACCGCTGGCGGGCGGGTTTGCTGCCAGTTGATATCGCGGCGGTGGTCTCAAACCACGAAGACATGCGTTCTTTTGTCGAGTGGAACGGTTTGGCCTATGTCCATCTGCCGATCACTAAGGACACCAAGGCCGAGCAAGAAGCGCAGTTCCTGAAACTGATCGATGACCACAATGTCGATCTGGTGGTGCTGGCGCGCTACATGCAGATATTGTCCGATGAGATGAGCCGCAAACTGGATGGCCGCTGCATCAATATCCACCACTCGTTCCTGCCGTCATTCAAGGGCGCCAAGCCATACCATCAGGCCCATCAGCGCGGCGTGAAGATCATCGGCGCGACGGCGCATTATGTGACCTCAGACCTTGATGAAGGCCCGATCATCGAACAGGATGTGCAGCGCGTTCACCACGGCCATACCCCGGAACAACTGGTCGCCATTGGTCAGGATATCGAGGCGCGGGTTCTGGCGCGGGCCGTAACCTGGCACTCTGAGCGCCGGGTGATTATCAATGGCAGCAAAACGGTTGTCTTCTCCTGAGCCGTGTGAGCGCGCGCAAAAGATTCCCTTAACAGGCGGTTAATTGCCCTTGTCAGGCGCAATTTGGCGTTGCAGTATCGGCCCCCTACAGAGGGGGCTAAAGTCATGTCCGATGCCGTCAAAACGGTTGTAAAAAAAGGGCGTAAGCGAAAACAACCCCAGATTTCAAATCTTTATATAACGCTTTACGGCGAATATGATGGCGTCGGCATGGGCTGTCTCAGTGATGACAGCCTCTATCTGACTCAGCGGGGGCTGGCGCGGTTATGCGGGGTGCAAAACGCCCATATCGGCACGATCAGCACCGACTGGCACACAGATAAGCCGCGCATCCGGGCGATTAAGGCGCGGCTTGAGACGGTGAATGAAAACCGCCCAAGTCCTCACCGCGTCATGAGCCATAAGGGCCGCATCCAGCATACCTACGATATGGCGATGTGTCGGGCCATCCTTGGTTATTACGCCTTTGATGCCGGCCGGCAAACTCAGCCGGAGGCAGAAGCGCATCTGCGGACCTATGACGGCGCGGGACTGGAGGCCTATGTCCGGCATGGTTTGTCGATGGGGCTCACGCCCGCGGAAGGTTCGCTGGCACAACCCATCCGCTTTCAGCCCATTGCCGACGAGCCTGAGATACCGGTGCCACAGGCGGATGCCTTAAGCGACATGATCCGTGCCTATTACGACCTGTCATTCATGATGGCGCAGGCCTATGTGGCGTGGCTGAGTACCTTGATGCAGCGGGCGGCGTGGAATAACCGGCTGGGGCTATATGTGCCGCTCAGGGCGTTTTTGACCTCATGAACGGCACTTTTAGTGTCAGATAGGTCGCCGCCCGCCATAGCCATTCCAGCGGGCCATACCAAAACGCCTTGAACCACAGGTGGGCAAAGGCGACCTGGGCGGCGAAGGCGGCAAGGCCGATCAGTACGGCCTCAGACTGGGTCATGGTGGCGTGCATTCCCAACCCATAACCATAAAATACCGGCACGAAAATCAGCGATTGCGTCACATAGAGCGTCAGAGTCATCCGACCGGCAGGGGCCAGCACATTCAGCGCTTTGTGGGCAAAGCTGTAATAAAGGCTCATGAACCCCAGCATAAGTGCCGCCATGACGCTTAGGTCAAACAGGCTGGAGACGACCGACCCAAACAGGTTACGGGGCATGAACATGGCCTCGGTCGCGGGCATGAGGTCGGTGATGGATTCGCGACTAAAATAAAGCCCGATGGCGGCGATCAGCGCGATGATCAGCCCCGTCAGACGCACGCCGGAAAAGCGGGCAGGCTCGCGGAAAAAGCCGATCCGGCCCAACACCATGCCGATCAGGGACAGACCCAGAATCTGGCTCAGGCGACCGGATTCGTACATAAATAGCCATTTAAAGGCGTGGCCATCGCTGATGTTCATGGCGATGGTCTCAGCAAACCCGCCGCTTAGGTAAGCTTCGGGGATCTTTGCGCTCCAGAATTTTAACGACTGATTGGCCCAGTCGGCACCGTTCAGGCCGCTAATGATCTGCATCCACATCAAGGGCTGCAATAGGAAAAACACGCCGATGACGGCGATCACGACATTGGATTTCACGCGGTAAAACGGCAGCAGGCACAGGCCCATAACCGCCAGAACTTCCAGCACATCGCCGCGATACCACACAGCGTGCGCACAGCCGATGAGCAACAGAACCGTCAACCGCCAGATAAACCGGCCGGTGAAATCGACGCCTTTTTGGGCGGCACGATCCATAATAATAAAGAACGATACCCCAAAGCACAGGGCCAGCAGCGCGAACGCCTTACCGGCAAATACCGTGAAGATGACATCGTGCCAGATAAGCTGAGCCGGATCGGTGACCGGATGAGCCCAGTAAAGCTCGAACAGTTCCGGCATATGGACGATGAACAGCCCAAACAGGGCAAAGCCGCGCAGGGCGTCGAGACCCTCCATACGCGGGGTGAATTCAGGTTTGGTAGCCGCCACGGTATTTCCCCATATCTGTTATTCCGCCCATTTATTCAGGCGGTTTTTTTAGCCGTATAACAGGATTTGGAGCGTCCGGCCAGCGCGGGTCAAACCGCCCGCAATGGCCCGCCGTTGAAGATGAAGCTTAAAATCTTTGAACGGGCAATGCCCAGATAGACGCCCCAGGAACAGATCAGGGTGCCTGTGGTGGTCAGGGCAATCGACAGCAGCGGGTCAATATCAAGCTCAATACATATGCCGCTAAACACCAGCACAAACACCATGTGCCACAGGTAGATGACGAAGGAGGCATCCAGCAGGCGTGCCACCATCGGGTGGGGTTTATTGGCCCATTTGTGCATCAGGCTGAGGAAGATCTGCGTCCCCAAAAGGCCGCACGGCAACCAGTTGATGTTTTGGGCAATCTTACCAATGAACGTATGGGAGTGATCGAAATATACAAAGACACAGATCAGCGCGGCCCCTAAGATATAGGCAAAGGCTGACGGCTTGAGGAACCAGTTAAACAGCTTAGGTTGCCCCGCCAGTATGGCCCCCAGAAAGAAGGCCGGTCCGAACGCCAGTATCGAGCGATATTCATACACACCGAACAGCAGGTCATGTTCCGCGCTCAAAATCCGGCCCAAAGCCGCCAGCCCAAGCCCCCAACCGGACAGAAAGACCAGCATCAGACACCAGACCAGATTGGGTCTGGCGCTGACCTTATCGAGCAAGCGCTGCGGCAAATGGCCGGTCAGACCGCGCTTATGCAGTCCCCAGACCAGTGCCAAAATGCCAATCAGAGCCAAAAGCGTAATCAGGAACCAGCGGTGGGTGATCCATTGCGGCGACAAGGTGGTGACCATGCTTAGCCAATATTCAAAGGCGGGCGGGCCTTCCCGACCGGGCGTGACTGACATGGCGGCCATTTCAAGCGGCGCCAGCAGCAGGCTGCCCAGAATGACGGGTACGCCCAGACGCACGAACTGACGGTCGAACCATTTTCTGACCTCGGTGCGCTTCAGGATCAGCAGCGAGAAACAGCCACTGATGAAAAAGAAGGCGAACATCCGAAAGCTGTGGGTGGTGGCGGCAAAAATGGTCGCAAAATGTGAGGTGTGGGCTGAGGTGATCAGCCAGTCCTTATGTTCGCTGAACACCATAGCGGCGTGGTAGGGAATCCCCATCAGCAGCATCAGCACGCGGCAGGTATTGAGATAATGCAGCCGGTTGCCTGCGGTCTCAGGCACCACCTGACCCCGCATGGCTTCGAGGGCATCTATGGTCTGCACTTCCCAGTCTTCGGGCAGGAAGCCGAGATAGTCCTCGATCGCCAGGGATATCTGCACATAGGACAGGGAATCCCCGGATAGCGACGCAAACGTGGAACTGCCATCCAGCGCTTTGGCACCGGACAGGGCCGTATATATGGCTTCAATGCTGGCCCAGCGTGATTTGGGCGCCGAATGGCCATTGGCTACGGTCTTTGGCTGTTCGGCCTGGCGCAACAAAGCCTGATAGTCGGTCTTGCCATTGGACAGGCGCGGAATAGCCTCAACCTTAAGCACTGACACCATAAAGGCTGGCAGTTTATAGGTTTCACAGACCCATGCGCTCAAAGCGTCTATGTCGGTATCGGCGGTGGTGGCGATGACGATCTTATCGTCAGTGCCGGTACAGGCAACCTCGCCTAGCCGTTCCCGCAGCCTGTGTTCGACATCATCAAGATTGAGCCGCACACCGAAGGGTTTGATAAAGCGCTTAGCACGGCCAATAATATAGAACAGGCCGTCCGCGTTGCGGCAGGCGATGTCGCCGGTCAGCAGGTGGTCAAGCTGGTCGTCACGGCCAAGATCGGGCAGGGCCTCAGCATAGCCCATCATGACGTTGTCGCCTTCATAGACCAGTTCACCGGGCGTATCAGGGGTGGTGATTTCCGTACCGTCCTCGCCCTTAAGCCACAGGCGGCCACCGGGGACGGCGCGACCGATACAGTCAGGGTGGCGGGTCGCCATATCAGGCGGCAGATAGGCCATGCGCGGGGCGGCCTCGGTCTGGCCGTACATCACATAGAACTTCCAGCCCTGTTGCTGGCTGAGTTCGGCATAGCGGGTGACAAGCTTTGGCGATAGTTTGCCGCCCGCCTGAGTGACATAGCGCAGGGTTTTCAGATTACCCAGATAACGGCTGCGCTCCAGCACTTCAAAACTATAGGGCACGCCGGACAGGCCGGTAACCTTGTGGGTCTTGACGGCCTGCCACAGGTCAGCGTCGGTGACCGAGGCTTCGCTTAAGACGACCGATCCGCCGCACAACAGATGGCTGTGCAGGATGGAAAGACCGAAGGAGTAGCTGAATTTGAGATTGAGCAGCCCCCGGTCCTTGGCCGTCAGTTCAAGATATTGTGCAATCGAGCGGGCATTGGCTTGCAGGTTCTTGACCGACAGCTTGACCAGCTTGGCCGTGCCGGTTGAGCCCGAAGTGGACAATAAAACACTGACGTCCGGATGCAGGCCCAGATCCTGAGCGTGGCGGGCCATGATGTCACCGTCAGCCGCTTCGGGCCGGATCACAAAATGCGGATTATAGAGCGCGATCAGGTCATCCAGACGCGCCGGCTCATAGTCCGAAAACAGATGGACGGCATAGCCTGCCCGCAGACAGGCCAGATAGCGCACGACTGACTGGGCATCATTGTGCACACTTAAAAACACCAGCGCCCGCTGATCGGGCAGGCACGTCTTCAGGTGCCGGGCCAGTTGGTGGCAACGCGTTGACAGGTCGCCATAGCTGGTTTTGACATCACCCTCGATCAGGGCGATCGAACGCGAAGGGTGTGTCAAACTGAAAAACGAGGCGGTGGCCATGCGATAATCCGGTGTCGGGCAGGTTGGAGCGTGGTTACTGCAAATCCCATACCAAGGGTCTTGTTAAATATCGGGACTTTCAGAAGTTTTGTCGGTGGCTAAGCTTTATACGGTAGTCACTACCCTACACATCTTAAAAAGCAGAAATATTTCGGCGGCGCAACATTGGCGCGAATAGCGCGCCAAAAGCCGCGTCACACTTTTTGGATGCGCTTTAATTAAAATGATTTATAAGGCGCGGATGAAACGAGCATCTTATACACCCGGCAAAGGCCAAAAGGCCGAAGCTATAGGCCCTACACAGCGACAATTACGCGCCGGGGAACTGGTCCGCCATGCGCTGGTTGAAATCCTGCGCGAAGAAGAAATCCATGACGAAGCCCTGCACGGGGTGTCGATCACCGTTACCGAAGTGCGCTGTTCGCCTGATCTGCGTCACGCGACCATTTTTGTCGAGCCGTTGGGGGCGGGCTTGCTGACCGGGGTGGCACCTGAGAAGGTCAAGCCTGCCATTGATGCGCTCAACCGCCACGCCAAGTTTATGCGCGGCGTTCTGGGGCGCATGATCGACATGAAATTCACGCCCGCGCTGAAATTCCTGCACGACGAAAGCTTCAACGAAGCCTCGCGCCTCAATGCGCTGTTCTCCCGTCCGGAAGTGGCGCAGGATTTGGCGCTAGACCAAGACGACGAAGACTGATGCCTTGGTTCGTGTTTTCTGGCGTGATTTGCGGACTTTCTTTTATTGTCTCAGCTTACATGTCAGTGGAGACTCCTTGGTATTGGCTGATTTTTGCGGCGGGGCTTAGTCAGTTTTTTGTTTTGATCGGCGGGCTTAAATGCCCTCGTTGTCGGTTTGGGTTGGTCGATGACACACGCGGTTATTACACCCCCAGTAAAGGTGTGCGCCCTTATTGCCCCCAGTGCGGACGTAGCCGAAAAGGTGTTTGGCCGTACCAATACAAACTCTATCCTGAACAATGGGATGGCAGATGCATAAGTGATCCCGAACAAGATTAGGAAAGAACTTGGCACGCACTAAAAAAGGCGATCCGGTCAGCGGCTGGGTCTGTCTCGATAAGCCCTATGATATGGGATCGACCGATGCGGTCTCGAAAATCCGCCGGTTGTTCAATGCCCAGAAGGCCGGTCATGCCGGTACGCTCGATCCACTGGCGTCAGGCATATTGCCGATAGCCCTCGGTGAAGCGACCAAGACCGTGCCCTATCTGATGGAAGCCGATAAGGTTTATCGCTTTCGCATCAAATGGGGTCAGACCACCAACACCTATGACGCTGAGGGTGCGGTTACGGCCGCGTCCGATTTGCGTCCGGATGAGGCCGCTATCCGCGACGTTCTGCCTGCCTATATTGGCGACATCGAGCAGGTGCCGCCCGCCTTTTCGGCCATTAAGGTCGATGGCAAGCGTGCTTATGATCTGGCCCGTGACGGTATTGAGGTTGAGTTGGAGGCCCGCACGGTGCGGGTTTTCGATCTGCGCTTAGAGGCCATCATCAGCCCCGATGAGGCCGAGTTTGTGCTCCACTGCGGCAAAGGCACCTACGTGCGCTCACTGGCCCGCGATATCTGTCTTGATCTGGGGGCGTGCGGCCATGTTTCGTACCTGCGCCGGGAGCGCGTCGGGGCCTTTGACCTGACCAACACAAAAACACTGGATAATCTGACGGAAATGGTGCATAGAGCCGCCTCCTTGGAGGCTTTGCTTCCGGTTGAGACGGCGCTGGACGACATCCCGGCGTTGCCTGTGACCGAAGATGAGGCTTTTAAGCTCAAGCGGGGTCAGGCTTTGACCCTTCTGCCGCGTCAGGTTGAGCTGCTCAAAAGTGCCTTTGAAATCCGCCACAATGCGGGCCGAAAAGAGCACCTCAGAACGGTTCAGGCGCGTCACGAAGGTGAGGTGCAGGCCCTGTGCGAATTGCGGGCAGGCCAGTTATGGCCCACCCGGATTTTAAACCCTTAATTTCTCAATAAGGAGAAACCCGATGTCGATCACTCCCGACCGTAAGGCCGAACTGATCCATACCCACGCCCGCGGCGAAGCCGATACGGGTGGCGCTGAAGTCCAGATTGCAATCCTCACCGAGCGCATCACCAATCTGACCGAGCACTTCAAGACGCACAAAAAAGACAACCATAGCCGCCGTGGCCTTCTGAAGATGGTTTCGCAGCGTCGTCGTCTTCTGGACTACCTCATTTCTCGTGACACCGACCGCTATAAGGCGATCATCGAGACTCTGGGTATCCGCCGCTAATCCTTGCGGACACATCACAAAAAGGGCTTGGGGCCAAACCTCAAGCCCTTTTTGCTTATTCGCGGCGCATCACCGCGAAGTCACGGCTAAGTGACGCTATCCGCCCCTCAACAAAAAGTTCAATGGAACTTTCGCGTAAAATGCGATATTGGGCGCGGGCATAGTTAAAATATCGATGCACTCTAAAATGTCGCGCTTCGATTCCGAAAACCCCCAAAACAACACACGGGCACTGTTCGGAAAGCGCTTCGCACCATTGGGAATGGGCCTGATGGGAACTGAAAGAAAAACATATGTTTGATATCAAAAGAAAAACAATTGACTGGGCTGGCCGTAAGCTGACCCTGGAGACCGGCCGTATCGCGCGTCAGGCAGATGCTGCGGTTCTGGCAACCTACGGGGAAACCACGGTTCTGGCCACCGTCGTGTACGCACGCTCGCCAAAGCCGGGTCAGGATTTCTTCCCGCTGACCGTCAACTATCAGGAAAAGACCTTCGCCGCCGGCAAGATCCCCGGTGGTTATTTCAAGCGCGAAGGCCGCCCGTCTGAAAAAGAAACCCTGGTGTCGCGTCTGATCGACCGTCCGATCCGCCCGCTGTTCGTTAAGGGCTTTAAGAACGAAGTTCAGGTCGTCGTGACCGTCCTGTCGCACGACATGGAAAATGATCCGGACATTCTGGCTATGGTCGCCACTTCGGCAGCGCTGACCCTGTCGGGCGTGCCGTTCATGGGCCCCATCGGTGGTGCCCGCGTTGCCCTGATCAATGACGAATATGTTCTGAACCCGACCGTTGATCAAACCAAGGAATCCTCGCTTGATCTGGTCGTTGCCGGTACTCAGGACGCCCTGATGATGGTCGAATCCGAAGCCCAGGAACTGGGCGAAGACAAGATGCTGGGTGCTTTGATGTTCGCCCATGCCGGTATGCAGCCGGTCATCGAAGCGATCATCGAAATGGCCGAACATGCCGCCAAGGAGCCGTTCGAGTTCGAAGCCGAAGACTTCTCAGAAGTCGTCACCAACATCAAGGGTCTGGTCGGCAACGTTATCCGCGAAGCCTATACCCATCAGGGTAAAGAGCAACGCCGCAACGCCGTCGGCGACGCCAAGAAAAAGGCCGCCGCTGCCCTTGTGAAGTCCGATGAAAACCCGGACGGCGTCGATGCCGCCATCTTCGGTTCGGCTTTTAAGGAATGTGAAGCCGACGTTCTGCGCCGCGACATCATCGATCATGGCCGCCGCGTTGATGGCCGTCCGGTCGATAAGGTCCGTCAGATCGTGTCGGAAGTCGGCATCTTGCCGCGCACCCACGGTTCGGCCCTGTTTACCCGCGGTGAAACTCAGGCACTTGTGGTGGCGACGCTGGGCACCGGCGATGATGAGCAGTTCATCGACAGCCTGGAAGGCACCTACAAAGAAAAGTTCCTTCTGCACTATAACTTCCCTCCATACTCGGTGGGTGAAACTGGCCGTATGGGCTCGCCCGGTCGTCGCGAAATCGGCCACGGTAAGCTGGCCTGGCGTGCGATCCGTCCGATGCTGCCGTCGGCGGAAGAATTCCCGTACACCGTGCGCGTGGTCTCTGAGATCACCGAATCCAATGGCTCGTCGTCGATGGCCACCGTCTGCGGTACGTCGCTGGCACTGATGGATGCGGGTGTGCCGCTGAAGTCGCCGGTATCGGGTATCGCTATGGGCCTGATTCTGGAAAAAGACGGCTTTGCGGTTCTGTCGGACATTCTGGGTGACGAAGATCATCTGGGCGACATGGACTTTAAGGTCGCCGGTACCGTCAACGGCATCACATCGCTGCAAATGGACATCAAGGTTCCCGGCATCACCGAGGAAATCATGACCAAGGCGCTGCGTCAGGCTAACGAAGGCCGTCTGCATATCCTGGAAGAGATGAACAAGGCCATTTCCGGTGCCCGTGAAGAGCTGGGTGAGTTTGCGCCTAAGATCGAAACCATCAAGATCGCCACCGACAAGATCCGTGAAGTGATCGGCACCGGCGGTAAGGTCATTCGCGAAATCGTCGAAAAGACGGGTGCTAAGATCGATATTGCTGACGACGGCACCATCAAGATCTCGGCCTCTGAGCAGTCCAAGATCGATGCCGCCCGCGAGTGGGTTAAGTCGATTGCCTCTGAGCCCGAAGTCGGCGCCATCTATAATGGTAAGGTCGTGAAGGTCGTCGATTTCGGCGCGTTCGTGAACTTCTTTGGTGCCAAGGACGGCCTGGTCCACGTCTCCCAGATCAAGAACGAAAAGGTCGCAACCGTTGCCGACGTTCTGAAAGAAGGCGACGAAGTCAAGGTCAAGTTCATGGGCTTTGACGATCGTGGCAAGACCAAGCTGTCGATGAAGGTCGTTGATCAGGAAACCGGCGAAGACCTGTCTGAAAAGCTGGCGGCTGAACGCGCGGCCCGCATCGAGGCCGGTGAGGAAGTGCCGTCGGAAGAACGTGCTGAGCGCTCCGACCGTGGTGATCGCGGCGACCGCCGCCCGCCGCGCCGTCCGCGCCGGGATTAATGGGGTGAAGGGGCCTGTGGCCCCTTCTTCTTTAATAGATAAAAAGAGAGGCGATCCCGCTAAGGGATCGCCTCTCTTTTTACTTCTCAAGGCGAGGGGTCACGAACCCCTCGACCCCATAATCGCACGGTGTTATGCTAATGAAGCAAGGCGAGAAAATGGTAGAACAAGAATACTATCCAGACTATCACGAACACAATGACTTTGGGCCGGCTATGTTGGCGCTAAGTCATTTTATCATTAATTGGAATTGGGTAGAGCATTATTTTAATGTGGTCTTATGGCACTATGCGGGCGATATACAAGTAGGTGCAATGTATACAGCGGGTTTGGGAAACCAATCTAGAGCCGATACTTTATTGGTATTGTCAAAAGCCAAAGAAAAAAATCCTTTAATTCTAGATTTTACTGAATTTTCCGTTTCAGTTTTTGGAAAGTTAAAGTCTAATAGAAACTCTTTAGCTCATTCTCATAGTATCGCACGTGATATAAATGAAGAAAAACCTAGATGGATACGCAGTTCAAACAACCCTAAGTCTAGCCATGTATATGTTTATGCAGACCTTGATGATATCGTTGAAAATTTAAATGCCTGCGGCGCACTAAGCAAAAATCTGCTAGAGCTATCTTTAATACAGATGGGAAAAGGAAATACAGCTTTATTGACTAAATTTCCGGTTCCAAAAGTTTTGTTACCTCATTCAGTTGCTTACGGAAATGAATAATTTTATTGAACAGTTAATTCTCACCGACCAAATTCTCGACCGTGCAGCCATCCTCTTGCTGGCCAATAAGGGCGAGCCGGTAAAGCTTGCGGGCTGCGAGCTGGAAGAGATCGACCTGTCTGATTTTATCCTGAACGCCTGGGTGTTTGAGGACTGTATCCTGCGCAAAACCAAATTCAAATCGACAAAACTGGAACATGCTCAGTTCATCGGCTGCAAGGGCGGGCAGGCCGATTTTACCTCCGCTGATCTGACCGAAGCGCAGTTCACCGCCTGCGATTTCAACAACACTTTATTCAAAGGCACCGTCCTGCCGCAGGCGGCCTTCAAGCGCTGTAAGCTGACCGGTGCCAATTTCAGCGACAGCCGCAATATCGACGTGACCTTTGAAGAGTGTCGCCTGAACGACACGCATTTGCGCGGGTTTTCATTCAGCAAGCAGACGCTGAAATCGCTGGATATGCACAATGCCGATCTGCAACGCTGTGATTTCAGAAAAGCGGTGTTTGAGGACTGCTCTTTGCGCGATGCGATCCTGGATAATGCCCGGTTTGAAGGCGCTGACCTGCGCGGTACGGACATTGGCGGGGTGCGCCTAGAGGATGCCCGCCGCTTCAAAGGGGCGACCATTTCGCGCGCTCAGGCCGCAGAACTTCTGTCCGAACTGGGCCTTAAAGTGCTATAAGCCATAGGCCGGTATCCATAAACCGGCTCAGGTTTCCGTAGCGTAAGGTAAGCGTTATCATCAACCGCAAATAGCTTGTGACCCGTTTGAAAACCGGCTACGCAACGGCCGTTGCTTTCGAGTGACATCGTTATAACTGGAAAATTTAATGCACTCAAAAACCTTTAAGGCCTCGCTGGGGAGCGCTAGGGCCTTAACTGCTACCGCCATAACAAGCGTCGTGGCGATGGCGGGCGCATATGCCGTACCGGCGTATGCGGACACCGAAGACGTGACTGAAGTTGTGGTCACGGCCCAGAAACGGGCGGAACCTTTGGCGACAACGCCATTGTCGGTCGCGGTCGTCACGGGCGACCAACTCAGGCAAGCCGGGGCCCATGACCTCAAAGACCTGCAAAGCCTGACGCCGTCGCTGATCATCACCTCCACCGCCAACGAAGCCCAGACCACGGCCCGCCTGCGCGGCATCGGCACGGTCGGTGATAATCCGGGTCTGGAATCCTCGGTCGGTGTGGTGATCGACGGCGTGGTGCGGGCGCGTACCGCCACGGCCATGAGCGATCTGGGCGAGGTTGATCGTGTTGAGATCCTCAAAGGCCCGCAGTCGGGCCTGTTCGGAAAGGGCGCGTCGGCTGGCCTTATTCAGGTCGTCACCAAAGCGCCGGAAATGGCCCCGCGTCAGACCCTGGAGCTGACCGCCGGTGAGCACGGCACGCTGGGGGTTTCTGGCTATGCCGCCGGGCCGCTTAGTGACACCGTGGCCGGGTCGCTGAACCTGACCTACCGCAGCCGTGAGGGTCAGTACAAAGTCCATACCGGCAATGGCCCGCGTAGCGACGCCCGCGACAATGATCAGAACTATTACTCAGTGCGCGGACAGTTGTTGTTTACGCCCAATGACACCGTGACCGTGCGCGTGATCGGTGACTATACCAAGCGCGATGAAAACTGCTGCGCCGGTGTGGCGGTGGCGAAGGGCGCAACATCCGCCTATATCGACCTGCTGGCGCCCGATAGCGGTGTGGCGCAAATGATCAATATCGAGGGCCGCGAAGTCTGGTCCAACCGCTCGACCGCCCAAAGTCTGACTGATACCGGCCTGTCGGTTGAAACCGTGGTGCGGCTGTCCGACACGATCGACCTGACCTCGATCACGGCGGCGCGTCATTGGGATCACACCAATGGCTATGATGCGGATTTCTCATCAGCCGATATCTATTACCGCGAACCCGACGGCGCGTTCGGCAACCGCTTTGATACCTTAAGCCAGGAACTGCGCGTGGCGGGCCGCACGACAGTGTTTGACTGGATGGTGGGTCTTTATCTGTCGTCCGAGGATTTGGAACGCCACGATCAGTATATTTACGGCTCGGCGTTTGAGCCCTATCTGGGGCTGTTGCTGTCCGGGGGTGCCAATATCAACCGCGTCTCGCAGCTTACCGGGCGTCCCGTGGGGCAATCGTTTGTGGCCGGTGAAGGCATGAACGACGTCTATAACCAGAAAGAGCGCAATATTGCTCTGTTCACGGACAATAGCTGGCATGTCACCCAAGCCGTGACGGCAACCTTGAGTCTGCGCGTCAATAAACAGGATCAGACCCTGATCAGCCGCCATACAAATTCGGACAGCGGTGTGGCCTGTGCGGCGGCTCAAACCTTAAATATCGGTGGGGTTGGCACGATCTGTCAGTCTTTTGCCAATCCGGCCTTTAATGCCCTGTCCTATGGCCAAAGCCATGAGGAAGAGGCCACGACCGGGTCGTTCCGTGTGAAATGGCAGACCCTGCCGTCGCTGATGACCTATGCGTCCTATGCGCGCGGCTGGAAAGGGGCGGGCTATAATCTCGACCGCGAACAGACGGCGGCCTTTGCGGCGGATACCGACACAGCCTTTGCGGCGGAGACCTCGGAATCCTATGAGATTGGCCTTAAGGGCCGGTGGTGGCGGGGGCGGTTGGCGCTGGATGCCGCCGTCTTTGATCAGGCGTTTGAGGATTTTCAGCTCAATACCTTTCTGGGCACCAGCTTCCTTGTGAAGTCGATCCCGGAGCTGAAATCGCGCGGTGTGGAGCTTGAAACGCGCTACAGCATTCCATCACTCGGTCTGAAACTGTGGGGCGGGGCGACCTTTGCCGAGGCTCAATTCGGGCCGCAGGTGGTTGTGGGCCTTCCCGCACTGACTGATCGGCGGGCGGCATTTGCACCGAAATGGTCGGTGACGTCCGGTGTGGATTATCAGCGTGAGGTCGCGAACTGGACGCTGCGGGCCAATCTGACGGCGCGTTATAATTCGGCCTATAATACCGGCTCAGATCTGGCGGCGATTAAGATACAGGACGCGTTTACGCTCCTTAACGGTCGTCTGTCCCTTTTGAGACCGGATGATAGTGTAGCGGTTGAACTGTGGGGCCAGAACCTGACTGATGAGACCTATTATCAGGTCGTGTTTGGTGCCCCGTTCCAGTCAGGGACGTTTAACGCGTTTTTGTCTCAGCCGAGGACGATCGGGTTGACGGTGCGCCTCAAGCGCTAGTTTGCGTCCTTCGACATAACCATGTTAAAGGCCTGACGCCTCTTCCTCCTCCCCTGTCTACGGGGGAGGTGGCATAGGGCCGTCAGGCCCGAAGCCGGAGGGGGCAATGCCACCAACTCCCCCCTCCACCCCGAAGGCAAGCCTTCGCGGTCCCCCTCCCCCGTAAACGGGGGCGGAGATAGATAACGAGTATAGCCTTGCAAGAAAGCGCATCTGCTCCCTACGCCGTGTCGGTGCTGACCATGTTCCCGGAAGCTTTTCCGGGGCCGTTGGATGTATCGGTCATCGGCAATGCTAGAAAAGAATCTGGGCTTTGGACGCTGGAAACGGTGGACATTCGCGCCTTTTCGAGCGATAAGCGCGGCTTCCTAGACGACACCCCTGCGGGTGGCGGCCCCGGACAGGTGCTCAAAGCGGATGTTATCGCCAAAGCGCTTGATTCGATTGATGTTTCCAATCGACCGCTCATTTACATGAGTGCCCGTGGCAAACCATTGACGCAAGGTCGGGTTCGCGAATGGTCTAAGGCCCAAGGCCTTATTGTCCTGTGCGGGCGGTTCGAAGGGGTGGATCAGCGGGTGCTCGATGCCCGCGGGTTCGAAGAAATCAGCGTTGGCGATGCCGTCCTTGCGGGCGGTGAATCGGCGGCAATGGTGACGATTGAGGCGACGTTGCGGCTTATTCCGGGGGTTCTCGGCGCATCGGCCAGCCTTGATAATGAAAGCTTTGAGGATGGTCTCCTTGAACACCCGCAGTATACAAGACCGCGGACGTTTGAGGGCCTCGACATCCCCGAAGTGCTGTTAAGCGGCGACCACAAAAAGGCGGCGCTCTGGCGGCAACAGATGCGAGAGGCAACCACGAAAGAACGACGTCCCGATCTATGGGCGGCGCATCTTTCCAAATCACAGGCAAAAGGCGATTAAGCCTCAACAGTGTGCCAACCGGCACCTACAATATTGGAGACCATAATGAACCTGCTTCAAAAGCTCGAAGCCGAAGAATGCGCTAAGCTGCGCGCCGGCAAATCCTTTCCTGAATTCCAGCCGGGCGACACCGTCCGCGTCAGCGTCAAGATCAAAGAAGGCGACCGTGAGCGCGTCCAGGCCTACGAAGGCGTTTGCATCGCGCGCGCTGGTTCCGGCATCAATGAAAATTTCACCGTCCGTAAGATCAGCTTCGGCGAAGGCGTAGAGCGCGTATTCCCGCTGCTGTCGCCAATGATCGACGGTATCGAAGTCAAGCGTCGCGGTGTCGTGCGTCGCGCCAAGCTGTACTATCTGCGCGACCGTCGTGGTAAGTCGGCCCGTATCGTTGAGCGTTCGCAAAACTCGACCCGCGGCTCCAAGGGCGCTGAACTGCGCGCCCAGATGGCCAGCAAGAGCGAAGCTTCCGAAGGTTAAACGCCTTTATGTTAGATTAAATAAAAAACCCACTTGCGATTTTCGCAGGTGGGTTTTTTATTGTTCGGTCATGCGGAAGCCTTACCTCAAGATGCAACAGATTGTCCGTATGGTCTGAACTCAGGCAAAATCTCCGCAATCGCCTCGAAGTAAGGCGCAAACCTTGCCAGCAGTTTGATCATCGCGTCTGAGATTTCCTTGGCGTCCTGAATGTTATCTATATCGACGGCGTTATTTTTCAGGAATTTGGAGTACTTTTTACCAGCCTCCGCTGCGCCGGACTGGAAGCGGATATCTTTAAGGTCTTGGGCTTCAGCCAATGATTTAATGCGCTCGATGATGTCTGCTCGAAATTTGGAGTCGGCAATTGGGCCGACTTCGGCGATCAGACGCAACTTGCCCTTTGTACCGTCTTCGCCAGTCTCCAGTCGAAACCAGCAGATCATCGGATAGCCTGCCCACCATTTTTCACAACCAGCCCAGCTACAAAGGCCGCTACCCAAATTCGTAAACCAGCTTTCCGGTAGAAAACTGTACTTCCAATGGTTATGCCAGTCATACATAAACCGGCCATGCCCTGTTTCTGTAATCCCACCGCTTTCAAGATTTTCACCGAATAATGCTTCTGCAGCTATTATAAAATCTGTGGCTGCTCCATGCTCCATAATAAAATCCAGCACCTTTTTATGTGTGCGATAAAGATCACGAGCAAGCTGTTCCATATCGTTTTGATCTTGGCTCATGCCGGTTTCTTCCTCAATAATTTCTATATAGTGTCGCAAAAAGGTAGTCACTTCCGCGCCTAAAGCCTGTCCCGCCTGTGCAACCATCGGCGATAGAATTTCAGCTACGGTTTCATAACTTATCGGCACATAGGCTGGATCGTGTGGCTCCTCCTCCAGCAGGGTCAGGAATATGCCGCGCACGGTCATATCAGGATAAATCGATCTGACCTTTTCAGCATATTTAACCAACTGCCCTTCGTGCTGGCGGTTATAATATTTGTTCTCGATAACAAAGGCCCATTTGTACTTGGGCGAAAAGACGAAAATATCGATGTTTTGCCATTCGCGCCGAACTTCGACATCGCGCAAATCAGCCTGAACAATATCGAGCGCGGTGGGTTTGTCCTGCCACCTCTTTCCCCGCAGCACCTCGCTCAGGAATGCTTTCAGAAACCGGTCACCTAAACCGTGGGTTTCGAGCGGGCTCATCAGCCAGCTTAAAATCGACGAATGACGGATCTCCATGCCTTCCATCTTCATGATCCGGATCGGATTGAAGCGGTTGAGATAAGCACCTAATTGATCCATACCGGCATTATTGACGAACAGGGCTTCCAGCTCATCAGTTTCCAAATTACCAGTCATTTCAAGCACCCCCAACATCTATATGATTCAAAATCCCAAGCTAGTTTACTCGATCACCATGGCAAGTAATGTATAATTAAACCCCTTTGTGACTTCACAGAGGGGTTTTTTATGATCTAAACTGACCGCTATAAACATTTCACAGGTGGTAAAATGAAGCGCTCAAACTGGATGATGGGGATTGCCCTCAGTGTGATGGCGGTGACGGCGGCGTGCAATAAGCCCGCAACCTCCCAGAACGCAGCGCCTGCCGCAGAGGCCACCGAATCCTTTGAGGTTGTGACCTATGCCGAAGGGCTGGAGCAGCCGTGGGGCATGGCCTTCCTGCCGGACGGGCGTCTGCTGGTCACCGAAAAAGCCGGACGCTTGCAGGTCATCTCCAAGGACGGCAAGCCTAAACTGGTCAGCGGTACACCGGCGGTGGCCAATGACGGGCAGGGCGGGCTGTTGGGCGTGGCGGTCGATCCGGACTTTGCCCAGAACCAGTATATCTACCTGTCGTTTTCGGAACCCGGTGAAGGCGGTGTGGCGGGCACGTCCGTGGCGCGCGCCAAGCTTTCCGGGCAAGTCCTGACCGACCTCAAGGTCATCTGGCAGCAGAGCCCGAAGGTCAAAAGCAACAACCACTGGGGGTCGCGCATCGTCTTCGCGCCTGATGGCAAGCTGTTTATCACCACCGGCGACCGGGCGTCCTTTCGTGAAAAGGCGCAAGACCTGACCTATACCTTCGGCAAGGTCATCCGCATCAACAGTGACGGCACCATCCCGCAGGACAACCCGTTTGTCGGTCGCAGCGATGCCAAGCCGGAAATCTGGTCATACGGTCACCGCAATATGCAGGGGGCGGCGATCAATCCGGCGACCGGCAAGCTGTGGACCAATGAGCACGGCGCGCAGGGCGGCGATGAGATCAACGCGCCGGAAGCCGGTAAAAACTATGGCTGGCCGGTCATCACTTGGGGCGTGGACTATAGCGGCGCCAGGATCGGCGAAGGCACCACCAAGTCCGGCATGGAACAGCCGGTTCATTACTGGAACCCGTCGATCGCGCCGTCCGGCATGTTGTTCTACACCGGCGATGCCTTCCCGACCTGGAAGGGCGACCTGTTTATCGGCTCCCTCAAGTTCCAGTATCTGAACCATATCAAGCTCGACGGCACAAAGGTCGTGTCGGAAACCAAACTGCTGGAAGACGAAGCTGAACGCATCCGTGACGTGGTTCAGGGGCCGGATGGTTTGATCTATGTCGCCTACGACAGCGGTGATGGCCGAATTGTGCGCCTGCAGCCGAAGTAGTGGGGTCACAGACCCCACGCCCCATTAGTGAACATATGCGGGGCTATTCACGATATACCGATAGTGCTTGAGGGACATGGAGGTCATTCATTAATCTTGCTAAAAAATGCGCCTACGTTTTCCTGTTTTTTATCAAAAGCCAAATACCATATATGATGCCTATCAACGCCATTAATGGATACAAAAATGGCAGATGAAAAGACCATCTTTGTTCAATTATTGAAGCGACAACATCACCGATTAAAGGCAGAAGCATCAGTCGAAACGGCTGGCTTGCTGCCTCCATTTTTGGATTTTTAAACCAAGCCATTTCTCACACCAAATTATTCCTGCATCGGTTTGGAGAAACCGTCAGGGGTTGGGATCGTAAGCGTGCGATTACTGAACCGTCGTGACTTCCGGGGCACCGGGGCCATAGTCGCCAGTGGCCTGTGGTTCGGCTGAGGCGCTGTAGGCTTCGGGGGCGATGGTAGCCGGGGCCGGTTCTGCGGCCGCAGAGGCTGACGGTGCGGGGGCTACGGTCTCAAGCAGGCTGCCCGCCGGGGCTTTTTCAGGCGCACCCAAATCCTCACGCACGAAATGATACATCTTTTCGTCCGAACAGGCGCAGACCTTAAGCTTATTGTCCTTATCGCGCCACATAACGATCGGATAGCGCACTTCGACGCCATTGGCCCGCAGCAGGGGCTCAAGCTGATCCTTGAAGTCACGGCTGGCCTGCACCACGGCCGAGCGTGCCAGATCACCATCCGCCGGACGGATACCGGGCGCGGCCCAGGCCTTAACCGGCGTGGTGCGCCAGGCTTCGTACAAAGACCAGTTCCGGTTAAGCCACAGCTCAGCAATGGTGGAACGCTCAGCCGGAGTTGATTTTTGCAGGCCCTCAACGTCAGCCGGGGCAAAGGCAATCACGCGGCGGTCAACACCAATGGCGGCGAATTTCGGAAACTCCTGATCCTCATAGGTGCTGCATTCCTTGCAGTCGCGGAAGGTGATCACATAAAGCGGCGGGCCTTCGGTGCCAGAGGCGACATAACCGGCTGAGTCTAAAAGCTTTTGGATGGCGGCTTGCTCTTTTTCGACCGTGATCGGCTTATAGCGCTCAAAATAGTTCCAGTAGGCCCACCAGCCGACCCCTACGACCGTCGATACAATCAATAGCGTTAGTGCCGCCCACAGAAAGAACTTACGCATGAAAACCCCCAAAACCGCCAAAAGCCCCTTAAGCCGCGACGCAGCCATATTAACCATGATACACTGTTATCGCGGCGTTTGTTAAGGGTCAGGACAGATTATATAAACCGATCAGGGCAAATACCACACACACCACCATGATGGCCCATAGGGTTAGGTAAGGTTTCATCGCCTTGGGGCGGCGCTTATCCTCGTTAAGTTTGGCTTCATTGGGCTTGGTCATACTTACCCCATTTGCGGCATGATGTAAGAGGTTTCGCCGTCTCCAGCCTTATGTTCGGGCCAGCGAGCGGTGACGGTTTTCACCTGAGTATAGAACCTAATCCCCTCCATACCATGCTGGTTCATATCGCCAAAGGCCGAACGCTTCCAGCCGCCGAAGGAATGGTAGGCGACCGGCACGGGGATGGGGACATTGATACCGACCATACCGACCTGCACCGACAGGGCAAAATCACGCGCCGCCCGACCTTCGCGGGTGAAGATGGCGACGCCATTGCCGTAAGGGTGATCGGACGCCAGCCCTACCGCCTCTTCGAGACTACCTGAGCGCACGATTTGCAGGACGGGGCCGAAGATTTCCTCCTGATAGGTTTTCATGTGTGGCTTGACATGGTCGAACAGAACCGGCCCAATGAAGAAGCCGTTTTCATAGCCTTTGACAGTGATATCGCGATTATCGACCACGATTTCCGCCCCTTCGCGTATCCCCAGATCGACATAGTCCGAGACGCGCTGTTTGTGCGCCGCCGACACCACAGGGCCATAGTGGGCGGTTGGGTCAGTGCTTGCGCCCACCTTAAGGGTCTTGATTTCGGCGATCAGCTTTTCGCGTAAAGCTTCCGCGGTTTTGTCACCGACCGCGACCACAACGGGCAGGGCCATGCAGCGCTCACCGGCCGAGCCGAAGGCTGCCCCCATGATATCCTTAACCGCTTGATCCAGATCAGCGTCGGGCATGATGATGCCGTGGTTTTTGGCCCCGCCCATCGCCTGCACGCGTTTGCCGGTGTCGGCGCACATCCTATAGACGCTGTGGGCGATGTCAGACGATCCGACAAAGCTGACGGCGCGAATGGCCGGATGGGCGCAGATGGCCTCAACCATATCCTTATCGCCATGGACGACATTGAGCACGCCTTTGGGCGCGCCCGCCTCTAATAGCAGCTCCGCCAACCGGTTAGGCGCGGACGGGTCTTTCTCGGATGGCTTAAGGATAAAGCAGTTGCCGGTGGCAATGGCTGGCCCAAACATCCACATCGGGATCATGGCCGGGAAGTTGAACGGGGTAATGCCGGCCACGACCCCCAGCGGCTGACGGATCGACCAGACGTCGATATCCGGCCCTGCGCCATAGGTGAACTCACCCTTGAGCGCGTGCGGGATGCCGCAGCAAAATTCGATGACCTCCAGCCCGCGCTGGATGTCGCCCTTGGCGTCGCTGATGACCTTGCCATGTTCATGTGAGATCAGTTCGGCCAGTTCATCCATATGGACCTCTAACAGGGCCTTGAAATTGAACATGACCCGTGCGCGCCGCTGCGGGTTCAGGCGCGACCAGTCCTTAAAGGCCGCCTGAGACGACGCCACGGCGGCCTCCAGATCGGCGGTATCGCCAAGCTGAACCTGCGCAGTTTGCGTGCCCAAAGACGGATTGAACACCGGCCCCATGCGTTGATCTGGACGGCTTAGGTACGCGCCGTCGACAAAGTGGGTAATAGTTTTCATATCGGCCTCCGGCATTTTGTGATCACAGTCTATACCCAAAGTTTAAAGCTTGCCAAGTTATACCCCTTGTCAAGCGGGCGCATTTGGGCAACATCTGCGCCATGCACGACCTCTATGCCGATACTCTGTCCTTAGCCGGAACCGTAAAACCGTCCGGCCTGCATATTGTTGATGTGCTGATCCATGAGCGGGCGCCGCGCCTGGTGGCCTCGCCCCTGTGGCCGGTGATGCGACCTGTTCTTTATGGTGTTCTGGGCTATGGCGCGGCGGTGGGCATGGCCGATGCGATAGCGCCTCTGTCCGGTCAGGCCGCCCTTGATCATGTATCGGGTTTGTTGTCGCTGGAGGTCGTGACACAAAACCTTGAGCGCGTGCCCGCGTCTGGCCGGTGCGTGGTGGTGTGCAATCACCCGACCGGCATAGCCGACGGCGTGGCGGTCTATGATGCGCTGAAAAAACGCCGCAACGACCTGATCTTTTTTGCCAATGCTGATGCTTTGCGCGTCAGCCCGCGGCTTGATGAGGTACTGATCCCGGTCGAATGGGTTGAGACCAAGCGCACACGCGAAAAAACACGCGCGACCCTGATGGCTGCCAAAGCGGCGTTCGAGGCGGAGCGCTGTGTAGTATTGTTTCCGGCGGGGCGGCTGGCGCGCAAACGGGACGGCATTCTGCGTGACCCGGACTGGGCGACAACGGCCGTGTCATGTGCGCAAAAATATCAGGCGCCGGTGGTGCCGGTCCATGTCGCCGGGCCAAACTCAGTCTGGTTTCATAGTTTCGATAAGATTTCCAAAGAGTTGCGTGATGTGACTCTGTTTCTGGAACTGCTCAATAAGGCCGGTAAGCGCTTTGACCTGACGGTCGGGCCGGTGATTGCGCCGGACAAACTTACCGGAGAGGTGTCGGTGGTGTGCGCGGCGGTGAAGGACTATGTCGAAACCAAGCTGTGTCATGGCGATTCTGCCTTTACGGGGGTGGGGTCATGATAGCGGAAACTGTATGGCTCAAGGATGCAACGGCGACCGAAGCCTTGGGTGCACGCATCGGCCAAAGCTTGAAAACGGGCGATATTGTTTATCTTACCGGCGATCTGGGCGCCGGGAAATCCTGTCTGGCGCGCGGATTGATCCGTTCACGGACGAATGCCGATCAGGATGTGCCATCACCGACATTTACGTTAGTGCAAACCTATGAGGCCGAGGGTGTGGACATTGCCCATTTTGATCTTTACCGCCTGACCGATCCCGAAGAGGTTTATGAGATCGGCCTGTTTGAATTGACAGAAGACCATGCCTGCCTGATCGAGTGGCCGCAGCGGCTGGGCCATCTGGGCTTTGAAGATTATCTGGAAATCCATCTCGAAGCGGGTCAGGATGAACACGGACATCAGGGACGGATCGCAACCCTGACCCCGCATGGACAGTATAGATAAGCTACGCATGAGCCCTGACCGAGAGACGCAAAAAATCGCTTTTCTTAAGGCCCACGGCCTTGAGGGCATGGCGCGCCAGCCCTTACCGGGAGACGCCTCGACGCGCCGTTATGAGCGGTTAAGCGCGGATGGGCGCAGCCTGATGCTGATGGATCAGGCCCCCCTGCCGGAGTTGATCCCGTGTCCGCCACAGGCTGATTATGCTGAGCGCAAACGGTTAGGTTATTTCGCCATGACGCGCCTGTCAGCGGGCCGGATCGAGGCGTTTGCGGCTTGTGCCGCCTATTTACGCACACAGGGCCTGTCGGCGCCGGAAATTGTGGCCTTTGATGCGCAGGCCGGATTTCTGGTGTCTGAGGATCTGGGCGATGGCCTGTTTGCCCGCCTGATCGAGCAGGGCGAGGACGAAATTAGCCTCTATCTGTCGGCGGTGAAGGCGTTGGCCGTGCTGCATCAAACCCCGCCGCCTGACACTCTGCCGGGTGGGTGGCCGCTGATGGTTTATGATGATCTGGCACTGAAAACCGGGGTCGATCTGTTTATCGAATGGTATCCGAAATATGATCCATCGCGTATGCTGAGCGATCAGGCAAAGTCGGATTGGGAGGCGGTCTGGGCACCGATACGAACGCGGGCTCAAGCGGGTGCGTCGGTCTTTATTCACCGCGATTTCCATGCCGAAAACCTGCTGTGGCTGCCGGAACGGGAGGGCTATCGTCGGGTGGGTCTGATTGATTTTCAGGACGCCCTCAAGGGCCACCCAAGCTGGGATCTGCATTCCCTGCTGCAGGATGCGCGCCGGGATGTGTCACCGGACATTGAGGCGGCGGCCTTAGAGCATTATTTCAGTTTGCGTCCCGGCGTTGATCGGGATGAATTTATGAGCATGTATCAGGCGCTGGCGACGCTCAATGAAGCGCGCATTTTGGGCGTGTTTGCCCGCCTGATTATCCATTTTAACAAGCCGCGTTATGAAGCTTTTATGCCGCGCATGTGGGGTCACCTGTCCCGTAATCTTAAAGCGCCACATTTGAAACCGGTGCGCGACTGGTTTGAAGCGAACGGTTTCGGAGACAAACTGTCATGAGCGCACCGACAACGGCTTTGATGCTGGCGGCAGGCCTCGGCACCCGCATGCGGCCGCTCACCAATGATCGCTCCAAGGCTTTGGTTGAGGTTGGCGGTAAGGCCCTGATCGACCATATGATTGACCGGCTGATTGCGGCGGGCTTTACGCGCTGCGTGGTCAATGTCCACTATTTCGCCGACCGGCTGGAGGCGCATTTACGGCAACGCACAGATGTTGAGATCGTCATTTCTGATGAGCGCGAAAAGCTGCTCGAAACCGGCGGCGGCCTGAAAAAAGCCCGGCCACTGTTGGGGGATGAGCCAATTTTTGTCGCCAATATCGATAGTGTGTGGATCGAGGATGATGACGGGGCGGCGATGGCCGATATGGTCGCGCGCTGGGACCCTGAACGCATGGATGCGATCCTGATGCTGGCACCAATGCAGCGTTCCAGCGGGTTTGACGGCGCGGGAGATTTCACATTGTCCGATGACGGACGAATTGCGTTTAGAGGCGACGCGCCATCTGCTCCCTACAACTATATGGGCGTGCATATCACCAAGCCTGATATCGCCGATCATGTGGCAGACGACGCCTTTTCCCTGTCACCTATCTGGCGCGAAAAGGCGGCGGCGGGCCGATTGTTTGGCAGCGTGATGCACGGTGACTGGATGCACGTCGGTGATCCGGTGGCGCGCGATGTCGCTGAAGCCAGACTGGCCATTAAATGACCGGGCTTTTCTCATCAGAGGGCCCGCGCTGGTACTCCATCCCGTCGGGGCGGTCGTTTCTGGATGATCTGGCGCGCGGGCTTTATGACGATCTGGGGCCGCTGGGTTTAAGTGAGGCGCAAATCCTGACGCCAACCCGGCGCGGGGCGCGGGCTATGGCGCGGGCATTCTCAGAACTGGCGCACGGCGGGGCGCTGCTGCTGCCGCAGGTACGGGCTATCGGTGATCTGGATGAGGGCGAGCCGCCGTTTGATTTGGAATTTCTGGCGCTTGATTTGCCGCCAGCCTTAAGCTCAACGCGGCGGCGGTTTGAACTGGCGCGGCTGGTCATGGCGCACTATCGCCCCGATGACTATGAGATGACGTCGAAGGTGGCGCTCGAACTGGCGTCATCCCTGTGTGGATTTTTTGACTCTCTGGCGCTTGAAGAAGTTGACGCCTCCGACCGGCTGGACGATCTGGTTCATCACGAAGCCGCCTCTCAATATGTGATCGATGAGTGGGCAAAGCACTGGCAGGTGTCAGCGAAATTCCTGTCGATCGTGGTGCATGAATGGCCACGAAGACTTAACGAGCTGGGCCTGATGGACCCGTCCCAGCGGCGGGTGGCGCTGATCCGCAAACTTGGGGAACAATGGACCCTGCGCCCACCGCAACATCCGCTGGTGCTGGCCGGATCGACCGGAACGGCGCCGTCCATGGCCGATCTAATGGGGCTGGTGGCGAACCTGCCGCAAGGGGCGGTGGTGCTGCCGGGGCTTGATTTGTCACTGGATGACAAGGCGTGGCGTCAGGTTGAAGATTCCCACCCCCAGGGGGCGATGAAGCGCCTTCTGGAACGGCACGGCGTCGCGCGGGTTGGGGTAAAGACGTGGCCGGCATCGGTTGAAACGGAACGCGGTCCGCGGGCGCGACGGCGGCTGCTGAATGAGGCGCTACGGCCCGCTCAGGCGACTGAGGACTGGTTGCAGCAGATTGCCACTATGAAATCCGAGGCTGACGCTTCTGGATTTGATCCGTTCACGGAAGGTCTGCGCGGTCTGAACCTGATTGAGGCACGTCAGGACGAAGATGCAGCGGCTCAGATCGCGGTTCTCATGCGCGAAACGCTGGAGATGCCGGATAAGATTGCCGCTCTGATCACGCCGGATATCGGTCTGGCGCGGCGGGTGAGTGCACATCTGAGCCGTTGGGGTCTGGCCGCAGACTCATCGGCCGGTGAGCCGCTGGCCCATAGTCTGACCGGACGGTTTTTGCTGGATGTTCTGGCGCTGGCGGTCGATCCTCTTGATCCGGTTCGGTTGTTGTCGGTGTTGAAACATCCATTTGGGCGGTATCGCGATCAGGCTGACCTGATTGACCGGGTGGGTTTGCGAACTGTGCGTCCGCGTGACATGGCTGAGGTCACGTCGCGACTGGATAAATACCCGGAGGTGCAAGGGGTATGGCTCGATTTTTCGACGCGGATCAGCGCATGGCAGGATGGTTTTACCGCCCCGCGTGACCTGAGTGATTTTGTGCGCACATTTGTGGCCACAGCGGAAACCCTGACGCGCGAGGACGGTCAGATGCTGTGGCAGGGGGCGGCGGGGGCGTCAGCCTCGGCGCTGTTGTCCGGTCTGATCACCGAAGGCGAAGGGTTTGAGGTCACCTCTGCTGATGATTTTGCCGATATTGTCGGCCATATGATCAAGACGGAGACCCTGCGCACCGGCGGCAACACTCATCCGCGTCTGCTGATTTTGGGGGCGATCGAAGCGCGTCTGGTCAAGGCGGATCGGCTCATTCTGGCGGGCCTTGAGGACGGGGTGTGGCCACAGTCGCCGCCGCTTGACCCGTTTCTGACGCGGCCGATGCGTAAGGCCTTGGGCCTGCCGTCGCCAGAGCGGCGCACCGGATTAGCGGCCCATGATTTTATCCAGGCGGCGTCCGCTGAGGATGTCTGGCTGATCACCCGTAAGCGCCGCGAAGGTGAGCCCCAGGTTATGTCGCGCTGGCTGTGGCGGCTGAAAACCCTGTGTCAGGGGGCGAAGGTTGCGATTGCCGACGCGCCGCATATTGCCGACTGGGCCCATCAACTGTCCGAAGCGGTAATAGATGCGCCGGACAGCCTGAAACCGGCGGCACGGCCTGATCCGCGTCCGCCTGCCGAGGTGCGGCCCAATTCGATGAGTGTGACCGAAGTCGAGAAATTTGTGCGCGATCCCTATGCCATATACGCGCGGCGGATTTTGAACCTCAGACTGCGCGACCGGGCCAATGAGCCTTTCGAGCAAAGACGGCGCGGCAATGCGGTTCATGAGGCGGCGGAAAACTTTGTATTGCAAGGACATCCGTTGGGGGCTGCGGGTGAGGCAGCGTTTATAGATTTGATGGAACAGGCCTTGCGTGCTGAGAATCTGACCGAGGCGGAAATCGCATTGCAGCGGCCATTGTTTGGCGACTGGGCGCAGCATTTTGTGGCTTTCGAGGCCGAGCGCCGCGCCGGTAAACCGCGATTCATCATCGAAAAAGAGGGCGCTTATAATTTTGAGACCGCGCAAGGCACATTCACGCTCAAAGCCCGCGCCGACCGGATCGAAGTGCGCGAGGACGGCATCGATATACTCGATTTCAAGACGGGCCAACCGCCTTCGGCGAAGGAGGCGGTCGCCGGTTTTTTCCCGCAACTGACCTTGACGGCGGCGATTGTGAAGTACGGGCTTTTTGACGGGATGCGCCATGATAAGCCGATCGGCGACCTGCTCTATGTGCGCCTGTCGCCGGATGGGGCCAAACTGAAACCGGTAGCGGAAAAGGGCATGAGTTCGGACGAACTGGCCGATCAGGCGCTAGATAAATTCAAGACCCGCATCGAAGCTTACGGCAAGGCGTCTCAGCCCTACCGGTCATGGGTCGCGCCGAAGTATCTCAAGAAAAAAGGTGATTACGATCAGCTGGCCCGGCTCTATGAGTGGCACATTATGGGTGATGAGGATGCGTCGTCAGACGCGCCTGCGGAGGACGAGGCATGACCCCGCAAAATGTCGCCGCTGATCCGTCCGCCCATGTCTTTGTCACAGCCAATGCCGGGTCAGGCAAGACGTCGACTCTGGTTAACCGGGTGGCGCGTCTGCTGCTGCGCGGGGCACGGCCTGAGCATATATTGTGCGTCACCTACACCAAGGCGGCGGCTGCGGAGATGCAGGGGCGGTTGTTTGCCCAACTGGGCGGCTGGGCGGTCATGGTGGACGATGAATTGTCGCAGCAACTGGCCAAAATCGGTGAGGATATCAGCGCGGAGAATCTGACCCGCGCGCGCACCCTGTTTGCGGGCGCGCTGGAGACACCGGGGGGGCTGAAGATCCAGACTATCCACGGATTTTGCGAAAAATTGCTGCGCCGGTTTCCGCTGGAAGCGGGGCTGTCGCCATCGTTCAAAATTCTCGATGATCTTGAGGCCAAGGCGCTGATGGCGCAGGCGCTGGAACGGCTATTGACCCTGACGGATGCTGAGGGTGTGCATGGCGACATCAGCGGACGTGACCGGCTGATCAGAACGCTACGGGTGGCGAATTTTGAGAAATTGCTGCGCCAGTTTTCGATGCAGCATGAAGATATACTGGAAAGTGTTGCGGCCCTGATCGGGCAGGCACGGGATAAGGGTATATCTGAAAAAGAATATTTATATCAATCGGTTGGACTTCCTGAAGCTCTGTCGCCGGATGAGCTGACGGCGCAGCTTTTAGGGCGGCTGAACTGGGGCGATATTAAATCTCTGGCGCAATCGCTATCGATTTCCAAGGGTAAGACCGATCAGGAGCGAGGAGCTGCGTTTCTTGAGTTACATGAGCAGTACCTCAACCAAAAGCCTGTTGATATTAGCACTCTGATCAATGTGTTTTTGACCGCTAAGGGTGAGCTGCGCAAAACTTACTACACCAAGGATGTCGCACAGACCGACAAGGATTATCTCGACTGGCTGGCGCCCATTGTGGTCGAATATGTTGCGCAACATAATGCGGCGCGGATTGCTGAAATTACCTATGACGTCCTTATGTTGTTCATGGATTTCAGCGCGATTTACCGCACGCTTAAACGCCGGTCGGGGGCGCTCGATTTTCAGGATCTGATTGTCCAGACCCGGCGCTTACTGCATCAGACCGATATGTCATCCTGGGTGCTCTATAAGCTGGATGGCGGGCTGGAGCATATTCTGGTCGATGAAGCGCAGGATACGTCTGAGGATCAGTGGGCGATCGTTAAGGCCCTGACGTCCGAGTTTTTCGCGGGCGAGGGGGCCAGCCTTAAACTGACCAAAGCCGTGCGCACGGTCTTTGCGGTGGGTGATGAAAAGCAGTCGATCTATGGCTTTCAGGGGGCGCGGCCGGACAAGTTTCTTGAGACGCGGCAGTTTTACGATATGGCCGCCGTCAGTGCCGGTCAGGTGCTTAAAATCCCGGAATTGGTTCACAGTTTCCGCTCCCTGCCGCAGGTTTTGGGCTTTGTTGATGCGGTCTATGACGGCGATCCGGAACTGTCCTATGCCCTGACCTTCACCAGCAATGTCGTCAGGCACGCAGCGGTGCGCAATGATATCGGCTGCATCGAACTGTGGCCGCAGGTCATGCCGATTGATGCAGACGATACCGAAGATGATGGCACCGAGGTCGATCCGGTAGACAAAACCGGGGCCACACCGGCCAAGCGACTGGCGCAACAACTGGCCTTTCATATCAAATCCGAAATCGCTAGCGGGCGCGGGGTGATGGTCAAGGATAAGTGGCGGGCCATGCACGCCGGCGATGTGCTGATACTGGTGCGCAAACGCGACGCCCTGTTTGAAAATATTATCCGTGAACTAAAACAACAGGGCGTGCCCGTGTCGGGGGCCGACCGACTGAAGCTGTCCGAGCATATCGCTTTTCAGGATATCCGTACCCTGATGCGTTTTGCGATGCAGTCCGGTGATGATTTATCGCTGGCCTGTATATTGCGATCGCCGCTGTGTGACCTGAGCGAACAGGATTTGTACGATCTGTCGCAAGGCCGATCAGGTTCATTGTGGGGTACGCTTTTACAAAAACCGTCCGACGACGGGCGGTTTGATGATGCCCGCAGTTTAATGCAGTGGGTTCTGGCCGAAGCGCCCCGTCGGGCCGGGTTCGATTTTCTGGCGCGGCTCCTGAACCGGCGTGATCGCAATGGTCTGACCATACGGCAAAGGTTTTTGACGCGGCTGGGGCCAGAGTGCGAGGACGTGCTGGATGAGACGCTTGCCTTAGCGCTTAAAGGCGAAGGCATTGACGATATTGGCGTTGAGGCGTTCCTGAATTTGTGCGAGTTCAATGCCTCAGACATCAAGCGCGAGCAGGAAGAGGGCGGTGAGCGCGTCCGCGTCATGACCGTACATGGCTCAAAGGGTCTTGAGGCGCCGTGGGTGATTATCCCCATCGGGCCGAATTTCAAATCGAGCCGCAATGATGACCTGCTGCTGATCGACGATGATGGCGGCCTGTTTGTCGATGTCAAACCTGAGCGCGGCAAGGTCGACGCGATTACACGGTTCAAAGACGCCAAGGCGGAAAAGGATGAGCAGGAAGCCTTGCGGCTGTTCTACGTGGCCCTGACGCGGGCGCGCGATCGGCTGACGGTGTGCGGCTATCAGGGCAAACGCGCAGGCTCCGGCCGGTCTTGGTACGGTCTGGCCGCCGACGCATTTTCGCGCTTGCCGGTAGGTGAGGTGTCGGCGGTCGATATGGCGTTGCGGGCCGATTTTGGGCTCGATGATCCGGGTTGGGCGCAGGTCATGATTTACGGTGCGCGAGCCGGAACCTATGTGGCGGACGAAAAATCGGTGCGGGTGAAATCGCCTTTGCCCGCGTTTCTCACCGCCGGAGTTTATGGAGAGGATGATCCGTCCGCAGTGTGGCGGGCGGTGTCGCAAATGGGTGACGATGACCGGACGGAGACTGAGCGGTCGCCGTCGCCGCTGGCTATGCAAAAGGGGTTGGGCCGATACCGGCGCGGCAATCTGATCCATAAGCTGTTTGAAATCCTGCCCGATCTGGCACCTGATCAGCGTGAGGCGGTGGCTATCAAATACCTCGCCAAACAGCCTGACCTTGATGATGATCAGCGGGCGGAAATTACAGGTGCGGTCATGGCGGTGCTGAACGATGATCGCTTTGCCGAAGCCTTTTCGCCCAAATCCCGTCCCGAAGTGGCTCTGGCCGGTCAGATCGGTGTCAACGGGCGCGGCGAGCCGGTCTATCTGTCGGGCCGGATCGACCGTCTGGTGGTCAGCGATGATCATGTGTGGGTGATTGATTATAAATCCAACCGACCTGCGCCGGATCGCGCCGAAGATGCGGCCATCGACTATCAGCGTCAGATGGCGGGCTATGTTGCCTTGCTGCGCCAAATCTATCCGAAGGCGAAAGTCGAGGCGGCGCTGTTGTGGACTGACGGCCCGAAACTGACGCCGTTTTCCGATGATCTGATCACGGTTAGGTTAGCTGAACTCAGCCGCTAGATTTTATCGCGCATTTATATCCGAAAACCGCTTACACTTTTCGGAATGCGCTTAGTATTCACCATTGATTATTTCATAGCATTCACTACCTATGGGAATAGTTGGTCATCAATCGTAATCGGTTCGGTGACAGTTAAAGGATTAAAGTCATGGCGACTGTAAAAATTACCGATGAGACCTTTGAGAGCGATGTCTTAAAGTCCGATAAGCCGGTTCTGGTGGATTTCTGGGCGGAATGGTGCGGCCCGTGTAAGCAGATTGCGCCGATCCTTGAGGAAGTGTCAGAGGCTTACGGCGATAAGCTGGTGGTCTCCAAGATCAATATCGAAGATTCCCCGATGACGCCGTCGCGCTTTGGCGTGCGCGGTATCCCGACCATGATGCTGTTTAAGGATGGTCAGATGACCTCGATGAAGGTCGGCGCCATGCCCAAAGCTAAATTATTGGAATGGCTGGCTGAATCCGGCGTCGCTTAAGTCGGATAGGTCTCTTCCGACAGGGCTAGCACATCTCCCGCCAGATAGAGCGAACCGCAGATCAGGATGCGCACGGGTGCATCGGTTTGCACGGCTCTGACAGCGTCTAAAGGGCTTATTGCGGTGGTCTCGGTAAGCCCTTTGCTTTGGGCGGCGGCGGCCAGTGTGGCCGGATCGGTGGCGGCATCAGACGAAAACCCAACACACACGACATCAAGATCAAGCCCATCAAAGGCTGCGAAAAATTCATCGGCGTCTTTGTTATTCAGCAGCCCGCAGATCAGTTTCAGGGGCTTGGGGTCCTTGGACCCCAAGGTGTCTAAATGCGTCCGCAAAGCCTTGGCGGCATGAGGGTTGTGACCACCATCCAGCCAAAGCTCAGACGCCTTATCGGTCAGCGCGGCATGGAGCGGCCCGGCTTTGAGCGCTTGCAGTCGCCCCGGCCAGACGGCGGTTTGCAGGCCGCGATCGATGGCGTCCGATGAAAAATTAAGCGCTAACGCGGCCTTGATGGCCAATCCGGCATTATCAATCTGATGCGGGCCGGACAGGCGTGGCAGCGACAGATCCAGCAGGGCGTCGTCATCCTGAAACACCAGCCGGTCGTTTTCACGGTACGCGTCAAACCCATGCCCCATGACCGATAAGGGGCTGCGGTGTTTCAGGGCGGCGCGCTCAATAACGGTTTCGGCCTCATGGGCCTGACGGGCGCTGATCACCGGACAGTTGGGTTTGATAATGCCGGCTTTTTGTTTGGCGATGGTGGTCAGATCGTTGCCCAAAAAGGCCTGATGGTCGTAGTCGATGGGGGTGATAATGCTGAGGCGGGGGGCGGAGATAATATTGGTCGCATCCAGTATGCCGCCGAGGCCGGTTTCAAGCAGCAACAGGTCGGCGGGGCGTTCTGAAAAGGCCAGAAATGCGGCGGCAGTGGTGGCCTCAAAAAAGGTCAGGGCCTGACCGCCATTGGCGATTTCAACGCGGTTTAAGACATCGGCCAGATAGTCATTGTCGATCAGGGTGCCATTGAGGCGGATGCGCTCACAAAACCTGACCAGATGGGGAGAGGTATAGACGTGAACGCTTAAGCCTTCGGCTTCCGCCATCGCGCGCAGGAAAGCCAATGTCGATCCCTTGCCATTGGTACCCGCAACATGGACGACGGGCGGCAGTTTATCCTGCGGATTGCCGAGCGCTTCGCAGACCCGCAGCATGCGCTCCAGGGTCAGGTCAATCCGCTTGGGGTGCAGGGCTTTGAGGCGTTCTAAAGGGGCGTCAAATGGCAATAGCCGATCAGTCATATAAAACCTTGGTCTTTGGCCTCTGAGGGCGTTGGCTTCGACTTGCCGCTATTCCCATAGCGGCGGCGCTCGCCGCCTACTCATAGACTCAAATCTCAAGGTTTTATAGCGGTTTAGGCGGTTGGTTCTGTGTTATGTTGTCAAGGTCAGGGCGGCGGATCAGCCAAGCAACGGAGACGCTTATTAGTCCCAACGCTGCACACTGCAAGATTAAGAATGGCTGGATTTCTCCACCAATTAGCGGCACCAAAGCGCCTGTAGAACTGCCTAAAATTCCATGTATCACATAGCCTGTGAAGCCGTGCTTTTGCAGGAGAAGCTGTATGGGCAATCCGATTATGGTAAGTACGGCTAATATAAATAATGACGCCAGACTCGTAACTATTACATTCAAAGATAGAAAGTCACTGATCCCATGAGTTTCGGGCCAGTTTATTATAAGTTGCCATAAATTGGGGGATAGCAATACCAAAACAGAAGCTAAGATTGCTCCAATCGCGCAGCCAAGAATAGATTTAAGAAGCCGTGACCACATTTTTGACTGCATTTTGCCCCCTCCGTCACGACACTAAAGCGCCGCGCCACCTCCCCCGTAAACAGGGGAGGAGAATATTATAGAACCGCCCCCACGGTCTGCTCCCAGTTACGGGTCAAGGGTCATTGACCCTTGCGGCGGCCGCCCATCAGTATTGACATCAGCGCCGACAAGACGGCGGGCAGTTCTTCGCGGGGGACGACACGGTCGACCATGCCTTTTTCGACCAGATATTCCGAGCGCTGAAAGCCTTCGGGCAGTTTTTCGCGGATGGTGGTCTCAATGACGCGCGGGCCCGCAAAACCAATCAGCGCGCCGGGTTCGGCCAGATGAACATCACCCAACATGGCGTAGGAGGCTGTCACGCCACCGGTGGTCGGATCAGTCAGGACGACGATATAGGGTAGTTGAACGGCTTTAAGTTCCTGAATGGCCAGCGTTGTGCGCGCCAACTGCATCAGGGACAGCGTGCCTTCCTGCATACGCGCCCCACCGGACGCGGTAAAGGCGACCATTGGGCATTTGCGGGCAACGGCAGCGCGGGCCGCACAGATAAAGGCTTCCCCGGCGGCGATGCCGAGCGATCCGCCCATGAAGGTAAAGTCCTGCACCAGCACGACGCAGTCCACGCCCTGAACCTTGCCATACCCAATCGCCATGGTGTCGTCTTCGCCGGTGTTTGCACGGGCGATTTTCAGGCGTTCGGTATAGGCCTTACCGTCAGAAAAGCTCAACGGGTCTTCGAAAACTTTTGGCGATTCAATGGTTTCCCACTGCTCATCATCAAAGGTATAGCGCAGGCGCGTTTCGGCATTCAGGCGCATATGGCGGCCATTGGGCGTGACCCAAAGGGCGGCCTCCAGATCGGGGCGGTAGATCATTTCACCGGTATCGGGGTCCTTGACCCACAGATTTTCCGGCGTTTCACGCTTGGACACCAGCTTTGAGACGCCCGGTGCAATCTTGGCCAGCCAGCCGCCGCGTTCACGACGCTCGCCGCCCTTGTCACCTGATCTGACGTTCGTAGGCAATACTCTACCCTTACCCAGTTTGTCGGCAATAGCCATTTACGATAAACTCCGGACGCTTATAGCCGTGCAGTATGGACAGCGTGAGCCAAAATGGCCGCCGTTTCCAGCACTTTTGTGTTAACGGGCGCTTTTTCCGGTAAAGAATTTTTGATGGCGTCGACCAGAACTGAGCCCACAACCGACCCATCGGCGACGCGCGCGATGGCGGCGGCGGCCTCTGGCGTCTTGATACCAAAGCCCACGACGACCGGCAAACCGGACGCTTTTTGGACGCGGGCAACGGCGTCTTTGACACTGTCGGCACTGGCCGACTTGACGCCGGTGACGCCCGCGACTGAGACGTAATAGACAAAACCCTTGGTGCGTTTCACCAGCGTTTTCAGGCGGTTATCGTCTGTAGTCGGGGTCGCCAGCCGGATCAGCGCCATGTCATTGGCATCCAGCGCATCAGTCAGGCCGTCAGCTTCTTCGGGCGGGCAATCGACGACGATGACGCCGTCGGCACCGGCCTCAGAGGCGGTTTGTGCAAAGCGCGCATAGCCCATGTTTTCGACCGGGTTCATATAGCCCATCAGGATGAGCGGCGTATCCTGATCCAGTTCGCGGAACCGCTTAATCAGGTCAAACACATGGGCCATTTTGGTGCCGGATTTGAGCGAACGCTCGGCCGCCAACTGAATGGTCGGGCCTTCGGCCATCGGATCGGAGAACGGAAAGCCTAGTTCGATGATGTCGGCACCCGCCGCGGGCAGACCTTTGAGCACCTCAAACGAGGCCTCAACATCGGGGTCGCCCGCCATGATATAGGCCACAAACGCGGCTTTGTTTTCCGCCTTAAGTTTGGCGAAGCGGGCGTCAATTCTAGCTATGCTCATACTACATACCACTCATGGGCTTACCGATAGCGTTTGCCACCGTAAAGATGTCTTTGTCGCCACGGCCCGACAGGTTGAGGACGACGATCCCGCCCTTACCCACATCTTTGGCGATCTCACCCACCCGCGCCAGGGCGTGCGCGCATTCAAGGGCAGGTATGATCCCTTCAAGCCGTGAGGTGAGCTGGAAGGCTTCCAGCGCTTCGGTATCGGTCGTGCTGACATAACGGGCGCGGCCAATATCGAACAGGTGAGCGTGCTCCGGCCCGATGCCTGGGTAATCAAGGCCTGCCGAAATCGAATGGCCCTCTAAGATCTGGCCATCATCATCCTGCAGCAGATAGGTGCGGTTGCCGTGCAGAACGCCCGGACGACCGCCGGTCAGAGATGCTGCGTGACCATTATAGACATCAAGACCATGACCGGCGGCTTCGACGCCGATCAGTTTGACGTTTTCATCATCAATAAACGGGTGGAACATGCCAATGGCGTTTGACCCACCGCCGACGGCGGCGATCACCGCATCGGGCAGGCGGCCTTCCAGTTCCATGATCTGTTGCTTAGTTTCCTTACCGATCACGGTCTGGAAATCGCGCACCATCTCAGGATAGGGGTGCATACCGGCGGCGGTGCCGATCATGTAATAGGTGTCGTGGACGTTGGTCACCCAGTCGCGCAGGGCTTCGTTCATGGCGTCTTTGAGCGTGCCATTGCCTGCGGTTACAGGATTAACCGTGGCCCCCAGCAGATTCATGCGGAAGACGTTGGGCTTTTGGCGCTCAACATCAAGCGCGCCCATATAGACGACGCACGGCAAATCAAAGCGCGCGCAGACGGTGGCTGAGGCCACACCATGCTGACCGGCCCCGGTTTCGGCGATAATGCGGGTGCGGCCCATGCGTTTGGCCAGCAGGATCTGGCCGATGCAGTTATTGATTTTGTGCGCGCCGGTGTGGTTCAGCTCTTCGCGTTTGAAATAGATCTTGGCCCCGCCGTAATAGTCGGTCAGGCGCTCAGCAAAATAGAGCGGCGACGGGCGGCCCACAAAGAATTTCAGAAGGCTATGATATTCCGCCCAGAAGGTTTCGTCTTTTTTCGCGTCTTCCCACGCCTGCGTCAGTTCGAGCACGAGCGGCATGAGGGTTTCGGGCACATAAAGCCCGCCGAAATCACCAAAACGCCCCTTGGCGTCCGGCAGATTATAGCTGTTGGACAAAACAGCCGGTTCGGATAACTCAGTGGACACGGAGGCATTCCTTTATGGGTCAATCAGTTCTAAATGCCTTTTACGGCCTTAAGAAAGTTTGAGATCAGGGAGGCGTCTTTTAAGCCAGGACCGCGCTCTACACCAGAGGAAACATCCACCATGGGTGCTTTTGCGGTGATGATGGCGTCGGCCACATTCCACGGATCAAGCCCGCCGGCCAGAAACCATGGGGCCGAGCCTTTGTAGCCCTCCATCAGCGTCCAGTCGAACTTGGCTCCGACCCCACCGGGCAGGGCCGCATCTTTTGGGGGTTTGGCATCAAACAGCATGTGCGCTACCAGCGGTTCATAGGCGCGGGCGGCGGTCACATCGTCTTTTGAAGATACGCTGATGGCCTTGATCAGCGGCACATTCAGGCGGGCACGGATATCGGCGACCCGTTCCGGCGTTTCATGGCCGTGAAGCTGGATGAAATCAGGCTTAAGCTCGCGTCCAATGTGATCCAGAAGTTCATTGTCAGGGTTTACCACGACGCTGACTAAATTGACTTTGTTCGCGCGCATGGAGGCGTGTTGCCGTGCCTGCTGCATTAAGGCGTGTGCGCTGTCGATCGGCAGATGACGCGGGCTTTTACTGAAATAGATGAAGCCTAGCAGGTCCGCGTCATTATCAATAGCCGTCTGTGCGGCCATAAAGCTGTTAATGCCGCAGATTTTTGCTAATATAGTCATGAGAAGCAGATACCGCATTTTTGGCCGTATTTCGCGCTCATTTGCGGTAGCTTTTAAGATTAATCAAGACTTATCGCCTACTGTGAGCGCTAACACATAAAGAGAGTCCTAAAATGGACATAAGATACAGGGACATACAGGAACATGGTACAATCGGTACTCTTAAGTGATATCTCAAGCGGCGACTATCTGAAACTGGCTTTGGCCCGTCCGGGCGAACGTCCGGGCGCGTTCATGCACTATACGTGCTCAAGCCTTGATGAGTTTAATGCCGATATCATGGAGTTCCTGTCGGCGAACGGTAATCCGCGTCTGAGGGGGGCGGCTTTTTCGACTTCGGGCTGGGAAACCAATGGCGTGGTTGAGCTGGTGCGTTACGGGTTTCACCTGAAACGCGGAGATATCCGTAACCTTCTGGGGATTCAGCGTCTCAATATCGTCAACAATCTGGTGGCTAAGGCGCTGGCGGTGCCACAGCTTGAGCCCCATGAGCGTGAAAAGCTGTTCGGGGGCGATGCCACACCGGATCAGCCGATCGCCGTCATCGGGCCTGAGCACGGGCTGGGGGTAGCACTTCTGGTGCCGGACGGCATGGGTAACTGGACGGCCATGCCGTCTGAAGGGGGGCATACAGACCTGTCCGCAACCAACGCCGAAGAGGCGGCGGTACTGGAACTGATGGTGAAAAAGTTCGGTCACGTATCGCGCGAGCGGGCGGTGTCGATTGCCGGTCTGGCTGAAATCTGGCGCTGTCTGGCGCTGCTGGACAAGGACGATGTGCCGACGCCGCCACCCGAAGAGATTGTGGCGCGCGCCTATGCCGAAGATGAGCGTTCAAAACGCGCCATTGCCCTCGCTATGGGCTGGTATGCGGCGATGGCGGCGGATGCAGCCCTGATGATGGGCGCGCGCGGCGGGATTTACCTGTCGGGTGGGATCGGCGACCTTGTTGGCGACCTGTTTGATATTGAGGCGTTTGCGACCCGTTTTTACGATAAGGGCCGGGTGATCAGCTTCCTGAAAGGGATTCCGGTCTATCGCACCAAGGCCAGTGAGATGGAAATCTTAGGGCTTACGACCCTGTTTGACCCTGATCTTATGCCCGTTTAGAGCGTCATAGACGCTCTAAACGGTTATTTGACGCGCATTTGACGCGCATCTGAATCCAAAAACCGCGTCACACTTTTGGGATGCGCTCTCAGCCTATTCATCATCCGGGATAGTGTCCAGGTCGCGCCCCGTATAGTCCTTAAGGCACAGAAGGGCTACCACGACCGCCAATGACCCGATAATGACCGGATACCACAGGCCGAAATAAATATTGCCGGAGCCCGCCACCATCGAAAACGATATGGCAGGCAGCAGCCCTCCGAACCAGCCGGTGCCGATATTGTAGGGCAGGCTGAGCGCCGTATAACGCACATTGGTGGGGAACATCTCAACCAGCATCGACGCCATCGGCCCGTAAAGGGCGGTCGCCCCCAGCGCAAAGACCATCAGCACGGCAAATACACCCCACAGATTGGCCCGCTTCGGGTCGGCTTTCTCAGGGTAACCGGCGGCAATCAGGGCGGCCTTGATCTGAGTGGTGGCCTGAAGCTTAAGGTCGCGGACCTCAGCCGGTTCAAGACCGGCACCGGAGCGAATGGCGACCATTTCCGTGCCGATCTGCACGGTCGCGGCCACAGCACCGGGTTCAGAGGCGCGGCTTTGATAGGGCACACCCAGATTGGTCACAATCCCTTTGGCCAGATCGCAGGGGGAGGTGAACTGGGCCTTACCGACCGGGTCAAACTGCACCGAGCAATCGCGCGGGTCGGCAAAAATCAGCACCGGAGTCTTTGATATGGCCTGATCCAGCGCCGGATTGGCAAACTTTACCATCATATGAAAGCCGGGGAAGAAGCTGATCACCGCCACAGCGATACCGGTGACCATGACTTTTTTACGCCCGATCTTGTCCGACAGAGAGCCAAAGAAAATATAGAGCGGCGCGCTCAGCACGGTCATGGCCATGACCAGATAATTGATGGTGGCGGGTTCAAGCCTGACGGTCTTTTCCAGAAAAACCTGCGTGTAGAAAAAGGTGGTGTACCAGACCACACCCTGCGCGGTCATGAACGCAAACAGGGCGATCAGAACCTTTTTCAGATTGCTCCATTTGCCAAAGCTCTGGCGGAACGGGTCTTTGACGACCGCGCCCTTATCGTGCAGGGCCTTGAACGACGGGCTTTCCGCCGTCTTGGTGCGCACATAGACCGAAACCGCCAAAAGGCCGATTGAGATAATGAACGGGATGCGCCAGCCCCAGTCGGCGAACGCCTCTTCGCCGGTGAGGGTGCGCGTCACCAGAATGACCGCCAGGGCCGCAATCAGCCCAAGGCCGGCTGAGGTCTGAATCCAGCTTGTGAACGCGCCGCGCTTATCGGCGGGCGCATGTTCGGCGACATAGATGGCGGCCCCGCCATATTCCCCGCCCATGGCGATACCCTGAACGATGCGCAGGGCCATCAAAAGCAGGGGTGCGACGATCCCGGCCTGTTCAAAGGTTGGCAAAAACCCGATCAGAACGGTGGCTATACCCATGATCAGTATGGTGTATAAAAACGTGCCTTTGCGGCCTTTGCGATCGCCTATATGGCCAAAAATCAGGGCCCCCAGCGGACGCGACATAAAGCCGAGCGCAAAGGTCAGCAGCGCCAAAATCATGCCCGCCGTATCCGACAGGCCGCTGAAAAAGTTTTTGGTGATGATGCTGGTCAGGGTGCCGAAGATGAAGAAATCATACCATTCAAAGGTCGTGCCCGCTGCCGACGCCGCGACAATGGTTCTGAGTCCTGATTTTTTGCCGCCGTTTTCGGTAGTGGCAGGTGCGCTGTCATTGGCCATGTGAACGGTTTTCCCTGATTTTGTTCACCTTGTCTGGCAAACAGGCTCAGCAATGACAAGTGTTTTGTGGCAGGCGCTGTAACACCGGATGATTTCACAGAAACTTCGTGGTAATTTATCTTAAGCCGTGTAAGCTTTGCACGGATGCCAGACGGGGGTTTTGTGAACGGGGGTTTTGCGATGAAATTTCAAGCTATGACGCGCCGCGCTGAAGGGGTCGATTCCTATGCCTCGGGTAAATCCGTATCGCCGACCCAAAGCCTGATCAATGTTTTGTCGGGGATATTAAGTCTTCTTGGGGCGGTGCTGCTGATCCTGCTGCTGAAAGAAGGCTCGTTCACTAAGGCCGGGGCCTTTATGGATGTGGGTTTAACCAAAGCGGTCGAGGGGATCGCTATCGTGATCGGTTTTGTCCGCGGCCTTATCGGATAGGCACGTCATTTACCATTTTTGGGGTTGTCAGGGGTGCGGCTTGGCCTTATCTCGCCAGTACTTTCTCTCAGTGACGTAGTTTCTCTCAGTGAAAAGGACACCGCGATATGGTTGACAGCCTCATTGAAAATAACCGCCTATGGGCGCGCGAAAAAACCCGCGTCGATCCCGATTTCTTTTCGCGGTTGGTGCGCCAGCAGGCGCCGGACTATTTATGGATTGGCTGCTCGGACTCGCGCGTGCCCGCCAATGAAATCGTCAATCTCGATCCGGGTGAGCTGTTTGTTCATCGCAATGTCGCCAATCTGGCCCCGGCTCAGGACGCCAACTACCTGTCGGTGCTGCAATATGCCGTCCATGTGCTTAAGGTAAAGCATGTGCTGGTCGTTGGCCACTATGGCTGCGGCGGGGTGCGGGCCGCTATCGATTCCAAGGATCATGGCCTGATCGATCACTGGTTGTCGCCTATACGCGATGTCGCCCATAATCATCGCCATGAACTGTCAGCGTTTGACGACGATAATGCCAAGATCGACCGGCTGTGTGAGCTGAACGTCATCGCGCAGGTGCGTAATGTGTCCGTCAATCCGATCATTCACTCGGCCTGGGTGCAGGGCCATCAGGTCGCCATTCATGGCTGGGTGTACTCGATCGCCAATGGTCTGGTGACCGATATGAACGTGTCGGTGCGCAGCATGGCCGACCGTCAGCGTCTGTTCGACATCTGATTAGAGCGGAATGATTTTTAATGGAAACATTCCGCTCAAGCCGCCATTGAGGCGGCGGCCAAGGTGGCGAAGCCACCGCCCGGCGAGGGACTGAAACTAAACCAGATCATTATGTTTGACCTGAAAACATAATGATCTAAATGGCGAATAAATATGGGGCGTAACGGTTTTTCAGGTGAAAGCTGTAAATAACCCATAAAAATAGGGGCCGTGATCACGACGGCCCCGAAATCTTCAGAACTTGTTTAGCACTTTTCGATGTAATGGCCCAAAGCAGCGGATTCGTTATGTGTCGGCTGCGCCATAATATCGGGTGTTGAACAAGGCTTTATGACGCTGAAAACCTTTATATATATTGGGTTTAGTGGCCGCGCCTGCGATACGGCGGACGGTTTCCTATGACCGCAGCCCTGGGTCTTGGCTCGGCGCAGTTTGGCACCGACTACGGTATTTCCAACCCGCGCGGTCGGGTGACGGAGGATGAGGTGCGCCACATCCTGCAATATGCCGCTGACTGCAAAATCCTGCCGATTGATGTGGCGTTTTATGATGGTGATGTTGAACGAATTTTAGGCCGCTGCTGGCCATTTCCGTCACCGTTCAAGCCGCAAATCCGCACCCAAAGCCTCGATAAGGGCCTTGACTGGATCGAAGCCCGCCTCAAGCGCAGCGTCGACCATATGGGTCTGGCGCGCGCCCATGCGGCTTTGGTCGATTGCCCCGAAGATTTGATGGGTGCCGGTGGTGCTGATCTGTGGCGCCGGCTGGAAGCCTTGCGCGGCAACGGCATGATCTCCAAAATCGGCATCAGCGCCCACATTGACGATGAACCCCTGCTGTTGGCCAAGCGCTTCAAGCCCGACATCATGCAGGTGCCGGTCTCCATCCTTGATCAGCGTCTGGTCGAAGACGGCACGCTTGAGGCTCTGGCCGACATGGGGGTTGAAGTTCAGGTACGCTCGGTCTTCACCCAGGGCCTGCTATTTGTGCCGCGTGAGGGCCTGCCTGCCAGCCTGCAGCCCTTCGGGCCGCATCTGTCAAAGCTGCGCCGTATCATGGCGGAGGCCGGGACTGACCCGCTCCATGCCGCCCTGAGCTATGTCATGAACCTCAAAGGGGTCTCGACCGTGATTGTCGGCGTCACCTCAGCCGCCGAACTGCGCGCCATTGTGGCCGCCTCTGAGCGTCCCAAGCCGGACCTGCCTTGGTCAGGTTTTGCGCTCAGCGAAGACCGCATTCTTGATCCGCGCCTGTGGTTCCTGCCGGATGATGAGTTGCCGCAAAAACCAGCCTCCCACGTCATCAAAGCCGCCTAGCAGGGCCTTGGGCCCTGCACCCGGTTGACCAGAGGTTGCCAACATAAATCCGTATTCGTATATCTCTCCTCCCCTGTTTACGCGGGAGGTCGCTTAGACCAAAGGTCTAAGGTGGAGGGGGCATACGCCCTGTGCGAGGTTCTTTTATGCCCGAATTACCCGAAGTTGAAACCGTAAAGCGCGGATTAGCACCGTCTTTGGAAGGTGCCGTTCTGTCGAATGTGCGCTTGAACCGTCCGAACCTGCGTTATCCTTTCCCCGATCGTTTTGCGGAACGGGTGAACGGCGCTACGGTTACGCGACTGGAACGGCGGGCGAAATATTTGCTGGCCTATATGGATGCCGAAGATATTTGGGTAACGCATCTGGGCATGACCGGCCGGTTTCAGGTAACGCCATTAGGGGGCAATGCCGCCAAGGCGCTAGATGGTAATTACTACCATTCAGTCGATACGAATACTAAACACCTGCATATGTCGGTGGTGGCTACCAAAGGCGACCAAATCCATCTTATCGATTATTACGACCCGCGCCGGTTTGGGTTTATGCTGCTGCTGACGCCCGATGAGCTTAGCGCCTCGAAATGGTTTCAGGGGTTGGGAGTTGAGCCGCTGGATGCGGCACTGAACGCAGATTTTCTGATGGCGCAATTTGCGGGCCGCGCGGCCAATCTCAAGACGCTGCTGATGGCGCAGGGGCTGATTGCGGGCCTTGGCAATATCTATGTCTGTGAGGCGCTGTACCGAGCCCGCCTGAGCCCCGACATGGCCGGACGTGGCCTGGCCCCAGTTGGTGCTGAGCGTCTGTCGGCGGCGATTAAATCGGTGATTGCTGAGGCTATAGCGGCGGGCGGGTCATCGATCAGCGATTTTGCCGCGACATCGGGTGAACTCGGCTATTTTCAGCACCGCTTCAAGGTCTATGACCGCAAGGGTCAGCCGTGCCTGACGGAAGGGTGCGCGGGCGTAATCGAGCGCAAAGTCCACACTGGCCGCTCCACCTTTTTTTGTTCGACTTGTCAGAAATGACGACGCTGTGCCGCAAGGCGTATCGGCGGGTCGCCCTGCGACCTGTCCACATGGGGAAAATTCCCAAATTACGTTATTGACCTTAAGCTGGCGTTCGGTTATATCCCGCCCCTCTTGAAATTCTTGTCTTTGAGGGCCGCGTGGCGGCTTTTGCAGGCATTTCGTTTACTCTCGTCCCCAAAGGTGATGAATGGCTAATAATCCCGGCGCCAAGAAGGCGATCCGCAAGATCGCCCGCCGCACTGAAGTTAACAAGGCGCGTCGTTCGCGCGTGCGTACCTTCGTTCGTAAGTTCGAAGAGGCCCTGAGTGCGGGCGACGTGGCTGTGGCCAAGACCGCTTTTGTCGAAGCGCAATCCGAGCTGATGCGTGCGGTCTCTAAGGGCGTGGTTCATAAGAACACCGGCGCCCGTAAGGTGTCGCGTCTGGCGGCAGCCCTGAAGAAGCTGGCGGTTGCCTAATTAAAGATCTGCCGGTGCGGGGTCTATCCCTGATGCGGGCGGTCACTGCTGATTAAGCCTTTCCAGAAGGGCCCGACCGCTTATGCACGGGCCCTTTTGTTATGGCTGATGGGTGTCATTTCAACGCTATTGTGATCTCAGTTTTTCACTTTGTGAGGTGTCGTTAAACCTTCCGAAGACGGTAAACTGCGTGCGTAAAAACCACTCGGAAAGACCGAAAAATAAATCGTAAAATATTTATTAAATTCTCTTTGCGAGCGAATAGGTTACCGGAGTCAACAGAAAATTCCGCACCGCCATGCAAATAGATTCGTTGACCGAGGCGCTGGCTTGATTAAGTTGTAGGTCTCTTCACCCTTTCCATCCCAACACGGATGAATTGGACACTGCGCGAGCTATGCTCACACGGTGGGAGAGAACCTGTCTCTGGTGTACGGGGCGTTTGCGGTTTTCAGGTCAATATCTGGGGCGCAAACTCACAAAGCCTTGAACCCGAAGCCGGAGGCCTTGCGAACCTTTAATCTCTGCGGCGGGAGGCAAACGGCCCGACCGGTGCGAAGGTTCGTGTAATCGGGGACTGGCTCTAAGATGACCGGCATGAGGCGCCTTAAGGATTGGGGGCGCCTTAAGATAGGTTGAGCCGGAAAATGTTTGTGCGGACGGCGGGTCCGGGTATGTGGCGTGACTTGAATTCAGGGTGGTAGAGTTGAGTGTTGGTTTGGGGAATATTGATCGGGGCGATAATAAAATGCCAGGTTTAAACAACTGGTCGCCGATCCTGCCTGAAACGGTATGGTCCAAAGTGGCGTCGGCGCTTCGCCAGGAATTGGGCGACGGGCCTTATAATTCTTATGTGGCGCCCTCAGCGCTTAAGGTCACTATCGACGGTGATCCGGTTCTGGTGACGCCGACCGTGTATGCGCGTGACTGGTTTCAGCGTAACGCCCTGCGTCGTATTCATGAGTTATGGGCGCAGTTTGATCCGGAGGGCCGGGTGCTTGATCTGCAATCGCGCATTGATTATGACACAGCTGAGCGTCAGCGTCAGGCCCAGAAGGCTTTGTCGGAAACCTTAGACGTGGCGAAATCGGCAGGCCGTTCAGAGGCCGACGTGCCTTTGTCGTCGGTGAAAACCAACGATCCGGCGATTGTGGCCGATACCGGTGTCGCAAAGCCAGTTGAGCTGTCAGGTCTCGAAGCTGCCCAGGCTCAAGCCAGAGCTGATCTCAACCGCATTGCCGGTTTGCAGGATCGCCTGACCTTTGAAACCTTTGTCGCGGGCCGCGGCAATGAATTTGCCTATACCATGTCGCGTCAGGTGGCGGGTTGGGGCGATGGTCATTTTAATCCGGTGTTTTTTCATGGCCCCTACGGCTACGGTAAGACCCACCTTCTGAACGCGATCGCCTGGGAGGCCAAGGTGCGCCGCCCGGACGCCAAGATCGTCTATCTGACAGCGGAAAAGTTCACCAATACCTTCGTCAAGGCGGTGATGGATCGCTCACAGAGTGTCTTCAAGGAAGAAATCCGCAGTGCCGACCTGTTGCTGATCGATGATGTCCATTTCATCGGTGGCAAGACCTCTTCGCAGGAAGAGCTGTTCCATACCCTGACGGCGCTGATCGAAAAGAACCGTCGCGTCGTGTTTACCGCCGATCGTCCGCCCACTCAGCTTACGGAAATCGAGGCGCGGCTAAGATCACACTTGTCATCCGGTCTCGTCTGTGCTTTGGACGTGGCCGATCAGGCCTTGAGAATAGGCATCATCGAGCGCAAGCTCGAACAACTGTCGCGTCGTCTGGGATTGTCCCGGATGCCGCATGTCGACGTATTACAATTTATAGCAGACAGCGTACCCGGTTCCATTCGTGAACTCGAAGGGGCGGTGAATACGCTTGCCGCTTCGGCAGGTGCGCGTCTGGGGAGTTTGACTTTGGACGAAGCTATGGCCCTGTTGCAACCGAACCTTAAGGTTTCCGTTGAGCGCCGTGTAACTGTTGATGAGATTCAAAAGCTGACGGCTGATCATTTCAGCCTGAAACAGGCCGACCTGTTGTCGGAGCGCCGCACGCGCAGCGTCGCCCGTCCGCGTCAGGTGGCTATGTGGCTGTGTAAGCAGCACACCACCCGTTCTTATCCTGATATTGGCCGTCGCTTTGGCGGGCGGGATCATACTACCGTTCTTCATGCGGTTAAAAAGATTGAGGAACTGCTGCAATCGGACGAACAGATCGCCCGCGACGTAGAAGCCCTGACCCGTAAGTTGCGCAGCAACTAATCCGGCTAAAACGTGGATTTAAATTAAGGGGTGCGGGGTCTTATGACCCCGCATCTTTTTTTACTTAAACGATTAAAAGATATGGGGTCTCAGACCCCAAACCCCATTTACAGGGCGTGGTTTGCACACTAATCTCCGCCCTCCTTGTTAAGCCGGTAACAGACCGGCAGGGTAATTTTGGGACGTCAAGATGCAATTGATCATCGAGCGGGGCGCGCTTTTAAAGGCTTTGGGTCACGTACAAAACGTGGTGGAACGCCGCAATACGATCCCCATTCTGTCCAATGTGCTGTTGTCTGCCGAAGGCTCTCAGGTGTCGTTTTCAGCGACCGACCTGGACATGGAAATTGTCGATGTCGCCGAAGCCATTGTCTCCATTCCGGGGCAGATCACTGCTCCGGCTCACACCCTTTATGAAATCGTGCGCAAACTGCCGGAAGGCGCTGATGTCGAGCTGAAGTTTGCTTCCGGCGAAGACCCGCGCCTGACCGTATCGGCCGGCCGGTCGCGCTTTGCCCTGCCGGTGCTGCCGGCTGGTGATTTTCCGGTTATGTCCGGCGACCACGAAGGCGTGACCTTTCAGGTCTTAAAAGAAGACCTTAAGCGCCTGATCGATAAGACCCGCTTTGCGGTGTCGACCGAAGAAACCCGCTATTATCTCAATGGCCTTTATTTGCACACCCTGACCGAAGAGGGTTCCGGCTATCTGCGCGCGGTCGCCACCGACGGTCACCGTCTGGCCCTGGCGGAAATGCCGGCTCCCGATGGCTCCATGGGTGGCCCCGGCGTGATCGTGCCGCGCAAGACCATCGATCAGGCCCGTCGTCTTCTGGATGATGGTTCCGGTTCGGTCGAAGTGACCGTCAGCCCCGCCAAGATCCGTTTCAATTTCGGTCAGGCGGCCTTGACGTCCAAGATCATCGACGGTTCGTTCCCAGACTATGGCCGCGTGATCCCCAAGAACAACGAAAAGATCATGCGCGTCGATTCCGGCGTCCTGTCCAAGGCCGTTGACCGGGTGTCGACGATCTCGGCTGAAAAAAGCCGCTCGGTTAAGCTGGCCATTGAGCCCGGTCGTCTGACGCTGACTGTGCGCAATATCGAAGCCGGTCAGGCCGTCGAAGAGGCCGAAATCGACTATGACAATGATGCTATCGAAATTGGCTTTAATGCCCGTTATATCCTTGATGTCATGGGTCAGATCACCGGCGATGTGGTTGAGCTGCGCCTGAATGATGCATCGTCTCCGACCTTGGTTATTGATCCGGCTGATCAGGGCGTACAATACGTTTTGATGCCCCTAAGAGTCTAGCGGTTAAAAGTCCCTCGCTGACGCTCGGTGTACATTTTAACCGATCCAATAAGGTCAAATCAAAGCTAGGGGCTGCCCTTCGCTTTGATTTGGCTTTTTGGGTTTAGTGGGATAGGTATCCGGCTGTGAAAACCTATATCCACCGCCTGTCCCTGACCGATTTCCGATCCTATACGTCGCTGGATTTTGATCTGGCAGGACGCAGCGCCTATCTGTTTGGGCCGAATGGGGCAGGCAAAACCAACCTCCTTGAAGCCATCAGTGTTTTAAGTCCGGGACGGGGCTTGCGCGGGGCCGCTCTGGCTGATCTGGGCCGTAAGAACCCGGACGAGGCTAAGGGCCGTCCGTGGGGGGTGGCCGCACGCCTGCTCAGCGAAGACGATGACATCAACATCGGCACCGGCTCTGACCCGCGCGACCTCAATAAACGTGGAGTGCGGCTGGATGGCCAGAATGTCTCTGCGGCGCGCCTGCTGGATCATTTGCGGCTGGTATGGCTGACGCCTGCGCAGGACCGCATCTTCCTTGAGGCCCGCGCCGAGCGGTTACGCTTTTTCGACCGGCTGGTGTTTGCCGATGAGCCCGCCCACGCCAGTGTCGTTAATGCCTATGAGAAAGCCTTGCGCGAACGCCTGAAGCTGCTCGTCCACGGCCCCGCCGATGACGGCTGGCTGAGTGTGCTGGAGCAGCGTCTAACTGAGTCTGGTGCGCGCATGATCGCGTCACGACAGCGTGCCATGATCGCCCTTCAGGCTGAGATCGAAGACCACCATGGCGCTTTCCCGAAGGCTGATCTGGCCCTGCTGGGGGCTGATAATCCTGATGATCTGCTGGACGGTTATCGCCGGGCCCGCGCCAGAGATGCCGCTGCCGGACGCTCGCTGTTCGGGCCGCACCGCATGGATCTCAGCGTCTTTCATCGTGACAAAAATCGCACGGCGTCGGACTGTTCGACGGGTGAGCAAAAGGCGCTGGTGCTCAATATGATTTTGGCCCAAGGCTCACGTCTGTCACGGCGCTCTGATCTGCCCAATCCGGTGCTGTTGCTGGACGAAGTTGCCGCCCACTTAGACCCCGTCCGCAGGGCGGCTTTGTTTGACGAAACCACCCATTTAAGGCTACAAACACTGTTTACGGGAACGGATGAAAATCTGTTTGACGCCTTACGCGGGCGCGCCCTTGGTGTCCGCATAGATGGCGGGCAACTCACGGAATTTGTTGATTAAAGTTTGGAAAAATCATGAGCGACGAACCTATCGATCCTACCCTCGCCGAAGGTGAAGAACCGATGGCTGCGGAATACGGCGCTGATTCGATTAAGGTGCTCAAAGGTCTGGACGCCGTGCGTAAGCGTCCGGGCATGTATATCGGTGATACGGACGATGGTTCGGGCCTGCATCACATGGTCTACGAAGTGGTCGACAACGCGATTGATGAGGCCTTGGCGGGCCATGCCACCCGCGTCGAAGTGATCCTGAATGCCGATGGGTCGTGTACGGTCACCGACGATGGTCGCGGCGTGCCGGTCGACATCCACGAAGGCGAAGGCGTGTCGGCGGCTGAGGTCATCATGACCGAACTGCACGCTGGCGGTAAGTTCGATCAGAACTCCTATAAGGTCTCCGGCGGTCTGCACGGCGTCGGCGTGTCGGTGGTGAACGCGCTGTCGGATTATCTTGATCTGACCATATATCGTCAGGGCAAGAAGCACGAAGTGCGCTTTGAGCGCGGCGTGACCGTCAGTCCGCTGAAAGTCACCGGTGAGGCGCCTCTGCGTGAAAACGGCAAGGACTATACCGGCACCGAAGTGACATTTTTTCCGTCGCTGACGACCTTTGCGTTCATCGAATTTGACCGCAAAACACTGGAGCACCGTCTGCGCGAACTGGCGTTCCTGAACTCCGGTGTCCACATCCGTTTTGCCGACCTGCGCGAAGCCGAACCCTACGACATCATCCTGCATTATGACGGCGGTATCGTTGAGTTCGTCAGGCACCTTGATAAGGCCAAGTCACCGATCATCAAGGCGCCGGTTTCTGTGCGCGGTAAGCGTGATAAGGTCGAGCTCGATCTGGCCCTGCAATGGAACGACAGCTACCACGAAACCATGCTGTGCTTTACCAACAACATCCCGCAGCGCGACGGCGGCACCCATCTGGCGGCGTTCCGCGGGGCACTGACGCGGGTGATGACGGCCTATATGGAATCGTCAGGTGCTGCCAAAAAAGAAAAGATCACGGTTACCGGCGAAGACGCCCGCGAAGGCCTGACCTGCGTACTGTCGGTTAAGGTGCCGGACCCCAAGTTTTCATCGCAAACCAAGGACAAGCTGGTCTCCTCTGAGGTGCGTCCGGCGGTTGAAGGCTTGGTTTACGATAAGCTGACCCAGTGGTTTGAAGAAAACCCGGTCGAGGCCAAGCAAATCGTCTCCAAGATCATCGAAGCCGCCTCGGCCCGCGAAGCCGCCCGCAAAGCCCGCGATTTGACCCGCCGTAAGTCGGCGCTCGATATCTCGTCCCTGCCCGGTAAGCTGGCCGACTGTCAGGAACGCGATCCGGCCAAGTCTGAGATTTTCATCGTCGAAGGTGACTCCGCCGGGGGTTCGGCCAAACAAGCCCGTAACCGCGAAAATCAGGCCATCCTGCCCCTGCGCGGTAAGGTCTTGAACGTCGAGCGCGCGCGCTTCGATAAGATGCTGTCGTCCGAGCAGATCGGCACCCTGATTGTGGCCTTGGGGGCTGGCATCGGCCGCGACGACTTTAATATCGAAAAGCTGCGCTACCACAAGATCATCATCATGACCGATGCTGATGTCGATGGCGCGCACATCCGCACGCTGCTTTTGACCTTCTTCTATCGCCAGATGCCCGAAGTCATCCGCAACGGTTACCTCTATATCGCCCAGCCGCCGCTCTATAAGGTCGCCAAGGGTAAGTCGTCGCGCTACCTCAAGGACGACACGGAACTGGACGCCTTCCTGATCGAAGAGGGTGTGCAGGACGCGACCTTGGAACTGCGCAATGGTGAGCGTGTCATGGGACTTGATCTCGAAGAACAGGTCCGTACCGCCAAATCGTTCAAACAAAGCGTCGATCGTCTGTCATCGCGCGCCCCGGCCTTTGCCATCGAACAGGCGGCCTTGTCGGGCCTGTTTGGCGCGAACCCGGATATGGCGCAGGCCGCAATCCGCCTTGATCGCCGCAACGAAGACGGTGATGGTCCGTGGTCAGTCGTGATCGGCGAAGGGGGCGGTTATGTCTTTTCGCGTATCCGGCGTGGTGTGACGGAGCGGGTCGTGCTGGACGAGGCTATGATGCACTCAGCCGATGCGCGCCGCCTGTCTGAGCGGGCCGATGCGATTGGCGACCTCTATACTGAGGCGTCTATTTTCCGCCGTAAGGATAAGGTTACCGACATTCGCGGGCCGCTTGATCTGGTGGCGGCGGTGCTGGATGCGGGCCGTAAGGGCCTGTCGATCCAGCGCTATAAAGGCCTTGGGGAAATGAATGCCGAGCAGTTGTGGGAAACCACGCTCGACAAAGACGTGCGCACATTGCTTCGGGTCGATGCCGAAAACCCTGATCTGGCCGATGATATGTTCAGCCGCCTGATGGGTGATCTGGTCGAACCGCGCCGCGAGTTCATTCAGGAAAACGCCCTCGACGCCGAGGTGGATGCCTAGCAGGGGCGCGGCCCGTGCCTTATCCAGTTGGGCTGCTTCCTAAGCCGCCTAGGCCATGTCCACGAATTTCATTCCATACGGCACGAGCCATTTTCATGTGATTTGGTGATAAGGCTCTGGCTATGACATACGGTGGAACTTGATACTCATGCGAAAGTTGCATAACAGACTTTCCGCTTGCAATATCTGAGGCCCGAAACTCAAATGGGTAAAGCAATTCAATAGCAGCAATTTCTGCTAAATGTTCGGACTGGGTTTCTGACATTACCTTGTTTATGCCGCTATAGCCATTTTCCTTAATTAATTCATCAAGTGTGAAGCAGCCGTCAGGGTTCCAGTCTTCTTTTTCGTCTATCCCTAAATGAACAATTTCTTTTAAAGTTATAAACCTGTGCCAATATAAATTAATGTCTTTGTTGGCATCTTGATATTCGCGTACGAAAACATTTGCAGTTCCGTCTTCGTAGCGCTCCATCATACCCCGAATATGCTGAGCCTCGAAATCAACAAGTTCTTTCCGAATTTTAAGGCCATATTTTTGTTCTACGGCCCATTGAACATCTTCGATAGATACGGGAATTTTATCCGGGGAGATAACGTAAGTTCGAACAAACTCTTGAATGTCCCGAACCTTTCTAAACGCATACTCTAATTTTTCAGAATAGACCCAGCTAGTCCCATGAGATGCGTCAGTCATTTAGTCACTCCAAAAGAAAAGGCTCTAGCGATTAGCCAGAGCCTTCAACCGTTATTTGGAGGTAGCCATACTTCAGATTCTTGTCAAGTATTCGCTCGACGGGAATCCTCAAAGTTTAACGCCTTGATCTTACCAGCAGAACGTGCGGCATATAGCGCATTAACCTCGGAACAAACTTGCTCCGAAACGGCCTCATCTAAATTGCGGACATAAAATTTTACGTCCACCAATCCTTGCTTCGCTAGATCTTTAAAGTGACTAGCGAGTGTCATGCATTCAGTCATATCTAACTCGCCTCCTTTTTTGACGTTAACCATTAGAACCTTGTCATAGCAATTTGCTATAGCTACGTTAATATACGTTTAAATCGTGTTATTTCAATGACGCGCTAGCGCACTAACATAAAAAAACTGTATGTCAACTTTTATGACGCGCTATCACTCATGATAAGTGCAGATTTTATATCCGTCTAGGTAGGCGGGGAAATATTTTTTTAATTATAGTTAACGCACTCAAAAGTACACTGAGTGAAACGAAGGACTTTTGAGTGAGGTCTTTACGCCTGCATCGTCCAGCCTTCGACGCCCATAGCTGCCTGCTTAACGGCCTCAGAGCGGGTCGGATGCGGATGGCAGGTGCGCGCCAGATCTTCGGACGCGCCGCCAAAGGCCATCAACACGCACGCTTCGCCGATCATTTCCCCGGCCTGCGGACCAAGGATATGCACGCCGTAGACCTTATCGGTCTTGGCATCGGCGAGGAACTTCACGAAGCCGTCGGTCTCATGGTTGATCTTGGCGCGGCTGTTGGCCATGAACGGGAACTTGCCGGTTTTATATTGCACACCCGCGGCCTTAAGCTGGTCTTCGGTCTTACCTACCCACGCCACTTCGGGGAAGGTGTAGACGACCGACGGCACCAGATCATAATCGACGTGACCGGCCTTACCGGCGATCAGTTCGATGACGGCGACCGCGTCTTCTTCGGCCTTGTGGGCCAGCATCGGGCCGTGGATCACGTCACCGATGGCCCACACGCCGGGTGCGGAGGTCTTGAAATGATCCGTGGCGATAAAGCCGCGCTGATCGGGCGTGATGCCGACGGTATCAAGCCCCAGACCGGCGGTGAACGGACGGCGACCGATAGCCACCAGAACCACATCGGCTTCGAGGGTTTCGGCATTGCCACCGGCGGCGGCCTCTAAGGTCAGGCTGACGCCAGACTTACCGGTCTTGGCCGAAGTGACCTTGGTGCCGAGCTTAAAGGCAAAGCCCTGCTTGGTCAGGATTTTCTGGAACTGGGTGGCGACTTCGGTGTCCATACCCGGCGTGATGCGGTCGAGGAATTCGACCACGGTCACCTTGGCACCCAGACGACGCCAGACCGAGCCGAGTTCAAGACCGATGATGCCGGCACCGACGACGACGAGGTGCTTGGGCACCGCCGGCAGCGACAGCGCGCCGGTGGAATCGACGATCTGCTTTTGGTCAACCGTGACACCCGGCAGCGGGGTCGGCTCAGAGCCGGTGGCGATGACGATGTGCTTGGTGGTCAGTTGCTCGACCTTGCCGTCAGCGGCGGTGACCGAAACCTTACCGGCCCCTTCGATTTTGCCGAAGCCCACAAAGTAGGTGACCTTGTTCTTCTTCATCAGGAATTCGACGCCCTTGGTCAGGGCGTTGACGCTGTCCTGCTTGGCCTTCATCATCTGGATGAGGTTGAGCTTGGGGGCCGGGACTTCGATGCCGATATGGGCAAATTCACCTGATGCGGCTTCGAACAGTTCTGAGGCGTGCAGCAGAGCCTTTGAGGGCATGCAGCCGACGTTCAGGCAGGTACCGCCCAGTACGCCGCGCGATTCCACGATCGCCGCTTTCAGCCCCAGTTGTCCGGCGCGCACCGCCGCATTGTAGCCGCCCGGCCCGCCGCCGATGATGACTACGTCAAAGTTCGTGTCCGCCATGATAGCTGCCTTTTTTCATATCAAATGGTATCCTTGACCTAGGAGCCTAAGCCCCATGGGTCAAGCCTGTTGGCAGGAAAATCGCATGTTTTTTAGGGGACGCGCCGACAATCAGAACGGGCGGCGGTTAACGGGCCGCAGACGGGCCATCGCCATGATAAACCCTAAGCCCAGCGCCACCAAGGTCAGCACATAGCGCGGGTCCCAGCCCGACAGGATTTCAAGCACCTTATCGAATATACCGGCCCCCGCTTCGCCCTTGGTCAGATAGGTCAGGACGACATCGGCGATAAATCCCAGGCCATAAGCAAAGGCGGCGCGCAAATTGCCATTGGCGAACAAAAACGCGGCGATGACATATAGCGCCACGACCGACGCCCACAGCCAGATTACCGGCTGATTGTCGGTCTCTATGGCCTCAAGCGCCGTGCGTCCCTGAATGGATTCAGCCAGCGGCGGGGCATAAGGATCGCGGACGGGGGCCATACTGTAGCCGCCGCGATAGTCGATGTCATCGGCGGCGCGCGACGACACAAACGGCTCATCGGGCTGCCCCAAAACCTTGGCCTGAATGACCGGCCAGCTAATCCAGACCGTATAGGCCAGCACCAGTGCTGCGATAAACCAGCGCAGAATTTTCATGGCCGCATCCATTAGAGCCCCCTCCGGATCATCTGAAATCTGCGCGATATTAGCCTATTAACTATAACTTGCCCACAGGGATTGTTAAGGGATAGGGCTATCCGTCGCGACCGGGGTGATCTGAGCGATGGGATCGTCTTTCAGCGTGTTCAGCCGACCCAGATTGGCGGCGGCAAAGGCTGAGACCTTATTGAAATAGTCGCGCCCGCCGCACGCTGCAGGGCCATAGCGCAGAGCCTCGGTATGGATAGTCCGGGCGGTGGCCTTGACCTCAGCCAGCTTTTCCGGCGTCAGATGTGAGACTGAGGCGGCATCTACCCTTTGGGCCTTTTTCATTTGCTCAGAGATTTTGGCATACATGGCGCAGGACTGCGCTGCGTAGACCATATAACGGTTCAGCACGGTCTCTTCGCTGAAACGATAGTCTTCGGGACGGAAGGTGTTATCGTTGAGATCATAAGCGCCGAAATTGAGCGTTGAGACAGCGCCGGTCGTGTCGCTGATCAGGGTTGTGCCGCCCATCAGCCGCATATGTTGCGGTTTTCTGCCAAAGACACGGGCCATCATGATCCAGAAATCGGGCTGCCCCAGAAGCGCATCTTCGTCGCCTTTGAGGGCAATATTGTCTTTTTTGTAGACAAATTCATTGAGAAAGTCCTGAAACACGCCCTGCACCTTGGCCCGCTGGGTGGGGCTGAGGGTGGCAGGTTCGCGTCCCAATTCGAGGGCCAGGCCATAGGCCAGAACATATTCCGGCTTAAGCTCCGCTGCCTGATCCAGCAGTTGCGGCATGGGTGCGGTCATGGCCAGGTCCAGATGCGGCTGGGCACGGCGTGAGGCCACCGTGTTATATTGACCACCTTTGGATTTGGCGGCGGCTTCAGCCATGGGTGCCCACAGGGAGGTCAGTATTATCAGTGCGCTGAATAATTTTATGGCGCTATTCACTGTCCGGTGTGGCGTCCGCCCCGTTTGTGTTTCCCCGTGCGTGCGTGGTCGTCCCATCTGCGTTTCCCCGTCTCATATTATTATTGGGGTGACGATAGCGCTAACAGATTAAGTGCGCCACTCAAAATCTTTCGCCTAAAACGAAAAAGGCCGCTCCGTAAGGAGCGGCCTTTTGTGATCAATGTAAACTGATCCTAGACGTCGAGGATAAAGCGCTGCGGGTCTTCGAGGCCTTCCTTGATGCGCACCAGGAAGGTCACGGCTTCCTTGCCGTCAACGATGCGGTGATCGTAGGACAGGGCCAGATACATCATCGGACGGGCAACAATCTGACCGTTCACGACCATCGGGCGCTGGACGATGTTGTGCATCCCTAAGATACCGACCTGCGGCATGTTGAGGATCGGGGTCGACATCAGCGAGCCGTAGATACCGCCGTTGGTGATGGTAAACGTCCCGCCCTGAAGCTGATCCAGTGACAGGGTGCCGTCACGGGCTTGCTTACCCAGACCGGCGATACCCTTTTCAATACCGGCCAGAGACAACTGATCGACATCGCGCAGAACCGGCACCACAAGGCCTTTATCGGTGCCGACGGCAACGCCGAGGTCATAGTGGTTCTTATAGATGATGTCGGTGCCGTCGATTTCAGCGTTAACCGCCGGAATGTCTTTCAGGGCCGCAACCACGGCCTTGGCAAAGAACGACATGAAACCGAGTTTCACACCGTGACGCTTTTCAAAGGCATCCTTATAGGTGTTGCGCAGGTTCATGACGGTCGACATGTCGACTTCGTTGAAGGTGGTCAACTGAGCGGCGGTCGATTGCGACTCTTTCAGGCGGCGGGCGATCGTCTGACGCAGGCGCGTCATCTTTACGCGCTCTTCGCGGGCGGCGGCCGGACGCGGAGCTGCCGGGGCCGAAGGCGTTGGCGCCAAAGCGACGGGTGTCGGAGCGGGCGATGACAGGGCCGCGAGCGCGTCGCCCTTGGTGATGCGACCGTCTTTGCCGGTGCCGGCAATGGCGGAGGTGTCGAGGTTGTTTTCGGTCGTGATGCGCTGCACCGACGGGGACAGATGCTGAGACGCGGCGGGGGCAGCCGCAGCCGCGACTGGGGCCGGAGCCGGAGCCGGTGCGGCAGCCGTTGAACCGGCAGAGGCACCGGCGGCGATTTTAGCGATGACCTGACCCGGCGTGACGGTGGCACCATCAGCGGCCACGATTTCAGCCAGTACGCCGTCTGCCGGTGAGGCGACTTCGACGGCGACCTTATCGGTTTCGATCTCAACCAGAACTTCGTCCTTTTTGACGGCGTCACCGGCTTTTTTTAGCCAGGTGCCGATAGCGCCTTCGGCTACGGATTCACCCATGACCGGGGTTTTGACCTCGACCAGATTACCCGAAGCGGGGGACGAAGCGGCGGGTGCCGGTGCTGGTGATGCGACGGGAGCAGGAGTTGGGGCTGGGGCTGCCGCTGGCGCCGGAGCGGCGGGGGCACCGGCAGCACCAATGCGGCCAAGGATAGTGCCGGGGACAACGGTGTCGCCTTCGCCGACCAGAATTTCCGACAAAGTACCGTCAGCGGGGGCGGCAACTTCGAGGGAGACCTTATCGGTTTCCAACTCGACCAGGACTTCGTCCTTTTTGACAGCATCGCCGGGCTTTTTGGTCCAGCGGGCGATGGTGGCTTCGGCAACAGATTCGCCCAGAACGGGGGTTAAGATATCAGCCATGAGGTTTCAGGCTCCGATTTTGAATTTTGAAAAATGCGTGTGGGGAAAGGCGCTCGCGCTTACGCGAACGCCTCATTGAGAAAGGTTTCAAGCTCTTTGAGGTGGCGGCTCATGACACCGGCGGCGGTCGAGGCCGAGGCCGGACGGCCGACATAACGGGCGCGCTTGGCCTTGACCTTCAGCTTATCCAGCGTCAGTTCCAGCCACGGCTCGACAAACGTCCAGCCGCCCATGTTTTTCGGTTCTTCCTGACACCAGACCAGTTCGGCGTTCTTGAAGCGACCAAGCTCCGTCAGCAGCGACTTCATCGGCCACGGATAGAACTGCTCAAGACGCATCAGATAAACGTCCTTGATACCCTTCTTTTCGCGGTCTTCGAGCAAATCGTAATAGACCTTGCCCGAACACAGAACGACGCGGCGGATCTTGTCGTCAGCGACCAGCTTGACACCAGCCACTTCCGGGCGTGTCTGGGCGTCGTCGTGCAGGACGCGGTGGAAGCTAGACCCCTCAGAGATATCCGCAAAAGTTGAAACCGCCTTCTTGTGACGCAGAAGCGATTTCGGCGTCATGATAATCAGGGGTTTGCGGAACGGACGGTGGATCTGACGGCGCAGGATGTGGAAGTAGTTGGCCGGCGTCGTGCAGTTGGCAACCTGCATATTGTCTTCGGCGCAGGCTTGCAGGAAGCGTTCAAGGCGAGCGGACGAATGTTCCGGGCCCTGACCTTCGTAGCCATGCGGCAGCAGCATCACAAGGCCCGACATCCGCAGCCACTTGCGCTCACCCGATGAGATGAACTGGTCAATCACCACTTGCGCGCCATTCACAAAGTCGCCGAACTGGCCTTCCCACAGGGTCAATGTGTTCGGATCGGCGAGGCTGTAACCGTACTCAAAACCAAGCACGGCTTCTTCGGACAGGGCCGAGTCGATCACTTCGTACTGAGCCTGACCTTCGCGCAGATTGTTGAGCGGGAAGTATCGTTCTTCCGTGGTCTGATCAACGAAAGCTGAGTGACGTTGAGAGAAGGTGCCGCGTACCGAATCCTGACCGGACAGGCGCACGGGGAAACCTTCGTCGAGCAGCGAGCCATAGGCCAGATGCTCCGCCAAAGCCCAGTCGATATTCTCACCGGAATCCACCGCTGCACGACGGGCATCAATAACGCGCTTCAGCGTCTTGTGCATATCGACGTGGTTAGGGATTTCAGTGATCTTGCGGCCGATTTCATTAAGTTTGGCGCGGGGCACGGAGGTGGTGCCGCGACGCTCATCTTCTTCGGGCAGGCCAAGGCCTGACCACTTGCCGTCCAGCCAGTCGGCCTTAGACGCCTTATAGACCTTACCCGCTTCAAATTCGGAATCGAGGAAGGTGTCGAAGTCCTTGATGAAGCCATCAACCTCAGCCTGAGAGACGGTGCCCTCAGCGATCAGACGCTGCGAATACAGTTCGCGCGTTGACGGGTGGTCCTTAATCTTGGCGTACATCAGCGGCTGGGTGAAGGTCGGATCATCGCCTTCGTTGTGACCGAAGCGGCGATAGCAGAACATGTCGATGACCACGTCTTTGGCGAAGGTCTGACGGAACTCGGTCGCCAGTTTCGCGGCAAACACCACAGCTTCGGGATCGTCACCGTTGACGTGCAGGATAGGCGCCGCGACCATCAAGGCCACGTCCGAAGGATAGGGGCTTGAGCGTGAATTGTGCGGCGAGGTCGTAAAGCCGATCTGGTTATTGATGATGAAGTGGATAGTGCCGCCGGTCTTATAGCCCTTAAGGCCCATCAGCGCGAAACATTCCATGCCGACACCCTGACCGGCAAAGGCGGCGTCGCCGTGGATCAGCAGCGGCAGGGTGCCCGAACGATCAAGCGTGCCGTCGTTCTTTTCCTTGATCTGGTAGTACTGCTTGGCGCGCGCCTTACCCAGAACGACCGGGTTGACGATTTCAAGGTGCGACGGGTTGGCGGTTAGCGACAGGTGGACATTGTTACCGTCAAAGGCACGGTCAGATGACGCGCCCATGTGGTACTTCACGTCGCCGGAACCTTCGATGTCCGACGGCAGGGACGAGCCGCCCTGGAATTCGTGGAACACGGCCTTATAGGGCTTGCCCATCACGCCGGCCAGCACGTTCAGGCGGCCACGGTGGGCCATACCGAGGATGATGTCCTTCATGCCGAGCGCGCCGCCGCGCTTGATGATCTGCTCCAGCGCCGGGATCATGGCTTCGCCACCGTCAAGGCCGAAGCGCTTGGTGCCGGGGAAACGACGGTGGATGAAGCGCTCAAAGCCTTCGGTTTCGATCAGCTTCTTCAGGATGGCGATCTTGCCTTCCTTGGTGAAGGTGATTTCCTTGTCGCGGCCCTCAATGCGCTCCTGAATCCAGGCTTTTTCAGCCGGATCGGCGATGTGCATGTACTGCACGCCGACATTCGAGCAATAGGTGCGCTTAAGGATGGTGATGATTTCGGTTAAGGTCGCGGTCTCTAAGCCCAGAACGCCGTCGATAAAGATCGGACGGTTCAGGTCAGCGTCGGTGAAACCCCAGTGTGAGGGCTCCAGCTCAGGGTTGGTGCCCTTGGGCGAAATGCCAAGCGGATCAAGGTTCGACTGCAGGTGGCCGCGAATACGGTAGGCGCGGATCAGCATCAGAGCGCGCACGGAGTCGCGCGACGCGGCGCGCAGAGCCTCCGGTGACGGTGCGGCTGAGCCGGTGACCACCGCGGCGGTCTTTTCCGGCATCTTGGCAGCCTTGGCTTCGACGGCGGGCCAGAACCCGTCCATAGCCGAGGTAAGCTCATCGCGGACGGCGGGAATGTCGCGCGCCCATGACCCGGCGTCAGCGTTATCCGCGACGACCGAGGGCTGGTCCATCAACTGATCGAAGAAGGCCCGCCAGGCGGGGGAGACGGAACTGGGGTCTTTGGCCCATTTTTCCTGAATTTGTTCGATAAAAACGGCATTGCCGCCATACAGAAACGAGGTTTCTGCGAACACCTGATTTAAACGGCCGGAATCATCCGCCATGAGGCTACCTGCTGAAGCGGCCAATTACGACACCGCTTCCCTTTCATGTTTCGGTTTAGGCGGCCAATTACGACACCGCCTGCCTGATCACTAGGCAATAGGACGCACTGCGACTATTCGCAGGCTTAAGTTACGCATACTCTTTTTTTTGACGGTTGAGAACCGTCAAAAACGGGTGAATTAATTGTCAGACAAAATTTTTCATTTCGGTTTGTGACCGTAAATTCGTGTCTGAAAATGGCTTTCGCCCACAAAAAAGGCGGCTCCGTAAGGAACCGCCTTCAACGTGTAGTTTAGGGGTATTGATTAACCCTTAAGGACCGACAGGAGCGTCTCGCCCAAGGCTGCCGGAGACGGCGACACCTTGATGCCCGCCGCTTCCATAGCGGCGATCTTGTCTTCCGCGCCGCCCTTGCCACCGGAGATGATCGCACCGGCATGGCCCATGCGACGGCCCGGAGGGGCTGTGCGGCCTGCGATGAAACCGGCCATCGGCTTTTTACGGCCGCGCTTGGCTTCGTCGATCAGGAACTGAGCGGCGTCTTCTTCGGCAGAACCGCCGATTTCACCGATCATGATGATCGACTTGGTTTCATCATCCGCTAGGAACATTTCCAGCATGTCGATGAACTCGGTGCCCTTGACCGGGTCGCCACCGATGCCGACAGCGGTCGTTTGACCGAGGCCAGCATTGGTTGTCTGGAACACAGCTTCATAGGTCAGGGTGCCGGAGCGCGAAACCACGCCGACCGAGCCCTTGGAGAAGATGTTGCCCGGCATGATGCCGATCTTGCACTCGTTCGGGGTCAGGACGCCGGGGCAGTTCGGGCCGATCAGGCGCGACTTGGAACCCGAAAGGGCGCGTTTGACCTTGACCATGTCCAGCACCGGAATACCTTCGGTGATGCAGACGATCAGCGGGATTTCCGCCTCAATAGCCTCAAGGATGGCGTCAGCCGCGAAGGGCGGCGGCACGTAGATGGCCGAGGCCGTGGCACCGGTACGCTCTTTGGCTTCGGCGACCGAGTCGTAGACCGGCAGACCGATATGGGTCGTGCCGCCCTTACCCGGCGTAACGCCGCCGACGACCTTGGTGCCGTAATAGGCGATAGCCTGCTCGGAGTGGAAGGTGCCTTGCGCGCCGGTGAACCCTTGGGTGATGATCTTGGTGTCTTTGTTGATCAGGATTGACATGTCTGAACCTTAGCCCTTCACAGCTTTGACAATTTTCGCGGCCGCATCGGCCAGATCGTCGGCGGCGATGACATTAAGGCCCGACTCATTGATGATTTTCTTGCCCAGTTCGACATTGGTGCCCTCTAAGCGGACAACCAAAGGCACCTTCAGGCCGACTTCTTTCACGGCGGTGATCACACCGGTCGCGATGATGTCGCACTTCATGATGCCACCAAAGATGTTGACCAGAATACCTTTGACCTTGGGGTCGGAGGTGATGATCTTGAAGGCGGCCGTCACCTTTTCAGTCGTGGCACCGCCGCCGACGTCGAGGAAGTTGGCAGGCTCAGAACCGTACAGCTTGATGATGTCGAGCGTGGCCATGGCCAGACCGGCACCGTTGACCATGCAGCCGATTTCGCCGTCAAGAGCGATGTAGCTGAGGTCGAACTTTGAGGCTTCGATTTCCTTGGGGTCTTCTTCGGTCAGGTCGCGTAGGGCCTGAATGTCGGGATGACGGAACAGGGAGTTGGAATCGAACGACACCTTGGCGTCCAGAACCAGAAGCTGGTCGTCGCCGGTGATGATCAGCGGGTTGATTTCCAGCATGTCCATGTCCTTGGCGTTGAACGCCGCGTACAGTTGCTGGAGCAGCTTATAAGCTTGCTTGGACAGGTCGCCCTTGAGGCCAAGCGCGGCCGACAGGGTGCGGCCGTGATGCGGGAACACGCCCGTAGCCGGATCGATAGTGAAGCTCAGAATCTTCTCAGGCGTCGAATGGGCCACTTCTTCGATGTCCATGCCGCCTTCGGTCGAGGCGACGACCGAGACGCGCGATGATACGCGATCAACCAGCAGCGACAGATAAAGCTCTTTTTTGATGTCCGCGCCTTCTTCGATGTAGAGGCGGTTGACTTGCTTGCCCGCAGGGCCGGTCTGGTGGGTCACGAGGACGCGGCCCAGCATTTCATCGGCATTGGCTTCGACTTCAGCCGGAGACTTGACGACGCGCACGCCGCCCTTGGCATCGGCGCCTAAGCCTTCAAACTTGCCCTTGCCGCGACCACCTGCGTGGATCTGCGACTTGACCACCCACACCTTGGTGGAGTCGTCTTTCAGGTTCTTGGCGGCCTCAAGGGCCTCCTTGGGGGAAAACGCGGGATAGCCGCGCGGAACGGCAACGCCGAACTCTTTCAGTACGGCCTTGGCTTGATGTTCGTGAATGTTCATGGAACCCGTCTGTGCTTTGCGAAAGCTTGGAAATATCTTTGGGGCGTAAGCCCCTGGCGAACGGTACTTGAGGGCGAACCTCATTGTCCGTCCCGCGACCAAGCTGCCTTATAAAGTCCCAAACACTTGTGTGCAACCGCTCAAATGCACCTATTTTGCAATCGCAAAGCCAAATTTACGGGCTCTATATCATATAAATTAAGCCTTAAGCTGAACGGTAAGCGCTGTCATGACGCTTGCGCACTAAAGTATATCATATATTATTTTAGCGCTAACATCGCTGATATTTATCCAAAAAAGACCCGCCACATCAGGCGTCCTGGCATAAAGGTCAGCGCCCCGGCGATAATCAGTCCGCCCATAAACAGGCTGATGGCGGCATTTCTGTGCTGTTTGATATTTCCCTTGCGGGCTGCATAAATGATCATGGGGGACGATACGGCGGTCCAGCCGGACAGCAGATGGATCAGGCTAAAGCTGCCCTGATTGATTTCCCGAATAAAAAAGCTTGATATGGCGGTGATCAGCATAAGCCCGACCCAGATCCAGCCCAGTATGCGGTGCGGCATTTTGCCTTTCGGGCCTAAAAACTGAATTAGCCCGATCACAAAAGCAGAGGCGGCGGCGGCAATATGGATCTGAATGGCTGCGGGCTGAAGCATAATCAGCGCCCAGTTCGGGGCATGGGGGACGAAGTTTTCAGCCGCAGACACCATGCGGGCGCGCACATTGGCATCCATGGATTGCAAGGCCAGATAAATGATGCCGACGGTCAATAGTGTTGGCAGAATGAATTGCAGCAGAAGTTTGCGAACCACAGGCGGTTCTCCTTTGACGGGGGTGATCCAATGGCTGTAAATCTGTCAGATAGTTTTTCAGGATGCCTGCCCCGATGCGCGAAACCGCCAGCGAAATACGTGAAATGCCGGTAACTGCCGTTCGCGCTTCGCGAATAACCGACGCGCTGATGCCGTGGGCCAAGACCTATGGTATCGCGATTGGTATGGCTTTGTTTCTGACGGCGATTGCCGCGTCAGGCACGGAGGTCTTCGGCTTGCCCGCGCGGTTTCTGTACTGGGCGAGCCTGATGGTCGGCGGGACGTTCATTGCCCACGGGGTCAGTTTTGTGATGGATCGCATCATGCCCGGACGCGGCTCTAATCTGCTGCGTATTCTGATCCATCTGGCGCTGATTATTGTGCCTATCACGGTCATGGTCTGGATCGCCAACGCCGCCCTCGGCAGCATCCCGCTTCACCCCAAGTATCTGTTATATTTGGTCGGGCCGGTCGCCCCCATCTGCGTGGCCATGACGACGCTATATTGCTTGGCCAACCGGACCCCGATGCAGAGCCATGCCCATGCGGTTTCAGATGAGGTGGCGTCGGATGCGGGTGTTTTCCGCCAGCGCCTGCCGTTTAAGTTCCGACACGCTGAGATCTACGCCTTGTCGGCGGAGGATCATTATCTGCGGGTGCACACCAGTGTGGGCCAGACCCTGATCCTGATGCGGCTTTATGATGCCATCCGCGAGTTGGACGGCATCGAAGGCTCCCAGACCCACAGGTCATGGTGGGTGGCCAAGGACGCCATAGACGATGTCATAAAAGACAACGGGCGCGTCACCTTCCGCCTGAAAGGGGAGGTGAGCGCGCCCATCAGCCGCAGTTTTCAGAAAGCGCTTAAATCTGACGGCTGGCTTTAAGTCAGAGCGCTTTCCGAAAAGTGTATAGCGGTTTTCGGAACTAAAAGCGCGAACTAATGTGTTCCTGTAAGGTAGGCTTCCATCATATCGATCATGGCGTTGGTGCCGTGGATGCGGTCATCCAGATGATCGGAGCCATCAAGGAACACGATCTGCTCATTGAGGATCAGCTTTGTGCCCTTGGCTGAGGGTTTGAACTCGATGGTTGCCAGCGACACGGTGATCAGGGTCGTATCGAGATACATCGAAAAGCTGGAAATGATCCGCTCCTCCGGCACTATGTCGTGGTAGACGGCTTCCATGCGGTGGGGCGGCCCGTCCTTGGGGCCGCCCGCCGACCTTTCCTTGCCACCGACGCGAAAATCGAGGTGGTGCGGCTCGGCCTCCCAATCCGGTGGCCCGCTGAACCACTTCGCCTTGGCGGCAGGATCGGCCCAGGCTTTAAAGACTACGTCAGGGCTAAAGGCCAGATCACGCTCTATGGTGATCAGGTGGTGATGGGCTGAACGGGTCATGGTCTAGTTCGCCGGTGTCGCGGTGGCTGACGATGCCGCGGCTTCGAGCGGCGGGCCGGTAAATTCGGCCTCAAGCATGATCTCGACCTCATCACCAACACCCATGGTCGTGCCGGGTTCAGGGATGCCGTAGGTCATGCCAAAGTCCGAGCGCTTGATCTTGCCCTTGGCCGAAAACCCGATGCGCGCCGCTGGATCATAAGGGGCAAAGCCTGCATAGCCGCCGTTGAATTTGGCCTCCAGAGTAATTGGCTTGGTAACCCCTTTCAGGGTCAGGTCGCCGTCGATTTTGGCCGTATCGGGCCCGGTCATGTCGATCTTGGTCGAGCGAAAACTGATCTGGGGAAACTTGGCCGTATCAAACCAAACCGGCCCAAGCAGGGTGTTCAGGAACCCTTCGGGCGGGGTGGGGATATCCAGCGATTTGACATCGACGGTGGCATTGACTGAGGCGGTCTCCGGTTTTTCCGGGTCGAGTTTCAGGTTAGCATCAAAGCTTTTGAACTGGGCCGTATAGTTGGAAAAGCCGGTATGGTTGACCTTGAACGTCAAACTGGCGTGGGATTTGTCGAGTGTGTAATCGCCCGCCGGGGCTTCGGTCGAGGCGACCTGCTCGATATCCGACGGCAGGGTCGCCGGCTGCGGGGGCGGGGCATCACCGGGCTTGGGCGAACAGGCGATCAAGGCCAAAAATCCAAACAGCATGGGACTATATTTCATTATCAGCGTTTCCTTACTTCAGAGTGTTTTAGCGAGCGCTTCGAGTTGGTCGGCGGCAGCGCCCCAGCCTTCGTGAAAGCCCATCTGTTCGTGTTGTTGTTTCTTTTCCGGTGACCAGTGGCGGGCGCGGGCGACATAAAGCGTCTTGCCGCCCGGTGCGTCCTCAAAGGTCACAACCGCGGTCATAAACGGATCGGTCGAAGGCACCCAGCCGACCGTAAAGGCGTCAGTCGAGACGATCTTTTGCTGATGGATGACTTCAAGGAACACGCCGTCCTGGGGCATAGCTTCACCATCGGGGCCGTGCATGACACAGGCCGACCGGCCGCCGGGTTTCAGATCCCACACGACCTGATCAATATACCAAGGCTTGGGGCAGTACCACTTCGCCAGCAATTCTGGCTCGGTCCAGCAGCGCCAGACCAGATGGCGCGGGGCATCAAGGGTGCGGGTCAGAACCAGTTCGCGGTCATCAGTTGCAGCGGTCATGGTGAGCGTCCTTAGAGCGATATGTGTAAGATTTCAGTGCCCAAATGCGGGCAAATTGAGGGCGCAAACATCCATCCGGCGGTCAGGCCAGCGAAAATGTTTGCAAAGTATGGGCGGGTTTAACCCGGCATATAGCCTTCAGGCGCCGCCGCGTTGATCATCCACGGCTGATCATATTTGTCGATCAGCATGCCAAACATTGGCGACCAGAAGGTCGGCGCCAGCGGCATATGTATGGCCTTGGCATCGGCAGATAATCCTTCCCAGATGCGTTTGGCTTCCTCAACCGTATTGACCCCGATTGAGGCGCAGAACCCTTGCGGTGTGCTGGCCCACTGCGGCGGGGCATCCGCTCCCATGAAAGACGTCTCTCCCACATTGAGCGTGGCGTGCATGATGCGACCTCCGAAGGAAGGGTCAGTGCCGCCAGAATCGGCAGGCGCATCTTCGTATTTGAACAGGAACAGCTCCCCGCCCAGAATGGATTTATAGAACGCGAACGCTTCGGCGCAATTGCCGTTGAAACTCAGGTGGACTTCGATACGCATAATGATCGCTCCTGTTTGAGAGGGTTCGGGATTACTGTTCGCTTAGGGTTTTGAGGGATTGCAGGCCTTTTTCAAAGTCCTTGCCCACCACCTTGTCCATGTTGAAGATCAGGCCAAACAACTTCGATATATAGGGCGATGGCCCATACATGGCCCAGCTCACCACCGTCTCATCGCCATTTGGAGTCAGAGTAATTTCGGTGGTGTTGGTCGTGGTCATCGGCTTTACGAAATCGAGCTTGATGACCAGTTTTGAGGACGGTGTATGTTCGGTAATTTCCATCCGTCCGGCCCCGGCCTTTTTGCCTTCCCAGACATAGACGGCCCCAAGGCCTGACGGTGAGCCCATATAGGTGCGCTCCAGATCGGGATCGAGGTTTTCCCACGGCGACCAGGCGCGCCATTTATGGAAATCATTGATGTGGCCGTAGATCACTTCGGGCGGGGCCTTGATAGTGATGCGCCGTTCAATGCGAAAACTGTTTGGCCGGAACGCGGCGATGACGAGCACGGCCACAATGGCCAGCCCCACAATTATGGCGATGGTTTTCAGCATCAGATGTCCCCCTGTTGTTTTAATTGAGCATGATAGACCGCAAGCCGTTCACAGTTTTGGTCGTTGGCCTGTGGGATGAAGGCCTTGAGCATGGCTTCATGTTCAGAAGGTGCAAAATCCATGCGCCAGATCATGTCAGTATGATCGCCATGCGGCTGATATTCGATGGTCATGCGGAATTGGTGCGACGGTTGATAATGGTCGAAGACGATGCGTTCATTCGCTACGATTTCGACAAAGCGTTTGTGGTTATCATGATCGCGGCCATCCGGCCCGTGCATGATAATGCGAAACGCACCCCCCTCAACGAACTCGAACGCAGGGATGGTGCTGGTAAAGCCCTCCGGCCCCCACCATTCCTTAAGGTGTGCCGGGTCGGCAAACAGCGCGAACAGTTCGGCGGGCGTGGCCTTAAGCCGGTGAGTGGTGACGATTTCAAAGCGCGGCAACTGGGTGAGTTCAACCGCCAGCCGTTCAAAGCTGTCCGCCCAGCCCCCCGCAAAGCCACCGGCAATGGCGTCCTCGCGCTGCTGCGCGCTGATCATGCGGCTATGGAGCACCAGCTTGGTACCGACGGTGCCATCGCGCTGAGGTTCATCCTTGAAGGTAATGAAGACCGTGGCTTTGGGCGGCAATCCAGCACCGCACGGATGCTCGATATGGGGCGCGCCTTCATAGACAATGCGCTCATCCGGCACGATGTCCTGATAGGTGCCTTCGCACGGGTACACCACGCCGTCCGGGGCGCGCATGTCGATGTGGAACGTGCCGCCGATGCGAAAATCCATCTCGACATTTATATTTACAAACCCCGCAGGCCCCCACCAGTTGCGGACATGCTCAGGTTCTGACCACAGCCTATACACAAGCGCACGGGGGGCGTTGAGCGCGCGGGTCATGACGATTTCGATTTCGGACGGAAAGCTGACCTCGAAACTTGACATCAGTGTCTCTTTCAGGGCGGCGCTCATTTTATGTCTCCGTCTTTGTCGTCTTTCGGTTTTGCCGATTGCACCGGCGTATCCTTGGCCTGTAGTTCCTTGAGATAAGCCTCCAGCCGGTCGAGGCGCTGCTCCCACATCTTGCGATAGTCCCTGAGCCACATATCGACCTCCTTGAGCGGCTCCGGCTCCAGCTTGCAGGGCCGCCACTGCGCCGTGCGGGTACGGCTGATCAGGCCCGCACGCTCCAGCACCTTAAGGTGTTTGGAGACCGCGGGCAGGCTCATCTCAAACGGTTCCGCCAGTTCATTGACCGTAGTTTCCCCCAGCGACAATCGCGCCAGAATGGCCCGACGGGTCGGGTCGGCCAGCGCGTTGAGGGTCAAGGACAGACGATCGGGAGGTGGGGTATTCAGGGACATTAAGCGGCACTCGTGATTAACTAAACAGTTAAATAAACCGTGTGACCAGACGAGTCAATTCAGAAATCGGGGTTATGCGATTTTATTTTACCGGACGGTTAAATTCTGTGCGCCATTTAGAGCTGTCGTCACCGGTTTCCGGTCCGGCCTGATAAACTTCCCACAAGTCGCCAACAGGTTCATAGCCATTATCGGCCAGCCATTGATCGAGCTTCCCCCACGCCTCAGCCAGACCTTCATAGGGGCCGTGGTAAACCGTGCGCACGACCTTGGCGGCGGGAAGGTGCGACGGGATAACCCGGCCATTCGGGGCGATCAGTTCCGCCACCGGCACACCAACTTCGAAATCGAATACATCCGGCGACATGGTGAGGTGATAGGCAAACAGGGCGTCCTGCGGGATAATCCCCTCGGCACCAACAACGCCCATGACTTCCTGAATGGCAGGGCCCATAACCACCTGAATCTGATCGCGCGGTATGGTCAGGTGAATAACCGCGGTCGGCTGACGCTGAGTTTGGACAATGACGGGGGTGTCGATCATGGGGCGCTCCTGTTTTGGTCTTTTACTTTGACGCGCATTGGTGCGCCGGTGATCAAACTCCGTCAATAAGGAAAGCTATTGGCTTTTCCGTTGCTTCCATTCGTCGCGCGTCTGGCCCCAGATATTGACGGGCTCATTAGCGTAAGGGTCGGGCAGTTTTCCCGGCCCATGATCATAGGAGCCCAGCGCCTTGGCCAGATTGGCAGAGGCGTGGTTTTCAGGCGCAATCGTGTGGACAACGTGATCCCAGCCCAGCACATCGAACACATAGTCGATGCAGGCGGTCGCCGCCTCTTTGGCGTACCCCTTGCCCTGCGCTGACGACAGTATGCCCCAGCCGACTTCGCGGTCGGGCCAGCCGTGCGGATAGAGCGGCCCGATCCGACCGATCCATTGGCCGGATGATTTTTCAATCACGCTGAACATGTGAAACCCATCAAGCGCCCATGCGCCTGCAAGGACGCGCATGATGCGCCAGACCAGGGCCGGTGACACGGCTCCGCCGATAAATTTCATAGCGTCTGCGTCGGCATGAAAGGCGCAAAAAGCTTCGAAGTCCTCAACCACGGGCGGGCGCAGGATCAGGCGCTCAGTCTCAATCGTCGGGCCAAGCGGTGAAGTCAGGGGCAGGGTCATTAGGGTTTCCAAAACAGCAGAGGCCAAAACCTTTCGGTTTTGGCCTCTTAAAGCAAATCAATATGCCCACTCAAAATGTATTTGCGTGTAACGCAAAACTTTTGAGTGATCTTATTTAGGCAAGCGACGGATCGATTTCCTTACAGGCGGCAATCAGGCCCTGAACGCTTTCGACCGACTTCTTGAACATGGCTTTCTCGTCCTCGTTGGTCGAGAATTCGATGACCTTTTCAACGCCGTCCTTACCGATAACCGCAGGCACGCCGACATAAAGACCCGACAGGCCGTATTCGCCGTTCAGGAAAGCTGCGACCGGCAGGACGCGCTTTTTATCGGACAGGTAGGACTTGGCCATGGCAATACCGGATTCCGCCGGGGCATAGAACGCCGAGCCGGTCTTGAGCAGGGCGACGATTTCGCCGCCACCGCCACGAGTACGCTTTACGATCGCGTCCAGTTCGTCCTGGGTCAGGAAACCCTGAGCGACCAGTTCCGGCAGAGGCAGACCGCCAACGGTAGAATGGCGCACCATCGGCACCATGTCATCGCCGTGACCACCCAGGGTCCAGGCGTGGATGTCTTCGACCGAAATGCCGGTCTTTTCAGCCAGGAAGTAAGCAAAGCGTGCCGAATCCAGAACGCCAGCCATGCCGACGACCTTTTCGACCGGCAGACCCGAAAACTTTTGCAGCGCCCATACCATGGCGTCCAGCGGGTTGGTGATGCAGATCACGAAGGCATTCGGGGCATATTTCTTGATGCCTTCACCGACAGCCTTCATGACCTTGAGGTTGATACCCAGCAGATCATCGCGGCTCATACCGGGCTTGCGCGGCACACCGGCGGTGACGATACAGACGTCAGCATCAGCAATGTCGGCATAGTCATTGGCGCCTTTGAGGGCGACATCCGAACCAAACACGGCGGTCGCTTCAGCAATATCGAGCGCCTTGCCCTGCGGCACGCCTTCGGTAATGTCGAACAGGACAACATCACCCAGTTCTTCGCGGGCCGCGATGTGGGCCAGCGTCCCACCGATCATACCCGAACCAATCAAAGCAATCTTAGCGCGCGCCATGGGAACTCCTCTTTGCAGTGCGTCATTGGATTATCGCGATGCCTTAATCCTCTTAAGACCCTTTCGCAAGTCTTTGATACGCGGTCGGCTTTATAGTGATGCAAAAGGACGACAAATCTGGCACAGACGGGCATAAAAGGAGCCATGCCAATGACCGCCCCCGAAACCATCATTACGCCCTGCCTTGATTGTGAATACCGGCTTGATGATGGATTTATTCTGGATGCGCGCATCGAAGCGTCATCTGCGTTCATCGCGCATCTCAATCTCTGTCAGATGCGCCTGCAAAACGACGGGCGCTTTCCGTGGCTGGTGCTGGTGCCGACGATTGCAGATTTCAGGGAACTGACCGAACTGTCCGATCCGCAAATTCTGGATATGATGAGCGACATCAGGAAGGCTGAAAAACTGCTGCGCGCTGCCGCGGGTCACTTGGGGTTTGAGATTGAAAAACTGAATATCGCCAACCTCGGCAATATCGTCGCGCAGCTGCATATCCACGTCATTGGCCGCAACAGCTCAGACCCCGCCTGGCCGGGGCCGGTATGGGGCTTTGGTCAGAGCGAAGCTTACGCGAACACAGCCGATTTGATTGCGGCTTTACGCAAAGCCTTATGATGCCTGATCCGGCATCATAATGACCGGGGTCGCGTGACCACTGCCATCGGTCAGGGTGCCGCGCCAGCGTCCGTCTTCGCTTTTTTGTAACTTAAGGTGCGAAGGCATGCGCGCCCCTCTTTCCATATAACTGAGCGACAGTTCATTGCTTTCGCTTAAGGAAGCGTCGGACACAAGCCCTGAGCGGTTAAGCCCAAACCCGCCCGACAAGGCCCGCCAGGCGCCATCAACCTGCCCGCCGGTTTTGCCGCGCAGTTCAAGCGACAATAGCCGTTGCCCGTCTTGTCCGGATACCAGCCATGACCCTTCGAGACTGCCCATCTGCCCGACCTTGGAGCCAAAGGCGCGGGCAATGCCCGCATCATATTGCAGTTCGCGGCCTGATTTCGGGCCTTCGTAGTCGCGGTTATAGGCCTCGACCTTGACGGCCTTGGCGGCGGTGGTTGGCAGGCCCGCCGGGGGCAGGACGGCCTTGGGCTGAGCCATGACCGGGGCGATATTGGAGGCCACCGGAGCGCTGAGGGTTGCAGGCGGGGTGACGGCATCGGGTGTTTTGGCGGTCAGCACCGGCGTCGAAGCGACCGTTGTGGCTGGGGGGATCACGGGCTCAGGTTTAATGATCGGGGCGGCGGGCGGCACGACCGATGCGGTGACTGTGACGGGCACAGGGGTGGGTGCCGGTTGCGGAGGGGTAGCTTCAGCCTTGGCGGCCTCGGCGATCACTTCGGGCGGTAATATATCGGCCAGAGGATTAAGTGGCGAGGTCTGGGTTTCGATGGCCTCAGCGGGCGGGGACACGGGTGGCGTAAAAGGTGCCGGGGCGACGAAGGCGGCAATCGATTGTGCAGGCTGTGACGCCGGAGTCACCGACTGAGTGCCCGACTGAGTGCCCGACTGAGTAACTGGCGGAGTCTGAGGTGTTGCGGCCTGTACGGCAGGGGGCGTAATTAACGGTGCTGGTGTAGCCGCCTTAACTACCTGCGTCATCTGCGGCTTGGCCCGCTGAGCGGCGATCGCTTTCTTATCCGGCATGACCCACGGGGTCTTTGCGGTTTCAACCGGCTTTGCTTTCGTGGCCTCGGTCTTTGGTGCTGCTTTTTTGGCGCTCGATTTTTTGGATGAGGTTTTCTTGGTCTCGGCTTTCTTCTTTGCCGCCTTCTGGGCTTCGGCCTTTTTGGACGAAGTTTGCAGTTTTTGCGCGGCGGACGCAGATGCATCTGCGCGCGTCAAAACCTCAGTGGCCAGGTCAGCGGATGGCGAGGCCGAAAGCGCCAGAGACAGATAGAAAATAGCCTGCAACACGGTGTTTACTCATCACTGAAAGTTAACAGATGACGCCGCAAATCAGGGGCGGCGAGGGCGGTCGAGCTTCGGCAACTAAACTTGATAATAATTATCAAAATCAATTGCTTGAATCTGCGGCGTTTGGCCACGGCTTTTAGAATTGGTTAAAGCCCATTCATCTAAAAGATGATTAAAGACCGATAAATTTGTCAATCCAAGGGCCTTGATCGCACATTTCGTCAATAAATATAGAAATCCGGCAAAAAACCGCTTTGCAGGCTTAAGCGTATCATTGACAGATGACTTGCAAGGTCTAAAACACCGCCAAAAGTTCCACGCCGAATTGTCATACATTTCGGATAGATTTTCCTGCGACTCTAAGGCCATACCATGACGCAGCCGCCCAATGCTCCTAAAGCCGTTTACCGGCCGCTTTCCCCTCACTTGCAAGTCTGGCGCTTCCACATCACCATGTTGACCTCGATCCTGCACCGGGCAACCGGGCTGGCGCTGGTGGTGGGGGCGGTGCTGGTGGCCGCGTGGCTGGTGGCGATTGGCCTGACGGCGTCGGGCTGCTTCCCGCAAGCCTACACGGTCTTTTTGTCGTTTGCCGCATCGCCGTTTGGTCTGTTCATCTGGTTCGGGTTGTCGCTGGCGGGGTTCATTCACCTGACCGGTGGCATCAGGCACCTGATCTGGGACATGGGGCTGGGCTTTGAGCTTAAGTCAGCCAATGCCTTATCGTGGTGGGGGTTGATACTGGGGATTGCGCTCACGGTCGGGTTCTGGGCGGTTCTGTTAGCGACGGGCAAGGTGGTGCTGTAATGGTCGATTCATATCTGCGTGAACGGTCTTCAAAGGACTGGAAGAAATCAGAAAAGCATGGGGCTGCGGAATGGCTGGCGGAGCGCTGGACATCGATCGCCCTGATCGTGCTGACCGGCTGGTCGCTATGGAGCGCGTACGGCCTGATGGGGCAGGGCTATGACGCCGCGCTGGCATTCCTGAGAGTGCCTTTGAATGCGGGCCTGATGGCGCTCACCTTTGTGATCACCGTTTGGCACACCTATATGGGTCTTAACGCCAACGTGCTCGATTACTTCCCTAATTCCCGTCTGATCAAGCTGGTCAGTTTTATCTTTTGCCTGCTTTTGCTGATCGCAGCATTGGGCGGCCTGTTTCTCGCTTTTAAGGTCTAATCCATGACGTACAAGATCATTGAACACGAATATGACGTGGTGGTCGTGGGTGCCGGTGGTGCGGGTCTTCGGGCCGCTTTGGGTGCCGGTCAGGCGGGCCTTAAGACCGCCTGTATCACCAAGGTGTTCCCGACCCGCTCGCACACGGTTGCCGCCCAGGGCGGTGTCGCCGCTTCGCTTGGCAATATGGGTGAAGACAAGTGGGAATGGCACATGTACGACACCGTTAAGGGGTCGGACTGGCTGGGCGATCAGGACGCCATTGAATACCTTGTGCGTAACGCGCCCAAGGCGGTTTACGAACTGGAACACTGGGGCGTGCCGTTCTCACGCACCGAAGACGGCAAGATCTATCAGCGTCCGTTCGGCGGCATGACCAAGAACTTCGGCGAAGGCCCGGTGCAGCGCACCTGCGCGGCCGCTGACCGTACCGGCCACGCCATGCTGCATACCCTCTATGGTCAGTCCCTGCGCGAAGATGTTGAGTTCTTCATCGAATATTTTGCGCTTGATCTGATCATGGATGACGGTGTGTGCCGCGGTGTGACCTGCCTTAAGCTTGATGACGGCACGATCCATGTCTTCCGCGCCCATCTGGTGATACTGGCGACCGGCGGTTATGGCCGCGCCTATTTCTCGGCCACCTCGGCTCATACCTGCACCGGTGATGGCAATGCGATGGTGCTGCGCGCGGGTCTGCCGCTGCAGGATCTTGAGTTCGTGCAGTTCCACCCGACCGGCATCTATGGCTCCGGCTGTCTGATTACCGAAGGCGCGCGTGGCGAAGGCGGTTACCTGACCAACTCGGCCGGTGAGCGCTTCATGGAACGCTACGCGCCGTCGGCCAAGGATCTGGCCTCACGCGATGTCGTGTCGCGCTCGATGACCATGGAAATCCGCGAAGGCCGCGGCGTTGGCCCCAACAAGGATCACATCTTCCTGCATCTGGATCACCTGCCGCCTGACCTGCTGCATAAGCGTTTGCCGGGCATTTCAGAGTCGGCCAAGATTTTTGCTGGCGTTGATGTCACCAAGGAACCGATTCCGGTCATCCCGACCGTCCACTATAATATGGGCGGTATTCCGACCAACTATCATGGCGAAGTGCTGAATAAGGTGAACGGCGACCCTGACTCGGTGGTGCCGGGCCTGATGGCCGTGGGCGAAGCGGCTTGCGTGTCGGTGCATGGGGCCAACCGTCTGGGTTCCAACTCGCTGATCGACCTTGTGGTGTTCGGCCGGGCCTGCGGCCTGCGCGCCAAGGAAGTCGTAAAGCCCGGCGTGGCTCACAAAGATATCGGTAAGTCGGCTGTCGATGCCCATCTGGCTCGTCTTGAGAAATTCCGTACCGCGTCAGGCTCGACCCCGGTCGCTGATCTGCGCCTTAAGATGCAGCGAGCTATGCAGGAAGATGCCGCCGTGTTCCGTACCGGCGTAACCCTGCAACAGGGTGTCAACCGGATGGCCGAAATCTATTCGGCCTCCAGCGATATCGGCATCAAGGATCGCGGCCTGATCTGGAACACCGACCTGATCGAAGCGCTCGAATACGACAACCTGATCGGTCAGGCGGTGGTGACGGTGGGTTCGGCCCTGAACCGTCAGGAATCGCGCGGCGCCCACGCCCGTGAAGACTTCCCGAACCGCAATGACGACGAATGGATGAAGCACACCCTGGCGTGGCTCGATCTGTCGTCAGGTAAAGTCAATATCGATTACCGTCCGGTCCATACCTACACCATGACCAATGACATCGCTTATATCGCGCCCAAGGCGCGGGTTTATTAAGGGGATTGCAAGACTATGGTTGAATTAACCCTCCCCAAGCGTTCGCAGATCAAGACCGGTAAGCGCTATAAGGCTCCGTCCGGTGCCAAGAATGTCCGCGTCTATAAGATCTATCGTTTCGATCCGGAAACCGGTGAGAACCCGCGCTGGGATAAGTACGAAGTCGATTCCAAGGCCCACGGGCCGATGCTGCTCGACAGCCTCATTTACATCAAGAACAACGTCGACTCGACCCTGTCGTTCCGTCGCTCCTGCCGGGAAGGCATCTGCGGATCGTGCGCCATGAACATCGGCGGCCGCAACACACTGGCCTGCACCAAGGGCCATGATGAGTTTTCCGGTGAGATAACCATCGCCCCTCTGCCGCACATGCCGGTGGTCAAGGATCTGGTGCCGGACTTGTCGGGATTCTATGCGCAGTACGCTTCGGTCGAGCCCTATCTGCAATCGACGACGCCTGATCCTGAAAAAGAGCGCCTGCAAACGCCGGCCTCGCGCGATAAACTGGATGGCCTTTATGAGTGCATTCTGTGCGCGTGCTGTTCGACTTCGTGCCCATCCTACTGGTGGAATCAGGACAAGTATCTGGGCCCTGCGGCGCTTTTGCAGGCCTATCGCTGGATCGCCGATTCGCGTGACGATAAGACCAAGCAACGTCTGGAATCGCTCGAAGACCCGTTCAAGCTTTACCGCTGCCACACCATCATGAACTGCGCTCAGGTTTGCCCCAAGGGTCTTAATCCTGCCAAGGCGATTGCTGAGATCAAGAAGATGATGCCAGCGAAGTAAAGCTCACGAAAAAGTTTGGCCTAAGAGGCCAATACATTTTTCGTGTAATATAGTTCAATGCCAAATCCGGCGAAGGGCCGCCCCGAGCCGGATTTGACGTTATGGCTCCGTGAAAAAGTACACTGAGCGCAGCGAAGGACTTTTTTACGAGTATGCCCAAAATTATCTACATTGAACAAAACGGCGAGCGCCACGAGATCGACGCCAAGGTCGGCAATACCGTCATGGAAGGCGCGATCAAGAACAACGTGCCGGGCATTGACGCTGACTGCGGCGGGGCCTGTGCGTGCGCGACCTGCCATGTCTATGTCGCCGAGGAATGGTTCGAAAAGGTTGGGAATCCGTCAGTGATGGAAGAGAGCATGCTCGATTTCGCGCAGGATGTTCGTCCGACCTCGCGCCTTAGCTGCCAGATCCGTATTACCGATGCTCTGGATGGTCTCACCGTCGAGTTACCGGAGTCGCAGCACTAAGAGCGATACGCCAAAAAGTGGGCACCGGTTTTTGGCAAAAGTATCGCGACAAATCAAAAACCAAGCTAGTGTTTCCGTAAAATAAAATACGGGGATTACATGGCTGTCTTTACTGCCCAGTGGTTTCAGGCGTTTTTGCCGAAGCCTTTAGCTGTCAATCATTCTACACGTCTGCGTAACGTCATCGGGGCTTTTATCGGCATCGGTTTGACGGCGCTCTTGTGCTACATGTGGGGTTTGCACAGCCATGCTGCCGTCTGGCTGATGGCCCCCATCGGAGCCTCGGCTGTGCTGGTGTTTGCCGTGCCGTCCTCGCCTCTGGCTCAGCCGTGGCCGGTCATTGGCGGCAATACGTTATCGGCCCTCTGTGGCATTGTGTGCGTTCACCTCATCCCCGATCCGGTACTGGCCGCCGCGGCCGGCGTGGCGCTGGCGATCGGAGTCATGTTCTATGCCCGCTGTCTGCATCCGCCGGGTGGGGCGGCTGCACTATTGGCGGTGTTAACTCAGGCTGACTGGTCGTGGGCGCTGTTTCCGGCGCTTACCAATTCAACCCTGCTGGTGCTGGTGGGCATTGCCTATAATAACCTGACGCGCCATTCCTATCCGCATATTGCCATAGCGCCCGCCGCTCAGACCACGGGCCTGAGCCGGTTCAGAGACAGCGATATCGACGCCGTTATGGCGCGTTTTAACGAAGTCATCGACATCAGCCGCGATGACCTGCGCGCCATTCTGCAACTGACTGAGCTTCAGGCCTATCGCCGTCAGATGGGCGATATGCTGTGCCGGGACATCATGACCGAAAATCCGGTGTCGGTAGTGTTTGGCACTGAACTGAACGAAGCCTGGGCCCTGATGAAAAAACACGACATCAAGGCCCTGCCGGTGCTCGATCCGCAGCGGCGGGTGCTGGGTATGGTCACCTTGGCCGACTTCATGCGCCATTCCGGGGCCGATCGTTTCGAGGATATCGGGGGTAGGCTTAAGGCGCTGGTGAAACGCACCGACAGTCCCTATTCCGACAAACCCGAAGTGGTGGGCCAAATCATGCAGACCGGCATCAAGACCGCGTTTGAGGCCGATCATGTGGTTGAGCTATCGCCGCTATTTTCCGAAAATGATCTGCGGTATGTGCCGGTACTGGATGCCACCCGGCGATTGGTGGGGATCATCACCCAGTCTGATCTGATGCGGGCTCTGTACCATCAGGCAGCTTAATTTGAACTGTGTTCATATTTATATTGAACGACGTTCAAAAATGATCTAATTTCTGCCCGTCCGGACGGCAAATTCGTGCCCGATGTCCGGTTCAGGAACGATATCCATGACGGAACCCCTCGTCACCCCAACCTCATCGCCGCCCCCGTTACCCAGAACAAAACCCCAGGCCATGCGCACCCGTGGCGGCAAACTGATTATTGTGTGCGTACTGGCCGTGCTTATGTCCATTCCGGCCTTTCTGGTGTTCGGCCTGTTGATGGAGCGCACCAACCGGGCCGATACCGTAGCCCGCGAAATTGGCGGCCTTATGGGCGGCCGTCAGGTGTTCATGGGGCCGGTGATCGCCGTACCCTATACGAACCCCGGAAAGGTCGCCATTGATGCCAAGGGCAACCGAACCGTTGGCGCGCCCGAATCCGGCACGTTGATCGTGTTCCCGACCACGGGTCAGGCCTCAGCCGCGACCAAAAGCGAAGTCCGTGCCCGCTCGATGTTCCGCGTGCCGGTCTATACGTCTGATATTGCCTTCAAAGCCCATTTTGATTTGACTAAGGTTCAGACCGCCATGCCCACGGCCACACTGAACTGGGCGGATGCGCAAGTCCTGTCAGGTGCTTCGGATAGTCGCGGTGCGCGCACCGATATCTTAGCCAGGGTCAATGGCGCGGCTTTGACACTGGCGCCCTCCGGCTATGGCCAGCAAGGCATGGCGGGCACCGGCGACGAAGGCGGCGGATTGATGGATCTGTTTTCAACGCCGGTGTCTGGTCTAACGCCGGATCAGCCGGTCGATGTTGCGCTCAATATGACCTTTACGGGTGCGGAAAAAATCGCCTTTCTGGCCTTTGCCAAGACCACCGAAGCCAAAATTACTGGCGACTGGAACTTCCCGTCCTTTGGGGGTGGCTTCCTGCCGGTGACCCGCAGCCTGCCGCGCAATCCGGCGGTCGCACCCTCGCAAGGTGAACAGGTGACCAAAAAAGGCTTTGCGGCGAGCTGGTCGGTGCCGTTTGTGGCGCGGGGTATGCCCGCCGCCGTCGACATCAGCCAGTTGTCTAACCTTGGCCGTTCGGAACTGTCGGTGACCTTCGTTGAGCCGACCAATCCCTATCAGTCGGTGGGCCGGTCGCTGAAATATGCGCTGCTGTTTATCGGTCTGGTGTTTCTGACCTACTTCCTGTTTGAAACCACCTCAAAGCGGGAACTGCATCCAGCGCAATATATTCTGGTAGGACTGGCGCAGATTACCTTTTACCTGCTTCTGCTGTCGCTGGCGGAGCGGATCGGGTTTGATGCTGCGTTTGCGGTGGCGGCCGGGGCGACAGTATTGCTGATTTCAGGCTATGCCGGTCTGATTTTCTCAAGCCTGTGGCGATTTATCGGCGCACTTGGGGCGTTCAGCCTGCTCTACGGCCTGATCTATATTCTGATGCGGATGGAAGATTATGCCCTGCTGGTCGGTGCCGTGTCGGCCTTCCTGGTCATTGCGATTGTCATGATCCTGACGCGCAACATTAACTGGTACGGACGTGAACCGTTCGGAAAGCCGATTGAAGAGGCTTAAAAACTAGGGCGCGGGTGTTAAAGCCCGCGCCTTTTTCACGCCACCCAGACGGTGTTATCATCACTGGAATCGACATCTATGGGTGTCTCATCCTGCGGAGCGATTTTGGGCTCTGGCAGTTCGATATCATTCTGATGGGGCAGGTGGATTGAGAAGGTTGCCCCTTCGGACGGCTCAGACTCTAAGGTGATCCATCCGCCGTGCAGTTCGGTCAGCGCCTTGACTAGCGCCAGCCCAAGCCCCGGCCCGCCGCGTTCTCTGCCGACATAGCGGTCGAAGATGTGGGCTTGTTTATCGTAGGGAATCCCACGGCCTTTGTGGCTGACCTCAAGACGCAGGGTGTCGCCGTCGCGGTCAGTTTTCAGCACAATCGCCGTATCCGCCGCCGCATTGCGCTGGGCATTATCAATCAGGTGATCCAGCATCTGACCCAGCCGGCGTGGATCGACGCGGATCACGGTATCATCGCTCAGACCCATATGCTCAAAGCGCAGATTGCGCGTGGCCAGCACACCGTCCAGCCGCAAAGACAGATCGTGCAGGATGGTGCCAAACGTCACGTCCGACAGGGAAATCTGCATTTCCCCGGCATCCATCTGCGCCATATCGAGCACGTCATCTATGGAGCGCGCCAGTTCACGTCCGGCGCTCTGGATGGCGGTCAGATAGTTCAGTTGTTTCTCATTCAGGCCCGCCGACTGCGAGGTCATCAGTTCGGAATAGCCAACGATGGTGGTCATCGGCGTGCGCAGTTCATAGGACACATTGGCCACAAATTCGCGTTTCAGCCGCACCGATTCATTGAGCGCCATGTCGCGGTCTTCGATGGCCTGCTCCAGGTTGCGGGTAGCAGTGATGTCGGCAAAGGCCACCAGCGTCGCGCCATCCGGCAGGGGCTGGGTGCGCCAGCGCGCCAGCCGACCGTCCGAAACACGGACCTCACCCATCTGCGGGGCGCGGGCAATCGGATCGGTATCGGTGACCCGCGCCTTAAGTTCGGCCCAGAAGCCTTTGTCATGAACCAGCGGCAGGCACAGTTCGGCCATGACAGAAAAATCCATCATGGTGACCATATCTTCGGCCGACAGGTTCCAGAAGGCATCAAAGGCGGCATTGCGCAACCGCAACCGTCCATCCGATCCGAACACACTGACGGCGTCCAGAAGCTGATCAAGGGTGGCGCGCTGCACCTGAATCAGAGAGTTGAACTGGGATTTGAGTTTCAGTTCGTCGGTTTTATCGACATAGAGGGTCAGCAGCCCCCCCAGCGGATGGGGCTGGCGCACGACCTTGAGTGAGCGTCCTCCCGGCAGGCTCCACATCTCATCGGGGGCGATATCCTTGAGGCCATAAAACTCAAGCTCCTGCGCCTTCCACTTGGCATAGTCGCCCATTTCGGGTAGGCGGCGTTTCTGACGTAGACGATCCAGCAATTCACCGTGGGTCGGCCGTTCCGCCAACCACGCCGGGTCAAGATCCCACAGGGTCTCGAACGCTCGGTTATGGAAGGTCAGGCGCTTTTCAGGTCCAAAAATGGCGACCGCGTCTTCGAGGCGATCAAGCGTTTCGTCGTGGGCCTTGGCGTGGCGTTTCAGCGCATCACGGCTTTCTTCGGCCTCGGTTACATCCAGCGCATAGGCGGCGAAATAGCCCTCGGACAGCGGCTCGACCGTCACAGAAAACGCCCGTCTCTGGCCATCAAGGGTCAGCCAGCGGAAGCCTTCGCGGTGACTGGCCGTGGCCACGGCTTCCTGCACCAGTGCATCCGCCGAGCGATCAAGGCTAAGGTCGCGTTCGCGGGCGTCGGCAAGGCTTTCCGCTTCAACGGCCTTCAACCAGGCGTTATTGGCCCACACAAGACGCCCGTCTTTGGAGACGATCCAGCACGGGGCGGGCAAATGCTCGGCCATCTGGGCGAACGGCCCTGACGACAGTGAGGTCTGCGCCCCGGCTATGGCCAGCCTGATCCAGGCGGTGGCACCCGACGGGCGGCCTTCGACGATCAGGGTCTTGCCCGCAACGCCCACGGCCTTTTCGGCAAATATTTCAAACCGGCAGGGCTTGCCTGTCTCGATCAAGGATTTCAGATCAGCTTCGGCCTGCGGGGAACTTTGGCTTAAGGCCTCTAAGACCTGCGGCGCGCAGTCGGTGATGTCGCCATCAGCATAGGACACACCGAGGGCCTCGGCGCAGGCTTTCAGGGTTTCATCACCCCACACCAGCCGCACCATGTCATCTTCGACCGCCAAAAACGCTTCATCGAAGGCCGAAGTCGCGGCATCCAGTTCCGACAGCATGGTCTGTTTCAGGCCAAGGTCGGCTTTGAGCGCATCCCGCTGCACCCCCAGAGTGCCGCGCTGCCGCCACGACAAAAAGGTCGTCGACAAAGCCAGAGCGAGTGATCCCCCGGCAACGGCTAAGGCTATGGCGGATACGTCCATGCGCTACATTCAGGCTTTTCAGGTTGTAAAACGAATCAGATGACTTGACATGATAAATCAAGTTGAATCTCCTGCCGCCAACAAAATAAGGCTGTGCTGAATTTAACCGGTATTCACCCTTTGGAAACCTGTGGCCGCGTTATAGAGTGGCAACGGTTTTGGATAGGTTCGGATCATGGCCAGCGTGCGCTACCCCATTGCCCTTCATGGCATCGATGTCCTCAATAGTTGGGCATCGAAGGGATTTGCGCGCGCGGCCCGTGAATCTGAAGCCATGGCCGAATCCGGCAAATCCGTACAATTTGTGTCGGAAGTCGTGGGGCCGAAATTTGAGACGGAAAGTGCCGCCCTTGATTATTACGGCGCGCAGTACCCCGAACTGCTTGAGGATGCGCGACCGGGATCGCGATTTACACCGGATGCGGCGGATGTGTTTGCACGCCTTATGTGCCGGGCTGAGCCGGTAAAATCAGCCAAGCGCACAACCCCCGCTATGACCGGCGGTCAGCGCTGGCCAGCCCCCGCAAAGCCGGTAAAGTCGGTGTGGCAACTCAGTGTGTCCTACTGGAAGATCATCCCAAAGCGTGTCGCCAAACCGGCGGCCAGTCTTGAGCCCTATGTGCAGGCGCGGGCCGTGCGTAAAAAGGCGCTGGGGCAGGCCCTGACACCGGAGGAAGTGCAGGCGTTGGCTGCGAATCCGCTCATGTCCTATCGCCCGCAAAAGGCGCTGGATATTGGCCTGTTTGAATTTATCCCGCCGGATAATCCAAATATTATCATTGCGGATGAATAGCTATTTGGGCGCGCGTTTGGCCAGAATCCGTTGCAGGGTCCGGCGGTGCATGTTGAGGCGCCGGGCCGTTTCCGACACGTTCTGGCCGCACAGGGTATAGACGCGCTGAATGTGTTCCCAGCGCACACGGTCGGCGGACATCGGGTTTTCCGGCGGGGCGGGGCTGTGATCCTCAATCGCCAGCAGAGCCTTGACGACATCGTCGGCATCGGCAGGTTTTGACAGATAATCAATCGCACCGGATTTGACGGCGGCGACGGCGGTGGCGATATTGCCATAGCCGGTCAGCATGATGGCGCGGGCATCCGGGCGCTTAGCATGTAAGGCTTCGACGGCTTTCAAACCATTGCCGTCCTCAAGGCGCATATCCATGACCCCGAACGCCGGAGGGCTGGCGGCAATAGCCGTCAGGGCCTCAGCCACGCTTTCAACGGCGGTGACCTGAAAGCCTCTCGCCTCCAGCGCGCGCGCCAGACGCTGACGGAACGGCGCGTCGTCATCGAGCAGGATCAGGGTCTTGTCCGCCAGATTGGCTATGGTTTCACTTACCGCATCGGCCATTTTATAGCTCCAGTCCTGAAATCTGCATCTGATCACGCCTCCACATCGCCTTGACGAAGGCCCCGCGATCAGGGCTTGCGCGGTTGCCGAAGCTGACCGCCGCGCCGGAATATTCGCACAGGGTCTTGGCAATGAAAAACCCTAACCCCATACCGCCGGGCTTATGACGCAGTTGCGCCTTAACGTCACTGTGGCGTGTTGACACATAGGGCTCACCCAGCCGGCCCAGGATCTCCGAAGAAAAGCCAGCCCCGTCGTCTTCGACGCTTAAGGCCACATGGGCATCGAAAATGTCGACCCTGATCCACACCTGAGTGGTGGCAAAATCGACGGCATTTTCGACAAAGGCCGACAGGGCATGCAGCCATTCCGGGCGGCGCTTGATGGTGATGGCGCTGCTGCTCCCGCCGTCCGTAGAAATATCGATATGGATGGTCTTGCCGAAGTGGCGGAAGGGTTCGGCGACCTCTTCCAGAAAGGCCCTAAGCGGCATCTGGTCATAGACCTCATCGACCGTTTCCGGCTGTTGCGACAGGGTTTTAAGAATGTCGCGGCAGCGCTTTGACTGCGACACCAGCAGGGCGGCGTCCTCATGGAGCGGGTCGTCCTTATCGAGCGCCAGCATCATTTCCTTAGCCACCACCTGAATAGTGCCCAGCGGCGTGCCCAGTTCATGGGCGGCGGCGGCGGCGAGACCCCCAAGGGCCGACAGGCGGTGCTCTTTTTCCATAACAGCGCGGGTGGCCTCCAGCGCCTGCTCCATGCGTTTGGCTTCCAGTGCGGCCTGCCAGGCATAGCCCGCCGTGAACACAATCCCGATCAGAAGGGCTGCCAGAAACCCGACCCGGTACATGGGCGGCAGATAAAGCGACTGACCCTCATGCCACGGCAGATCAAGCGACCAGAAAAACAGGCTGATGGAGGCCGCAAGTGCCACGCCTATGACCGCGATCCCCTGACGGGTCGGCAGGTTGGCGGCGGCGACCGTAGGCGGCGCGATCAGCATCAGGCAAAACGGGTTATTGAGCCCGCCGGTTACCCCTAAAAGCACCGCCAGTTGCAGGGTGTCAAAGCTTAACTGAACCGCCGCTTCCCAGTCCTTAAGTTGTGACCGCGACCGCCCGCCCAGCATCAACAGGGCATTGAGCCAGACGCTGGCGGCGATGATGGCCAGACACAGGCCGACATTGATTTCGTAGCCTAACCCGAACGCCACCAGCAAGACCATGCCGGTCTGACCGATGATGGCCAGCCAGCGCAGGAACACCAGCGTGCGCAGGCGCAGGTGATCGCGTCCGCCCAGAGGCGGTGCGGCGGTCAGATCCAACGTCTTGAAATCAAGACCGATCCGCTTAAAGGTTTGGCTAAAATCCATGAATGGCCTATTGAGGCGGAATTAATCAGAGGTGAGTAAATAGATGACGAAATCGCGCCTGACAATTATCCTTATTATTTTTGTGGGATTATTTGCACTCATTGGGTCGTACTGGTACACGACGCTTAAGGCGTCACCCGGTGGCGGATCGTCGCAGGTCGATCCGTCAGTTAAGGTCGGTGGTGATTTTACCATGACTGACCAGAATGGCCGTGTGGTCACGCAAGACATCCTCAAAGGTAAGTGGTCGGCGGTGTTCTTCGGCTTTACCTATTGCCCCGACATTTGCCCGCTGACCTTGCAGCACCTCAATGCCGTGCAAAAGGAGTTGGGCGATAAGGCCAAAGATTTCCAGATCGTGTTCGTCACCGTTGATCCTGAGCGCGACAGTCCGGCGGCGATGAAATCCTATATCGAAAGCCCCGGCTTTCCGGGCGGCGTCATTGGTCTTACCGGCACAGCGCAGCAGGTGGATGACATCGCCAAGGCTTACCGCGCCACCTATTCCAAATCGGGCGAGGGTGAGGATTACACTATGAACCACACGGCGGTCATCTATCTGATGAACCCCGAAGGCCAGTTCGTCTTACCCCTTGGGCGCGAAATATCCCCCAAAGACAGCGCTGACATGATACGCAAGGAAATGCGGTAGTTAGGCCAAAGACGCGACTTGAAATGCCGGTGCTTGAATGCTGCACCTGCTCATCACATCTTGGTTTGCGCCGCAGTAACCTATTGGCAGCTTTGCTGTGATAGGGTTTAGTGGAGTGTCGCCCCGCGGCAGGATAAACCAAGGTAGAGTTCAGATGCTGTATTCGCTTCATGAGTACGCCTATTATTCGGCCGCCCCCATGCGGGCGCTGGCGCAAATGACCCGTGATTTTTGGGGGTCAAAGGCTAATCCGGCCTCCGACACGGCGCTGGGCCGCACGCTTTATGCCTCGGCGGAGCTGTTTTCCAATGTCACCCGTCGCTATGGTAAGCCCGACTGGCGCATCGACAGCGTGACCATCAACGACACGCCGGTGCGCGTGCAGATTGTCGAAGATTGGTCAACACCGTGGGTCAGGCTGCTGCGCTTTCAGCGTGACAATGCCGATCTGCGTCGGGCAGGCGTTAAAAAAACCGCACCCGCCGTGCTGATCGTTGCCCCCTTGTCAGGCCACTACGCGACCCTTTTGCGCGGGACGGTGCAGGAATTCCTGCTCGATCACGATGTCTATATCACTGACTGGGTCAATGCCCGTCAGGTGCCGGTGCTGGAAGGCCGTTTTGATTTCTATAGCTACATGGACCATATCCAGCAGATGCTGGAGTTTATTGGCTCACGCATCCATGTGGTCGGGGTCTGCCAGCCGGGGCCGCCGGTTCTGGCTACGGCCTGCCTGATGGCTGAAGATAATCATCCGAATCGTCCGGCGTCGATGACCTTTATGGGCTCACCCATTGATGCGCGTTTCAACCCGACCGTGACCAATAATCTGGCCGAAGAGCGTCCGTTTGCCTGGTTCAAGTCAAACATGGTGCATAATGTGCCGCCGCCCTATCCGGGGGTTGGCCGCCGGGTCTATCCGGGCTTTGTGCAGCTCTACAGCTTCATGAGCATGAACGAAGAGCGGCACATGGATGCGCTCAAAAGCTATTTCAGCAATCTGGTCGAAGATGACGGCGACGGTGTCGAAAAGCACCTTGAGTTCTACGACGAATATCTGTCGGTGCTCGATCTGACCGAAGAGTTTTACCTGCAAACCATCGATCTGGTCTTCCAGAAACATGCCTTGCCCAAGGGCGAACTGGTTCACAATGGTCGTACCGTGAAGCCGCAAGCCATTACCGACATCGCCCTGATGACGGTTGAGGGCGAAAAGGACGATATTTCCGGCGTTGGTCAAACTCAGGCCGCGCACGAAATCTGTCCCAATATTCCCGCCGATATGAAAGAGCTTTATGTGCAGGCCGGGGCCGGGCATTACGGCGTGTTCAACGGGCGGCGTTTCCGCGAGAGCATCTATCCGAAAATCCGTGACTTCATTGCCAAGACGGATGCTAATCTTTAAGCCGCGCTTTTAATGCCGAAAACCGCTGACACTTTTCGGAAAGCGCTTTAAATTAGCTTCATGCTATGGAAGCGCGAATCGTCAGAATTTAAGGGCTTAGGGCACGGCGACGTCGTGACGTTGGACGACGTCTCGTTGCGTCTGAAGGTCAATGGCCGCGCCCGACGTATATCCCTGCGCATCGACAATAAATCCGGGGAAGCGATCTTGAGCGTGCCCCATGTACGTGAGATTACGCAGGCGATTGCCTTTGCGCGCACCCGCCTTGACTGGGTTCGCAAATTCAGCGCCAAAAAACCGAAAGTCGCCATGTTTGCGCCGGATATGGATATTCCTTACCGGGGCGGCACTCTGGCGCTTAAATCTTCGGGCAATATGGCCTCCGCCCGCTTTCTGAAAACCGATGAGGGGTTGGTACTTACCGCAGGCGGGCAGGACGATGCCTATGCCCGTCGCGTGGGCCGCTATCTGTCAAAGCAGGCGCTGGAGTTTGCCCAAACCTATACCGAAGACTATGCGCAAGGTCTGGGCTATAGCGGCGTGAAAGTGGCCATTTTCGACCCCAAGGGCCGGTGGGGATCATGCACTCCGTCGCGTCAGGCGATACGCTATTCGTGGCGGCTGATCATGGCGCCGGAGTCGGTGTTCGCCTATGTCTGCGCGCACGAAGTGGCCCACCTGAAACACCCACATCACCAGCCCCCGTTCTGGGCGGAGGTTGAGCGCATATTCGGCGACTATAAACCGGCGCGGCAATGGCTGAAAACCCACGGACACAGCCTGTTTGCCTATGGAGCCGGTTAGCGTTTACTGATTCCTTCTTTGGGCTTCTGAAAATATATCGTCCGCATCGGTCGGGGCTGGTTGCTGATCTTCTGGGTTTGGGATCGGCTCCATGGTCACCATCGGCGGTACGGCATTATCATTGGCCGCAGGGCTTGAGTTCAGCAATTCATCGACCGCCGCACTGGCGGCTTCATCCATTTCGCTGACCGGGCCGGTGGGGATGGCGCTGGTCTTGATGCGGGTCAGGGCCGAGGCCATAAAATCACGCCAGATCGCCGCGGGTGTGCCGCCACCGGTCACGCGCGCCATCGGGGTGTTGTTGTCGCGGCCGACCCAGACCGCGGTGGTGAAACCGCCAGTATAGCCGACGAACCAGGCATCGCGGTAGTCACTGGTCGTGCCGGTCTTACCGGCCAGATCATAGTTGCCAGGGATCTTGATGCCATTGCCGGTGCCGGAAATCACCACTTGGCGCATCATCTGGTTCATATAGGCCAGTGGTGGGTTGGCGATGACCTGAGTGCGGACATCTTCGCGGTACTGATAAAGAATTTTGCCCGACGTGGTGCGGATACGGATAATACCGTGGGGGGCGACCTTATAGCCGCCGTTGGAGAACGGCACATAGGCGCGCGCCATCTCAAGCGGTGTCAGACTGGCCGTGCCCAGTGCCATAGCCGGATCGGTATTAATCTTGGAATCGATCCCCAGACGGCGGGCCGTGCGGGCGACATTTTCGCGGCCAACATCATTGGCGACGCGGGCGGCCACGGTGTTGATCGACTGGGCCAGTGCGGTTTGCAGATCCATCGGGCCTAAAAATTTCTTGGTGTAGTTCTCCGGCGACCAGCCGCCGATTTCAAACGGCTCATCAACGACGGGTGTCAGCGGATTGTAACCGGCTTCCATGGCGGTCAGATAGACAAACGGCTTGAACGACGATCCGGCCTGACGGTGGGCTTCGATGGCGCGGTTGAACTGACTGTCGGCATAAGACACCCCCCCAATAAGAGCGCGCACCCGGCCTTCGCCATCAATGGCGACAAGGGCGGTTTGTTCGACCTTTTTCTTGGCGTCACGTTCCATGATGCGCTGAACGGCACGCTCGGCGTCAGTCTGGATGGCCAGATCGAGCGTGGTCTCGACGATCAGGTCTTCCTTAGCCGAGGCCGCAATCGGCTGGACTTCGCTGCTTAACCAGTCGATGAAATAGAGGGCGTGGGCGGTGGCCAGGGTCTTGGTGACTTTCAGCGGTTTCGACACGGCCTCGGCGCGTTGCTCCGGCGTAATCACACGGGCTTCGACCATTTCGTTGAGCACGATATTGGCACGGTTCTGGGCGCGTTCGCTATCGGATAGGGGTGAATAGCGCGACGGCCCCTTCATCATTCCGGCAAGCAAAGCCGACTCGGCAATGGTCAGTTCTTTGGCTGGTTTATTGAAATAGCGCTGCGAGGCGGCTTCGATACCGTAAGCCCCGGCCCCAAAATAGACGCGGTTGAGATAGAGCGCCAGAATTTCCTTTTTGGTGAATTTCAGCTCCAACTTCACCGCCATGATCAGTTCCTGAATCTTGCGCTTCATATTCTGATCAGACGACAGGAACAGGTTTCGGGCCAATTGCTGGGTTATGGTCGATCCGCCCGCCAGATTGCCACCCTTTTTGGTGGCATTGCGCATGGCGGCGCGCAGGATACCGACCGGATCGAAACCGGGATGGTGATAAAACCGGCGATCCTCAACCGCCAGAAACGCCGCGGGCACATAGGGCGGCAGTTCATCGAGATTGACCGGCGGTGCCGACTGCGACCCCTGCACGGCGATCAGGGCGCCGGAACGATCCAGATAGGTGATGGCGGGCTGTTTTTCGACCTTATCGATGTCATCAATCGACGGCAGGCCGAACGAAAACACCGCTATAAAGGCGGTGACAAAGATGATCGCCCACACCCCAAGCACTGTGGCCCAATAGATGAACGCCTTGAGTGGGGGTCGTTTAAATTGCAGGGCCATGCACGTCCTCTGGTCACCAAAAATCAGTATCTAGTTTCAGGGTTAATTTCGTCAAAATTATGCGCGCGTTTTAAAGCAGCGTCACGCCTGTTTTTTGAACTGTGAAAGGCCCCCCGAATAGGCTTATAGCTCATAGGATATATAGAATCACATGAAAAGTGCTTAATGAGTCAGGCCTTACGGCAATTACCAGACGCATCCGCGCCCGCTAATATGGCGGCGGCGGTAAAGTGCCTGCGTGATACCTTTGGCTATGAGCGTTTTCGTGGCCAGCAGGCCCCGGTCATTGAAGCGATTTTGCGCGGCGATGATGTGCTGGCCATCCTGCCGACCGGCGGCGGCAAGAGCCTGTGTTATCAGATCCCCGCCCTGATCCGTCCGGGGTTTGGTCTGGTGATTTCGCCGCTGATTGCCCTGATGAGCGATCAGGTGCAGGCGCTGGAAGCTAAGGGTGTGCGGGCCGCACGCATGGATTCGTCGCTGAATTCGGCTGAGCGCGCCCGCCTGTGGGACGCCGCCCGCGATGGCGATCTTGATCTGTTGTACCTGTCGCCCGAAGGGCTGGTGCAGCCCTATGTGCTCGACCGGCTGGCGCAGCTTGAGGTCAATCTGATTGCAATCGACGAAGCCCACTGCGTCTCTCAGTGGGGCCATGATTTCCGCCCGGAATACCGTGCCTTGGGGCAGCTCAAGGGGCTGTTTCCAAATGTCCCGACCCTGGCCCTGACCGCTACCGCCGATGCCCATACCCGTCAGGATATCAAGGCGGCTTTGCGCATTGCCCACGCGACTGAGGTTATTGGCAGTTTTGACCGGCCCAATCTGTCGTTGCGCTTCGTGCGCCGTAAGGGGCCGGTGATTAAACACATTCTTGAGGTACTCAAAAAGCAGCCTAAAGCGGGCGGCATCATCTATTCAGGGTCACGCGATGGCACCGAAAAGCTGGCGCGGCAACTCATCGATCAGGGCTACCGTGCCGAAGCCTATCATGCGGGCCTCTCCGCCGTTGAGCGCGAAGACCGGCTGACGCGGTTTTTAAGTGGCTATACCCCGATCATGGTGGCGACGATCGCGTTTGGCATGGGCATCGATAAGGCCGATGTCCGCTTTGTGATCCATGCCGATCCGCCGGCCTCATTAGAAGCCTACTGGCAGGAAGTCGGGCGGGCCGGACGCGACGGCAAACCGGCGGCGGGTGTGTGTTTCTACACCTCGACCGATCTCGGCTGGGCCCTGCGCCGTCAGAATTTGCGCGAAAAGGATGGCGCGCCCGCCCAAAGCCACACGCAGGAAAAGGCGCTCAGCTTTCACCGCTTCATGATGGAGCCCGGCTGCCGTCAGGACATGGTGCGGCAATATTTCGGCGAAGGGGCGGGTAAGCCGTGCGGCCATTGTGATAACTGCCTGTCGCGCACGAAGCCGGCTGATCTGACCGAGGCGGCTCAGATGCTGATGTCGGCGCTGTATCGCTTTAATGGCCCCCGTGGCCGTAAAAAGCTGATCGATCATGTGCTGGGCAAAGAGTCCGGCCCCAAGGATTTCAGCACGCGCATGAAAACCTTTGGCGTGGCCAAGGGCTATGATGCCGATGACCTGGCGCTGGTGCTGGATTACTGCGAAGCGCTCGGCATCGCGGCAGAAGAAATGTTCGACGGTAATAAGCCGATTGTGGGCCTAAAGGACGCGGATTTGCTCAAGCAATTGTTCCGCGGCGAAATCCGGGTCGAATTGCGCGCTTAAAGCCCCCGCCACAATCCCGACGTTAAAAGACAAATATCGCGCCATGATTGTGCCGTCTATGCGCCTTTATCCACGCGCAGCCTCAGTCTCAGGATCATCACGATCCGCACGGGGAATGAAAGATGCGCAAGCTGCTTTTGGCCGCTATGGCCCTCACTGTATCACTAAGCGTTGCGTCCAATGTCCAGGCTCAGATTGGTCATAAGCCTGCCGATCTCAATACCTATATTCTGCTCGACCGTACCGGGTCCATGTCGTCGATGTGGGCCGAGGCCCTCAGTTCGGTCAATGCCTATGCCGAAAATGTAGGCAAGTCCGATCCCTCAAAACCCTTTGACCGGCATTTGAACACGCGGGTCACTCTGGCGGTGTTTGATGCGCAGGACGGTCTGCAATTCAATGTTTTGCGCGATAAGGTCGCCCCGCTGAACTGGCAGGATGTCACCAATGCCGAGGCTTCGCCGCGCGGCATGACCCCGCTTTATGACGCGATCGGCCAGATCATCGCGACGGCCTCCAAGGATAATCCCAAAAAAGCCGTTATCGTCATCATGACCGACGGGCAGGAAAATGCCTCACGCGAAATGACCCAGAAAACGGCCAAGGCCGCACTCGATGCCGCCAAAAAGCGCGGCTGGGAAGTGGTGTTTCTGGGCGCTGATTTTTCAAACTTTTCGGATGCCAATGGCGTGGGGATTGAGCGCACCAAATCCATGGCCGTTGATAAATCAGCTTTGGGCGAGACCATGCAGCGGCTGGCCAAAAAGAGCCGTGACTATGGTGTGGCCGAGCCCGCCGCGCCTGCGCCAGTCACCTTCGATGCCGAAGACCGCGCCGCCGCCAAGGAAGAAGCCGTCAAACAAAAGCAGGGGCAGTAGCGCAAAATTCGGTTCTCAGTTTGCATCCCTCATGGCATAAGGCCGTGAGGGATATTTTCGGGGGTGTTATGCGCATTTTCAAAGGTATGGTGTTAACGGCGCTGCTGGCTTTGAGCGGTTGCGTCACCAATGATCCGGTGGGCTTAAATGACGCTGGTCGAAAAATTGCGATGGGCTATGTCGAAACGGCCCTGACCGGTCCCATGCTGGTGTTGCGTCAAAAGGCCGAGCAGGGTGGGCCTTATGCTGAACTAACCCTGGGGCTGGCGTTGATTAGCGGACGCGGCTCATCGGCTGAGCAATTGACCGGCATGGACTATGTTCGCAAAGCCTCATTAGCTTCCGTGTCGCGTAACCTCAGCATTTACCAGCCGCCGGTACGTCAGGGCTTATCGGGGTCAGTCCAAAATGTTCAGGTGCATGATCCGGTAATTGCGCGGGAAATATTATCTGCGGCGGTGGCGTGCGCGCAGGCTTTAGGCGCCAAGGCTTCGATTGCCGATGGTGGCGCGGTCTGTGGCGGCGAGGCGCAGTACCAACGCTTTCAGAGTCTAATTTAGCCCTTGGGATGGGCGGCCGCATAAGCATTCAGCAGGCGTTCCGTATCGACCTGAGTATATTTTTGGGTGGTCGATAGGGATGCGTGGCCCAGCAATTCCTGAATGGAGCGCAGATCGGCCCCAGACCCCAACAGGTGGGTGGCAAAGGAATGGCGCAGGGCATGGGGCGTGGCGCGCTCATTCAGCCCTAATCGGCCGCGCATATGGGCCATGCTGGTCTGTACCTGACGGGCGGACAGGTCTCCGCCACGTTTGGCGCGAAACAGCTTGTCTTCGGGTTTCAGACTAAACGGTTGCTGGGCTTTGTAGGCGTCAATGGCGGCGCGCACCTCATCCAGCACCGGCACAATGCGCATCTTGTTGCCCTTACCCATCATGCGCAGGGTATCGGACAGCGGCGTGTCCTTGACCGTCAGCGACAGCGCCTCAGAAATGCGCAGCCCGCAGCCATAGAGCAGCATAAACACCGCCCGGTCGCGCGCGGCTTCCCACGGCTCAAGGTCGTCGCGCATCAGCGTATCCTGCATCAGACCGATGGCCTGATCCTGATTGAGCGGGCGGGGCAATGTGGTTTTCAGGCGCGGCCCACGCATCAGAGCGACATGGGTGTTGGCGATCCCCAGATGCAGATCAAGATAGCTGTGGAACGATTTCACTGCCGACAGATGCTGGGCCAGTGACCGGGGCGACAGGGGCGGGTCTTTGCCACGCAAATGGGCCATCCAGCCGCGGATATCGGCGGATGTCAGTTCGGACAGATCAGTCAGATTGAGGTTATTGCCAATCGCTGCGCGCATATGCCCGAAATAGAGCGCGGTGGCGTGAGCATAGGCCTCTAAGGTTTTGGGCGCCACGCGCCGCTGGGCCTTGAGGTACAGTAACCACTGATGGCGGGCCTCATCGATTGCGATCATGCGCCATTTGTAGCCACAAAACAGTAAGTAATAATTAACTTTAAAATGTGGAAATTTTCGATGGGCGGCCCCAAGAAAATTTTCTCCGCATCGACCCGCAAAAAATGTATCTGGCGGCGTTAGCCGCCATAACTTTTTTGCGATTTAGAGGACGGGCCATCGATCCGCCACCCGCTCGACCACACGGGCGACAAAGGCGACCAGTTCCGCCCCCATGTCCGGGGTAAAGCCATCAAAATCGGCTGACCCGAACGACACCAGACCCGGCCGGCCTTCGCGCCATAGAGAAATGCGCAAAGCTGCGGCACTTTTGATGCGCTTAACGTCCTCATCAAACAGAACCCGCGCCACGGCATCAGGCCCCAGCAGCGACAGGGCGTCTTCGCCGATGATGTAATCAACGCCGCCGTAATCGAGCGTCTTCCACCCCAAGGGCACCGGCCCGGTGTCTTCGAGCGCGATGGTGGCAGCCATAAGCCCAAAGCGGTGCTTGACCTCTTCGTTGAGGCGGCGGGCCAGATCGGAATGATTGCGCGCCTCCATCAGGTTGATCACCATGCCGTGAGTCTGGTTCTGGGCATCGAAATTGGCCCGTGCCGTAGCTTCCATCTGGCGGCGGACATCGATATCTTTCAGGGCCTTAGCCTCAAGCCGGGACAGGGCCGCAGGGCCGAAATCAATCAGATTACGCGACGCCGGTTTCAGGCCCAGACTATCCAGCAACGGCCGGTCGGCCTTAAGCTTATCGGCAAATTGCGGTAGACGCGCGCGCACCTCGGCCCAGTCATCCACACTTACCGAGGGGGCCGCGTTTTCGCTATCGCTGATTTCGGTCGCCATATGCCCTTAAGCCCCAACAGGCGGATAAACCGGAACGGTCTTGATAACCCGCGTAAAACCTATATCTCACTTTAGATTATGAGCCCGTCCGATATCAACCCCACCCTGTTAGATTTTGATCTGCCGTCTCAGGTGGTGGCAAAGGTCGCGGTCCTGGCCCCGGTGGCCGAGGTGCTGGACTATGCGGTGCCGGACGGGATGGCGCTTGAGGTTGGCGATCATGTCATGGTGCCGCTGGCCCACCATAAGGTGCGCGGGGTAGTGGCGTCGGTTGAGGCGGCGCAGGCGACCCATTTCAAACTCAAAGCCGTCGTGGCCAAAATCGACGATCCGCCGGTGCCGCGCGCAAGTCTTGAGTTCTGGCTGTGGGCGACGGGCTGGACCCTGACACCGCCGGGGGTGTTTCTGAATGGCTGCATTGGTGCACTTAAAACCCCGAAGGCGCAGGCAAAGCAGGCCTATGTCCTGACGGGTGCGCAACCGGCGAAGCTGACCAGGGCGCGGGAACGGGTCATGGAGCAGGCGGTGGTGTCGCTTAGCCTGACCGAGTTGTCGCAAGCGGCAGGCGTATCACCATCGGTGATCAAGGGGCTGGAGACCGAGGGCGTAATGGCGCGGGTTGAGGTCGCGGCCGAGGTGTTTGGCGTACCTGATCCGCAGTTTAAGACACCGGCACTTAATCCCTCTCAGGCCGCCGCCGACGAACTACTGCGCCAAAAGCAGGCCGTGGGCGGGTTTTGTCCGGTATTGCTGGACGGGGTGACCGGATCGGGTAAGACCGAGGTTTATCTGGAATCGGTCGCCCGCACCCTGTCGCGTGACCCAAAAGCGCAGGTTCTGATCCTGCTGCCGGAAATTGCCCTGACCCAGGCCGTTATGGCGCGGTTAAAGGCGCGGTTCGGGGCCGATCCCGTCCCCTGGCATTCGGCTCTCACGCCCTCACAGCGGCGCAAAATCTGGGAAGGGGTGGCCTCCGGTGAGGTGCGGCTGGTGGTGGGGGCGCGCTCGGCGCTTTTCCTGCCGTACCTTAAACTTGATCTGATCGTGGTCGACGAAGAACATGACGGCTCCTATAAGCAGGAAGAGGGCGTGCGTTATCAGGCCCGCGATCTGGCGGTGGTGCGCGCCCATCGTGACAAGTTCATGATCATTCTGGCCTCGGCCACCCCGTCGCTGGAAAGCCTGAGCAATGCCCAAAAGGGGCGTTATGAGTGGATACGGCTCACCGAACGCCACGGTACGGCGCAACTGCCGGATATTCACCTGATTGATATGAAGGTCCATCCTCCGGGTAAGACCGAGATGGGCGATCCGCTGTGGCTGTCAGCACCTCTGGTGGCTGAGATTGAACATACTCTGGCGCGCAAGGAGCAGGTGCTGCTGTTCCTCAACCGGCGCGGTTATGCGCCGCTGGTGCTGTGTCGGGCGTGCGGGGAGCGCATGACGGCGCCGAATACCGATAGCTGGCTGGTGGAACATCGCGCGACAGGGCGGCTGGTCTGCCACCTGACCGGGTTTTCGATGAAAAAACCAGATCGCTGTCCGCACTGCGGCGCACTCGACAGTCTGGCGGCGATCGGGCCGGGGGTGGAGCGAATATTGGAAGAAGTGCGGTCGCGCTTTCCGGCGGCGCGAGCGGAGATTTTCTCCTCCGACACTACGCCCGATGCCGCCTCATCCGAAGCCCTGATCAAGCGGGTGCAGGATCATGACACCGATATACTGGTCGCCACTCAGGCGGCGGCCAAAGGCCATAACTTCCTCAATCTGACCTTGGTCGGTATTGTCGATGCTGATCTGGGCCTCAAGGGCGGAGACCTGCGGGCGGCAGAGCGGACGTTTCAGTTACTGGCTCAGGCGACCGGTCGGGCCGGACGGGCGCATAAGGCGGGCAAGGCCCTGCTGCAAACCTACAGCCCCGAACATCCGGTCATGCAGGCCCTTAAGGCTCAGGACCGCGAAGCTTTTTATGCCTATGAACAAATGACGCGGGAACTGGCCAAGTTTCCGCCGTTCGGGCGGCTGGCGGCGGTGATCATGTCGTCAAAGGATCAGGCCGAACTGAACCGGTTTTCGCGCGAACTGGCGCTGACCATTCCCAATACTGATGGGGTAGAAGTTTACGGGCCGGCTGATGCGCCCCTAAGTCTGGTGCGCGGGCAGTGGCGTAAGCGCTTTCTGGTGCGGGCTGACCGTAACCGCGACCTTCAGGGCTTTATGGCGGCGTGGCTGAGAACCGTGAAAAAGCCCAATATTATCCGTCTGGTCACGGATATCGATCCGTATAGTTTTCTATAACAATGAACCGCTGGTGGTCACTGCCAGAGCGCGAAAGGTGCTTGCCTTTGCCGGTTGCGACAGGTCGGGCAGAGAGTTGAGATCAAGCCAGTCCCGCCACTGATCCGGGTGTAAAATCACCGGTTCGCGGGTATGGATGGGGGCCATGTCTTCACCGGCTGGACGGGTCAGCAGGGTGAAACTGGTGACAGGGCCGTCGGTGCTCTCAGTTCGATCCCACAGCCCTGCAAACATCAGCGGATGATTATCGGCGCGGGTGATTTGCCATTTTTGCTTCTGGCCCTTGTCGCCCGACCATTCCCAAAAGGCGTCGGCGGGCACCAGGCAATGGCGCTTGCGCCACGGCGTTTCAAACACCTTTGATGTGGCGGCGGTCTCGATGCGGGCATTAAAGGTCGTCAGTTTAAACTCTTTTATAGGCCCAACGTGGCTACGCGGAATAAGGCTCCAGCGGGCGGGCCCTACGGCATAACCCTCCGGCCGCGCGCCGATAATCGGATAAAGGTCGGTGGGGCGGATTTCATCATCGCCGCTCACGTCCGGGGCAGGCGCGGTCATGCTGAGGATCTCAAAGATCCGTTCCCAGAATTTGCTGTGGCGTTTAAAGCGTCCGCACATCTGTCCCTCTCATAAAAACGCCCCCGTTTGATAACGGGGGCGTAAAGCTCAGGCTGGTTTGCGTATTTTAATGCGCCGTGCCGGATTTCTTGCGCCGGAACATTTGCAGGAACTCGACAAAGGCCGAGAACCCCATAGCCGCATAGATATAGCCCTTTTCGATATGGGCTCCGAAACCTTCGGCAATCAGCACCATACCGATCATCAGCAGGAAGCCGAGGGCCAGCATGACAATGGATGGATGCTTACTGATGAAGTTGGCGATAGGACCGGAGGCCACGAACATCACAAACACAGCGAACATCACGGCGATGACCATGATCGGCAGGTGATCCGTCATGCCAACGGCGGTCAGGATCGAGTCGATCGAAAACACCAGATCAAGCAGCAAGATCTGGGCGATAGCCGAGGCGATATTGCCCGTCACCGGCTTTGGCGCGTCTTTCGTTTCCGAGGCATCGCCGGCGGCGTGAGCTTCGGTAGCGTGGTTGATTTCCTTGGTGGCCTTATAGACCAGGAACAGGCCGCCCACGATCAGGATAATGTCGCGCCAGGAAAAACCCTTATCCATCAGCGTGATCACGGGTTCTTTCAATGCGACGATCCACGACAGGGTGAACAGCAGCAGGATGCGCATAACCAGAGCGCCGCCGATACCGATGGCGCGCGCACGGGCACGCTGGGCTTCGGGCAGCTTGTTGGTCAGGATGGAAATGAAGATGAGATTGTCGATCCCAAGGACGACTTCCATCACGATAAGTGTAACGAGCGCCGCCCAAACGGCGGGATCAGCAAACAGGGCCAGAATCTGGTCCATTAGAATTTATCTCCCCTTGCATCGCATCGGATGCCATGAATAAAGAACTGTGCCAGTTGCGGTAAACGCTGTCATGCCGTGCGCAACCGGGCATAAGATTCTTAGATAGGGCAATTATACTATAGCGCAATGCACTCTGTGCGGTTTTGTTTGCGAATTGTGTCAAGATTTTTTCAGGCAATGCGGTTTTGCTTGGTTGCGATGCGCAAAGTCACATGCTAATAGGCCGCGATCCACGCCATGAGAACGCCATCCGTGTAGCGGTGTCCGTGTGCTTTATAATTAAATCTTTTGGATGAGCTGTGAGCGATATTTTCAGAGAGAACGAAGTCGGCAATCGTTACGCCAAAGCGATCTTCGAGCTGGCGCGCGATGGCGGCGCCCTTGAAGCGGTCTACAAAGACTTCGCCACGCTTAAGGCCCTGATCACGGAAAGCGCTGATCTGCGCCGCGTGCTGGGGTCACAAGCCTTCGCCAGCGACCTGAAACTTAAAGGTCTTTTGGCAGTCGCAAAAAAAGCCAAGCTGAACGCCCTGACCACTAAAGCTTTGAACCTGATGGGCCACAAGAGCCGTCTGGATCAACTGGGGGCGACGATTGCGGGTTTTAATTCGCTTTATGCGGCCCACAAAGGCATTGTGACCGCGACCGTGACGTCGGCCGTGGCGCTTGACGATGGTCAACTCAAAAACCTCAAAACGGAACTGGCCAAGGCGCTGGGCCGTGAGGCCGATATTACTACCCTGGTCGATCCGGCCATCTTAGGCGGGCTTAAGGTCCGCGTCGGGTCGCGTCTGTTTGATGCGTCCCTCAAAACCAAACTCGATTCCCTCAAATTCGCCCTTAAGAGAGCGTAATACTCATGGACATTAATGCCGCCGAAATTTCGGCCATCCTCAAAGCTCAGATTGCCGGTTTCGGTGAAGACGCCGACGTCTCCGACGTGGGTTCGGTTCTGTCGGTAGGCGACGGTATCGCCCGCGTTCACGGTCTTGATTCGGTTCAGGCCGGTGAAATGGTCGAATTCCCAAAAGCCGGTGTTAAGGGCATGGCCCTGAACCTGGAAAAAGACAATGTCGGCGTCGTTATCTTCGGCGAAGACCGCGAAATCAAGGAAGGCGACGAAGTTAAGCGCCTTGGCGAAATCGTGCAGGTTCCGGTCGGCAAGGGCCTTCTTGGCCGCGTCGTCAACCCGCTGGGTGAGCCGATCGACGGCAAGGGCCCGATTGAAGCCACTGAATTCCGCCGCGTTGACGTGAAGGCCCCCGGTATCATCCCGCGTAAATCGGTCCATGAGCCTGTGCAAACCGGCATCAAGGCGATCGACACCCTGATCCCCGTTGGCCGTGGCCAGCGCGAGCTGATCATTGGTGACCGTCAGACGGGTAAGACCGCCGTCGCCATTGACGCTATCCTGAACCAGAAGGCCGCCAACGCCGGTACCGACGAGTCGGCCAAGCTGTACTGCATCTATGTCGCCATTGGTCAAAAGCGTTCGACCATTGCGCAGATCGTGAAAACGCTCGAAGAAAACGGCGCTCTGGAATACACCATCGTGGTTTCCGCGACCGCCTCTGAGCCGGCCCCGCTGCAATTCCTGGCGCCGTTCTCAGGCTGCGCCATGGGTGAATATTTCCGCGACAACGGCATGCACGGCCTGATCATCTATGACGATCTGTCCAAGCAAGCTGTGGCTTACCGCCAGATGTCGCTGCTGCTGCGCCGTCCGCCGGGCCGTGAAGCCTATCCGGGCGACGTGTTCTACCTCCATTCACGTCTGCTGGAACGTGCGGCCAAGCTGAACGAAGACAATGGTTCGGGTTCGCTGACGGCCCTGCCGATCATTGAAACCCAGGCCAACGACGTGTCGGCCTATATACCTACCAACGTGATCTCGATCACAGACGGTCAGATCTTCCTCGAAACCGACCTGTTCTATCAGGGCATCCGTCCGGCGGTGAACGTCGGTCTGTCGGTGTCGCGCGTGGGATCAAGCGCCCAGATCAAGGCGATGAAGCAGGTTGCCGGTGCTATTAAGGGTGACCTGGCCCAGTACCGCGAAATGGCGGCCTTCGCCAAGTTCGGTTCTGACCTTGACGCCGCCACCCAGCGCCTGCTGGCCCGCGGTGCGCGCCTGACCGAGCTTTTGAAGCAGCCGCAATATTCGCCGCTTAAGGTCGAAGAACAGGTCTGCGTGATCTACGCCGGTACCCGTGGTTACCTCGATAAGATCGCCGTGTCCGACATCGGCCGTTTTGAGCGTGAATTCATCAGCTACCTGCACGGCAAGCAAAGCGCCCTCCTGACCAGCATCCGCGAGAAGAAGGCCCTGTCGCCGGAACTCGAAGAAACGCTCAAAGGCGCGCTAAACGATTTCGGTGGTAACTTCGCCTAACTTCAAGACCTGAGCCCGCTCAGGTCTTGTCTAACAAGATAAACCCAAATCAAAACGAAGAACCGCTTCGAGTTTTGATTTGTCACTGTTGACCCACTTGAAAATGCGCCTTTCGGCATTTTCAAGTGAGAGGAGATTTCATGGCAAGTCTTAAGGACATGCGCAACCAGATCGCCAGCGTGAAAGCCACGCAGAAGATCACCAAAGCCATGCAGATGGTGGCGGCGGCGAAGCTTAAACGCGCTCAGGATGCGGCTGAAAACGCCCGTCCCTATGCTGCGCGTATGGCCGCTGTGATTGCCAATCTGGCTAAAGGCGTGTCCGGCGACGGTGCGCCTGTGTTGCTGGGTGGCAATGGCTCTACGCAGAATCATCTGGTGATCGTATCGACCTCCGATCGCGGTTTGTGTGGCGGCTTTAACTCCCAGATCGTGCGCGCGGCCCGCGACTACATCAACGGCCTGATCGCCGACGGTAAGGGTGTCAAGATCATCACCGTTGGCCGTAAGGGCAATGACCAGCTTAAGCGCCAGTATGCTGACCGCATCATCGCGACCTTTGATATGTCGGCACACAAAGTCCTGACGCTGGACGCCGTGCAGCCGATCGCCGATGCGGCGGTTGCCGAATTTAATGATGGCCGCGCCGACGTTGTGACGCTGTTTTACTCGCGCTTTAAGTCGGTCATCTCGCAGGTGCCGACGCCTAAGCAACTGATCCCGGCCCAGATTGATGCCGTCGCCGAACCTTCGACGGGTTCGGACGCGGTTTATGAATATGAGCCTTCGGAAGAAGAGATTCTGGAAACCCTGCTACCGCGCAATCTGACGGTGCAGATCCTGTCCAGCCTGCTGGAAAACACCGCCGGCTTCTACGCTGCCCAGATGAGCGCGATGGATAACGCCACGCGCAACGCGGGCGAAATGATCAAAGCGATGAACTTGAAATATAACCGTAAACGCCAGGCCCAGATCACGACCGAACTGATCGAGATCATCGCTGGCGCTGAAGCCATATAGGATCAAAACTATGTCCGCCCATCAAAAGATTACGGCTAATAAAGGCCGCCTCACCCAGATCATCGGCGCCGTCGTCGACGTTGAATTCCCAGATGGCAACCTGCCCGCCATTCTGAACGCGCTCGAAACCACCAACGCCGCCTCGGGCGCGCGTCTGGTGTTTGAAGTCGCTCAGCACCTCGGTGAAAACACGGTTCGCGCCATCGCCATGGACGCCACCGAAGGTTTGGTGCGTGGTCAGGACGTCACCGACCTCGGTGCCCCGATCACCGTTCCGGTGGGACCGGCGACCCTTGGCCGTATCATGAACGTCATTGGTGAGCCCATTGACGAAGCTGGCCCGATTGAAACCCAATTCTATAACCCGATCCACGCGGACGCCCCGGCCTTTGCCGATCAGGCGACTTCGGCGGAACTGCTGGTCACGGGCATCAAGGTTATCGACCTGATCTGCCCTTACGCCAAGGGCGGTAAGATCGGCCTGTTCGGCGGCGCCGGCGTCGGCAAGACCGTGACGATCCAGGAGTTGATCAACAACATCGCCAAGGCTTACGGCGGCTATTCGGTGTTTGCCGGTGTGGGTGAGCGTACCCGCGAAGGTAACGATCTGTACCACGAAATGATCGAATCCAAGGTGAACGAACATGGCGGTGGCGGCACCTCGCGTTGTTCGCTGGTCTACGGTCAGATGAACGAGCCTCCGGGTGCGCGCGCCCGCGTTGCTTTGACAGGTCTGGCTCAGGCTGAATATTTCCGCGATGTCGAAGGTAAGGACGTTCTGTTCTTCGTCGACAACATCTTCCGCTTTACCCAGGCTGGTTCCGAAGTGTCGGCGCTGCTGGGTCGTATCCCGTCCGCCGTGGGCTATCAGCCGACGCTGGCGACCGAAATGGGTAAGCTGCAAGAGCGCATCACCTCGACCAACAAGGGTTCGATCACTTCGGTTCAGGCCGTGTACGTCCCCGCCGACGACCTGACCGATCCAGCACCGGCCGCTTCGTTCGCCCACCTGGATGCGACCACCGTTCTGTCGCGCTCGATCGCCGAGCAAGGCATCTATCCGGCTGTGGACCCGCTCGATTCGACCTCGCGTATTCTTGATCCGCGCGTTGTCGGTGAAGAGCACTATTCGACCGCCACCCGCGTTCAGGAAATCCTGCAGCAGTATAAGGCGCTGAAAGACATCATCGCCATCCTCGGCATGGACGAACTGTCCGAAGAAGATAAGGCGATTGTGGCCCGCGCCCGTAAGATCCAGCGCTTCATGTCGCAGCCGTTCCACGTTGCCGAAATCTTCACCGGCACACCGGGCGTTCTGATGACCATCGAAGACACCATCAAGGGCTTCAAGGGCATCTGCAACGGTGACTACGATCACCTGCCGGAAGCCGCCTTCTACATGGTCGGCACCATCGAAGACGCCATCGCTAAGGCGGAGCGTCTGGCGGGCGAGGCCTAAAGAACTTCGGGCTAAAGTCCTTCGCGCGTTGCGCTCAGTGTACTTTAGCCCGGTTCAGCATCGTGAAACATTCCCTAGGGGCGGCCCGTCGGGAATGTTTCGCATTTTTGTTTGAGGTTTGCCGTTAGCAAACCGCAGGAGCAGGGAAGCCAACATGGCTGACAAACTTCACGTTTCGCTGGTGACCCCGGAAAAGGAACTGTTTTCCGGTGATGTCGATCAGGTTATCGCCCCCGGCACCGAAGGCGAATTCGGCGTGCTGGCGAACCACGCGCCGTTCATGACGACGCTGGCAGAAGGGTCTGTTGTGATCCTTGATGGTGATAAGCGTCGGGTGTTCAACGTCCGCGGCGGCTTTGCTGATGTCAATGCATCGGGCATGACCATTCTGGCCGAACACGCCGAAGAGTATTCTGAGAGCGCGCACTAATCCTGACCGTGTCTTATTAAGTTCAAAAAGCCTCGCTTCCGGCGGGGCTTTTTTTATGGCAGGTTGGATGCGGGTATAATCTGCACAAGGCCTATTGACCATGAAACCGATCAAGACCCTGCTGTGCGCTTTGCTGGCCGCTGCGACGCTTCCGGCGTGGGCCGAAACCTTGACCCCGTTGCGGGCGCAGGATGTGCGCGACTCGATAGGTATCAATACCCATATCAACTACACTGACGGGTCATATCGTGCGCCCGATGAGGTCTATAAGGCGCTCGACTATCTGGGCATCAAGCTGATCCGCGACTCATCGCCGTTTCCGTGGGTAGGCGGCAGCACTGGCGTGAACACCTATACCAACCTGATGAAAAAAGGTGTGAAGTTCAATATTGTGCTGTTCGGACAGGGGCCGGGGGCTAATTACGACCCAAAGATACCGGTTGATCTGATCGATAATCTCGAATGGGCCTATCCCGGCGGGATTGTGGCTATCGAAGGCTTTAACGAGATCGACCATGCGCCGGTGACCTATGGTGATCAACGCACCGAGGCATCATCGATCGCGGCGCATCTGGAAACCGTTCGCTTGCTCCGCGAGCGTAAGCGTCTGAAATCTCTGCCGATCTATGATCTTACAGGTACGGCTGCGCCGCAGGCCTTGGGGCCGCGCGGTGACTATGCCAACAAACATGTCTATGCCCAGAACGGCAATCCGCCGCGCCCGCATTTCGAGGGGGCGCACAAGGGCCTGAATGGCCTCAAGCCATGGGTGGTGACGGAATTTGGATATGCGACCTATCCCGAAATCGACTGGCTGGTCATCGGGGTTGATGAACGCACTCAGGCGAAGGGCACGCTGATGGGCATTTTCGATGCCTATCATTTGGGGGCCTCAAGCATATATCTCTATGAACTTCTGGATCAGAAGCTGGAGCCCCATCGTGAGATGCACTTTGGGCTGTTTGATTACCACTATAAACCTAAACCGGCGGAAACCGCTGTGCGCAACCTGATCCGCATTATTGAGGACAAAGGCGCGGGTGCGAAAGCGTTCACGCCGCGCGCGCTTGAGGTCGATGTGAACCTGCCGGAAGGGACGTTTGCGCTGGCGCTGGATAAAGCGGACGGGGTGACGCAACTGGTGATCTGGCGCGAGACCCAGATCTGGGTGCGTGAGGCGGGTAAGCGTAAGGACAACCCAACGGTGCCCTTGGCGGTCAAGCTACCCGATGGGGCCAAGGCCCGCGCGCTCTATGATCCGCTGATCGGTGAGGCTCCGGTCAAGACCTATGGCGGTGAGGGCCAGGTGACCATCGACCTGCCGGATTATCCGGTCATTTTGGAATTTACACGTTAGCTAATAAGCGGTTTGAACGTGTCTATCACCGCACGATACGACTCGCGCTTAAACGACACGACCCGGTCCATGACCTCACTCAAATCGCACCATTCCCAGGCTTCAAATTCCTGCTCACCATGGGCTTGCAGATTTATCTCAGAATCGTCGCCTAAAAAGCGGTAGGCGAACCATATCTGCTTCTGGCCCCTGAAATTACGGCCGATCTTTTTTTGCGCCAGCACTTCGGGCGGGAAATCATAGATGACCCAATCCTGCGTGCGACCGATCAGTTCGACCGAGGTCATGCCGGTTTCTTCATAAAGCTCGCGCTTGGCGGCGGGCTCCAACTCTTCGCCGTCATCGACCCCGCCTTGCGGAAATTGCCAGACATAGGCACCGGTCATGCCAAAGCGATGGCCCAGCCATACCTTGCCGTCACGATTGACCACCACAATGCCAACATTGGGGCGGTAAGCTTTCAGATTATCTTCATTCATCGGCGCGTTATAGCCGAAGCGGGCGCCAGTTGCAGCCCTTTTTGATTGAGCGTTTGCGTCCACTTGATCGCCGTCGCAACCGTCACCGGATAGGCAAAGCCGGTGCCCAGCGCCTGTCCACGGCTTTTGGCGGCGGTCTCTAACCCTGCCAGTTGCGCCTGAATGGCGGTGGCGGTCAGGGACTGATCGATGATGCGGTCGGCACTGGCGCGCGGCATGGTGGCAGCGGCACCGTCAATAGCCCGGCCCTGACCATCATCAATGAAGGCGAGGCCCCGCGCCCGCAGGCTGCCGGTCAGGGCACCGACACCGGTGCGATCTTTCAGGAAGGCGCTGCCCTGATAGTTGGTGACGCCGAAATAGCCGGTAGCGCGACCCAAGACCCGGTTCAGCCGCAGATTAAGGTCATCGGCGCGGGTATTGACCAGCAGAGTGTCCGGGCCAGTGTCATTATCGGGATAGTTGACGGGCTGCATCGGGATTTCGATCAGAACTTCGTGGCCCTGAGCGCGCGCCAGATCGATCCAGGTTTGCAGATTATCGGCATAGGGCACAAAGCTTAAGGTCACATCGGCGGGCAATTGTTCAATCGCGGCCTTGGTGGTGGCGGGGTTGATGCCAAGGCCACCCACGATAAGGGCGACCATCGGGCGACCATCGCTGCGGAACGGGCGGGCATAGGCCTGCGCCGGGGTCTGACCATTTGGCCCGATGGCTGGCAGTGGCCCTTGCGGCGACGGTTGCGACAAACCCGTAATCGGTGCGGGCGGCAGGGGCTGGGCGCTCAGTTTCGGGGCAGTGGCCGTGCCGCCATCACCGCCGGGCAGGGTAATGACCGCGCGATTATCAACTGGCTGACCATTGGCGTCCACCATGCCCACGGGGGCATCGGAAAACAGCCCCAGAGAGTCGATGGTAAAGGCATCGGCACCGGATGGGGCTACGGGTACATCCGTCGTAACCGCAGCGGTGGCCGGTTTTTCTTTCGACATTTTAACGCGGATGCTGGGTGATCCTGCGTCCGGATCGGAGGACAGACCGATAAAGGTGGCACCCAACCCCAGAAATACGACAAGCGCTAAAGATGGCGCCACATAGGGTTTACTGAGGGTGGCCAGAACAGGAGCCAGCTTAGTCTTAAGGTCAAGGCCGGGCCTTGACGGTGTCTTACCGAACACCGAACCTGCCGCTGCGCTTGTGGCCTTAAATTTAGCGAACATCTGACGTACCCGAAAGCGCGCCCTAAAAACAAACGCGCATATTAGATTATTGACCCAATATGCGCGACTTACAGTTAACAAAGACTAACGAAAGTTAAATTTGTCAGGGTTTCGGTGCGGCCGGTTTCGCCGGTTCAGAGGGTGTTTCCGGTGGCTTGGCTGGGGCGGCAGGCGTGGTTTTCACCGGATCTTTGGCAGCGGCGGCCTTGGCCTGCATCTTCTTCTCAAAACGCGAACCGGGCTTGGCGTCTGCGGCAGCGGCATAGGCCTTACCGCGTGGGTGGGCCGCGGCCATTTTGACATCACCGTTATAGCCCAGAACATCCAGGGCGCGTGCCAGTTGGAAATCACCGGCCTTGGTATCATAATCCTCTGGCGGTACTTCCGAAACCTCATGCTTCTCACGGCGGGCCTTGCCCTCGTCAGCATCGAGCGCGTTTTTATAGGCGGCTTCGGAATACTGGAAAGCCGAAGAGGCGATGATCTTAGCCTGCTCCTGGGATTGGGCGACCTCAAGATCCGGCTCAATGCCGGTTTTCTGGATCGAACGGCCTGATGGGGTGAAATAGCGGGCGATAGTCAGTTTGACGGCGCGGCCTTCGCCCAGATCCATCACGCTCTGAACCGAGCCCTTACCAAAGGTCGTAAGACCGACGATCGAGGCGCGCTTTTGATCCTGCAAGGCACCGGCAACGATTTCTGCCGCCGAGGCCGAGCCCGGATTGGTCAGCACGACGATGGGCAGACCCTTCATCATGTCGCCCTTTTTGGCGTGATAACGCACGATGTCAGACGTGTCGCGCCCGCGTTGGGAGACGACTTCGCCGCCTTCAAGGAACATGTCGGCTACGCCCACGGACTGATCGAGCAGGCCACCCGGATTGTTGCGCAGGTCGAGGACGAGGCCTTTGAGCTTATGCTTGGCCTTAAGCTCGGTCAGGGCGTCGCGGGCTTCCTTGGCGGTGTTTTCGTTGAATGACGAAATGCGCAGGTAACCGAAATCCCCCTCCATGCGCGCCTTGACCGATTTGACGTTGATGATCTCACGCGTCAGGGTGACGTCAAACGGCTCATCGCGGCCTTCGCGGACGATAGTGATGGTGATGTCGGTCTTGGGCTCGCCCTTCATCTGGGAAACGGCGTCATTGAGCCGCTGCCCCAGGATCGAGGTGCCGTTGATGGCGGTGATATAGTCACCGGACATGATCCCGGCCTTGCTGGCGGGTGTGTCGTCCATCGGCGTCACGACCTTAACGGCGCCGTCTTCGGACTGAACCTCAAGGCCAAGACCCCCGTAGGAGCCGCGGGTTTTTTCTTTAAGATCGGTAAAATCTTCGGCGGGCAGGTAATTCGAATGGGGATCGAGCGACGACAGCATGCCCTCAAGGGCGGCTTCGATCAGTTTTTTGTCGTCGGTTTCGACCACATAGTTCTGCTGAACGAGGGCGAGCACGTCGCCAAACAACTCCAGCATCTCATAGGTGTCGGATTTTGGCGAGAATACCGGCTGGTTGGCATAGGCCATAGCCCCAACCCCCAAGGCCAGTGCCGCAACGCCACCCGTCAAAAACTTCTTCATAAACGCTGTCCAAACAAAGATATGCCGCAACTGGCCTAACATCATAGGTTACGAGCCTTGCCATAATTTACAAGGGGGCGAGGCGGGTGACCGTAAAATTATCCAGACATGCAACTATGGCGTAACAGAGGCAAACAGGCGGTTAACGCTCAAGATGCCGCCAGATCAAAGCGCGCATTGGGGTTTACCGGTGTCTCACCCCGGCGCAGCTCCAGATAAAGTTCGGTCTTTTTTGACGACAAATTGGGCATGCGCCCGACCGGTTCCCCGGCGATCACGGTCTGTCCGGCATCGACATAGACCCGCCCTAGCCCGGTCAGGACGATCCGCTCATCCGCGCCGGTGCGCACGATCACGACCTGCCCATAGGTATCGAGTGGCCCGGCATATTCGACCGTGCCGCCACCAGGGGCCGTTACCTGCGCGCCGGGTGCCGATTCCAGCGTCAGGCCGCGACTGCCGTCCACACCAAAGTCACCGACCTTGCGCCCGAGCAGCGGAGCTTTGAGGCGGGTATCTTTTGTTGCCCCCAACAGGCCCTTGAGCGGCAGATTACCGCGCAGGCGGTCGGACTGGCTTTTCAGCAACAGGGCCTGACGTTCCGCCGCATCGGCTTCGCGCAAAAGCTGGTCTTCCAGATCGTATTTTTCCGCGATCAGCGCCTCGATTTTAGCCTGCTGTTCTGACACGTCGCTCTCAGACACGAACAGGGCTTCTGATTGCAGGGCGGCGGCCCGCCTGACATTGATCAGGGTTTTGTTCTGCTCGGACAGTTTGGCGGCGCGTAGTTTCAGCTCAGGTGTGATTTCCTTCATGATGATGGCGGCGACCACGGCGTCATTGGCGCGGCGTGAGGACACGAAAATTGCCGGCGGCGGATTGCGCGAATAGAGTTGCAGAGCCGACAACAGCCGCGACTGCTTGGCCCGTACCGCCCCTAACCGGCGGGTCAGGTCGGCCTCCATCTGATTGAGGGTCTCAAGCTTGGCGCGGTAGATGGCGCTGCGTTTTTCGGAAGCGCCCTGCTGGCGGGAAATAGCGACGATCTGTTCGCGCAGTTTTTCGATCTCGGAGGCAATCTGACGGGCCGAGGCGCGGCGCGTGTCGGTCGTACGCTCAGCGGCGGTCAGGCGGGCATCGATGGCGTCAAGTTCGGCCTGCGCCTGTTTCGATAAGGGCGGTTTGGACTGGCTGGTCACCGGCCCGGTCAGGCACAATAGCCCCGTAACGACCAAAGCCGCAACGCTTGCGGGTTTAAGCTGACGGGGTGGTTTGCGCATCATCTATGGGTAAACCGGTTTGAGGCGCTTCTCAATAGGTTAGCCGATTTCAGGTCAGCCGATTTCGCCTCTGATGCGGCCCGACAGGATCAGTTCGACCGGAATATTGTTGGCGCGAACCGCATAGCCGCCCGCACCCCCGCCGCGACCACGGTCGCCTGTGCCCGGTTCGCCGTCACGGCCCGCATTGCCGCCGTTTCCACCGGGAATGGGGGTTAACATACTGCTTGCCCTACCTGACGCCGGCGGAGGTATGATGCCCCCGCTCCAGTACCAGTTTGTTACTGAGTAATTATTGCCACCGCGGCCAGGGCTGTGGAGTGTGCCTGAGCGGCCATTATCGGCACTGCCTCCGCCGAGGCCATAAAGGCCGTTGGGAAAGCCACCACCGCCCCCTCCGCCCCCCGGAGCGTTGAGACTGTTGTTCGCTTCGGCACCGCCCCCTCCACCGCCGCCGCCTTCGACGGTGCCGGTTTCGGCGATTACAATAAGAATGGACGCGCGCACATAGATGGCGTCACCACCCTTGGTGCCCGATTTAGCGCTGGGTCCGCCGTCGCCACCATTGCCGCCGCCGCCGTAGACCTTGCCGTTGATGGCCAATGCCAGATAAACAGTGTCGGGCCAGTCGCCGGTATCTATGGCCGTGCCGCCGCCGGGTTTGCCCATGATGGTCGTCTGTTTTTCGACGACGAACAGAAAGTTTGCGGCGGATTTGCCGTCATATCCAGACGCGTCCGCCAGTGCCCGTAAATTGGCGGGTTCTGTAACCAGGATGGTCGTCAGGGGCTTGGATATCCGATCTGGCGGCAGGTTGGCAGTCACTGTCACGGTTGTGACGTTTTCGGGATTATCAGGTTTGTCCTGTGCGGGCGCAGCTCCCGCTGCCATCCACAACGCCACCACTAGCGCGCACCATTTTAATGTCATGACGGCCCCTTATCTGTATTATTATACTGTATACAACTGAGGCGGGTGTCAAGATTAGTCGCGGTGATAAGGGCTTCCAGCCAGAATCGTGGTGGCGCGGTACATCTGTTCGGCCAGCATAAGACGGACCAAAGCGTGCGGCCAGGTCTGAGGCCCAAAGGCCAGCGAAAAGGCTGAGGCCTTGACCAGTTCCGGATCAAGGCCATCGGCGCCGCCAATCACAAACGCCATCTTGCGCTCACCGCGATCCTTGAACTTATCGATGCGGGTGGCGATCTGGCGCGAGGTCAAAAGCTCTCCGCGTTCGTCGCAGGTGACAAGGGCCACCCCTTCCCCCAGTGCGGCCAGAATGGCTTCGGCTTCCTGACTCTTAGTGGGGGCCTTATTGGTTTTCTTAGTCTCGATTTCGAGCAGTTCAGCAGGCCCCAAACCTAAAGCGCGCCCCGTATTGGAGGCGCGCTGAAGGTAGTCACGGGTCAGGGTGTTTTCCGGCGTCGAACCTAAGCGTCCGACTGCCGCCAGTATAAGTTTCATACGGGCGGGTAACCTTAGTTGGTCGAAACCGTATGGCCGGTGCCGGTCGCGGAAACCGACCAGATTTTCTCAATGTTGTAAAAGGCGCGCACTTCCGGACGGAACAGGTGCACGACCACATCACCGACATCGATCAATACCCAGTCGCACGCCGGCAGGCCTTCTATCTTGGCCTTACCGTGTCCGGAGTCCTTAAGCGCGCGCAGCACATGGTCAGCCAGAGCGCCGACGTGACGATGCGAACGACCCGACGCGATGATCAGGGTATCGGCCATGGACGATTTGCCGCGCAGGTCGATGCAGACGATATCCTGTGCCTTATCGTCATCCAGACGGTTGAGGATGAGGGTTTCAAGCGCCAGATCTTCGCCGTCCGCCGGGGACAGGCTACTGAGATCAATGGCAGAGTCGCCGGTATCAGCGAGGGTGGACGGGGCCGTTTCGGCCGGTTGACGAGACAGTGTCATGGTTCCTTAGATTACAGATAGTGCGCAGACCTTAGCACATTAAATCGCCAAGGTCATCCGCGTTGGTTAGGGCTGTGGGTAATTTTAGAGCGTTTTCCCATCAAATGGTATCATTTGATGGATACGAAAGAGCGACCACCTCTATGTGACTGCCTTACGGCGCATATTACGCAGGGCGGTCGATGAAGCGGTATGGAGCGGGCCGGTTAGATAGGTCCAGGCCGGAACCTTTTGACGGGCAAGGGTTTTGGCCGCCGTTTGCGGGTGGCGGGCATGGGCAAAACGGCGCGCGGTAGGTGAGAAACGGCTGTTCATCAAGGCACCCGGACGCGACACTATGGCCATCGGGATCATATGGGCGATCTGCGTCCAGCCGCGCCAGCGATGAAAAGAGGCCAGACTGTCGCCGCCCATGATCCACACGAACCTGACGCCGGGATAACGGGCTTTGAGGGCGCGCAGGGTATCAAGCGTATAGTTCGCCTTAATGCGGGTTTCAAAATCAGATATTATGTCGCGCGGCCCGATAAACGGGCGAATGGCATCTATGCGTTCGGACAGAGGTGCGGTTTCATGATTTGATTTCAAGGGGTTCTGCGGCGACACCAGCCAGATGATCTTATCCAACCCCAGAGCAATGCGCGCGGTATTGGCGACATGGGCGTGGCCTTCGTGGGCCGGATTAAACGAGCCTCCGAACAGCCCGATGGTCATGCCGCGCTCCAGATGCAGGCCGGTACGCAGCGCGCCGGGCCGCACAGAATGATAAAGAGGGGCGGGACCGGCGAACCACATGATATCTGATTTAGTTGTCCCACGGGGTGTAAGGGGCGGCTTCCGGCGTATCGTCGCTGTCCTCAGTCACCGTTGACTTACCGCTGATGATACCGAATGCGACAAACAGCAGTTCGCGTACACCTTCACCGGTCACGCCGGAAATCAGATGAGGCGTCTTTTTGGCGGCTTTTTTCAGGGCCTTGGCCAGCTCTTTGCGGGCGTCGGCATCCATGGCGTCGACCTTATTGATCGCCAAAATCTCAGGACGCAGGGCCAGATCCGGATCGTATTTTTTAAGCTCTTTGCGGATGATCTTATAGGCGCCGATCGGGTCTTCCTGCGTGCCGTCCACCAGATGGATCAGCACCTTGGTGCGCTCAACGTGGCCCAGAAAACGCGTGCCCAGACCCGCGCCATCTGACGCGCCTTCGATCAGGCCCGGAATATCGGCGATCACAAAGCGCTGCTCCGGCCCCAGATCGACCACCCCCAGATTGGGCGTCAGCGTCGTAAACGGATAGTCAGCGATCTTAGGCTTGGCCGCAGAAGACGCCGCCACGAAGGTCGATTTACCGGCGTTTGGTAATCCTAACAAACCCGCATCGGCGATCAGTTTCAGGCGCAGCCAGATCCAGCGTTCTTCGCCGTCCTGACCGGGCAGGGCAAAGGTCGGGGCCTGATTGACCGGGCCTTTGAAGCGGGTATTGCCCCAGCCACCATTGCCGCCCTTAGCCAGCATATAGGTTTGACCGGCCGTATCGAGGTCGACGATCAGGGTTTCCTGATCTTCTTCGAAGATTTGTGTGCCGACCGGGACTTTCATGATGATGTCTTCGGCATTGGCGCCGTGCATCTGGCGGCCCATGCCGTGGGTGCCGGTCTTGGCCTTGAAGTGCTGCTGATAGCGATAGTCGATCAGGGTGTTCAAGCCCTCGACCGCTTCGATCCACACGTCGCCGCCCTTACCGCCGTCGCCGCCGTCGGGGCCACCATTCGGAATGAACTTTTCACGGCGGAAAGACACGGAACCCGCGCCTCCGTTACCGGAACGGATAAAAATTTTGCACTGATCGAGGAACTTCATGAGGGGTATGTGAACTAAAAGGGAAAAAATATCAAATAGTCTCTGTGAGTATAAGGGGCGAACCCCTTATACTTTAGAGGATTTTGATCAGGTGCAGGGCGGTGTGCGGGCCATGACGCATCAGGGAGGTTTCCTGCGTGCGCCGCCCGGTATAGAGAAAGCCTGACCGGATCAGAACCTGAGCCGACGCCGTATTATCGGCAAAGTGCGCCGCATGAACGATTTTTGCACCGCCATGTGTGCGCAGCCAGCCAAGTGCGGCTGTCACGGCCTCAGTCCCATAACCGTGGTTCTGGTATGGGTGGGCAATAAACAGGCTCATTTGCGGGCCAAAGCTGTCCTGGCCTACGGTTTCGGAAAACAGGATCACACCGATAAGCCTGTCTCCCAATCGGATGCCCCACTTGGGGAAGCGGCGCGAATGTTGGGTCATGGCCATGCTTAAGAAGCCAAACGCATCCTCTAACGCGAACGGGTGCGGGATGTCATGGGTCATGCGCGCCGTTTCAGCCGACGCAAAAACCTGCGTCAACGCCGTGACATCCGAAAAGGTCAGCGGGCTTAACACCAAGCGGTCGGTTTCAATCCGTGTCGCTGTGGGCGGCGTGTGTAATCTGGGGGGCGTTAAACTTAAATCTCTGCCCCCGAAATCTTTCGATATCATCGGAGTGTGTCCCTAAAGCGCATTCTGAAAAGTGTGTGCGGTTTTCAGATATAAATGCGCGACAAAATAACATGCGGGGCAAAGAAAAAGGGGAGCCGGTATGACCCGAACTCCCCGCTTATCGCTTTAGTTCAGATCGGGCTTAAGGGTTAAGCGCGATCTGAAACATGTCTTAGATCGGCTTATTCGGCAGCAATTGCGGCCGGAATGATCGACACATAACAGCGGTTATCGCGCTTGGTTGTGAACTTCACCTGGCCGTGAGCCGTGGCGAAAAGGGTGTGATCGCGGCCCATGCCGACATTTTCACCCGCGAAGAACTTGGTGCCGCGTTGACGGACAATGATGTTGCCGGAAAGGACGTTTTCAGAGCCGTACTTCTTAACGCCTAGGCGCTTCGATTCTGAATCGCGGCCGTTACGCGACGAACCGCCAGATTTTTTGTGAGCCACAGTGGCCTCCTAATAAAATGGTTGTCGCTTAAGCTTCGGTGTCCGAAGCGTCGGCTTTCTTTTTGGCCGGAGCCTTTTTTGCGGGCTTTTCAGCCACAGCCACGTCAGCAACCGAAGGTGTCTCGACAGCAGCAGCAACATCACGCGGAGCGAGGTTACGGGCGCGGGCATTAAGCTCGGCCTTAGTGGTCAGCGATACCGTGCCATCCCATGTGCCGGACTTACCTGCACCATCGATGCCGGTGACGCGGATCACGGTTTCATGCTGGCGATGGCCGCGGGTACGGCGATAGCCCTGACGACGGGTTTTCTTGAAGATCTTAACCTTGTCGCCCTTACGGGTTTCGACCAGGGTGCCAACGACGGCAGCGCCATCAACCAGCGGAGCGCCGACCACAGCACCGGCTTCGTCGCCGATCATCAGGATTTCTTCAAAACGGACTTGCTCGCCCGCTTCGCCTTCAAGCTTCTCAACGACCAGAAGGTCGCCGGCTGAAACGCGGTATTGCTTACCGCCAGTTTTAATGACCGCGTACATGGTCAAGCGCCTCTTATCTATATAGACTAATGCGCAGACCCTGAAATTAACCGAATTAGGTGACTTCAAGCCCGCGCCATAAACGGGTAACCCGACAGACGAATAAAGCCTGCCCGGCGTGAGGGGCGGACTTATACAGACGATTATTGTTGAGTCAATCGCAAAGCCGCCGCAAATCTGCATTATTGGCCGGGGTATGACCAAAAAATATCGCAAGGCACGATAAGCACAGCGTTTGCCGCTTGATTTCAGGCTTAAAAGGCATACTTAAACACCAACTTCTGTCCTCTATATTACTGTGAAGGCGCATTTATGGCCGATACTGCATCCGCATCCCTTAAGACCCCCGTGACGGTTCTGACCGGCTATCTGGGGGCGGGCAAGACGACGCTGCTCAACCGTATTCTGTCGGAAAATCACGGTCAGAAATATGCGGTCATCGTCAATGAGTTTGGCGAAATCGGCATCGATAACGACCTTATCGTCGGTGCCGACGAAGAAGTGTTCGAGATGAATAACGGCTGCGTCTGCTGCACCGTGCGCGGCGACCTGATCCGCATCCTGCAAGGGCTGATGCGCCGTAAAGGCCAGTTTGACGCCATTATCGTTGAGACCACAGGTCTGGCCGATCCGGGGCCAGTGGCGCAGACCTTCTTTGTCGATGAAGACGTCAAGGCCAGAACCTATCTGGATAGTGTGACGGCACTGGTTGATGCCAAGCACTTTAAATCGGCGCTGGAGGCTGACCGGGTGGTTAAGGAACAGATCGCTTTTGCCGATCAGGTCATCCTCAACAAGACCGATCTGGTCACGCCGGAGGAGTTGAATGAAGTCGAGGCCCGCATCCGTGGCCTGAACCCGCTGGCGACCATTCTGCGGGCTGAGCGCTCAGGCGTGGATATCAAAAGCCTGCTGAACCAGCACCGCTTTGATCTGTCGAAGATGGACGGCATCGCTAATCATGACGACCACGGCCCGGACTGTGCCGATGACTGCGGCCATGATCACGATCATTCACACGGGCATGACCATAATCCGGCCCACGGTGACGCGGGCCATGTCCATGATGAACATTGCGGTCATGACCATCACCACCACGATCACGGGCACTCTCATGGACATGGGCACATTAATCCGATCCACGATAATGAAATCCGCTCGGTATCTCTGTCGTCGGACAAGCCCCTGGACGGTGTGCGGTTTACGAAATGGATCGATCAGCTTCTGGCCACCAAGGGGGCGGATATTCTGCGCGCCAAGGGCATTATCGATGTGGCCGGCGAAGACAAGCGTCTGGTGTTTCAGGCGGTCCACATGATCCTGGAAGGTGAACTGCAAGCGCCGTGGAAAGACAGCGAAAACCGCTTCTCGCGCGCGGTATTTATCGGTCGCCATCTTGATGACGCCGCTCTGCGCGCCGGTTTTGAAGCCTGTATCAAGGTTTAAAGTCAGCATATTATCCGCCCCTGCTTGCGGGGGAGGTGGATTTTTGCTTTAGCAAAAAGACGGAGGGGGCAATGCTGAGGACGGTGTTGCCCCCTCCGTTGTCTCAGGCTTACGACAACACCTCCCCCGCACGCCGGGGAGGAGGAATATAAAAAAATGACCTTTGCTGTTCAAAACAACTACGGTGCCTATGTCGTCAGCGCCCTGTTTGATGCCGCCGATGAAGCGATTGTCGCCCTGTCCGATGGGCGGGTGGTGTTTGTCGATGTCGACATGAGCTTTGATGCCCACCCCAATGCCGGGATTTTGTGCGCCGTGGTGCACCCGACCGGCGTTGGCATGGTCACCGGCGGCGATGACGGGCGCGTGGTCTGGACGACTAAGGACTCTCAGCCGATTGAGCTTTTGAACATCAAGGGCGCGTGGTTCGATTCCGTTGCCGTTAATGCCGAAGCTATGCTTTTGGCGGCGGCCTCCGGCAAAAAGGTCTATATCTACGACCTGGCCAAAAAAGGCGAACCCAAGGTTTTCGATCACCCCAACAGCGTCTCAGGGTTAGTGTTCGACCCAAAGGGCCGTAAGTTATACTGCGCGTCCTATAACGGCGCCTATGTCTGGTTTTCGCGCATCCATCCGCAAAAGCCGCAACTTCTGAAATGGGCAGGCTCGCATACCGGCATTGCCATCTCCCCCGATGGCAAGTTTGTGGTTACCTCGATGCAGGAAAATGCGCTGCACGGCTGGCGGTTGTCCGATTCCAAGGACATGCGCATGGGTGGCTATCCGACCAAGATTAAGTCGATTGATTTCTTTGCTAAGGGCAAGCTTTTGGCCACCTCCGGGGCCAATGGCGCGGTGGTTTGGCCGTTCCTTAAGGCCAATGGGCCGATGGGCGAAGAGGCGTCTGAGATAAATGCCGATGAGTCGTCTATGGTCACGGTCGTGGCCGGTGCGCCCGAGGATACAGTGCTGGCGGCGGGGCTTGATGACGGCCGGGTCTGGGTGGCTGAGCTGCAATCGACGGGTATTGAATACATCCAGCGCGAAAAAGGCTCACCCATTTCCGCATTGGCGGTATCAGGGGATGCGGCCCGCATCCTGTTTGGCAACGAAGACGGCCATGTGTGGTTGTTTGAATCGACCGTTGATTGACGTTCCAATTATTTACCAAAATCGTATAAGGTGATCACGTAGCAGGTTACGGGGCGTTTGATGTCGGAGTTTTTCGCAAAGCTTAAATCCGTCAAGTGGGGACGGGTTTTGTTAGGGCTGGTACTGGGGTTTTTTGTGTTCAGCGTGGCCTCGGTGCTGATCCACCGCTTTGTGCCGGTGCCTGTGACGTTCTTGATGGTGCAGCGTCTGTTTGAAGGCGAAGGCTATGATCACCGCTGGGTGTCGATGAAAAACATCAGCCCGCACCTGCAAACCGCGGTGATTGGGGCCGAAGACGCCCGCTTTTGCAGCCATGACGGCTTTGATTTTGAAGCCATCGAAAAAGCCCAGAAATATAATGCCCGCCATACCAAGCGTAAGCGCGGGGCGTCGACCATATCCCAGCAAACCGCCAAGAACGTCTTCCTGTGGCCCGCGCGGTCGTGGGTGCGCAAAGGGGCTGAGGTCTATTATACCGTCCTGATTGAGACTTTGTGGCCGAAAAAGCGGATCATGGAAGTCTATCTCAACAGTGTGGAATGGGGCCCTGGGGTTTATGGGGCCGAGTCGGCGTCGCGGTACTGGTTCAAAAAAAGCGCGTCTGATCTGACCCGCGCCGAAGCCTCACGTCTGGCGGCTATCCTGCCCAGCCCGCGCAAGTGGAAGGCAGCCAGGCCCGGTAAATATGTTGCCAAACGCTCCGGCCGTATCCGCGCCAATGCCTCATCCATTAAGGCGACCGGCGACATGGCGTGCCTGAATTAGTTAATAGCTAATATCCCGCGCAACTATTGGGTTGACGATTAAGCCCAAATGCCTTTCCCTGTGCCGGTTCTGTTTCAGGGAGAGGGTTTCATGATCATCAAGCGTTTGATGCTGTCCGCCGCTATGGTCGCTATCTTAAGCGGCTGCGCCACCACCTCATCGGTAGAGCCCACCGCGCCACCGATGGCCACGGCCCCCGAAGCGCCCGTTATGGCGACGAAACCCACACCGGCTGAGGCCAAGGCTTTTGTCGATGCGGCTGAGACAAAATTGTCGGAAATGAGCGAATATGCCGCGCGTGTGCAGTGGCTGCGAGCGACCTACATCAATTTCGACAGCATGTGGCTGGAGTCCAAGGTCAACGGCGAATTTACCGAGCAAACCGTCACCTTTGCGATGGAAGCCGCCAAATATGATGGCGTTGATGTCGACCCGGTCACGGCGCGAAAACTGAAACTGCTTAAACTGGCCCTGTCCCTGCCTGCCGCCGATCGTCCGGGGGCTGCCGATGAACTGGCCAAGCTGTCAACCAAGCTGGACTCGGTCTATTCGACCGGCAAATTCAGCTATAACACTAAAACCTATACGCTCAATGACGCCTCAGAAGTGATGGCCAGATCGCGTAACCCCGCCGAGTTGCGCGCCATGTTTGAAGGCTGGCGCACCGTCTCTCCGGCCATGAAGGCCGACTATACCAAGCTGATCGAGCTGTCGAACGAAGGCGCCAAGGGCTTAGGCTTTTCGGATGCCGGGGCGATGTGGCGGTCGGGCTATGACATGGAACCTGACGCCTTTGCCGCCGAAACCGACCGTCTGTGGGCGCAGGTTGAGCCGTTCTATGAGAACCTGCATTGTTATGTCCGCACTAAGCTGAATGAGAAATACGGCGATGCGGTTCAACCGAAAAACGGGCCAATCCGCGCGGATCTTCTGGGAAATATGTGGGCGCAGGACTGGGCCAATATCTATGATATCGCCGCTCCTAAGACCGGCAATTATAAGCCGGCCTATAACCTTGATGCCCTGCTGAAGGCCAAGAAATACGACGAAGTGAAGATGGTCAAGACCGGTGAGGGTTTCTATACTTCGCTGGGCTTAGCACCTCTGCCGCAGACCTTCTGGGAGCGCTCAATGATCGTGCGCCCGAAAGACCGCGAAGTGGTTTGCCACGCCTCGGCCTGGGACCTCGATAATGCCGACGATATCCGCATAAAGATGTGTACCCTCGTCAATGGCGAAGACCTCTATACGGTCCACCACGAACTGGGTCACAACTACTATCAGCGCGCCTATAAGAACCAGCCGTTCCTGTTTAAAAACGGTGCCAATGACGGTTTCCATGAAGCGATCGGTGATTTCGTAGGTCTGTCGTCGGTCACCCCAACCTATCTCAACCAGATTGGTCTGCTGGATAAGGTGCCGCCGCAAACCGGCGAAGATATTCCGTATCTGCTGAAAATGGCGATGCAGAAGATCGCCTTCATGCCGTTTGGTCTGCTGGTCGATCGCTGGCGCTGGGAAGTCTATTCCGGGCAGATCACACCGGCGCAGTATAATGACCGCTGGTGGGCGCTGGTCAAAAAATATCAGGGCTTAACGCCTCCGGGCGCACGTCCGGTCGCGGCCTTCGATCCGGGCTCAAAGTACCATGTGGCGGCGTCCGTGCCCTATACGCGTTATTTCCTGGCCCATGTTTACCAGTTCCAGTTCCAGAAAGCCGCCTGCGATCAGATTGGCTTCAAAGGCCCGCTTTACCGCTGCTCGATCTACGGGGAAAAGGCCGTCGGCGAAAAGTTCAATAAGATGATGGAAATGGGTCAGTCAAAGCCGTGGCCGGACGCGCTCGAAGCCTTTACCGGCACGCGCCAGACCGATGCCTCGGCGGTGACGGAATATTTTGCGCCGCTCAACACCTGGCTGATCCAGCAGAACAAGGGCCAGAAATGCGGGTGGGAAGCATAGGGCCTCACCTCTAAAGTCCCTCGCTGACGCTCAGTGTACTTTAGAAGTGTAAAAAATCTCCTCCCTATGCCGCAGGCATGGGGAGGTGGATCGGCGCGTAAGCGACGAGACGGAGGGGGACTAGGTCAGCTTAATTTCGCGGAGACGTTGCTGGAGGAAATCTTCGGCAGTGATGGGGTCGGGGAACTGGTTGGGCCGGTCTGCGCTGATGCAGTTTGTGAGCGTCTCGATCACATAGGGCGGCTCGAAATGCAGGAAAAACGGCGTCGAATAGCGTGAGAAATCCTTACGCCCTTCGGCAGGATTGACGACACGGTGGATGGTCGACGGCAACATGCCATTGGTCAGGCGCGACAGCATATCGCCGATATTGATGACGATGCAGCCCTCCGGCGGGGTGATCGGCAGCCATGTCCCATCACGATCCTGAAGTTGCAAACCGGGCTCTTCGGCCCCCATCAGCAGGGTAATGACATTGATATCGCCGTGGGCACCGGCGCGCACGCTCATCCCCTCAGACGTCACCGGCGGATAATGCAGCAAACGTAAGACCGAATTGCCTTCGCGCACGGTGGGGGTAAAAAATTCCGGATCGAGTTTCAGATAGATGGCAATGGCTTTCAGCACCCGTTTGCCGAGGAAATCGAGCGCGGTATAAAGCTCCGACACATGGTCGCGAAAGCCGCTGACTTCGCCGGGCCAGACGTTCTCTAGCATATAGTCGCGGTAAGGGTGGCCATCGGGCAGGTCGCGACCAGTGTGCCAGAATTCCTTAAGGTCGTGGTGGCTGGCGCCCTTAGCCGTCTCAATGCCAAACGGGGTGTAACCGCGTTGCCCGCCGACGCCGACCTTATATTGCATTTTGGTTTCAGCCGGCAGGGCGAAAAACGCCTTGGTGTCATCAAGTGCCGCATCGACCAGAGTTTTATCCAGCCCCGCACCGTCCTTATCGAACAGGCCCGACAGCACCGCAAAACCATAACGCTCAAACGACGCCCCCAGACTTTGGGCAAAGGCGTCGATATCCTCGGCATAAAGGCTGATCGGCACGGGGGTGATGGCGGAAGCGGTCATGGGGAAAACCTGTCACAATAGATACGTGTTGGGTGGCTATGCCTTAATCCGGCATCGATTGGGGCGCAAGGGATGAAAATGCCGCACTTGCCGTGACGCGCGATCCATATTAACCCGCGTAATTCTATCACAGTCGCCCAAAACTTCGGCGGTTGAGGAAATTTTAATTGCGGGGCGGCTTTAACCATTGTTCATATCGGTTAAAGTCACAAAGTTTGGAATCGAAAGAGCCGTTGCGCATAGCCATGAGATTGTGGGCTCACAAACCCTTAGCGTCAAATATCCGCGGTCTTAGCGCCGGGGCGCTTCTGTGCGCCTTGTGGTTATCGCTGATGGCCGTGCCTGCCGTAGCCACACCTGCGGTAACTGAAGCGCCCGCTTCGGCCTCGACGGATCAGGTTCTGGCCGAAATGGTCGATCCGAAATTCCAGCCGATTAATTCGACCAAGGCGCTGAAATCGTCTGAGCAGTCGGTGGTGCGGGTGCTGGTGGTCTATCGCGGTTTCGGCGGTGTGCCGCTCGATGCCGTCGGCATGGGCTCAGGCTTTGTGGTCGCCCCCGGTTATATCGTCACCAATTTCCATGTGGTTGAAGCGCCGCCCGAAGCCTCATCGGCGGAAATCTATATCGTGCCGCATAAGGACACAGGCGCGGGCTATCAGCAGGTCGAACTGGTCAAATCGTGGACCGAAGGCGATCTGGCGCTGCTTAAAGCGCCATCGCTCAAAGTAGCACCCCTTAAGCTTTATCTGACGCCGCAAAAGAACCAGCGCATCATTGCCATGGGCTATCCCGGCGTGACCGATCGCTTGCTGAAACGCGGTGGGACGGAGCTTTTGGTGCCGGCGGATGCCTATGTGACGCAAGGGTCTATTGCCCTGTTTGCCTCGACAAACCCCGATGGCGGCCGGGTCGATACGCTGTTTCATACGGCCCCCGTCAATCCGGGTAATTCGGGTGGGCCGCTGCTTGATGAATGTGGTCAGGTCGTCGGCGTCAATACCTGGAGTGCGGCCTCATCCCTGTCGGACAGTGGTGATTTCGATGTCCCGGCAGGGCAATATGTCGCCACCCATGTCTCGGCACTCAATACCTTCCTGAGTTCGGCGGGCATTACCCCGCAGATTCAGGGTGAAGCCTGTTACGCCAAGTCCGAGGACGAAATCTCCAAGGACGATGCCCTGACCAAGGCGCTGGCGGCGGCGGCCGAAGCCCAGCGTCAACGGCTGGAGCAGGCCAAAAAGGCCGAAGCCGCTTCGGCCCTGATGGATCAGTTGCAACTGGCGGCGTTGGTGGTTTTGTCCGTATTGGTACTGGTGCTGATTGTTGTGCACATCCGCCGTGAGCGTGAGCATAAGGAAAAAGCGGCACCGACGGCCTATGCGCCAGAGCCCGATACGACGCCGGAAAGTGCGGACGCCAAGCCGTTGCACCTGAAAACAACGCCGGCCAAGGTGCGCATCAAGCATCCGTTCCCGTGGGGCTGGACATTGCTTGGGGTGTTGGTGGTCATACTGGCCATGGTGTTTGTGGTGCGCGATTCCGGTCTGTGGGCACGGCATAATGCCAAGAAAGCCGCCGCTGAGACCGCGTCCGAAGGTCTGGTGCGGCTGGCCTGCGAGGTCGATAAATCCGCATCGCCCCGTCCGCTGAGCGGGGCAGGGCCGACCGAGTTTGAGTTCGAGGCCTCGCGCGCCTGCGTCAATAACCGCACCCCTTATGAGCGTCAGGCGGATGGGTCATTGCTGCGCTTTACGGTTAGCGACTCTGAGCCTTTTGCGGCTAAACTCGAACTGTCCAAAGACGGGCTAAGGTTTAAACGCAGCGATTACCGCCTGTCACCGGAGGCCCATCAGGCCTATGTGTCTCAGCGTACGGCGCTTGGGACTTTGCGGTGCGCATCACCGGATAATACCGGGCAGCAGGCGGCGTTGAAAGATAATCTGCAAAAGGTGCGCACCCTGGCGCAGTCTTACCTGACGGCGCAACCAGAGACCCAGACCGTATGGCGTTGTCATAAAACTGAGGCTGCCAAGGCCGTAAACTAACATCCTCATTGGCTTTTGATGGCTGGCTTATGGCGCCCTTATTTTTGGGTCGGTCATCGGCATTGGTTGTTTGCGACGTTCATTCTAGGTTCAGCAAAACTGGAATAGTTTCAGCTCATATCCGCTTCAACCCATGAATGGCGGAAGGTCTGAGCTTAAGGGAGAGTTTAAGCATGAAAAAAGTTCTGTTAGGTTTCGCTGCGACCGGTATTTTGCTGGCGGGCTGTACGACCACCGACCCAAACACGGGTCAGGTGGTGCGTGATAACACCAAAACCAATGCCATCATCGGTGCGGCCGTCGGTGCTGCGGCGGGTTATGCCACCAACACCAATAAGGGTGAGCAGGGCCGCAAAAACGCGATCATCGGTGCCGGTATTGGTGCGCTCGGTGGTGCCGCTGTCGGCAACTACATGGATAAGCAGCAGGCTGAACTGCGTAAAAAGCTGGCCAATACCGGCGTGACGGTCGATCGTAATGGCAATGTCATCACCCTGAACATGCCGTCCGACGTGACCTTCCCCGTCAATGGCGATCAGGTTGATACCCGTTTCTACAAAGTTCTTGACGATGTTTCGGGTGTTCTGAAAGATTATCCGTCGACCTATATCGATGTGATCGGCCACGCCGATTCGACCGGCGCTGATGATTACAATCAGGCCCTGTCGGAGCGTCGCGCCAATTCGGTGGCCAACTATATGTCGAGCCGCGGCGTCGCTTATCAGCGTATCTATGTGGCCGGTGCCGGTGAAACCCGTCCGATCGCCTCAAACGATACTGAATCGGGCCGCGCTCAAAACCGTCGCGTCGAAGTGACTTTGCGTCCGGTTGAGCAGTAGGTTTAGGCAGTAATTTTTAAATACCTCTAATCTATAACAGGCGGCATGACACCCTCATGCCGCCTGTCTTTGCTTGGAGCCGAAGTCGATGCCGTCACTCCCGATGAGGTGATGTCGGCCATCGCGCAGTCAGTGACCGCAAAACGCCAGATGGTGATCGCCAATCATAATCTGCACAGTCTTTATCTGTTTCATCGCCGCTCAGACATGCGGGCCTTTTACGATAAGGCCGACCTGATCGAGATCGACTCGACGCCCATGATCCTGTGGGGGCGGTTGCTTGGCAAAGACGTATCGCGGGCCCATCGCTGCACCTATCTCGATTTTCGCGAAAGCTTCTGGGCGCGGGCGCAAAGTGAGGGCTGGCGGGTCTGTCATGTTGGCGGTGCGCCGGCGCATAATCCGCTATCGAAGGCAGCGATCCTTAAACGCTTCCCCCAGGTTCACCTAGACATGCACACCGGTTATTTCGATGTGACGGGCGCTGATAATGAGCGGCTTTTGGCCGAGCTTGCGGCTCAAAAACCGGATGTATTGTTGGTCGGCATGGGAATGCCGCGTCAGGAACTCTGGATACTCAATAACCTGAAGCGACTGCCTGAGTGTGCGATCATGCCGATCGGGGCGGCTTTCGATTATGAGGCCGGTGTCATGTACACCCCGCCGCGCTGGACCGGGCAGATGGGTATCGAATGGCTGGTCAGGTTTTTCCATGAGCCGAAGCGTTTGTTCAGCCGCTATTTCCTGGAACCGTGGGTGTTGATCCCCCATGCTATGAGGGATTTAATGAGGCGAGATCGGCGTTAACCACGCCTTAAGCGCACCACAGCATCATGCGCACATGTAACTGGAGTTTCGACCATGTCCGCACCGTTATACCGTGATTTTGCCCCTCAGATGGACCCCGTTCAGGGCAAGGTCGTTCTGATCACCGGTGCCACCGGATCGTTCGGGCGCAAGATGGTCATGACGCTGCTGCGGGATTATGATCCGAAGAAGGTCATCATTTTTTCGCGCGATGAGCTTAAGCAATATGAGATGCGCGCCGAACTGGAAGAGATGTTCCCCAAGGAAAAAATCTCTCGCCTGCGCTTTTTCTTAGGGGATGTACGCGACCGTTTGCGGCTGGTTACGGCGTTTCGCGGGGTCGATATCGTCATCCATGCCGCCGCGCTGAAACAGGTGCCTGCGGCGGAATATAACCCGTCCGAATGTATCGCCACCAACGTCAATGGTGCGGAAAATGTCGTTTCGGCCTGCTTGCAGACGGGTGTGCACCGGGTGGTCGCACTCTCGACCGATAAGGCCTGTTCACCGATCAATTTGTATGGCGCGACCAAACTGGCGTCGGACAAGATTTTCGTGGCCGCCAACAATATGGCCGGCGATACCGGCATCCGGTTCTGCGCCGTGCGTTATGGCAATGTCATCGGCTCACGCGGGTCGGTGGTGCCATTGTTTAAGCGCCTGATTGCGAATGGTTCCAAGACCCTGCCGATCACCGATCCGCGCATGACGCGGTTCTGGATCACGCTTGATCAGGGGGTGAATTTCGTTTTGTCGTCGTTAGAGCTGATGCAGGGCGGGGAAATTTTCGTGCCGAAGATTCCGGCGACCCTGATGACGGATCTGGCCACCGCCATGGCCCCTGAGCTTGAGCAGCCCACCGTCGGCATCCGGCCGGGCGAAAAACTGCATGAAGTCATGATCTCCGCCGATGATGCCCGCTCAACTTTTGAACTGGATGACCGGTTCATAATTGAGCCGGAATTTGCCGAATATACCCGCAAAAGCTTTGCCAAGGTACGCGGGGCAAAGCGCGTGGCGGAGGATTTCTATTACGCTTCCGACGTTAATCCTGAGCGGCTGGACATCGACGGCATCAAGGCGCTTTTGGCCGCCTACACGGGGTAGGGGCGATGTTAAGCCAGCCGTTTTTGGCCTATGGCCGCCAGTCGATTGATCAGACCGACATCGATCATGTCATTGAGGCCCTGAAATCCGATTTTCTGACCACCGGGCCGTGGGTGGAACGCTTTGAGCGCGAACTGGCCGCCTATGTCGGCGCGAAAGAGGCGGTGGTGGTCGCAAACGGCACGGCGGCGCTGCATCTGGCCATGCTGGCTTTGGGGGTAGGGCCGTCCGATGTTATCATTGTACCGTCGATTACCTTTGTGGCGTCGGCCAATTGTGCGGCGTTCTGTGGCGCAAAGGTGGTGTTTGCCGATGTCGATCCCCAAACAGGCCTGATGACCGATGAGACGTTTGAGGATGCGCTGAAGATCGTGCAGCGTGACTATAGCGAACTGCGCTTTGCCGGTGTGGTGCCGGTGCATTATGCGGGTCGTCCGGTGGCGCTGGATCAGATCGCGGGCCGCTGCGCTGAGTTAGATGCCTTTGTGGTCGAAGATGCTTGCCATGCGCTCGGCACCGTCGATAAGGGTGTCATGACCGGCGCGTGCCAATACTCCGATATGGCCGTGTTTTCCTTCCATCCGGTCAAGACTCTGACGACTGGTGAAGGCGGGGCGATCATGACTAATGACTCCGAACTGGCGCGTAAACTGCGCAGCCTACGCAGCCACGGCTTAGAGCGCGATCCGACGCGATTTACCGGACTTGGCTTTGGTGACGACCGCGATAGCGGCGGTTGGGTCTACGAGATGCAGGCTTTGGGGTATAATTACCGTTTACCTGATCTGAACTGCGCGCTGGGGGTATCGCAACTCAGTAAGATGCCGCACTTTGCCGCTCGTCGCCGCCGGTTGGTTGAACTCTATCAGGCGGCACTCGCTTCGGCGCGCCTGCCGGTAAGCTGGGCACCGCCCATGCCGGACTCTGATCCGGTTTTTCACCTTATGGCGGTGCAGATTGATTATCAAAGCCTTGGTAAAACCCGCACTGAAATTATGTTTGAATTAAAAGCGGGCGGTGTCGGCACGCAGGTGCATTATATTCCTGTGCACCGCCAACCCTATTGGCAGCAGCACGCCCTTGCGCAACGCAACCTGCCCGGAGCGGATACCTATTACAGCCAAACCCTGTCCTTGCCGCTCTATCCAGACATGACTGACAACGATCCGGCGGCGGTGATTGCCATCCTGAAAGAGGTGTGCGGCCTATGAGTTATGAAATCGAGATCGCTGGACGCAAGATCGGGTCGGCTCATTCGCCCTACATAATCTGTGAACTGTCCGGCAATCATAACGGCTCGCTGGAACGGGCGCTGGCGCTGGTTGATGCGGCGGCGGAGACCGGCTGCGATGCCATCAAGCTTCAGACCTATACCGCCGACACGATCACCATGAAATCCGACCGGCCGGAATTTTTCATCGGCGGTGGGCCGTGGGAAGGCTACGGCCTGTGGGATCTCTATAACGAAGCGCACACCCCCTGGGACTGGCATGAGGCCCTGTTTGCGCGGTCGCGGTCGCGCGGTGTGACCATGTTTTCATCGCCCTTTGATGAAACCGCGGTTGATCTGCTGGAAGGGCTGGGGGCCCCGGCCTATAAGATCGCGTCGTTTGAAATGATCGATTTGCCGTTGATCGCCTATGCGGCGTCTAAGATGAAGCCCCTGATCCTGTCGACCGGCATGGCTAATCTGGCCGAAATAGAAGCGGCGGTTGAGACTGTGCGCAAATACGGCAATGGCCAGTTTGTGATGCTGCATTGCGTCAGCGAATATCCGGCCAATATCAACGATGCCAATGTGCGGGTCGTGCCTGATCTGGGGGCAAAGTTTCAGTGCCCGTCAGGCCTGTCGGATCATACTTTTGGGACGGCGGCGTCTATCGCGGCAGTATCACTGGGTGGGTGCGTGATTGAAAAGCATTTCACCCTGGCGCGAGCAGATGGCGGGCCGGATTCGAGTTTTAGTCTGGAACCGGCTGAGTTTACGGCGCTGGTGCGAGACTGCAAAGATGCCCACCGCGCCTTGGGGAGTGTGCATTACAACACTCTGGGGTCTGAGCGCGGCTCAAAGACCTTCCGGCGTTCGCTCTATGTGGTCGCCGATGTCAAAAGCGGGGAAGTGCTGACCAAGGACAATGTCCGCTCGATCCGGCCGGGACTGGGTTTGCCGCCGGTCAGACTGTGGGATGTGCTGGGTAAACGCGCCGCCCGCGATCTGGTGCGCGGCGAACCACTGACGGACGAGATGGTGGGTTAATGGCTGGCTTCGGTTAGTTTAAGCCGAAGACGGGAAATAGTGTCTGTTCCGGCTTTCAACTCAATTTCCACATAGCCGGGGCTAATCTTGTGCAGCAGCTTGCTTAAGGTTGCTACCGAATGTTCCTTACGCTGAGCCGCTACATATTCCTTACCGAGTTTTTGACTTAAATGCTGCCCCAAGACAGCCGGTGTAGTCCATCCGTCCTTTGAAGTTGCTATAATCGCAGCCTTTAGCTGCTGATTAAATGTAAGTGTGTCAGGTAGTATCGGCGTGGATTCGTTCCGGATTGGCGTGGGCAATGTTATGAATTGCGTGCAGGCTTCCCGAAGGGGAAGGGGGGCTTTATGTTCGCCAACGCCGTAAACCTTAAGTCCATTCTGCCGCAAACGTAATACTAACGGGGTAAAATCGCTGTCGCTGGTTAAAAGGCAGATGCCATCATATTTATGGCTATACATAAGATCCATCGCGTCGATGGTAATCGCGAAATCAGTGGCATTTTTACCCGTGCTGAATGCGAGTTGCTGAATTGTCTGAAGACCATGTTTCAGGACGATCTTTTTCCAGACGGAAGCGTTGTCACGCGTCCAGTCACAGTATAATCGGCGCACAGTACATGTGCCGTGGGTTTCAAGTTTACTAAGCGCGTCACTAATGTGCGCGGTTGGAAAATTATCACCGTCGATTAAAATAGCCAGATTAGCGGACTTCATTTCATAACTTTAGCGCGAAATATTTAATCTCTAGCTAAATCGATCCACGTCTCTTCAGCACTTCAAACGCCACTTCGGCGACGTCCCAATCTTCGGGGGTGTCGATATCGTGGACCAGATGGCGGGGCAGGATGACTGGCACGGAGACCGGTGAAAAGGCGATATGGCCATTAAGCCAGGCCTCGGTTCTACCCCAGTAGAACTGGGCGGCGTCGTGATAGGCAGCCTCTAAATCCTGCGAACGCTTGTTCAGGTTCTCCGGCCAGAACATATCGACGCTGCCGTCCGGCGTGCGTTTCAAGGCCCGCTGGATGGGGAAGGCAAAGGATGTGACGGAAAACGCAAAGGATTTGTTGTGCGCCAGCAAGGCATCATGGCCTTCAATCAGGCGTTCTACCTGAATGAACGGGGCGGTGGCGTAGATGCAGCAGGCCAGATCAAACTCGATCCCCCGCGCTTTAAACCAATTGATCGCATGGACCACGACGGCCCCTGTGCCGGTATGATCATCGGCCAGTTCGGGCGGTCTCAGGAACGGGATTTCAGCGCCGTATTCTTTCGCGACCTCAGCGATTTCGGCATTGTCAGTCGAGACGATCACCCGCTCAAACAGGCCGCTGTCGATCGCCGCGCGGACCGAATAGCTGATCATCGGCTGACCATGAAAGGGCTTGATATTCTTGCGCGGGATGCGCTTTGAGCCGCCACGGGCGGGGATAATGGCGACAGACTTTAGATTTGGAGCGCTCATCGCAGGAAAATCCGGTTGATATAGGGATCATAGCCGCCGGGATTATCCATAAGGGGCGCTTTCGGGCAGTGCGGTGAGGCGTAGAGATTATACTGGATGGCCAGTAGCAGACGCGGCTTATTGACCGGCAACTGGCCCTTGTGAAAACCATAAACGTCCTCAAGAAACCACGACCCGGCGGGGCCGGTAATGGCGGTGATGCGATCCGCGCCAAACGCTTCCGTAATGGCCGCATCGGTTTGGGCCTTACCGGTCTCTAAGATGCGGTCATGGTGGGAGCCGCGCACAAACATATGGGGACCCGCGTCGTCGTCAACTTCGGTCAGGTAGTAGAACACCTTGATGTTTTGCACACAGTCGTAATCGCGGTGAAAGCGCTGCACCCCCTTGGCGGTATGGCGCTGCGGGTATGACCAGAAGGCGCCGATATTATCGACCACCGGTTTACATCCCAATCGCAATTCCATCACCTGCAACACTTCGGGTCGGTTCATCAGATCGAGCATATGGGGGGCGCGCAGGGTTTCCTCTGCGGTGTAGTAGCCCATATTGATCTCATCTGCGGGCGGTGTGTCCCAGCCGAACGTGCCCACCTGTGGTCGGAACGGATCATGGCAGGGTGTGGCCTTGAAGTAGTCCACCACCTCATTAATCACATCGCCCGGTATGGCCGGTTGTACCGGGGTCAGGCCGTCCTGTTGCAGGGCTTGGCATAAGCCGCGGGCCGTATCGGACGGGGCAAAATCGGGAGTTTTGGGTTTTAAAGCTGCGATCATTGCCGACACGCCGCCGCGCTCAGGTAAACCCAGAACCGGCAAAAGATCATAGGCGATATGGCGCGGGTCTGTGCGGGCGCGCTCAGAAAACCGTTTCAGGGACGGCACGCGGGTCCTTAGCCGTTCTGAAAAGGTCGGGGTCATTTTTAAAGCCCTGCGAGGTCTGCCAGATCGTTGAGGGTTTTGGCTTGCTTCAATTTTTCATTATCGACGATCCGGTCGAGGTCTGAATCGACCATGGCCACGAACGAGATAACCGCCAGACTGTCCCAGTTGCCTAGGGCATCAAGCGTTTCATCACCTGTAAGACCAGTCGTCTCGGTTTCAAGTATTTCCGCAACGGCGGCGAAAAAAGCGGGTTTGTCCATGTACGGTACTCCGGTAAGGCCTGCACGAATCGGCGCGTGCGGCTAAGTTGATCAGGTCACAGGGAATATGGTTTTCGTCAATATTTGCTTAAAACTTGCTAACTAAGGTTAACGCGACATCGTCCCAAACCCGACGGAGGGCCGGCATGACTTCAGCCCGTTTAAGCGGCATTGCAATCAAGGGCGTGCGGGTGTGCGTGCCGAAGGATATCCGCCGCCTTGAGGACGAAGGCCTTTTTCCCGAAGCCAAAGACCGTGACCGCCTGACCGGCTCGATCGGGGTGATCGAGCGCCGGGTGGCGGCTGAGGGTGTAACGACGTCTGATCTGTGTGAGCGGGCGGCTGAGAACCTCTTGGCCGAACTGGGCTGGGCCAAGGATAGCATCGATGTGCTGATCATGGTCACCCAAAGTCCCGATTTCGTCATTCCGGCGACCGCCTGCACCCTGCAAACGCGAATGGGCATCGGCAACTGTCTGGCTTTTGATATCAACTTAGGCTGTTCGGGTTATCCCTACGGTTTGTGGACGGCAGCCAGTTTACTGAAGACGCTGACGGTTGCGGGCAGACCCGCCCGCGCGTTGGTTCTGGCCGGGGATATTTCGACCGTAAAGCTGCTGAAAGACGATAAGGCGACCGTGCCTTTGTTTGGCGATGCCGGATCGGCGACGGCGCTGGAGGTCGATGACGCCGGCGGTATCTGGCACGGTGTGTTCGGCACGGACGGATCAGGCGCCGAGCATATCATGGTCAAGGCGGGGGCTATGCGCCGCTCACTGGTGCCGGCCGATGAACCCAAATCGCCCGAAGACCAGGCCGCCCTTTATAAGGAATCGCGCCTGCATCTGAACGGGGCGGAGGTGTTTAACTTCACCTTGCGGGCCGTGCCGGCGCTGGCGAAAGAACTGTTTGAGACGGCGGGTATTACGGCCGATGATGTTGATTATGTCGTGCTGCATCAGGCCAACGCCTTCATGCTCAATCACCTGCGTAAAAAAATAGGCCTTCCGGAAGAGAAGGTGCCGATAGCGCTGGGCGCTTATGGCAACACGTCATCGGCCTCGATCCCGCTGGCTATGGCGTCGCATCTGTCGGATGAACTGACAAAGCCGCAGCGCATGGTCATGATGGGCTTTGGGGTGGGCTGGTCGTGGGGAGCGATCAAGCTAGATATGACGGCGATCCGGGCACCCCAGATCGACGAATACTGAACATGTTTGACGGGCTCTACAGCGGCTTTACCTCTGACGTTTATCTCAGGCCCGACGTGTTCGAGGCCGAGATGGAACGGGTATTTGCCCCTTCGTGGTTGTGCCTGGGCTTTAGCGATGATCTGCAAAACCCGAACGATTTCATCACCCGTCAGATCGGTAAGACCAATATTGTCGTGCAGAATGTCAAAGGCACATTACGGGCCTTTCGCAATGTCTGCACCCACCGGTTTTCGCGTATCCAGTGTGAGGCGAAGGGTAACCGGCCACTGACCTGCCCCTATCACGGCTGGTCGTTTGATGGCGACGGCACGCCGGTGGGTGTGCCGCATAATGCCAAAAGCTTTGACCTGAGTGACGATGACCGGCAGTCCTTACGGCTTGAGGCGTTTGCGCTTGAGACCTGCGGTCGATTTGTGTTTGTGCGCATGGCCGCGGACGGGCCGGATCTGCGCGGGTTCTTGGCTGGGTTTTATGACATCCTTGAGCATTTGAGCGATACCTGCCCGGAGCGGTTTGATAGCCATCAGGCGTTTTGGGACTTTAACTGGAAGCTGGGTGTGGACAATGCCGCCGAAGGGTATCATGTCCCTCTGGTGCATCCTGAAAGTTTCGCGGCCATGTTAAAGCCCGATCTGCGCCTGACGGCTGAGGGTGAGCACGGTTATTTTCTGGGCGATTTTCGCGAACAGTCGGTGAAATGGTGGGCCGGCGTCTCCAAGGCCATCGGATTGCAGACCACGCCGCGCTATCCCGAATATGCCTGTTTTCTGGTCTTTCCCAATTTGGTCATCAATATGAGCTGGGGTGGCTTCTATTCCGCCCTGATGTTTGATCCGATCGGGGTGGATGCCACCGCGGTCAATGCCGGGCTGTTTCTGGGCCGCAATAAGGGCGGGGCCGCCCGCGACATGATCGTGGCGCAGCTTAAAGAGTTTTCCGATAAGGTGCGGTCCGAGGATCACGGCATCTGTGCCAAGGTGCATCTGGGGCTGACATCGATGGCCACGCCGCGCGCACCTTTGTTAGGTAAGATGGAAGATGCTTGCGCCCATTTTCATGCTGTCTATGCCAACCGAATGAAGGGGGCCTTATGAGCGATCTGATGCCGACACAAAATCTGGCGCGTGAACCGTTCAATCCTATGTCGCTTGAGGGGCGGACCATTCTGGTGACAGGGGCCTCCAGTGGTATCGGTAAGGGCACGGCTATCTATCTGGCCAAGCTGGGGGCAAAGGTCATTGCGTCCGGCCGTAATGCCGAAAGATTGCAGGAAACGCTGAATGAGATGCCGGGTGAGGGCCATGTCGGGCGCGTGCTCGACCTGTCGCAACATGAGCTGATCGTGCCGTGGATGAAGGAAATGTGCGCGCTTTATGGCCCCTTAAACGGTCTGGCACACTGTGCCGGTATTCAGTCGATGCGACCGCTGCAAACGGTAAATCTCGATTATATCCGTGAGGTGTTTGACGCCAATCTGACGGCAGCGCTGGTGCTGGCGCAGGGTATGCGGCTTAAGACGTGCCATACGCCGCAGGCCTCATTGGTGTTTGTGGCCTCAACCTCGGCCTTGCGCGGAGCGTCCGGCAATTCGGTCTATGCGGCGTCAAAAGGCGGTATGGCGGCCATGACGCGCAGTCTGGGGATCGAGTTGGTGCGCGACGGTCTGCGGGTCAATTGCGTCGCCCCGGCGCTGGTGGATACGCCCATCGCCCATGCCTACCGTAAGCTGACCGAGGATGGCTATCAGCGCCTGACCGCCGCCCATCCGCTGGGCATCGGATACCCTGAAGATGTCGCCGCCGCCGTGGCCTTTCTGCTGGCCGATACCTCGCGCTGGATCACCGGGTCGATCATGGCGGTCGATGGGGGCCTTTTGGCATGACCGCCGTGACTGCGCCCAAAGCCCCGTCCCGGCGCCTCAGTTTGTCGTTGAACTCCGATCATAGCTGTGCGCCGCTCAGTTATCTGGAAATGGGTCGTGCAGACGGGCCGGTGCTGGTCTTTCTCCATGGATTGGGGGCGGATTGTCTGGCCTGGCATTACTGTCTGCCCGCGTTTATGGCGCGCTACCGGATCATTGCGCTCGATCTGCCGGGGCATGGCCGGTCGGGACACGAGGTTGGCGACGGTGATGTCGCGTTCATGACTGGCTGGCTGGACGAAGCCTTGACCCTGCTGAAAGTGACCTCTGCCCATGTGGTCGGCCATTCGATGGGGGCCAAGCTGGCCTTGGGTCTGGCCCATCGTCACTCAGAACGGGTGCAGTCCCTTAGCCTCATCGCGCCGGCGGGCCTTGGCGGGCCTTTTCATTACGAAACCATGGATGCCTATCTGGCCGCACCATCGCTAAAGACCGCACATGATCTGGCCCGGTTTCTGGTGGCCGATAGCCACGCCCAGATGGTGCCCGCCCTGGCGCAGGCGCTTTTTGAGGCGGTCAGTAATCCCGAACGTCAGGCGGCTTTTGCTAAGCTGCTGGAGACTGCCAAGACCTTTGGCGTAGCGTTATCGCCGGAATGGCGTGACTGGACGCGGTTGCGCTGCCCCATACAGTTTATCTGGGGCGATCAGGACCGTCTGACCCCGTTGCGTGAGGCGGCCTATCTGCCGGTGGATGCCGCCATTCATGTCCTGCCGGACGTGGGGCACCTGCCCCATGTCGAGGCGGGGGCGATGGTCGTGGCGCGCTTAAAAGCCTTTCTGGAAACGGCAGTATAGGGGTGCGGTCATGGTCACATTTGTAACCCGCGCCCCAGCCCTCAGAGGCATAGTCACGGCCATGCCGGCGCATCAGGAATCGAACCACGATCTGTCGGGTCTGTTTGGCGAAGAGATGGTGGATAAGATCATCCGGGCGACCGGCATTGAGACCCGTCCGGTTTCAGACGGACTGCTCATCAGCGATATGGCGGTGGCCGCCGCACAAAATCTGATGGATGGTCTGGGCTGGGACAAGGACAGCATTGATCTGTTGGTTTTGGTAACCCAGACGCCGGACTATCCCTTACCCGCGACCTCCTATGTGGTGCATGGCCGACTGGGCCTGCCGATAACCACCGCGACCCTTGATCTACGTCTGGGATGTTCCGGCTTCGTCTATGCCTTAAGCATCATATCGTCGATGATGGCGGCGGGCGGCCTCAAGCGGGCCCTGCTGCTCGGTGGCGATGTCATCAACAGCATGATTGCCGATGATGACCGGGCCTTGCGACTGCTGTTTGGCGATGCGGTGGCGGCCACGGCTTTGGAAGCGTCAGATGACGATCATCAGATTGGCTTTGATCTAGGGGCCGACGGCACGGGTGCGCCACATTTGATGTCGGAAACCGGCGGGGTGGCCCATCCCGGTGATCCGCGTCTTTATATGGACGGGGCGCGGGTACTGTCGTTTTCCCTGCGTCAGGTGGCGCCATCGGTGGCACGCGCGTTGGCGGCGGTGGGTTTGGCGGCTGACGACATGGACCATGTTATCCTGCATCAGGCCAATGCCATGATGATCCAGTCTCTGGCCAAGAAGATCGGTCTGCGTGACGAACAGGTGGTGGAGGTGGTCAGGGACTACGGCAATACCGGCCCGGCCTCCATTCCGCTGGCGATGTGCGAGACGTTCCATCAGGCGACATCGAAAAAGCCGGTCAATCTGCTGCTGAGTGGGTTCGGTGTGGGCTGGTCGTGGGCGTCAGCCGTCTGGCGCACCCCTCTGCCGCGTTATTGCGATATCATCCGCCTGCCGCATAAGGATCAGCCATAATGGCGCGACTGTGGATCAGAACCGAAGCCTCGCCCACCTTGGGGCTTGGCCATTTCATGCGTTGTTTTGCGATTGCCGAAGCCGCCCGTGCGCACGGATGGAAGGTCAGCTTCATCCTCAATGAGGCATCAAGCGCCGCGCAAAAACATATGGCGGCCATTGGCGCCAACTGGGTGCAGGTGCAAAGCCGGATCGGCTCTCAGGCGGATGGGGTCGCGTTGCGCGTACTGATTTCCAGTCATCACTGGCTGATCATCGACAGCTATAGCGCGACGCCTGACTATATTGCCGCCATGTATGATCATTGCCGGGTACTGGTTATGGATGATCTGGCTAAACTCAGCCATATCCGCGCCCATATGGTGGTCAATGCCGCGGCGGCGGCCAAGACCTTACCCTATGACGATATAGCCCCCAAGGCGATTACGTGTCTGGGGCCGCGCTATGCGCCGATCCGGGCGGAGTTTAGCCGCGAATACCCAAAGTTCGATCAGGAGGGGTTTATTGCCCTCATGTTTGGCGGGTCAGATCCTAAAAACCTGACGTGTCAGGCGCTCAGTCATCTCTACCATGAAATGTTCCCGATGATCGGCCAGCGCGTGCCGATCCGCCTGATCGCTGGCCCCGCCAATCCGCACATTGAGGCGTTATCGGCCCAGATCGCGGGCATGGAGCAGGTGTCTTTGCATGTGGCCCCTGATAGTGTGGCCGAAACCCTCAACGGTGCGGCTTTGGTGGTAACGGCGGCAGGCGGCAGCGTCGGAGAAATCGCCGCTCAGAACCTGATGGCGCTGGTGCTGATTGTGGTCGATAATCAGGTCATGTCGCTGAAATCCTCACCCTATCCGGTGATGGATGCGCGCTCAGGTTTGCCGGATGACTTCGCGCAGTGGGTGGCGACCTTTCTGATGCATCCTGAAATTTGTCAGGAAACCGCCACGCGCGCCAAGGGCCTGATCGACGGGCAGGGGCCGCGCCGGATTGTTGAGATCATGAACGAATTGAGTCTCTGACCATGACCTACGCACACATGTCGTTTCGCGAACCGACGATTGATGACGCCCAGATGATACTAGACTGGCGTACGGCGGATCATGTCGCACCCTATATGCTGACGGTGGTGGACTATGACCTAGATAAACAGCGGGCATGGATTGAGCGCAGCAATGCCCGCGCTGATTACCATCACCGGCTGATCCTGATTCATGGCCGGCCGGTCGGCTATACCTCGATTACTATTGTCGATATGGATGAACGTATTGGTGAAATCGGCATCTATATGGGTGAGCGCGACGTGCCGGGCGACCTGACCATGTATAATTTTGTGCCGACCCTGAACCACGCCTTTTTTGCGTTGCGGCTTACCAAGCTGGTCAACCATATTGCCGACTGGAACCCGCGCGTCATCAAGGTTCAGAAATATAACGGCTACCGTCAGATCGGGGTCGAACCCGGCAAGGTCGTCAAGGACGGTATCGCGCGCGATCTTTATGTGTTTGAACAAACCGCCGAAGAATGGGCGCAGTTTCGGCGCAAATATCCGGATACGCGCGACTGGGATGGGGTTGCGCGGCCTGATCCCTTACCCGTTACCGATTGAGATTTAACGACGCGGGCCTATATAGGTATCACATAGGAGAGCAAATATGGCCCGTTCATCGTTAGGTTTTGATCTGACACCGCCGACAGAGGCGCAATACAAAGCGCTGGCGGCTAAACTTGATCCCGAAGCCGTGCGCATCTTGCTCAATCATGGTACGGAACCGCCGTTTTGCGGTAAGTTCGATGAATATGAGGATGAGGGCATCTATACCTGCGCTCTGTGTCACCTGCCTTTGTTCCGGTCGCGCGCCAAGTTCCATTCCGGTTCGGGCTGGCCAAGCTTTTATGAAGGCATTGATGAGGATCATATCCGCAATATTCAGGATCGCTCCCACGGTATGGTGCGCACCGAAATCCGCTGTGGCCGTTGCGATGCCCATCTGGGCCATGTGTTTGAGGACGGCCCGCGGCCGACCGGCCTGCGCTATTGCATGAATTCGGTCGCTATGGATTTTGTGCCGGATGGCGAGGCCTTACCCGATATGCTGGAGCGGGATGATCCGGCGCAAGTGTAAATATAATCCGTATACAGATTAAAATATTCCGTTCAAAATAGTGTGAAATTGATCCGTATTCGGATTTATTTTTGTTGCTAAGTCTCTAAAAGAGCGCATGATTTCATAACAGTCTTGGGAGGACTGTGCCGAACTTTCGGCTTTCACCCGATAAAACAAAAAACGGGAGTGAAATCATGTTTAAGTTAAATGCAGTTCTCGCGGCTGCGGCCTTTGGTGTGCTTACAGCTTCAGCGGCTTTTGCCGAATGTGACATCGTGCAGGGGCAGCAGGTGGGTAAGGCCATCACCCGCGCCACCCAAAAAGACCTGTCGGGAGTGATTACGCCGGCCCGCAAGCCGGTGATCGACATTCTTAAGTGCGAGGGTGGCGGCAGCCGGTTTGAGGCGACCTTCCGTTATTCGCAAATAAACAGCGACGGCCAGACGGTCTGGATCGAAGGCAACGCCAAGGGCCAGAACGATACGGTCACAAACCTTGAATACCGCAAATCCAGCCCTCAGCTCCAGTCCAGAATTGAGCCGCGCAAGGGTAGGTTCTGACTAAAAAAGCGGCCCCGTTTCCGGAGCCGCTTTTTTTGTATCTGGGGCTTGGGGTTGTGACCCCAAAACCTTGAACCTAAAGCTTTAAGCCGAAGTATAGGCCGTCTTGACGATGGTGTAGAATTCCTTGGCATAGGCGCCTTGTTCGCGCGGACCATAGGAGGAACCCTTACGGCCACCGAACGGGACGTGGTAATCAACACCGGCGGTCGGCAGGTTGACCATGACCATACCGGCTTCCGAGCGGCGCTTGAAGGTTTCGGCCGACTTGAGTGAGGTCGTGCAGATACCGGCCGACAGACCAAACTCGGTGTCGTTGGCGACCTTGATGGCTTCTTCGAGATCCTTGACGCGGATGATAGACGCGACCGGGCCGAACACTTCTTCTTTGTTGATCGACATGGCCGGGGTGGTTTTGTCGATCAGCGTCGGGGCGTAATAGTAGCCGGGTGTGCCAAAGGTCAGGTCTTCGCCGCCCGACAGGATTTCAGCGCCTTCGGCCTTGGCCTTGGCAACCGCGTCCTGAGCGATCTTGAGTTGTTCCTGAGAGGCGATCGGGCCCATCTGAACGCCATCAGCGCGGCTGTCACCAACCTTGATCGCTTTGGCGGCTTCGGCCAGCTTGGCCACAAACGTGTCGGCAATGCCCTCAGTCACGATGATACGCGACGAGGCCGTGCAGCGGTGGCCGGACGAGAAGAAGGCCGAGTTCAGCACGGAATTGACGGCGACGTTGAGGTCAGCATCGTCAAGCACGATGACCGGGTTCTTACCGCCCATTTCGGCCTGAATACGCTTGCCCTTCGCTACAGCCTGATCGCGCACACGGGTGCCGGTCGGCACCGAGCCGGTGAAGGAGATAGCGTCACAGCCGTCGATCAGCAACGGGCCAGCGACCGAACCGCGGGCAAACACGACATTCAGCACGCCCTTGGGCAGGCCAGCGCGGGTCAGGATATCCGCCAGTGCCCAGGCACAGGCCGGGGTCAGTTCGGCAGGCTTACAGACAACCGTGTTGCCAAACGCGATGGCCGGAGCCATTTTCCATGCTGGAATAGCGATCGGGAAGTTCCACGGGCAAATCAGGCCAATAACGCCGACCGGCTCACGGGTGATCTCGACTTTGACGCCGGGACGCACAGAGTCGAGCACTTCGCCGTGGGCGCGCAGGGCTTCACCGGCAAAATATTTGAAGATATGACCGGCGCGGGTGACTTCGCCGATACCTTCCGGCAGGGTCTTGCCTTCTTCGCGCGACAAAAGCGCACCGAGTTCGGCCTTACGGGCCAGAATTTCAGTGCCGGCATTGTCGAGCACGTCGAAACGCTGCTGCGGCGTTGAAAACTGCCAGGTCTTAAAGGCTTCGCGGGCGGCGTCGATGGCCGCTTTGACTTCCGCTTCACCGGCGGTCGAATAGGTGCCGATGATGTCGTTGGTATCGGACGGGTTGATGTCGTTAAAGGTGTTGCCCGTTACGACCCATTCGCCGTTAATCAGGTTGCCATATGTGGTCAAAGTCCGCTCTCCCGGAGTGTATGAAAATCTTTTTAGCTGCACACGAAATGTTAGCGCTAACTTAGGGGCTCTGTGGTCGCGCAAAAGCCGCTTTACGTCAACCGTCTCTCGCAAAAAAGTGAAAAGTCCGGCTAATGTCGGCGCCTGCGCAGCCGTGACCTCTATATAGAGAAAAGTCCGACAAATTAAAGGGCTGATTTCATAAAATCGTATACGAAATTTTCACCCAAACCCCCTTTTTGGATTGAAATGTTGGGTAATGCCTTTTGAGGTGCGTACGCGCCATAACCTGATAAATGACAGGTGCTGAATTTTCAGGCTTTTTATGAAGGCGTCCTATGGCTATTCCGTTTATCGACCTCGGCACCCAACGCGCGCGTATCGGCGCAAAGATCGAAGCCGGTGTGCTTAAGGTCATTGGTCATGGCGCCTACATCATGGGGCCGGAGGTCAAGGCCTTTGAAGCCGATCTGGCGACGTTTGCCCAGTCAAAACATGCCTTGAGTTGCGCGAATGGCACCGATGCCATTGAGCTAATCCTGCTGGGGCTTGGGATTGGCGCGGGCGACGCCGTGTTCGTTCCGGCCTTTACCTTTGTGGCGACGGCGGAGGTCGTGCCGATGACCCGCGCCGAGCCGGTGTTTGTCGATATCGACGCCCGCACCTATAATATTGACCCGGTCAAGCTGGAGGCCGCTATAGAAGCCGTGATCGCAGAGGGACGCCTCAAGCCTGCCGCCATTATCGCCGTCGATTTGTTCGGCCAGCCTGCCGATTATCCGGCGCTCAAACTCATTGCTGATAAATATGGCCTGCCGCTGATTTCCGATGCAGCGCAAGGCTTTGGCGGCACGATTGACGGCAAACAGCCGCTTGAGTGGGCGGTGGCGACCGCGACCAGCTTTTATCCGGCCAAGCCGCTCGGCTGCTATGGCGATGGCGGAGCGGTGGTCACCAATGATGATGTTTTGCAGGACCGGCTGATTTCTTATCGTGTCCACGGTGGCGCGACGGCTGCAGATGCGGCGGCAGCCAAGTTCGAACATGAAACCAAGTACCTTAATGTCCGTATTGGCATGAATTCGCGTCTGGATACCATTCAGGCGGCGGTTCTGATTGAAAAACTGGCCATCTTTGCCGAAGAAATCGAGCTGCGTCAGGTGGTTGCTAAACGCTACAATGAGGCGCTCGAAGGTTTTGTGACCAGTGTGCCCTATGTGAAGGACGGCTATGTCTCGACCTGGGCGCAATATACGATTGAGCATGAAAATCGCGATGGTTTGCAACTGCATTTGCGCGAAAAGGGCATCCCCACGGCGGTCTATTATCCAATCCCGCTGCACCAGCAACCGGGTTATGCAGGCTTTACCTCCGGCACGCGTAACCTTTCGGTGTCTGAGGCCAAGTCGAAGACCGTGATTTCCTTACCGTTTTCGCCTTACCTTACGGCCGAAACGCAAAACGAAATCGTCGAGGCGATAAAATCCTTTAAGGGTTAAAATGCATCGCGGCACGCAATAAAATGACTCTGTGGCGGTAAAATTTGTCACCAAAGCCATTTTTGCAGGAAAAATTTTGACACGGAATTGACAAGGCGTCAGTATATATGCTTGAGAAAAACAGCGATGCCTTCGCGTGTGCAAACGTGCGGATCATGAGGCGAAGCGCTAATTCTTTCAGGCTTGATACGGGGATATATCGGGAATGACGGCTACACCCGCCACGGATGCGATGGTTGCTGCGGCAAATCCTGAACCGGTTTTGGCATTGCTGGCCCATCAGGCACAGCTTGCGCTCGATCCGGCGGCAACCGTGTGGGTGCTTATCTCGACTGCCCTTGTGCTATTGATGACCCTGCCGGGTCTTGCGCTCTTTTACGGCGGCATGGTGCGTAAGAAAAACCTGCTGGCAACCCTGGCCCAATCAGTGGCCGCGACCATTCTGGTCTCAGTTCTATGGATCGTGATCGGCTACAGCCTGTCATTCGGCGTCGGCCCGAATGAGGGCTGGAACAAGGTTTTGGGCGGTTTCCAAGTCGCCCTCCTTTACGGGGTCGGCATGGATACGGCCTATAAGGCCCTGCCCGGACTGCCTGAATATCTATGGGTGGTGTTCCAGATGACCTTTGCGATCATCACGCCCGCCCTGATTGCCGGGGCTTTTGCTGAGCGCATGAAGTTTTCGGCCTTTCTGCTGTTTGTCGGTCTGTGGCACCTTTTGGTCTATGCGCCGGTTTGTCACTGGGTATGGGGCGGCGGTTTCTTAGGCGCTATGGGTGTGCTTGATTTCGCCGGTGGCGCCGTGGTCCACGTCAATTCCGGGGTCGCCGGTCTGGTGTGCGCCTATGTTTTAGGTCAGCGCCGCGGTTACGGACGTGATAACATGGCCCCGCATAATCTGGCCTTTACGATGATCGGTGCGTCCTTGCTGCTGGTCGGCTGGATTGGGTTTAATGGCGGTTCAGCTCTGGCGGCAGACTCGCTGGCGGCAGTGGCCACGCTCAACACTATCCTTGCGGCCATGACCGGTGCGATCGGCTGGATCATTCCGGAGTGGATCGAGCGCAAGCAGCCCACGGTTTTGGGCATGATCACCGGCCTTGTGGTCGGTCTGGTGGCCATTACGCCGGCGGCAGGCTTTGTCGATCCGCGCGGGGCGATGCTGATCGGCCTGATTACCGGCCCGATTTGTTTCGTAGCCTCGACCGCGATCAAGAAGGCCATGAAATATGACGACAGTCTGGATGCCTTTGGGGTGCATGGTGTCGGGGGTCTGGTGGGTGCGCTTCTGACCGGGATTTTCGCCACGACGTCGGTGAATGCTCTGGCTGAGGGTGCCAATATCGGCAAACAGGCGCTGGGTCTGGTGGCCGTGATTATCTGGTCAGGTGTGGTGACGTTCCTTATTCTGATGATTTGCAAATACATGACCGGGCTGCGGGTCACCGAAGAACAGGAAATTGAGGGTCTCGACAGCACGCAGCACGGAGAGACCCAGCACGGATAGAAGCAAGCCACATTTTCCAAAAGGCTTGGGCGTTTATCCTCCCCCTCGCGTTTTGGCTCCGCTTTTGGCAGTCAGGCCGGGCAGAGACCAGAACCGAGGGGGTTCGCATGTTTGGGCTATGGTTCTTGAAAAAGATATTCGTTCGCATTCGGACGAAGTCTCTGACGGGAACAAAAGGCAAACTGGTATCCTGTGATACTAAGTGGTCTAATGCTGATAAAAATCTCACCCACGGGTGAAATCTTTATCTAACTTGGTTTTTGTGCTTTTTATTTGTCAGCAATTGCGCTTTCACCCAAACGCTTTTGCTGAACGTATCAGGCGCAGTGAGACAATAGTTTTTGGGGTCGGAGGTGTAAACGCTTCCGACAGGTTTTGGAGGTTTAACAATGACGGGCGAAACGAACCGCTTTGTTGTCGAAGTCCGGCGCACGCCGCAGAAGCATGATGCGAAAACCCGCATTAATAACTTCTCGGAAATTTACGCCGATTTCAAACCGGCCCAGGCCACGACCCAGTCTTCGCGCTGCGCGCAGTGCGGTGTGCCGTTCTGCCAGTCGGGTTGCCCTTTGCAGAACAACATCCCTGACTGGCTGCGCATGACCGCAGAAGGCCGTTACGAAGAAGCTTACCTGCTGTCGTCGGCGACCTCGACCCTGCCGGAAATTTGCGGTCGTATCTGCCCGCAGGATCGCCTGTGCGAAGGCTCCTGCGTGCTGGAACAATCCGGTTGGGAAAACGTCACTATTGGTTCCGTTGAGCGTTTCTTAGGCGATATGGCGTTTGAGAACGGCTGGATCGAACCGATTGTGCCGGTGCAGGAGCGCGGACAGAGCGTTGGCATCATAGGTGCTGGCCCTGCCGGTATCGCCGCGGCTGACCGTCTGCGCACGCTCGGATACAAAGTCACCATCTATGACCGCTATGACCGCGCCGGTGGCCTGCTGACCTATGGTATCCCGTCGTTCAAGCTAGAGAAAGAGGTCGTGTTGCGCCGTACGGATCGCCTCGCGCAATCGGGCGTCGAATATGTCATGAACTGCGACATCGGCAACGACGTGTCGTTTGAAGAACTGCGCGAAAAGCACGACGCCATCCTGATCGCCACGGGCGTCTATAAGACCCGCCGCCTGAGCGTGCCCGGTTGTGGCTCGCAGGGCGTGGTCATTGCGCTCGATTACCTGACCGCGTCGAACCGCGTCGGTTTTGGCGATAATGTACCGGACTATGTGTCGGGCCGTCTGAATGCCGAAGGTAAGAACGTCATCGTCATCGGCGGTGGCGATACGGCTATGGACTGCGTGCGTACCGCCACTCGTCAGGGGGCAAAGTCTGTCACCTGCGTCTACCGTCGTGACCGCGCCAACATGCCGGGGTCTGACCGCGAAGTGTATAACGCCGAAGAAGAAGGCGTGAAGTTCGAATGGCTGTCAGCGCCGATGGCCGTGCTGGGCGATGCCGAGACCGTCACCGGCCTTAAGGTGCAGCGTATGCGCCTGACCACGCCGGACGCGCAAGGCCGTCAGGGTATCGAAGATATTGCCGGTGCCGAGAACGATCTGCCGGCCGATCTGATCATTGAGGCGCTGGGCTTTGAGCCGGAAAACATTCCGGTCATGTTCAATGAACCGGGCCTTGAGGTCTCCAAGTGGGGTACGATCAAGACTCTGGCCGGTGAGTTCCAGACCCTCGTGCCCGGTGTCTTTGCCGCCGGTGATATTGTGCGCGGTGCATCTTTGGTGGTGTGGGCTGTCCGTGAAGGTCAGGACGCCGCCGCTGATATCCACCACTATCTGCAAACCCAGTTAGCTTTGTCTCTGTCGGAGGCTGCGGAATAAGAATGTCTTACGAATTTGATCTCGAACGCTACCTTGAACAACGCCAGCGCCTGATCGACGGCCACGCCTATGATCCGGCCTCGGAAATCGACTCCTGCGGGGTCGGTGTTGTCTGTTCTATCGATGGCAAGCCGCGCCGTGACGTGGTTGAGCTGGCCGTTAAGGCCCTCAAAGCCCTGTTTCACCGTGGTGCCGTCGATGCTGATGGTAAATCCGGCGACGGTGCGGGCATTATGTTGTCGGTGCCGCAGGCCTTCTTTCAGGAGCAGGTCCGCAATATCGGCCATAACCCGCGCTCCGGCCCGGTTCTGGTCGGTCAGGTCTTCCTGCCGCGCTCTGACCTTGGGGCCCAAGAGGCCGCGCGGACCATCGTGGAATCCGAGATCCTGCGCTCAGGGTTTTACCTCTATGGCTGGCGTCAGGCGCCGGTCGATGTCGCGCAATTAGGCACGCGCGCCGCCTCGACCCGCCCTGAGATCGAGCAGATCATGATGGCGGCCCCTGAAGGCTTAGAGGGCGAAGCGCTGGAACGCGCCATGTTCCTGTGCCGCAGGCGGATCGAAAAGCGCGTCGATGAGGCCAACCTTGATTGCTACCTCTGTTCGTTCTCGTCCAAGACCCTGATCTATAAGGGTATGTTCCGGGCCGAGCTGGTTGATGATTTCTATCTCGACCTCAAGGACCCGCGCTTTGAATCGTCGGTGGCCATCTTCCATCAGCGTTTCTCGACCAACACCTTCCCCGAATGGAAGCTGGCCCAGCCGTTCCGCATGCTGGCTCACAACGGCGAAATCAACACCCTGCGCGGCAACGTCAACTGGATGAAGTCGCACGAAATCCGCATGGCCGCGACCACCTTTGGCGACCACGCCGAAGACGTAAAGCCAGTCATTCAGCCGCGGGGTTCGGACTCAGCCGCGCTGGATAACGTATTTGAAGTTCTGGTGCGGGCGGGCCGTTCGGCCCCGATGACCAAGGCGCTGTTGATTCCGGAAGCCTGGTCGAAGCAGGAAGTGACGATGTCGGAAAAGCATCGCGCCCTTTATGCCTATGCCAACGCGGTCATGGAACCGTGGGATGGTCCCGCCGCCGTCTGTGCCACCGATGGCCGCTGGGTCGTGGCTGGCAAGGATCGCAACGGTTTGCGGCCCTTACGGGTGACGGAGACCAAGGACGGCCTTTTGATCGTCGGTTCCGAAGCCGGTATGACGGGTGTGTCGGAAGAGCGCGTGTCGCGCCGTTCGGGCATCAACCCCGGCCGGATGATCGCCGTCGATCTGGAAGAGGGCAAGCTCTATTCCGAGACCGAAATCCTCGACGCTCTGGCCTCAAAGCACGACTATACCCAATGGCTTGAAAACATGGTCGAAGTCGATTCGATCATCGAGCCCGGCCCTGAGCCGCGCGCCTACCACGGCGAAGAACTGGATCGCCGTCAGATCGCGGCGGGCTTCACGGTCGAAGACCTCGATACCGTGCTTGACGCCATGATCAAGGACGGCAAGGAAGCCATTGGCTCGATGGGCGATGACACGCCTCTGGCGGTGCTGTCGAATGAGTGGCGTCCGCTATCGCACTATTTCCGTCAGAACTTCGCTCAGGTCACCAACCCGCCGATCGATCCTCTGCGCGAAGAAGCCGGCATGTCGCTCAAGACGCGCTTTAAAAACCTCGGCAATATTCTGGCCGAAGACGAAGCCCAGACCAATGTGCTGGTCATGGACTCGCCGTTCATGACGACGGGTATGTATGACCGCCTGCTGGAAACCTCAAACGTCGGTCAGGTCGCGCAGCTTGACTGCTCGTTCCCGCTGCCGGACGTGGCGGCCAAGCCCGGTGCGGCCCTGCGGGTGGCGCTGGATCGTCTGCGTGATGAGGCGGTTGAGGCCGTGAAGGCCGGTGCGGCCATGATCGTGCTGTCGGATAAGGCCTCTGGCCCCGGCCGCATGGGCGTGCCGATGATTCTGGCCGCCGCCGGGGTTCATGCCCGTCTGGTGCAGGAGGGCTTGCGCTCATTCGTATCCATCATCGTCCGCTCGGCTGAAGCCATGGATTCCCATGCCTTTGCCGTTCTGGTCGGGGTAGGTGCTACCGCAGTCAACCCGTATCTTTCGCTGGAGCTGATGCAGGCGCGTTTCGAGGCGGGCCGTTACGGTCAGATCACCTCCTACAAGGCCTTCATGAACTACAAGAAGTCCATCGAAGCCGGTCTGATGAAGATCCTGGCCAAGAAGGGCATCTCGATTATCTCGTCCTATCGCGGTGGCTATGAGTTCGAAGCGCTGGGCCTGTCGCGGGCGCTGGTGGCCGAATTCTTCCCCGGTGTGACTTCGCGTATCTCAGGCATCGGTCTGGCTGGTATTGAGACCAAGCTTTCGGAACTGCACCAAAAGGCGTGGGCGTCCAAGCGGGCGCTGGTGCCGATCGGTGGCTTCTACAAGCTGCGGGCCGCGGGTGAGACTCACTATTACCAGCCCAAGCTGATCCACCTGCTGCAGGATGCGACGACGCGCGGCGACTATAAGACCTTCAAGACCTATTCCAATCTGGTCGGGAAGATGTCGAAGGATACACCGACGGCGCCGCGTGATTTGCTGGATTGGGCGCCAAAAGCCGCACCCGTGGCGATTGATGAGGTCGAATCGGTCAACGAAATCCGCAAGCGCTTCGTCACACCCGGCATGTCGCTGGGGGCGCTGTCGCCCGAAGCCCATGAGACGCTCAACATCGCCATGAACCGTATCGGGGCGCGTTCCGTGTCCGGTGAGGGCGGCGAAGATCCTGACCGTTACGTTCGTCGTCCAAACGGCGACAACCCGAACTCGGCCATCAAGCAGATTGCGTCCGGTCGTTTTGGCGTCACGGCGGAATATCTGAACCAATGCCGCGAAGTCGAAATCAAGGTCGCTCAGGGTGCCAAGCCCGGTGAGGGCGGTCAGCTTCCGGGCTTTAAGGTCACGGAATTTATCGCCCGTATGCGTCACTCGACGCCGGGCGTGGGCCTGATCTCGCCACCGCCGCACCACGATATCTATTCGATCGAAGACCTGGCGCAGTTGATCTATGACATCAAGCAGATCAACCCCGACTGCCGCGTCACGGTCAAGCTGGTGTCACAGTCCGGCATCGGCGCGGTTGCGGCAGGCGTTGCCAAGGCGAAAGCCGACGCCATTCTGGTGTCCGGTCAGGTTGGCGGCACGGGCGCATCACCGCTGACTTCGATCAAGTTTGCCGGTCTTCCGTTTGAAATCGGCCTGTCGGAAGCCCATCAGGTACTGACGCTCAACAACCTGCGCGGACAGATCCGTCTGCGTTCGGATGGCGGGATGCGTACCGGCCGCGATATCGTCATCGCCGCCATGCTGGGCGCCGAAGAGTTCGGTATCGGCACGGCGTCGCTGGTGGCCATCGGCTGTCTGATGGTGCGTCAGTGTCAGTCCAACACCTGCCCGGTCGGTGTCTGTGTGCAGGACGAACGCCTGCGCGCCAAGTTCACCGGCACGCCGGAAAAGGTCATCAACCTGTTCACCTTCATCGCCGAAGAGGTGCGCGAAATTCTGGCCTCACTGGGTCTGCGTTCGCTGGATGAGGCCGTGGGTCGCACCGATCTGCTGCGTCAAATCTCCCGCGGCGGGGCGCATCTGGATGACCTCGATCTTAACCCGCTGCTGGTACGGGTCGAGCGCGATCCGAACGCCCTGATCACCTTGCCGCATGAGATCAATGCGGTCGCTGATACGCTGGATGCCCAGATCGTCAAGGACGCCGCGCCTCTGCTGGAACGCGGTGAGAAAATGTCCCTGACCTATGATGTGCGCAACACCATGCGCGCGGTCGGTACCCGCACGTCGTCGGCCTTGGTGCGCCGGTTCAAGGATACGCTGGCCGATGGTCACCTGACCTTGCAATTGCGCGGGTCGGCGGGTCAGTCGCTAGGGGCCTTTGCGGTCAAGGGTCTGTTTATCGATCTGGTCGGGGAATCCAACGACTATGTCGGTAAGGGCCTGTCGGGGGCGACCATCTCGATCCGTCCGCGTCACTGGCAGGAAAAGCAGGCTCTGGCCGGCAACACCATCCTTTATGGTGCGACGTCGGGTAAGCTGTTTATCGCCGGAACCGTGGGTGAGCGCTTTGCGGTGCGTAACTCAGGGGCAACCACGGTTGTCGAAGGGGCTGGCGCGCACGGTTGTGAATACATGACCGGCGGTAAGGTCGTCATCCTCGGTTCGGTTGGCGCCAACTTCGGCGCGGGCATGACCGGCGGTGTGGCCTATGTCTGGGACCCGGACAAGTCGTTTGCCAACTACATCAACCCTGAGGGTATTACTCTGCGGTCGGTGCCGGATGAGGCGGAAGCTGAACTGAAAGGGCTGATCGAAGAGCACTTCAAAATGACCCTCTCACCGCGCGCGGAGGCTCTGCTCGATGACTGGGACAACAGCCTCAAGGCCTTTGTGCAGGTTATGCCGAATGAGATATTGGCACTTCAGGCCCGCCTAGAGGCCAAGATCGCCTGATAAGTCCACTCTGGTGGTCTGCAAATCGCCGTCTTGCTGCGATGCGCTGCTCACGTACCGAATGTTAGCTGTGCTAACGCTTCGCTCTTTGAGCACGGTACGCTGCGATGTGCGTCTCGCAAGCCAATGATTTTCGCCGCACCAGAGCGGCTTATCTCTTAAGGTCTCAAAATAAAAAAGCGGTTCGTTAACAGCGAACCGCTTTTGTTTTATGGTGGCGGTAATCAGAACAGAGGAGGCCGCCATGAAAGTCGATATCCAAACTGAGCATCACTGGCTGGAGAGGATGACCGGGGACTGGGAGATCATCCCTGATATGTCCCTGCCAGAGACTGAGCGCACAACCGAGTGGATCGAGCGCGGGCGGATGCTGCACGGGGTATGGCTGGTAGTCGAAGGCCACGGTCAAATGCCAGGCGGGGGTGACGCGACGACCCTGATGACGCTGGGCTTTGATCGCGCCAAGGGCCAGTTTGTCGGGTCATGGGTAGGTTCGATGATGGATCATTTGTGGGTCTATGACGGCCACTGGAATGAGGCGCACAAATCCCTGTCGCTCGATTGCGAAGGGCCTGACTGGGAAAATCCCGGCCAGACCCTGAAATACCGCGACATCTATACGCTCAATGATGACAATACCCGCACCCTGACGGCGATGGTGCAGAGCACCGACGGCGAGTGGAAGCGGCTGATGCAGAACCACTACCGGCGTATTAACCCGTAAAAAGTCCCTCGCTAAATTGTACTTTTTTACGCTGAATGCAGTTCCGCGCTGAATGCTGGGTTTTCTTATTGATCCCGTGATAAAGTACACTGAGGCGGGAGCTTGATCGACACCGAAGGACTTTCTCAAGAGAAATCAGATCCCGTCGCCACCGAAGATCGGCTTATGGATGCCGCACTCGGTCTTGTCCTGCCCGGCCCAGCGGCCAGCGCGGGCGTCCTCACCGACTTCAACCGGCTTAGTGCAGGTAAAGCAGCCAATCGACGGATAGCCCTGTTCGACTAAAGGGTGCGCGGGCAGGGCGTGGGTTTCGATGTAATCCGCGATATCGTCCGCCGTCCAGTTGGCCAGCGGATTGACCTTGAAATTACGGCCATCCCACTCAACGATAGGCATATTGGCGCGGGTCGCTGCCTGATGACGCTTACGGCCGGTGATCCAGGCGGTGTAGTCGTCGGTGATCCTATTCAGCGGGCGAACTTTGCGCAGGGCACAGCAGGCATCAGGGGCCAGCTTCCACAAATTGCCTTTTGGGTCGAAATCCTGTTCCTCAGCCTTATCGGCCTTGAGGTTGATCAGATTGGTCAGGCCTAATATCTTGGCCAGCTGGTCGCGGTATTGCAGGGTCTGAAAAAAGTGCCGGTCGGTATCGAGAAAAATAACCGGCAGGTCTGAATTAATCTGCGACACCAGATGCAGCATAACCGCGGAATCCGCCCCAAACGACGACGACAGGGCGATGGAGCCGATAAACTCATGCTCTATCGCATCGCGCAGGATGTCGGCGGCGGCCCAATTTTCATACCGTGCCGACAGTTTCGCCGCACGGATAGCTTCGGGTGAAGCGACCTGATCGGCAATATTGTTGATGATCATAGTCATGATCAAAACGCTTTCTACGGATTAAGCTTCCGTGAGCTTTTGGCGTAACGCCCAGATCGGTTGACGGGCATCTGCGGCAGTTTGGTAGGCATTTTCAAAACGATCGGTAGCCGCCTTGATGGCGCCTTCGGGATCGGCATCTTTCAGGACAAATTCGTTGAACCCGCAGCGTAGCATCAGGAACAACTGATCCCGCAACACATCGCCGACCGCACGGATTTCGCCTTGATAGTTCAGGTCAGAACGCAATATCCGGGCGTTGGAATAGCCACGGCCATCGCGGTAGCCGGGGAAGTTGACCTCAACCAGCGCGATCTTTTCCATATAGGGAGTCAGCAGACGAATATCATCCCCCGGATTGACGCGCACCCCGTACTTGCCATTGAGGCCCGGCAGTTCGGTGAGCGCGCGCTCAAAGCCCAGCACATAGGGCCCGTCAGCACCGACAACATCTTCGTCGTTGAGTAAGGCCCAGCCGTCAAGAATACGGGTGCCGTCCTTGGCGATCAGGGTCGGAGTGGCAGAAGAATTAAGCTGGCTCATGGAGTGCCTCGGCAAAGGTTTCACGGCCCAGACGCTCAACCACATCGATGAAGCGTTCCGCAGGCGACGTGCGAAGTTGAAGATAAAGGCGCACGACGCGCTCAATGGCGGCAGGCACGGCTTCGGCCGGCAAGCCCTTGCCGGTGATGACGCCCAGCGCTGCTTTTTCATCGGCGCGGCCGCCGAGCAGAATCTGATAGAACTCGATCCCCTGCTTATCGACGCCCAGAATACCGATATGGCCGACATGGTGGTGACCGCAGGCATTGATACAGCCGGAGATTTTGATCTCCAGCTCACCGATTTCATCGGTCAGGTCGGCATCGGCAAAGCGCTTGGAAATTTCCTGCGACAACGGGATCGAGCGGGCATTGGCCAGGGTGCAGTAATCAAGGCCAGGGCAGGCGATGATATCGCTGATCTTCTTGGCATTGGCGGTCGACAGATTGACGCGGTCCAATTGCTGATAAAGGTCATAGAGATCAGCCTTGGCCACATGGGGCAGGATGATGTTCTGATCATGCGCCACGCGCAGTTCGCTATAGGCAAAGCTATCTGCGACATCGGCCATAACGTCCATCTGCGCGGACGAAGCATCGCCTGGCGGCAGGCCCACCGGCTTGGTTGAAATGGTGACGCTGACGTGGTCATCGCGCTTATGGGGATGGGTATTGTTACGCACCCAGCGCGCAAAAGCCGGATCGGCAGCTTTGGCGCGGTCTAACGCAGCCTGATCAAATGCCTTATCGGCAAAGGCCGGATCGGGGAAGAACGAACGGATACGGTCGATCTCATAATAGGGCGCGTCAATGGCGGCCTGATCGAGCGTGTTCCACTCTTCTTCGACCTGACGGGCATATTCATCAGGGCCAAGCGCCGAGACCAGAATCTTGATGCGCGCCTTATAGATGTTATCGCGGCGGCCATAGCGGTTATACACCCGCAGGCAGGCCTCAAGATAACTCAGCAGTTTCTCACCCGGCACGCCCGACTTGATCAGGTGGCCCAGATGCGGGGTGCGGCCCATGCCGCCGCCGACATAGACCTCAAAGCCCTTGGGCGTCAGGTGCAGGCCGATATCATGGACGCGGATGGCGGCGCGATCCTTGGTAGCACCCGTGATGGCGATCTTGAACTTGCGCGGCAGGAAGGTAAATTCCGGATGGATGGTCGACCACTGACGGATCAGTTCGGCCCACGGGCGCGGATCGTCGAGTTCGTCCTTGGCCGCACCCGAAAACTGATCGGTCGTGGTATTGCGGATGCAGTTGCCGGAGGTCTGCATGGCGTGCATCTCAACTTCGGCTAATTCTTCGAGAATCTTGGGCGTATCGGCCAGCTTGATCCAGTTGAACTGAAGGTTCTGACGGGTGGTGAAATGGCCGAAATCGCGGTCATAGGTGCGCGCGATATGGGCGAATTTGCGCATCTGAACGGATGACAAAACGCCGTAAGGGATGGCGATCCGCAGCATATAGGCGTGCAGTTGCAGATAAAGCCCGTTCATCAGGCGCAACGGCTTGAACTGGTCTTCGGACAATTCCCCGCTCAGACGGCGGGCCACCTGATCCGAAAATTCGGCGTTACGTTCACGGACAAGGGCGTGATCGAATTGGTCGTAAACATACATTACTGGAAAACCTCGTCACGTTTGAATTGCTTAGCGGTATCAAAGGTCGTCTGGCCGATGGTCGGTCCGTTGGCGCGTACGAACTCACGCACAAGTTCACGCTGCACCGGTGTGCCGTCATCGGTGACGGGGATCAGATAGGGGGCAACCACTTCGGTTTCGCGAGCGGCCCATTCGGCCTTCAGCGCTTCGCCCGCGGCGTCCTCAAGGTGCGTAGCAATGGCGGCATCTTCAACCCACTGGCCGTCAGCATACCACAGCACCAGGCCGTCGGTTAATCGGTTGGCGGTCAGGAGCTTCATGCGGGAACCTTTATCGTCTGTTGGGTGATGGCCCAGTGTTCGTGACTTAGGGCCGTGACTTCGCCAATGATGACGAGGGTCGGGCCCTTGGGTGGATTGGCGGCGAGGGTGGCGGCCAGTTGATTAAGCTGCGTGGCCTTGCGTACCTCATCGGGGCGCGTGCCGTTTTCAATGATAAGCGCAGGCGTCGAACCCGCACGGCCATGCTCCATCAGGCGGGCACAGACACGCGGCGCGGTCGCCACGCCCATATAGATCACCAGCGTATGATGCGCCAGTGACAAGGCGGCCCAATCCAGTTGCAGATCGTTGTGTTCGGCATCACCGTCATTTTTAGTGGTCGCGCATTCGGGCCCGAAAACCGCGTCGCACTTTTCGGAATGCGCTCGTGCATGTCCGGTGATAAACGTGACCGATTGCGCATGGTCGCGGTGGGTCAGCGGTACACCCGCAGACGCCGCGCAGCCCAGCGCTGCCGTAATGCCCGGTGTGACGTGGACTTCGATACCGGCGGCTTTCAGTGCCTCAACCTCTTCGCCGCCACGGCCGAACACGAACGGGTCGCCGCCTTTGAGGCGCACCACGCGCTTGCCCAAGTTGGCCTGTTCGACCAGCAGGGCATGAATCTGATCCTGCGGCACCGAGTGGTTGGAGCGCTGCTTGCCGACATAAAACCGTTCACTGTCGCGGCGGGCTAAGTCCATGATGGCATTCCCGACCAGCCGGTCATAGACGATGACATCGGCCTCACTCAGCAGGCGCAGCGCCTTGAGCGTCAGCAGTTCCGGGTCGCCGGGACCGGCACCTACCAGATGGACCACGCCCGTGCGGGGTTTCGGCGCTTTGATCTCAGCCAGTGCGGCGGTCAGCGCCTCATCTATCTTGCCCGAACGTGCCAAAGTCGTCGCCGGTGCGGTCAGGATATGTTCCCAGAACCGGCGCCGGTCATCGACATTGCTGAAGGTTTCACGCAGGTGCGGCGACAATTTCAGCGCAAACTCGGCGACATGAGTCTCAGACGGCGGGACCGCGGCCTCAATCTTGCGGCGGGTTTCGCGCGCCAGAACCGGGGCTGTGCCGCCGGTGGCCACGCCAATCGACAGCGATCCGCGATCAATAATGGCCGGGATGTGAAAATCGCTGAGATCGGGCTGATCGACGACATTGACCGGGATTTTTAATGTGTGGGCCAAAGCCGCCCCACGCTCTGCCGACGCACGATCTTCAAACGCCACCAGTATCAGCGAAGCGCCGCTAATGTCTTCGGCGGTCGGCCATGCGGTGTGATCAATATCATAAATCAGCAGCTCCGCTGGTGTACGCTCCACCAGATTAAGTTTGCGCGCAAGCGCCACCCCTGCGCCAATCAGCGCAACCTTACGGCCTTCCAGCGGCCAGGACAGGGGCAAAGCGATCATAACATCCTCAACAGGTGCGGGCGTAAGCCATCATACCTTAATGTGGACTTTTAATCTCTAGCCATGGGCTGGAAAAGCGATGGTTTTTACCCTCTGGGATTAGAGGGGCTAAATAAGCGTAAGTTGTTGCGAATTATGCGCAAATTTCACCCAAAATCACCGTTTGGCGCTGAGGGCGAAATCAAACTCCGGTGACAGAGCGGCATCGTTAGCATCGGGGAGATTTGTATCCGCCGTTGTACAGAAGTAATGCTGAAGCGGGTGGCGGCCAAATTCGCGGGCATCATCCGGCGCTTCAATAAGTGGCAAGGCGACTTTAAGCGGATGTTGTGCGGATTTACGCTGGCAAAGGGCGCAGGTGCAATTGTCTTTACTGCCGCTCAGACCCGACAGGTCAAAATTAATGTCGCCGAAATGGGCCGCGCCTAAGTGGAGCATGATACGCCTCCGATATTTACAAAGCGCATCCCTAAAAGTGTTATCGGTTTTAGGGTAAGATGCGCGCAAATTATACAGTACACAGATATAGTGCAGTGCAAATAAAGGAACAATTAGGCCCTATTGCGGCTAACCTGCGGCATCATAAGCGCGTTTGACGATGGCCATCAGGCTGTCATCGATCTGCGCCGCCTCGGTCAGCGGCACGACATATTGACACATGCCGCCGGGCGGCAAGGCTTTGACGCGGGGATCATCAATCGCCTCTTTCAGGTTCAGGCCCAGTTCAAAACGATCATTGGTCTTGGGGCCCAGCATAGCGAATTGTTTTTTGCGGCGCAGGGAGACATAGCCCTGTTTGGACGCGATTTCGAACTCACCAAAGCCGCTAATCGCGGCCATCAGGGCTTCGTGGATCGGGCGCTGGTGGGCCTTTTTGTCCTTATAGATGGCATCCAGCACATCATCGGCGGCGGCATTTTCCGGTGCCTCAAACGTACCACCACGTAAGCTAAAGTGGGTCAGGGTGTTGGCGTCGCCATGACCCAGCCCATAACCTGATTTCAGCCAGGCGACGATGTCGCCGTGCTTAGTTTTGCCAGATGCGGTGATGTCCGCCATCAGGGCCGTGCGGGATTTACCCGTCTTTTTTTCGATATTTGAAAGCTGGGTTTCCAGCGCCTGCTCGACCGTGCCCATGCGTGCCTCCCGTCAGATACTGACAGAATGACCTAATGTTCGGCGCCGTTCCACTTATTGATGGTCAATTTATCAAAATCAACATCGGGCAGGCAGCGTAAGTTAACCGCGACCATCGGCTTGCCATCGGGGGCCGTGCCTTCGCCGTAGGGTTCGACGCCGCACACCTTGCAGAAATTATGGGCGATTTTCATTGTGTTGAAACGGTAGGTTTCGATATCAGCCGGATCGGTTTTGAGATGAAGCGCATCCTTAGCGACAAAGGCCAGCAGGCTGCCGCGCCTGCGACAATAGGAGCAATTGCAATCGATGGCGTCCTTGAAATCGCCCTCAACCTCGAAACTGATCTTGCCGCAATGGCAACTTCCGGTGTGTAGCATGGTTTCCTCCTGTTTTGGCGGAGGTTAGCGAATCTGAAAGCTGTGGGCAAATCCCGTTTGTGTGGCTTGCCCCCTCCACCCCTTCGGGGTCCCCCTCCCCCGTAAACAGGGGAGGAGAAGTGTTTAGCTTGCGCTAACGCCGCATGGGCGGCCCCGTACGCTTCTTGAGCGCGACGCTGCTACTTCACGCCCATTTTCTTTTGCAGTTCCGATGACGAGGTCGTGTACTGGAAGCGCAGTTTCTTTTCCGGATAGACGTAGCGGAAGGCCTGCTGCGACATCAGGGCGGCCTCGTGGAAGCCGGACAGGATCAGCTTGAGCTTGCCCGGATAGTAGTTGATGTCGCCGATGGCAAAGACCTGCTTGGTTGAGGTCTCGAACTTTTCGGTGTCCACCGGGATCAGGTTTTCGTGCAGGTTGAGGCCAAATTCCGCGACGGGCCCAAGCTTCATGGTCAGGCCAAAGAACGGCAGGAAGGCATCGGCATCGATGTGCAGTTCATTGCCGTCATTGTCCTCAATCGTGATGGCTTCGAGGTTGTGGCCGGTTTCACCCTTGAGGGCAGTCGCCTGACCGATCACGAGATCCATCTTGCCGTCGGCGACCAACTGGCGCATCTGTGCTACCGTATGAGGTGCGGCGCGGAAGTCGTCGCGGCGGTGAACGAGGGTGATGCGTTCGGCCACATTGGCGAGGTTGACCGTCCAGTCGAGGGCGGAATCACCACCACCGGAGATGACAATGCGCTTGCCGCGGAAGGCTTCCATCTTGCGGACGGCATAGTGCACGCCCTTACCGGCGCCCAGGTTTTCAAAGCCGTCAATGCCGGGGATCGGGGGCTTTTTCGGCTGGAATGAGCCGCCACCGGCGGCGATGATGATGCAACGGGCCTCAATCGTCGTGCCCTGATCGGTGGTCAGTTTCCACTTGATTGTGCCGTCATCCTGCTCGACCTTTTCGATCGCCACAGCCATTTCGTTGAAGTGATATTTCGCACCAAACGGTGCGATTTGCTCCAGCAGACGGTCGGTCAGGTCGCTGCCGCTGATGATCGGCCAGGCGGGAATGTCATAGATCGGCTTTTCCGGATAAAGCTCGGCGCACTGACCGCCCGGCTTATCCAGAATATCGACCAGATGGGCCTTGATATCGAGCAGGCCCAGTTCAAAAACGCTAAACAATCCGACGGGGCCCGCGCCAATGATAATGACGTCGGTGGTCCAGGATTGTCCGGCTTCCAGCACGTCCAGCGATGCGATCAGGTCTGCGTGGCTCATATTCGTCTCCGATAGGCTAACTCAAAGGGCGAAGCGATTTCCAAACCGCCTTCAGGATTTGGCAATCACTCTGTAAGATTAGTATTTTTAAACCGTGCCGAACCCTATATAGGGTGTCGGGTTAGATTTGTTGATGGATTTGCTATGTCGCGCGATCGTTTGCCGCCATTGTCGGCGCTTCGGGTATTTGAAGCCGCCGCCCGCCACGAAAGCTTTAAGCACGCGGCGGAAGAACTGTTTGTGACCCCCGGTGCGGTCTCTCAGCAGATTCGTCTGCTGGAGGATCATGTCGGTGTTGAACTCTTCGTGCGTGACGGCCGCAGAGTTGTGTTGTCCGATGCGGGTAAGGCGTCGGCCCTGATCCTCAAGGAAGCGTTCGAGAAGATGTTCGAGGCGACGCGCCTGATGAAACAGGTGCAGCAAAAGGGCCGGGTGACAATTTCGGTTGCCCCAAGCTTTGCCGCCAAATGGCTGATGCCGCGCCTGAGCGATTTTAACGCCGAAAATCCCGATGTCGATGTCTGGGTCAGCGCCGACATGACCACGACTGATTTCGCCACCTCTGACGTTGATCTGGCCATCCGCTACGGCCACGGCAACTATCAGGGGGTGAATGTCGAGCATCTGCTGGAAGAAGGCGTTTTGCCGGTCTGCTCGCCGCTCTTGTACGATGCCGCCCCGATCCGCAAGCCCGAAGACCTGAGCAACCACGTCCTGCTGCACGATGTCGGCTTTGAGACTGATCCGACCTGCCCCGACTGGCCGATGTGGTTTAAGGCCCATAAGGTTGAGGGTGTTGATGCGTCGCGCGGTCCGCGTTTTAACCAGAGCCATATGGTCATCGAAGCCGCCGTGGCGGGTCGTGGCGTGGCTTTGGCCAAGCGCACCATTGCCGAGGCCGATCTCAAGGCCGGACGGTTGCAGGCCCTGTTTGGTGAGGATTTCAGCCCGATTTCCTACGGCTATTATCTGGTGTGGCCGCAGTCCAGAGAACCCTCGCAGGCCCAGACGCGCTTCATGGACTGGTTGCGCGCGCAAGCTAGAGACGAGGGTAACCCCTCGCTCGGCGGCTTTGATAAGCCTGTGTTCGCGGCGCAGGACATCTGACATTTTAGGCCAGCCACGCCGGTACCGGCAGGTTTTTACTGCGCAGGAATTCCGGGTTAAAAATCTTTGAGGCATAACGGTTGCCATAGTCACACAGGATGGTGACTATGGTCTTGCCCGGGCCCAGATCCTTGGCCAGACGAATCGCACCGGCGATATTGAGCGCGGTTGAGCCGCCCATGACCAGACCTTCGTTTTGCACCAGATCAAACACGATTGGCAACCATTCCTCATCGCTGATCTGATAGGCATGGTCGATCACAGCGCCTTCCAGGTTTGCGGTAATGCGGCCCTGGCCCACGCCTTCAGTGATGGAAGAGCCTTCGGATTTCAGCTCGCCGGTGGTGTAATAGCTATAGAGGGCTGCCCCCAGCGGATCGGCCAGACCGATCTTGATGTCGGGGTTTTGCGCTTTAAGGTAAAGGCTCATGCCCGCCAGCGTACCGCCCGATCCGACCGCGCAGATAAAGCCGTCGATCTTGCCCTCGGTCTGCGCCCACACTTCGGGGCCGGTGGCGTCGATATGGGCCTGACGGTTGGCGACATTGTCAAATTGGTTGGCCCAGATGGCCCCTTCCGGGGTCTTGGCGGCTAACTCTTCGGCTAGACGGCCGGAATAGCGCACATAGTTGTCCGGGTTAGAATAGGGCACGGCATCAACTTCGATCAGTTCAGCGCCCAAAAGCTTGATGGCGTCCTTCTTTTCCTGAGACTGGGTGCGCGGGATGACGATGACGGTCTTATAGCCCAAAGCATTGGCGACGGTAGCCAGCCCGATGCCGGTATTACCGGCCGTGCCTTCGACAATGGTGCCGCCGGGGCGCAACAATCCCTTGGCCTCAGCTTCGCGGATGATCCACAGGGCGGCGCGATCCTTGATCGACTGACCGGGGTTGAGGAACTCGGCCTTACCCAGAATCTCACAGCCGGTGGCTTCCGACGCCGCCTTCAGGCGGATCAGGGGCGTGTTGCCGATCAGGTCGATGACGGAGGCTGCGGGCTTTTGCGATGGTGACAAGACGGCGCTCCCTTTGAGGGTGATGGTTTTTCGAGTGTCTCTTTAATCAAAGGCTGATGACAGCCCAAGCGATAGTTTCTAATGGCGGGGTTTAGTGGTTCTGCGGCCTTAAGACAAGCGCATTGAAAACCGTTCGCAGGAAAACCTGCGCCTAATCAGGAATTTTTACGCATCGCATCAGCAAAAATGGTTGTTCTTCGCGCATCGCCTCCCCTATAGCTTGGCGAAACAAACAGAGGAACCATAAGGCTCATGGCCGTCTTTACGCCCGTATCTTTGGAAGAGGCCAGAGCCTATCTCAGCCAGTATGATATCGGCGACCTGATCCACCTTGAAGGGATCGAAGAGGGGGTTTCCAACACCAATTTCAAGGTCGAAACGACGACGGGCCTCTATGCCCTGACGCTGTTTGAGGCGGCCACGCCGATTGATGATCTGCCCTATTTCATGGACTATACCCTGCATCTGGATCGCAAGGGCTATCCGGCGCCGGGGCCTGCGATCATGACATCCGGTGAAACCATTGGTGAGGTGTCGGGTCGAAAAGCGGCGTTGATCAAATGGCTGCCCGGACGCTGGCCGCGCAATCCTGATACGCGCCATGCGGCCTCTGCCGGTGAATATCTGGCCAAACTGCATAAGGTGGGGGCGGATTTTGCGCAAACGCGCGAAAATTCGATGGGGATCGCGGCGTGGCCGCACCTGATCGCGCGCTGTGAACCCAAGGCCGGTCAGTCGGTGCGGGCGATGGCGATCTTAGAGGATTTCCGCAAGGAACTGTATTTCCTGAACGGCGTGTGGCCCAAGCCCGGTGCGCTGGAAAGCGGTGCTATCCATGCCGATTATTTCACCGACAATGTGCTGATGAACGATGACGGCCATGTCACCGGCGTCATCGACTATTACTATGCCTGCACCGATTTCTACGCCTATGATCTGGCGGTCAGCCTCAATGCCTGGGGCTTTACACCGGGCGGGCAGGCCATGCCGGAGATGATTTCGGCCTTTGCCAAGGCTTATCACGCTGAGCGGCCGTTGAGCGATGCCGAGGTTGAAGCCCTGCCACTGTTTGCGCGCGGATCAGCCGTGCGCTTTACCCTGACGCGGCTCTATGACCTGCTCAATCACGACCCGTCATGGGTGGTTAAACCGAAGGACCCGGAAGCCTTTTACCGCCGTCTGGATTACCACCGGGCGGTAAAATCTGGGTTTGAATATTTCTGAGCCGTGTTAGCCTCACCTATTCGATAGGGGGGCGCTGATGACAAAATTTATAACCGTAACGCTGGCCATATTTGGCTTTATATTCTCGGCGTTATCTGAGCCATCATTCGCTACATCCATAAATTATACGTCGCGTGATATCCGCGAACTGAGAAAACAAGCCGAAGCTGGAAATGTTCAAGCGATGGTAACGCTTGGGAGCGCGTATGCCTATGGCCTGGGCCCAAAGGTAGATATGCAGAAAGCATTGCCTTGGTTGGAGAAGGCTGGGGAGGCGGGAAATAGCGAAGCCCAAACAACCTTGGGTCAACTTTTCTTTTTCGACGATAAATTACCGAGAGATGATCAGGAAGCCTTCTATTGGTTCAGTAAATCCGCACAACAAGGCGATCCGACGGCTCAATATCTTTTAGCCGGTATCTATGAAACCAGTGATGTCATAGGCCGTGATTACAGGTCTGCCTATGAGTGGAAACTGAAGGCTGCCAAACAAGGAGACCCTGGGGCGATATATGATCTAAAGGCGATTTACGTCTATGGCCTCAATGTCGTCAGCTTTGATGAAATGTATAACCGTGTGAGGACGTTGGCTGAAAAAGGGGATGCCGACGCACAGTGGCGGTTAGCTTGGCTTTACCGATCCGGTGTTCATGTAGCGCAGAATGATGAGCAATCAATGTTCTGGCTAAAGAAGTCGGCAGATCAGGGAAATGCCCACGGTATGACCTTATTGGCCATAATTCTATACAGCAACGATTCAACTGGAAGTGCCGAAATAGAAGATCTTTTTGAGCGCGCCGCCGCCAAAGGAAGCGTTAGTGCGCAAGAGTTTTTTATCACTATTGGTGACGATAAGGAACTTACGGGCTCGGCGCTTGAGGAACATGAAGCGCGGGCTTTCAGGTGGACGGCGGCGGCAGCCGAAAAAGGGTATCCAATCCACCAATTTTTTCTGAGTGACTACTACGAAAAAGGGCGATTTGTGCTTAAAGACCTTGCCGAAGCCCATAAGTGGTTTTTATTGTCACAGCGATATCCGCATTTCAAACCATGCTGCAGGTTTGCAGATGTTAAAGACGTACCTGCAACCGAAGACGATGAGGCCGAAGGTGAACGTCGTGCCAAGGTCTGGCTAGATACTCACCCTGAATTATGGTGGGAGGCCGATTAACCCACAAACCCCTTAACCGCCGCAAGGGCGGCGGCGTAGTCGTTCTTGATCGGGGTTATGGTTTCCTTGCGGCCATAAAGCACCTGAATGGCTTCGGGGACTTCGGGGGCGAAGCCTAAAGCCTCAGTGACAAATTCCGGGAACTTGGCGGCATGGGCGGTCGACAGCGCGATGATCGGCTTACCCGATTTACGTTCCAGTGCCGCAGCCACCGCCACGGCGGTATGAGGGCAGATGACCTGACCCCAGGCATCATAGGCGTGTTTGATGGTCTTTTTGGTCGTCTCTTCCGACACGGTTGAGGCGGAAACCTCGGCTTTTAAGGCCGACTGCATGTCTGCCGACAAGGTGACGTCACCATCGGCGGCAAAGGTGTCGAACAGCGCCTTAGTGGCGGCACCCTCACGGCCGGAGGCTTCAAACACCAGACGCTCAAAGTTCGACGGGGCCTGAACGTCCATGGACACGCTGGCGGTCGGTGTGGCCTGATGGCGGACATAGCGGCCGGTATTGATGGCCTGACTAAGGGCATCGTTCGAGTTTACGGCGGCGTGCAGATGGCCGACATTGGCGCCGATCTTGCGTCCGGCCCAGCCGGCAAAGGCATCCCCGAAATTGCCGGTCGGCACCACAAATTCAGGATGATCAGCACCCGATGCTGCGGCGGCGGCCAGATAGTACGGCACCTGACCCAGCAGGCGGCCCCAGTTGATCGAATTGACGCTGGAGATCAGGCCGGTTTCTTTGAGGGAGGCTTCGCCCAGAAGCTGCTTCACAAAACGCTGGCAGTCGTCGAAATCGCCTTCGACGCCGATATTGAGCACGTTGTCGGCCTCAACCGTCGTCATCTGCAAACGCTGCACCGGGGAGACGCGGCCGAGCGGATGGAACACCACCAGCCGGACATGCGCGGAACCGGCAAAGGCGCGCACGGCGGCAGCGCCCGTATCGCCGGACGTGGCCGTAACCAGTGTCAGCTTTTCGCCGCGCTGCGACAGGGCGGCATCGGTCAAAGGCGCGATCATCTGCATGGCCATGTCTTTGAAGGCCAGGGTCGGGCCGTGCCACAACTCCAGAATCCACAGATTGTCCTCAACCTGCGTCAACGGCGTTTCGCCATTGCGCAAAAACGCGGCCTTGGTCTTGGCGGCAGCGGCTTTTACCGCCTCAGCGCCCAGCACATCGACGCCGAACAGGGTCAGCAGCTTTTCGGTCAGGACCCCGTAATCGCCTTTAGCGGCGGTCGCCAGCTCTGCGGCATCAAGGCTTGGCCAGCTTTGCGGCACATAAAGCCCTCCATCGGGGGCCAGACCATCCAGCAGGGCACCCGCAAAGGTGCGATGATTGTGAAAGCCGCGCGTACCGATATAGTTCATCGTCAAAAGCCTGTACCTTTGGTCTTTGTAGGGGTGAAATTCGCCCATCCAGCCGGATTAAAAGCCGTAACTCGCAAAATGGTTCCAATGGATACCGCTTTGAGGGTAAGTTTTTCGATTTTAAGCGAAAAGGCTTCACTTAAGGGCTGTCACGAATTAGAAGTCCCGCAACCGATTTTAAGTCGGGCACGCCCTAACACTTTAAGCTGTCTGAGAAAAGACATTTATGACCGTCATGGCCGCAAAAACCGAAGTCCTGACCTTGCCTGAGCCCTTGCTTAAGGCCCGCCGTCTGACGGTTAAGATCGGCTCGGCGCTGGTGGTTAATGCCGAGACCGGTGAGGCTGACATCGACTGGATGCGCGGTATGGCGCAGGATGTGGCCGCCCTGATGCGTGAGGGCAAGCAGGTCATGATCGTCTCTTCCGGTGCTGGCGCGCTGGGGCGGCGCTATCTGGGCCTCACAGGCTCGCGTCTTAGGCTGGATCAGAAACAGGCGGCAGCGGCGGTCGGGCAACCCCGTCTGATGCAGGCCTGGGAAGGCGTGTTCAACGAACTGGGCCTCAAGACCGCGCAGGTGCTGCTAACCCGCGAAGATACTGAAAAACGCCGGCGCTGGCTCAATGCGCGCGCGACGATTGAGACCCTGTTTGATCTGGGGTGCGTGCCGATCGTCAACGAAAACGACACGGTCGTGACCGAAGAAATCCGCTATGGTGACAATGACCGATTGGCCGCGCGAGCCGCGCAACTGGTGCAGTCCGAAGCCCTGATTTTGCTGTCGGATATTGACGGGCTTTATACCGCCGATCCGCGCAAAAACCCGGAGGCCCGCCATATTCCGCTGGTCGAAAAGCTCGATGCCGACATCGAGGCTATGGCCGGTGGGGCCAATACGTCGGCGGGCGTTGGCACCGGCGGCATGGCGACCAAGATCGCGGCGGCAAGGATCGCGGGCTCGGCAGGTTGTTCGACCACCATTGCTTACGGGGCCATGCTGCGGCCTTTGTCGGCACTAGGATCAGGCGCGAAGTTTACCCTCATCCGGGCGCAAAGCTCGGTCACCGCCGCCTATAAGGCCTGGATTGCGGGCACGGTTGTGCCAGCGGGTGAGGTCGTGCTCGATGACGGGGCGGTGGCGGCGCTGAAATCCGGTAAGAGCCTGCTGCCGTCGGGTATCGTTGAGGTGCACGGCAGCTTTGACAAGGGCGACAGCATCTCCATATTGGGTGTGAACGGGTGCGAACATGCGCGTGGAATTGTCGCCTATGGGGCTGACGAAATCCGCCTGATCAAGGGCCGACCGTCGAAAGAGATCGAAGGGCTGCTGGGGTACACGGCCGGTGACGTTATCATTCACCGCGATAATATGGCTTTTATCTGAGAGCGAACGACCATGAGTGAAATGCCTTTGAAAGACCTGATGGCCTATATGGCCGGAGCCGCCAAGGAAGGCGCCGAGGCTCTGCGTCTGGCCGGGCCGGAGGTTCGCACGAAAGCCATCCTTGAGGCCGCCAAGTCTATCCGCGCCCGTAAGGACGAAATCCTCGCTGCCAACCAAGCCGATCAGGCCGCTGCCGCCACCAAGGGTATCACTAAGGCGATGATTGAACGCCTTGTGCTCAATGATGACCGCGTCGAAGCGATGGCCAAGGGTTTGGAAGAGGTTGCTGCACTGCCCGATCCGGTCGGGCGTGAACTGGCGCGCTGGAGCCGCCCGAACGGGCTTGATATCGCCCGTGTCTCGACCCCCATTGGCGTGATTGCTATAATCTATGAGTCCCGCCCCAACGTGACGGCAGACGCCGCGGCCCTGTGCATCCGCTCGGCCAATGGTGCAATTTTGCGTTCAGGCTCTGAGGCTCTGCAATCGGCGCTGGCGATCTTTGCAGCTATCGAAGACGGGCTGGTCGCGGCAGGCCTGCCCAAGACCGCAATCCAGCTTGTGCCCGTGTCGGATCGCGATGCGGTCGGGCTGATCCTTGGCGGGCTGGACGGGGCGGTCAGCCTGATCATTCCGCGGGGCGGCAAGTCACTGGTCGCGCGGGTACAGGCCGATGCGCGCGCACCCGTCCTGAGCCACCTCGAAGGGCTCAACCATACCTATGTCCATGCCGATGCCCATCCCGATAAGGCGGTGGCGCTGACGCTGAACGCCAAGATGCGGCGGGTGTCGGTGTGTGGCGCGACCGAGACCTTGCTGATCGACAAGGCGGTGGCGGCTGACCTGCTGCCAAAGATTGCGCAAGCACTGGTGGATGCTGGTTGCACCCTTAAAGGCGATGCGGCGGCGCAAGCTATTTTCGCGATGGATGCGGCGACCGAAGAGGATTGGAAAACCGAATATCTCGATACCGTCCTGTCGGTACGGGTGGTCGATGACATCCATCAGGCTATGGATCACATCAAAACCTATGGCACCGAACATACCGAGTGCATCATCACTGAAAACGCCGAGGCTGCGGAGCTGTTTCTGAACTCGGTCGACAGCGCCATCGTGCTGTGGAACGCCTCGACCCAGTTTGCTGATGGAGGCGAGTTTGGGCTGGGGGCGGAAATCGGCATTGCCACCGGCCGGATGCACGCGCGCGGGCCGGTGGGTGCAGAGCAACTCACCACCTTTAAATATCAAGTACGCGGAACCGGCCAAACCCGCCCCTGATTTTCGGGCTAAATCGCCCCTGAGTGCGTTGCAAAGCTTAGGCTGTATTCATATACAGCCGTCGCTTAGCGCCTGCTCAGGAACCATTTTTCCTCGAAAATCTCTATCCGTTGTTGTGTTACCGCTCCTCGACCTTGGGTTTAAAGTTTGTGTCAGACGTGACCTGAGATTGTCATAAGCCTGTCGCAGAATCAGGTTAGGCGAAGTTTACGGATTTTTCGTTTCATCTGGCGTACTGTGATCCGTGTAAGGAAAGTCTTTTCGGATAAGCCATGCCGGACTATAAACCGCCCGCCAAACACTATGTCCCGCTGGGCGCGATCCTTGCGTTTGCGGGCCTTATTATCATGGCCGCTATTCCTGATTTTCAGCCCTATACGGCCTGGGCGTCGCTGATCCTTGTGGCGTACGGCCTGATCAGTTGTTACTCGCGCCTTCAGACCTATCTTGAGGTGCAGGCGGCCAAGCCCGCTCAGGAAATCCGCGTCAAGGTTCAGCCCGAAGGCCCGTCGTTTCAGGAAGTGCTGCGCGCCATGCCGGACCCGGTTCTGGTGGTCTCCGGGCTTGAACCCGATGATATCGCCGGACGCTGGGTGGTGTTTGCTAACAAAGCGGCCATGAAGCTGTTCCGCATGGAGCGTGAAGGCGGGCTTTTGGTGTCCTATATCCGTAATCCTGAACTGCTCGAAGCGGTCGATGAGGCCCTGTTTGGCAATGTCAGCCGCTCGACCCTGTTTGATGAAACCGGCGGTGCGCAGGACCGGTTCTGGCAGTCGTGGACATCGCCCCTGCCGGTCGAAGGCACGGGTAAGCGTCTGGCCTTGATGGTTATGCGCGATGAAACCGATGTGCGCCGGATTGAACGGATGCGTGCCGATTTTCTGGCCAATGCCAGCCATGAGCTGCGCACCCCGCTGGCGTCCCTGTCAGGTTTTATCGATACCCTGCGTGGTCACGCCAAGGACGACGAAGGCGCGCGCGATAAGTTCCTCAGTATTATGGCGGCTCAGGCTGACCGCATGGGCAGGCTGATCAATGATTTGCTGTCGCTCAGCCGGATTGAAATGAATGAGCATGTGCCGCCGACGGGGGAGGCTGATATTCCTCTGGCGGTTAAGGATGTGGTCGATTCTCTGACCATACTGGCGCAGGAAAAAGGCGTGGCGATTTCGGTCACCGCCCCCAAACCCGGTCTGTTCCCCGTCATTGGCGATCGCGATCAGATATTGCAGGTCGTCCAGAACCTGACCGACAATGCCCTTAAATACGCGCCCGAAGGCTCGGTCGTTGAGATTGAGGTTCTGCTCGATCAGGCCTTGCCACAAGCCTCCGCGCCGGCTGAGGGGCAGGCATCGCGTCTGATGCTGTTGCGTCCTGACCGGCAGTTGAATGATGTCTACACGGTGGTGCGGGTGCGCGATCATGGTCCCGGTATCCGGCGTGAGTTCCTGCCGCGTCTGGCTGAGCGGTTTTACCGCGTTGAGGGCCAGAAAAGCGGCAATAAGCTGGGCACGGGGCTCGGTCTTGCCATCGTCAAGCACATCATCAGCCGCCACCGTGGCGGGCTAGTGGTCGAAAGCGTGGCAAGCGAAGCGCAAGCCAGCGCAGAGGGCCAAAAATCAGAACGTGTAGCCAGCCTGCCTGTCAATGAGATCAGAACCTTTACGGCCTTCAGTGCCTATTTCCCGCAAAAGTCGGTTTACGGACAAATTCCGGTCGGGCCGCGCCTGCTGAATGATGACCTGAAACACACAGGTTGAGCTTAGTTTCGGCATTTTAGGACTAATCACGGCCATTTGTGACGCATGTTATAAAACTGTCACAAAAAGTACTTAAAGGGCGCACCAAGACAGTCTATAGGCCGTCTTAACCGGGTGTAAGTCCGGCCTACGCAATTTCAGGGTTTCCCAGTTTATGACCGGCTATCTCTTTCTCGCGCTGATCGTTTTCTCAGTCGCCAGCTTTATGTTTGGCCGGTCACTGGCGCGGCGTAAGGCAGCGTCTCAGGGCGTGCGCGGTCATTCCTTGCCTGCCTTTTCGGGCTGGTTTGTAGCGATCTGGAGTTTCATCCCGGCGGCCCTGATCCTGTTTGTTCTGGTCGTGTTTGGGGGGCGGGTTGAAAATGCAATCGTGCAGTCCGATGTGCCCGCCGCCGTTCAGCAATTGCCGGAGCTTAATCAGGGCCTGTTTTTTCAGGATGTGCGCGCCACTGTAAACGGTGGCATGGCCAGCACCACGGTTTATGACGGTGAGCTGAAGGCCGCGTTTGACCATAAGGTTGCTCAGGCCAAAAGCGTTGATAACACCATTACCCTTGGGGCCTATGCCCTGACATTTATACTGGCGCTGGCGGGAGCGGCCTTTGCCTATAGCCGCGTATCGCCTCAGTTTCGGGCCCGCAACAGCGTCGAGCGCTGGGTGTCGGCCTTTCTGGTCGCCTGTTCGGTTGTAGCGATCCTCACCACCCTGGGGATCATCCTGTCGCTGCTGTGGGAATCGCTGCGCTTCTTTCAGTCGGTATCGCCACTTGATTTCCTGTTTGGCACCCATTGGTCGCCGCAGATCGCCATGCGCGCCGATCAGGTCGGTTCCTCCGGTGGGTTTGGGGCCGTACCGTTGTTTGTCGGCACTTTCCTGATCATGATCATTGCCATGTGTGTGGCCGCCCCGGTCGGGCTCTACTCAGCCATCTATCTGTCGGAATATGCTTCGCCGTTCATGCGCGCCTGGATCAAGCCGGTGCTGGAAATTCTGGCCGGTGTGCCAACCGTGGTCTACGGCTTTTTCGCCGCTCTTGTGGTCGGGCCGAGCTTTCGTGAGTTCTTCAACTGGCTGGGCGCATTCATGCCGGGCACGCCGATGGGCGAATATCTGATGAACGTGCAAAACCAGATGGCGCTGGTGGCCGGTGTGGTCATGGGCATCATGTTGATCCCGTTCGTATCGTCCCTGTCTGATGACATTATCAACTCGGTGCCGCAGTCCCTGCGCGACGGGTCGCTGGCCATGGGGGCGACGCGCTCTGAGACCATCAAGAAAGTCGTTCTGCCCGCGGCCTTGCCGGGTATCTCAGGCGCCATGCTTTTGGCGGTGTCGCGTGCGGTCGGGGAAACCATGATCGTAACCATGGCCGCCGGTTTGCAGGCCAAGACGACGCTTAATCCGCTTGATACCGTCACGACCGTTACCGTGCAGATCGTGACGCTTCTGACCGGCGATCAGGAATTTGACAGCCCCAAGACGCTGGCCGCCTTTGGTCTGGGTCTGACCCTGTTTGCCGTCACCCTTGCTCTTAACCTGATCGCTCAGCGCATCGTCCAGAAATATCAGGAACAATATGACTGATTCCGCTCAATCATCTCTGGCTGAAACGCGCGCGGCGGCCCAGCCCGATCTTAAAACAAGGGTGGCGAAGCGCCTGAAATCGCGCCATGCCGCCGAACTGCGCTTTCGCGCCTATGGCATACTGGCGGTTTCCATAGCGGTGCTGTTTCTCGGTATCCTGCTGGAGCGCATCATCCATCAGGGCTACACAGCCTTTGTCACCCATTCGATCACGACGGAGGTCTATCTCGACCCCAACCGCATCGACCCGACCGACATCATGGGCGCTAACTATGACCAGATGATCACGGAACAGGTCATGGCGAAGATGGGTGTGAATGATGACGAATACGGCACGACATCGGGCGAATATAAAGAAATCCTGTCGCCGGATCTGGGCTTTAAGGCGCTGGAGGCTCTGCGCGACAATCCGAAGCTTCTGGGCCAGAAGATCAGCCTGACCTCACCGATCGCGGCCAACGCTGACCTTTACTATAAGGGTGAGATTACGCGCGATATCGTTGAGGCGGATCGCAATGTTTCCGATCAGCAAATGGTCTGGATGGACGCCCTGAAAACCAAGGGTTTGGTCACCAGCCATTTCAACACCTATCTGTTCACCAATACTGACTCGACCCAACCGGAACTGGCCGGTCTTCTGGGGGCGATCATGGGTTCGGCCATGATGCTGCTGGTGACGGCGGTGCTGGCGATCCCGATTGGTGTGGGAGCCGCACTTTTTCTGGAAGAGTTTGCGCCCAAGAACCGCTGGACGGCCCTGATCGAGGTCAATATCAACAACCTGGCCGCCGTGCCGTCGATTGTTTATGGTCTTTTGGGCTTGGCTGTATTTATCAACTGGCTCGGTATGCCGCGCTCATCGCCGCTGGTCGGTGGTGTGGTGCTGTCGCTGATGGCCCTGCCGACCGTGATTATCGCCACCCGCTCATCCCTGCGCGCCGTGCCGCCATCGATCCGCGAAGCTGCGCTGGGTATCGGTGCGTCAAAGACTCAGGCCGTGTTCCACCATGTGCTGCCGCTGGCCATGCCTGGCATCATGACCGGCACCATCATTTCTCTGGCCCACGCCTTGGGGGAAACCGCGCCGCTTCTGATGATCGGCATGATCTCCTTTGTGCCGGGTCTGCCCGAAAGTGTCACCTCAGCCGCGTCGGTTTTGCCGGTTCAGATCTTCATTTGGGAAAACGCCTCTGAGCGCGCCTTCCACGAACGCACAGCCGCCGCCATCATCGTACTTTTGGTGTTCATGATCATCATGAATCTGGCGGCGATCCTGCTGCGTCGTCGCTTTGAAAGACGGTGGTAATCATGAAACTCTATACGCGCCCGCTTTACGCCCCTGATACGTCCATCGGTAAACCCAGAGATCCGTCCATGACCACGACCGCCACAACCCCGAAGTTCGTCGCCCGTGACGTCAAGGTCTATTACGGTGACAAGCCAGCCCTGCACGGCATCGACATCGACATCCTCGATAAGTCGGTGACGGCTTTCATCGGCCCGTCGGGCTGCGGTAAGTCGACCTTCCTGCGTTGCCTGAACCGCATGAACGACACCATCCCCAGCGCCCGCGTTGACGGCACCATCCTGCTCGACGGCGAAGACCTGAACGACCGTAAGGTCGACCCGGTCGTGCTGCGCGCCCGCGTCGGCATGGTGTTCCAAAAGCCTAATCCGTTCCCCAAGACCATCTATGAAAACGTCGCTTACGGCCCAAAAATTCATGGCCTGGCGACCTCGAAAGAAGAGATGGATCACATCGTCGAAAGCTCGCTCAAAAAAGCGTCGCTGTGGAACGAAGTCTCTGACCGCCTGCACCAGCAGGGCACAGGCCTGTCCGGCGGCCAGCAGCAGCGTCTGGTGATTGCGCGCGCCATCGCCGTCGGTCCCGAAGTCATCCTGATGGATGAGCCCTGTTCGGCGCTTGACCCGATTGCGACGGCCAAGATCGAAGAGCTGATCGACGAATTGCGCCAGCAGTTCTGCATCGTCATCGTCACCCACTCGATGGCGCAGGCCGCGCGGGTGTCGCAAAAAACCGCCTTCTTCCATCTTGGTAATCTGGTCGAGGTCGGCAACACCGAAGATATCTTCACCAATCCTAAAGACCAGCGCACTCAGGATTACATTACTGGGCGCTTTGGTTAAGAGCGCGCATTTATATCCCAAAACCGGCCCCACTTTTGGGAATGCGCTTTGGATAAGGACTGACACATGAACCCGCATACCGTTAAAACCTACGGCGAAGAACTGGATCAATTATCGGCTGAAGTCATCCTGATGGGTGGTTTGGCCGAAGCTCAGGTCGCTGACGCCGTCGAAGCTGTGGCCCGCCGCGATGTGGCTCTGGCCCAAAGCGTCATTCAGCGCGATCAACGTCTGGATGAGTTGGAAAAAGACATTGAGCGCAAGGCCATCCGCCTGATTGCGCTGCGTCAGCCGATGGCGTCCGATCTGCGCAAGACCGTGTCGGCCATGAAGATCGCCACATCGCTTGAGCGTACCGGCGATCTGGCTAAGAACATCGCCAAGCGCTCACTGGTTATTTCCGAGTCCGAGCCGATGTCGGGCCTGACCCGCTCGATCGAGCGTATGGGCAAGCTGGTGTCGTCGCGTCTGCGCGATGTGCTGGATGCCTATAAGGGCTCCAAGCTTGATATCGCCCAGGCTGTCTGGTCATCGGATACCGAGGTCGATGAACATTACAACGCCATGTTCCGCGAACTTCTGACCTACATGATGGGCGATCCGCGCACCATTTCGGCCTGCACGCACGTCCTGTTCATGGCCAAAAACCTTGAACGCATCGGCGACCATGCCACCAATATGGCTGAGCACATCCACTACGAAGTGACCGGCGAAGACTACATGAACGAACGCCCCAAACTCACGACTATGGAACCGTAAGAGCACCCCATGAAGCCGTACATCATTATCGCTGAAGACGAAGACGCTTTATCGACGCTTTTGCAATATAATCTTGAAAAAGAAGGTTATGAGGTCGCGCAGGCCGTCGATGGCGACGAAGCCCTGATGATGATCGAAGAGCGTATGCCTGATCTTCTGGTGTGCGACTGGATGATGCCGAAGGTGTCAGGCATCGAAGTCTGCCGCCGTCTGCGGGCTCAGACCGAGACGCGCAACCTGCCGATCGTCATGCTGACCGCCCGCTCCGAAGAAAGCGATCGCATCCGCGGCCTTGATACCGGCGCTGATGACTATGTGGTCAAGCCGTTTTCGATGGTTGAACTGATCGCGCGCATCCGGGCGGTGCTGCGCCGTATTCGCCCCGGCCTGTCCGAAGATCGCGTGCAGTTTGGGGAAATCTCAGTTGACCGTCTGTCGCACCGCGTTCAGCGCGGCGGGCGCGATGTCCATCTGGGGCCGACCGAATATCGCCTGCTTGATTATCTGATGCAGCACCCCAAGCGCGTCTTTTCGCGTGAGCAGCTTCTGGACGCCGTCTGGGGCAATGATGTCTATGTCGAAGCCCGCACGGTTGATGTTCACATCGGTCGTCTGCGCAAAGCCCTGAATGACGGTGCCGAAAAAGACCTGATCCGCACGGTGCGTTCGGCGGGTTACTCGCTGGATTTGCAGGCCTAAAAGCGCATCCCAAAAAGTGTACAGCGGTTTTTGGATTAAGATGCGCGCCAAATAAATGTCAGGCCTTTTCGATCTGCACTTCCGGTCGCGGATTAGGTGGCGCGTCTGCCAGTTCAAAGCGGATTTCCTGAGCGCGGTAGTCAATGGAAACGACCGCAAACTGGCGTAGAAAATCCATGCCGACCAGCAGGGCGGGCTTATTCTGCAATCGCCAGCTATCGAACACCGGCACATCGGCAATGGCTATGGCGGCATCGCTGAAGGTCAGTTCCTGCATGCGCAATCTGGCGACCCGGATCGTAGGCGCAATTAATTCGCCGCCGGTCACGCCGCTTAAGGTGATAGGGCCCATCTCAGACAGTTTGCCGTTCTTGTTGAGCAAGGCATCCCTAAGCGCCGTATTGCCAATAGAGACTTCAGCGCCGGTATCGATGATGGCCGAAGCCAGCACGCGGTCTATTCTACAGTCGCTGATGCGCAAATGTCCGGCTGAGCCATAGGCTTTGACGCGGGTGATATCGGGCGCATAAATCCGCTGCGAAGCATAACGCGGCGCCTCGACCCTTAAGGTGCGCTTTCTGAAATCAAAGGTCACCCGCGCGCCATTGATGACATCCAGCCCTAAAAACCCATCGGCTTTCAACAGAGCGCGGGGCAATACAGGCAGCGTCAGATCACGATGGACGAATGGCCCAAGCGTCAGTTTGCCGATACGCGCGGTTGAGGCAGGGACAAGGCCGTTGATGCCTTTGACCATGACATCGCGTCCGGCGGTCAGGGCCAGCAGGTTGACCAGTTCTGTGGAGATGACTGACTGTTCGGCGGCGGTATCGACCACGAACTGATAAGGCCCTTGGCCATTGATAAGCACGCCCACGGTCATCTGATTGGCCGCCGTAGTGCGGGCGGCGAGCTGGGCCTCCTGACTGCCTTCATCTGCCGCCTGTGAGAGCGTGGCCCCCCAGGCCGGATTAAGACCCGTCAGGCAGGTGGCCGCACCGGCGCGAATGAGTGCGCGCCGGCACAGATGGTGCCGGTTTATATCTGACATGCGTTTCCCCCGGCCGTGTGATTATAAACTTTTGGCCTTGGGCGCAAAGGTAGCGCAAATGGCCAAAAGCTGCAATCCGGCAGCGGGATCAGGTCAGAGGCTGATAAAGTAAGTTTTGGAGCAGTATTCGCAGGTGATATGCACCTTGCCGTCCGGCTCGATCATGTCGTTCTGCTCTTCGGGAGAGAAGGATTGCACCAGACTTTCCACCCGTTCCTGCGAGCAGCGGCATTGCTGGTAGACCTCCTTGAAGGTCGACAGCCGCACGCCGTCCTCATGGAACAGGCGGTACAGCAGGCGCTCAGTCTCCAGCGAAAAATCGGTTAGTTCGTCTTCACCCAGGGTGGCAAACAGGGCGCGGATATGATCGAAGGCTTCGCGGGTTTCGCCGCGGCTAAGATCACCGGCAATGGCCTGAATCATAGCGCCACCGGCGCGCCAGACCGGGCCATCGCCTGAGTCTTCGCGCGATACGGCCAGCTTGATCTGGGTCGGAATTTGTTCGGACTGGGCGAAATAATGTTCGGCGCACAAAGACAGGCTGTCGCCTTCGATAGGGGTCACCCCCTGATAGCGATCCATCTGGCCGTCGGGATCGAGCGTCATGATAAAGGTGCCCTTACCGATCAGGGCGCGGGCGCCCAGACTGGTGAACTCCGTGGCATTGGCGGCAATTAGTTCTTTCAGTTCATCCTCGTCATAGCGGCAAAACGCCCGCAAGCCCCCGCGGGTATCGTAATCGGCCACGACATAACGCACGCAGCCTTCGCCTTGGGCCTGCATGATCAGGCGGCCCTCGAACTTCAGCGCCGAGCCGACCAGCACCGCCAGGGCGCAGGCTTCGGACACCAGATGCGCGATTTCATCGGGATAATTATGGGCGCTCAGGATAGTGTTAAGGCTGTCGCCCAAACGCACGACGCGGCCATGAACCGGCAAGGTGTCGATAATAAATCGGGCGGAAAAGTCCTGATAGGGCGGGGTGTCGTTACTCATGAAACCTGATCTTATGGAGCCACTGCGCGGGCGCAGCGTCGAATTTAGGGAATTTGGCTAAGTCTTGAAACGGAACGGCATAGATAATCAAGGGTTTTGCCAAAAAAAGAGGGGGCGGCACGTATTAATCACTAAGGACGGTTGTTTTGCGGGGGGTTTTGTCCTATTTGCGCAGGCGAAAATCAACATGATATTGCCATGCTGATGTCTGTCTCGCGCCGCATGTAACGGCCTTTTGTGAGTACAATTGTTATGACCACAATTCTTGAAAATCCTGTAGCTGACAAAATTCAGGCGGTGGTTCTGCCGACCATAGTTCTGGATTTTGACTCGACTTTCACTCAGGTTGAGGCGTTGGATATACTGGCCGAGCAGTTGTTTTCTTCCGATCCGGCGCGCCTGACCGACATTACGGCCATCAAAGACCTGACCGATCTGGCCATGTCGGGGGAAATCTCATTCGCCGAAGCGCTGCAACGCCGGGTGCAGATTTTGAGGCCGACGGCGGAGGATCTGAAGGGACTTGTTGAAACCCTCAAAGGGCTGGTCAGTGCTTCGGTGGCCCGTAACAAAGAAGCCTTCCTGCGCCATCCGGGCAAGTTCCGCATTATTTCTGGCGGCTTCCATGACTTTATCGCCCCCGTGGTGGCTGAGTATGGCATCCGGCCTGAGCATATCCTGGCCAACCGTCTGGTGTTTGGTGATGACGGTATCGCCACTGGCGTCGATCAGGGCAATCCCCTGTCCAAAGACGGCGGCAAGGTTGTGGCCCTGCAAGGCTGGGACATCACCGGGCCTGTGGTCATGGTCGGCGATGGCTGGACCGATTTTGAGGTCTATAAGGGCGGGGCGGCTGACCGTTTCTATGCCTTTGTTGAAAACGTAAAGCGCGAAAAGGTCGTGCAGGCCACCCACGGCATTGAGGCCGCGCAGGTCGTCGTGTCGTTCGATGAAGTGCTGCACAACGAAGGCTTTGAAGGCCGCTATTCCTTCCCGCGTTCGCGCCTTAAGGTGCTGCTGCTCGAAAACGTCCACCCGACCGCGATTCAGGCTTTCCGCGAAGAAGGTTATGATGTCACGACCGTCAAAGGCGCGCTCGATGAAGATGACCTGATCGCCGCCATTCAGGGTGTGCACATCTTGGGGATTCGCTCCAAGACCACAGTGACGCAAAAGGTGCTTGATGCCGCCGATAAGCTGCTGGCGGTAGGTGCGTTCTGCATCGGCACCAATCAGATCGACCTTAAGGGCTGCTCGAAAAAGGGTATTGCGGTCTTTAACGCCCCCTATTCCAACACCCGTTCGGTCGTTGAAATGGTCATGGGTCTGACGGTCATCCTGACCCGCAACATCTACGATAAGTCGATCCAGATGCACACCGGCAAGTGGGATAAGTCCGCGACCGGCGCCCACGAAGTGCGCAATAAAACGATCGGCATCATCGGTTACGGCGCCATCGGGTCGCAGTTGTCGATCCTTGCCGAAGCGTTCGGGATGCGGGTTATCTATTACGATGTGGCCGAAAAGTTGACGCTCGGAAATGCGCGTCGTTACCGCTCGCTGGATGCGCTGTTGGCTGAGGCTGATGTCTTAAGCATCCACGTCGATGGCCGGGCCGAAAACAAGAACCTGATGGGGGCTGCGCAGTTTGCGAAAATGAAAGACGGCGCGTTGTTTATCAACCTGTCGCGCGGCCATGTGGTTGATATTGAGGCACTGGCGGCGGCGCTGAAATCGGGCAAGATTTACGGGGCGGCGGTTGACGTGTTCCCGGAAGAGCCGCGCACCAATGACGACCCGTTTGTAAGCCCGCTGACCGGCATCAAGAACCTGATCCTGACGCCGCACATCGGGGGATCGACCGAAGAAGCGCAGGAAGCGATCGGGGAGTTTGCCTCTGAGCGCCTGCTGAACTTCCTGAACCGTGGCGATACGACGTTTTCGGTCAATATGCCGAACGTGCAGTTGTCCGAGGTCGAAGGCCGCCACCGCTTCCTGCATATCCATCAGAACGTGCCGGGGGTTATGGCGGCGATCAACAATATCATCGCCAAATATAATCTCAACATTCTGGCGCAGCATCTTAAGACCAATGAGTCGCTCGGCTATGTGATCGTCGATGTTGACCGCGGCTATTCAAAAGAAGCGCTGGAAGAACTCAAGGCGGTTACCGGGACGCTGAAATTCAGATCTCTGACCTAAAAAAAGGCCCCGGTTTCGGGGCCTTTTTATATTTTTAGCATCGCGCATCTTATCCAAAAACCGCGCAACACTTTTTGGCTTCGCCGAACTCCGTTTGGGATGCGCTTTAATCCAAAAAGAAAGTGTCGTCGTCTTTGGGTGGTTCGGGCTGGTTCAGTCTCTGCCACATCTCATAGACCGCGCGCGGTACTTTGGGGGAAGGAATCTTGCCCGGCGTCAGTTTTTCGATGAAGTCGAATTTCAGCCCCATCTTGTGCGCCATAGTCCAGACCGAACGCCCGCGCCGCAGAATATGCGCATCCAGATCGATCAGCCAGACCTCGGCCGGGATTTCGCCGATCTCTTCAAACAGAACCTGCGCGCCGGAGGCCGACTGGTCAAGGATAGTACAGTGAATGGTTTGCTGACTGTTCAGGAACAGCAGGCAGCCGCGATCGTTGCATTCAAATCGCGGTTCGTTCCGGCGATTGGCGAACATTTCATAGGGCTGAATGATCTCAACCTTTGAGGCGGTATGCGGCATACGTGACGCCGGTGATGAAATAGGTGCAGACGGTGTGGGCATGATAGATTGCACTTCGTTGAGACGGACAGGGGACTGTACGCAACGCCTTAATAAAACTGAATTTTTTAAGCTACTGTGCCGTATTCGCGACCGTGCGCCAGTGGTGGGCGGATCGTGTAACCAGCGTTTGGCAAGATAACAAACTTGCCATGTTGCGGTGCACGTTAAACCCGGTTTCTTTACAAACCGTGTCCAAAACGATCAGTGATCACGTTTTTTAGAAAAATATCATTTCAACCGTACCTATTGACATTCCCGCCCATATGCATCATGTGACCCTCTTCGCATCCGCGAAATCTATTTGTCAGGCCGCGTGAGGTAAGGCTTTTTAAAATTACACCACATGTTTGTGTGTGCCGTATCGCCTGACAGACTTATAACCTTATCGCCATGTTGAATGGCGGTCACAATCAAAAAAAATACGATGGCTCGTGACACGCGGAGCCTCGCCCATAAACCGCCCGGCCTTACATAGAAAAGGCGCGGGCAGGGCTGTTTGCGTGTCTGCGCTTGTGCGTGAGACTTCTAAGCGGCCTCACCCCAGAAAGCGTTGTCTCTCCGTGAGCACTATTAATTCCACGACCTTCAAAGACCTTGGCCTGACCTCATCCTTGTTGATGACTCTTGAAAAAGAAGGCTATGTCAACCCGACCCCTATTCAGGCGCAATCGATCCCGATCGTCCTGAAAGGCCATGACCTGCTGGGTATCGCCCAGACGGGTACAGGTAAGACGGCGGCGTTTGCCCTGCCGATCCTGCACCACATCCTGACCAACCGCATCATTCCGGCCCCGCGCACTGTGCGCGTGCTGGTGCTGTCGCCGACCCGCGAACTGGCAACGCAAATCGCCGAAAGCTTCAAGACCTATTCGCGCGGCATGGGTCTGCAAATCGCCACCATCTTTGGCGGCGTCAAGTACGGCCCGCAATATAAGGCCCTGCTGAACGGCCTTGATATTCTGGTGGCGACACCGGGCCGTCTGATTGACCATCTGGACCAAAAGACGGTTGACCTGCGCGGCGTTGAATTCCTGGTCCTCGACGAAGCCGACCAGATGCTTGATCTGGGCTTTGTAAAGCCGATCCGCCAGATCGCCGCCAAGCTGCCGCATAAGCGTCAAAACCTGTTTTTCTCGGCGACCATGCCGAAGGAAATCGTGGGTCTGGTTAACGAACTGCTGACCGATCCTAAGCGGGTCGAAATCGCTCCCGAAGCCACCACGGCTGAGCGCGTGACGCAACAGGTCATCTTCGTTGAACAACTGCGTAAGCGCGCCCTGCTGTCGGAGCTTTATGCCGAAGACGCCTTGACCCGCACGCTGGTGTTTACCCGTACTAAGCGTTCTGCCGACCGTGTCACCGCCTATCTGCAAGCCGGTGGCATCGAAGCCGCCGCCATTCACGGCGATAAGAATCAGGGCCAGCGCGAACGTGCCCTTCAGGCGTTCCGCGATGGCCGCGTGCGTGCGCTGGTCGCCACGGACATTGCCGCGCGCGGTATCGACGTTGACGGCGTGACCCACGTCATCAATTTCGAGCTGCCTTACGTGGCCGAAGCCTATGTCCACCGCATCGGCCGTACCGCCCGTGCCGGCAAGTCAGGGATTTCGATCACGCTGTGCGCTGATGATGAGCGTAAGTTCCTGAAAGACATCGAACGCGTGACGCGCCAGCGCATCCCGTCGTTTGATCGCCGTAAGGATCAGGCTTTGAAACTGCTGGACGAAGCCATTCTGGCGTCGGGCAATACCGAAAAGCCGAAGACGCCTGAGCGTATTGCTGTCGCCCGTCACATCGACGGCGATGCCGAGCGTGTTCAAAAGCGTCAGCGCAACCGCCCGGGTCGCAATGAGCGCCGCGACATGCGTGAAGGTACGCGTGACGGGGGCCGTCCTGAGCGGGCTGAACGTCCGGCGGCTTTCGATCCGATGGCGGCCGAGCGTGAAGCTTCTGCCCCTAAGCGCGATTTCACCGAAAAGAAGTCCTTCAGTGAGCGCAAATACGGCGACAAAAAACCCTTTGGCGCGAAAAAGCCATTCGGTGACAAGAAGCCTTTTGATCGTGACTCCTACGCCAAAAAGCGTTTTGACGAGTCGTCCGATGCGCCCCGTGCTGAGCGCCCGGCATCATCTGAGCGTCCGGCTTTTGAACGCCCTGCCGGTGAGCGTTCGGAGCGTCGCAGCGATGAGGGCAAGCGTCCCTATGCTAAGGCTGATGGTAACCGCAATGATGGGGCCAAAATCCCGTTTGGTGACAAGAAGCCGTTCGGCGATAAAAAGCCTTATGGTGCCAAAAAGCCGTTTGACCGTAAGCGTACCGATAGCGCTGACGGCCATAAATCCCGCGATCCCCATGCCTACAAAGGTCGTGACGGCGCCAAGCGCGGCCCGGCACCAGCCGTTGCGGAACCCAAGGTAAATCGTGCTGATGGGGCTCAATTCAAGCGCCGCCAGAAACAAGCCAGCTAAAATCTGAGTTTTGCTTGATCGCGATATTATAGCCGAAAACCGCTCACACTTTTCGGCATATCGCTAAAACCGACTAAGAAAAGCCCGTGGCATATCATGTCACGGGCTTTTTCATTATTTTCACAGTTGTGTGATGAGCTTATTTTTCGTTTAATGAGGCCTTGATGGGGTTTTGATTTTTATGCGGGTCACAGATCGAATGAACGCCGGTAGTTGCTATGCGCGAATCCTTGCGGGCGTTGGGATGGCGTTGGCCATGCTGTGTGCCGTGGCGGCCTGCTCACCCAAACCGGACGAGGGTAGCGCCGCCCCGCTGGCGATTGCCGCCAAGGCTGTTGACCATCATTCCTATGCTAAACCGCTGGAAGCGCGGGTGCGCCATGTTGATCTGGACCTGACGGCGGATTTTGACCGCAAGGTTTTGTCCGGCACGGCGGCGCTGTCGCTGGAGACGGAGCCCGATGCCCGTCAGGTTATCCTCGACACCAAGGCGCTGAACATTTTGGGTGTGACCGATGCCGCCGGGGCACCGCTGAAATATGCGCTGGGTAAGGCCGATCCGATTTTGGGCGCGCCGCTAACGATTGAACTGCCGCAGGGCGCGCAAAAGATTATCGTGCGCTATGAAACGACCGCTAAGACCGAAGCCCTGCAATGGCTGGCACCGTCCCAAACCGCAGGCAAGCAGCAGCCGTTCCTGTTTTCGCAAGGTCAAGCCATACTGACCCGGTCGTGGCTGCCGACGCAGGACAGCCCCGCCATCCGCCAGACCTATAGTGCCCGTATCGTGACCCCGCGCGCCCTCAAGGCCGTGATGAGCGCCGATATGCTGACGCCCGACGGCGAAGATGTGATCGATGCACCGGGTAAAAAAGCCTATCGTTTCAAGATGGACGAGGCTATCCCGCCCTATCTGATCGCGATTGCTGTGGGCGAGATTGATTTCCGGCCCCTGGGTAAGCGCACCGGTGTCTATGCCGAAAAAGTCACGGTCGAAGCCGCCGCCGATGAGTTTGTCGATGTCGAAAAAATGGTCGGGGCCGCCGAAAAGCTTTATGGACCCTATCGTTGGGGCCGTTATGATATTCTGGTGCTGCCGCCATCCTTTCCTTATGGGGGCATGGAAAATCCGCGCCTGACCTTTGCGACACCGACCATTCTGGCGGGGGATCGCTCACTGGTGTCGCTGGTCGCCCATGAACTGGCCCATTCGTGGTCAGGGAACCTTGTCACCAACGCCACCTGGAATGACTTCTGGCTCAACGAAGGCTTCACGGTCTATTTTGAGAACCGCATTATGGAAGAGCTTTATGGCAAGGACCGCGCCGGCATGCTGCGCACCCTGGGCTATAAGGACCTTCAGGACACGGTTAAGGGCTACATGGATGATAAGCATCCGGAACTGACGGCGCTCTATATCGACCTTAAGGGTAAGCATCCCGACGATGGGTTCTCCGAAATTCCTTATGAAAAAGGCGCGTCTTTCCTGCGGGTGATCGAAGAGGCCGTTGGGCGACGCCGGTTTGATGCTTATTTGAAGGGCTATTTCAACCGCTATGCCTTCCAGAGCATGACGTCTGAGGCTTTTATCGAAGACCTGCGCGAAAATCTGCTCAAGGGCGATAAGGCGCTGGAAGATAAGATCAATGTTCGCGCCTGGATCTACGATCCGGGTCTGCCCGCCAATATAATTGTCCCGAAATCCGATGCGTTCGATAAGGTCGACGCGCAAGTGGCGGCTTTTATCAGCGGTACGGCACCGGCTGAGTTACAGACCGCGAACTGGACGACGCAGGAATGGCAAAGGTTCTTAAACCAGATGCCGGAAACCCTGACGGTGGCACAGATGGCAAGTGTGGATGACGCGTTTAAATTCTCCGAAAGTCACAATTCAGAAATCCTGTTTCTATGGCTGAAACTGGCGATTGCCCATCATTATGAACCGGCCATGCCGGCACTGGAAACCTTCCTGACCTCGCAGGGACGGCGTAAATTCATCACGCCGCTGTACCGCGATCTGATGGATCAGTCGGGTTGGGGGCAGGCTATGGCGCGCCGGGTCTATGCTGACGCGAGGGCCGGTTACCACGAAGTTACCCGTGCCAGCGTCGATAAGGTCGTAAACTAAAACTCTTTTAAAGGTTTTGGGCTAAGTTCGCGTTTTAAGCGAACGGATTAGAGTGCCCATGCGCGATGCTATTTTCATCGGAATTGCCAAATCCCGCGTTAAGGGATTGCGCACACGGCTGGGACTTGCGGGCTTTCTGGGCGGCACGGCCATGCTGCTGGAGCCATCCATCTGGCCGGTGGTCTGGTTTCTGGTCTATTTCGTGTCGCAGATTATCGACAATAATCTGTTTAAGGCCGCGCTTAAAAATCCAAAAAAGCAGGGCGACGAAGCCAAGTTTATTATCGCGATTGCCTTAAGCACCCTGATCTTCTCCGCCATGTCGGCCTATACGTGGATTTTCGGCGGCGAAGAGGGCCGGATTTTCGCGGTCATTTCGATCTGTGGCGCTTTGCTGCATGTGACCTTGCAGCTTTATAATCGCCGCACCTACCTGTTTGCGGGCCTGTTGCCGCACGCGCTTTATCTGCTGTTCCTGCCATCGGTTACGGCGGTGATTGAGCCGGGGCACAACTCATTCACCCTGTTTATCGTCAATGTCGGCACGTTCGTGTTTCTGGGCAATCTGGCCTGGGCGGTGCGTCAGAACAATCAGAGCCTGCTGGATCTTAAGGTAGCCAAGGACGAAGCGCAGGAGGCGCGTAAGCTGGCGGAGAATGAGAGTGCAGCCAAAACCAATTTCCTGGCAGTTATCACCCACGAAATCCGCACGCCTATGAACGCGGTCCTTTCGGCGGCGAATTTGCTGAAGCGCACGCCGCTTAACGATGAGCAAAGCGACCACGTCCGTATGCTGAGCAATGCGTCTGAGGTTCTGATGGGCCTGCTGAATGACGTGCTGGATATCTCAAAAATCGAAGCCGGCAAGATGTCGATTGAGCGGGCGGCGATTGACCTTAAAGACCTCGTTACCGGTGTAGGACAACTGTGGTCGCCGCAGGCCCAGATCAAGAATGTCCGCCTGTTACTTGAGATAGAGGATGATCTGCCGTCGCAGATCATGATTGACCCCCTGCGCCTGCGCCAGATCCTGTTCAATCTCCTGTCCAATGCGGTCAAGTTCACCGCCAAGGGGCTGATCATCGTGCGGGTCTATCGCTTGCCCAACGCATCCGGACATACTGAACTGCGCTTTGATGTCGAGGATCAGGGCATCGGTATTGCGGGCGATCAGTTGGAGCGCATTTTCTCAAGCTTTGAACAGGCCGATGCCGGGACGACGCGCCGCTATGGCGGGACGGGTTTGGGACTGGCCATTTCACGCAAGCTGGCCCAGCTTATGGGCGGTGATATTTCGGTGCGCTCCAGCCTTGGCCACGGGTCGTGTTTCTCGCTCAGCTTGCCTTACGACAGTCTGCTGCTGACGGCGATCGACATGCCGGAGGGCTTTGATGCGGTTGAGGCGGATGAAGCACCTGCGGAAGGGCCGCGCACCATCCTTATTGTCGATGACCATGAGGTCAACCGCCGGATTGTGTCGCTGTTTGTGCAGCCTCTGGGCTGGCGCTGGGTGATGGCTGAAAACGGTCAGCAGGCGGTTGACCTGTGCCGCTCGGAAGCCTTTGACATCATCCTGATGGATATGCAGATGCCGGTCATGGGCGGGATTGAGGCGACGAAACTGATCCGTAATCAGGACGGTCCCAATCAGGACACGCCGATCGTGGCCCTGACCGCCAATGCCATGGAACATCACCAAAAGGCGTGGGCCGAAGCCGGGGTTGAGGATTTCCTCGCTAAGCCGATCGACCCGGATTTGCTGATCAACACGCTGATTGCCAAGTCCCGGATCAATCCGTTGCGGGCGGCGGCCTGAGCCTAAGTTTTTATTTTAGCGCTTAACGTCGAAGCCATCGTCACTCAGGAAGGCGTTCAGATCAGTCGCGTTTGCCAGACTGAAATCGCCCGGAATCGCGTGCTTCAGGCAGCCACAGGCGATGCCGAGATCAAGCGCGTCCTGATCAGTTTTGCCACTTAAAATGCCGTGCAGCACACCGGCCGCAAAGGCATCGCCGCCGCCGATGCGGTCAATGATCCCCGCGATGTCATAGGTCCTGGTCTCAAGGCTCTCACTGCGCGTGAACATCAACCCGGCCAGACGGTTGTGATCGACATTAACTTGCGTGCGGCGGGTGGAGATCAGGCGCATCAGATCGGGAAAGGTCGCAAAGGCGTGGTCGGCGGCGGCGCGGTTGCGCGCCATTGAGCCGTCTTCGCCGTCAAATTTGGTTTTGAATACCAGTTCGATATCGCGGTAACCGCCGAAGATCAGATCGGCATGGGACATTAACTGCTTGATCAGGGTGGGGGCGTCGCCGCCCCACGCTTCCCACAATTTTGGGCGGTAGTTGCAGTCGAACGAGACCTTGACCCCTAACGCCTTAGCCGCCTTCATGCCCGCCAGAGCCGCATCGACGCAGTTCTGACCCAGGGCCGCGGTCACGCCGGAGACATGCAGCCATGAGGCGTTCGCCAGCAGCGCCGGCCAGTCCAGCTTAGAGAAATCCGCCGTCGCAAAGGCAGAGCCCGCGCGATCATAAAGAATATCCGAAGGGCGGTGAATGGCGCCGGTGGTCAGAAAATAGAGGCCCATCCGTCCGGGCTGCGTGGTGACATCAGACGTATCAACGCCCCATTTGCGCACCTCCTGAACGGCCGCCAGACCCAGATCGTTGTCAGGGATGACGCTGATCATCTTGGCTTTGTGGCCAAGGCGTTGCAAACCGACGGCGACATTGGCTTCGGCGCCACCGATGAAGGGCACCAGTTGCGGCAGGCCATAGAGCGGATCAACGCCCGTCGTCGTCAGCCGTACCAGCAATTCCCCAAAGCACGCAAAGGCCTTCATAATGTTCAGTTTCCCTCTTTCCGTATGGGTTTGTGTGTAGTGCGCAAAACCGTGTCTGTGAAGCGCTTTTGGCCGGTCTCATAAAAAAAGAGCTTCGGGCCGGGAAGGCCGCGAAGCTCAAGGTCAGACGCGCATAGAAGGTCAGGAGCGCGCCTAAAGTCAGGCAGATCAGGCGTACTCAACTAAAGATGCACCGGCACCTGCCTCCGGCGCACCAAACGCGGGGCTTAATACTTGTAGCGGACGCCCAGATAGTATTGGCGACCGGACGTGCCATAGTCATACAGCAGGTTTTGAGCGGTGTTGCCCTGAGCCGTATTGTAGGCGATGTAGCGGTCATCGGCCTCATCGGTCAGGTTGATGCCTTCGAGGATGAAGGTCAGGTTCTTGGTGACCTCCCACGTCATCTGGGCATCGATGTTGAAGGTTTCGTTCTTGCCCCAGAAGTCAGCGGATGAACCGGGGTTCAACTGCGACAGGTAACCGTCACGATAGGCGAAGGCGACACGGGCCGAAACCGCCGGACCTTCGTAATACAGGGTCGTATTCCAGGCCTTGGGTGACAGACCCAGCAGATTGGCGCGGGTCGTCGTGGTCGCGGTCGGCGAGGTATAGTAATCGATCTGGGATTCAACATTGGTGTAGTTGAAGATACCGCCCGTTCTCGACAGTATGCCTGGCAGGAAGGTGAACGGTTTCTGGACGCTGAATTCCCAGCCGGTCAGGTCGCCACCGGCGGTATTGATCGGTGTCGTGACCGTAAAGGACGGATCGCCGGTGACGCCCAGATCCGCCGGATCGTAACCCAGTTCGCTGAGGGTCTTGCTGGTCTGAACCGTCTGAATGTAGCTCTTCAGCTCTTTCTTGAAGACCGCCAGCGAGACCAGCGTGTCCTTGTCGGGATACCATTCGAGCGAAAAGTCCATGGTATTGGCGCGAACCGGATCAAGGTCCGGGTTGCCCGTCGTGATGGTAAAGGCCGTGGTGCTGATTGAGCCGCCGCCCGGTGTCAGGCTGAGCAGGGTGGGACGTGCCATGGTCTTGGCGGCGGCAAAGCGCAGGAAGACATTTTCGATCGGCTCTACGCTGACATTAACCGCGGGCAGTGAATCTTCGTAGCTGCGCTTAACCGTGGTCAGGATCGCATTGTTGCCGGAACCTACATAACCGACCGCCGTCAGGTTCGTTTCGACTTCGCGGGTGCCGATATTGCCGCGGACCGGAACGCCCGCGATATCGCCTGAGAAATCGACCTGAACGTACCAGGCCTTATCATCTTCACGGGCATTACGGTTGTTGGTGCGCGACGATGAGTTGGTGTTATTGACATAGAAGTTGCCATAGGTGTTGCCCGTGGCGGTGCCGCAGCGGCAGTCGTAATTGAAGGTCGAGCGGATCAGATCCAGATTAGGGATCAGATAGCTTGTCCCGGCAACCGTTACGGTCTGGGCGAATTTAGCGATATCGGCATTGATAGTGGTCTGGATCAGCCCTGCCGCATTCTCATCGCGGGTTTGTGGTGTCGCCAGGTTGGAAATGCGGCCATATTCGGTTGAATCGAACTTATAGGACTTGTCCGAAAAACCGCCCTTGATCGTGAAATGTTCATTCAGGTCGTACTTCAGATCAAGCCGTGCGGTTGAGAACTCATTGCGGACGGTTTGCGGACGAATACGGATGAGCGATGCGTCCCCCAGAGCCGTGCTTGACGAGTAGGTCCAGTAGCAGGCCTGATCCGGGGTACATCCCGTCGATGAGGTGCCATAGTTGAACTTCGGCGCGGTCATATCCGTATAGTCGTATGAATAACCATCGACATTATAGGATTCAAACGTGAAGGTGGTTTGTTCCGGGTTGTCCTGGAACGATTCCGACGCACCAATCAGCAGCTTGGAGGAGAAACGCTCACCCCAGTTCTGATCCCAGGTGAAATTTAACTGATCAAAGGTCGTGGTCAGTTCATCGTAGCGGTGTTCAGAGCGGATATCGACATCGTTGAACGAGCCCTTAACCAGAGTGCCCTGATCGTCGATCTCATAATTATAGACATCGGTTCTGGGCAGGCCCTGATTGTTGCGGCTGAACGAGATGGCTTCGATTTCCCATTCGTCGCGGTTCGACTGGAACTCGGCATGCATGGCGTCAATGGTAACGAGCGTGCCTTCCCATGGACGCATCTGGAACGCACCGGTGATGCCCAGACGCTTTTGATCGGTCTCAAAGTGGTTGTAGCGCGGGATGCGCGGGTGCAGGGCACGGCTTATGGCCTGGGCTTCGCCGGTAAGCGTCGGGTTCTGCGCGTTAACTTCAGTGGTATTACAGTTGCGGTTGGTGACGTTGGCCGTGCAGGGCGCAATATTGGTAAAGGTCGTGCTGCCATTGGTCGAGAAACTTTCAAAACGACCGACGTTAGAGGCCGAATAGGCGTTCTCCCAACGGGTGGTGTTGGTGGAATCTTCGATAACGGTGCGTTCGCCATAGGCAACCGACAGCAGCGCCCCCAACTTACCATCTGCCCAGCGATTGGAGATCATGAAGGTGCCGCGCGGGGCGGTTTCCTTAGCCAGATCGTTGTAGCCGACCTGACCCCCGACGGCCATGGTGAAGCCCTTATAGTCGAAGGGGCGGGCAGTTTGCAGATCGACCGTGGCGCCGAGCGAGCCTTCCTCAATCTCAGCCGACAAGGATTTACGCACGGTGATCGAGTTGAACAGGTCAGCCGCAAAGACGTTGAAGTCAAAGCCACGACCACGATTGGTGCCGCCGGAGGAGTCCTTTGAACCCGTCGTCGCCAGAGCTTCGAGGCCGTTCAGGCGGGTACGCGAAAATTCGGAATTCAGGCCGCGAACTGTGATCTGCTTGCCTTCGCCGCCATCACGATCGATAGACACACCCGGAATCCGTTGCAGGGATTCGGCCAGGTTCAGGTCCGGAAACTGACCGATATCCTCAGCCTTAATAACGTCGACCATATCGACCGAGCGCTTCTTTTCGCTGATTGCGGATTGCAGCGAACCGCGAAAGCCAGTGACGACAACCGTTTCAACATCGTCGGCCGGTGCGGTATCTTGCGCGAAGGCGGCGGTGCCTAAGCTCGCGGCCATCAGGACAGCAAGCGACGCTCCGAAGCGGATGCGGGCACGATAAATTTTAGGCACACCTGTAGCGTGCGTGATTTTGGCAGGCATAGATCAACTCCCCGTTTTTGCCATTGATCATGCCCCTCATTTATGAGGTGGCTGATCAGTCATTGTTTTGAGGGCACCGGAATGACGCCCCGCTTCGGCTAAAAATTTGACACCGGTGTCATGGGCCATTATAATCCATGACACCGGTGGCATATGGTACGCATATATGATTTAATAAAACAAGTATGGAAATGACGTTGTTGTCAAAAGTGGCAATTCTGCCATATTATCGGGTGCCCCGATGCCGCAAAAGCGGCATTTTAAGCCGCTTTTGCTGTTAATTTCATCTTATAGGCGTGCGTCAGGCTAGCTCAGGGCCGTCTGATTCCAGGCGATAGGTTTGCAGTTTCAACTCGGTTGGCGACAGATTTGGGCTATCGAAGCGGACTGTGGCGGCCTGACCGATCAGTATGTCATGAATACCGGTGGTCGCCCCCGATGAGATCAACTGGCCTTTGCGCAGCGGTTTTTGACGACGTGCCAGATGCCCGGCCAGCCAGCCGATGGCCTTGAGCGGGCCACCGGGCATGGTGAACAGGCCGCCCTGGCCGACCACATGGCCGTCGATTTCAGTAGTGGCACGAAACGCCTTCACGGCGTTTTCATCCAGATCGCCGATCGTGGATGTCTCATCAAAGGCCATCAGTTGCGGCCCCAAAATCAGGCCGAAATTATTGCCGAAATCCGACGCCACGACGGTAGGGCCGAGCTTATTTATAGTCGGCAATGGCGATCCTGCCATTTCGATACCGGCGAACATGGCATCAATCAGATCCAGCGCTTCGGCCTCCGTATAATCTGTTTTGGCGACCGGGGCGTCCTTGCCGATGCGGAAGACATATTCAGCCTCAACGGCGGCAAAGCCATGCTCAAACACCGGCACATGAACGGGCTCACCATGATAAGGCTTGAACATGGGTTGAAAGATCGGCCCGGCCAGACGTTCCGTGCCATGTTCGGCCTGCCGCTCCGGCGCCAGTCGCCCGATTTTCCAGCCGATAACCGGCTTATCCCATAGGGCAATGGCCTGATCCTGAATGAAGTAGGACTCATCCAAAACCGACGGGATCGTGCCCGGATAATCCGCCAAGGCGGCCGCCGAACGACGGGCGGTGACGAAGTTTTTGGCAATATCTTTTAACGGCATCAGGCTTTCCCTTCATTCAGGCCTTCACTCAGGCTCCACATCAGCGCCCCGACGCCCTTGGGGTCATTGGGGGTGATTTTTTCAGACATATAATACGCAAATGTGCCGTCGCGATAGGGCACATTGCCAAGGCCTGCGACGCCGCAAATGCCGTTCAGCGCCGTGGGCGTCAGGAAACGGTCAATGGCGGCCTGAAGGCTGTCGGGGCCAGCGATACGTTCAGCATCGCCGACGATCCCAAGGCGGGCCGCCTTCATCAAACCGTATGAAATCATGAGCGAGGCTGAGGCTTCCTCGTAATTACCGTCGCGGTCGCCCTGATCGACCACCTGATACCACAGGCCATTGGCTGAGCGGAACTTCAGCAGGGCGCTCAAGGTATCGCGCGTGATGCGGGCAATTTCGGCCCTGCCAGCCTCATCCAGACCCGTGGAGTGCTCATAGGATTCGACCAGGGCTCCGATCCACCAGCCCATGGCGCGGCCCCAGACATTGGGCGACAGGCCGGTGTCCGGGTTCGACCAGCGCTCCTGACGGCTTTCGTCCCAGCCGTGGAAATAGAGGCCGTTATCTTTTTTCAAAAGGCGGTCAACATTGGAAAACTGCTGCACGCTGTCGGCAAACAAAGCCTCATTGCCGGTGATGCGGGCATAGGCAACCTGAAACGGTTGGGCCATGAACATGCCGTCGAGCCAGACCTGATGCGGGTAAATCTGCTTGTGCCAGTAATTGCCGGACTTGGTGCGCGGATGGTCTTTTAGCTGCGCGAACTGAATATCCATCGCCTTACGGAAACGATCCTCACCGATGATCTCATAAAGCGGAAACAGGATCTTACCGCCATTAATATGGTCGATATTATATTCTGTCGGCAGGAAGGTCGGCATGGACCCATCGGGCAGAACGCGGGTTTCCATTTCCTTCAGGATATAATCCAGAAACGCTTCGTCGCCAGTCGTCTGATAAAGATCGAGCGCGCCTTTCCAGACGATGCCGTCTTCGTAGTTCCAGTACGGACGGTACGGTTCCCAGCTTTTGAAATAGTTGCCGATAAAGACCGGCACCTGAGCGCCAAATTTCGACAGGGTGCGGATAGTCGCGTTGCTCACCGTAAATGTTCGGCGCATGGGTGCATCAATGACATCGACGGGGATATTGTGGGATAGGTTCATCATAGGACATTTTCCAGTTCGATGTCCTGTCCCAGATACCCTTTGAGGGACAGGTTATTGAGGCTGACATTGCGGGCATTGCAGATATAGAGCCCTTTGCGGGCGACGGCGGGGATCGAGGCGGCCATGTCGGGAAAGCCGGCGTCGGCGGTCTCTGAAAAGCTGACCCGGAAATCATCGATATGGATGCCGTCGATCGGCTGTTCCGGCAGGCCCAGCAGATAGGCGGCGGCGTGGCGGGTTTGATCGCAATATATGCGCGTCAGGGTTATATCGCCGATTAGCGGCGTGCGGTCATCAATGGGGAAAGGATTGCGGTTGCCGACATAGTCGGTCTTGCCGTCCGGATCGCACCAGTAAAAGCTGTTGATCACAAAGGCTGTGCCGACATTCTTCATGCGGATATTATCAAAGCGGATGTGGCTGGCCACCGCATCCTTACCGCGTCCGCGCCGGGTCTTGATCCGCAGGCCGCGATCCGTGCCGGTAAACAGACAATTCTGCACCTTAACGTCATAAACGCCGCAGGCCATTTCTGAGCCGATGACGATGGCACCGTGTCCGTTCTGCATCCAGCAGTTTGAGATGCTGACCCGTCGGGTCGGGCGCAGAGCTTTGCGGGCCATGCTGATCTTGCCGGATTTGAGCGCGATGCAGTCATCGCCGACCGTGAAGTGAATGCCGCTGATTTTGACGTCAGTACAGCTTTCAGGGTTCAGGCCATCGGTATTGGGGCTGTCGGAGGGGGCCTTGATTTGCAGATTGGTAAAGGTCAGCCAGCGACTATTCAGCGGGTGGATCGTCCATGACGGGCTGTTGGCGAACGTCAGGCCTTCGAGGGTTATTTTTTCGCTGTCGATGATGGAAATCAGGCGCGGCCGCCAGGCGGCGTGATCGCCTTCGCCGAACGGAGTCTTGGTCCGTGACCACCACGTATCAAAACCTGCCCGCCCATCGATTTCGCCCTCGCCGTAAACCATGACATTGCGGGCGGCGATGATGTTGATGAGGGCGGCATGGCAATTCAGCGCCTCACCTTCCCATGAGCCCAGCCAGACCTTTTCGCGCCCTTCATCATCGTAGAGAATACCGGGCAGAATCGGCCATCCCGTGATGTCGCGCCGCCCGAAAAGGCGGGCATCTTTGGCGATCTCAAGCGCCATATCGCTTTTGAGAAACAACGGCCCGCTGACATAATCGCCGCCGGACAGCCGCACCCGGCCATCACTGGGGCAGGCGGAAATCGCGGCCTGCAAGGCGGCGGTGTCGTCGGTGATGCCATCACCTCTGGCCCCGAAGGCGCGCGGATCAAGCACGGCCTTGCACCGGACGGTTCGGGCTATCAGCTCTTCGTCGTCCACGGTCACCGTATAGAGCGTATCGGGCGTTAAGCCTGTCAGGGTAAAGACATTCAGATCGGTGGTGAGTGCGGGCGCGCCGTCGACCCAAACTTTGCGCGCCGTGTCCGTCCGGTAAATACTGCCATCGCTAATCTCAAAGGTCAGCGCCGTCGGCAGATCGGCAATCAGGTTCAGGCGTGGCGTGTCCGAGTTCGGCATGACCTTAGCGGATGATCCGGTGCAGGATGGCGTTGATGTCATCATAAAGTGCATCACCGGCCTGTTCTAAGGTGATCTTGCCATACCCAAAGGCTTCCAGGATATCCTGAAAACCGTCGCGAACGCGCGGGTGCTCGAAGTAGGGGCTTTCCAGCACATTGATGGGCAGGCGGGCCAGCATGTCTTCGCTGTCCTGCTGAAGCTTGCCGATCAGGCCGTCGTCACGCAGGATTTTTTGCGCGGTCTTGGATACGGGCACGCCGCGTTTGGTCTCCATCGCCCGCACCCCTTCGGGGTCATTGAGCAGGAAGTTGATCAGCATGGCCGACTCGCGCGGATGCTGGGATTTGGCATTAACCGCAAACATCATCGATGGCCGGTACAGAAGCCCGGCATCGGTCGCCCCTGGCCGCATCGGATAGGGCGCCAGCGCCACTTCCTGTTTGCCGGCTAAGGTGTCGGTATATTTTTCAATGGCGCTGTTCCACTGATAGGTGCCGGCGAATTCGCCGTTGATCCACGGCCGCATTTCCTGCTGCGGCAGATAGCCATAAGAGGCCCGCACCTGCGCGCTGGGCCAGACATGATCGCTGATCATCTTAGCGTAAAACCCGGCATATTCGTGCATGTCGGCGCGGGTACAGTTCAGCGATTTGGTCTCAGAATTGACCAGCGCCTTACCTGTTTTTTGCACAATGTATGACCGCGCCAGAGCGATGAAATCCTGAAACAGGCCATCGAGCGGATAATAGGCATCGCCCAGCTTTGCCTTGAACTGCGGCCCGCGCGCGAAGAGCGAGTCCCATGTGTCGGGCAGGCTTAGGCCCGCCTTATCATAGGTGGTTTTGTTGAGGTACATCAGGCGGGCAGCATTGGAAATGGCCAAGGCATTCAGCTTACCCCCCGTCGTGCCCATCGACAGGGTACGGGCATCAAACTGGCTGAAATCGATCTCATTCTTATGCTGATTTAGGTCGGTAAAGCCTTCGCCATCGCGCGAAAACAGGGTCTGCCAGTACCAGTTGATCTGCATCACATCCGGCGCGGTCTCGCCCGCGATCTGGGTCGTCAGGCGCTCCAGATGGCCGGTAAAGCCGGTATATTCGCCGCGCACGCGGATATGAGGGTGGCGTTTTTCAAACAGTTGCAAGGCATTGAGCGTGGCCTTATGCGCGGATGTGCCGCCCCACCAGCTCATCCGCAGGGTGATAGCCCCCCCGTTTGACGATGAGGTTTGGGTCTTTGAGCAGGCGGACAGGCCGGTGACGGCCGCGGCCCCCAGCAGAAGGGTGCGGCGATGCAGACGGGTGGCGGCTAGAGTCAAATCTGACATGGTTACCCCTTCACCGCGCCGGAGGTGATGCCTTCGACAAAGTATCTCTGGGCCACAAAAAACAGGATCAGGGACGGCGCCAGAGCAATGGTCGACATAGCCAGAATCTCATTCCATGAGGTCGCTTCGGTCACGTCGATCGACATTTTGAGCGCCAGCGCTACCGGATATTTCTCAACCGACGACAAATAGATCAGCGGTTGCAAAAAGTCGTTCATCGACCACATGAACTGGAACAGAGCGACTGAAATAATAGCGGGCAAAATGACCGGGGCGACCACCAGCGTCAGCACCTGAAAACTGTTGCAACCATCCATGACCGCGGCCTCTTCCATTTCCATGGGCAGGGAGCGCATGAACTGAATGATCATGAACACGAAGAAGCCCTCAACCGCAAAGGCCTGCGGGGCGATCAGCGGCAGATAGGTATCCAGCCAGCCAAATTCGCGAAACATCAGATATTGCGGGATCAAGAGAACCGATTTCGGCAGCAAAACGGTCGCCATCAGCAGCGCAAACAGCAACTTACGGCCCGGAATGGCAAAGCGGGCAAAGCCGTAAGCGACGATAACCGACGAAATAACCGTTACAATCACCTTGGGCACCACGATCTTCATGGTGTTGATCAGATAGGTCGCGAACGTGTATTCGGTCGAGGTCTCCCAGCCCTTTTTAAAGCCATCCAGCGTCGGCTCTTTCGGGATGAAACCGATGGAGGAGAAGATTTCCTGATTGTTCTTGAACGATCCACCGATCATCCAGAACAGCGGATAGAGCATCATGAAACCAATAATAATCAGTATGCCGTAGCGCATGAAGGCATTGATGACCGGCAGGTGTTTACGCCATCCGGCGTCAGCGGTTGCAGACTGGCTCATTTCTGGGCTCCCCCATTTTTATCTTCACGGTCTTGGGCATAGAAGACCCAGTGTTTCTGGGACCAGAAAGCGATGGCGGTAAAGACAGCGATGATGACAAACAGCACCCACGACAGGGCCGAGGAATAACCCAGATTGAAGTATTTGAATCCTTCTTCATAGATCATCAGCGGCAGCAGGTAGCTGGATTTGAGCGGGCCGCCGCCGGTGATGATGTAGGGGCCATTAAACTCCTGAAAGGCTTGCACGATCTGCATGATGAAGTTGAAGAACAGCACCGGTGTCAGCAGCGGCAAGGTGATCATCCAGAACTGACGCAGCCGTGACGCGCCGTCGAGATCAGCGGCCTCATAAAGGTCTTCCGGGATAGCTTTAAGGCCCGCCAGAAACACCACCATCGCTGACCCGAACTGCCATAACCGTAGCAGGATGATCGAGAACATGGCGGTGTTAGGCTCGCCCAGCCAGTTGACGCCGGTAATGCCGATCATTTCCAGCGCCTGATTGATCAAGCCGTCACCGGCAAACACAAAGCGCCAGACAATGGCGATGGCGACCGAGCCACCAAGGATTGACGGCAGGTAATAGGCGGTGCGGAAAAAGCCGATGGCGCGCAGTTTAAAATTCAAGACGACCGCAATAAACAGCGCGAAGGCCAGCTTGAGCGGCACGGTGATGAACACATAGAAAAACGTGACGCCGAGCGATTTCTGGAACGTCGCGTCGCGGCCCATTTCGGTATAGTTTTGGATGCCGGTGAAATTGGCGCTGCCCAACTGATCCTGCAACTGGGCATCAGTCAGGCTGAGGACGAATGAGGCTACGAACGGAAAGGCTGTAAACAGCAAAAAGCCGATGACGAACGGAGCGACATAGAGCGAGCCGATTTTTTTGTCATTGAACATGCCGGCCTCTACACCTGAGCCGGATCAAAGTCAGGCGCGTGGCCCAGTGCCTGATCGTCGGCGTCAAACAGATGGGCGCGCTTAAGCTCGATGGTCAGGGCCACTTCCTGATGATTATGAACCGCCGTTTCGCCGTCCAGCTTGATGATGATCGGCTCACAATCAAACTCTTTGAGGGTGACATAGGCGAAGGTTTCCCCGCCCAGGCGCTCAATCAGGGTGACGTAGCCGGTCAGATGGGCCTCTGCGCCGGGGGCGGTGAGGCTCAAAGATTCCGGCCGCAAACCCAACTGGATCTTATCAGAGGCGGGTTTCGAGACATCCTTGCGCGGGATGATCAGTGAGCCTTGCGCCGTCTGGATGCGCACGCTGTCGGCGGTCGATCCGGCAAAGGTCGCAGGCAAAATGTTCATGCGTGGTGAGCCGATAAAACCGGCCACAAACAGATTGGCGGGGTGGCGATAAAGGGTCATCGGCGAGCCAACCTGCTCGACCAATCCAGCGCGCAATACAACGATTTTATCGGCCAGAGTCATGGCTTCAACCTGATCGTGGGTCACATAGACCGAGGTCGCGCCCAGTTTGCGGTGCAGCCGGGCGATTTCCACCCGCATCTGCCCGCGCAGGGATGCATCGAGATTGGACAGGGGTTCATCGAACAGGAAAACATCCGGCTCGCGCACAATGGCACGCCCGATGGCGACGCGCTGACGCTGACCGCCCGACAAAGCCTTGGGGCGACGTTGCAACAGATGATCCAGTTGCAAAATCTCGGCAACCTCATGCACCTTGGCGCGGATTTCAGCCTTGGGGCGGCCCTGAATCTTGAGCGCGAATGCGATGTTATCTTCGACCGTCATGTGCGGATAAAGGGCGTAGGATTGAAACACCATCGCCACACCGCGCTTGGACGGGTGAGCGTAGGTCACGTCCTTATCGGCAATGATGATTTCACCCGATGTTGGGGTCTCAAGACCGGCGATCAGGCGCAGCAATGTGGATTTGCCGCACCCGGACGGGCCGACAAATACGACCAGTTCGCCCTTTTTGACATCAAGGCTGACACCCTTGATGACATCGGTGCCGTTAAACGATTTGGTGACGGCGCTAAGCCTGACGCTGCTTGAAGTCACGTTTCCCCGCTGTGTATTTTGTTATTTTTGCTATTGTGATCCTTCGTATAGGAAACCGGTGTCATTTTCAACGCCGATTATATATAAAGCTGAAAATTGGGCCCATGCGGGGTTGCTGAGGCTACGTTCGGGGGCTATTGAAGCGACTACGCGCATATCCACGCATAAATACGCAGAAAGACATTCTCATGAAAATTGCTCTGATTAACGAGAACAGCCAGGCCGCCAAGAACGGCATCATTTTTGACGCGCTCAAGACGGTCGCGGAACCGCTCGGCCACACCGTTTTCAACTATGGTATGTATGGCGCCGACGACAAGGCCTCGCTGACCTACGTCATGAACGGCCTTCTGGCCGGTATCCTGCTGAACTCAAAGGCGGCTGATTTCGTCGTCACCGGCTGCGGCACCGGCATGGGCGCCATGCTGGCCTGTAACTCGATGCCCGGCGTTTTCTGCGGTCTGGTGATCGACCCGACCGACGCCTTCCTGTTTGGCCAGATCAATGATGGCAACGCCATTTCGATGCCCTACGCCAAGGGCTTTGGCTGGGCCGCTGAACTGAACCTGCAGGACGTGTATCGTAAGCTGTTCGACGGTGAGCGCGGTCTGGGCTACCCCAAGGAGCGCGCTGAGATCATGGCTAAGAACCGTGGTATCCTGAAGGACCTTAAGGCCGCGTCGTGCAAGGACATGCTGACCGTCCTCAAGACCATTGATCAGGACCTGTTGAAGGCCGCCGTGGCCGGTGAGAAGTTCTCGGAATACTTCTTTGCCAACGCGCAGGACGAAGAGATCAAAGCCTATATCAAGGGCCTTGTCGGTTAAGCGATTATAGCCTTAGCGGATACAAAAAACCCCTTTCGTTTGCACGGAAGGGGTTTTCTTTTTTGACTAAAGTTCAGTTCGGATTAGCGCGCCAGCCAGCCGCCATCAACTGGAATAACCGCGCCGTTAACATAGTCAGACGCACGCGACGCCAGGAACACAGCCGTGCCGCCGAGGTCGGCCGGATCACCCCAACGGGCGGCCGGGATACGGTCGAGGATCGACTTGTTGCGGGCTTCGTCGGCGCGAATCTGAGCCGTGTTGTCGGTTGACATATAGCCCGGTGCGATGGCGTTGATATTTATGCCCTTAGCCGCCCATTCGTTGGCCAGCAGGCGGGTGATACCGGCGATGCCGGACTTTGACGCCGTATAGGACGGAACGCGGATGCCGCCCTGGAACGACAGCATAGAGGCGATATTGATGATCTTGCCGTAGCCTTGGGCGATGAAGTGCTTACCTGCGGCCTGCGACATGAAAAAGGCTGACTTGATGTTGACGTTCATGACGTCATCCCAGTCTTTTTCCGAGAACTCAACAGCGTCGGCGCGACGGATCAGGCCGGCATTATTGACGAGGATATCAAGACCACCGAGGCCGTCGAGGGTTTCCTTGACAATGCGGTCAACCGGCTCAATCGTGATCAGATTGGCGTCGATATTGATAAACTTGCGGCCCAGAGCCTTGATCTTTTCAGCCGTCTCATCAGCCGGCACGATACCGGCGGCGGCGATATCGGCACCGGCTTCAGCCAGAGCAATCGCGATGCCCTGACCCAGGCCTGTATTGGCACCGGTGACAAGGGCAACCTTGCCGGTCAGATCGAATGGATGTGTCATGATAGTGTTTCCCTAGTTTCTATGCTCCCCAGCGTGCCGGGAAGCCGTAAGCGCTTATTTTAATTGACAGATGTCGAGCACGTTCATGTCGGTGTAGTCGAGGTTTTCCCCGCCCATCGCCCAGATGAACGTGTAGTTCGATGTGCCCGCCCCCATGTGGATCGACCACGGCGGTGACACGACCGCTTCGTCGTTCTGCATGACGATATGTCGGCAGTTGTCGGGCTCACCCATGAAGTGGAAGACGCGGTCGTTGTCACCGAGGTTATAGTAGAAATAAACCTCTGAGCGGCGGTCATGCAGGTGCGGCGGCATGGTGTTCCACACCGATCCGGGCGCAAGCTCAGTCAGGCCGAGCAAAAGCTGGCAGGACTTGGCGGTGGTCGGCACGATGTACTGATAGATGACGCGCTGGTTCGACTGTTCGAGCGATCCACGCTCCAGCGGTACCGCCTTATCGATCGAAATCTTGACGGTTTCATAGCGCTGATGGGCAGGCGTTGAGGTCAGATAATATTTGGCGGGGTTGGCGGGATCGTCCGATTTAAACAGAACCTCAGCCGTGCCCATCGGCACATAAAGGCCGTCTTTTTGGCCCAGAGCATAATCAACGCCGTCAATGGTCACTACGCCTGAGCCGGAACCGACATTGATAATGCCAAGCTCCCGGCGTTCCAGGAACGGATGACTGGCAGCCGACGCGGGTTCCGTCTGATCTGGCAGCTTGACGACGCCGTTCACCGGGGCTGCGCCGCCGATAACGAAGCGTTCAAAGTGCGTGTAATTCAGCACAATCTCATCGGCTTTGAACAGGCCACCCATGTGGTACTTATCGCGCAGATCCTGATTGCCGACATTGGTCATCATGTCAGGATGGGTCGCGTAGTAGGTTTTGTGATAAATTTTATCGCACATGTAAGCCTCGCAGGGAGAGGGGCAGATGCTCCAATCAATCAAATCGGAGCATCTTAAATCACGTTTAATCCACCCTTAAAGCTTATAGGCCGCTTTGGGAAGATTATATGTGAGGTCCTTGATGGTTTCCGCAGCGTCATCCAGTTCCAGCCGATGCTCGGCCACCAGTCGCGCCAGGAAGTTGGCATCGATACGGCGGGCGACATCGTGACGGGCCGGGATCGACAGGAAGGCGCGGGTGTCGTCATTGAAGCCGACGGTGTTGTAGAAACCTGCCGTCTCCGTCACCTGCTCGCGGAAGCGGGTCATGCCTTCGGGTGAGTCGTGGAACCACCATGAGGGGCCGAGTTTCAGGATCGGATAGTGTCCGGCGAGTGGTGCCAGTTCGCGCGCATAGCTGGTTTCATCGAGCGTAAACAGAATGACCGTCAGGTCTTTTTCATTGCCGAACGCATCCAGCAAGGGTTTCAGATCGTTGACATAGTTGGTCGGCAGCGGGATATCGCAGCCCTTATCGCGGCCATAGGTCTCAAATACCTTGAGGTTATGGTTGCGGAAGGCGCCGGGGTGAATTTGCATGGTCAGGCCGTCATCGAGGCTCATGCGCGCCATTTCGGTCAGCATCTGAGCCCGGAACAGTTCGGCATCATCAAGACTGAACCCACCGCGAATGATGCGGTTAAACAGGGCCTCAGCGTCCACAGGTGACAGATTGGCAGTCTTGGCCGTCGGATGGCCGTGGTCGGTTGAGGTCGCGCCCATAGTCATGAAAAAGTCGCGGCGGTTGCGGTGGGCACGCAGATAGCCTTTCCAGCTATAGACATCCTCTCCCGACAGCTCGCCAAAAACTTTCAGCTTGGATTTAAAATCCTCATGTTCGGCATCGATCACCGGATCGGGACGATAGGCGGTGACCACGCGGCCTTGCCAGCCGGAATCCTTGATTTTCTGGTGGTGCTCTAAGCTATCGGTCGGCGATTCCGTGGTGGCCAGCAGTTCGATGTTGAAGCGTTCAAACAGGGCGCGCGGACGATAAGCGTCAGATGCCAGCAGTTCACCGATGCGGTCGAAATAGAAATCTGCCGTCTCTTCGCTCAGCTTAACCTCAAAGCCCATGATCTGGTCGAATACATAGCCCATCCACATCGAGGTCGGCGTGCCACGAAACAGGTGCTGGTTCTTGGCGAAAATCTTCCAGGCCGTGCGCGCATCAGCCGGGCTGGGTCCTGCCTTTGAGCCGACGCCGACATCGTCCATACTGATGCCCTGCGAATAGAGCATCCGGTAGATGTAATGGTCAGGGGCCAGAAATAGCTGGGTGGCATTGCCGAACGAGTCGTTATCGGCAAACCATTGCGGATCGGTGTGGCCGTGTGGGCTGAGGATCGGAAAATCTTTGACCAGTGCGTACAGTTCGCGGGCAATGGCGCGCTGCGACGGATCGCTCGAAAAGAGGCGATCCTCATTCAGTTTCAAGGCTTCGGGCATGTATTCGTTACCAATAATTATGAAGCGCCGGACCTTTTGGCTGGGCCGGTCATCTCAGCTACTCCCTGCCGCCATAGGTAACCGGTGTCATCACATTTGTCCAGAGACTATTTGCGAAGGTATCTCAGCGTATGGCCGCATTACGGCTTGAAGGTTTTGGGGGCGGGGGCTGTGGAATCGCGCACCACGAGCGCTGCATCGAAAATCATGGTGTGTTTGCGGTGGTTATCCTGATCAATCAGGGTTTCCGCTGCCGTGCGACCCATGTCACGTATCGGCAGGCGCACGGTGGTCAGGGCCGGGTAGATGCGTGACGCCAGCGGGCTGTCGTCAAAGCCGATGATGCTGAGATCACCGGGCACCGACAGGCCCATTTGCAGGGCGGCCTTATAAGCGCCAATGGCCATCTCATCGTTCGAGGCAAAAATGGCGGTCGGGCGATCGGGCTGGCTTAGGATTTTCTGGCCTGCCTCAAAGCCGGATTCGAACGAATAGGCCCCTTCGGCGGTGACCGCAGGATCGATGTCGAGGCCGTGAGCCTTAAGACCTTCGGCAAAGCCTTGACGGCGCTCCTTGGCGGACGCGTAGGTGTGCGGGCCTTCGATAAAGCCGATGCGCCGGTGGCCAAGCTCAACCAGATGATCGGCGGCCTGCTGGCAGCCCATGCGATCGCGCGACACAACCTGAGAGGTCTTGATCGGAGGCGAATTGTCGTCACCGTGACGGGCGGTGATGCGCACGAACGGCACGGCCAATTCTTCTAAGACCTGAATAAGTTGCCGGTTTTCCGCGATCGGCGGCAGCAGGATCACACCTGACAGGCGTTGCAATTCCACAAAGTCACGAATTTCCTCAAGGAAGCTGTCGGAGGTTTTATCGCACGGGTGGACCACCAGTTCGATGCCGGAACCGCGCACCTTATCCAGAATACCCATCTGCATGTTGACGATGTACTGGGCGTTGGGGTTATCATAGATCAGCCCCAGCAGGAACGACCGGCGAAAGGCCAGCCCGCGTGCCTGCGGATCGGGCCGAAAGCCAATGCGGGCGATGATGGCATTGACGGCTTCGCGGGTTTCTTCGCGCACCGATGGTGAGTTATTGATGATCCGGGAGACGGTCTTTTTGGATACCCGTGCAAGTGCGGCGACATCATTGATGGTCGCTTTTTTGCGCCGCTTCAGGAACTCTTCGACAGGGTCGGCGGCGGAAGGTTTAACAGGTTGAGTTTGGGGGGGTACGGTCATGGGCTCCCGGCCAGCTAATTCAGTATATGTGTAAAGTGCGTCGATTGTGATGGCAAGATGCGCGAAAGCCGTGGGAGGGGCGGCCGGGCAGGCATCGGAATGTATGTGGTTTCAGCGGACTGCGTTCAGGTGTAAGATGGGCTTGCTATCGGGTCATAAAAAGATTAATGACACCGGTTACCATAACGCGAAAATACGCGACTGTCCAAATTAAAATCAAAGTGCTACCGGCCCTGCGGGAGAGAGGGCCTTAAGGTTTGAAAACTATGCCAGATGACATTAAAACCGGATGCGGCCAACTGGGTGAGGGTGATCATGCCCTGATCCGATATGTGCGCGTTCATGACACTGACCATGTGGTGATTGCGGTTGAGGAGCTACCTGCTGGTACGGTGATCGACATCGACGGACAGCCGCCTCTTGTGCTTGAGGCCGATATCCCCAAGGGCCATAAGCTGGCACTCTATGATATTCCGGCGGGCCAGGATGTGCTCAAATTCGGGTTTGTCATCGGTCATGCCAGTGTCGATATCAAACGCGGCGAGCATATCCATAGCCATAATCTGGTGACGTCCTTAAGCGGGGTAGAGGATTACGACTATCAGCCTAAGCCCGCACCCAAACCCGGTGATGCGCCGGACGCCCATACCTTTATGGGCTATCGCCGGTCAGATGGCCGGGTCGGTATTCGCAATGAAATCTGGATTTTGTGCACGGTCGGTTGTGTGGCACGGACCTCAGAACGCTTGGCCAAGATCGCCGGTGAACGCTTCAAAGACCGTGTTGACGGGGTCTTTGCCCTGACTCATCCGCTGGGCTGTTCGCAACTGGGCGATGACCTTGATCATACCCGTAAACTGCTGGCAGCGCTGGCGTCCCATCCCAATGCGGGCGGGGTGCTGATCGTGGGCTTAGGCTGCGAGAATAATCAGCTCAGCGCCCTGATCAGGGAAGTCGTGCGCGAACCCGATCGCCTCAGATATTTCGCCGCCCAGATGGTTGACGATGAGCATGAGGCGGGCCTTGAAGCGCTGGAAGAACTGGTGGCCGTAGTCGAAAAAGACCAGCGTGAGGAATGTCAGGTTTCCGATCTGGTCATCGGTGTAAAATGCGGTGGCTCGGACGGTTTTTCCGGCCTGACGGCCAATCCGCTGGTGGGAAAAATTGCCGACCGCGTGGCGCTGGCGGGTGGCAAGTCGATCATGACTGAAATCCCGGAAATTTTCGGGGCCGAGCGCATCCTGATGGCGCGGGCCAAAGATGAGGCCGTCTTTCACGGCATCGTCGATGTGGTCAATGACTTCAAGCAGTACTTCCTCGACCATAAGCAGCCGGTGTTTGAAAACCCGTCGCCGGGCAATAAGGCCGGTGGTATTACCACTCTTGAAGAAAAATCGCTGGGCGCGGTTCAAAAAGGCGGCTTAAGCCAGCTTAATGAGGTTTTGCGTTATGGTGAGCGGGCGACGGTTCCGGGACTGTCCCTGCTGGAAGCACCGGGGAATGATGCGGTCTCCTCAACCGCGCTGACGGCGGCAGGGGCGGTGATTGTCCTGTTCACCACAGGCCGCGGCACACCGCTCGGCTTTCCGGCGCCGACGCTTAAGATCGCATCCAACACGGCTTTGGCGAATAAAAAGCCGCACTGGATTGATTTTAACGCTGGTCAGGCCTTAGAAGGGAAGACACTTGACCAAACGGCAGATGATTTGATGGATTTAATCCTGAAAACCGCGTCGGGTCAGCCTAGCTGCAACGAAAAGAATGAGGAACGCGAGATCGCGATCTGGAAGAACGGGGTGACGCTTTAATCGTGGGGAAAAACTGTTTTTCCCCCACGGACCCCCTTGCAAACCACAATAATGATTTAGGAAATGCCTGATGTCCCGACTGTCGCTTGCTACCCTTGAGGCGCTGAAACCCGATGTGATTAAACCTGTCTATGATCCGGCAAAGCTTGAGATTGGGGTTGTGCATTTTGGGCCGGGGGCGTTTCACCGCGCCCATCAGGCGGCGTATCTGGATGCGATTGCGGCTTTTGATCTGCGCTGGGGCATTTGCGGCGTATCGCTACATTCAACCGGCGTGCGCGATGCGCTGAGCCTCCAAGACGGGCTCTATACCCTCGCCATTCTGGATGAAGAGATCAAATACCAGATTATCGGCTCCATGCGCGAAGTGCTGGTGGGGCCCGAAGATATCGAAGCCGTGCTTGAGCGCCTGACGCGCGAAACAGTGGGCATTGTCTCATCGACCGTAACTGAAAAAGGTTATTGCCTGACGCCGGATGGTGCCCTTGATTTTGCCCATGCCGATATCGTCCACGATGTCGCCCATCCGCAAACGCCAAAATCATTTGTCGGCTATGTGGTCGAAGGTCTGCGCCGTCGCCATGCCAAGGGTCAAAAACCATTCGTGCTGATCCCATGCGATAACCTGCCGAAAAATGGTCACCGCCTGAAATCTGCTGTGATGGCCTTGGCGGCCAAACATGATCAGGTTTTGGCCGACTGGATCGAAGCCCAACTGCAATGCCCGTGCACCATGGTCGATTCTATTACGCCGGCGACCGACGATGCCTTACGCGCCCGCGTTGAGGCTGCGACCGGCGTGGCCGATGCGTGGCCGATCCAGCGCGAAGCCTTCACTCAGTGGGTGATCGAAGATCATATCCATGACGGCGGGCCGGACTGGGCACGGGCGGGTGTGACCCTGACCGACAATGTCCCGGCCTATGAACGCGCCAAGCTGCGCCTGCTCAACGGGCCGCACTCGACCCTGGCCTATGTCGGTTTGCATAAGGGTTATGAGAGCGTATCTGAAGCCATGACCGATTCCGATTTGTCAGCCTTTGTTCGTGACCTTATGATCGAAGATGTGGTGCCCTTGCTGGAGGCGCCGAAAGGTCTTGATCTGGTCGCCTATAGTGAAGCCATCCTGAAACGCTTCCGCAATCCGGCCATCCGTCACCTGTTGTCGCAGATTGCCTGGGATGGCTCCCAAAAGCTGCCGATACGCTTGCTGGGTTCTTTATCTGAAGCGCTGGCCCGCGATGCGGATATCAGCCGCTTTGGGGTGCCGCTGGCGGCGTGGATACGATTTGTGCGTCATAAGGCCGTCACCGGCGAGGCGATTACCGATCCGCTGGCGGCTGAACTGATCGCTTTGGGCAAGACGCTCAACGACGAGGTATCGGATGTTCAGGTGGTGCTGGCTTTGCGCGCGGTATTCCCCGAAGCTTTGGCGGGTAATCCGAAGGTGGTCGCCGCCACTGAGACCGCCTATGCCGATCTGCTGGCGGCAGAAAAGGTAGCCGCTTAAAAACTTGTCAAGTTGGGGCGAGATCGGTTAGGTCGGGTTTACATAAAACAGAGAACCCGACCATGCCAAACCCTGCCTTTACCGTTCCGGCTGAACCTGTGCCCGCCGATGTGATTGCCTTGTCGGAAGGGCCTGCCAATGTGCTGTCAGGGCAGTGGCCGGATCGGCAAATAGACGCCGTGACGCGGCTGGAATTGCATGGCTATTACACCAAGAACGCACGGGCGCGGGCACTGGTCTATGCCGGCGGTGGTTATCACCGGCTGATGCACGATAAGGAAGGGGTTGAGGTCGCTCTGTGGCTCAACAGCCTTGGGATTGACGCCTATGTCATGGCCCACCGGCTGCCGGGGCAAGGTAACCACGATAAGGACATGGCGCTGAAAGACGGCCTGACCAGTCTTGATTATCTGGCCCAGTTCAAAGATATACCGCTGCTGCATATTGGTCTGTCGTCGGGTGGGCATCTGGCTGGGGTCATGGCCTGTCAGGATCATGCTTTGAAAGCCGCCGGTGCGCTGATTGCCTATGCGCCGATCAATGCTAACCATAAGGACTATAAGTTCCCGGTGGGAAAACCTGATTATCCGCCGGTCGAAAAGCAGGATTTCTATAACGACTGGCCGATCGGGATTGCGTCTGAGCCGCATGGTATGCCCGACTGTCCCGTGTTTCTGGCTTACGGCCTTTATGATGAGATCGTGCCGGTCGATCATGCGCTCAACATGATCAAGGCCGGTCAGGTCTTAAAACGCGATGTTGAGGCCCATATTTTCGATCAGGCCCCGCATGGGTTTGCGTTGCGCGAAACCACCGGTACCCATGCCCACTGGCCTGAATTGGCCGCGCGGTGGTTCGATCGTGTTTTGGCCTAGGTTCCCTGCTGGATAAACGGCACTTTTTCAAACAGTTTGCGTTCTTCGCCGCGCGGGTCAAGGGCTAACTCTGGCTTGAGATCCATCAGCATGGTCTCACGACCCGGCAGGGTATAGGGCTTCCATTCCGGCAGGGCAACCGTCTGCGGTGATCCGGTGCGGGCAAAGGCGATAAAGGCATCGCTGAACAGATTAGCCATAGCTTGCGCATCGGCTGAGTTGGTGGTGATGGCGCTATCAACAGCCGTATTTCTGAACACCAGTGGGATGTCGACGGTGTGTGGCGCGCCCAGCTTGCCGCCGTCTTTGGGGGTTGGCCAGTTTTCCTGATAGACGAAGGTTGTGGCGCCTGATTTGGCCCGTTCCTCGGCCTCAATGATCGCGCCGCGCCATGACCGGCCCGCGGTGGTGGCGGCAAAAAACACATCTGACGGCGACATAGTCGGATAGAGTTTTCCATAGGTATCAATCACCAGATAGGGGTCGATATCGACCCGGTATTCCGGCGGCAGCTTGGCGGGCAGGTCGTCCCAGTTCAGTTCAAAATTTTTCGGATTTCCGCCCAGAAAAGCACGGGTTTCATCCTTTGTATTGCCGATAATCATTGGGATATGGTGTGACTGTGCGGGGGCATCGGGATAGAACGGATGGCGAAACAGGATGGTTTCATCCAGCACCGGCCCCATATAGACGCTGCCCTTGCCGATCACCGTATCAGTGGTTTTGAGCGCATCGACCAGGGCTTGCATGGGCAAGGTCTGCACCGCCGCCAACCCGTCCGCATCGGGCTTTAAGCCAAGGGTTTTGAGGAAAGCCTCAGTTCGCAAACTGGCGTTGCCGGGGCCAGAGGCGGTGACCTGCTGACCACTCATGGTGGCGCACTTGTGGAACAGCCCCTTGGCCGCCGGGGTGGCCATCATGGTGGCGATCTTGGCACCGCCGCCGGACTGTCCAAAGACCATGACATTATCCGGATCACCGCCAAAGCCTGAGATATTATCGCGCACCCATTCGAGCGCCAGATGCAGATCCATCTGCCCGCAATTGCCGGAATAGCGCAGCGGGCCGGGGGTGCCCGACAGTAGTCTTTCAAACCGCGCCAGATAGAGATAACCAAACACATTGAGGCGGTGATTGACGGTGACCACCACGACATCACCGTGGGCCGAAAGGTTGGTGCCGTCATAAAGCGGATCGGAACCGGAACCGCCATTATAGGCCCCGCCGTGGATATAGAACATGACCGGGCGTTTCCTATTCGGGCGGGCATTGGGTGTCCAGACGTTGAGGAACAGGCAGTCCTCGCTGATGCCGATATCGGCCTTGCCACCTTGGGGCGACGACGGGCCATAGCGGTCGGCCTTATAGACCGCTTTCGATACGGGTGGGGCGACGGGCGGCTGAAAGCGGGCGGCGGTGCCGTAGCGTATGCCTAAGAATGTGCTGATGCCGCCTTTGACAAAACCTTCGACCGGGCCGGAACAGGTTACAACGCGCGGAGTGCGGCCTTTGGCGGACACCGGTGTCACAAGGGTGGCGGCAGACAGGGCGGTAAGGCCCGTGAGGACATGGCGGCGGTGCATGGAAAATCCCTGTAGGTTTTTGCCTACAGTGCCGTCTGGCGCTTCATATGTAAAGTCAGCCGAACTGATAGCCGCTGATGGCCGCATTAATGTGGGGCAGGGTCTGGCTGTAGGTGGCCGCGCCCTTATCATCACCGGCAGCCCCGGCGACGACCATCAGCGGGATCAGATGCTCCTCACGCGGGTGGGCATCGCGGGCGGCAGGGGCCTGTGTCCAGTGGGTGAGGCGCTCTGTACGGTCTAAGGGCGCAACTTCCGTCGTCGTAGCTTTCAGCCAGTCATCAAAGTCATGCGAAAAATTGTGCGCCTGTCCGGCAAGATTCACACCTCGTCCCATCAGGGCCTTCATATTATGAAAACTCATGCCGGAACCGATGATCAGCACGCCCTCGTCCCGCAAAGGGGCCAAAGCCTGCCCCAGCCGGATATGCTCGGCCGGATCGAGACCTTTTTTGAGCGACAGTTGCGCCACCGGAATATCGGCATCCGGATAGATCAGCGTGAGCGGAATAAAGACGCCGTGATCATAGCCGCGCGTCTCATCGTGGTTCAGCGCAATACCGGCCTGCGCCGTCAACTGCCCGATACGCGCAATCAATTGAGCATCGTTATGGGTCGGATAGGTGATCTGATAGGTGTGGGGCGGAAAGCCGTAATAATCGAACAGCAAATCCGGCTGTTGCGCGGTTTGCAGCGTAAATTCGGCCTCTTCCCAATGGGCGGAAATGACTAGAATCGCCTTGGGCTTTTGGCCGACCTGACGGGCGACATCACTCAGGTAATCCCCCATGCCGGTCCAGACATCGGCGGGGTTCCAGTCCATGAAAAAGCATGGGCCACCGCCGTGGGGAATATAGAGGGTGGGCATTCGGGTCATGTCAGGCGTCCTGAAAAAACAATGCCCCGCCCGGATTAAGCGGACGGGGCACATTTACCGATTTAAATGTAAGCCTACTTAAGGTTGGCTTCAGTGGTGATCGACAGGGTGATTTCATCCGACACGGCCGGCACATAGGCGCCTATGCCGAAGTCAGAGCGTTTGATGTCACCGGTAGCCGAGAAGCCTGCCGTCTTTTTCTTCATCATGTTTTCGCCGATCTTGTTCAGCTTGACATCCAGAGTGACGGGCTTGGTGACGCCGTGAATGGTCAGGTCGCCGGTGACCTTGGCGGTATCAGCGCCGGTAACGGCAACCTTGGTTGATTTGAAGGTTGCGGTCGGGAACTTGGCGGCGTCAAAAAAGTCGGGCTTCTTCAGGTGCTCATCCAGCTTGGCAACGCCGGTGTTCAGGCCGTCAATGGCGAAGGTGACTTCGACGGAGCTGTTGGCCGGGGCCGCTTCGTCAAGCACCAGGGTGCCGACGGCGTTCATGAACTTGCCTGTAGGCTTGGAGAAGCCAAAGTGGGTCCAGCTAAACAGGACTTCGGTATGGGTAGGCTCGATCGCGTAAGTTTCCGGCGCCGCCAGCGCGGGGGAGAAGCTGGCGCCCAGAAGGGCGGCGGCCACGAGGGCGGATTTGAAGAAGGACTTGGTCATAATTTAAAATCTCTGATTTGAGTGTGAGGAACGCAAATTTGAAACGTAACTATAATGGTTACGGATTGGCATTTCAAGAGATGTTGAAAGGTTTTAACTCAAAATGTTTCGGCCTGATACGATTATAGCCTGATGATGGATGTGCTGCACCGGTAAGGACTGTCACTTTTAGGTGACACCCATATTTCAAAGTACCCTGATTGTGCGCCTGACATAATTTATAAACCATACTGTCATTAGCCCTGTGTAGGTGAGGGCAGGTTCTGAGCAAACTTAAGGTGGGTGTGGTTATGGCTGTGTCGAAGTGTAAACTGATGAAAGCGGCGGGTCTGAGTGTAAGCTTTATGGCGCTCATGGCCGGTGTAACCCACGCTCAGGATGCCGCGCCAGGCGCCGAGGTCATCCCCGAAGTCATCGTCACTGTGCAAAAACGTGAGCAGACCCTGCTCAGTGTCCCGGCAGCCGTCACGGCCTTCAACTCATCCTTTATGAATGACGTCGGCATTACCGATTTTCAGGAGCTGGCGCAGTTCGTGCCCGGTTTTGAGGTGCAGGATCAGTCGCCCAACAATCCGGGCTTTATCATGCGCGGGATCACCTCCGATTCCGGTACGGCTACCGGCGAAGCGCGCGTTTCGGTCTTTCAGGACGGCCTGAGCATTTCGCGTTCGCGCGGCGCCTATATCGAACTGTTCGATCTGAACCGCGTTGAAATCGCCAAGGGACCGCAATCTACCCTGTTTGGGCGCGGCGCGCTGATCGGGGCGGTCAATGTCATTCAGAACAAAGCTGATCCAACCGATTTCGATGCATCAGCGCAGGTCGGTTTTGGCAATTATGATTACCGCCTGACCGAGTTGATGATGAACCTGCCGGTCAGTGAAACGCTGGCGGTGCGTCTGGCGACCCGCTTTAAATCGCGCGACGGTTATACTGAAAATCTGCTGGGGGGCGAGGACTTCAACAGCCTCGATACCCGTGCCGCGCGGGCGGTCATCAGCTATGCGCCGACCGATCGGCTGAACTTTGATCTGATCGTTAATTATCAGGAAGACACGCCTGCGGGTACGGGCTTTAAATCCGGCACCTTTACCCCGACCAATCCGCAAACCGGGGCCGTGATCGGCGATCTTAGCCCCTATACGGGTGCTGCCCTGTCGGCGGCGGGTGGCTTTAAGGGCGGGCGCGATCTGGGCTTAGAGCGCTACGTGTGGGGTACGACCGTACTGGGGCGCTATGAGATCAGCGATAATTTTAGCCTGTCATCCTTAAGCGCCTATCGCCGCTTCACGGCTTCGGAAGTGTTCGATGCCGACGGCATGTCCCTGCCGCTGACCGTGTTTGGCGAAGATGCTTACGGTAAGGTCTGGACCCAGGAACTGCGCCTCAACTATGACGGCAATGATAAGCTGTCGTGGTTTGCCGGCGTCAGCTATTTCGACGAGGAGGCCCGCACGGCGGTGCCGCTTCAGATCGATGAGCGCGTCGCTTCGGTGTTCCTGACCAATCAGTTGCCGCGCCCGACAGTGCCGTCCTATCCGTTCATTCAGGCCGCGCTGCAATCGACGCCGTCACTGGCGGCGCTATATCCACTGCTCGATCCGGCCCACCGTGAAACCTCGACCACCTTTGGCGAGACGCGCTCATTTGATGTCTTTGGCGATATCACCTATCGCCTGACGCCGAAGTTAGAGATCAGCGGCGGGGTGCGCTACACCAAGGATGACAAGACGTCCGGCTATTCGGCCAGCGTTGTCGGCAATTCCGGTCTGGCCTCGATCAGCTTTGCCCAGACGACCGTGACCAGCTATGTCACCCAATATGTGCAGGCCACCGGCACCCTGCCGTCATCGGCACAGCAGACGGCGGTATTTAATCAGGCCCTGACGGGGGCGCTTGGCCTGCCGCTGGGCATATTCAAGCAGCCAACGACTGGCAATGGTAATCGTTTTGACCAGGATTTTGACGACGATGGTTTCACCTATCGTCTGGTCGGGCGCTATCTGTTCAGCGATACGCTCAATGCCTACGCTTCCGTCTCGCGCGGACGTCAGCCCAAGACCTTAAGCGGTGATTCCGGCTCCGCCCCGCTCAGTGCGGCGGTCTTTATCGAAGCTGATTCTGAGACGGTCGATAGTCTTGAGGCCGGGGTTAAGGCGCGTCTTTTTGGCGGTCGCATGAGCTGGGATTCGGCGGTCTATCATTATCAGTACGATAATTTCCAGACATCAGTGGCCACCAATACCGGCAATGTCATCACCGTCAGCGCGGGTGAAGCCAAGGCCTATGGTCTGGAAACGCAAACCTACTACCGCGCCACACCGGGCGTCGATCTGTTCGCCACCTACGCCTATAATCACGCCCGTTTTGGCAATGGTATCTACGATGGCAATCGTTTCCGCCTCAGCCCTGACCATACCGTATCATTGGGCGCACGGCTGAAAAAAGAGTTTGGTCTGGGCACGCTGTCGTTCACCCCAAGCTATGTGTGGCAGTCGGAAGTCTATTTCGATGACAACAACGACCTGCCGCAGTTCCAGCCCGTCGTGGCCGGGCTTCGTCCGGTGGCCGACACCAAGCAGGATGAAAAGCAGGACGCCTACGGCCTGCTCAACCTGCGGCTAGGCTTCAAGCCTGCGCGCGGGCCTTGGGAGGTTGAGCTGTTCGGCACCAATGTCACCGACGAAGACTACATCAAGGACGCGGGCAATGTTGGCGATACCCTGGGGATCGCGACCTTCATTCAGGGTGAGCCCAGCATGTATGGCGTGACCCTGAAGCTTAAATATTAACCCTAAAACAGTGCTGGTTTAAAACAGTATTGGGCCGCCTGCGGATTGCGGGCGGCAGGTGCCGGTTTCGGACAGGGTTTCGGTAGATCCGAGGCCAAAGCGCTTATCCTCGGTCCAGTGCTTCTGGCCGTAAAACGCGCCCGTCGTGCGATTAAGCGATACCTTAAGATACCCACCCTTTTTCTGGGTCTGATCGACCAGTTCGTAATAGGCCGGGCTGACGGAGGCATTGCAGCGGAAGCTGAAACAAAGCGTATCACGGATGATCGAGCTATGGTCAGGGTCGATGGACATGACCTTGAAATCGGCCGCCGTATCCGGAAATGTCTCAGACGGGATCAGGCTGAGGTAAAACGTGCCGCGTGTGGTCTGATCTTTGCCGGTCGTCGTCACCGTATCGCATTTTAGCGTGATTTCGCGCCCGCTTGCCTTAGTCGCCGGGGGTGTTTTCAGGTTGACGATGACAGTGGGTGGTGCGGGCGGTGGTGGCGGTTCCGGGGTTGCCATATCCATCACCGATGGGGCGGCAATGGTCGCTATCGGCTGCGATGAGGTGATCGGTTTAAGCGGTGCCGCCTGAACGGCGGCCACGGGCGCGGGTTTCAGGCTGGTGTAAGGCACTGGGGCTGCGGGCAAGGTCGGCGCGGCTTCAGCCTTTTTCTTGACGACCGGTTTTTTGGCCACCCGCTTGACCACAGGTTTTGGGGTGTCGGCCGCCGCGGCATCCCATTCTTCGGCCAGAACGAGGGACGGAACCGTCAGACACATGATAAAGGTGGCGATGGCGATCCGCATCAGATCTCTTCTCCGAAACGATCAGATACCAGATCGACCAGCGCCTGAACGGCATCGGCGGCCTGCGGGCCTTCGGCTTCGATACCGATATGGCTGCCCTTACCAGCGCCCAGCATCAGAAGGCCCATGATCGACTGGGCATCGACGCGGTGGTCGTCACGCAGGACATAGATCTGGGCATTAAAGGTGGCGGCCAGCTTGACGAATTTGGCTGATGCGCGCGCGTGCAGCCCTTTTTCGTTGCAGATTTCGACTTCGGCGTGTGCGACGCTCATGACTGTGGGCAACCCTGCGAACTTGCTTGGAATGGACGCTACCATGCGCAAAGCCAGCGTCCTCATCAAGCCTGATAAAAAGACGTTTGGGTTAATATTCAGGTAAGATTAATTCAGCTTTCACCCGACAGGACGTAAGACGCCACGGTAATATATTTGCGACCGGCTTCCTGAGCATGAAGTACGCAGGTCGACAGGGGCTCATTCTTACGCAAAGAGGCCAGCTTGATCAGCATGGGCAGGTTGATCCCGGCAATGACCTCGGCCTTGGTTTGCTCCATGACGGAGATGGCCAGATTGGACGGGGTGCCGCCGAACATATCGGTCAGCAGGATAACGCCGTCACCCAGATCATTGGCAAAGGTCGCCTCTAAAATATCCTGACGCCTGCGGGCCATATCGTCTTCAGGACCGATACAGATCGCCGTGACGGCACTTTGCGGACCCACTACATGTTCCATGGCGGAAATGAACTCTTCCGCCAGCCTGCCGTGGGTTACGATCACAAGCCCGATCATAAAGACAACTTCCTCAAACCGATCCGTAAAATCCGGAACCGCTGTCATAGCCCTGATAGTCTTTGGGCCAAGACCGCTGATCTTAGCGGATTGTATGCACTGCAAAAAGTCCTTTTACCTGTTTAGGCGTAAATTAGTCCTAATCCAAGCGAATTGAGGGTGCGCGGACGGTTTGTGTCAGGGATATAAGCAGTTTGGCCACACTTGACGATTCCCTTGGGTTAAGCCTCATGATCGGAATTTTCAGGCCAAGTATGTCGCTAAACTCCGGTTCAGGCAGGCGTTCAACCGCTGAATTTTGGCAGTGCACCGTAAGGCTGATGCGGCTGAAATGGCGGGTTCGCAAGGTGGTGATGCCGACGCCGCGTACTTCGATCCGGCCTTTGATGGTGTCGGGCGCCCCGGCATAGAGGTGATCGCCAGAGCGCCACAGCACCGAATAATCATCGCTGATCAGGGCGCACCCCTGTGCCAAAGCCCGCAGGGCCAGATCGCTTTTGCCCACCCCGGATGGGCCGCTGATCAGCACGCCGTGCCAGGTGCCGCCGATCAGGCAACTTATCGACGTGGCGTGTACGATCAGCTTACTCACAGGGCACCATAGGTGTTGGGCAGGGCGACGGTAAAGCGGGCCCCGATGAGGTTGCCGTGCTCATCCTTGCGGTTTTCGGCCCAGATGCGCCCGTGATGCGCCTCAATGATCTGGCGCGAAATCGACAGGCCAAGGCCCGAATTTCGGCCAAAGCTGGTGCCCTTGGGGCGGGAGGTGTAAAAGCGCTCGAAAATAGTTTCCAGATTTTCTTCGGGTATGCCGGGGCCATTATCATCAATGGTGATCTGTAGCGGCAGAGCCTGATCGCGGTCGGAATGGCCTAACTGTATGTGGACTGTACCGCTTTCGGGGCTGAAGGAGCGGGCATTGTCGATCAGGTTGCGAAACACCTGCCCTAACGGGCCTTCACGACCAATGACGCGAGACGATGATGGTGTGATGGAGCGATTAAAGGTCACCTTAACCGACGTCTCATCTGAGGGCGCGTAGAGTGAGACGATATCTTCCATCAGAGCGCCGATGTCGACGGGCTTAGGCGTATCGCGCGACAACTCGGCGTCAAGGCGCGAGGCGTTGGAGATATCAGTTATCAGCCGGTCGAGGCGATGAACATCCTGATTAATAACATTCATCAGCCTCGTCTTGGCGCTGTCGTCCTTAACCAGATTAAGGGTCTCAAGGGCCGATCGGATCGAGGTCAGCGGGTTCTTGATCTCGTGGGATACATCAGCGGCAAAGCGGTCGATCGCATCCATGCGTTTGGATAGGGTGTCGGTCATGGATTCCAGAGATCGCGCCAGGGTGCCGATCTCGTCTTTTCGGTCTTCGAGATCGGGCAGGGAAATAGCGCGGATCTTTTCCATGCGCACGCTGTCGGCGGCGGCGGACAGGCGCTGGATCGGGCGGCTGACCCACCAGTTGATCAGCATGGCTGAAAACAAACTGACCCCCACAGCGACCAGAATGAACGGCATCATGGCCATACGCTGAGCCGCAACGATAGCGTCAACATCCCCGGCTTCCAGCGTGAGTACGCCCAAAACCATCTTAACCCGCCGTATGGGTATCGACACCGACACGACCTTTTTGCCGCTTTCGTTGAGGCGCACCGAGGTGACCTGCGTGCCGCCGAGGGCCAGCTTGACCTCATCGCTCAGTGCGGCCTGCGCTTTTTCAAGACTGGCGGTCTGGGCAGAGCGGTCGGGTGCGGCTTCACCACGGTCACGGGCCGGAGGCAATGGCCGGACATCCACGCTTTCTGAAACCACGTAGCTGTCCGACAGGAGTTCGCCTTCGCCATTAAACAGGCGGGCGCGCTGGCCCTTGGGAATAAAGCGGCTCAGGGCCAAATGAGCGCTGGAGGCCTCAAGATAGGGCTGGGGATCACCAACCGTCGCCACCACGGCGATAATCTCGGCCATAGTGTCGGCCTGCGCCGTCAGGGACTCTTTTCGGTTTTCCACCAGCCCCTGCCGGAATTCGTTGAGCGCCAAAGCACCCACCACCAACACCAGCAGCCCAAGCAAATTCAGCCCCAGAACCAGCCGGCTGAGGCGTGAATTGCCAAAGGTGAATTTGAACCGGTTTGGCATCAAAGCCCCAGCCAAAGGGTTAAGCTTCTTTGTAGCGATAACCGACGCCGTAGAGGGTTTCGATCGAATCAAACTCATCATCGACCTGCCGGAACTTTTTGCGCATACGCTTGACGTGGCTGTCGATGGTGCGGTCATCGACATATACCTGATCGTCATAGGCGGCATCCATCAGGTTGTCGCGGCTTTTGACAAAGCCCGGACGCTGAGCCAGAGCGTGCAGCAACAGGAACTCGGTCACGGTCAGACGCACCGGCTTGCCTTCCCAGGTACATTCGTGGCGGGCGGCGTCCATAACCAGCTTGCCGCGTTTCAGGGACTTGGCATTGAGGGCTTCAGTGACCTCTGGCGCTTCGCCCTGCTCGACTATGCCCGCACGACGCAGGACGGCCTTGACCCGCTCCAGCAGCAAACGCTGCGAGAACGGCTTATGCATATAATCGTCGGCACCGAGGTTAAAACCCAGCAACTCATCGATCTCATCGTCCTTGGAGGTCAGGATGATGACCGGAAGGTTCGAGGTCGCGCGCAGGCGGCGCAGCACTTCCATGCCGTCCATGCGCGGCATTTTCACATCCAGAATCGCCAGATCGGGCGGGTCCTTTTCAAGTGCTGCCAGACCCGATGCGCCGTCATAATAGGCGGTGATCGTGTGGCCGCCGCTTTCCAGTGCCAAAGATACGGATGTTACGATATTCTCGTCATCATCCACCAAAGTGATCTTCGCCATGTCAGGTCTGTCTCCGCAAATTATCTTAGTCGTCAATATGTGGCTGATAAGACTTTAATTCTAGTCTTTAAGTTGACCTCTTAAAGGTCTTAATCGGGCTATAAGTGGGCTTCAACCTTAATTTAACACCGTTTGTGTATGGTTTGTCATAAGTTGTAGCGCTTTCCAAAAAGTGTGTGCGGTTTTTGGACTAAAAGCGCGCTAGGCAAAAATACAGTTCGGCCGCGTCAGAACGATGTGGCCTAAACAAGGTCAAGAATATGTCCGGCCCGATCCATTACGAAGTGTTCGCGCGTAAAACGCCCGCCTCCGGCTGGGCGCTGCAAGGGGCGGTGGAAAACCGCGAGGCGGCCATATCCATGGCCGAGGATATGCTGGCGCAAAACCGCGCCGCCGCGGTCATGGTCACCAAAGAAGTTTTTTCCAGCGAAAGTGGCGAATTCAAAAGCTTCACCGTGCTCAACAAGGGCGCGCCTGAGCAAAAGAAAAAAGACCGCCCGACCCAACCGGCAGAGAACATCTGCGGCAGTCCGCAGGAGCTCTATACGGCGCAGGGCCGCGAAAAGGTGGCCCGTCTGCTTGAGGACTGGTTGCGGCGGTATAAGGTGACGGCTTTTGAAATGATGCACCGACCCGATCTGGTCGAGCGCTTCGAAGCCTCTAATAATGACGTGCAGCATGTCGCGCAAAAGCTGGCTGTACCGGAAGCGCAGGAAACCGGCGCGTCGATCCATGAAATCATGCGACGCTGGACCGCCCTGATCGATAAGGCGTGCACCCGCGTCATCAGTGATGGGCGCAAGAACCTGTTTCCCGATCTGACTCTGGACGGCCTGACCGCTCAGATTGATAAGATCAGCAGCCACCCTGAAAAGGCCTATGTGCTGGGCGGTGGCGTGGCTAAATTGATGAAGGCAGCTACGACGCCTGCAGGCAAGCTGGAGGTTTTGCTGCCGTTCGTGCAGCGTCTTGCCGAAAGTCATGAAGGCTGGGGCTGGGCGGTTCAGGTGTTTGAAGCGCCGATCATGGAAATCTTTGCGGGTAAGACCGCACTGACCGACATTATGGGTCAGGAGATGGATCTGGGGTCGGGTCTGGCCATTCTGACGCGGCTGGTAGCCGGGCCGGAAGCCAAGCTGGTCGCGAAAATCGATCCGGTGGTGTCGCGTACCCTGCCGGAGCTGACCGGGGTTCTGGCCGATATTCTGAAACTGATCGAAGCCGGTCATTTCAAGGCGCTTTCGGCCAGCATTTCCAAACGCCTGCTGGTCGAACTGAAAAGCGTGCGCCGATTGCGTCCGTCGAGCCCGGTGTTGGAGATCGAAACCCTGCGCGCACTGGCTCTGGTCATGACCGCGGCGGGCAAGGAGCAGACCCAGCGTGAGGATATCGCCGAAGCCTTTGCCGAGCGCTCCAAGACTCTGGTGTCCAGCGATTTCGTCGAAAGCCTGACCAAGGATACGGCATCGGCCTTTGGTGAGATTGAGCGTCTGATCTGGCTGTGTGAAAATGTCGTCGGCTCTGCCAATAAGCGTCAGGCCGTGCGCTGGGTCAGCGGGTGTCTGACCGGCCACCGCTTTGAGCGCGAAATCAGGGATGGGGCCAAATCGGCCCCGACGCGGCTGAGCTTTCTGGCCGGTTTGCAGAAACGCCTGATCCGGGCAGAGCTGCCGGAAAAAGAAGCGCAGGAACTGCGGGATAAGCTGGGGGCGCTGGGGGCGTCGATTGCTACAGAAGTCAATCTGATGATGCATCTGACGCGGGTCGGCGGATCTTCGATGCAGAAACTGACCCTGTTGCTGGGCTTTGCGGCCGGGCAATCGGCACCGCTTGGGCCGGTCAGCGATCTGGCCAAGGCCGAAGTGATGAAGCTGCTGAAAAGCCCGGAAGCGCGCACGAACCTGATGAGCGATCCGGCCGCATTCATGCAGCTAAGGCCCCTGATGCAGGCGGCGGGTATCGGTGCGGCGGCGTAAGCTTCTCCCCATAAAGACAATAAAAAAGCCCGCCGATCAGGCGGGCTTTTTCATAAGCTATGTGCAGGCTTTTAAGCCGCACGTACTCTGGCGAGGAACGCGCTGACCTGATGGCGAAGCTGTTCAGCTTGCTCTGCCAGTTCCGATGACGCGCTCAACACCTGAGACGCACCGGCGCCGGTTTCTTCGGCCATACGGGCCACACCGGTGATGTTGACGGTCACCTCGGTGGTGCCCATCGACGCCTGATTGACGGCCTGAACGATCTCATTGGTGGCCGCCCCCTGTTGCTCAACGGCAGCCGAGATGGTGGTCGAGGAGTCGTTGACTTCGCGGATGGTGGCCGAAATGCTCTCGATTGCCGTCACCGCCTGCTTGGTGGTGCCCTGAATGGCGGCGATCTGCTGGTTGATTTCTTCGGTGGCCTTGGCGGTTTGCTGGGCCAGGGTTTTGACTTCTGACGCCACAACGGCAAAGCCACGGCCCGCCTCACCGGCACGGGCCGATTCGATGGTGGCATTCAGCGCCAAGAGGTTAGTTTGCTGAGCGATGGCGGAAATGATGTCGACGATGCCGGTGATCTTGGTGGCGGCTTCCGACAGTTCATAGACGATGGCCATGGTCGTGTCGGCTTCGGTTACTGCTTCGCGCGCTTTGGTGAGCGAGTGATCGACCTGACGGCTGATTTCCGCGACGCTGGCGCCCAGTTCTTCGGCCGAACCGGCAACCGAGGTGACATTGGTGCCGGCTTCTTCGGCGGCGGCGGACACTGAGGTCGCCTGGGCCGCAGATTCCTGCGCCGATGAGGTCAGTTGCTGAGCTGTCGCCTGCATTTCGGTCGCGGCGGCGGAGACCATCTCAACGATGCCACCGACGGCACCTTCGAACTGATCGGCCAGTTCGCGCATGGCTTGCTTGCGCTGATATTCGGAGTCTTCGCGGGCCTTGACGGCTTCGGCTTCAAGAGCACGAGTGCGGATCATACCATCTTTAAACACTTCAACGGCGGCGGCCATGTTGCCGATTTCGTTGGGTTCACCCAGGTTCGGGATCTTAACTTCGGTATTGCCGCCTGAGAGGGTGCGCATGGTGTCGGCCATCTTGCCGATCGGCGCGGAAATGGTGCGGATCATGACAAAGCCGATGGCGACTGACACCGCGGCGGTGATGCCCAGAGCGATCAGGATCAGCATCGAGGCTTGCTTGCCGTCGGCTGTAGCGTCGGCTGCGGCTTTGCCGCCCGCTTCGACTTGATAGGTCCGGTCGGCACGAATGGCTTCGCGGAAGGTGCGGCCTTGGTCCTGCATTTCGCCGAGGAAGAAGCTCTGAGCCCCCGCCAGCTCGCCGGATTTGACCATGGCGATATATTGTCCGCTATTGGCCTGATAGGTTTTCAGTTCGGCTTCGATCTTATCGGCGTGAACTTTTTCATCCGGATTGGCAATCATAGGGAGATAGTCGGCGTAAGCCTTATCCAGATCCTTGGACGACTTATCGACGTTACCGAAAATTTCCTGTTGCTGCTCACCGGTCGTGGTCAAAAGCTGGGACTGGCGCAGGCGCAAAAGCTCAAAGGTCTGGGACATGTCGCCAAGCTGATTGGCGGTCGGCAGCCAGTTTGACCCCAGATCGTCAACGGCCTTATTGACACTGTCCAGGCGGTTGATCGAGAAAATCCCCAAGGCCGCGGTGCTTAAAAGGACGATGGCGAAGGCGGCGATAACACGCGCGCGAATGGTAAGACGGCTAAGCATGGAAAACCCCTAAGCTCAAGAACACAAACAATACTGACTAAAAGCTTTTGCCCCGACGCAACGCGCACACGACTTAAGCCTTCCTCGCTCCCGTCAGTAGGGTTAACCGCTTATGCTAAATAAAGTATGAATTGTTCCACACTGGCCGAAGCGTTATGTGCTGCGGAAATTGAGTTCCAGCAAGACGTTATTGGGGTCAGCGACGAATATCTGACGCAGACTAATCGGTTTAACTTCGTTGGTGGCATAGTTAAGGCCGCGCGCGGTTAATCGCTCAATCATGTCGTCATAGCCTTCGCACTCAAAGGCGACATGGTGAATGGCGCCGGTCGGATCGCCGGGCACAACCTCACGCGGGATGGTGTTGTCGGTGCCAAACAGGTTGAGGTGAATGATGGCGCGGTCTCCGCTGTCGTACAGCCATTGCCGCAGGGAGGGATCACGCTCAGGGGCTACCCGCGCCTCCAGCCCCAGCAGGTCATGATAAAACGCAATCGTCCCCGCCATATCGCGGGTCTGGATATTGATATGATCAAGGCGTTTGACGGTGACGGGCATAACAATCGTACTTTCGAGGTTAAAACATTATTGAGACAATACTGACGCTACATGCAAAGCGATGCTTTCTGTCAGGGCAGCTTTACTTTCAGTGCTCCGTTTGCGGATCATAATAAATGTGCCGGAGAAAGTGCCTTGTACGTCGTGGATTGTCCAAGACCCGGTTATTTCATTGTGTTCGCCATTCAAGAGGCCTGAGTAATGAACGCTGTGATCCCAGCCATTTTGACCATCGTAGGTTTTTAAAAACGTAATCGCACCACCTGCAACTGTGCCATCGATAACCGCGTTAAGGTCGCCAGAAATATCGAAATCCGCGGTTACCGTCTCGAAAATGGTTCCCGATAAAATGCTGTTTGTATGAATAATCACGGCCACAAAGTAACAATCCGGCATCATATATTCTAATGGGTAGCTGTACGTACCATGCCACACGCCAGTGAGATTTTCGGTCAATCTTATCCCCTAAGATTTATTTTTCACGGCCCAAAGTACACTGAGCGGTAGCGAGGGACTTTGGGGCGAAGCCTTAGTGTGCCTCATCCCAATTGAGGGCAGCTTTCGCTTCGACGACGAGAGGCACGCTGATTTCAGCCGCAGGCAACGGCGCTTTTTCCATCACCGAGACAATCAGCGGCATAACCGCTTCGACCTCATCATCGGGGGCTTCAAAGATCAGTTCGTCGTGAACCTGCAGCAGCATTTTGGTCTTGAAACCCGCCGCAACCAAGGCCCCCGGCATCTTAATCATAGCGCGGCGGATGATATCGGCGGCGGTGCCCTGAATCGGGGCGTTGATGGCGGCGCGTTCGGCAAACTGACGCTGGCCACCGGCCTTGGCATGGATGTCAGGTATGTGGATTTTCCGGCCCATGATGGTCGTCACATAGGCATGGTCTTTCACGAACGCCTTGGTGGCGTCCATATAGGCCTTGATGCCGGGAAAGCGCTCGAAATAGGTCTTGATGTAGCGGCCAGCTTCATCGTTGGGGATCGCTAACTGATTGGCCAGACCGAACGCCGAAATGCCGTAGATAATGCCGAAATTAATCGCCTTGGCCCGCCGGCGGATTTCAGACGTCATCTCATTCAGCGGCACACCGAACATTTCAGACGCGGTCAGTGAGTGAATGTCGATACCGTCCGAGAACGCTTTTTTAAGTTGGCCGATATCCCCGATATGAGCCAGCAGACGCAACTCTATCTGCGAATAGTCGGCGCTGATCAGACGGTGGCCCGGCTTGGCGATAAAGGCCGTTCTGATCTTGCGGCCTTCACCGGTGCGGATCGGGATATTTTGCAGGTTGGGCTCATTGGACGACAGCCGCCCGGTGGTGGTCGAGGCCAGATGGAATGAGGTATGGACGCGGTCAGTTTTTGGATCAGCGACCTGATGCAGGGTGTCGGTATAGGTGCCTTTGAGTTTGGCCAGTTGGCGGTAATCCATCAGGATTTTGGCCAGTGGTATGCCCTGTTCGGCCAGATCTTCCAGCACCTTAACATCGGTCGCCCAGGTACCGGATGCCGTTCGCTTGCCGCCCGGCAGTTTCAGCTCATCAAAGAAAATCTCACCCAGTTGTTTGGGGGAGTTGAGGTTAAACGGTCGTCCGACCACCGCATGGGCCTCTTGTTCCAAAGCCCCCATGCGCACCCCGAAATCCTGCGACAGACCGCGCAATACTTGCGGGTCGATACGGATGCCGGTCAATTCCATGTCCGACAGCACGGTCGGCATCTTGCGTTCCAGCGTCTCATAGACCGTCAGCAAACCGTTTTCCTGCAGGCGCGGTTTCAACAATCGCCATAGCCGTAAGGTCACATCGGCGTCTTCGGCAGCGTATTTGGTGGCCTCAACCAGGCCGACATATTTAAAGCTCTTGGCCGCCTTGCCCGTACCTGCCACCTGCTTAAAAGTGATCGGCGTATGGCCCAGATGCAGTTCCGACAGGGTATCCATGCCGTGGCCATGCAGCCCGCCCTCAAGCACATAGGAAATCAGCATGGTGTCGTCATAGGGCGCGACATTAATGCCGTGGCGTTTCAGAACGCTCAGGTCATATTTGATGTTCTGGCCGATTTTCAGCACCGACGGATCTTCCAGCAGCGGTTTCAGGACCGCAATAGCCTCGGCCATCGGAATCTGCTGAAGGGCGTCACCAAAGGCCAGCCCGTCATCGCTTTCATGGGCCAGCGGAATATAGCAGGCATCATTGGCGCCAAGGCTTAAGGACACACCGACAAGCCCCGAATGGGTGGCCGACAGATCGTCGGTTTCGGTATCGACGGCGACATAACCAAGCTTTTGCGCGCGCGCGACATAGGTTTTAAGGATGTCGATATCCTGCACGCAGGCATAAGCCTCGTGATTAAACGGCTCAATGACGCTGGTGACCGGCTTCTCACCGATATTGCCGTAAAGCGGGCGTGAAATGGGCGCGGACGGGGTTTTGGCGGCATCCAGACGCGCCTCCTCCATCGCCGTGATAGCGCCACCCATGCGCCGGGCCAGTGAGACAAACTCCATCCGCGTCAGAAACGGAATCAAATCATCGGCGTTGGGGTCTTTGAGCGCAAAACTATCAATATCAAACGGTGGCGGCACATCATCGCGCAGTTTGACCAGTTCGCGCGACAGCAAAATCTGATCACGGAAATCGGTCAGGGCCTCCCGGCGTTTGGGCTGCTTGATCTCATGGGCGCGGGCCAGCAGGGCGTCAAGGTTGCCATATTCGGCCAGTAACTGCGCGGCGGTCTTGACGCCAATCCCCGGTGCCCCCGGCACATTGTCAGCGGTATCGCCAATCAAGGCCTGCGCATCGACCACCAGTTCCGGCGGCACGCCAAATTTCTCATAGACCTGTTCACGGCCGATGGAGACCGCCTTGACCGGCTCCAGCATAGTCACGCGGTCATTGACCAACTGCATCAGGTCTTTGTCGGAGGATACTATGGTGACATCAAAGTCCTGCTCGACTGCCATCCGGGCATAGGTGGCGATCAGATCGTCGGCCTCAAATCCGGCCAGTTCGACACTGGGCACCCCAAAGGCGATGGTCGCCTCACGGATTAGCGGGAACTGCGGGATCAGGTCTTCGGGGGCGGGGGGGCGATGGGCCTTATAGGCTTCATAAAGATCGTTGCGAAAGGTCTTTGAGCCGGCATCGAAAATAACCGCCAGATGCGACGGTCCGCCATCGCCGCGGTTTTCCTTGATCAGCTTATAAAGCATGTTGCAAAAGCCGGAGACGGCCCCGACCGGCAGCCCGTCGGATTTACGCGTCAGCGGCGGCAAGCCGTGATAGGCACGGAAAATGTAGCCGGAGCCATCCACCAGAACCAGACATTTCCTGCTCATCTATCCTGCCCTCACTGCGAAATATAGTCGGCTATACCTAAACCTATATGATGTCAGATCAAGTCAGGATGTCAGGTGCTCACCAACTTCCGATGTTAGGCATGGAGGCCCACGGTTCGGCAGGGGCCTTGGGCGGGCCCTTTTGCAGCAATTCAATGCTGATATTATCGGGTGAGCGCACAAAGGCCATATTACCGTCGCGCGGCGGGCGGTTGATGATCACGCCCATATCCATCAAGTGCTGGCAGGTCGCATAGATATCATCGACCTCATAGGCCAGGTGGCCGAAATTACGCCCGCCGGTGTAATCCTCGACCTTACCGTTCTCATCCGGCCAGTTATAGGTCAACTCGACATGGGGTGCGGCGCGGTCGCCGCCATTAATCTCAGCGGTCGCCTTGTCGGCAGGTGCGGCCAGAAACACTAGTGTAAACCGGCCCTGCGCACTCTCATGGCGGCGGACTTCGTAGAGGCCTAAGCCCTTGCAGTAAAACTCCAGCGACGCCTCAAGGTTTTTGACGCGCACCATGGTATGTAGGTATCGCATGATTTTTTCCTGTCGCGCATTTGATTCCAAAAACCGCCAGAGAACTATATTGGCACTTTTGGGAATGCGCTTGCTAATGCTCTTCAGGACGAGGCGATGGATCTGCATAGTCGTGTGCGTGATCCTTATGGACGAATTTGCGGTCGCAATAGCCGCACTCAACTTCGCCGTCCTGGCCAAGTTCCAGATAAACCATCGGGTGACCCAGCGCGCCGCCGCCGCCATTACATCCGACCTTGTGGCTGTCCACATAGATGACTTCGGGGGGCTGGGTCGTGCTCATGTCGTAAAATACCTTTGGCGGGGTGGGGGCCTTAATCAAGGTCATTAAAGCAATTGCCGCACCTTCGTCAATTTGGCGTTTGTATGTAGGCTGCGTAAATCGTGTGAGTGAGCCAAATTTTAAGTTGAGCGGGGCGCGCGTTTAGCATAGGTTCCGCCCGCGCAGGCCTCAAAGGGCCTCCCTGATCGTGCGCACCCGTAGCTCAGCTGGATAGAGTGTTGCCCTCCGAAGGCAAAGGTCACAGGTTCGAATCCTGTCGGGTGCGCCATTCAAAATACAATTCATAACAAATACAATGCGCTATCAAAAAGGTTTGGCAGGTATTTTGCGATGGTTTGGCAGTCTCAAACCTTTTCCTGATCCAATTTACCTATGGCTTGACGCGCCTTTTTTAGCTGGTTTACGTCACGAATATAGACCGCAAGCTCTTTTTCACTGGCGTGTCCAGTTATTGCCCGCGCCGATTCCCCATCGCAGCCAGCCTCAATTAAGCGCCTTGCTGCTGCCTTTCTGAGGCCGTGCGGTCCGCGTGTACCTTCGATCAGCGGTGGATCAAATGACACGCCTTGATCGTTAAGGTTCACATCCTTAGCTGCCTGCCGTAACCAGTTTCCAAACCCCTCTGACGAAAATGCGCCACCGCGGCTGTTTACGATTAGGGCCTTTTGATTGTGCGGCCAAAGCGCCAGTTCGGCCTGTAAGAGCGGGTGAAGCGGTATCCATAGCTGTTTGCCAGCTTTAAATCTGCGACTGCTTTTCTGCTGCACAACCCTTATCTCGTGGTCGCGAATATCGGATTGCGTCATGCGCACCACGTCAGAACGACGCTGCCCGGTGAACAAACATAGATACAGGCCAAGACGCTCCCTTGTGCCTGCGCCCCATTTTAAAAGATAATGCTTTATATCCTCGTCAGACCACGGGGTAAATCCATCGCCCTCTTCCGGAAGCTTAACCCTTGCCATCGGATTAATATCGATCATCTCTTCGTCTATGGCGAAGTTGAGTAGGGTGGTCAGGCGCTTTAACAGCGTCCGGCACGCGCCCGGCCTTTCAGCCATATCGGATTTGATCTGGTTAAAGTGTCGCTTAGCGAGGCTGCGCACCATCATGAATCCCATGACGCTTCTGAAGGCTTCAATCTGGTGACGGTAATGCTTCTGTGATGGCGCTTTGAGGTTTTTAAAGCCGTAGGAATCGTAATACCTGGCGCAAAGATCATCAACCGTACCGGGGCGGATGGACGACTCGCCGGGGCGGGAGGGGGCGGCCACGCTTGCCTTTGCGGCCTCATAGGATTCGTCAAATTCATGCGACCCAAACGTACCTTTTACAGGTATGCGTTTGTGACCAGACTTCCTAAAATAGTGCCGCTCTTTACCGTGCCTGTCTTTGAAGGCCTCTAGATTTGCGTACACCTTTACTAAACGCGCCATTGATAGCCTCGTCGCCCAATCTTGCTTCGTTTTCTTTAATTGACGCTATGGGCGGTGGAAAGTTCCCGCCTGTCAAGGTGTCAACCGTGACCGAGCCGTCGTCTAACTGCGTGACCCTGACTGCTACGCCTGCCAGCGCCATTTTTCCAGCCCATGATAGTATTGAAGGGCTTCGCCTGGTCACTTCACGTCTCCCATGATTTCCTTGATGCGGGCGAGGGCGGTTCTGGCTTGTTCAATGTCCTTGTAACAACACCAATCTTTAAACCTGTCCTTGTAACGAATTTCCCAAGCCGATTGAACGGTATCCTCTTCACCGTCCTCCAAATCAGCGGCAAAAAAGCACCACGGCTCCAAAGCCTCCACCGCCACCCGTAGCGCTTCTGCGTGGGGGTTGACCATTTCGGTGACGTCAACGTTATGGTCTGACATAGCGTCGAGGTGTCGGTAAATCCTGCTGATTTCACCCTTTGGCAACCAATAATCAGCATTGTTCGTGCGTTCGGCAAAACCCTTCTCAAGCGGCCCCATTGTTGTTTCACCCATGCTCACCCCCTGCGATCAAGCCCTCAACCTTATGGCGGCATTCAGGGCAAAAGAAATGCTCAGTGCCTTTCTTGCCGAACTCACCAAGCCTGAATGCAAGCCACCCTTCGGGCGTCCAATGTTCTTCGGATTGATGTTTAGCGCCGCAACCAGCATCACAGCGCCACTCATGGATCATAACCTTACTCATGCTCACCCCCTGCGGTTCTAAGGGCTTCTTTGACCAACATTTCGCAAAACGGTCCGTCAAATTCAGGGTCTAAGCCGTGTTTTGCTGCGTAAGCTTTTATGCACTTTCTCATGAGCGCGTCGATATCCACGTCGCTTTGTGGCTGTGGGTGGGTGATCGGCGCAAGCCATTCACGGGCGGCTTTTTCAAGGGCCGCCTTTGCTTCAAGTTCCGTCCTGAATTCATGACTGACAGCCGCGCGATTTAGGGTTGCGTAAGACCATCCTCCCCCAGTGGGGTCTTGGTCAGTCCACGTTGGAACGGCCCGCCCAATCTCCCAACCAGAAAGGAATAGAGAGCGTTTAACATTCTTGTCAGATGTTCTTTCGTTTGTTCGCCACTCCAGATCAACCGGCTTTTCATCCGGTGCGGGTTGAGAAGAGGTGTGTCGTTCAATAAAATCAGCGATACACTTTATATGCTCGTATTTCTCGACATACATAGGGCAGTTGATTTCAAGACCTTCCAAAGCATCTTGAACTGGGTATTCGACCGCCTCACTGCTTACCGGAATGCGATAGGTTGCTGCGGTAATAGGTTCGCCCTCTGCGTCGACTAGCCCAGCCGCTTTTAAAATGTTTGCGATTTCAACGTAAACATCACCTTCGACGCTCTCTAACCCGTCGCCACCGTCCCAATTTTCGGCACCAAGAGCCGCGCCAACTTGATCAAGCGTCCATGATATAGCTTGCTGCACCTTGTCATCATATAGGTCAAGTTCATCTGTATCATTTGGCTGAGGTTCGTCGCTTGCGGGAAGGGCGGCGATTTCCCTCAGTTCGTTCTCAGTGATGAAATCTTTAACCTTCGCGGGTTCGCCTGCTTTAATCATCTTGTCGGCATACCTAACCGCACGTATTAACGCCTCTAAGGCGGGTGTGTTAGTGGTCATGTGGATTTCGTCACTTTCTTGCTACATACGGGACAATCAATTTCGTAATAATTGCCATCCCGTTTATCAAAAGCGTGATTGGCTTCATGCTGTTCAAACTCAAAAATGGTCTTGCAGTTTTGGCACGTAACCTTATGCACGGTCTTTTCTGGATGTTGTCCTCGGCTTATGATTTCCATCACCCCCTCCCTTTGTTAAGCAGTTCAAGCACGGCGTCGGCAATTCGATAGGCCCTGCTTGAGTGATGCGTGTAACCGGCGTTAAGGATACGCGTCCAAGGCACCGGCGCGTTTCTTTCCATGCAAGGGTTTGCGTCATATGCCGCCTTCGCCACCTCTTCTTGGGTGAGGCGGTTAATTGATGCTGCGGTATGGCCGCTTGGAGATTCAACGCAGCGTAGCACGGCACACAAATCCTCCCTCGCCACCATCACGAACGGAGACGGCGGGGCGGCGTTGAGTGCCGATGCGTACAGAATACCGACCGTTTCATTCATGCGATCAAGCGTGTTGGCCGCTTTTGGCTTCGTCTTGCACAATACGGCAGCGTCGATCATTTCCGGCGTTGGCTGGCAAGGGACGATCTTCCACTCTTTAGGGTTGGTCATGTCTTGTCTCCGGTGTGGGTTATCCATGAAAATCTGGGTGCGTCAGGATAAATTCCAACGCGGCGATGGCCACATTTCTCGCCCGGTGTTGACCGCGAGCAGACGGAACGATTACCTTGACGCCGGTAGGGACGTGCTCAGCGCATAGCTCTCGGGATGTCCCGGCATGCTGCCCCCCGCGCTCTGTTAATTCGTATCGACTGCGCGGAACATGAAGCAGGATTTGGTCGGGCGGGATTAAATCGCTCACGTCACCATCCCCTCTATCTTTGCCACGAGTGCGGCGGCGGCCTTCAAGACATTAGCCATGTCTGCGGATTGATACGCTTTGCCGTGATTATCGTGACAATCACGCAAGCCTGTATCATCTGCATCGCATCGCAAGACGTGCCCCAACACCTCCTTAGCCTCGGTGAGAAGGGCTTCACGTGAGGCATTCTCAGACAGAAGGTAGCTTGTAAGATCGACCAGCGCGTATTTACTGTGCCGATTGCTGACCAGTTCGATTGCCTTCGTCCAGTGAGGCCAATTTGCCTTATTGAGTGTTGGGTGAGCCGCACGAATAGCTTCCGATAAATCGTCTTTAGTGTCTGACGGGTTTTCAAACGCGCCAGCTTTTTCAAGCGCCGCAATGTAGTCGCTGACGATCTTGCGGACTGATGCATCCCTAATTATCGCGGTCGCCTCCCGCGCCTCTTGGGGGGTGGGGGTCATGGCAATAAAAATCCTAAAAATATTCCGAAAGCGACAGCGGCAGCACCAACGAAAATGCCGCAACGAAAAGCTTCATTGTGCGTCATTCGCTCACCCCACAGGCTTTAAGGGCGGCGTCGATCTTCTCGTTTGTGCCGCAAACCGCCGATTCAGGATCGTCGGCAGTCACAAACCAAACATTAAGTGTCGTTTGCTCTATGCTTTCGACCAGTGTTTTTGCCTCCCGCAAAGCCTCTACCGCTATGTCGCGTTGTTCGGTGACGCTGATCCGGCGCGTAGGGGCCTCGAAAGTGTTGCCGGTAGCCTCCTGCGCAGACACGCTGTCAAGGAATGAGTGTTGTGGGTGGGTCCGCATCAGGCTTCCCCGATGGCGTGCATGTAGAGATCCAGGAGCGCGTCAATCTCTTGCCGTTTCACTTTGTCGATCCGGCGTAGGGACACGATCTTGCGGATGATCTTGACGTCAAAGCCTTCCGACTTTGTTTCCGCGTAGACCTCCTTGATGTCTCCCGCGATGACGGCCTTGTCTTCCTCAAGGCGTTCAATGCGCTCGATAATCGTCCGAAGCCGACCCTGTGCAGCGGCGTTGATGACATCATCGGATGTGATTGCGTTGTTGTCAGTCATTGTTCTTCTTTCTGATAAAAAGCGCCGTCGCGGAGTTTGTGGACAGGCATGGCGCGCGGCCAAGGGTTGATGTGATGCGACGGCGAAAGGGGGTTAGGTTGATGTCCTGATGCGGACACCTTCGCCAATGCGGGTGACGTTGCGGTCGGCATCCTCAATCGGCTTGAGTATGGAGCGCATAAGCTTGTAGAGTTCGGCACCATCGCGGGTTTCTAGTGCTTTAATGTAAGCCACTTCGATATCGTCCCAACGCTCAATCAGCGCTTTCCAGTACGGGCTTTTTTCGGCAAGAATGGAGAAGCCGCTCTTAACTTCTGGAACATTTATAAGAAGCCGAACGCACCGCCCAAAGTCGCCACCGTCTGACGGGTATGAATAGTATGTCTGGTCAAGACCCAGTCCGGCAGACAACAAAGCCTTACTGGACGTGCCGACATCGTCACTCAACAGCCACTTGATCGCCCGTTTGTGTGTGTACTCAGTCATCATCATTCCTTTCCGTCATCGGCGGGCGCTTATTGGGCAACCCGCCGTCCGACGTGGGTGAGGGGTTAAAACTGGATTGAAACAGCCGGGACATTGCCGCCGGTGATCGCCAGGACGACACGTTTGGCGATGTCTTCTGGAATGTCGGCGTGCTGCATCAGGGCCTCTTTTGCGGCACTCATGATCTGGCTGCGGTGCTTTTGGTCGCGCTGGCGCTTTTCGTCGGCTTCACGGGCCAATCTGTCGGCCTTTTCCTTCGCCAGACGCTCGTCTTCGATGCGTTTAGCTTCTGCCATGCGCGCGGCTTCGGCCTCATCAGCACGGCGTTTAGCGTCGGCCAAAGCCTGAGCGTGTTCACGGTCACGCTGATCCTGCTCAGCCTTAGCTTTTGCCTGTTGTTCCGCGATGGCGGCCAAACGGGCCTGTTCGGCGGCTTGTGCGAGGCGTTCTGCCTCAGCCACCTTTGCGCGTTCGGCGGCGACTTCACGCTCTTTGGCTTCATCGGCCAATCGCTGAGCCTCTGCTACCCGTTCGGCTGCGATCCGTTTGGCTTCGGCACGGGCTTCTTCCTGAGCCAGCCTCTCGGCTTCGGCCGCCCGAAACCGTTCAAGTTCTGCGCGGTCAGCCGCAGCCCTCTTGTGAGCCTCATACGAAACGGTCAGCAATTCGCGGGCGGTTTCCATAGCCTTGCGCGCCGCCGGTTCAAATTCGGCAAGATCAGATATGTTGATCTTTTCGTCCAGTTCATGGAACAGGATTCCAAAGGCTTGAGGTTCGCCGCCGATCAGACCTTTGCCAACATTTTCGATGTGAACGATCATGCGCTTGGCGTAGTCAATGCGCTTTTCCTCGGCCTCTTCCCACTTGGTCAGGGGTTCGCGGGCCTGATCAGCCAGAGCCTCAAGGCGGGCTTTGATGTCGCGGCGGCTGGCGTTCACGAGGTCAATCTGAGAGCGCGCCTCTTCGGTCAGTTTCAGGCCAGCCTTATCAATACCGGCCTTGAGCTTCGTGACCTTGAATGCCAGCGATGCCACGGCTTTACGGCCCTTGTCAGTGGTCACATCCGGAACGAAATCGGCGATCTCCTGCTCGACATCGGCATAAAGCTTTTCGTGCTTGGCCTTATCGGTGAAGGCTATGAGCGTTGTCGCCTCCAAAAGCGCGACCGCCGTGCCGGTTTCCGTTTCAGGCGGCAGAGTTTCAAGGTTCAAAAGATCGTCCATCACCGCGCTCCTTGTGTGGCCCGGTCGCCGGGGAAGTCGTCGTCGGTGGCGGTGTCCATGTCGAAGCTGTCATCCGATGTCGTGCCCACCATCTGTTGAGCGCGTGTCTCGGCATATGCGTAGACATCGCGAGCCGCCTGACTGTCGTGGGTTTTCATGCCTGCGAAATCATTGAGCCAAACAGCGATTGCGGCCATGTCGGAAAGCGCGTCGATTTCAGTGCGCCAGTCTGCGGGGGTTTTCTTTGGTTTAGCGGTAGATTGCACCTGCGCGGTCTGATTGCCATTGGCCACAAGCGGCGTGACGGTATGTGGCTTGCGCTGGCCTTTAGTCGCGGTGAGTGCCAGTTGCAGTTTACCGTCAATATGAGACATGTGGCTGATGCGGATGCCCCCAACCTCCATCCCGCCCCACTTGACTTTCGGATCGGTATAGAGCGTCAGGGAGCGCCCGACGTAAGCCGTGGCATCTGCGCCCCAAGCCGAAACCAGAACGCGTGACATAGACTTGCATGGGCGATAGAATTTATCCGTGCCCTCAAGGCTGATGTTGACCGGCTGCTCCTGACCCCCATTGATTTTGACGCCACGGATCGTGAACGTGCGTGGGCCGGACAAGAAGTCATCGGCATTCCACTGATCTGATTTTGGCGTGATCACCGCCGTCATATCGTTCATTTTAGATATACATTTCCTGCTCTACGCGGCGCTCAGTCTGAATAACGACCTGCATATCCGCGATTGATTGATGGTATTCAGCGATCCGAACGGCGATCCGCTCCTCAAACTTCTCTGAGGCTTCGATTATCGCTGTCTGGATTTCGTCCGATGGGTAGACACGCATCACGCACATCGGCAGACCGCCGCTGTAACTAATGAAGTCGATCCATTGCCGTTCACTGACGAGAAGTCCGGCCTGTAGCTGCAAGACGTGCTCTGCCGGAACCTCTTGAGTGGCGATGGTTTCGATCTGGAACTTCTGACGGCGGCTCTTGCTTTCGATAAGGCCGTCATCACCCACAAGACCGTCAGGCGAATAACCAAGCGTAAAGCCCCACTTGTCATTAGTGATGAAGCCGACTTCCTCGACTGGCGCGTAATGTTTGGAATAGAGGTTGCGTGCCTCAATTTCGTCTTCCCAGCCGCGCAGAGCGTTATCACCGATATAAGCCACCTCAACGAACCGGCTGATGCGTTGCGCGGCCAATTCCCACAGGTGGTTGCGCTCTTTATCGTTCGACGCCAGCTTCAAAGTCGGCGTCAGAATTAGCTTCATTTCCGAAGCCGTGAGCAGTCCGCAACGAGCGTCTTTCCATTCGTCCGTGCCTTGGATCAAGTCGCGGTGATAAGTGATAGCCATCACTCAACCCCCATCTTCTCAATCGCGCGCACCAGATCGGCGCGCTCGGTTTGCTGTTCGGCCACACCGGCCACGTTTCCCGCGCGTTCAAGCCGTCCGATGATGCGATCAATCGACTGCAGCCGGATATTGGCCCTGACGAGGTTCAACCGTTCGCCGCCGCTTGACACGATCCATCCGCCGTCAAAGCGGTATGCGATGGTGCGCGCTTCGGGGAAGGGGATCACGAGCGCGGTCATGCGGCGGCCTCACGTTTAATGAGATCTTTCACAGGCTTGGTGATATCCTCGACCAGATCCATTCCTGAATGGCCTATGCCGCGATACGCCCCAGTATCGGCGCAGTGATCCAAAACCTGCGCGCAAAGGTCACCATAAAAAACCGCGGTCACGGCTATATTTTTAGGCCCTTCGCATCCAACCCATGACGCCCAGTTCCGCCCGACATAAAGGACGCGAACGTGACGACGCGGCTCAATCTGCGCTTCGTCACGGAAGCGGTAGTAGCGCCCGACTTTGAGTTGAACCATAATCAAAACCCTCCCAGTGCGGCCACGATCCCGACCGCGACAACCGCAGCGCAGGCAAACGTTTTTAAAACACCGCTAACCCCAAGCGCCTCGACCACGCACCAGAACGATGCGGGCGAAACCTCGATTGTGGATATGCGGCAGGTGATGGCGTCTATGTCGGCGCGGTTCATGCGGGGACCTCAGATGCTTCACGCTCGGCCATCTCTTCTATGTAAGCCAAGGCCCACGCATCGGGGATCGTACCGAAGTTCTGGCACGGCCAATCGGGATGCGCTTTAAAGTGGATCAGTGCGCCAGCCTTGGCCCAACCATATTTGGCCTTGAGCGCGTATCCGGCCTCGCCACCCATGTGAACGAGGTGACCGGCTGTGCACATAGGCGAGCCGCAAATGTTCTTTTCAGGTGCGCGTTCAAATGGGCCGAATGTGCCCTGATCGAAAGCTCGCTTTTTAGCCTGGATGTCATTCCAAAGCTGCGTGTATGGCTTTTCTACCAGAGGAATTTCAGCCTCTAGCGCGTCAAGGTCGGACAAGCTGTAGCCAGCCGATCTGAGGGCGGACGCGCTGTAGCCAGCCGATATGAGGTCGGACAAGCTGTAGCCAGCCGATATGAGGTCGGACGCGCTGTAGCCAGCCGATCTGAGGGCGGACAAGCTGTAGCCAGCCGATATGAGGTCGGACGCGCTGTAGCCAGCCGATCTGAGGGCGGACAAGCTGTAGCCAGCCGATCTGAGGGCGGACGCGCTGTAGCCAGCCGATATGAGGTCGGACAAGCTGTAGCCAGCCGATCTGAGGGCGGACGCGCTGTAGCCAGCCGATCTGAGGGCGGACGCGCTGTAGCCAGCCGATCTGAGGGCGGACGCGCTGTAGCCAGCCGATATGAGGTCGGACAAGCTGTAGCCAGCCGATCTGAGGGCGGACGCGCTGTAGCCAGCCGATATGAGGGCGGACGCGCTGTAGCCAGCCGATATGAGGTCGGACAAGCTGTAGCCAGCCGATCTGAGGGCGCCAGTCTGATTACTGGCCAACATAGCCAGAAACGAGCGGTTGATGGTTTTTTCTTCGGCCACTTAAGCCCCCTGTACCGGCACACGACCGGCGATGATGTTGATGTCGGAAAGGATGGAGCGGTACGCCGCGATGTCGCGAAGGATCATCTGGGGCAGCGTGCCGATGCCGGGCTGGCCGGGATGAATGGCCTCTAGGCTCTCGGTCGCGCCGATGATACGGGCCTCGATAACGCGGATGATGGTGTCAATTTCGGAGGGCATTACGCGGCCTCCTTGCTGGCGTTAAATTCGGCAACAAGGGCGAGGTCGTGAGCGTAGAATTCGGCCCAGACATCTTCGTAAGCCGCGTCACGCTCTTCACGCATGAACGCCTTGTCCTCGGCGTCTGCACGACCATCGCGGACACGCTCCCAATAGGCTGCCGTCATGAGCAGATCGAGTTCATTGGCCTTGGCGGCGCGGCGGGTAAGAAGTTCATCGCGTGTCATCGTCGTCGTATCCCTGTTGATGGGATGACAATATTACGAAAAATCGTAACACGCAACAACAAAGTTACGACAAATCGTAATTTCTTTTGACGACGCCGCCAACCCGTGGCATAAAGGGGGTATGGAAAAGCCCGCCGGTTAGGGCGGGCTAATCAAACAGAGGTGGTTATGGAGAGCCTATCCCTTGTAGTCTGTAATAAATCTATAGACGCCATGTGGGATGGGCTTGCCGCTGAACTTAAGCAGTTTGCTTTTCCGGGCGGTATTCCTGACGCTGTCTTGGAAGTCGCGCGCAATCATTTCTTTAGTGTACTCAGTAGCTTCCCGCATGACGTTATCTCGTGTGTCGCTGATCCCGCAGACGGGGCATCCGTAAAGCTGCGGGTCGGTGTCAGCGAGGCCTTTAAGCTCCACCTTGCAAGCGTTACAGAGGATTTTATGCGTCGATTCACTCATTAATCTTCTCCCGTGGTTGTGCCGACCTCGACCCTACATTGAGTCGATGGGAGAAATAACCCGATCCGGCGCGGGGTAATTCGCCGGAGAAATACATGAGGGGCCTTTGCCGCGAGGTGAGGGAAGTCATGATGGTGAACCGGTCTGGTGTAGCGGCCTCGGTTCACACAAATAGGGATTGATGACTTGAAGGTTCGCCCTTCGATCAGCCTTATGGGAAGAAAATCCGCCGTTACCCTTCGGCCCCATATAGCGCCCTGAGCATGGCACAAAAAGGCTCTTTAAGTTTCGCCAGAAATGGCAACTAAGCCGTGGGTTCCCCGGCTTACCTGACAAGGGAACATCTAGCCCGGCGCTATGCGGCTGACGAAGTGCTGAAATGCACAGAAACTCGAAAGAGTCCCGCGGAGCCCTCCAAGCCGGGGAATAACTGAGGGCCTAGGGTAAGCAACTAAGTTTCAGCCTTCGGGCTAAACAAGATTGATCTGCGGCGTTGAAGGAAACGCAACCGACCGTGTCCACGCTGGGCGTTCCCCGAAAGGGTCTATATAGCAGGCGACAGAATATGGAGCAGGTATCAAGCCCTGCCAGATCAAAACCTATCCTTCGCTTTAGGCGGTGGAGTTACTGAACTGGAAACGGTTTGGTGTTTAAGACCTGACAACAGGCCATCGGGAGTCATGACCCGATGTAGGTAGGGCCGGGGTTAACGCCCCGGCCTTATTTTATTTTATTTTGTTATTCCGATGCATCTTCCTTATTCATTTGACATTAACCCGTACCTATCATAATGATAGGTGATGACACGTAACCGATTAGGCGCGTCTGTCGCCGTATTCAAGCCGAAACCTCAGCAACTCCTGACCACAATCAGGTCGCTGGCTTCGGATTCTTCGAATGTGGCTTTTACAGAGCATGCGCTTGAAAGGATGGAATTGCGGGACATCACTACCCCGGACGCACTGCTGGTTCTGCGAACCGGGGATATTATTGGAGACATTGAACCTGGCAGAAGCAATGGAGAATGGAAATGCAAGGTCGTCGCGCGAAAGCGGGCCAGCCGAGAAGTGGGGGTCGTTACAGTCGTCTCTCAGTTGGGGCGACTTGTCATCAAAACGGTAGAATGGGAAGACATGTGAAACCACAACATTTTTGCTTTGGGAACGAGGCAATTAACGATGAACCCTATCACTACAGAACAGCGGGCTTAGAAGGCATCTATCTATTAAACGGTTATGAAATATCCGAGTATGACGGTGAGCGCACCGTAGCTATCAAGAATGTGGACGGTCTTCACAAGGCGATTGGGAGGCATATTGTCTGCCACCGAAAAGGCCTTACTCCTAAGGAGACACGTTTTTTACGTAATACCCTAGGTTTAACGCAAGGCGAGCTGGCGGCGTTACTTGGAACAACCAGCCAGTCAGTGGCTAGGTGGGAAAAGGGCGACACCGAGATGCCAGGCGCTGCTGAGAAACTTCTAAGGATACTCTTCCTTGCGTTGACGGACGGTGAGGGAGATACTGTTCTAAATTTAATCACGTCTAAGCTCGAAGAGTTGGACTCTATGGACGAACTTAGTAACGCTCAGGCCCAGTTCGGGCTATTTGATAGCGGCTGGGAAGAAAAGAAGGCCGCTTGAGGCCACAAGATTAGCCGTCTCTATTGAGGCGGCTTTTTTGTATCTCAATCACTCCGCCATCTCCCCATCAATCCCATCCTGCAGAATCGACTTCAGGTATTCCACAGCCTCGCCAGCCGTGCATTCCGTGGCGGCCACAGTAATGTCCAACGCCAACGCCAAGAGTGCATGAACCACGACCTGACGATCAACTCCCATAAAGTGCGCGTCGCTGGCCCTGAGAATGTCTCTTGAAAGCTCAATGACCTGATCAGGATCTATGCCGTCAGATTTTATCATCGTCCTGTTTCCTCAATTTTGAACGCCTGCCGCCGTAGTTCCGCCGCCTTGGCCCTGTCCTCTGCCGCGCCGTTCAAGTCCTTCTCTATCCGCTCTTTCAGTAGCGCGACCTTGTCCAGAAAGCGCGGTCGGAGGGGGCGGTCATTTCGGTTCTTCGGTCGCCCCAGGCGCCTGTCGCCAGTCCAAGTCCCTGAAATGGCGCTCGCACTTGCCGGTGTAGGGCTTGTTATAGCGCGTCAGGCCGGAGACGTTGCCATCGCTGAGCCAGACCACCACGAAGTCGTTATATGCCCAGCCATCGCGGGAGCAATATTGCAACGCCTCACGGTTGCCCTGAAACTGCCGATCTGCGGCAGGCCCCATGATGTCGATGACCCGATCCGCCGGCAGACCAACCTCCAGCTTATTGATCCGCACATGGAACAGGTTCTGTTTTTCGTCGGCAATGGCCGGAAAGGCGAGGGCGGTTAGTGCCAGGGTGAGGATGGTGGGTTTCATTGAGGCACCGCGAAATTGTTTTTATCGAACTTCCCAATGCTGTGCAAATAGTTCATGTGGCTCTGCTTGGGCTTCTCGCCATTGAAATATTGGATGTAAGCCTTGTCACGCTGGTAGTCTGAGCAAATTTCATCCCAAACTACACGCTGCGCTTTCTCACGACGCTCCATCTCACCCCACGTTTCAGCGCCGACAAAAATGTTCTTATCGGTACTGTCTATATCGTCCATTTCCTGATTGACGATCTTGTAAAATTGATACTCAGCCGATGTCCGGCCCATCTCGCGCGACGCCCTGTGGATAGCGAGCTTTGCGAATCCGACAATGGCGTCAGGGTCTATCGGGTAGCCCACCCGTCCGCATTTAAAAGCGTGGCCAGCAAAGGCCGCATCTCGCTCTAGTTGGTTTGAGACGTCCATATAATCAGCGCGCGCTGGTGCGGCCGACAATGTTGCCAATATTACTAACGCTTTAATTGTCGCCCGATATTTCATCACATCCTCCTTGCGACCCAGACCACGCGCCCGACGACATTCACGAGTTCGGCGTGGACTGGATATTGATTGTGCGTTTTATTTTCTGAGATCAACACAAGCATTGGCGGATCGGAATAAGGCACGGCTTCTACCCGCTTAACTACCGTCGCGCCGCCGTTCCAAATCACATACAAGCCGCCCTCGGCGGCGTTTTTGTCGTTATGATCTACGACTACACGATCGCCAGGTCTAAGCAGTGGCTCCATGCTGTCGCCCTTGACCTCGATCACTGAAAGGTTTCTGGGTTCAAGGCGTAATTCGTCGCGAATATAGTGCCGTGAAAAAGGCCAGTGACCTTTAATTCTCTCGCGGTCGATTGTGTAGCCACCTCCCGCTGAAATCTTCAACTCGTATTCGGGCAGGTTTAAAATATCGCCCATGTCTGGTTTTGCATCTTCCGTATCCGGATCATACCAGGACGAAGCGCTCTTTATCGGTTGAGGATCTTTAAAAATATCATCCGCTGATACGCCAAATGCCGAGACCAGCTTTTGAATGTTTCTATCATTCATGCTTTGGCCGGGGTTTTTTGCGAAAGATTTCAGCGACGAGTAAGGAATACCAGAAGCGTCTGAAACGCCAACAAAGGTGAGGCCGTTCAGGCTCATCCACTCGATAAAATTCAACTGTCGTGAGGTAAATGTGGTGTCGTCCATGAGGGAAATATATGCCATTTGGTGCGAAATTTCGTAACTGCTATATTTCGTAATTTTACTTGCCATTATTTACGATAAATCGTAATGTCGTCACCATGACAGACATCAATGCTTCAATCGAAAAAATCAAAGCCAAGGTAGATGAGATCGGTGTGCAGGAAATGTCCCGCCGATCCGGTGTCCCGTACACAACCATTCGGTCTCTGATTACTCGCGACTTCAAACCCCAGACTGTCACCACGTTAGAGCAACTTGAAAAAGTGGCGCAGGAGAACTCCGCCGCCTAACCATTCGCGCACCTCCCCTGGGTGCGCGAACGGGCCAGTGACCAATCCCCCCGGTTGCTGGCCCCACACAACAAGATCGATGCCGGATTTAGCCCCGGTCTTTCGCCAGATGGCCGCGCTCTGGTTCGATAAAAGCGCGGTGAGGTTTAGGTGATGGCGCTGATGCAGCGACTTCCCACAAGTGGTTCGGCGGGTTGCTTTTGCGACTGTCGGATAAGCGGCTTCGTTAAGGTTAACTTTTAACCATGATGAAGCCAAGGCCTATGGTTCCCGAATAACTGGGGGTGTCCGGCTCTAAACGCCAATTCGGAACGGACACCCCGCTTTTTTGAGGGAACCAACAATTTGGAACCGCAGGTCTGCCCTCACGCATGGGCGGTAATTTATTACGATTTACCGCACCGCGTCATGAGCATACCCTCAAAAAGGGCATCAAGCCATGACCAAGAGTCAAAGTTCGCCTACGGGCGTAAAATTTAACCATAACACCCCCGTCGAGCAGCATGGCCGCGTCAAATTCCGGCCCCGCGCGTCGTCGTATGTGGATGAGTCCGATCTCGAAAAATCGTGCGCCCCCGAAGGTTATGTGGCCCATGGACTGGCGGTGCGGTCATGAGCCGCCTCAATATCCCCGACAATATCCCGGCTGATGCGCTTGATCTGGTTCAGGACATGCTCAACAACCTGTCCAAAGCCGATAGTGACGGCGGCATAGGCACTTTCGGGTATTTCGTGCAGCAGGTGGAAGGCTTTGATTTCGGCGCGGTCTGCCCTGAGATCATGCACCAGGCCATTGGCCAAGCTATCGCCCATGCTCACGCTCTGGCCAATGTCGTTTCCGGCGCGCCATGTGATTGCGCGGAATGCCGAGCCGGACGCCCATCCAACAAAACCAAGCCTGATGTCGACGGCCTTATCAATCGTGTTTTCGGAGGACGTCATGGGTGACATCATCGACAACACACGCTTTGAGAAGGTTCGCGCCGCCGCTGCGTCCGGGATGCCAGGATGTAAGACGGCACAGAAACGGGTCAAGAACGCCACGACCGCGGGTTTGAAAGCCGCCGTGGATGCGCGGTACAAGGCCCCGGCGCTCGACCCGCTTGGTCAGTTCCCAAGCGTCCACCAGCTTGACACATACCGGCCCTGCGACATCTGCACCCGCGTTGAGGACGTTGAGCCGCGCTACGCCTGCCGTGAATGCCGTGACGAGGCGGATGCGTTGGCGGCAAAGTGTGTTCGTGATGGCCTGAACCCGGTCAATGACGACTATCCCAAGGGGTCGGCGGGATATTTCATGGGTGAGGGCCAGTGGCGCCGAATTCATCCCAAGCGCCGTCTTGGATTGGCTGGCGTCGTATCGCTGGTTCTGATCGTGCTGGCCGTCGTGCTGTTCGGGGAGGCTGGCAATGTCGTTCGATAGACAAGACCGCCTCCGCAATGGCCTTGAGCCGATTAAATCCCCGCAGCTCGGCATCTCGATTGTGCGGCTGATCGGTCTGCGTCAGTGGCAGAATATCGCCGCCATCGAGGGCCGGTCGATTGATGCTGTGCGCGCTCAATATGACGGCGGGTATAAGCGGGAAGCGTCTATAAGTGAGCCTCAAGCCGCCGATAAACCCGCTGATAAACCGGCGTGGAATGTCAGGACGCGCCGCCGGATGAAGCACATTCACGGCGTGGACATAAAACTGACGGGGGCGAAGTGATGGCATCAACGGACAAATACACCCGCATCGAGCAGGCCGAATACCTGAGGCTTGACTGTCCCGGCCGCCCCGGAAAACTGCCTCTAGCCATGATCCGGCTTGGTCAGCACAATGGTCTATGGGCCGCCGCGATAGAGTTCCATCAAATGATGGGCGATTGCTGGGGCATGGGCGAGCCTCTGGGGATTTATAACGGCAATACCAGCCGTTTATTCAGAACTCGCTCAGAGGCCGTAAATGACGCGGCCGCGCGTATGCTCGAAAAGATATATGGTCGCCCGGTCTTGATGGCTGCTCAGATCGCGTGGGCTAAGTCACTACAGTCTAAGCCGGGCGATCAGATGACCCTATTCGGGGAGGTGGCGTGATGCGAGACAGATTCACACCAGCAGAGCGCATCAACAAGGCCGTGGCGTTACTTTCCATAGCTTCGCTGGCTAAAGAACCAAGCGTTCGCCTGTCCATCCTGCCGATGGCACAAGCTCAGATCACTATTGCTATGGCTCAAGGGGGTGACAATGCACGCTCTTGACGCTGAACAAGCCGTGATCGGCATCGCGCTATATGATCAGTCAGTGCTCCCGCTGGTCATGCACCTGCATGAATACCATTTCCACGACGATCTACACGGTTTCATATGGGGGCTAATCCGTGAAGGCGTCTCTGCGGGTAAAAACATAGGCCCGCAGACCATTGCGCCCCTCTTAGGTGATTCCGCAGAGAAGTATGGCGGGTCTAAATACCTGTTTACGATGATCGATAAGTGCCCGCCGACCTTCACGATATCTGACAATGCGGGAGCGATCATAAACGCATGGCAGGTCAATGAGGTCGCTAATAGCTTCACCAGTGTAGCGAAGATGACCGACGCACTGGCAGCCATAGACGCCGTCAAGCAGGACATCGCACGCATTGAGATAGCTGCCGGATCGGGAGAAGAGTCGGTAAACGCGACAGCCGCGGCCACGGATCATCTGTCTATGCTCTACGGTCAGGTTGAGAGTGGGCGTCCGTCCGGACTAATGACGGGCCTAAAGTGCATAGACGATAGGTTGGGGGGATTAAAGCCGGGGCACGTCATCGTGACCGGCGGGCGTCCATCGATGGGCAAGACGGCATTCAGTCGTAATGTCTCATTCGGCGCTGCCCGACTCAACCCAGATCACCGCGTGGTCTTTTACGCGCTTGAAATGACACGGGGTGAAATGTCGGAGCGCTGCCTGTCTCACCTGACATTTGAGACCGGATGGAGCGTGGCCTACAAAGACATATCAAGCCCATCTAAAGACACGCTGGATCACGTCTCTTCCGTCGCCGGTGACGTGCCACGCAACCTTTTCATAAACGATTGCAGCCGCATGAGCATAGACGACATCAGGCGCGATGCCTGGCGTCATAAATCACGGTCTGAACTGGCGCTAATCGTCATAGATTATGTTCAGCTTCTAACTATGCCGGATTATCGCGGCAAGACAGACGCGAAAGCCCTCGCTGAGATGACCGCGGAGGTTAAGCGGATGGCTAAGGAGCTTGGCTGCACCATCATGCTTGTGGCCCAGTTAAACCGCAATCTTGAAAGCCGTGAGAACAAGCGGCCTCAAATGTCAGACCTTCGCGACAGTGGCGGGTTTGAGCAGGACGCCAACGCTATCCTATTCCCATATCGTGAGGTCGTTTACCTCCGCAATAATCCACCCACGGACGCTATGCGCCTTCTGGACTGGGAGGCTGAGTGCGCGGCCAAGTCACATGAAATGGTGGTCATCTGCGCCAAGAACAGAGGCGGTGAGGTGGGTGATGATGTCATGTGGGCATCGATGGCCCACGACGTAATCCTGAATGAACGCCCGGACAATTGGAGGGGTGCATGAGCGACCTTAAGATAAATACATACCCGATGCACATAGGTGATTGGCATAGCGGCACATCACGCATGTCGCTGGCTGAACGTGGCGCATATATCACTTTGTGCCACCAATACTATCTCGATCAAGGCGAAGGATGGACGGTCACCGAGTGCTTACGCATCTGCGCCGCTATGGCGAAAGATGAACAGAAAGCTGTTAAAAGCGTTCTGGCGTCAAAGTTCATTCAGGCTGATGGGGGTTACCGTCACGACGGCATGGACAAGCGTATTGGCGAGATTAAAACTGCATCTGAGCGCAATCAGGATCGCGCCCGTATCGCCGCAGAAAAACGATGGGGTAGCAATGCGCAAGCACCAATCGAAGATGCTATTAGCAATGCTACAAGCATGCCCGAAGCATTGCTTGAGGAATGCCATCCAAAAACCAAAAGCCAAAAGCCAAAAGAAGCTATAGCTAAGAGCCCAAAACTCGAAGGCAAAAACTGGCCTGAGCGAAACCAAATCATGGCCGAGTTGGGCAAGGTCTGCGGCCCCGGCATAGTCAACCCGCACTCGACGGCAAGCATGATCCAGACCACCCACGCCGTGACCTCATGGCTGGCGATGGGTTACGATTGGCGAATGGTCAGGCAGGTGATTGATGCCAAAACCCGAAAGTCCAGAGTTAAGCCAATCACCACCTGGTCGTGGTTCAACGACGTTATGCGGGAGGCTCACGAGGTATGGGTTCCGCCCGCTGAGGCTGAGGAAGTGCCTGATGATATCCGCAAAAACCTTGTCCGGCACAAGGTGAAAACTGGCCAATGGATGCCGTCTTGGGGGCCTGAGCCGACATGGGCCGAAGAAAAACAAATCCGCGACGAAAGGGACGCAGCATGACCCACTACGCCGAACAGCGCGAGGCCGAGGCTGACGACGGCCTCTACACCGAAAAACTGCGCTACATCGCGGGCCGCATCCGTGCACGCCAGCAGATCGGCGGCATCGGTGATGACCTGAAATCCTTCGTCTGGGCCAACCGCGCCAAGTCGGAATTGTTCGCAGATGCCCGGCTCATCATCGACACGTTTCCGGGCCAGTTCCCGCTATCAGCAGAAAAGGCAGCCGATTGATGGCCAGAGCTGACCGAGCCAAGTTCCTCGACCCGGATTATGCGCTCAAGAAGGCTGCGGCTGAGCGTGAGGCCATGCGGCAGACCGGCAATTGGGGCGTCAATCCCGATACCGTCAGCCGCGCCCAGAGCCAGCCTGAGGCCTACGACATGGCGCAGGATCATCGCAAGCGTGTCACACGCCTTGAGCGATGCTTGGTGTTCGATGCGCTGTTCCGCAAATCCGTGATCGACCAGAACCAGCAGAACGCCGGCAGGGCCATTGTCGAGCTATACGCCAAGGCTCACGGCATGGACGGATCACGCGGCATGAGGGCCGAGTTCGTGGACAATGACCGCGGCGACAGTAAGGGGCGCCTCGATATCCAGATGGCGGCTGCACGACGCTACGACGAGATCAAAGCTCACATCGGCGGCGGGTCAGCTAAGCTGATCGAGGCGCTGTGCCACGACTGGATCATGGACACTGGCAGGTCGTGGCAAGATGCGGTAAGATCGGTTTACACCGTGCGGGATGAGAAGAAGTTATCGGCCTTCATCGTGTCGGCTGTTGAGAATGTCAGGTTCGCTTTTGAGGCTGGGTTGTGAACTAAATCAACGCGCGATAAATTCCCCGTTGACGTGCGCGCGCAAATCAGCCAATTAATCACTATGCGCTGAAGTAGCGTCACAAGATCAGGCCGCACGGGGAACCGTCGCGGTCTTTTTTCATTTTCATCACATGGGTAATCACGATGTCGGAAGGCAAGGAAAAGCCTTGGCCTGATGATGCGCCTCGACGCGATTTGACGGACAAGCAGAAGCGGTTCGTTGAGGAATACCTTATCGACCTCAATGCCACACAGGCTGCGGTAAGGGCGGGATACAGCGTCTCGACCGCCCATTCGATAGGCCATGAGAACCTTAGCAAACCTGAGATAATTTTTGCGATCTCCGAGGCGCAGGCTTCACGTTCAAAACGCACCGAAATCACCGCCGACCGGGTGCTGCAAGAACTTGCCAAGGTAGGTTTTGCCAACGCTTCGGACGTAGTGAACTGGGGCACGAAAGAGGTCGCGTTCGGCTTCACTGATGATGGCAAGCGCCTTCCCGCTGAGGAAATTGGCAGCGCGTCTTTGGTCAAATATGTCGACGCACCGTTCGTTGACCCTATCAATCGCGACGATCTGCCGGATGATATCAAGGCCGCCGTTTCCGAGGTCAAGCTGACCAAAGACGGATTCGCGATCAAGATGCACGACAAGGTTGGCGCGCTTGAGAAGATCGGCCGACACTTGGGAATGTTCAAGGATAAGGTTGAGTTGACGGGGAGGGATGGGGCGGATCTTCCAGCCCCCTCAGTGACCATATTCCAACTGCCTGACAATGGCAGGGGGTGAGCCGAGCCAAACGGTCATAAGGCCGCAGGACGGTCCGCAAATGGCCTTCCTGTCGTCACCGGCTGATATTGCGATATACGGCGGCTCTGCTGGCGGCGGAAAGACTTGGGCGCTCCTGATGGAGCCCCTAAGGCATATAGCTAACGCCAACTTCGGCGCGGTTTTCTTTCGTCGTTCCACGGTGCAGGTTCGTAACGAGGGTGGCCTTTGGGATGAAAGCCAGAAACTTTATCCTTCGATGGGGGCAGTTCCTAAAGAGCATGTTCTGGAGTGGAAGTTTCCTTCCGGCGCATCAGTAAGTTTCGCTCACCTTGAGCACGATAAGACCGTCCTGAACTGGCAGGGCTCACAGATACCGCTGATTTGCTTCGATGAGTTGACGCATTTCAGCGAAAAGCAATTCTGGTACATGGTCAGCCGAAATCGCTCAATGAGCGGTGTGCGGCCATATATCAGAGCGACATGCAATCCTGATGCGGATAGTTGGGTCGCGAAATTCATATCATGGTGGATCAACCCAGAAACGGGCCTTCCGATTCCGGAGCGTGCTGGCGTTCTCAGGTGGTTTATACGGGTAGGCGATACGATAGTTTGGGGTGATAATCCCGACGACCTAGCAAGTCACACGGCGCCTGATGCCGATGGGGCTCAGAAGCCCATTCCACCCAAGTCTGTGACCTTCGTTCCGGCGAAGTTGACGGACAACAGGGCGTTAATGGCCGCTGATCCGGGCTACCTTGCGAACCTGATGGCCCTTGGCACGGTTGAGCGCGAACGGCTCCTTGGTGGCAACTGGAATATACGTCCAGCCGCGGGTCTGCTGTTTCAGCGTGGCTGGTGTCAGGTCGTTGAGGTCGCGCCCGCCGGTGTTCGGTGGGTTCGCGGTTGGGATTTAGGCGCTACGCCGAAGATTGAAGGTAATGATCCTGATGGCACGGCTGGCACTAAGCTCGGCAAACTGCCGGATGGTCGATACATTGTGGGCCATCATGTCAAGGCGTGGCTATCTCCAAGTGGCGTAGAATCGCTTATAAAAAACACCGCCGAACAGGACGGTATCGGGACTGAAGTTTCGCTTCCGCAAGATCCTGGGCAGGCCGGTAAATCGCAAGTCACTAACCTCATCAAACTTCTGAGCGGATTCACTGCGCGGGCCACGCCGGAATCTGGCGACAAGGTTACGCGATTCAGCCCGTTCTCGGCCCAAGCTGAGGCGGGCAATGTTTTGGTTCTCAAAGGGGCGTGGAACGAAGATTGGTTCTCGGCCCTAGAAGGCTTCCCAGAAGCCACGCACGATGACGACGCCGACAGTACCAGCCGGGCATTTAATGCCCTTCTATCGAGCAGCACCTACACCCTTGACGGCCTCTAAGGAGCGGACATGAGTATCGTTGCCCGCATTACTGACGGCCTCACCTCTCTTGTTTCCCGTATGGGGACAGACCGAGATAAGGCGGCGACCACGTTCTACGGCGCGCCGATGTTGAGTGATGATCAGATCGCATTCGGCTATGACGGGTCGTGGTTGCCGCGTAAGATTGTGGATATCCCGGCGTTTGACAGCGTCCGAGCATGGCGCGACTGGCAAGCGAAGCCTGAGCAGATTGAAGCCTTAGAGGCTGAGGAAAAACGCCTCGGTCTGAAAGCTAAGGTTCAGGAGGCACGGCGTTTGGCCCGTTTGTGGGGCGGAGCTGCCATCATGATTGGTACGGGCGATCTAAACCCGACTTTGCCGCTCAACATGGACCGCGTATCAAGGGGTGGTGTGAAGTATCTAACCGTCCTGTCGTGCCGATTTCTGGCCGCGGGCGAAATAGACCGAGATCCGACATCCGAGTGGTACGGCAAGCCAAAATATTACACGTTGGCCAATGCCAGCGGCCAGCAGCTTACAATCCACCCGTCGCGGCTGGCGATATTTCTTGGAGCGAAACAGGCTGACCCCGACCTATCGACAAACGCACGAAAAGGATGGGGCGACAGCGTTCTAAATTCGGTCATTACTGAAATCAAGAACACTGACGCAACCGCTGGCAATATCGCCTCTCTGGTCTTTGAGGCCAAGGTTGATGTGATCCGCATTCCCGGCTTTATGCAGGGCATGATGGACCCCGGATATGAGGCGCGGCTGTTAAAGCGCTTCACGCTGGCCAACACGGCCAAAGGAATAAACGGCACAATCATCCTCGACAAAGAGGAAGAATACGAAACCAAAGCGGCGTCTTTTGCGGGCTTGCCTGACGTGCTGGATAGGTTTTTACAGATCGTGTCTGGTGCGGCGGATATTCCTGCCACGCGGCTGTTGGGGCAAGCCCCCGCTGGCATGAACGCGACCGGTGATAGCGATCTGCGCAACTATTACGACCGCCTGAGTGCCGATCAGGAGATAGAGACCACACCCGCGCTTTATCGGCTCGATGAATGCCTTATCCGCTCAGCTTTGGGTTCGAGGCCCGACGAGGTTCATTATCGTTGGTCACCTCTGTGGCAAATGAGCGCCAAGGAAAAGGCCGACGTGTTCAAAATCAAGGCTGACGCCGCCCGCGCCATTGCGGGCAGTGGTGGCGCATCGCCTCAGCTTATGCCGATTGAAGTTCTATCTGACGCTCTGGTGAACGCATTTATTGAGGATGGTTCGTTGCCGGGCTTAGAGGCCGCCATTGATGAATACGGCAAGCTATCAGAGCAAGAGCCGGATGGTGATGACGAGACGGCGGCATTGGGCGCTGCGTTAACCGATCCGAACGCGCGACTGGCTGCAAATGACGCTACACCGCGCACGCTTTACATCCGCCGCGACGTGAAGAACGCTGCTGAGATTATCGAGCATTTCAAGGTTCAAGGCGTTGAAACGACTCTTGCGGCTGACGACATGCACGTCACGATTGCCTTCTCTAAAACGCCCATCGACTGGCTCAAGGTCGGCGACGACTGGGGAAATGTAGATGGGGAACTAACCATCAACGCGGGCGGCCCTCGTATGATGGAGCAATTTGGTGACGCCACAGTAATGGTGTTCGGCGCGTGGAATCTTTCATATCGCCATGAGCGGGTCAAAGAGGCTGGGGCGTCTTGGGATCATCAGGATTACAACCCGCACATCACAATCACCTATGCACTGCCAGTAGGTATAGACATCGCTAATATCGAGCCATGGAAAGGCAAGATCGAGCTGGGTGTTGAGATATTCGAAGAGATAAAGCCGAATTGGCACGCTGAGATAGCTGAGGTTTAACCATGCAATTTACCGATGCTGTAACCGTCGCGGGCACGCGCCGGAGCGCTGACGGCTACCTGATTGCTGAGGCAAGGGCGGTTCGGACCGGCGTTCAGATTTACACCGGCTCCGAAATGGGCGTCACTGACAAGGCGGTTGTGCGGGTGTATCGGCCCGCCGAAGAGGTCTTTTCCGACGAAAGCCTCCGCTCTGCGTCACACATGCCCATCACCATCGACCACCCAAAGGACGGCGTCACGGCTGACAACTGGAAAGAGTTGGCCGCGGGTGAGGTATCCACGCTGGCCAAGAAGGACGGAGAGTGGGTTCAGTTTCCGCTCATTGTCAAGGATGCGGCCGCGATCAAGGCGTTCGAGGCTGGCAAGCGCGAATTGAGCGCGGGCTATACCTGCGTGATCGATTGGGTTCCGGGCGTCACGGCTGATGGCGAGGAATACGACGCGGTTCAACGTCATATCAAGTTCAACCACCTCGCACTCGTTGACCGGGCGCGGGCTGGCTCAAAGGCTCGCATCGGTGACGGTGCGATTTCATGGGGCGCTGCCCCGATCACTGTAGCAGACGAAAGGAATCCGCACATGCCGGACAATCTGCGTAACGTCATGGTTGACGGCCTCTCGGTCTCTACGACCGATCAGGGCGCGCAAGCCATCGATAAGCTGACCAAGGATCGTGATGCCGCAGCGGCAAAACTTTCCGATGCTGACACCGCGCACAAGGCTGCAATTGCGTCCAAGGATGAGGAAATCGGCACACTCAAGGCCGACTTGAAAAAGGCCCAAGACGGCGCGCCAAAGCCCGCTGATCTGGATAAGTTGGTGGCAGATCGCGCCGCGCTGGTTTCCACCGTCAATAAGCTTGACGGTAAAATCGACGTGTCAGGCAAGTCTGACGCTGAACTTCGCCGCGCCGCTGTCGTTTCCAAGCTTGGTGACGAAATGGCTAAGGACGCTTCCGACGCCGAAATCAGCGGCATGTTCAAGGCTATCGCCAAGGATGCCAAGCCCGCCGATCCGTTCCAATCCGTGCTGTCTGACGGTGTTGCGCCCAAGGGCGACATGCGTGCTCAGGCCGACGCTGCCCGTAATGCCCGCAACCAAGCTCTGCGCGACGGGTGGAAATCTCCCGCCGACGCGGCTTAATCGAAGGAGACACCGAAAATGGCTGTCGTTCAATCCACCTATGACACCACGCATCCTGTCGGTTATGCCGGGATGATTGCGAATGGTGAAACCTCAAACCGCATTTCCCGCACCGTTGAAGATGCAGCCGCCATCCCGTTTGGTAAGGCTGTGTTCCGCGGCGCTGGGGACCACGGCTGCATTCTGGCTCCGACAGCCGGTGCGCTTCTGGGCATCACCATCGCCAACTATGCCGCACCACCGGTTGCTGCGACTGGCGCACAAGCCGATTCCTATCCGCAATATTCCACCGCTGGCATTTTGACCCTTGGTGTTATCTGGGTTTCGTCCTCGGTGGCCGTCGCGGATGGTGATCAGGCTTATGTGACGCCGGCCGGGGTCATCACCAACGTATCGACCAGCAACGTCATTCTGCCGGGCTGGTTCTTCCAAGACACCATCGGCGCTGCGGGCCTGACCCGTCTGGCCAAGCGCTAAGGAGGCGCCACTATGAACCAATTGGTTTTCACCGACGCGCAATCCGCGCTCGGCTTCGTGACGCCTGCGTTCTATAATATCGAGCGCACCGTCTACCAGAAGAAATACCCGTCATTCGACTACGCCTCGGTTATCCCCGTGATCACCGAAGGCAGCGAATGGGCGCGCGGCACACTGTTCCGTTCGTCTGACGCTGCCGGTAAGGCTGAGTTTCTGTCTGGCAAGGGCTTCGACATGCCCTATGCCGACGTGACCCGCGATCAATTCCTGAAAGCATTCGAACTGGCCGGTATCGGCTACGAATGGTCACTGGAAGAGATCAACGTCGCGGCGGCTGAAGGTCGTCAGCTTGGCGACGAAAAAGGCCAGGGCGCACGCCGCATCGCAGAACAGTTCCTGTGGGGCGTAGCCATGACCGGGACGGGCGAAAAGGGTTGGACCGGGCTTGTCAACGACACGAACGTCACCGCAACTACGGCTCCTGCTGACGGCACGGGTTCGGCCACGACTTGGGCCAGCAAGACGCCGACCCAGGTGTTACGCGACTTTAACGCCCTTATCACCAACCAGTATCTCGGCACCGCGGAAACCGCGATGGCTGATACTGTGCTCCTGCCGTGGGGCGTGCTGAACTATATGGCCACCACGCCGATTGGTGATAACGCCGACAAGACCATTCTCACATTCCTGCGTGAGAATAACGCCTATACCGGCGAAACCGGCCTGCCGCTTGTCATCCGCTCTTTGCGGGCGCTCAACACGGCTGGCGCATCTTCGTCAGGCCGGGCCGTCGCCTATCGCCGCGATCCGGAGGTTCTTCGCTTCCATCTGCCGATGCCTCATAAATTCCTGGCACCTTGGCAGAAGGGGTCGATGACCTACGAAGTGGCCGGCATCATGCGTACCGGTGGCACTGAAATCCGACTGCCGAAAGAAGTCCGTTATTTGGATGGCATCTCTTAAGGAGCGACCGACATGCTTGTGAAAAACATCACCAATGGGCCTAAAGGCCTGAATGCGCTGGCCGGTCAGGTTGTTCTTGAGCCGGGGCAGACTGCTGATGTCGAAATCAGCGACGACGAACTGAAAGCTTCTAAGGCGACGAAGTGGTTTGCTTTCGCTAAAGACGCTGAAAAGGCCGACAAGACTGAGGCTGCGGCTGATGATGAAGTGGCTAAGCTTCGTGAAGAAGTGGCCGCGCTGAAAGCCGCCAACGACAAGCTGAAAGCTGATGCCGACAAGACTGAGGCTGCGGCTAAGGCTGCCGCTACAGGCCAAGGCGGCGAAAAGAAGTAAGCGTAAGGGCGGGCCCGACACCCGCCGATTTCTTAAACGAGGGCGGCATGGCTGGATATGGCACCGATCAGGGCTTTACGGACTGGCTCGCCGCCAATGGCTACACCCTTGCCATAGACCCTAATCAACTAGCTGTCCTGCGCCAAAAAGGATCGTCCTATATCGACGCGACTTATGGCGCTCGTTTTGTGGGGCATCAAGCTGGCGGCGTTGCTCAAGAGCGGGCTTGGCCAAGGTCATGCGCACATATCCGCGGCATTGATATAACTGACGACGCAATACCGTTCGCAGTCATTGAAGCGTCATATCACGCTGCCAGATACGCCTTTATCAACCCTGACGGCCTTGTGGTCACAGGAACGGCTTCGGGACAGGTGAAGCGTAAAAAGGTTGATGTGATCGAGATCGAGTATCAGACCGCTTCGTCCGATAAACTGGCTCAAAGCATCACACCGCTAATCACGTCTGTTGACGGATTACTGGCTCCATATTTGCGCGGCGCATATGAAGATGCCGCCATCGCTGTGGTCTGATCATGGCTGACTTCTACGACGAAATGTCCGCGGTAGCATTGGAAATGCTGACCGAGTTCAATCAGGCCGAATACATTTTATCGCGCCAAGGCGAGCCGATCCCAGGATCTAACCCGTGGGATGAGCCGGAACTGCCCGCGCCTGAAACGTGGACGCTTAAAGGCATATCCAAGACCGTCGAGCAAAAATACGTCGATGGCATGACCATCAAGGCGACCGATCGACAATTGGTCATCGCGCCATTCGAGGATGAGCCGCGACAAGGTGACGTGCTGACCGTCAATGGGCAGGTTCAGACCGTGCTGGCCATCAAGCCTATTACCGAGCGCCGTCTGGGGTGGCACATCATCATAAAGGGCTGACATGGCCAGTATAGCCGAGCAGCGCCGCAGGGTCAGAGACTTGATCGCCACGCTTGAGCCTGAGTTACAGGCCGCGTTCGTGTCGAGTGTGGATGATATTCGCAACAACATCGTTCTGGCCGAACTGATCCTGGCGCTTGAAGCGGGCAACGTCGAGCAGGCGCTTGAGGTGCTACACATCAGCCGAGCGTCATTCGGCCAACTGGCAGACGTGTTCGCGCTGGCATTTAATCAGGGCGGGCGGCTACAAACTGAGTTTCTTCCGCGCCTGACCCAACCCAACGGGCTTAGGGCTGTGGTGCAGTGGGATGTAAGGAATCTGCGGGCTGAGGCAGTTCTGGCTGAATTGTCGTCCAGCCTCATTACCCAGGTGACTGAGGAAACAATTAAGGCGGCGCGTGTCGCTATCACCGAGGGTTATGCGGCGGGGCAAGGGCCAAGCCAGATAGCACTTTCACTGGCGGGCCGGATCAATCGCGCATCGAACCGGCGTGAGGGCGGGCTGGTGGGTATGTCAGCGCCACAGGCTGAGGCCGCCACGAATATGCGTGAACGCCTTCTCAGTGGCGATCCTGCTGAGATGCGCAAGGTTCTGGACATGAAACTGCGTGATAAGCGGTTTGATGCCTCGATCCGAAAGGCCATAGATGCGGAAAAGCCGCTCAGTCAGGCTGATGCCGACAAGATGGTGGCGCGATACGCCGACAAAGCCATCCGTATGCGGGGTGAAATGATCGCCCGCACCGAAACTGGCAATGCAGTCATGGCGGCACGTCACGCGGCTGTCTGGCAGGCTATTGAGGCAAGGGGCGCGACAGAACTAGACGTTAAGCGGCGCTGGCGGGCTGTGGGCGACGATAAGACGCGGCACACGCACAGGGGCATGAACCGGCAGACGGTGATCGGCATGTCTCAGGCGTTCGTGTCGCCATCGGGTGCACGGCTGATGTATCCCTTGGACCGCAGTCTGGGCGCTCCGGCCTCTGAGGTCGTCGCGTGTCGTTGTGACGAAGACATTATATTCGACTTTACGCGCGGGCTTAAGTGATGGGTAGTTTTTCGGCGCAGGTGAATGCTTGGGCTAGAATGACCGAGCAGCGCATAGAAGCGGTATTTCACGTCTCGGTTCAGATGCTTGAGCAGGAGATGAAGAAGCCGACGGCGCAGGGCGGTAATATGCCGGTTGTGTCTGGCAACCTTTATCGCTCACTACTGGCCAGCCGTGACGTGATGCCGTCAATAAAGTCTGACGGGGTTTTTACTGAGCCGAACAATACCCTGACTATTAGTGGCGCCGAACTTGGCCAGACTATCTATCTGGGCTTTCAGGCCATATATGCCCGTCGCGTCAATTACGGGTTTACCGGTACGGACAGTCTGGGCCGGACGTACAATCAGACGGGGCGGAACTTCGTTGGACTGGCGGCCCAGCGCTGGCAGCAAATCGTGGCTGAGGCTAACTTTCAGGTTCAGAAGACGGTCCAGAGCCGTCAGGCCGGTGGAGTTCGGGGTACGGTGGCGCGTCAGGGCCGGAACGCTCGCTGATTATCAGGATCGCGGTTTTGATAAGACCTACATGCTCTGTCAGGGCTTTGATGGCTGTATCGCCGTGCACAGTCTGGCCCGAATGATCGCGCAGTAGCAGGCTGACCTGATGAAGCAGGTCATAAATCTGGCGATCGGTTAACGGGGCGCGGCTCACGGTAAACGCATAACACAACAGGCGGGCGATGGCGACGGTTGAGACGAAAATCATGGCCGTCCTAATGGCGCGCGTCGGTGAAACGCTACTCGAATACCCCGTTACATGGGGAGATGACGGTTTCACACCGCCGATCGACGGTCAAAAATCGCTGCCATACATCATCGCGGAGAACGTGCCGAACGTGCCCGACAGGATCACCATTGGTGATAGCGGAAAGGACAACCGGCAAGGCATTCTAACCCTGTCGCTGATGGCGCCGGTCACGATGAAATGGAAGCTGCCGGTCATGGTCGAGAAGCAGGGATTAATGGCGGCCGAGTTTCCGAAAGGCTTCCTACCCGCTTTTGACGGTCTGCGGGTGCGCGTCACGCAATCCCCTCGCTGTGTCGCGCCATACCGCGACGATACGAACTACCGCTGCCCGGTTCAGGTGCGGTGGCAATCCTTCTCTTAAACGCTAACCGAAAGGAATACCGATGTCCGGTGACCTATATGCCGTTGCGGGTAAACGCTTTTACCTTGGCCCGGCCATCGCCCTTAAGGCGGCTAATTACATTTACAGCGAACTTGCGTCACTGACGTACACCGAAGTGGACGGATGGGAAACGCACGGCGCCATTGGTGACACGGCGCAGGTTATCACCACATCCCTAATCAACCGAGCCCGCGACACGAAGCAGAAGGGCACCAAGAACGCTGGGTCGATGGAGAATAATTTTGCCTACGTGCCTGGTGACGCGGGTCAGGCGCTTCTCGACGCTGCTGTGGCCTCCAATTCAAACTATGCCGTGAAGATACTTGGCAATGATGAACCAGCGGCCCGAAGCGCCGCGGTCACGATTTCCAACGCGTCTCCTGCGGTTGTATCTTTTGCGTTACACGGATTAACTGAAGGCGCTGCGTTCGACCTCGCCACGACCGGCTCACTGCCGACGGGGCTTTTGCCCGCAACGACCTATTATGTCGAAGAAGTGCTAACCAACGGCACCTTCACGCTTTCGGCCACAAAGGGCGGCGCGGCGATAAATACGACCGGCGCTGGCAGCGGCACGCACACACTTACGACCGAGCCTGCGCCATCGGAGCGTTATTTCGTCGGCTTGATCATGTCGAACAGCGAGACCGGCGGAAACGCCAATACGGTGCAGATGCTGTCGGTGAACGTGGAAATCAACTCGAATATCGTCAAGCAGGTTCCGCTCGGCTAACCCCATCCCGCCGACAGCGGGTCAAGACGTCGCCTTGTGCGGCTAGGGGGTGGTGGTTGTCGGACTCCATCCCCGTCCTACCGACAAGAGGATTCAATGGACATTTTAGACATTAAACAGGATCGCGCCGCGATTGATGCGGGCGATTGGGTTGATAACATTCCCGGACTTCCCGGCGTCAGGCTGAAGGTTCGCGGAACAGCCGGTGACACTGCGGAAAACCTGCGCGACGCCAAGCTTAGAGCCTTGGGCCCAGATGCTATCAACGTCGATGGTGGCGTTAAAGATGAAGTCGTTGAACGCATCGCCCGCGAAGTGCTGCATGAGGCCATTCTTCTTGATTGGGACGGCATTGAGAGCGGCGGAAAACCGTTGCCATACAGCCTTGAGGCCGCCCGCCCGCTATGCCTCGACAAAAACTTCAAGAATTTCCAGGACAAGATCACTTGGGCCGCAGCAAAGGTCGTGCGCATAAACACCGGCAAACGCGAGGCGCTTGAAAAAAACTAGCCAAAGCCGTGGCATGGAACCTTGACCACGGCGCTGAATATCGGGCTCTGATCGAAAAACAACAGCCCATTCATAAGGATAAGATGCCGCCGCCCGTTATGGCTGGTGGCCACTCAATCCTGAAAGCCTTCTGGGAACTTTCAACTGAGCGGCAGATTGGGTTCGGCGTTGGGCCCATACCCGGCTCACTGATATCTAAGGCCGCTTCAGACATTGGGATCTACGACCCAGACCGAGTGGCGGATTTTCGCAGCATAATACGTGCCTGCGATGAGGTTTATCTCTCCCGATCCACCCCAAAAGACCCAAATGATAAATCTGCCGCCGCCGCGAAACCGGCGATGGCGATGGACGCCTTTGACACAATGCTTGAGCGAGGAAGGAACAAATAATGGACGTCGCCTCGCTCGGCATCGCTGTTGATTCCTCTCAGGCTAAGGGGGCGTCAGGCGATCTTAACGCCCTGACCGAAAGTGCGAGGCGCGCAGATAGCGCTATAGAATCCCTAGGTGATGAGGCGCAATCCACTGCGGGCTCGTTTGATCGCATGGCAGCGTCGGTTGCGCGTACATCAGGAGTCAGAAAGCTAGCGACTGATATTGATAGGGTTGGTAAGTCGGCCCAGGCTAACCGGCACCACGTTTTAAACATGGGCCATCAATTTATAGATCTTGGCGTGCAGGGTGTAGGCGGCGCAAATATGCTTGTCGCGTTCATTCAGCAAGCGGCGCAGATGGGGCCTATTGCGGCACAGGCTGAAATGAGCGTCACGCAGTGGGCAAGAGCGTTCGGACTTCTCAATCCGGTTGTACTAGCCACAACCGTCGCTGTCGGCGTTGCCGCAGGTGCTTTTGCCCTCTTCAAATCTGACGTCGATAAAGCCGCGAACAACGATGATTTTGTGAAATCCCTTGGCCTGACTGACAAGGAATTGAAAAAGCTTGGCGATACCAGCGTCACCGTGGGCGATATGTTCAAGGGCCTATGGATGACGATTGATGAGGGCGGTCGTGTCTCGAAGGTGTTCACGGACATCAAAACCGTAGCTGTGGATTCGTTCAGGGCGATACTTGACGCGATCAAGACCGCCATCGCTGGCCTATATGGCGCCGACAGGGCTTGGAAAGAGTTTAAAGCGGGGCGTATCACTGATCTGGAGGGAATTTGGGAGGCTACCAAATTCTATACCAAGATGGCCGAGGCCCGCATGGACGACTTCGGGGCTAAGGTTGGGGCCAATGCAACACGCGCCAGTGAAGAGCGCTTAACTAAAGCGGCTAACGCACTAAGAGGAAGCCGCTCGGATCGATCGACACGGCAGCCCCGATATGAGGGTATACTGGAAAGCGGCGCTCTGAATGATGGGTTCGATTTTACGAAAACATCCGACATGTACAGAGACATTACGGATCGCTTTGCGGCCATGGAGCGGGTTGCTGATCCGCTAGGCGATAAGCTGAAAAAACTTAACAGCCAGTTCGACGTTACCGGCATCCCAAATCCTGCCATACAACGCATGGAAGCCTTTGCCGATGCAGCCCGATCTGTCGGTGAAAATCTGGGTTACGCCGCTGCTTATGGCGACAAACTGGGCGAAAGCGTCACCAACTCCCTGCGCCGGATCGCTGCGGAGTGGGCCGCGAATAAATTGGGCGATATCTTTGCCTCTATGGTCGATGGGAAAAAGGGTAACAGCATCTCAGATGCGGGCGGGTTCAGCGGTTATGCCAAGAGCCTGTTTAGTTTTGACGGGGGCGGTTTCACAGGCAATGGCTCACGCTCTGGGGGCATAGACGGCAAGGGCGGTTTCCCGGCCATCCTGCACCCGCGTGAGACGGTTACGGATCACACCAAGGGCCAAGGCGGTTTCAACTTCGCGCCGAATATCCAGATCAACGGCGAGGCGCTGACGGACCGGCTGATGAGCGGGATTCGATCCGTAGTGGAAGACAATCGCCGCTACGTTGACCGCGAAATCAAGAAGTCTGTCCCGGCCATGAATAACCGTTACGCCAAAATCGGGACGTATTCGTAGTGATCGACACCTTTCCGATTGAATTATTCTGGCCATCATCAATGCGCTGGAGACGTACGATGGTGACGGTATCCGGCGGGCAGGGTGCGAATGGCGTCACGCGTCGCGGCCGGACTGATGGTGGCGGGCTGTGGCGCTGCGAAATGACGGTTCCTCTCCTCAACGTGCCAAGCATCAAAGTGGCGCGCGCGTTTCTGGAGGATATGGACGGCGGCGCAGCGCAAATCTTGGTGCCGTTCTACCCCGAAGCTGAGGCGCCCTATCCTTTGGGCGTTCCGGGCGCGCTCGTGACCCACAGTGACGGATCTACGTTTAGCGACGACACTATGTATCAATCAGATGCGATTGAGGTTGAATTGGCTCAGAGTGTGGCGCTGAGAGCGACAACTGTTTTTCCTACGCTCACGGCCATTGCGGACCTCGACGGCGGCGAAATGTTCAGCGCGGTGCATGACACATACGGCGAGCATATCTATGTCGTGACGCGCATCCTTGATGATGGGTCGTGGCGCATAAGACCGCCGTGGCGCGAGGCATCAAATGCCGAAACCCCGCTTAACTTCGACAATCCGAAATGCGTCATGCACTTGATTAATGCCGATGAGGCAATGGAGGACATAAGGCCTCCGTATCTATCCAGCATGACCCTCGTGTTTGAAGAATCTCTAGATCCGGTTCCGGTAAATTAATGCCCCTCACCCCTGCCCAAGTCGCCATCATGCAGCAGATGGAAGCGCCCAGTTATGCGCTTTTTCTGCGGATTGAGCGGGAAGGTGGCACGGATCGGCTATGGACCGGTGTTGGCGACATTGCGGCTACGGCTGATGATGATTACGAGCCAGGCGCGATCTACAAGGGCATGGGCATCCTGCGCGAACTGCCGGAATTGTCTTCAGTTCCAAGTGGTGCGGCGCGGCGTTTTGATATCAGTTTTTCGGGCGTCGATGCATTGCCGCGGTCGTGGATGCTTCCCACTACGGATATTTTCGGATCTCCGGTGCGTATCGGCACTGTGGATTTCGACTCTGAGTTTCAGATGCTTGAGGCCATCGATTGGGAGGCTTCCGCGACCGCTGATGTGGCGCGATCCAGTTTCGATAATGGCGTGAGAACCGTGAGCCTGTCGTGCATCACCGGCTCTGCCACGATGGCCGGTACTATCAACACCCACTGGACGCCATCGCAGCACAAGATCGAGAACCCGACCGATAACGTGTTCAAGATGGTGCCGTCCATGTCCGTTATGCGTATCATAAAGTGGTGATCTGACATGGCTGACGAGTGGGATTGGGGCGATGTCGGTGATGTCATTGTCGCGGTTGCGGCTGTGGCTGTGGCGGCGAGCGTCGAGGCTGGGATTCGCGGCCTATTCGGCGGCGACAAACAGCGCGCATCGCAAGGCATGTACCCCGTCAAAGAGGGCATACCGCCGACCACGAACCTTGTGGGCGACTTTACCCGTGTTGCCGGGGCCTTGATTATGCGGGACGCGCAGGATCAGGCGATGGTCAACATGCAAGCGATCCACGCCGGACGCATTGCCGAGGTCCCGCCGCGATATTGGCTACATGACGACGAGGTTCAGTTGGCACCGGGCGGTTATGTCGACGCGGTGATTGATGGCCCAAATGATGGACGATACACGAACGCGGGGACCTATATCTTCGCACGCACCGGCCTGCCAACAGAGACGAAATACACCGACAGCTTCTTAGACCGCTTCCCCTATTACTGGACCGATCCCAACTGGCGCGGTGACAATATCGCCACGATATACCTGCGCGGCATCATGCCGTCGAACCGTCGCGAATATTATCCCGGCGGCATCCCTGAATTATCCTGCGCAGCGCGGGCTGTGTGCTTTGACTGGCGCGATGTGGCACAGGATATCGATGATCCGATGTCGTGGGAGGCCTGCGCTAACCCTGTCGTCTGGACCGTATTCAAGGCTTGGCGCGAATGGGGCGTCGATTGGGACACGCAGATTGCACCGGTACTGGCCGATCTGACGGCTGAGGCGGATTATTGCGACGAACCTGTTGCTCTTAAGGCGGGAGGGACTGAGCCGCGATACAGGTGCGCTGGCTGGCACTACGGCACGGATTCGGAAAGTTCTGTGCGCTCCCGCCTGCTGGATTGTATGGACGGCTGGTACGACTTTGACCGCTTCGGAAATCTGATCGTCAAAGCCGGTCGCGTCGAAACCGATGTGCCGATCATCACGGCTGACATGATTGAGGGTTGGGTCTGGGAGCACGGCACGCCAACCGAGGACGCGGTCAAAGAGATCGTGATCAAATATCAGTCGCCGGATCACAAATATAACGACGTCAGCCCAGACCCGTGGGTGATCAATGAACTGGCATCAAGGGGCGAAACTCTTGATGTGCCGTGGGTAAAATGGCTGTCACAGTCTCGCCGCCTCGCAAAGCGGATGGTGCCGAAACTGAACCCCAAGAGCCGTGGGACGGTGTCGATGGGGCGGGTAGGCCGGACTTTTAAGGGTTATCGCTACCTGCGTATCCAAAACCCTGACGAACCGCTGATGGCGGACGTGCTGTGCGAGGTCATGCAGCGCGATCTGTCGAGCGACGGCGGGACATACACCTATACACTCAGAGAGGCTGAACCGGCTGTCGATAGCTGGAACGCCGCCACGGAAGAAGGTGATCCGGTTGAATATGTCGCGGCCGCGGCGGGTGAACCACTGGCAGCGCCTGAAATCACTGACGCAGACGCAGTGCAGGACGGAACGCTTGTCAGGGTCAGTATTGACGCGACGGGACCGGACCGAACCGACCTGACATGGTTCACGGCATGGCGCGTTGGGTCAAGCGGGACGTGGGTTGAAGAGGCCAGTAGCGCATCAGGCGGTACGGTCACGCTCCTGACCGGTTCTGTGCCGCAGGTGTCAAATCTTGAGGTCAGGGTGATGTACCGCACGGGTCAGGAATCTCTTTCGCCACCATCGGACCCGTTTGACGTGAACAGCACCATACTGTCCGTACCTGAGCCCACAAACCTGTCAGCGACCGGCGGCGTGGGGCAGGTCAATGTGTCGTGGCGCTATCCGCAGCAGCCATTCGCCTACGTCAAGATCAAGCGCAACACCACGAACAATTACGGCACGGCCACGGAACTCGGAACGGAACACACCGGCGGGCTGGGTCAGACCGTGACCGTCACCGACACGATATCTCCGGGGCCTTACTGGTACTGGGTCAGGGCTTTTGATGACGACGATAACCCGTCCGATCCCGTTGGCCCCGTAACCGCCTCGTCAACCTAAACAAACCCACAATTTAAAGGCTTTAACGCATGTCCCTTTCGGCACAGGCGCAAATCGCGCTGCGTCCATACGAACTCGCAGGCGTTCCCGCCAGTGGTGCGCATGAACCGATCAAGTCTGAGGTTGTGGCGCTATTCACGCTTATTGACTCGGTGCTGTCGGCTATCGGTCTGAGCGGCGGGGTTGGTGTCATCAAGGCCGCGCGAAGTGATCTGAACGCCGATCTGGCCCATGCCGCCGGAACTTTGGCGCTGGTTTATGCCGACCCATTGCCATCAAACAATGACTTCTACCTTAAAAATGGCACATCGGGTACGGGTTCGTGGACCAAGCTAAACCTGCTGATCACGCCTGCGCTTGCGGCTCAAATCGCAGAGATACTTGAAGCTTACGAGTCCATTGATGTCGATCTGGCTGCAGCGGCTGCAGCGGCTACGGCGGCGCAGGCAAGCGCTGTTGCGGCAGAGGCTTCGGCGGATGATGCTCAGGCTGCCGCGCTGATCGCATCTGGCTACGCAAATGCGGCGGGCCTGACGAAGGTGTTTGACACCTATGCGCTGGCCAATGCCGGTTTGGCTGGTATCGCTGCCGACGCTTACATTCAAGTGCTGATCGATGAAACCCATAGCGGCATGTCAACGGTCTATCAGAAGTCCGGCGGTGTGCTGGTTTATAAGACCTCGCTCTATGGCCTGACCCAGTCTGTAACATCCGGCGACACGACCCGCGCCGTAAGCTCTGACGGCGTATTCCTGATGCGCGCCGCACTTCTGGCATTGCTTGCCGCATCTTCTGGTACATCCCTTATAGGCCATACCTACGGCGGCACAGGGGCGATCAATTACGCGCTGCAAACCCTTGTCAGGGACCAAGGCGTCAACGTTAAAGCCTATGGGGCACTAGGTAATGATGCTGCCAACGACATGCCTAAGATCGATGACGCATTGGCGGTGGCTTTAAACACGGGCGCGCCTCTGCTCTTTCCGGCAGGCACATACAAAATGGACTGCATGGGCACGTCCAAATTCTGGGACGTAACGCGGATTAACCGCGGCGCCAATCGGGCCATCAAGATCATTGGTGCGGGCGTGGGTCAATCGGATCTGCACTTTGTCAACGCTCCGGCATCGGGCGCGCTTACGATCCGGCACGCGACGGAGCACTGGCTTGACCTGTTCATTCAGGATTTGACCATCGCGGGCGTCGTCAACGGTCCATTATTGACCCTTGGCGGCAATCTGTACGTCGACTTTATCAACATGCTCAATCTGACCAATGTGTCGATTGAGAACTCGGCCAACCACGACGATAACGAGGGCCTGCGCCTCAATGGTATCGCGGGCGGCGCGATCATAAACAGCCGCTCAGTGGCCTATGCTAACGGCCTTGGCGACAACAAGGGCACAGGCGTCAGGTCTCGCAACGCTCAGTTTATTGAATGGGTCGGCGGATCGATGGGTAATGCTCACCGCGGCATCGACTTCACGGATGGATTTTCAACCGGATGGACGGTTTCGAGCTGCACGCTTGAGAACACGGACATTTCGGTATCCCACCGCTCAAGTTCGGCGGGCGGTCACGTCTTCCAGCAGTGCCAGTTCACAGAGGTTGTTGAATACGCCGTATCGTCTGAGGGTATGCTGAACGACAAGATACTGGCGATCAACAATCCGAACTTTGCCGCCGCTCCATCATCGCCCGGCGCGGTTCTGCTTGACCCTGTAAATTACGTCGGGGTTCGCATCCAGGACAGGGCGGGCCTCACGACGCCAACTCTTCCCGCGAGCGGCGTGTCACTCTTCAATAACAAGGGTCGTCGTGTCGAGGTCACTTTCTGGGGCGGCACGGTTTCGGCCTATTCTGTCAACGGATTCAACTATACTGTGATCAATGGAAATCCGATCACGGTAGTCCTTTTGCCGTCCGACGCCTTTGCAATCACATACTCCGCAGCGCCTACGATGCATTGGCGGAACATAGGGTAATAACATGACATTGAATATTGGCGATATCGTTGGTGGCGGCTTCGAGGTCACAGCGATTGACGGCAGCACGATCACCGTGACGGGCGAAACGCCTCTGTCGAATGGTCCTGTAAACCTGACGCTCGAAATAGAGACTTTTGAAATCGGGTTTAAGGCGTGGCTCCACAGCCAGAACGTACCGACGACTTAATATCTCCACCATAGTCGACACACCCACCGCCCTTTGAGGCGGTTTTTTTATGCCCAATTTCTGAGAAAGGATGGCCGCGATGGCTGTTCACGACCTTCCCGATGGCACAGGCACGCTGTGGTTTGCTGAGACCGATGACGCCGAAGCGTTTGAGATTGGCGAACTGGTCAAGGTTGGGGCTGCATCGCTTCCGGCCTCGCTTGTTTTGTCGCAAATCACTGACCTGAATGCATTGGTGGCGATTATCATTGCCGGGATGCAGATCGGACGCGTCACAACTCTGACTGCCAAGGTCGAAATATCAAGCGGCGAAATCAATCAATTCCTCGCCATGGCCACCCCCAATCGCTGGGGTATACTTATTGCCAAGTTCGAGAACGGCCTGAACGCTACCATTGGGGCAGCGATTGATTACACCACGTCAGGTTCTTTCGGCAATTTCGCCACGGTGACGTTCAGCGCCACGTCGTCGCGACTGCCTGTGGTTACGCCAAGCGGCGCACCAACCCTTTCAGCCTTAACCCTGTCCGCTGATGAGTTCACCGAGGGCGCGACCGCTGGAACTGTAATCGGGACAATCTCCGGCAAAACCACAGGCTCGACGCTCAGCATATTCCCGGCCGATACCCGCGTGGCGATCAGCGGCAGCAACCTAGTTGTCGGATCAACACCGGCCACAGACGGTACGTTCAGCATAACGATCCGAGAGACTCTGGCTGGCGCGACCAACACTCCAAGAGACACGACATTCCCAATTACTGTCAATGAAGCGACTCCGACGCTGGCTGCCCTGTCCCTGTCGAATGACACGTTTGCGGAAGATGATGCCAGCGGGACGGTCATTGGAGCTATTACCGGCAAGACATCTGGATCTACCCTATCAATCACCCCGTCCGATGGGCGTGTGGCCATCGCGGGCACAAATCTGGTGGTGGGCCTGACACCTGCGACCGATGGTGATTTCAGCATAACTGTGCGCGAAACCCTTGCCGGGGCGACAAACACGCCGCGCGACACACCGTTCACTTTGACCGTTGAAGCCGCCGCGCCGGTTCTGGCTGACCTTGCGCTATCGAACGACACATTTACCGAGGGTGACCCGGAAGACACCGTTATCGGCGCTATAACAGGTAAGGCAAGCGGCTCCACGCTGTCGGTCGTGCCAAATGACGGTCGGTTCAAGATCGTCGGCACAAACCTTGTCGTTGGCCCTACGGTTTCGTCGGACGGCGACATCGCAATCACCATTGTGGAGACCTTGGCGGGGGCGGTGGGAAGCCCGAAAGATAATGATTTCACGATCACGGTCGAGGCAGCGCCAGCATGGTACGACGAATGGACGTTCAGTCGCGCATCAGCAAGGACGGCGCGAAACTATGACGGTTCCATCGTCAGTTTCGCCAGTGGTGTAAAAGCAATTACCGATATGGGCTTCTCTTTGGAGCGGACCACCACCAACATCATTCCCAGCCCGCTAAACCTCTCAGCATGGGTTGCTAACGATGGTACGGTCACCTCAGAAGGTGGGGGCGTCTACAAGTTTCTGACGAACACTGTATCCGCAGCGCATGGGTTCAGCTCTCAAAACGTCGCCGTCACAAACGGCGGATTTAACGGTGCGTATGTCGATGTGAAGCCAGGCGGTGGCGCTCGCTACGTTCAGCTTGTGTACTCTTCATTCGGCTTCGGCTCGACCCATTACGCTAACTTCGACCTGCTCAGCGCAGAAGCGGGTACCGTGGGGGCTGGCCTGGCAGACAATCGCGTTGAACTTCTGGCTGACGGCTGGTTCCGCCTATATATCGGAGCGAGCGCTCTGGCCACGGTGGCTAACTCCGTGTTCTTTGTCAGAATCGTTGACAGTCGCACCTCCGCTCGTAACCAGGCTTGGGTCCCTACGGGTACTGAGTTCCTGCTGTTCCGCGGTGCGCAGATGGCCGCTAACAGCTACCCCACCAGCCTGATCGACGGTACTCGTGCCGCTGACAGCCTGACACGGATCGTTCCCGCCACGACAGGTGACCTCGCTTTCCTTTTGGACGCCATCATCCTCCCGACAAACCCAATCGGCGGCATCCTGTTCGAGTGGGCCAACGCAGCCAGCGCCCCCACTCAGTATGTTCGTATTAAGTGCACGACCACAGGCCAGATTTCGCTCACCGCAAACTCTGGGTCTGGTGAAACCACTGTCATTACTGAAAACCAATCGATCTACTCGCCTCGTCGTGTTTCGGTCGGCGCTAAGCTGACTACAGCAACGTGGTCGCTGGTCGTCAACGGCACCACGGTCACGGTCGGCACCGCTGGGCCTGCGCCTGTCGGTCTGACCCATATGCGATTAGGTTCTGACAATGGTGGTGGTGCTGGCAACTCGGCGCCTGTTTACGTTAAGTCGTTCACTAAACTGGACGTAAACCCTACCGTCGCTGAGTTCCGTGTGCTTACGCAGATCGCTGATGCTGCTCCGGTGTTCGTGCCCGCCGCCAGCGCCGCGTTGAAAGAAACATTGGCTACATTCCAAGCCATCCCCGGCATCGGTAGATCAACGGCGGGTCGTACGTTCGCTGTTTGGGGCCGTCGTTTTGGCCTCGGCAGCGCGTTCGGTGAGCGCCCCGGCACGACCGCCGTGCTTGCGTTCAGTGACAACGACACCGCTTGGACTGTTGCTGGGTACTTTGTCCCCAACTACTACGACGCGTGGATCGGTCAGCCAGCCGTATTTGAAGCCCCTGATGGCACCATGTGGCTGATGTACTCCATCGCTGGTGATGGGCTGCTGTACAATGGCCGTTACGGCGTTTGGGTTGCCCAAATCCTGAACCCTACTTCGTCTACCCCAAGCATCGGCACGCCACGAAAACTGGTCAACGGTGTGGGCATGAAGATGTTCAAGATCGGCACGTCCAACTATGTCACGGTCGATGTGTGGGCCAACGAAGTTACTCCGGTACACGCTGGCGTGACTGCTGGGCGCTTCATCTACCAGATCAACGGAGCTTTCGACAGCCTGACACTCGTGTCTACGCTACCGAATGAGGCGGTGGCTCTTGATCGAACCTTCGATGAAACCAGCGCTGTCGAATTGCCTAACGGCACCGTGGCTGCTCGCTGGCGGACTAAATCCGGCGCTAAGCAATCCATCCTTACAGGTGGCATCGGTGGGACTTGGGGCGCGGCAACAGTCGTATCAGGCACAAACGCAGCGAGCCGCTCAACCTTCTTCAAAGGTCCCGGCGGTGCTGTGGTGTGGGCTTATAACGCCTCCGCTATCGGTTCGGCTCGCGCCAATATGACCTTACGAGTAAGCACGGACAACCTGGCTACAGAACCCTATACCCTGCTGCTCGATGCTCGTACGGATACCTCGTATCCTGACATTATCATTGACCAGACTACAGGCGATGTACGTGTTGTGTACGACCGGGAACGGTTAGGTGCTCGCGAGATAATCATGGCGCATGGCTTCACGGTCGCTCAGATCATCGCAGGTACGGCGGTAGTCACCCTGACCGTCATTGCTGATGGTTCAGTGTAAGCCACGATCCAAACCATAATCGACCCTAAACCCGCCCCGCTTCGGCGGGTTATTTAACGCCTAAATCGCAGGTGGAAGATGAAAATTGTAGACGATTGGCGCGCCATACTTCGCAGGTGGTCGTTCAAACTTGGCGCGGTCGGAGCGCTGGCCGTGACGTGGTTGGCTGACCCTGTGAACCTTTTCACGCTATGGTCGCTGTTCCCGGCGGAAATCAAGCAGGCCATGGCACCGGAGTTCCTGCTTCGGCTGGCGGCTCTAATCGTTGTCGGTGCGGTCATTGCCATGTTCATCAAGCAGCGGAAAAAGCCAGAGGTGTCGAGCGATGAAACAGCCGGTTAATCTCAAGGGTAAGCTGGCGGCGGGCGCCACTGGCCTGATGGTCATGTCGCTGTCCGTGGCCGGTGTCGAACTGCACACGCAGCTTGAGGGCAATAAACTGACGGCCTACGCCGATCCGGCAACCAAAGCTGATCCCTGGACGATCTGTGGCGGGGCCACGGGCTGGATCACGGTGGATGGCAAGCGCATACGTGTCGTTAAGGGGCTCACCCTCACGGCCAAGCAGTGCGAGGCGGTAAACCATGAGATTGCCGAAGATGCGCGGGCGATCCTCAACACCTGCGTCACACGGCCATTGAACCAGAACCAGAGCAACGGTCTGATCCTGTTCACGATCAACGTAGGCCCCGCCGCGTGCACGTCTACAGCCATCAAGCGGGTCAATGCTGGTGATTTCTTCGGTGCGGCTAAGGCTTTGCTGGCGTGGTCGTGCGCGCCAACGAAAGACCCGCGCTATCCGTTCGCCCATTGCGGCCCCCGTAAGCGCCAGATGCCCGGACTATTGAGCCGCCGCAAGCTTGAGGCGTCGCTGTTGAACACGCCTGTCTTGCCGTTCCAGCGCAGCCTGATGGGAAATATCGCCGCGGCCAATGCCAAACTCTTGGAGGACGCACAATGATCCCCACATGGTTACCGGCTGGCGCTGGTTTCGTCGCAGCCGCCGCTTTGTTCGGCTGGGTGGCGCTCGATCAGCGTGACGACCGAATCGAGGCTGAAACCAATCTGGCCACTTGCGAGGTCACGTCCGCCAACTGGCAGCACGCCGCCGGTAAATTCCAAGCCCGATATCTCGAATGGAAAACCTTCGCTCAACAAGAATCTAACCGCATCAAGGGTGAATCCGATGTCGTCCACAAAGAAACACGCCAACGCGCCCGAAGCGCTTGCCAGAGGTCGTTCGATGCCGGTTATGAGGCTGGCTTTGCTGTCGGTTCTAATCCTCCTGACGGGGTGCGCGTCGAGACCGGCCCCCGACTTAGGGATGTCATCGCTGGAAGAGCCGAAACCCCTCGCGATTAATTGCCCGACCGGCGCATCTGCTGATGTTGAGCTGCTGCCAATCGCCCCGGCTGAGGTGTTCGCGCGCCCCGTTTTTCAGGCTCTCGGTCGCGAAGGCTCAAAGTGGTTCATGGACTTCATTTCTGTGGCCGAAGAGAACACGGCGCGGCTGACAAGTACCGCGAAGCAGTGCAGGGTCAGGCCATGAGTGAAGCGGATATCCTCAAGCCTATGAGTGCCGAAGTAGCGAGACAGACCGAGTTGATAGCGTTGAAAACTATTTCCGATGGAATGGCCGCGTTACAGGCTCAAGTCGCCAAACTGACCGACAGTGTCATGTCTGTGCGTGATGACGTGATTGAGATCAAAGCAGTGCGGTATGAGGCCCAACTGGCCAGCCTGCGCCTTGAGGTCGAAAAAGAGACTGTGCGGCTGAGTGAGGATTTCCGTCGCGAAATGGACGCCACCAATAAGGCTGTCGATGGGGTCAAGGATCGTGTCAACAAGGCTGAGATCGCCATAGGTCGCTATGGTCTGGGCCTGATGATCATCGGCACCATAGGCGGTGCATCGGTGGCGACGATTCTGACGAAGCTGTTTTCGGGCTGACTATTTATTGTGGGCGTCCATGGCCGCTGCGCTGGCCGGGGTTGACCCGCGCGGCACTAGGGTGACGGGCCTGTCAAGTTCGGCGATCACCATGCCCGCCATGACTTTCCAAGCGCCGACGCATGGATATCCAAGCGTTTGGGCTTCGTGATCATCTGATGGGTATCCGATTTCACAGGGCGCGCCATCAGGCACGATCGAATCTATCTGCTCGACGGCTGATAGGGCGGCGTGACTGATCGTGTCATATAGCTCACGTAGCCGGTCAATGTTTTCGGGGTGCGGTTTCCGCCGCCCGGTTGACCACGATCTCACGGTGTCGGGCCTGATGTCTAAGAAGGTAGCAGCCTCTGCCGTAGAGAGGCCGCACGCTTGAATTAAAAGGCTGATGGGGGTCATTACAGGGCAAAGATTTTTGCGAGGTTGGTATTGAGTTCGACGGTGTGGAATACGTGTGTCAAGTCGTGGACCTGGTCGTTGTGCTTTAGGGTGCGCTTGCCTGTCTTTTCATTCAAGCGGATGAAGCCGACACGACGGTTGTTGATGTTGATTTGACCGTTAGAAAATACGGTGATGTTTGCCTGAGTGTTCATAGTGTTCATAGTGGTCATCCCTTAGTGCGACCGGGCCAACCCCGTGTCGATAATTAAATGTACAATGCCTTTGTACATATTGCAAGCGGAAAATGCAGGTTGCTGAATTATTTTAGCGAACTCAGGATCGCGCCGCACGGCTTGCGGCGGCGTCAATGTCCGGTTGTTCGCAGGTGATTGAGATGGCGCCTGAGTGAAATTCCACCTGATGGTGGGTTTGGCAAACGCGAAAATACCTCAATGAAATCAATTAGGGCATACGGTCGGTTTGGCTGATTATCATATTGAATTAATTAATTAAAGTTATACCTGTCGGGTGCGCCAAAATCCTTAAGGGTTTGAGGCGATTTCGGGCTCTTGATTATTCTCTTAAAATAATGGACCTTTGAGCGTCGCCAGGCGTTTGATGTGGTTGGCTATTAACGCGCCAGCGCGACGTACGGGCTAGTTCAGATGCTTTATATTAAGAGGAGTGGCGGAGAGGGTGTCCTCCTAACTATTGTTCTGCTGCATTTCATTATGTCCAAAAATCCCAAATAAATAAGGAGTTTTGTCGCTAGGCAATGCTTTTACCGTCCCGTACTATCCTGTTGCGTTCCCCTAAAACCAGCGTATTATTGGGGAACAGTTTTGGGAACGGAGGGCGCTATGCCCAAAAAGGTCAGTAACAGGCTCAAGGCAATAGAAGTCAAATCCAAGCCTTCTGGACGGCATGCCGACGGTGGTGGCTTATATCTGTTGGTCAAGGATACTGGAGCGCGCTCTTGGGTGTTCAGGTTCATGCTCAAGGGCAAGGCGCGTGACATTGGACTTTCGAATTGCCCGGAAGCTGCCGAGATTATGGCGAAGGAAAACAGCAGAGAGCTAACACTTGCGCAGGCTCGGGTGGTTGCTGAGGTTTATCGGTCGAAGGTGAGGCAGGGTATTGATCCGCTCGCGGAACGCACGGAACGGGCCGCCCACGCTCTTGCGACAGCACAAGCGGGGAAGATCGCCAAGATTACATTTAGGGAGGTAGCTGAGGCCCATATCGCTGCTAATTCGGATAGCTGGCGTAATCCCAAACATCGTCAACAATGGGCGAACACCCTTAGTACCTATGTTTATCCTGCAATTGGTGATTTGCCAGTGGCCGAGATCGGAACCGCCCATGTGCTGCAAATCTTGGAGCCGATTTGGGGCACAAAGCCCGAAACTGCCAGCCGCGTCAGGGGGCGCATAGAAACGGTTTTGGACGCTGCTAAGGCACGAGAATATCGGACGGGTGAAAACCCCGCCCGGTGGCGTGGCCATATCGATCAAATCCTGCCGCCGCGCATTCGCTTGTCGCGTGGGCACTTTACCGCCATGCCATACGACACCTTACCGGAGTTTATGCAGGGGTTAAGGTCACGCCAGGCAACAGCTGCTTTGGCATTGGAATTTGCCATACTGACAGCGGGTCGGACTGGTGAGGTATTGGGCGCCACATGGGCAGAAATTGACCTTGAAAAGGCCGAGTGGACAATTCCGGCCATTCGCATGAAGGCAGGGGTAGAACATCGCGTGCCCTTATCCAAACGCGCCATTGAAATACTTCAGTCCATAAAAGCGCTACAGGGCCCAAGTCATCGGGGTCTCAATTCCGGATCGCGCGTTGAAACAAGCGAGAAGCCTGTGTTTCCTAGTGATCGCGGCGGCAAACTTTCAGGCATGGCGATGACCATGCTTTTACGACGGATGAAAGCCGACGTGACTGTGCATGGCTTTCGGTCATCTTTCCGCGATTGGGCAGCGGAGCGCACTAGCTATGCCCATGAAGTCTGTGAAATGGCCCTGGCTCATACGATTGGAAATAAGGCCGAGGCGGCATATCGGCGCGGAAGCCTATTTGAGAAACGTCGCCGCCTCATGGATGATTGGGCAGACTTCTGCAATGGCGAGGGCGTGTACGACGCCAGTGTAACACCTATTCGTGGAGCCGTCGCATGAACAAAGCCAATGCGATTATATTGCCCGCTGAGGAATTGCCAAATCCGGCGTAAACCGGCAAAATACAAGCGGGGATAGGCTGGCCTGCCGACAAGCGCAACTCCCATGCGTTTCCCTGTCACATCTTGGGAACCGCTCGGGAGGCGGATTTATCCATGACATCATACCCTCCGAAGTTGCCGGGAAAGGGGCCGCCAGCCTCTCTCGCTGACACCTCTCGTGATCTTGATGAGGAGATTCAACGGCTTGTAAAAAAGTACGGCAAGCCTGCGGTTGTTGAGGCTCTTAAGAAAAATAAGCAGAAACGTGGCCCGAAAACAAGAACAGATTGGAAGTTTCTTGCTCCTATTTTTCGAATAGATGCGGTTGATTTTATAGAAGGGCGCAATCCTTTTGAGTTACGCACTAACTATAAAATAGCTAATTTTTATGCAGAGAAACAACCTGGCCATAGTCCAATTTCAACATTTCGGCGTTTGCTGCGCGATCTAAAAGAGGGGCGGCCAGATCGGGTTTACCTGAAGGCTTATTTCTATTCGGAAGTAGAGTATCCGTATGAAACCCACATCAAAACTTTAAATCGTATAATTAAAGCTCTTCCCAGTGCTGAGCACTGGCCGAGTTTTTTAGAAATTTCTCAGCATTGGATTGACGATCATGTGCAAAGGATTGGCCCTATTCCGCCTCACTTTACAATGAAAGAAATTCGGGAAGCTGTATTAAAACAACCGGTAAATTATGTGCTGGAAGCGTCTAAAGCCTCTTTGGGCTTATTCGGCTCAGCGTACCTAATGTCTAATAAAAATGGTGATTAATTTCCACAGAATTTAATAGCGATTAGATTGTTATTAAATAAGTCATTGAAAATATGAATATTTGTTATTTGGCAGTGGTGTGGTTTAGGGTACCATTACCTCCAGCGACGTCCAGGTGATCACTTCCGATCTGAACTTGTCCCTCGCTAGAGGAGCCCGCTAATTTTGCGGGAAATGCCTAAATGCAGGCACCAATCACAGTGACCATTCCAGAGGCTGTTAAGTTTTCTGGCCTGTCAAAAACTCGATTTTATGAGTTGCTGAAACGCGGCGATTTAACCGCACGCAAGGCAGGCCGTCGTACGCTCATAGCGTTTTCAGACCTTCAGGCCTATCTGGCCAGCCTTCCAGCTTATAAACCGGAGGCCTAAGCCATGACCCAAACACAACAAACCCGGCTCCAAGTGGGCCGGGCTTGCAATTTATCGTGTGATTTTCTTGGCGGAGCCTCACACGAAACCTTTAACTCACATGACAGGCAGTTGCAACGTCTTGTGCGGCGCTTTGGTCTCTCACCGTCGGTCGCTGGCGTCACGGCAACTCTAGCCTTTGGGGAGGCGGCGAATGACTAACCTACCATTCATTCACCACCGCGCGGCTGCTCTGGCACTGCTCAATCAATGTCCAAACTTATCCCATAAGGCGGCAGGTTTTTGCGGCCACATTTCCGTTGCAGACAGCGCTACAGCTAAACAGCTTAAATGGCTGGACGTGCTTTTAAAGCAAAATGGGCTTCCGCCATATGATGGAGGCGTTAATGGATAAATACCCATACACGCCAGGTCATCGGGGCATAGAGACTTCTATCGCTGCCGCTATAGACATCAATCCTAAGCTTGGACGCCTTCAGCGCGTCTCAGAGGCCGCCATCCGGGACGCAGGCACGCAAGGCCTAACAGCCGATGAGCTTGCCGCAAAGCTTGGTCAAGATCGGTGTTCAATTCAACCGAGAACCTCTGAACTAAAGCGTCTGGGGATCATAATCGACAGCGGTCTGCGTCGTTCAAATTGGACGGGCAAAAGCGCAATCGTTTGGATCATCGCGCCCATGCTCAATAGTGGGGAGAGCCCCTCACAATGATGACGGTGCCCATGTTCAAAACTCAAAATGAGGGGCGGCGTGGGCCGTGTTTGAAACTTCACCGGAAGCGCTATTTCGGTGAAGTTTCAATGCGGGGTTTAAATCGCCAACCGGTCTCCGGATATAGGTTCGCCGGTGCTGGCCGCGCAAACCTCCTTAAGTATCTTATATTAGGTGTCAGACCCAATTTGGCTATAAAGCGGGGAGCACGCGGCGGCGCACGCAACAGCGCAAGCCGTGTAAGCCACGCGCTCTCTGTCAGTCAGGTTACAAATCTCATTGCCGCAAGCGAGTTTGCAGAAACCATCGGGTTGCCCTTCAACCGCATGATCACGGTTCACTGGCAAGGCGCTGGAATACCCCTTTTAGGCATGGCGAAGGCAACAGGCCGATTCATTGACCTGCTCACCAGAGCCCTTGCCCGGCATGCCTTCAAAACTGCGTGGCTTTGGGTGCATGAAAACGGCGACCGAAAAGGCGGTCATGCACATATTCTCATGTATGTGCCTGCCCAAATGGTCAGCATTATCGGCAAGCTTCAAAAGCGCTGGTTGCGAACTATCACAGACAGCCCTTATCAGTGTGGTGTCATATGTTCCCGCCCCATAGGAGGTCGCCTAGGGCTGGAAATAGGTAACCCTGCCTTGCATGCCCTAAACCTAGAGACGGCCCTTGGCTACGTCCTCAAAGGTGCGGATGCAGCCGCCGTCAAATCCCACAATCTGACCCGCGTTGAACCCGGTGGCTTAATCATCGGCAAGCGTTGCGGAGTCTCTCAAAACATCAGCCCAAAGGCCAGAAAGGACGACAAAAAATGTCTAAGATTTTAGTTGAACCATCCAAAGACGAAACGGAAGGGGAAGCGGTTGCGCGGGCCATCCTGAGGCCGGGCATAAGGCACGGTGACGTTGCTTCGAGCTTTGGTTCAAAGATAATGGGAAAAGGGGTTACTCTGCCTGAGATCGGGGATTACACGCATTACGTCAATCAGGTTTCAAAAAGCGCCATTGAAGGCGATTTGACGTTTGCAAGCCGTACTTTGGCAGCTCAGGCTCTCACACTTGATAATATGTTTACGGAGTTTGCCAGACGTGCAGCTATGAACCTAGGCGAATATATTAATGCCGCCGAGACCTATGCGCGCTTAGCGCTCAAAGCGCAAGCAAACAGCCGTGCAACGCTTGAGGCACTAGCGAAGCTGCATCAACCGCGAGAACAGACTGTTCGCCACGTTCATGTCAACGAGGGCGGGCAGGCTGTCATCGCCGATCAAATCCACAATCACACCAGAGGGGGTAAAAATGCAAAAATCGACGATCAACCCGTTGCAAAAGCCCTCAAACATAAGCCGGGCACACCTTGCAGCAAGATGCCAAGCCAAATCAAAGCGGACGGGATACACCTGTAAAGCCCCGGCAATCCGGGGCAAGGATAAGTGCCGGATGCATGGTGGTAAAGGGTCTGGCGCACCGAAGGGGAAAGCAAATGGGCGCTTTCGTCACGGGCTATACACTGACGCGAATAAAGGTGAGATTGCTTGCGTTAGGGAACTGATGCGCGAGTTTAATCAGTTCGCTAAGGAAATTTGACGTACCGTGGCATTAAAAAGGCAAACAGGGTCATGAGAAATTTCGCTGTGAAATTACATTGGGCACCATTCTTATTCGGGCTAACGTCCAACTATAATGAGCTTTTAAAGCCCCGTACAATCCAACGGACCGTAAGAATTGTGGCGAAGATCACTCCGAAGCCTATCGCAAATCTGAACAAAACCCAAATCCTGGGGATTAAGGCTGCCTGAATATTAGCAACTAATTTGTTATTTGCTTCAGTTTCTAGGTGCTTAGAGATAGCTGCTTTGATTGTGTCGTTCGGAGTATCCGGTGGAAAAACAAAGGCAACTCCTTCGCTGATAACGGTCTCCATTGCTATCGCTTTAGCGGTAGTTGGATCGAATGTGTTTTCCTGAGGCTTACTCTGCGTTTGTGTCGGTGGCGGCGACGGATTAATGAACACTGTTTCTGCAGTACCTTTGTTCGCGTCGGCCAGATACGCCTCTAAAGAAGGGATTACGTCTTCGCCACCATAAATAAGATATATGTTGCCATCTGGTGACCTAACCTCATAGATCGACCACGTTTCTTTCGGAACATCCGGGGCCTCTTCCCAAGTCGTTCCAATCGAAAACACAGCGACTGCCAGCGCTATCACCCAGTAAATGGCTGACAAAGCGATAAAGCTGCGTTTAAGACCAATTCCCCAATTGAGTTTGCTCATTTCGATTCCCCGCGCCGCAATTGCCATTTTGCGCACTACAGCTCTGAAAGCAAATGTTGTGACTTCGCGTCCTCTATTCGTTTGCGAAAGCGGCCTTACTCATCCGAAGCACTGCAGACTTTCGCTGTAATCGCCAATTGCAGGTCGAACGGTCTTTCCCTAATGCCGCTCTCCTGAGCACCTGCTTGTGCAGCAAATAGAACCACAACTGAATAAAACAATTTCAATAACGATACCCCCCGATTTATAGCAATTTTTATCCCCCGGTCTCCATGTAGCTTATTTGATCTTTAAGACCGAGAGCTTTCAAGTTGGTCAAGTCGACAGTGAATTAGGGAGCCTTTAAGGGGACTGAAGGCTCATCCATAAAAAAATATATATAAATCAATGTGTGGTGGCGGAGAGGGTGGGATTCGAACCCACGGTAGGCTTCCACCTACGCCGCATTTCGAGTGCGGTACATTCGACCACTCTGCCACCTCTCCGCAGAGGTCTGAGTAGGGGCTGTAAAGCCTGTGGCCGTCAGAGCGGGTGTCTCTAATGGCTGATGAAAGTTTGTGCAAGCTTTTTTGTGCGGTATTTTCAGACTATTGACGCTCGGTATCACGAATTGAAATTTTACATCCTCTGATTTTATAGGGATAAGCGTGTCTTTAAGGTGTCAGGTTCGCCTAAACGCACCTGAAACGGCTGAATATGGGGCATTATTCAATTTGACGGCTAGTCAAACCCCCCTCGTGAAGTTATTAAAGGCGCTTGTAATGATTAAAGCTTTCAGCCGAATGCGTCGGCTGTTTGTTGGAAAAAGCCAAGAGAGGGCTCTAATTATGAAATTGAAACTGCTGGCGAGTGCTGCACTCGCCTCTTTAGCGTTGGCCTCTGGTGCCGTCGCTGAAGAAATCAAGGGATGGTACGGCGCCGTCGACCTCGGTTATAACTGGAAGGACGAATGGGGTGCCCGTTCGCAAGGTACGGCCCCTGACGGCGGTCCTTACATCTTCGACGTTTCGACGGATGACGACTGGGCTGGTTTTGCCCGTCTCGGCTACCGTTACAGCCCGAACTGGCGCGTTGAACTCGAAGGCGGCTATCGCCCCGGCGACGTGACCGCAGCTCGTGGTTTCCCGCGCACTCTTACGGCTCAGTCACTTTGTGCCTCAACGCAAACCGCCACCACCTGCGGTTCGCCGGACGGTTCGATCGATCAAACTTCGGTCATGGCTAACCTGATCTATGACTTCCTGCCAGAATCCAGCTTCCATCCGTTCGTCGGTATCGGTGCTGGTCTGACCAAGGTTGACGTCGACATTCAAGGCAAGTTCTCGAATGCCAGCCAGACCCTGTCCATCTCTGGTGATGACACGGTCGCTTCCTACCAGTTCCTGACCGGCTTCGTCTGGGCTCTGTCCGAAAAGCTGGACCTGGACCTGACCTACCGTTATCATAAGCTGGATAAAGTCAGCATCGCTTCGACCTCGTCGTCGCCGCTGGCTACTTATCAGCCAGGTGACTTCTCTGGCCGTTTCGATAACCAAACGGTTTCGGTTGGTCTGCGTTGGGCCTTCGGTTCGCCGACCCCGCCTCCTCCACCGCCGCCTCCTCCCCCACCGCCTCCGCCGCCTCCGCCTCCGGTGGTTGAGCCGGTTGCGCCGCCAGCCCCGGTCTATGAAGCCCGCGAATTCATCGTGTACTTCGAATTCGACCAATCGGCTCTGACGGCAGATGCTCAGGCTGTGGTTCAGGCCGCGGCTGATTATGCCAAGGCTGGTAACGCGACCCGTATCGTTGTTGTTGGTCACGCCGACACCTCCGGTTCGGCTGCTTATAACATTCGCCTGTCGGAACGCCGCGCTAAGACCGTTGCTGATGCCCTCGCTGGCCTCGGCGTTGACGGTTCCAAGCTGGCTGTTGACTGGAAGGGTGAATCGGCCCCGGCAGTCGCCACCGGCGACGGCGTGAAAGAGCCTCTGAACCGTCGTTCGACCATCGACATCGCGTTCTAATTTAAGATCGCGACCTCTAAGGTCTTAAGACAAAAGAGCCCGGCCTGAGCAATCAGGTCGGGTTTTTTGTTTGTCAACTCAGGCCAAGTGATGGCGCAATAGCGGCAATTTCAGAGCTTACTCCGCTGGTATGCGGTTGTTCAAGCTGATGGGCTTGAGCTTCTGGCTCAGGAAGCGTCGCACAGGCAGATCATAGGACCTGAGCAGGAGATAAGCGACCAACACGCATCCGGGCAATATGATGAGGCCCAGCCATATGATGGGCAGGTTCGGGAATAGTTTGTGCAAAACGGCGCGCATAGCCCACATGACCGGCAGGTGGGTGACATACAGAGGGTATGATATATCGCCGAGGAATTTGGAGACGGCGCCATAGCGTCCGGTGATATTTTCCCGGATGGCTGATAAAAGCATGACAGGGAGGACGATTAGTATGGTGAACAGGCACGTCCACCAGTTAAGGCTGCCTTCGGGCTGAACGAAAATCAGCAGGCACATCATGGGCAAGAATACGACAGGAATAGACGGAAAGGCGTTTAATCGTGGGAGTCCGCGAAAGATCATAACGCCCAGAAAAAACGACAGGCCGATCCGCGACAGATCAGCCAGAAAGCCTTGTTTAAGAAACCCCAGACCCGTCGGCACTGCGGGAGAAGCGCCAAAATTGAAGATTAGCCAACCGGTCACGCCAATGGCGCCTGCCACAATGACCGGAACAAGCCAGCGCGTCTTGGCCTTGGCAAACACCAAGCCATAGGCGGCATAGGCTATAAGCTCAAAAAACAGCGACCACAGCACCAGGTTAAGCGGAAACATCGCGATGTCCTGATCCCAGGTCACGACCGGAATCATAAACAGGTTCATAAGCAGATACATGACGAACTGGGGAACCGTAAATGCCTGCTCCCCCGTAATCAGCCCGTCGAGTGTAAACCAGGCGGCGCCAAATCCGATCCCCATCAATATCATAGGGTAAAGCCGGATCAGGCGTGGAATGAAAAAAGTCCAAAAGGGCAGACCGGCCTTCAGGCGGTCATCATAGGCATAGGCCAGCACAAAACCGCTCATTAAAAAGAACAGGTCGACGGCCAAACGGCTGTGCTGAAACAGGGGCGAACCGGCTTCGATGTGCCAGTGAAAGGCCATGACCGAAACTGCGGCAATGCCGCGCAAACCATCAAGCGTGTTAAGATGGGCCGGTTTGGGTGCCGCAGATGCCATGTCGAATCCCCTATCGCTCACAACCTATAGCGGCGTTATGTGAGCGTATAGACACATCACCCGACGGTTGTTTGCGCCGCAGCGCGCGACGGCGGCGCGTGAGTAGGGGCTTATTTATAAGGGAAACATCGGGCCAAAGCGGTCGCGTAAACAGTGTTTTCAATGGTGGAGCTAAGGAGATTCGAACTCCTGACCTCGTCATTGCGAACGACGCGCTCTACCAACTGAGCTATAGCCCCTTGTCCATGACAAAGTGTGGTTTTTAATAAACCAGGATATGAACCTGTCAAGGTCTCCTTAACCTGCCGGTCTTACTTGTTTGACACAGCCAAATCATTATATGGATATAATTACGCGCGCTTAAAGCCGCGCCGCCCGATCCCAGTTAAGGACACGCATGACCGGTTTTGTTATTTTTATTCTCGACGGCATTTTGGGCATCGCCTATTGGGCCATCATCATCAGCGCCATCATGAGCTGGCTGATCGCCTTTAATGTCATCAACACCCATAACCGTGTCGTCTATAATATCCACTACACGCTGGACCGGATCACCGGCCCGATCCTTGAGCCGTTCCGGCGCTTGATCCCGACGCTGGGCGGCATCGACATCAGCCCGATCTTTGCGCTGCTGATCATTTCAGGGATGCGCCGCTTCCTGATCCCGATGGCAGCTAACGGCCTTTATCCTATTCTGGGCTAAACGGGTCATGGCCAGACTGGTCATACGCCTGACGCCCAAGGCCGCCCACGACCGTATAGATGGTTGGGATATAGACGAGTTTGGCCGTAAAATTCTGAAAGTACGGGTGAAAGCCCAACCGATTGAGGGCCGCGCAAATGCGGCCCTTTTAGCGTTTCTGGCCAAGGAACTAGACCTGCCGAAATCGCGCCTGACCCTGTTGTCGGGTGATACGTCACGCTATAAGCAGATTGAGGTCGAAGGTCTAAACGATGATGCCCTTATGGCTCAAATAAAAACCCCTCAGATCAAAATCTGAGAGGTTTTTATTTCTGAGAATTAAGCTTCGACTTTGGCCTGAATACGGATTTGGTCAGAGACAGCCTTGGCGACCTGAGAGCCGGACGTGGTGCCGCCAAGGTCGCGGGTCAGGGTGCCTGCCTTGATCACCGCCTCAATGGCGGCATCGAGCGTATCGGCCTCTTTGGTCAGGTTCAGACTGTGGCGCAGCATCATGCTGACGGATTTAAGCGTGCCGATCGGGTTGGCCAGATCCTTACCGGCGATGTCCGGGGCTGAACCGTGAATCGGCTCATAAAGACCTTTGCCGGTAGACCCCAATGACGCAGACCCCAACAACCCAATCGAGCCCGGCAGGACCGAGGCCAGATCTGACAGGATATCGCCGAACATATTCTCGGTCAGAATGACATCGAAGTCCTTGGGGCGAGTCACCAGATGCATGGCCATGGAATCGACCAGGGCGTGCTCCAGCTCGACATCCGAATATTCCGCGGCGTGCAGTTTATTGACCGTCTCCCGCCACAGGCGCGAGGTTTCAATGACATTGGCCTTATCGACGCTGGTGACCTTATTGCGGCGCTTACGAGCGGCCTGAAAGGCAACATGAGCGACGCGCTCGACTTCGGCCACCGTATAAAGACACTCATCGGTCGCGGTCGTTTCCGTGCGGGTGCGCTTGCCGAAATAAAGGCCGCCGGTCAGTTCGCGCACGATCAGCATGTCGGCGCCCGATACGATCTCTTCTTTCAGCGGTGACCGGAACGCCTGAGACGGCGCTACATCCATTGGACGTAAGTTCGCAAACAGGCCCATGGATTTACGCACGGCCAGCAAGCCCTGCTCAGGCCGCTTGGGCTTTAAGTCCCACTTCGGCCCACCGACCGCCCCCAGAAGAACCGCATCGGCGGCCAGACAGGCGGCATCGGTATCGGCCGGATAGGGATCATCAACCGTATCAATGGCAATGCCGCCGATCAGCTTTTCTTCAAACGTGAAGTTATGGCCGAACACATCACCAATGGTTTCCAGCGCCAGACGGCCGGCGGCGGCGACTTCCGGGCCGATGCCATCACCGGGGAGGATTACGATCTTAAACGCGCTCATGCGGCATGCTCTTTTTCATAGGTTTCAATGGCGGGCAGGCGGTTGATCAGCCAGCCCATAGCGTCGACGCCTTCCAACAAGCACTGGCGGGCAAACGCTTCGATTTTGAAGATAAAGACCGTGCCGTCTTCGAGGCGCAGTTCGTTGGCCTCAAGGTCAATCGTCACACGCTGCTGCGGACTGGCCAGAAGCTTGGCGTGAATCTCCGGTGTTACCACGATCGGCAACAGGCCGTTTTTCAGGCTGTTGGAGGTGAAAATATCAGCGATCTCGGTCGAAATCACGGCCTTGAAACCATAGTCCGTGAGCGCCCACGGCGCGTGTTCACGCGATGAGCCGCAGCCAAAATTATTGCCGCCAACCAGAACGCGATGCTCGGATGGGTCGATAGTGTTGAGGATAAAGTCTGGCTTGGGCGTGCCGTCTTTTTCGTAGCGCCAGTCGTTGAACGCCGCCACGCCAAGCCCTTTACGCGACGTGGTTGTCAAAAAGCGCGCCGGAATGATCTGGTCGGTGTCGATATTGGCTTCGGGCAGCACGGCGATGCGTGAGGAGAAAGTGTTGATCGGTTCTTGGTTTGACATTTTTTCGTTTCCAGTTTCCGCTTAAAAGTACACTGAGCGGAGCGAGGGACTTTTAAGCGATATACCGTCTTGGATCGGTGATGTGACCGGCAATGGCTGACGCCGCCGCCGTGGCCGGAGAGGCCAGAACCGTGCGCGCACCGGGGCCCTGACGGCCCTCGAAATTGCGGTTGGAAGTCGAGACCGCCAACTGTCCCGGCTGAACGAAATCACCGTTCATGGCGATACACATCGAACAGCCCGGCAGACGCCATTCGGCACCGGCTTCGGTGAATATCTTATCCAACCCTTCGGCGACCGCTTCGGCGCGGACCTGCTCAGAGCCCGGCACGACCAGCATGCGTACGCCCTCAGCGATATGGCGGCCCTTCATGATCTCAGCCGCCGCCCGCAAATCGGACATGCGGCCATTGGTACAAGAGCCGATAAAGACCACATCGACCTTAGCCAGGTCGCGGGCTTCGCCACCCGCAAAGTGCATATATTTCAGGGCTTTGGCTTCGTTTTCGTTCGAGGCCACCGGCACGGCTTTGGAGACCGCAGCGCCTTGGTCCGGCGTGGTGCCCCAGGTCGCCATTGGCTCAATGATCGAGCCATCAATGGTGATTTCGTCGTCAAAGACCGCACCGTCGTCGGATTTCAGTTTCAGCCATTCAGCGGCGGCGGCCTCATAATCGGCCGGCACATAGGCCCGCCCACGCAGCCACTCAATGGTCTTTTGATCGGGTGCTATCATGCCGCAGCGCGCACCGGCCTCGATCGACAGGTTACAGACCGTCATGCGCCCTTCCATATCGAGCGCTTCGATCACGGGCCCGCAATATTCCAGCGCATAGCCGGTGCCGCCACCAAAGCCCAAGCGGTTGATGATGGTCAGGGCCACGTCCTTGCCCGAAACCCCAGCCTGCAATTCGCCGGTGACGGTAATGAGCATGGTCTTGGGCTTGCGTTGCGCGAGGCACTGTGTCGCCAGCACATGGCCGACTTCGGAGGTGCCGATGCCAAAGGCAATGCAGCCGAACGCGCCGTGGGTTGAGGTATGGGAATCACCACACACCACGGTCATGCCGGGTTGGGTCAGGCCCATTTCCGGCCCCATAACGTGGACGACGCCGCGGTTTTCGGAGCCCCAGCCGAACAGTTTCACGCCGTGGTTTTGAGTGTTGCGCTCTAAGGTTTCGACCTGATTTTTGGCGTCCGCCGTAAAATAGGGACGCTCACCCGCAGCATTTGGCGGCAAGGTCGGGGTCGAGTGGTCAAGCGTCGCAAAGGTGCGGTCGGGGCGGCGGACTTTTAAGCCGCGTTCCTCAATCGCCGAAAAGGCCTGCGGCGAGGTGACTTCGTGGACAAGATGCAGGTCGATGTAAAGCACGGCCGGGCGGTCGTAGCTTTCGTCTTCGACTATGTGTTTTTCCCATACCTTGTCGAATAAGGACTTAGGTTGTTCTGACATCTTGGGTTGTCCTGATAATAAAAGGTGCAAGGGGCACCGCCCCTTGCATCCCGTAACATTTCGGCGCGGTTAGTTGACCGGCGCTAACCAGTTCCAGCGATCTTCCGTTTCACCGGTGAACAGGCCGTGGAAGCGCTTTTGGATCAGCTTGGTGACATCGCCGGGGCCGCCAACGCGGGTAGGAATGCCGTCAACCGAACGGATCGGCGTGACTTCGGCCGCGGTGCCGGTCATGAACACTTCGTCAGCGAGATAAAGCATCTCACGCGGCAGAACCTGCTCGATGACCTCAATCCCTTCCGCGCGGGCCAGTTGGATCACCGTGTCACGGGTGATGCCGCCTAAGATCGACGCGGCCAGGGGCGGCGTAAAGATCTTGCCCTTCTGGATCAGGAACAGGTTCTCACCGGCCCCTTCGGACAGCAGGCCATCGCGGCCAAGCCCCAGACCTTCTGCAAAACCACGCTCACGCGCTTCATACCCAATCAGGTAAGACGACAGATAGTTGCCGCCAGCCTTGGCGCCAGTCGGGATCGTGTTCGGGGCGGCGCGGTTCCAGGACGAAACGCAGACATCAACGCCCTTAAGCAGGCCTTCTTCGCCCAGGTAAGCACCCCACGGAAAGGCGGCGATGGCAACATCGACCGAAACATTTTCCTTCTTAGGGGTGACCCCCATGCCGCATTCGCCCAGAAAGGCGATCGGGCGCAGATAGGCGCTTTTGAGATTGTTGGCGCGGACAATCTCACGGCACGCATCGTTGATCTGATCTACAGTGTACGGCAGTTGGATGTGATAGATCCGCGCCGAGTCGATCAGGCGCTGGGAGTGTTCATGCAGGCGGAAAATAACCGGGCCGTTTGGCGTATCATAGGCGCGCACGCCCTCAAAAACCGAGGTGCCGTAATGCAGGGCGTGGGTCATGACGTGGATGGTGGCGTCTTCCCACGGGATCAGCTTGCCGTTGAACCAGATCGTATCAGCGAGTTTCTTATTCATTTGGAATATTCCGTATTCGGAGAATTAACTTAAAGGCAGTGTGAAAGGCTTAAAATCCACTGCCTACGGAACCGGGGTCGCGACGACGACCCCGTATACCTGTTTCCCGATAAGATGGCGCGATTTCAAAGCCGGTTGCTATGGCAACGTCTTTAATCCCGCTTTCGATAGGTTTCAAGTCGCGCATAATCAGGCCGACAATTTCTGAGCGGCGGCAGCCTTGCGCGGTTCGGCTACGCGCTTCAGACCATACAGACGGTCGATCTGCGCATAGAGGGTTTCAAAACGGCGATGGGACTCCTTGGCGCGCGCCGTAACGCTTAAGCCACGGGTCTTGTCATCGATCGGATACATCTCAATCGCATCAATGAAAAAGCCGCGCCGTTCAATCAGGCCCAATACCCGCAGGAGCGTGCCGTCGAGATCGTCAATCTCAATATGAATCAAGTGGCTCATCCCAACGCTCCTCCATCATTTCCGCATTCGACGCGCCCGGCGGCACCAGCGGCCAGACGTTTTCGCGCGGATCAATCAAAATATGCAACAAGGTCGGCTTATCCGCCGCCAGCAGGCGATCGAGCGCGCCATCGACCTCATCGCGGCTGGTGATACGGAAGGCATCAAGGCCAAAGGCTTGGGCAACCGTCACGAAATCCGGGTTATCACTGAGGTCGATTTCCGAATAGTTTTCTTCGTAGAACAGGCGCTGCCACTGACGCACCAGCCCCAGAGACGAGTTATCGAGCAGGACGATCTTCAGCGGAATACCGTAACGGCGCAGGGTGGCCATTTCCTGAATGTTCATCATGAATGAGCCGTCGCCGGACACCGTGACCACATGGTGGTCCGGCAGGGCCAGTTTTGCGCCGACACCGGCGGGCAAACCATAGCCCATAGCGCCGGAGCCGCCCGACGTCAGATGGGCGCGGTTTTGCAGGAACTGACAGTGCTGAGCGACCCACATCTGGTGCTGACCCACATCGCAACAGGCGACGAACTTATCACCGGCCTTTTCCGACAGCAGCTTCAGAAGGGCCGGCGCATATATGCCGGTGCCCGGCGCGTCGTAGCGGAAGGCGTGTTTCTTTTTGTCGGATTTGCACTTGGCAACCCACAGGGAGATGTCCTGCATCTTGGGGTGCAGGCCGTCCAGAACCATTTTCAGGTCGCCCAGAATGCCGACTTGGGCCATGCGCAATTTGTTGATTTCAGCGGCGTCGATATCGACATGGATGACCTTAGCGTGGGGCGCAAAGGCCGACAGCTTGCCCGTAGCACGGTCATCGAACCGTGCGCCCAGAACGATCAGCAGATCGGCGTCCTGAACGGCGATATTGGCCGCGCGGGTGCCGTGCATCCCCAGCATGCCGAGGAACAGGTCGTCAGTGGTCGGGATCGCGCCTAAGCCTTTCAGCGTCGAGACAACCGGAATGCCGGTACGGTCCATCAGAGCGCGCAACTGCGGCACGGCAAAAGCCATTTCGACCCCGCCACCGATGTAAAACAATGGCTTTTTCGATTGCTCAATAAGCTTTTCAGCCGCCTTGATATCGGCGACATCGGGCTGCGGCGGCTGCCAGGATGGGAATTCGCCCGTTGTCGGCACGTCTTTGACAAAGGCGGCGGCGACATCCTTTGGGATATCAACCAGAACCGGGCCCGGACGGCCTTCCTGAGCAATTTGAAAGGCGCGCGACAAAATGGCAGGGATCTCTGCCGGATCACGCACCAGCCAGGAGTGCTTCACGATTGGCAATGTCAGGCCCAGGATATCGACTTCCTGAAAACCGTCTGTGCCCAACAGGTGCGTGCCGACTTGCCCGGTGATGCAGACCATCGGGACTGAGTCCATATAGGCGTTGGCGATACCGGTAATGAGGTTGGTGGCGCCGGGGCCGGAGGTGGCCATACAAACGCCGACCTTACCCGTCGCGCGGGCATAGGCATCGGCGGCAAAGGACGCGCCCTGTTCGTGGCGCACCAGAATATGCGTGAGGCCGGAGCCGGCCAACGCATCATAGATCGGCATGATGGCCCCGCCCGGATAGCCAAACAGGATATCCACGCCCAACGCTCTTAACGTTGAGATGACTAACTGTGCTCCGGTCGGTTGGTTTATCATGATGATCCCTCGTAAAAAAGTTTGGCGGGCAGGCCGCCAATACGTTTTTCACGTAAACAATACGGAGAAAATTTCCTTGGGACGGCCCTCAGAAATTTTCATTTTTTGTGTATCCGGCCTCGCCAAGGCGAAGCCGGATCAGAGGATATGGCCCACGGAAAATGTATTGAGGCAAAGCCTCAAACTTTTCCGTGAGTTGCTTACCCGTTATTCTTTTCCTGCAACCAAGACATACGCGAACGCAGATCACGGCCGGTATGCTCGATCGGGTGATCCAGATCCTGACGCATCAGGGCGTTGTAGCGCGGACGGCCAGCCATGTTCTCAAGAATCCAGTCGCGGGCAAAGTCGCCAGACTGAATGTCATTGAGGACTTCCTGCATACGCTCACGGGTTTCTTCGTTGATGATGCGCGGGCCGGAAACCAGATCGCCGTACTTGCAGGTTTCGGACACGAACGAGTGCATCTTGGCAAAGCCGCCTTCGTACAGCAGATCAACGATCAGCTTCAGTTCGTGCAGAACTTCGAAATAGGCGATTTCCGGGCGGTAACCGGCGTCAACCAGGGTTTCAAAGCCCATCATGACCAGCTCGGTCGTGCCGCCGCACAGAACGGCCTGCTCGCCGAACAGATCGGTTTCGGTTTCTTCCTTGAAGGTCGTCTCGATGACGCCGCCAACGGTGCCGCCGATGCCGCGGGCATAGCCCAGGGCGCGCTGAGCGGCCTTACCAGTCACGTCACGATCAACGGCAAACAGCGACGGTACGCCGCGGCCACGTTGATATTCGCGGCGCACGAGGTCGCCTGGACCCTTGGGGGCCACCAGAATGACGTCGAGGTCGGCACGGGCATCGACGCGGCCATAAAGGACCGAGAAGCCGTGGGCGAACAGGATCGACGCGCCCTTAGCGGCGTAAGGGGCGATGTCGTTGGTGTAGATTTCGGCATGGCTCATGTCCGGCGTCAGGATGGCGATGATGGTCGCGTCCTTAACGGCGTCCTTGATTTCTGCGGTCGGCAGACCGTCGTGCTTGGCCTTTTCGTAGCCAGCGCCGCCGGTGCGAACGCCGACAATTACGTCAACGCCCGAATCGCGCAGGTTCTGAGCATGGGCGCGGCCTTGGCTGCCGTAGCCAACGATGGCGACGCGTTCGCCCTTCAAGCTGTCGGCGGAAACGTCGTCATTAGTATAGATTTTCACGAAGGTACTCCTGAAAGTTCGTGTAGCGTGGATAAGTGGTGAAGGGGTTTACGGCAAAGCCATAAATACGAAAAGCCCAAAAAGAAATGACCGGGCCTGTTAAGAGGCCGCGGTCATAACACGTGCATATTTTTCAAGCGCCGGATGGCCCTGATAGCCACGGGCCGGTGCTGTGAAGCTGGATTTACGACCGGATAAGTCCGCCGTAGTCTCGATGCGGCGCGAAGTGGCGTCAATGGTGATGATGTCACCATCGCGCAAACGACCGATATTGCCACCGCCTTGCGCTGCAGGCGCGCAGTTGCCGACGATCATGGCATTGGCTGTGGAGCCTGCGATATGACCGTCACTGACCAAGGCGATGCCGGTGATGCCAGCGTGCTCAATGGCGTCCACGATATCGCGCAGATCGGTTTTATGGCGAATGATGATGGCGGTGCCGGACGCGATTTCACCGGCGCGGACAGCCGCAATAGCCGTCATTTCGTCTTCGAAAACGCGCGCCTGACCTTCGAAGCGTTCCCCGAAGCCCGACAGCTTTAAAATGCCGCCGACGGGCGCAATCGATCCATGAAGAATGGCAAAACCGGACACTACCTTTTGAGCGCCAACAAGCGAAGCGGCCATAAAGGCGGCCGTGACTTCAAAGGATGGGGCTTCGGTGGCGGTTGGGGTCATCTTGATTTGCGCGTTCATGGTGCAGCTCTTCAAAGGTTTCGAGGGTGATTAGATACAAAAATCCCCGCTTCCGGGGGCGGAGCGGGAGACTGATTTAGGCCATTAATTTGGTCTGAACCGTTTGGTCACCACTCCACGATCATGGGGCGTACGACGCCCACGATAAGTAGCGATACAATGGATACCAGGCTGACAAACGACATCGCGAGCGCCTTACGGCTCTCGGTTTTGTCCATCGCTATGGCTATAGCTTTCGTCACAACAGGTAAACTCCATCTGGCCTCAGCATTCATAGCTTTGGCTTGGGATGACTATATGCCTGATCGGTTTTAAAAAAGCAAAGGAAAAAGTGGAAAATTTTTTCCTGAAAATTGGCAATCAAGCGACGATTTGGAATTAATTTTCTGAATATCGACCATTTGTGAAAAATATTTTCCAAATGACCCGGTTTTGATATCAAAACTTGCACGACGGGCTGAGTTTGTGAAAGGCTTTTCCGCGCTGCAAAAGGGCCAATACCCCGCGTCTTGCCGTCATATCATATATCAGTCTTGCCAACTTGGCCATTAGGCTTATATGCCAGCCGCAAATGGCTTATAATGCTTTGAGTTTTTGTGAACCGTTCTCAACTTTCCGGATAAGGATGAGATAATGCCTGCCTATCGTTCCCGCACCACCACCTTTGGCCGCAACATGGCAGGCGCCCGCGCCCTATGGCGGGCGACCGGCATGACCGATTCCGATTTCACCAAGCCGATTATCGCGGTCGTCAATTCCTTCACCCAGTTCGTGCCGGGCCATGTTCACCTGAAAGACTTAGGGCAGATGGTGGCGCGTGAGATCGAAAAAGCCGGCGGTGTCGCCAAGGAATTTAACACCATTGCCGTTGATGACGGTATCGCTATGGGCCACGGCGGGATGCTCTATTCCCTCCCCAGCCGCGATCTGATCGCTGACAGCGTGGAATATATGGTCAATGCCCACTGTGCCGATGCCATGGTCTGTATCTCCAACTGCGACAAGATCACGCCGGGTATGCTGATGGCCGCCATGCGCCTCAATATTCCGGCGGTGTTTGTCTCCGGTGGGCCCATGGAAGCCGGTAAGGTCGTGTGGCCCGATAAGGACGGGGTGGCCAGGACCCATGCGCTTGATCTGGTCGATGCGATGGTTCAGGCCGCCGATGACAATATCTCCGACGCGCAGGTTAAGGCCGTCGAAGAAGCCGCGTGTCCTACCTGCGGGTCGTGTTCGGGCATGTTTACCGCCAATTCGATGAACTGCCTGACCGAAGCCTTGGGCCTGTCTCTACCCGGCAATGGCACGGTTCTGGCGACCCACTCGGACCGTGAGCGCCTGTTTAAGAATGTCGGTCAGATGATCGTTGATATCACCAAGCGCTATTACGAAGGTAATGACGAAAGCGTTCTGCCGCGTTCGATCGCCTCCTATGCGGCGTTTGAAAACGCTATGCGCCTTGATGTGGCTATGGGCGGGTCGACCAATACCGTATTACACCTTTTAGCCGCCGCGTCCGAAGCCGGTGTCAATTTCAAGATGGCCGATATCGACCGGATTTCGCGTTCCACCCCGTGCCTGTGTAAGGTCGCCCCCGCCACATCAGATGTGCATATCGAAGATGTCCACCGCGCCGGCGGCATCATGTCGATCCTGGGCGAACTGGCCCGCGGTGGTTTGCTGAACACGGAATTGCCGACCGTCCATTCGCCGACACTGGGCCACGCCCTGGCCTACTGGGATATCCGCGTCACCAATGATGAAGAGGTGTCCGAGTTCTTTAAGGCCGCCCCCGGCGGGGTGCGCACGACGCAGGCCTTCTCGCAGTCAAAGCGCTGGCCCGAACTGGACAAAGACCGCGAGAACGGCGTCATCCGCTCGGTCGAGCATGCCTTCACCAAGGATGGCGGGCTGGCCGTGCTCTACGGCAATATCGCTGAAAAAGGCTGCATCGTGAAAACGGCCGGCGTGGATGAATCCATCTGGAAATTCTCAGGCCGGGTGCGGGTGTTTGAAGCGCAGGAAGACTCGGTTGATGCCATCCTGAAGAACCAGATCAAAGAGGGCGATGTCGTTGTCATCCGCTATGAGGGCCCCAAGGGCGGGCCGGGCATGCAGGAAATGCTGTACCCGACCTCGTACCTGAAATCCAAAGGCATGGGTAAGGTGTGTGCCCTGCTGACCGATGGGCGTTTCTCTGGCGGCACGTCGGGGCTGAGCATCGGCCATGTCAGCCCCGAAGCCGGTGAAGGCGGGGCGATTGCTCTGATCGAAGAGGGCGATATCATCGACATCGATATCCCCAACCGCACTATTGAGTTGCGCGTCACTATGGAAGAACTGGCCCACCGCCGGGCGAAAGAAGAAGCGCGCGGTCAGGACGCCTTCACGCCCAAGAACCGCGAGCGCTATGTCTCGGCGGCCCTGCAGGCTTATGCGGCGCTCACCACCTCAGCCGACACCGGTGCTGTGCGCGACCTGAGCCAGTTGAAGCGGTAGCTTCAACTGTTCGTAACTGGAGAACCTAAAGTTTAATTCGCCCCAGAAGAATTTTTGCCCAGGTGCGTAGCCTGATGGAGATGCGGCTACGCTCGGTATGCTGACGTGTTTCCTTGGTGTACGCATCAAATTCTTGAATTAAAAAGCCAAGGTCATGGCGCAATATGCCAAGCTGATGGTTAATGTGCGGGTCGCCCGCCGACGCGAGCTCTGTTGGCTGAGGGGCGTCCACGATTGGTGCTGCATAAGACTTGGTTTGCGGCGGTAAGCGTTTTGGCTCACCCAATTTTTTGAGCATAACCATAAACTCACCCTTATCGCTGGTGAGATTTACAACCTCTGCATTGAGAATGCCCAAGTCTTTCAGGCGATCAAATATGTTTTCGATCGTATCGCTCGTCCAGACTGTGCAGTGAATATCGAGGTATTCGCCACTCTGATATCTGGATATGGTAGTGCTAATGGCCTCGCTATCGGGATAGGCCCGTTGTGGGGACTCAGGACCGATGTCGGGGTCCCAATCCGCATTCATGCCGTGGACCAGAGCAAACGAATTGATCATAAAGTCCAGAATTTGACCCGGTGTCGGCACAGGGGGCTGCTCAATCCACCACTGTAAAATCTGGTAAACCTGAGTATTTTTGCGGAAAAAGTCGGACGACCAACGCCGGTCCGGCAAAAACAGCGCCACATGCCCGCCAACCTTAACGACAGATAGTACCTCATTAAGCCAGCCGGCGGGATTGGGGACATGCTCGAGCACATGCGACGCGACGGCATAATCGTATTTTGCCTTTTTAGGCTTACATGAGGCAAGTGGCTTTCCAGGTTGCCAGACGAAATCGATTTCAGGGACATCCCGACCCGCAAGGCCGGGGTTAAGGGCCGCCTTGGCACGGATTTCTTCAGTGCCAATATAATCTGTATAGTGAACTTTATAGTCACCTTTACGCATAACGGGATCGAAATAGGGCGAAATCTCAAGCCCCAATCCATTTAGATTTAAATATGAAAAAGTTATATCTGTAATGGATTTTGAATGACCAACCATTTATTTTCTCCCAGTTTTAGTAACACTACGGATACTTAAAACCGAGGGCAATGCGAAAAGGCGCGATAAACAATATGTTACCGGTAAGGTGAGGATTCCATCTGGAGGCCTATTTTCAAAAGTCACCGGATAAAGGTCAGCGACGGGTCCATGGTCGTACCAGAGCTGTGGGGCTGGGCGACGGCGGTTTCGATATCGCCGGTCAGGTGGCGGTCATGGTGCTCACGGGCAATGTCGCCTAGGCTGATGATGCCGCACACGCGCTTATGCTCATTGAGGACGACCAGCCGGCGGATCTGCTCGGCCTTCATGACTTCGGCAGCTTCGCGTACCGTGTCGTCCTCAAAGCAGTAGGTGATGTGATCGGTCATGACGCGCATGACGCTTTCGTCGCCACTCATGCCGGTGGCGATACCGCGCACGACGATATCGCGATCGGTCACCGCACCTTTCAGCCGGTCGTTTTCACCAATCGGCAGGTAACCCAGATCATGGTCGCGCATGATCTCAGCCGCCTGACGCAATGTCGTATCGGGGGCGATGATTTTGAAGCTGGTGCTCATAAGGTCTCTGACGTGCATAATAACCTCCATAGGATATGGGTTTCAGATAAACGGTGTCGGGTCATGCGGAGCATCGATCACCCCGCGTTTCAGGCGCTGACCCAAGGCGATGGCGACAAGCGCCATGCCCGCGCCAATTAATCCGCCCAGAGCCACCCTCTGCATAACCGGACGGCGCGCCAGCGGGCCCTGTGTTAAGGGACGGGCCAGAGCCTGCGCCATGGTCATATAGGGCAGGGCGGTGGCCTGGAGTGTCAGCAGACGTTTAAGCATGGCGCGGTTCCTCAATGCGAAATTAAGTAGGGTTCGCGACGAATACTAAGGCCGTGTGCATAAAAATGCAGGATTTGTGAGGTCATTTTAAATTAAAAAGCACGGTTTTTAAATCGTTGGGTTCATAAATGACGACAATTTGATTTCTGAATATGAAATCGTTCCGGTTTCGGTTGTTCTGTGTTTATTTTCGGTGAAATGGACGGCGTTTTTTGCTATATTTTTACTTAAGATCATTTTTGCGCCATAATAATCTTATGGCGTATGCATTAGGCTTTAAGATTGGAATTTAAACGGAGACGTTCAAATGCCGCACCCTTCGACCCCTCGCCATTCAGCCAAAAGTGCGATCCCTGCCCCTAATCGCAGGGCCTATGATGACCGCGATAACGATTACGTCCTGTCCTATGATCCGCGCAGCAATGCTCGTCATCAGCGCAGTGAAGACGAAGACTATGCCAATACGCTCGATCAGGATCGACGAAGTCATAAATAATTGGAGCAAAGAAGATGACACAGGTAGCTCACGCTCGCCCCAACTCAGGCCCGATGTTCAGCCTGCCGGTGCTTATTTTTTCAACGGCGGTTTTGGGGCCGGTTCTGAAATCGTTTTACGACGGCTTTTTCCACGGACCTTATCACTATAAGCGCTGCCTGAAGGGTGATAAGAAACTGCGTGATGACCTGAGCGAGGATCAGGTGGATCACATGGTCGAAGACAGCTTTCCGGCCAGCGATCCGCCCAGCAGCTACTAAAGATAAAAACCGGCGGAGAGTTCCGCCGGTTTTTTAGTATTTGTGGACGTCTGAGGGTTTGCGCTCATCAAATCCGGAAACCTCATCTCCGGACTTGTGGTCAAGATCGTCCGGGATGATCTGGTCGGCGGCGTTATCTGGGTAGTCAGGCTCGTTGAGGCCGGACGGATCGCGATGATCGCGCTGTGTTTTAGAGGGGATTACAGGTTCAGTGGGTTTGGGATTGTCGGGCATGATGCGCACCTGAAAAAAGGTTAGGGTTGCCTCACCATGCGCCGCCGCCCATAAGGTTGATATGTAAGGTCATGAATTTGCGCGCAAAAAAGAGGTAAGTGCATGGGTGCACGCGCTTAGCCTTGACATTGCGGCTTAAGGATTTAGCGTCAACTGAAACCAGTTGTCATTGTCCCGGAGACCCGCCATGCGCACTCAAATCCTTACCCTGTCTGTTAGTCTGATGGCGCTGGCCGCGGCCGCCGGGGCTGAGCCGGTCATCAGCGGTGCGCGCATTTCTGATGACGTGAAAGTGCTGTCATCTGACGAATTTGCCGGTCGCGGGGTCGCAACGCCCGCCGAGGATAAGGTCGTCGCGTTTGTTTCGAAGGCCTATAAGGATGCAGGCCTTGAGCCGGGTGGTGAAAACGGCGGCTGGACGCAGACCGTAAAACTACGCAAGTTTCAGGTCAGCGATCCGAGCTTAAGCCTCAACCTCAAGGGGCAGCCTATGCCGCTGGTGCAGGGCGAAGATATCACCGCCTCGACACGCGGAGCGCTGGGCGCGGTCAGTTTTACTGATGCACCGCTGGTCTTTGCCGGTTACGGCGTGACCGCGCCTGAACGCGGTTGGGATGATTTCAAGGACGTTGATGTCAAGGGTAAAATCATTGTGGTTCTGATCAACGACCCTGATTTCTATCAGCCAGAGTCGCGGACCTTTAACGGTAAGGCCATGACCTATTACGGGCGCTGGACCTATAAGTTTGAGGAAGCGGCCCGTAAAGGGGCCGCCGGGGTCATGATCATCCACGACAGTGCTGCCGCTTCTTACGGCTGGAACACTGTCAAAAACTCCTGGTCGGTGGCGCAGTTCGATATTGTCCGGCCCGACCCGTCAGTCACCAGTCCCAAGCTGGAATCGTGGATCAGTGCCGACGCGGCCACCAAGATATTTGCGGCGGCGGGGCTTGATCTCAATGCGCTCAAAATCGCGGCCCGCTCCAAGGATTTCAAGCCGGTGCCGCTGGACGGCATCACCCTGTCCGGCGGCTACAAAGTGGCCGCCGAAGAGGTGGTCAGCCGCAACATTATCGGTCAACTCAAAGGCGCCAAGCGCCCTGATGAGACCGTCTTTTACATGGCGCACTGGGATCATATCGGCATAGGCACGCCGGATGCCGATGGCGATGCGATCTTCAACGGCGCGGTTGATAACGCTACGGGTGTCGCCGCCCTGATCGAACTGGCGCGCGCGTTTAAGGCATCAGGCAAAATACCTGACCGCACGGTCGCCTTCATCGCCGTCACCGCCGAAGAAAGCGGTTTGCTGGGTTCGGAATATTACGCTTCTAACCCGATCTATCCGCTGGCCAAGACGGTGGGCGGCATCAATATGGACGCGCTCAATGTCTCAGGCCGCACACGCAATGTCGAAGTGGTCGGCTCCGGCCAGTCGTCGCTGGAGGACGATCTGAAAACTCTGGCGGCGGCGCAAGATCGGGTGCTGACCCCGGATGAAACACCGGAAGCCGGTTACTTCTTCCGCTCGGATCACTTCCCGCTGGCAAAACGTGGCGTGCCGGTACTTTATGCGGCATCAGGTCTGGATATGGTTGAGGGTGGGGTGACGGCGGGCCGGGCCTTTGATGAGGACTACCGCAAAAACCGTTATCATCAGGCCAATGACGAATGGTCGGCGGACTGGGATCTGTCGGGTCTGGCCGAAGATGTGGCGCTCTATTACCAGTTAGGGGCGAAACTGGCCAATTCGACCGTCTGGCCGCAATGGCGCGAAACATCCGAGTTCAAGGCGGCCCGCGACAAAACGGCGGTGGCGCGCCCATAGATTAATCGTAGTTAACCTGTGGTTCAGTATAGGTTTTAGGTCGCGATTCAGGTTTCCACCGTAATTTGTACGCCAACCCCTATGTCAGGTGAGTGTGCGTATGATGTTAACATCCTTGTTTTCGACCCGCGAACAGGTTCTGGGCCAGGCGCTTTACGATGCCATCCCTATGATGGAATTTGACATCAAGGGCACGATCGTATCGGCCAATACTGACTTTCTCACCCTGCTGGGCCATCGCCTGAATGAGCTGAGCGGCAAGCCCTATACGGTCATCTGTGATCCGGCGACCATCGATGATGGCCGCGCCGAAGATATCTGGCGCCGGGTGTCGGGCGGTGAAACCCTTCAGGAAACGCTGAAACTGCAGGCGCGTGATGGCAGCGCCCGCTGGATGCAGGCCTGTCTCCTGCCGGTCAGGGCCTCGATGGGTAAGATGGAGCGCGTCATTCTGGCTGGGTGCGATATTACGGCCATAAAGCAAAAAGAACTGGCCAGTCGTAACCTGCTGAAAGCCCTGTCAGATACCCATGCTGTGGTCGAATTTTGCGCCCGCGGGCAAATACTGTTTGCCAATGACAGCTTTCTCCAACTCACCGGCTACAGCCTGAATGAGCTGCTGGGCCGCCCCCACCGCAAGCTGTGCGAATATGATCGGGGATTGAGTAGCGAATATTCGGACTTTTGGGACGGGCTGGCCAAAGGGCAAGCCCGCCACGGCGAATGTGTCCGTTACGGTAAGGATGGCCGCCATATCGCCCTGAGCGCCAGTTATAATCCAGTGCTGGATGATGCGGGGGCGGTGACCAAGGTTGTGCTTTATGCCACCTCGATCGCGCGCAGCGACATGGACAGTCTGAAAGACGCGGCCTGATTGTAACCCTTATGTAATAGAGCGTTAGTTCTGCAAGAAATGGTATACGAATGGTGCTTATTTAAGGGCTGGTTAACCGTACTGTGAAACTAACTGAGGGTAGTTGCGTAAAAAACTCCCCCCACATTTTCAGGTGCCCTCATGTTTTTTGCCGCTCAGTCCGCCGATTATCGCTCGATCATGGATGCCCTCAGCCTGTCGCAGGCGGTTATTGAATTTACCCCGACGGGCAATATCCTTACAGCCAATGCCAATTTTTGCGACCTGATGGGCTACGCCTTAAGTGAGATTGAGGGCAAGCACCATAGCCTGTTTTGCATACCCGAATATGCCGCCAGCGCAGATTATAAATCGTTCTGGCGCGATCTGGCCCAGGGCCATTTCAAGAGCGATGAATTCAAGCGGCTAGGCAAGGGCGGCAAGATCGCCTGGATACAGGCCACCTATAACCCGATCCGCGACAAATCCGGACGCGTCACCAAGGTCATCAAGTTCGCAACCGACATCACCGCGATTAAATCCCGCAATGATGATTTTCAGGGCAAGATCAAAGCGATTGACCGGGCGCAGGCGGTGATTGAGTTTACCCCGACGGGTGAGATTCTAACTGCCAATGAGAATTTTCTGACAGTTCTGGGCTATGATTTGAGCGAAATTAAAGGCCGTCATCACCGCATGTTCTGCGATCCCGCCTATGCCGCGACCGAAGACTATAAGGCCTTCTGGCGCGATCTGGCGTCGGGTCAATTTCAGGCGGCAGAATATAAGCGCCTGGGTAAGGGCGGGCGCGAAGTCTATATTCAGGCGTCCTACAATCCGATTTTCGATGAGACGGGCGCGGTCGTAAAGGTCGTCAAATTCGCGACTGACCGCACCGCGGCGGTTCTGCGTCGTCTGCGCAACGATGCCTTAAGCCGCGATATCAATGACGATCTGGGCGGGGTAATTGGCGAAATCACCGAGGCCGCCGGTATGGCGTCCAATGTCGCCGGGGCATCGTCTGACACCAGCGGCATCATCAATTCGGTGGCGGCCGCGACCGAAGAACTGAGCCAGAGCGTGCGCGATATTTCGGCCAGCATGGTGGTCACGCGCGACAATGTTGAAGGTATCTTCAAGCACGCCGAGAACGCCAGCGCCTTTGCCAAAAACCTGGATGCGTCGGCGTCGGCCATGACCGGCATTGTGACGCTCATTCAGGATATAGCCGGTCAGATTAATCTGCTGGCGCTCAATGCCACGATCGAGTCCGCGCGCGCTGGTGAGGCCGGCCGCGGCTTTGCGGTGGTGGCGTCCGAAGTTAAGTCGCTGGCCAATCAGGCGGCGCGTTCAACCCAGACCATTTCCGAAGAAATCACCCGCATGCAGACGGTCACCGCCGATGTAGTGAATGCGCTGGGTGAGATCTCAGGCGCCATGACGATTGTGATGGAAAGCGTCACCAGCGTCGCGGGCGCGATTGAGCAACAAAATGCCGCCACCGGCGAAATCTCCGGCAATATGCAGTCGGCGGTCGATGCCATTCACCGTATCGAAGATAGTCTGATACGCATCGACCACAGCTTCCGTCAGGTCACTCTGGCGTCAGAACAGGTCAAAAAGAATGTCGAAGTGCTGGCGGCGTAAAGCTTTGTAAACTCGCTTTAGCCAAACACGGCTTTCAACAAATCCGTAGTTCGGCTGGCCGGATTGGTGCGGATGGCGCGTTCTTCGTTGCCGACGTAGTAGAACAGGCCGTCCAGCGCCTTACCCACCGCATATTCGCTCAGGTAAGTCTTGGGGTCTTTCTTGATGTAGGCCCCAAGGCCGTTGCGCTCTATGGCCTGATCTAATGATTGCACGGCCCCTGTCGATTGCAGGGCCTCGCCCATCGGTGGCGTGAACAGGGTGATCAGACGCGGGGTCGTCGATTTCTGAAGATACTGCGTGCCCGACGTTGGCCCGCCGCGCACAATGCTGACCACATCGGTAAGCGTGATCGATTTGATCGCATCCAGAAACAGGTCTTTGGCGACGGGAGCGGCGACTTCGGCGGCGTGATTGACCTTTTCATGCACTTCATCGAGCGCGCCGGACATCCCCAGCGGTTTCAGGGTTTTCTGAACCTTGGCAATGGTTTTGGGCAGGGGGATGCGGACCAAATCATCGCCCCAGTAACCGTCATCGCGGCCGACGCGGGTGACAGCCGCGACCGCACCAAGTGATAAGGCCTCGCGGATACCCTTGTCGGCGGTGGTCTTGGTGACACCCACTGGCAGGCCGGTCGACGAGGTTTTTTTGGAAGTCTTGCCGATGGCGGCCTTGAGCGCGTTTTCAAGCTCATCCTGAGTTTGCGCCGTGGCGTGGGTTGTGGTCAGGCCCATCGCCATAAGACCCAAAAGCAGTTCGCGTCTGTAATTATCCATGATCCGCCCCTGGCCTTTTTCTGTACTGCCTGATTAGCAAAGCTTAGCTGTCAGGTCACGATATATCGCTTTTTTGCGGCGTGCAGAAATGCTTTTTACGCGACACTTGATCGGGTGCGCGTTACAGGTGCGCCTTGTAAAAACGAGACCGGATTGTGACGACTGACCTTGCCACCACGATTTTGAGCGAGTCTGACCTGCTCAGGCTTGGCCAACTGGCGATAGATGCCGGGGCTGAGATCATGCGCGTCTATGAAGGCGAGTTCGATGTCCAGATCAAGGGCGACCAAAGCCCGCTGACCCAGGCCGATCTGGCCTCTCATGCGGTCATTGCTGACGGATTGGCCCGCGATTTTGGCCATATTCCGGTTGTGTCCGAAGAGGACGCCGACAGTCACAATGCCCCCGAAGGTGAGACAGGGCCGTTCTTTCTGGTTGACCCCCTCGATGGCACCAAAGAGTTCATCAATCGCCGCCCGGATTTCACCGTCAATATCGCCCTTATCGAACAGCAGCGCCCGACCTATGGCATCATCTATGCGCCGGTGCGCAAAGCGCTCTATATCGGTGATGTGGTCAGCGGCAAAGCACATGTGCTAGAAACTGAAGGTCTGAGCGGCGACATTAGTTTTGCCAATTTCAAGGCTCTTACTGTCCGTAAAGCCCCAGACGCTCTGGCAGCGGTCTGTTCCCTGTCACACAATTCGCCGGAAACCGAAGCCTATCTTGATCTTTATGGTGTGGCTGAGCGGGTCGCCATTGGCTCATCGCTGAAGTTCTGTCTGGTGGCCGAAGGGCAGGCCGATCTATATCCCCGCCTTGGGCCGACGATGGAATGGGATACCGCCGCCGGTGACGCCATTCTGACGGCGGCGGGCGGCAAGGTATTGTCCCGCGACGGTGCGCCGCTCATCTATGCCAAGCCCCGCTTTTTTAACCCTGAATTTTTCGCGCAAGGCGACGTCGCCTTCAAAGTGCCGAACTGAATCATGAGCAACATTATTACCTACCCTGTGTCAGATCACCTCAAGCGGTTAGAGGCCGAGTCGATCGAGATCATGCGTGAAGTCGCGGCCTCGTTCGAGAACCCGGTCATGCTCTATTCGATCGGTAAAGATTCCGGCGTCATGCTGCACCTGGCGATGAAGGCGTTTTATCCGTCCAAGCTGCCGTTCCCGCTGCTGCACGTCGATACGCGCTGGAAGTTTGCCGACATGATCCGCCACCGCGACATGATCGCGGAAAAATACGGCGTGAAACTTCTGGTCTATACCAACCCCGAAGGCGTTGAGCGCAACATCAATCCGATTGATTCCGGTTCCTCCCTGCACACCCAGATCATGAAGACCGAAGCGCTCAAAAGAGCGCTCGATCTTTACGGTTTTGATGCCGCTTTTGGGGGTGCCCGCCGCGATGAGGAAAAGTCGCGTGCTAAGGAGCGTATCTTTTCGTTCCGTTCTGCCGGCCACGTCTGGGACCCGCGCAATCAGCGCCCGGAACTATGGAACCACTATAATACCCGCATCAATAAGGGCGAGACGATCCGCGTCTTTCCGCTTTCCAACTGGACCGAGCTTGATATCTGGGAATACACCCGCGCCGAGAACATCCCGATTGTGCCGCTCTACCTGTCGGCGCCGCGTCCGGTGGTTAAGCGCAGCGGTATGCTGATCATGCGCGACGATGAGCGCATGCCGCTCAATCCCGGCGAAGAGGTCGAAATCCGCAATATCCGTTTCCGCTCGCTCGGCTGCTATCCGCTCAGTGCCGCCGTGGAATCCGAGGCCGATACGCTGGATGATATCATTGCCGAAATGCGAGCCTCGCGGTCGTCCGAGCGTCAGGGTCGCCTGATTGATTCCGACGAGTCCGCCTCGATGGAAAAGAAGAAAAAAGAAGGGTATTTCTAGGCCTCAGACAAAAGTTGCCCTGCGGGTACTTTTGTCTGGCTCGATACCTTTAGCTGAATGTATGGAATTTTAGATGTCGCTTGAGACCGCCACCCTGACCGCCGATGCCGCACCTAAGACGGCCACGCTTGAGAAAAGCCTGCTGCGCTTTTTGACCTGCGGTTCCGTTGATGACGGTAAATCGACCCTGATCGGGCGCTTGCTGTACGACACCAAGTTGATCTTTGATGACCAGCTTCAGTCGCTGGAGCGCGACTCCAAAAAACACGGCACAACCGGCGAAGATATCGACTTCGCACTTCTGGTCGATGGCCTTGAGGCCGAGCGTCAGCAGGGCATCACTATCGACGTCGCTTACCGTTTTTTTTCGACGCCTAAGCGTTCGTTCATCGTTGCTGACACGCCGGGCCATGAGCAATATACCCGCAATATGGCCACCGGCGCGTCCAATGCGGACCTGGCCATCATTTTGATCGACGCCCGCAAAGGCGTGCTGCCGCAGACCCGCCGCCATTCGTTCATCGCCTCTATGCTGGGCATCAAGCATGTGGTCGTGGCGGTCAACAAGATCGATCTGGTCGATTATGATCAGGCGCGGTTCGAAGAAATCCTGACCGCTTACCGTGAGTTTGCCGACCAACTTGGGTTCACGTCAGTGCAGGCCATTCCGCTGTCGGCGCGCTTTGGTGAGAACATGATCACACGCTCAGGCCTCATGCCCTGGTATGACGGACCATGCCTGCTGGAGCATCTCGAAGCTGTCGATGTCGAAAGCGTGGATGCCCAAAAACCCTTCCGCATGGGCGTACAGTGGGTTAATCGCCCCAACCTCGATTTCCGCGGCTTTTCCGGCACCATCCATTCGGGCGTGATCAAGCCCGGCGATGAGCTGGTGGTCGCCGGATCGGGTAAATCCTCAGTGCTGAAACGCATCGTAACCGCTGATGGTGACTTAAGCGAAGCCCGCGCCGGTACGGCGGTGACTCTGGTGCTTAACGATGAAATCGACGTGGCGCGCGGCGATACCTTTGCACATCCGCAAGGTCGCCCCGAAGTCTCCGACAGCTTTGCCGCCCATATCCTGTGGATGACGGACGAAGCCTTGCAGGTCGACCGGCCCTATCTGATCAAGCTCGGCCACAACTATATCCCGGCCCGTGTCACCCGTATTGAGCACAAGATCAATATCAACACCCTGGAACACGAAGGTGCGCACAAACTCGATCTCAATGAGATCGGCCTGTGCCATGTCCGCCTGTCGTCGCAAACCGCCTTTGATGCCTATGAGCTTAACCGCCATACCGGCTCATTCATCCTGATCGACCGCTTCACCAATGCGACGGCGGGCGCGGGCATGATCACCCAGGGGCTTAACCGCGCCACCCATGTCCACCGTCAGGAACTGACGGTTGGTAAGGCAGCGCGTCAGGAACTGAACGGCCATAAATCGGCGGCCCTGTGGCTGACCGGCCTGTCGGGGTCGGGCAAATCGACCATCGCCAATCTGGTGGTGTCTGAACTACACGCCCGCGGCATCCGCACCATGATGCTGGACGGGGACAATATCCGTCACGGCCTCAACAAAGACCTCGGCTTTACCGATGCTGACCGGGTGGAAAATATCCGCCGCGTCGGTGAGGTCGCCAAACTGTTCGTCGATGCGGGCACGGTTGTATTGTGCTCCTTCATCTCGCCGTTCGCCTCGGATCGCCAGATGGTGCGTGACCTGTTTGAGGATGGTGAGTTCTTTGAGGTGTTCATCGATACCCCGATTGAGGACTGCATCAACCGCGACCCCAAGGGCCTCTATGCCAAGGCGCTCAAAGGGGAGATCAAGAACTTCACCGGCCTCGACAGCCCTTACGAAGCGCCAACCAATGCCGAAATCGTCGTAAAGACCGAGCGCATGACTGCCGCCGAAGCCGCGGGTCAGATCATCGAGCGCCTGCGCGCGTCGGATCTGTTCAGCATGTACGACGGGGATTGGTCGATCTAATCTGTAAAAAGTCCTTCGCTGACGCTCAGTATACTTTTCACAGGAATCTGAAATGATAAGCCCTGCACTATATGGTGCAGGGCTTTTTGTTGGGCAGAATCTATGCGGCTTTATTACTTTACAACTGCCGAGCACGGATTAGCGGCAATTAGAGATCAGCGCCTAAAAATTGCTGAAGTTGGGAAATTAAATGATCCATTTGAGTTTCTTGGCTTAGAACTATCAGACCCGTTTGCACGTAAAAAAACGAAAGAAATCAAAAAAGCAATAGATAGCGAGACAGGTATTGTCTGCCTATCAAAAAGCTGGAAGCACCCGTTAATGTGGAGCCACTACGCTGATAAACACAAGGGCTTATGCCTTGGTTTCGACGTGCATTGTAAAGCCGAGAAAGTGGAATATGTAGCGAAGCGCCTTACTCCCGATACTCTCGGAGCCAATAGCTTATCCGAACTTACCAATCGTCAAGTTACAAATTCGTTTTTCTATAAATTCGAAGCTTGGGCATATGAGGCCGAGTATCGTTTAATTTGTTCAAAGACTTACCGAGATGCCGTTACAAAATTATGCTTTCAGCATTTTGGTGAAGATTTGACCTTAAAAGAGGTAATAGTTGGGTGTGAATCGACTTTATCCCAATGGCAAATTCAAGAGGTTCTGGGAAGCTCCAAGGAAGCAGTGGATACATTTAAAGTTAGGCCCGCCTTCAAGACTTTTGAAATTGTACGGGATAGACGTCGGAATGCTTTGAAATAACCCCTCCCTTGAAACGAAGTTCGGCGCAGCCAAATCAGGGAGGGGCTACGATCAGCGCTTCAACTGGTTGAGGTCGCGCACGGCACCGGTATCGGCTGAGGTCGTAAGCGCCGCATAGGCTTGCAGGGCCGCTGAGGCATAGCGTTCACGGTTCTTAGGCGTGAAAGCGTCCTGACCGCGGGCTTCTTCTTTCGCCCGGCGGTGGGCCAGTTCTTCCATGGTCACCCGCAATTCAATGGTGCGGTTAGGGATATCAATGTCGATGATATCGCCCTCTTCGACCAGAGCGATCGCGCTGCCTTCGCCCACATCAGGGCCTGGGCCGGGGTCTGGCGATGCACCCGTCTGCGCGAACGCGTTGGGTACGATTAGGCACAAACAGGCCAGAGCTTTGCGAAGCTTAATTATGTTAATCTTGCTTATATAGGTGTGCGTCGGATACAGGGATCATGCGATCTGCGGCATGTCCTTGAGCAGTTTGTCGAGTGTGATCGGATAGTGGCGCACCCGCACGGCGGTAGCGTTGTAGACGGCATTGGCAATGGCTGCCCCGACGCCGCAGATGCCCAGTTCACCCACGCCCTTGGCCTTCATAGGTGATGACATGGGGTCGGTCTCATCGAGGAATATCACCTCCTGATGCGGGATGTCGGCATGGACCGGGACTTCGTAGCCGGCCAGGTCATGATTAACGAAAAAGCCGTGGCGTTTGTCGATGACAAGGTCTTCCATCAACGCCGCTCCGGCCCCCATCGTCATGGCCCCGATCACCTGACTACGGGCCGATTTGGGGTTGAGGATACGACCGGCGGCACAGACAGCCAGCATACGCCGGATACGGATTTCCGCCGTGACTTCATTGACGCCGACCTCAACAAAGTGCGCGCCAAAGGTCGATTGCTGATGGGTTTTACCGAGGTCGCCAAATTCGATAAAGTCTTCGGCGACCATACCGCTCGCACCTGCGGCTTTGCCCAAATCAATACTCTTACGGCCAGAGGTGACCTTACCGTCAGCGAAAGTGGTTTTGGCCGGATCGAATTTTTGGGATTTGGCAATCATCTCACGCAGCTTGACGCAGGCGGCATAGACCCCGGCGGTTGAGGAATTGGCGCCCCATTGCCCGCCTGACCCTGCCGAGACCGGAAAGCTCGAATCGCCCAGTTTGACCACGACCTTATCGAGCCCAACACCCATCATTTCCGCCGCTGTCTGGGCGATAATGGTATAGGTGCCGGTGCCGATATCGGTCATGTCGGTTTCGACCGTCACCACACCTTTATTATCAAGCTTGACGCGGGCGGCTGATTTCATCGTCAGATTGTTGCGGAAAGCGGCCGCCACGCCCATGCCGGTTAGCCAGCGTCCATCGCGGGTTTTTCCGGGCGCACCGCGCTTATCCCAGCCGAAGTTGTCGGCGCCCGTGTGTAGGCACTTGATCAACTGACGCTGAGAGAACGGACGGGCCGGATTTTCCGGATCGACCTGAGTGTCGTTAATGACCCGGAACTTGATCGGATCGAGGCCCAGCTTTTCGGCCATTTCATCAATGGCGATTTCCAGCGCCATCAGGCCGGGAGCTTCACCGGGGGCGCGCATGGCATTGCCTTCGGGCAGGTCGAGCACAGCCAGCCGCGTGGTGATCAGGCGATTGGCCCCGGCATATAAGAACTTGGTTTGCTGAGTAGCATCTTCCGGCCCGCCACCGGCCAGATCACCTGACCAGTTTTCGTGGCCGATAGCGCTGATCTTGCCGTCTTTTGAAGCGCCGATGCGGATACGCTGTATGGTCGCCGGACGGTGCGGGGTATTGTTGAACATAAACGAACGCGGCAGGGCGACCTTGACCGGTCGCTTAGCCTGACGCGAACCCAAGGCGGCAAGGATGGCATCGGCGCGCACGAACAGCTTGCCGCCAAAACCGCCGCCAATATAGGGCGAAATCAGCCGGACATTGTCTTTCGGAATACCCAGCGTTTTGGCGACATCACCGCGCCCCCAGTCGATCATCTGATTGGCGGTCCACAGGGTCAGCTGATCGTCTTCCCATGACGCAATCGACGCATGAGGCTCCATCATGGCGTGGGCGTGGTCCGGTGTGCGGTAGGTGACATCAAGCTGAACCGGGGCTGCGGAAAAAGCGCCTGCGAAATCCCCGACGAGGCTGTCTTTGCTGTCCTTGTGGCGGGTGGCGGTGGTCCTGATGGCCTCAAGATCGTGCGCGCCCTTGGCCTTGGTGTAGCGCACCTTGATCAGACCGGCAGCCGAGCGCGCCTGCTCTAAGGTTTCAGCGACCACTAGGGCGATGGCCTGATGGTAATGCTCAATCTCCGGCCCGCCCAGCAGCTTGGCGGTATTGAAATTGCCCTTATCAAGCTTACCTGCCGTATCGGCGGTGACGATGGTGATCACGCCGGGAGCCGATTCCGCCTTGCTAAGGTCGAGGGCAGCGATGGTGCCTTTGGCGATAGTGGCACCCACCACATAGCCGTAGGCGGCATTGGGCGCGGCCTCATGCTGCTCATAAGCGTAAGGCGCCATGCCGGTGGTTTTCAAAGGCCCGTCGATGCGGTCGGTCGGTTTGCCGACGACTTTGAGCTGATCAATCGGGTTGGTGGTGGCGGGGGTATCGAATTTCATGATTTAAGCCCTCGCGTCCATAAGTGCGGCACTGAGCGTGCGCTCTACCAGGGTGATCTTGAATTCATTTTCAGGGGTTGGCGTCGCATCGGCCATCAATTTTGCCATAACCGCCTTGGCCCCTTTGGGCAGGTCAGTCTCGGCCTTTTCTACCCGCCACGGTTTGTGGGCAACCCCACCGAGCGCCACGCGACCAGTACCGTCAGGTTGAATGACCGCTGCGACCGACACCAGCGCAAAGGCATAGGAGGCGCGGTCTCTGATCTTATGGTAGACATGGCTGCCGCCGATCGGCTTGGGCAGAGTCACGGCGGTGATGAACTCACCGGTTTGCAGCGCGGTTTCAATGTGCGGCGTGGTGCCCGGCAGTTTATGGAAATCAGCGATTTTGATGCGGCGTGTCTTGCCGTCGGGTTTGACGGTTTCAACTTGCGCATCCAGCACGCGCATAGCCACCGCCATATCGCTGGGGTGGGTGGCGATGCAGGCGGTGCTGGCCCCGACCACGGCATGTTGACGGCTGAAGCCACCGATGGCCGAGCAGCCACTGCCGGGCGCGCGCTTATTGCAGGCCTGAGCCGTGTCATAAAAATAGGGGCAGCGGGTGCGTTGCAAGAGGTTGCCCGCCGTCGTGGCCTTATTGCGCAACTGACCCGACGCACCGGCAAGTAAAGCCCGCGACAGCACACCGTAGTCGCGCCTGACACGGTCGTCCGCAGCCAGATCGGTATTGCGCACCAGCGCCCCGATGCGCAAGCCACCGTCATCAGTGGCTTCGATCTTATCCAGCCCCAATCCGTTGACATCAATCAGATGCGGCGGGGTCTCGATCTCCAGCTTCATCAGATCCAGAAGGTTGGTGCCGCCCGCGATAAATCTGGCTCCCGGCGTCTTGGCGGCCTTGGCGGCGGCTTCGGCAGGTGAGGTGGCGCGCTCATAGGTGAAGGATTTCATGCCGTGGCTCCCGCAACTTCGCTCATGGCGTCGATGATGTTGGAATAGGCCCCGCAGCGGCAGATGTTGCCGCTCATCCGCTCGCGCATTTCGTGGGCGCTGACCTGTGGGGTCGCGGTCAAATCATCGCTGACATGGCTGGGGATGCCTGCCTTGATCTCTTCCAGAACCGCCACGGCTGAGCAAATCTGGCCCGGCGTGCAGTAGCCGCATTGATAGCCGTCGTGCTTTATAAATGCCGCCTGCATCGGATGCAGCTTATCCGGTGTGCCTAAGCCTTCGATGGTGGTGATCTCATCGCCGTCGTGCATGACCGCCAGCGACAGGCATGAGTTGATGCGTTTACCATTGACCATAACCGTGCAGGCGCCGCACTGGCCGTGATCGCAGCCCTTCTTGGTGCCGGTCAGGTGCAGATGTTCGCGCAGGGCATCGAGCAGCGTCGTGCGCAAATCAAGTTCCAGAGCTTGATCTGCGCCATTGACCGAAAAGCTGATCTTGGAGATTACCGGCTGGCTGAGGTCGGCGGTTTGCGCGGTCGTCGCCGTAGCGGCGCTGCTGAGAGCGGCCGCCGCACCTGCCGTTATAAGAAGGTCGCGCCGGTTGGGGGATATATCAATGGGGGAGGCCATGTCGTTTCCATAGGGCTGTGGGGGCAGGGAAAGCAGAGGCGTACGGGGGGAGTATAGCCTGAAATTTACGCGCGCATTGTCGGTTATTTTCAATAGGGCCTATGAGCCCAATTCATAAAAGCGTGATGCCTGTGATCAGGGAGGGACGTGGTCCACGGTAAGCGCATATCTGGAAACTAACTGATGACTGATTATGAGATAAGCTGCTAAGATTTGCATGAGGCTATGAGGAGAATTCATAAATGCCACGTGAGAATATAAACGACCTCATTGCCTTTGTGACGATTGCGCGTGAGGGAAACTTCACCAGAGCGGCGAGGAAGCTGGGCGTTTCACAATCTGCTCTGAGCCATACCCTGCGCGGGCTTGAGACGCGGCTGGGCATACGGCTTTTGACGCGCACCACCCGAAGCGTTGCCCCGACCGAGGCGGGCGAGCGTCTGCTCAGAACCGTAGCCCCACGCTTTGATGAGATAGATGCGGAACTGCTGGCTCTGACGGAGCTGCGCGATAAGCCATCGGGCACCATCCGGATCACTACGGGTGAACATGCGGCAAACACGGTTTTGTGGCCGGTGATTGAGAAACTTCTTCCGCTTTATCCGGATATCACGGTTGAAATCACGGTTGACTATAGCCTGACCAATATCGTCTCCGAGCGTTATGACGCCGGTGTGCGCTTAGGGGAGCAGGTCGCAAAAGATATGATTGCGATACGCATCGGGCCGGACATGCGCATGGTGCCGGTGGGCACTCCGGATTATTTTGCCAAGCGGGATATACCTGTGGTTCCGCAGGACCTGACCGCTCATAACTGCATCAATCTTCGCCTGCCCACGTCCGGGACGATCTATGCCTGGGAGTTCGAAAAGCAGGGACGTGAGTTAAAAGTCAGGGTGGATGGCCAACTGGTGTTCAACAGCCTGCCGCAAGTTATGACGGCGGTACTCGCCGGGGTCGGCGTCGGGTTTCTGCCAATTGACCTGGTGCAGCCCCATGTCGACGCAGGGCGCTTAGTGATGGTTCTGGCTGACTGGTGTGAGCCATACCCCGGATATCACCTTTATTATCCATCCCGTCGGCAGCACTCGGCCGCATTTTCGGTCATTGTTGATGCCCTCAGATATCGCGGCGAGCGATGAGCCTTACCGGATAGTCTCCCCACTAGGAGTTTGAAATGCGGTTAAATGTTACTGCAAAAAATATCAAATAAGGGTTTTTCAAACTTCCCCGGACGATTGCAGCCGGCGAACTAAAGCGGACAAACGCTTAACTTCTAAAATGCCAGCGCGGTGAAAGCTCGGTTGAAAGGCTCTATCCGGAAGCTGATGCCGGTAAATATCTACGCGTCACTTCAAGCCAAAAACGCCGTTTTCATGTTCAAGTATATTCAGTCTTCATCAGTACCTCTGGTGTCGGCAGGTATCTGTTTTGGAACACCAGCATTGCGGCCCCCATAGGGGCAGCGTCCGCGACAGCTCTGGCCGGGCGGATATTGGCTATGGCGGGGGCGTGCGGGAGGCGTTGTGCCAGCAATCCATTCAAAAGATCGCAAATGCGTTCTATGACCATGGCGGGCAGGCGACCGCCAATAATATGAGCCTCCGGGTTCAGGGCGCAGTTTAAAACGGCCACAGTCCCCAGAAGCTCATTTGCCGCCAGTCGGGACCAGATTTCAATGGCGTCGGCATGAGCGGGATCGTCCGTCCGGATATCGGATGGTGTTGAAACCTTGACGCCGCGCTCTGCCAGAAACGCATAAAGCGAATAGAGCGAAAGATTGTCCTGCACGATGCCGTCCTGCGACGGTTGAAAAAGACTGCGCGCTATGAAGGCGATTTCACCGCTTCGTCCTTCTGCGCCTCTGTAGGGCTGGCCGCCGATAATCAGGCCGCATCCCAGTCCGGCGCTCATCAGGGTGAAGATAAAGTGCTGATAGGGGCCGCCGCCGCCAAAATGCAGTTCTCCGATGGCGGCTGCCGTCGCATCATTTTCAATATAGGCGGGCAGGGCGAGTGCTTCGGAAAAGAACTCACCGACGTCGATCTGAGACCATATTTCATAGCCAGCGGGCTTATTTGGCAGGGGAATGTCGCCGAGCTTGTCAGGAATTCCAATGCCTATGCCGGCCAGGCGGTTCATGTTGAAGCGCTTTTCACGTTTCAGCCGGTCTATTTGTGTCTGTACGAAGGTCAGGACATCCTCCGGCAGGGCAAAGTGACCTTCCATGCAGGCGCGATCGACGACCCTTCCCCCAAAGTCCATCGCTACCAGAGTGGTATGATCCCGATCAATGTTCAGCCCCAGAGCATAGGCGCCCTCCGGGCGAATGACGAACTTGCTGGCCGGTTGTCCCCGGCTGCCCAGCACTTTTCCGCTGGTTTGGATCAACCGCTCCTCCAGCAAGCGATTCGTGATCTTGGCGACGGCAGGGGGCGTCAGGCCGGTAATGGTCGTCAGTTCGCTGCGGGTGATGGAGGTGTTTGATCGTATGGCCTGAAGTATAACGCGCTGATTGTGCTCGCCTGCCCGCACAAGGTTCGTTCCGGACAGGCCCTCAGATGCCATCGGGGTCTTGCGCGCCCAGTCCATAGAGGTGGCCCTGATGTGAGCGGAGGGGATCACGCGCTGACGGCCAAATTAGAGGGGGCGATGGAGGCGGCGGCGCGCGGCGGGATATCCGAGGTGTCTCTCCACAGATAGGCTGCGCCCCGGACGCCGGATGAGTCTCCCCAACGCGCCGGAGCAATGCGCGCCTCCCATGCGTCCGAAAACACGCGTGTTCGGATTTGATCGGGCAAATGCTCATATATTTCCGAAACGTTTGAAAGGCCGCCACCCAGGACAAACACTTCGGGATCGTAGAGATTGACGAGGGTTGCCAGTGTCCGCCCTAGCCGCGAGATAAAGCGCTGAAACGCCGCGTTCGCGTGCGGGTCACCTTGCCGCATTGCCGCTATGATAGCCTCAGCCGTGAGAACCTGGCCTGTGTGTACGGTGAAATCCCGTGCGAAGCCTGTGCCGGATACCCAGGTTTCGACGCAACCCCTTTGGCCGCACCAATATGGCGGGCCGGGCGATTCATCGCCTTCGGCCCACGGTAGGCCGAAGTGGCCAATCTCACCGGCAATACCGTTGGCGCCTTGTATCAGTCTGCCGCCTAAAACGAGGCCGCCCCCGAATCCGGTGCCTAAGATCACGGCGGCGACGCTGTCGCTGCCTGCGGCCGCGCCGTCCATAGCCTCAGACAGAGCCAGGCAGTTGGCGTCATTGGACAATCGAACCGGCCGGAGTAAGGCTTCTTGAAGGTCTGTAAGGAGCGGGCGGCCGTTTAACCATGTGGAGTTGGCGTTGCGCACCACGTCGGTGCGCGGTGACACTGAACCGGGGATGCCTATGCCGCCCCCTGCGGATTTAAGCTTTTGGTCACCGATTTTATCACGCGCCATTTGTTCGGCCGTCGTTATTAACTCAGCGATGGCTTTAAGGGCCGGGGCGTAGGCGCCGGGATTTGGTATGCGTTCCCTGGCTAAGAATGCGCCGCTTGAATCAAGGATGGCGGCCTCAATTTTCGTCCCTCCGAAATCAATCCCGGTATAAATCATGCTGTCGATTCCCTTCAGGCGTGCGGGCCTGACTGTACGCTGTCGCCAACTTCACGGCCAATTGGCATTACCAATTAAGTGTTGTGTATATTGGGGCTTCGCCAAAGTGAAGCGGTATTGGCCTTACCATTAAATTTTTATCTGAAGCGAACTAGATGCGCAATGTTTGAGCTTAAATTATGTTTTGAAAATAAATATTTCAAATTTTGTATTTAAAATCAAGCAAAAACAATCATCTATGATCTACATGTGACTTTTTTATCTCATTGTCAAAATTAGGAAGGGGTATATGGTCGTACAAATTGACGCGTCAATCTGACCCTGATAGGGGATTGGTCAGACCTATTATGTCATTGGTGGCATGACGGCTCATAAAAATAAGAAACCGGCTTAAGACCGGCATGATCAGGAAAGGAAACCTATGGTGTACCCATTAAACTCTCGTGCCAGGCTTGCTTGGAGAGCGGCGCTGCTTTGTGCCACGGTTATCGGCGGCATGCCTGTGATCGTCAGCGCGCAGGAGGCGGCACCTGCGCCTGCGGATGACGAAATCAATACGGTCGTCGTTACCGGCATCAAGAAAAGCTACCTTGATGCGGTCCGCGCTAAACGCAGCAATATTGAAATCACTGACGGGATTTCATCGGACGGTCTGGGGCGTTTCCCGGATCTGAACGTCGGCGAAGCGTTGCAGCGCGTGCCGGGCGTGCAAATCAACCGTGAGGCCGAGGGCCGTAACGCCACAATCAATGTGCGTGGTATGCCGGGCTCTTATGCCCAGACGACCATCAACGGGGTTTCGTTTGCTGCGCCGCCGTCTCTGGCGAATGATCAGGGGGCGCCTCTGGGGGCCTTTAATTCAGATATCTTCTCGGCGTTTGTTATTCAGAAATCACCGATGGCCAATGCGCCGTCCGGCGGCCTTAGCGGTAACGTTGACATGCAGATTGCGCCGGCCTTGTCCCGTAAGGACGGCGGTACGTTCAAGGCGTCTTATGAGTATAACGAGCTGGGTAAAAATCTGGCACCCGCGTTTACGATTGGCTACAATAAGCACCTGAATGAAAACCTAGCGGTATTTGGCACGGTAGCCTTCAAAAAGGAAAACTTCCGCCGCGATACGCTGCGCTTCAACGGTTATAGCCGTCTGACCCCGACTCTGACGGGCTTGAGCAATTCGCAGTTTGCGACGACCTATGGTGATTACTATTCGGCGTCGGATTGCCCGGCGGGTACGACATCATTTTGTTATTCGCTCAAGAATGCGCTGGGTTTACCAGCTACAGGCGATGTCACGCCCTTCCTGAGTAGTGCTACCGGCTCGAAGGGCAATACGGGCGTTTATGCGCTGGATGCCATTCGTCAGTATACCCGCACTAACGAAGGCGACCTGTGGACGGCGTCCGGCGGTATCGAATGGAAGCCGAATGCCAGCACCAAGGTGGGTATCGTTGGCTACTATACCGATCGTGACCTGCCCAAGACGACCCAGCACTTCCTGATCAATGCGGTTTGGGCTGGCAATGGCACCATGACGCCGTCTGGCACGCCGGTGCAGACTTCGGACGGTCGTTGGCTCTATGAAACGGTCACCCACAACAACTTCCCGGCCAAGATCTCGACGCGTCAGTACGGTCAGCATCAAAAGGCCGGCGGTATCGTCGCGAATGCCGAGTGGTCGAGCGAAGAATGGAAAATTGACGGGGTGCTGGCCCTGTCCAAAGGTGAAAACTCATCGATTGAAACTGAACTGAACCTTCAGACAAACTCCGTCAGTGGTGGCGGAACCAATGGCATCAGCGGGACGATCACCACCGGTTTTGGCGATCTTGATGATTTCAGCTATTCGGTCACGCCGTCTCCGCAAAATATACTCTTTACGTCAGGCTGGACCTGGCAAGGGCCACCTACCGGGACTGATCCTGCCGGTTACCTTCAACCGGGCGGACGTTACTACTTCAGCCTGAGCGGTTCAGAGTCTCTGGCGGAGGAAACCGTCAATTCGGCGCAGGTCAATGTCGAGCGTTTCGTAGACTTTGGCCCGATCAAGAGCATCAAGGGCGGTGTTCAACTGCTGCAAAACAAGTTCCAGTCGCGCGGCTTCCGCAATATGGGGTTTGGCCTTCAGATGCAGAATATTACCGCGGATATGGTCTATACGCCGTCGTTCGTGGGTGACTTCATGAACGGCGATGCCGATATCACCACCAACTGGATCACGTTCGATGCTGAGCGCTTCATTGATGCGGTGACTCCGGTAACACCCTATACCGCATCAGGCGGCGGTTTGACGACGGCCGGCTTCAATATTCAATATGCCGACGGTGCCTTTGCTGACTATAACTACAACACACAAAACGATGTTAGTCAGGCCTATATCCAGTTCAAATTCGATACGGATGTTTTGGGCCACCGTGTTCGCGGTAATTTCGGCACACGTTATGAATCGACCGACAACACAATCGATTCCTACGATGTTGTCACGCCGTTCGCCAACTCGGTCGGGTCTCTGTCGAACTTTGAATGGCAGAGCATTGAGAACAGCTATGATTATTGGCTGCCGTCGGCTATCTTTGCGGCTGATATTACCGATGATCTGCTGCTGCGTGGGGCCTACTATAAGACCTATGTACGTCCGCAGGCGCGTCAGTTCTCGCCGGTTACGCGCATCTCACCATCGCCAATTGCAAATGCCAGCCTATCCTCTCCAACCATCAGCGTTTCTGACGTAACTGTGCGGATCGGTAACAACAAGTTGCAGCCCTATCTGGCCGATTCTTATGATCTGTCGCTTGAGTGGTACAATCGTCCGGGTGGTATGGTCTCTCTGGCCTATTTCAAGAAGATCATCACCGGTCGTGTTGTGGCGACCGCTGATCCGGCGATCCTGTGTCCGGCGGACGGGTCGACCTGGGGCTTTGGGGCGTTGTCATGGGACGGTCAGTATTGTACCGCAACGGCCCTGTCCACGGCGAGCAGTATTGTTCACGTTCTTGCGTCGGGGGCTTATAATCTAGACAAGGACACGACCGTTGAAGGGGTTGAGTTCAGCATCCAGCAGAACTTCGACTTCCTGCCCGGCTTCTGGCGTAACTTCGGCGGTAACTTCAACTATGCCTATACGGACTCCAAGAGCCCGGCGATCGCGCCGTTCCCAGGGATTTCAAAGCATGCCGCCAATGCGATCCTGTTCTATGAAACCTCCAAGTTCGGTGTCCGGGCCGTTTACAACTACCGCACCGATTATCCGCTCAATGCCAACGGCACCTATACCGGCGGCGCCCGTTCGGTGAAGGAGCGCGGTCAGCTTGATCTGTCGGCATCCTATAACCTCACCGACGCGATCACGCTGTCTCTGGATGCTTACAACATCACCGATGAGAAGCGTTACGAGTATGAGAACGATGAGCGCTTCGTACGCTGGATCGATTATGACGGCCGCACATTCACACTGAGTGCCCGCGCCGTATTCTAACGAAGTTCCCTCCCCCTGGGCGGGCCAGTTCTTCCTTGCTGGCCCGCCATTTTTCTTTTGAAGCTGCATTATCAGATGCGGGATGGCTCACGGCCAGGCGTAATCCGGTCATCGGTCAAATCACAATGATTGGTCTTTTGCGGCGGGTTTTTTAGGCACCGCCATATTTTTACTCTGAACTGACGCCTTACGGGTTTTACCCGGCGTTTCGGAGGTCTACAGTGCGTAAAACAAAAAAACAGGAAGGGATGCTCATGACCCAATTTTACCGCGCCCTATGTCTGGCGTCAGGGGTAGCCAGTCTGTCTCTTATCAGCGTGCCTGCGGTCGCACAGGCGGACCCGGCGCTTTACACCCAGCCAGATCTTCGGATCGGTCTGGGTAATGATAATGAAGGCGATACTATCCCCGGTGTCGCGCGTCCCAACGGCTCGATCCATCCGTCGCCGGAAACGCTCAATCCCAATAATTCCGGTTACAATCCCGTCGAAAAGATCAGTGGTTTTGGCCAGTTGCACACCCAGGGCTCCGGCGGGGTCACGACCTATGGCACCTTCCTGTTGTCGCCGCAGGTGGGGGTGCCCGAATTTGATGAACCGGCGCACCTGTCGGACAAAGCCAATGTGACGATGGCCGCCGACTACTACAGTGTCGATCTGGCCCGCTATGCGACACGGGTAGAGATCACACCAGCCCACTATTCGGCTATTTATCGTCTGACCTACCCCAAAAGTAACGAGGCGCAACTCGTCTTTGACGTGACGCGTAAAGTGGGTGGGGTGGTCGCCTCGGAACTGGCGGATGTAAAGCTCTACCCGAAAGAGGGTAAGATTGTCGGTCACGTTAAGGCCAAGGGCTACTGGAATCCGGCGCTGATTGACATCTGGTTTGTTGCCCGCGTCAGTCAGATGCCCACAAAGTGGGGCCTTTTCGACAAGGCTGCTGTAAAAGCGGGTGCCACTCAGGCCGCGACCGGCCCCGATGAGCGTCTGGGCGCATGGCTGACCTTCAAGGGTACGCCCGACAAGCCGGTTCTGGTTAAGCTAGCCGTGTCGTTTACCAGCGCCGAAACCGCCGAAGCGCTGCTTGATAAGGAAATTCCGGACTGGGATTTCGAGCAGGTGCGCAAAGATACGCAAGTTGCCTGGAATACGCGGTTGTCGAAGATTGAGGTGTCAGGCCTCGATACGGCTCAGACCCGGCGCTTTTATACCGCCCTGTACCACAGCTCGATTCAGCCGCGTGATCGCTCGCTGGACCAACCCGCCAAGGAAATGGGGCGGCCAAACTGGGATGATCACTATACCCTGTGGGATACCTATCGGACCCTGTTCCCGCTGATGTCGATCCTGTCACCAAAGGACTACGCGTCAAACATCAATTCGCTGGTCCATACCTATGATAAGCTGGGGGCGGCGGATACGGCCATTATCGGTGGTCAGAACTACCATGTGGGTCAGGGCGGCGACGAAGCGGACAATGTGATCGGTGAGGCCCTGCTGCGGGATGCCAAGGGCGTTGACTGGAATGAAGCCTATCGTCTGACGCATTTCAATGCGTTTGAGCGCCGTCGTCCGCGCTATCTGGAAAGCGGTTATTTTGGTGTCGGTGATCTTAGCCCCGAACCCAATAATCAACGCGCCAAATCGGGCTCATCGACGCTTGGGTTTGCGCTCAACGATTATTTCGCCGCTCAGGTGGCCAAAAAAGTCGGTAAGACCGATGAGGCCGAACGCCTGATGACGCGCTCCGCCAACTGGCGGAAAGTCTGGAACCCGGAAACGACCAGTGATGGTTTTAGCGGCTTTATCATGCCGCGTTATCCCGATGGCCGGTTTCAGGACATCGACGCCAAGCTGGGTTGGGACGGTAAGGTTCACAATAATGTCGGCTATTACGAAGGCACGGCCTGGATCTATTCTTACGGCGTGCTGCACGATATCGACGGCATGGTCGAGGCCATGGGCGGGCGGGTGCGCTTTAATGAGCGTCTGGTGCACGCCCTCAGTTCCAACTTGATCGATATTACCAACGAGCCGTCGTTCTCGACGCCGTGGCTGTTCCACAATATCGGCCGCGCCGATCTGTCGTCCTACTGGGCGCGTGAGGTATCCCGCCATTTCACCGCCACCGCCTATCCGGGTGACGAAGATGCCGGGGCGATGAGTTCCAACTATGTCTTTAACCGTCTGGGCCTGTTCCCCAAGCTCGGCAGCGATCGTTATTACCTGCATGGCCCGCGTCACGCGCACAGCGTCATTCAGCTTGGCGGGGATAAGTCTCTGGAAATCGTGGCGGATAATGCGGGGTACGACCGGCCTTATATTGCGGGCGTGACCCTGAACGGCACCCCACTTGAGGCACCGTTTGTCACCCAAGCGCAGGTGCAGGCGGGGGGTAAGCTGGCCTTTATCATGAGTGCCGTACCGGGGCAGTGGCTCTATGACGGCGCGGTCGTGACGGCATCGTCAAGCGTGGCCGAACTGGTTGATGGTAAATCCTCAACGGTCTGGACCGCCAACGCTGGCGACCACTCCACCTTTGAGCGGACATCGCCGGTGTGTCTTAAGGCCTATACGGTCAGCACTAGCGACCCATCAACACCACCGTCAGCATGGCGCGTCGAAGGCTTTGACGGCAAGCGCTGGGTTAGGCTCGATAGCCGCAAGGGTGAGGTATTCGATCAGCCCTATATGACCAAAACCTATGACCTCAAAGCCAAGGCCTATGCCCGCTATCGTTTTGCCCTGACGGCGGGCAAGGCGGTCAAGGTGGCCGAGATTGAACTGATCGCGGCTTCGTCATCGGCCTGTAAATAACTATCGTCGGGCGGGCCGCAGAGCCTGCCGACGCGGAGGACTGATTATGCGTACCCCTATTGTACCCGCGCTTACGGCTCTGGCTTTGGTGCTGGCGACACCGGCTTTAGCTCAGGTGGCGGCGGTTGCCGAGTGGGAGCGGCCGGAGGTGGTGGCGGTGAACCGTGAGCCGATGAAGGCGACGTTCTTTAACTATGAGAGCCGCGATATGGCGCTCAAAGGGGATAAGTCGGCGTCGCGCTTTTTTCAGTCGCTGGACGGGACGTGGGATTTCAAATTCTCCAGGGGCGTAGAGGCACGCCCCAAGGATTTTTACAAACAAGACACGGCGAGTTGGGACAAGATTCAGGTGCCCGGCATGATTCAGGCCCAAGGCGAGGGCAAGTTCGGTCTGCCGGAGTTCTATAATATCAAATATCCGTTCCCGATGAACGAGCCCTATATCCCGCATGACGCCAATGAGGTCGGATCGTATAAGCGCAGCTTTGAGGTGGCATCCGATTGGTCGGGCAGGGATGTCTTCCTGCATATCGGGGCGGCGGGGGCGGCTTATTACATCTGGGTCAATGGCGAAAAGGTCGGCTATTCCGAAGATTCCAAACTGCCGTCAGAGTTTAACCTAACGAAATTCGTCAAGCCGGGCACGAACAGCATCGCCATTGAGGTCTACCGCTATGCCGATGGGTCTTACCTTGAGGATCAGGATTTCTGGCGACTGTCGGGAATTGAACGCTCGGTTTACCTTTATGCTGAGCCTAAAACACGTCTGCGCGATTACACGGTCACGGCGTCGCTCGATAAAACCTATACGGATGGCACCTTCGCGCTGGAGGCCGAACTGGCGGGCGCTAAGGGATCGGGCACCATCACCGCCACGCTCTATGACGGCGACACGCAGATTTTGAAGGCTTCGGCTAAGGCGTCGACCACTAAGCCCGCCAAGCTGACGGGTACGATCAAGGGCGTGAAGGCCTGGTCGGCGGAGACGCCGAACCTTTACCGGCTGGTGATCGAATATACAGACGCCAAGAGCAATCTGATTTCGGCTACATCGCGCAAGATCGGCTTCCGCACTGTTGAGATGCGAAATGGCGAAGTGCAGGTCAATGGCAAGCGCGTGATGATCAAGGGCGTGAACCGCCATGAACATGACCCGAAAACCTTCCGTGTCATGACCGAAGACCTGATGCGCAAAGATATCGAGCTGATGAAGCAGGCCAATGTTAATGCCCTGCGCACCTCGCACTATCCCAACGATCCGCTCATCTATGATCTGGCCGACGAATACGGCCTCTATGTCATGGACGAGGCCAATGTCGAGAGCCACGAATATATGACGCTGGGCCGCGACAAGGGCGATACCAGCGTCCAGTTGGGCTTTAAGCCGCACTGGAAAACCGCGCACCTTGACCGCATCTCGCGCATGGTTGAGCGCGACAAGAACTCGCCTTCGATCATCTTCTGGTCGCTGGGCAATGAAACCGGTGTCGGCCCGAATTTTGAAAATGCCGCTAAATGGGTTCGGCAAAATGACCCGACGCGCCTGCTATCCTTCCTGGGCTATAGCGCGCTGACTGAGGAACATAGGCCTAACTCCTATGTCGATATCTATGCGCCGATGTATGATGACATCGACCGTATGCGCGACTACGCCGAAGACCCGCAATTTACCCAACCGATGATCCAGACCGAATACGCCCACGCCATGGGCAATTCTCTGGGCAATTTTGAAGACTATTGGCAAACCATCCGGGCTCACAAAAAGCTGCAGGGCGGCTTTATCTGGGACTGGGTTGATCAGTATGTCTATGCCAAGGACGATAAGGGCCGCACCTATTGGGCATCAGGTTTTGATCTTAACCCCAAACGCGGCGACAATAGCGTCATCGGCGACGGCGTTATCAAGGCCGACCGCACCCCTGATCCGGAATATTACGAGTTGCGTCAGGTGCAGGCTCCGGTCGCTTTTGAGCGGGATGCAGGCGGCAATATTGTCATCGAAAACCGCTACGACTTCATCGATTTGTCGGGCTATGACCTGCGTTGGGACGTCCGCATAGACGGGCGTGAAAGTGCCAGTGGTGTGCTCACGTCGGTGCCGGTCAAGGCCGGGGCGCGCCAGACGATCCCGCTAAGTCTGCCCGCTATCGGTGATGACGGCGAAGCCATATTGACGGTGCGGGCCATCGCCCGTGAGGGTGCCATTAAGGGCGTGCCCGCGGGTACCGAACTGGCCTTTAATCAATTCACCTTGAGGGCGGCAGCACCCTTAAGCGTCGCCGCCTCTGGTACTGTGAAAATCTCAAAATCTGCCGACGCTATCACCCTGAATGCCGCTCGTAATCAGTTGACGGTCGATACCCGCACGGGCCTGATCCGCTTTGATGAGGCGGGCAAACAACTGCTGAATGGCGGGTCGCCCAACTTCTGGCGCGGGCTGACTGATAATGATGTGGGCATCGGCCTTGAGAAAAGCCACCGTATCTGGAAGGACTATACCGAGCACCGCCGGGTGCGCGGCATTGAAACCGGCGCTGATTTCGTCCGGGTCAACTATGCGCTGGGACAGGGCGGGGGCCGCTTTGATATCACCTACCGGATGTCGGGCGATGGTCAGGTCGATGTGACGGCGGCGTTCACCCCCGAAAAAGACGATCTACCTGATCCGTTGCGGATCGGCCTGCGTTTCAATTTCGATCCATTGATGGATGACCTGAGCTGGTACGGCAAAGGCCCGCACGAAAGTTACGACGACCGCCATACGGGGGCGGCCCTTGGCCTTTATCGCGGTTCGGTTCGGGCCCAGTATCATGACTATGCCCGCCCGCAGGAAAGCGGCAATAAAACCGATGTGCGCTGGGTGTCGCTGTCGGACGATAAGGGGCACCGTCTTAAAGTGACCGGGGCGCAGCCTTTGTCAGTCAATGCCCTGGCCTTCCCCTATGAAGACCTTTACGTCCGACAGCAGGGTACCTGGAAGTCCTCCGATATCGCGCTTCACGGTGAAGGTTCGCTGCTGATTGATATTACCCAGTCAGGCGTCGGCGGCGATACGGGCTGGAATTCGATCGGGCGGCCATTGGTCAAATACCGCGTGCCACTGGCGCCGGTCAGTTATAGTTTCCGTCTGTCGTCCAGTCAGGAATAGGAGAGGCCTATGCTTCGCTCGCGGTTGCTATCGGGGCTTTTGTCCGGAGTTATGCTGCTGTCGGCGGCGTCGGCGTTCAGTGCCGAGGTCACCCTGTTTGACGGCACAAATAAGATTGGTGTCGTCCACGAGAAAGGCCGCACGCTTGAGCTGGCCGCGCAGATGTTGTCGCGTGACGTTGAGGCCTTGACCGGACACACCGCGAAGGTCTCAACCCGTCTGCGCGACTGCCCGCAGGTGTGTGTGGTCATTGGCACCTATGACTCAGGCGTGGTGGCAGGCCTTGCCAAGTCGGCAGGTGTTGATCCCTTGGCCCTCAAAGGGCAATGGGAGCGCTATGGCCGGGCCGTGCTGCAAAAGGACGGCAAAACCTATGTGCTGATCTATGGCTCAGACCGTCGGGGCGCGGTCTACGGCGTTACCGACCTGTCGCGCGAACTGGGGGTGTCGCCGTGGGAATGGTGGGCCGATGTCAAGCCACGCCGGACCGAGCGGCTGGTGATCGATGACACGGCGCGCCTGTCCCAGACCCCTTCGGTGCAATATCGCGGCATATTCCTGAACGACGAAGACTGGGGCCTTGAGCCCTGGGCGGGCAAGACCTTTGAGCCCGAAGTCGGCAATATCGGGCCAAAGACCTATGCGCGGGTCTATGAGCTGATGTGGCGGCTGAAGGCCAATACGCTGTGGCCAGCCATGCACATCAATACGGTGCAGTTTTACGGGCTGAAACAAAACCCGAAAGTGGCCGATGACTATGCCATCATTATCGGCACCTCCCATGCCGAGCCGATGATGCGCAACAATCTGCGCGAATGGGATGAGGCCCGCGACGGGCCGTTCAATTTTACCGTCAACCGCGATAAGATCCTCAAATACTGGCGCACCCGGCTTAAGGAAAGTGCGGCTTACGAGAACATCTATACCGTAGGCCTGCGTGGGATACACGATGGACCGATGCAGGGCGCCGATACGCTTGAGGCGCGCAAGGACGTATTGCAGTCGGTGATCGGCCTTCAGCGCAACCTGTTCAAGTCCGCTCTGGGGCGGTCGCCGGAGACCGTGCCGCAGACCTATGTGCTCTATCATGAGCTTCAGGAAGCCTATGACGCCGGGCTGAAATTGCCGGACGATGTCACCCTGATGTGGGCCGATGACAATTACGGTTATATCCGCCGCCTGAGTAATGCTGAGGAGCGTAAGCGCTCCGGCGGGTCAGGCGTATATTACCATGTCTCCTATTGGGGGCGGCCTCACGATTATCAGTGGCTGGGGACTAACCATCCTGAGTTGCTGCGGTCGGAAATGCAGAAAGCTTACGCGCTTGAGGCGCGCCGCATCTGGATACTCAATGTCGGTGATGTCAAACCACTGGAATATCTGGCGCAGTATTTTCTTGATCTGGCGTTTGATGCGGACCTTCTGAAATCAGGCCCAAGGGCGCATCTGACGGGGTGGGCCGATGAAACTTTCGGAGCCGGGAATGGCACCGAAGTCGCCGATATCATGATGGGCTTTTATGATCTGGCGTTCGAGCGAAAGCCTGAATATATGGGCTTTTCCGAAACTGAGCCGGTCACGCCGGTGACAATGAGCGATTTCGTAAAGCCCGACGGTGAAAAGGCGCAGGCCCGTCTGGCCGCCTATGCCGATCTGGTGGCGCGGGCCGAGGCGCTGGGGGCACGGTTGCCGCCGGATCGTCAGTCGGCCTATTTTGAACTGGTGCTTTATCCGGTCAGAGGAGCGGCCAATCTCAATGCGCGGGTGCTCAACATCGATCTGGCCGGTCTCTATGCCCGTCAGGGGCGGGCCAGTGCCAATGTTTACTCTGACCGCGCCCGCGCCGCCCATCAGGCCATCGTGGCCGATACCGCCACCTATAACGGTCTGGAAAACGGCAAGTGGAACCGCATGATGGACATGGCACCGCGGCGGTTGCCGGTGTTTATGGAGCCGGTCTATCCGCAGTGGTCACCGTCATCGCAACCGGGCTGTGCAACCGCCGTTGCGGGTGGCTGGTGGAATGATGAAAACGCCCTGACCTTTGTGACGGGCCAACCACGCAGCCGGGTGATCGAGCTATTTACGCGGCAGGCAACGGATCAGACCTGGACGCTGAAAGCCCCCAAAGGGGCGCTTAAACTATCATCCGAAAGCGGCACGCTAGATGCCACCAATGGCTGGGAGCAGCGCCTGACCGTCACCTATGACGGCACAACCGAACTGGGTCCGATCGATATCCAGTGCGGCGGCAAAACCATCCGCATCCACACAAAGCTTCTGCCCGCACCGGTCCCGGCCGATTACGTTGAAAATGATCGCCGCGTGATCATACCGCTGGCTAGCCAAAGTGATGCGCGCTGGGAGCGGCTTGAGGAACTGGGTCATACTGGCGACGTGCTTCGGTCGCGGCTTGATCTGCCAACCTTACAGGCCCCTGACGGTGAGCCGCTGCGATACCGGTTTTCGACCTACAGTTCCGTGGGCGGTAGCCTTAATCTGGTCGGCCTGCCGGTTCATGCGCTCAATCCGGGGACGGGCGTGAAAATTGCGGTGCAACTGGATAGCGGCCCCATCGAAGTACTCGATTTTTCGACCGTCGGCCGCAGCGATCAGTGGCGGGCCAATGTGTTGGTCAATAAGGCCGTGCAAACCCTGCCGCTGCGGATGCTGAACGCCGGGGCCCATGAGCTTAAGATCTGGCCGCTCGACCCCGGTGTGGTTCTGGACCATGCTGAGATCCGGCTGGACGGGGCGGACAAATATTATGGCATCGTCGAATAATCAGGAGCAGGACATGAAACGCAAATTAGCCGGGTTTATCGCGGCGACTTTGATGATCGCAGCCAGTGCGGCGGTGGCGCAAACGCCCATATCACCGCGCTTTAATGCCGACCCGTCGCCCCATGATTTTAAGGGCAAGGTCTATGTCTATGCGACCGATGATGCGTCCAATTCGGGCACGTACTGGGATTCGACCACATGGCGGCTCTATTCGTCAAAGGATATGAAAACCTGGTCTGACGACGGCGCTTTTCTCAGCGTCAGCGTCTTTAAGTGGGCCAAGCCCGACGCCAAGGCCTGGGCGCCGGAAGCCGCCTATCGCAACGGTAAATATTATTTCTACGCCCCGGTCGGCGGTGACAAGATCGGCGTCGCCGTCGCCAGTAAACCGCAGGGACCGTTCAAAGATGCCCGCACAGATGCGCTGATCGACAAGGCCCGCGACGCCAATGCCGGTGATGAACCCATTGATCCGGCGGTGATGATTGATGATGATGGGCAAGCCTATTTGTTTTTTGGCACGCGCGTGCCCAAGGTCATTAAGCTCAATAAGGATATGGTCTCAACCTCCGGGCCGATCATGAACGTCGAAATCACTGGTTTCCCTGCCAACGACCCCAAGAAAAAATACGGCGAAGCGCCGTTTTTGCATAAGCATAACGGGCTATATTATTTCAGCTTTTCAACCGGATGGCCGGGGCAGATTGTCTATGGCACCTCAAAATCGCCGGCGGGGCCGTTTGAATATCGCGGCGTGATTTTCGATTATCTGTCTATCAGCACCAACCATCAGGCGATCATGAAGCGGGGCGGTAAATGGTGGTTCTTTTATCATGACAATCTCCTGCCCGGAGGCGGCAGTCATCGGCGCTCAATCAGCTTTGCACCGCTGATCCATCGCCCTGACGGCACTATCGAAGAGATCAAGCGCTAAAAATCAGGACGCAGCCCTATGTTCTATCCATCGCGCAGGCAGGTTATGTTGGGCGGGGCCGCGGGTGCCAGCGCTTTTGGGACCGGAGCCTTTGGGAATGGGGCCTTTGCGGCCTCCGGTATTCAGCCCTTTGGCGCCGTGCCATCTGAGCGTCAGGCGGCGTGGCATCGGCTGGAAACCTATGGCTTTGTGCATTTCACCATTAATACCTTCACCGATCGGGAATGGGGATATGGTGACGAGCCTGCGTCCCTGTTCAATCCGTCTGACTTTAGTGCGGATCAGATTGTTGATGCCGCGCAAACGGGCGGTCTGAATGCCTTGATCCTGACGGCCAAGCATCATGACGGCTTTTGCCTGTGGCCCAGCGCCTATACCGAACATTCAATCAAAAATAGCCCCTACAAAGCCGGTAAAGGCGACATCGTGCGCGAACTGGCTGAGGCCTGTACGCGTAAAGGGCTGAAATTCGGCACCTATCTGTCGCCGTGGGACCGCAATCATGCCGAGTATGGCCGTGACGCCTATGTTCGCTATTACCACAATCAACTGGAAGAACTGACCACACAGTACGGGCCCTTGTTTGAGGTATGGTTTGACGGCGCCAACGGTGGGGACGGCTATTATGGTGGGGCGCGGGAACGGCGGCGCATTGACGGCGCAACCTATTACCAGTGGGACCGCGTGCGCGAGATCGTTCGCCGCAACCAACCGCAGGCGGTGATGTTTGCCGATGCCCATATGGACATTCGCTGGGTGGGCAACGAAGAGGGCCACGCGGGCGATCCATGCTGGCCCACGGTTGACGCGACGCCGTTCACCAAGGCCAAGGGCAATAGCGGCACACGTAATGGCGACATCTGGAATCCGGCGGAAACCGATGTGTCTATCCGGCGCGGCTGGTTCTGGCACGCGGACGAAGCCCCACGCAGTGCCGCCAATCTGTTGCGACTTTATTTTGAGTCCGTGGGGCGTGGCTCCAACCTGTTACTCAACATGGCCCCAGACCGACGCGGGCGTGTGCCCGACGAAGATGTGCGCGAACTGAAAGCCTGGAAGGCCCTGCGCGATCAGCTTTATGCGGTCAATTTGGCAAAGGGCGCCACGGTGACGGCATCAAGCCACCAGTCGTCGCATTATAAGGCCGCCAACCTGCTGTCCGACACGGCATACTGGGCAGCAAAGACAGAGGATCGCTCAGGCGCATGGGTTGAGGTCAAACTGCCGACAGCCCAGACCTTTGATGTCATCCGGCTGGCCGAAGATATCGGGCTGGGCGTTCGGGTGGATAGCTTTGCCATCGACATATTTAAGGCGGGCGACTGGCAACAGGTGGCGCAGCATCAGTGCATTGCCTATAAACGCCTTGTGCTGTTGCCGGAGCCGGTCACAACCGACCGTGTGCGTGTGCGCTTCGTTAAGGCTGACGCCTCACCGGTCATCGGGCAGTTTGCCCTGTTCCTGAAGCCCGCAATCATTGAGGCGCCAGTGATACGTCGTGACCGGGCGGGCATGGTCACACTTTTAGCCGCTAACCCGAAAGCGTTGATCTATTTCACGACCGATGGTTCAATCCCTTCTGTATCCAGTCCGGTCTACACACAGGCTGTATCTCTGGTGAACGGTGGTTTGATTAACGCGGTCGCCCGGCTGCCGGACGGCACGGCCAGTGAGGTGTCATCGGCCAGTTTTGATGTGTCGTCGGCGTCATGGAGCCTTGTGAAACCTGATGCCACGCCGTTCTCAGGCGCAAAGTTTTCAGGCCCTGTCGACGCCGCCTATGAATTGATTATCGACCTAAGCCGCTCTTACGATCTTTTGGGTATTACCCTGTTACCGGGGGAGGCCAATCCCTTACTCAGCGAAGGGCCGCCTGCCGGATATCAGATATGGATCAGCGCGGACGGACAAAACTGGGGTGCGCCGGTGGCGCAGGGCGAGTTCTCCAATATCGCCAATAGTCGCGCGGTTCAGACGGTTCGGTTCAAAGCGTCTGTAAACGGGCGCTTTGTCCGGCTGGTGCTGCCTCAGCCCGTCGTCGGTAGTAAAAAAGTCGCTTTCAAGGACTTGGGTATCGTCACGCGCTAAGCGCTTATCGGGATTTCACCATGTCTCAACCCATTAGAAAAGTAGTCATTGCCGGGGGCGGCACCGCCGGATGGATGACGGCGGCGTGGTTTGCCAAAACGCTCAAATCTGATGTCGAAGAGATCGTTCTGGTCGAAAGCGATGATATCCCGACTGTGGGGGTCGGTGAGGCGACAACGCCCTATATTCAGGTGTATAATCAGGTGCTCGGCATCGATGAGGCCGAGTTCCTGAAATTCACCGGCGGCACCTATAAGCTGGGCATTGAATTTGAAGGCTGGGGGCGGGAAGACAACCGCTATTTCCATCCCTTTGGGGCCTTTGGGCGTGATTTTGGCGCCTTGCCGTTTCATGCGGCGTGGTTGCGTCATGCGCTGGAGACCCCTTCGGATAGTCTTGAGGCCTATAATCTTCAGGCGGTGGCTGCGCGGGCGGGGAAGTTCATGCCGCCGACCGGGACTAATTCCCCGCTGGCCGAAATCACCTATGCCTATCACTTCGATGCCTCGCTCTATGCCCGTTTTCTGCGTCACATGTCGGAAGCCGGCGGGGTGACGAGGATCGAAGGCAAGATCGAGACGGTGCTGACCGACGATCGCGGTTTTATCACTGGCTTGAAACTGAATGGCGGCCGTCAGGTTGACGGCGATCTGTTTATCGACTGCACAGGCTTTCGGTCACTATTGCTGGGTGAGGCGCTGGGCGTTGGCTTTGAGGACTGGTCGCACTGGCTGCCCTGCGACTGCGCCTATGCTGTGCCCACCGTAACGACCACGCCGCCACTACCCTTTACCCGCTCAATAGCCCACAGTGCCGGGTGGCAGTGGCGCATTCCGCTTCAGCATCGCAATGGCAACGGGATTGTGTTTTCAAGTGCGTTCATGGATGAAGCAACGGCGGTTTCGCACCTGATGTCCAGCCTGAGTGAGCCAGCGCTGGCTGAGCCGCGGCGCATTGCCTTTACCACCGGCCGCCGCAAAAAGTTCTGGCATAACAACTGTGTGGCTATCGGGTTGGCGTCAGGCTTTCTTGAGCCCTTGGAATCGACATCGATTATGTTGATCCAGAACGGCATTGCCCGCCTGCAGTACCTGTTTCCGGACCGGGCGTTTGAGGCCGCCGACATCGACGCCTACAACGCCGAAATGACGCGCGAATATGAAGAGGTGCGTGATTTCCTGATCCTGCACTATCATGTCGGTCAGCGTCAGGACAGTGACTTCTGGCGCTATTGCCAAACCATGCCCATACCGGAGACTTTGGCAGCCAGATTAGCCCTGTTCGAGAGCCGGGGACGTATTCCGCCTGAGCGTGGTGAGCAGTTTCGCACCGGCAACTGGCTGGCGGTGATGTGGGGGCAGGGCCTGCGTCCGCGTCAGGCCGATCCACTGGCTTTGAGCATACCTCATGCTGACCTTAGCCGTTCCTTATCCGATATCCGTCAGGTGATAGCGGCCTGTGGTGATCGGATGCCATCGCACGACGCCTTCATACAGCACTATTGCCGCAGCACTATCGGCATGAAACAGGAGACACCGAATGGATAGCACAAAACGTAACCTGCTGCGGGGTGTGGCTGGACTGGGGCTGGCGGGCGCGCTGCCTGCCAAAGCCGTTGAATTGCCTGAACCGGGCTATGACCGGATCGCAGACGGCGCTTTTAAACCCAACTGGGAGTCGCTTTCAGCCGGTTATAAGACACCGGACTGGTTCCGTGATGCCAAATTTGGGCTGTGGGCTCATTGGGGGCCGGGGTGCGTGCCTGAGTACGGGGACTGGTATGCCCGCAGCATGTATCTGCAAGGAAATGGGGTCTATGATCATCATGTCAAAACCTATGGGCATCCGTCGGATTTTGGCTTTATGGAGTTTTATCCGCGCTGGACGGCTGAAAACTGGAACCCCGGCGAGTTGCTTGATCTCTATGTGAAGGCGGGTGCGAAATATTTTGTCGCCATGGCCAATCACCATGACAATTTCGATATGTTCGATTCGAAGTTTCACGACTGGAATTCCGTCGCGATCGGGCCGAAAAAGGACATTATCGGCATCTGGGAAAAAGAAGCCCGTGCGCGTGGCTTGAAATTCGGTGTCTCCAACCACGGGGCCCATGCCTGGCACTGGTTTCAGACGGCCTATGGCTATGATCCGGAAGGTCCGCGGGCGGGCGAACGCTATGATGCATATAAGCTGACCAAACTGGATGGCCGGGGCAAATGGTGGGAGGGGCTGGACCCGCAAGCCCTCTATGGGGGCGCGGTTATGCCCCTGCCGGACGGCATAAAGACCATTGCGCAGGCCAATGACTGGCACGAACAAAACGATCGGGTATGGACTGAAGCGCCGCCTTTGGCGAACCCGGCCTTTACGCGTCAGTGGTATCTGCGCTGCAAGGATCTGATCGATAGCTATAAGCCCGACCTTCTCTACTTTGACAATTTTGATTTGCCGCTGGGGCAGGCGGGACTGGATATCGCGGCTCATTATTACAATGCTTCGGTCCAGTGGCACGGAAAGCTGGATACCGTGCTGAATATCAAACCGCAGGGCGAGCCTAAAAAAGGCTATGTGGCCGATGTCGAACGGGGTTTCCGGGCGGAAATAAGCCCCGAACCGTGGCAGACAGATACCTGCATCGGCCACTGGCATTATGATCGCCGGGTCTATGAGCAAAATAAGTATCTGCCGGCAGCGGCTGTCATTCATCGCCTGTGCGACATCGTCTCCAAAAATGGTAACTTGCTGCTTAGTATCCCCGTTCGTGCTGACGGGTCGATTGACGATCAGGAGCGCCGCATTGTCGAAGGCGTAGGCGAATGGATGGGGCGTTTCTCAGAAGCGATCTACGGTACACGCCCCTGGAAAATCTATGGCGAAGGCCCCACACAAGTGGGGGTCGGCATGTTCGGTGAAAGCCAGCAAAAACCTTTTACACATCAGGATATCCGCTTCACCACCAAAGATAAGGCGCTTTATGCCATTAGCCTCGGCCGTCCGGTCAACGGTAAGCTTACGATTGCGTCTCTGGCTAAGGGCGCCAAATATGCCCGCGGTCAGGTTCGGCGCGTTCAGATCGTCGGGGACGCGTCACCGCTTGATTTTCGTCAGGACGACAAAGGTTTGCAAATTTCTGTGCCGGTAGCTTCCTGCCACGACATCGGTGTGGCGTTAAAGATTACGGGCGTGGTGTAAATGCCCTCACGAGGGGCGCCTGACTGATGGCCATCAAAAGCCTGACCCACTTGGTATGGGCAGACCCCGATAAGGCGGGTAAGCATGAATTATGGTTCAATTTTACCGCGGAAATATCGAATTTTAAGTGTTTTTTATATTTCCCGGACAAATCCGGAAGACCTATTGGTGCCCAGGAGAGGACTCGAACCTCCACGACCGTTAAGCCACTGGCACCTGAAGCCAGCGCGTCTACCAATTCCGCCACCTGGGCACTTTATCATTAGGTGCGGCCTCAAGCCTTATCGGCTGAGGAGGCGGACGTTTAACGACAAACTTTTGTGGCGTCAATGGCTTATGTGACGAATATTCAAAACAATTTGTGCATGTTTTGGTAGGGGGCTTTCATCAGGCGTTGCGTAAGCGAAAACCTTACGCTAATTGGGGGAATGTAGCGATTATCCAGGGGTTTCCTATGGCGGAATTGGTCACGATCTTCGGTGGTTCGGGCTTTGTGGGCAAGCAGGTGGTGCGGGCCTTAGCCAAGCAGGGCTGGCGCATCCGTGTGGCGGTGCGTAAACCGACCGTCGCCTATGACCTTAAACCGGCCGGTGACGTGGGTCAGATTCAGGTCGTGCGCTGCGATGTGCGCAAAGAGGCCGATATCGACCGCGCGCTTGATGGCGCCTCAGCGGTGATCAATCTAGTCGGTATTCTTTATCAGACCGGCGCGCAGACGTTTGATGCTTTGCACCGTCAGGCGTCAACGACGATTGCCCAAAAAGCGGCGGTCTTAAGTATCAAACGCTTTGTGCAGATGTCGGCGATTGGCGCCGATGCAAATTCTTCGTCGAAATATGCCGCCTCAAAAGGGCAGGCCGAAGCCGCGGTGCTTAAGGCCATTCCGACCGCCACCATTGTTCGCCCCAGCGTGATCTTCGGCCCGCAGGACGGCTTTTTCACCTCTCTGGCCTACCAGACCAAGATGTTTCCGTTTATGCCGTCAATCGGTGGCGGCAAGACTAAGTTCCAGCCGGTCTATATCGGTGATGTCGCTCAGGCCTTTGCCGAGATCATGTCGTCCGATGCCCATTTTGGCAAAACCTATGAACTGGGTGGCCCCAAGGTCTATAGCTTCAACGACGTCGTTAAATATGTCGGTCAGGAAGTTATGGCGCCTAAGCCGCTGATCTATATGCCGTTCTTTGTGGCCAGCGCCATTGGGATTGGGGGCGATCTAATGGCGGCGTTTGGCCTGCCGCCGCTGGTGACGACAGATCAGGTCCTGTTGCTGCAAAAGGATAATGTTGTGGGCGCGCAGGCGGCGGGTCTTAAGGCTCTGGGCATAGCGCCGACCGCCGTGGAATCGGTGGTGCCGGGCTATCTGTGGCGCTTTCGCAAGAATGGTCAGTTTGCCGTGGCGGTTGGCTAAGGTTTATCGAATATCATTTAAAAAGCCCGCTGAGAGATCAGCGGGCTTTTTTATTATCTGAACACCACGCCGTAATGCAGCAGGATCAGTCCGGTAATGCCGACCGCCAGCCGCCACAAGGCGAAGACGCCGTAGCCATGTTTGCTGACGAAATCGAGCACCGCGCGCACCACAAACAGGGCCGTTACAAAGGCGGCAATAAAGCCGGTGGCGATCAGACCGACATCGCTGAAATCCATCTGATCGTAGGTTTTATAGATGTCGTAGGCAAAGGCACCGGCCATGGTCGGCATGGCCAGAAAGAATGAAAACTCGGCCGCGGCTTTTTTCTCGACCTTCATCAGCATGGCCCCGATCAGGGTTGAGCCTGAGCGCGACATGCCGGGGATCATGGCCAGACATTGAAACAGGCCGATGGCCAGGGCGGTTTTAACATCCAACCGCATGGCGTCGCTATGAGTAGGCGTGGGGGCAAACCGGTCAACCAGCCACAACAGTATGCCGCCGATGATCAGGGCGTAGCAGATGGTCTGCGGCGACTCAAACAACACCCCCTTGATAAAGTCGTGCAGCAAAACCCCCAGCACCAGCGCGGGCAAAAAGGCGACCAGTATACTGATGACAAACCCGCGTGACTGCGGATTAGAGGGCAGGGTGATGACGACGTTCCACAGCCGGTTGAAATAGAGGCTGAGCAAGGCCAGTACGGCCCCCAATTGGATCAGCACTTCAAACGTCTTACCCGTCGTGCTGAAATTCAGGAAATGGCTGAGCAGCAGCAGGTGGCCTGTCGAGGACACGGGAATATATTCTGTCAGGCCTTCGACAAAGCCCAGCAGCAACGCGATCAGATAATCCATAAATCCCTCTTGAAACGCAGCCTAGTGGCTCACAAACACATACGTCTGAACGACCGTAATGTAATGTACGGTTATGACAAGAGGGTTAAGCCGCGCGTTGAAATGTTTATATCACGCTTTTCAGGGGTTTAAGGGGTGTTTGCCGATGTAACGCAGGCGGGCCTTGGGCGCGGATTTTGAAGCGATCTGCTCCATGGCGTGCGCCAGCCAGCCCGCACTGCGACCTAAGCCGTAAAGGGTGAACGGCGCTTCCTTGGGCAGATCGAGATGACGACCCAGCAAGGCAACGGCCAGTGAGAACCCGGCGGGACGTCCGGTGAGGTCTTCGCCGACCTGAAGGATGGTTTTGAGGTCATTGCCCATGTGAGGCGCGGCGGCCATCAGGCTTTCGGCGCGCTGCTTTTCGGATGAGGCGGTCCCCGCCTCAAAGCCGGGGAGTTCCAGACCCTGATTAAGATAGGTCTTGGCGACCAGTTCCGGATTGCCGTGGCGGCGCACCTGAGTGACATAGGCTTCGGCGCGGGAAATGCGCCCGCCGAGCTTAGGCCCCATCAGGGCGGCGAAACCGGCCATGATCGAATTGGCCAGTGGCCCTTGCGTGGCGGCGCTAACGCGTACGGCCAGCGTGGCCTCGTCCAGTTCGGTATCAGCCGACAGTATCAGAATACGGCGGATCAGGTCGATATCGCGCGGGTCATTGACCTTCCAGCCGCGCGCAAGGCGTTGATGGAAAAACAGACGCGGGCCGCCGTTGGTAACCGAATCGATCAGTTCGTTGAGCAGACCTGCCGCCTCTAACTCAAGGTCGCGCTCCGGCAAAATTTCCTGCATCGCCTCTTCTTCGAGGCGGCGGCTGAGCATGGCCATGACCCGTGCGCGCGGGCCGCCGGGGAAGTTGACATCGGGGCGCGGTTTCAAGGGGCCAAACAGGTTTGAATTATCGCTCTGCCACAGCAGCGTCGCCACCGGCTCAAAGTTTTCAGTCTCAGCGAGGACAAGGCTGTCCTGGCCGCGATAATAGTGGCGGCCCTGAAAGGTAATCGAGATCTCGGAATCGATGGAGGCTTCGCCGCGTGCCGGATTGCCTGAGCTTATGATATTGGGCGCCGGGCGTGGCGTGGGGCTTGCGTGGGCATGGTCGCTGCGACCGGACAGGCGCTCAACATCGTCGAGGGAATAGAGACTTTTGCGCGGGTGATCAGGGTCACTTTTGGCCGCGATTCGCTGACGGCTGACGTAAGCGTAGAGGGTTTGGGGCTTAACATCCAGACGCTCCAGCGCTTCGGCGCGGCTAATCCATTGACGTGTCATATGTTTTCCCTGTGTATGCGAACGCGAACTGACAATGCGATAATCAAGATTGACGGCTTGCGGTAATTAGACACATTTCATATAAAAAATCCATTATTGATTCGTGGGTGAGTCAAGATGGATTTCGATAAAGATGTGCGTAATTCGCGTTTAGCCGTAGCTTAGCTTAAAAACCGTCGATCCCTTGTCCCGCCTAAGTTTTAGCCGGACGTGAGCGTGAGATACATACTATCTGCTTAGAGAATAAGACGATAATGTGGCGGTTGTCTGCGCGGACGATCACAGTGTTTTGAAACTAATAAATGTAAGAAAATCATAAGCATGGTGGGTGCGGGAATGATTTCAAAGCTTTTCATGCCTTATTTGCACATCCTGCGGTAAAAGGCTTGCCGTGACCGTGCGCAATATGGTTTTACTCGTCCTCCTGAGCTTTGCGTCATTGCGCGCGCGGCTTTTCAATCACGGTTAGGTTTATGAGTGCCATTGAACGGCAGTTTTATCATTTCGCCTTTGACCCGGCTTCGCGCGTGGTGCGCATGGCGCTGGGCGAAAAGAAGCTTGATGTCACAGAAATCGCTGTCAAATACTGGGCGCCAACCGATGAGTTGCTAAAGCTCAATCCGTCAGGGCTTTTGCCGGTGCTGGTTGAGAATTACGAAGACGGCCAAACCGTGGTGGTGTGTGAGAACCGCGCGATCTTAGAGCACCTCGAAGAACTACCGCTGTCGCCGCGCCTGTGGCCGGTGCCGATGCAGGAGCGGGCCGAGGCACGCCGTCTGGTCGGATGGTTTGAGCGCAAGTTCGACTATGAGGTCAATGCCCTGTTGCTCTATGAAAAAATGGAAAAGCGGTTGATGGGGCATGGCGCGCCGGACATTAACAATCTGCGCGCCGGGCGTGAATCTCTGCGCGATCACTTAAGCTATTTTGAGAGCCTGCTGGAAACGCGCAACTGGCTGGCCGGACGGTCGATGTCCTATGCCGATTTTGTCTGCGCCGCCCACCTCAGCGTCATCGACTATTTCGATGAAATGAACTGGCAGAAGTACCCGCACCTTAAGACCTGGTATATGGTGATCAAATCACGCCCCTGTTTCCGGCCATTGCTGAATGATATCCTGCCGGGGGTGACCGCAGCCGCCCATTATAAAGAACTTGATTTTTAGGCCAGCGTGCGCCCAATGACCCCATGAAGGCGAAACCCAAAAAGCTGCCGCCAGAAGCGTTTAAGGCTGCGGTCAGGGCAGAGGCTCTGACGCTTGGGTTTGCTGATCTCAGGTTCCTAGATATTCCATCGTCATGGTCGGCATCTGAGCGATTGAAGGCCTTTGTCGAAGCCGGTCTGCACGGCCAGATGCAGTGGATGGAAGACACGTTAGAGCGCCGCGCCCACCCCACGGCCATGTGGCCGGACGCGAAAAGTGCGATTGTGCTGGGGTTTAACTATGGCCCCGACACAGACCCTTTGGAACAACTGCAATACCCGCAGAATGCCAATATCAGCGTCTATGCCCGCGGCGATGACTACCACGACCTGATCAAGAAAAAGCTGAAAGCGTTGGGGGGCTTTATCGCCCAGAACTTTGACTGCCAGCTTAAGGTCTTTGTCGATACCGCACCACTGATGGAAAAGCCGCTGGCCCACCTGTCGGGACTGGGCTGGCAGGGCAAGCACACCAATCTGGTTTCGCGTGACTTCGGATCATGGCTATTTTTAGGGGTAATCCTGACCGATCGTGTGCTGGAGAGCGATCGTTTTGAGCCTGATCATTGCGGGTCATGTCAGGCCTGTCTTGAGGCGTGCCCGACCGATGCGTTTATCGGGCCCTACCAACTGGATGCCCGCAAATGCCTGTCGTACCTTACCATCGAATATAAGGGCGCGTGGCCGGAAGTTTTCCGCCATCAGATGGGCAACCGCATCTATGGCTGCGATGACTGTCTGGCGGCCTGCCCGTGGAACAAGTTTGCCCAAACGACGCAGGAAATAAAACTGGCTCAGCGCGACGGGTTCGATCAGTTACGTCTGATCGATATGGCGCGGCTGGATGATGAAGCCTTTCGTGCCCTGTTTGCCAAATCGCCGATCAAGCGCATCGGGTTGGCGTCTTTCTTAAGGAATGTGCACTACGCCATGGGAAATGCAGTGGCGGGAACTGAAAACGACGAGATGATCGCGGTACTTAACGATAATCTCACACGCGAACATCCTGTGGTCCGGGCTTCGGCTGTCTGGGCGCTGAAACAGGGTATGGCGGCGGATGCTTTTGCGGCCTTACGGGCACGGCACATGGATGAGGCCGATCCCGATGTGCGGGCCGAATGGGCCGGCCCATGACGGACAGCCTCAGATTCTCAATTATCGTCGTCAGCTATAACAGCTCGGCCTTTTTGCCGCGCTGCCTTGAGGCGTTGCAGGCTCAAACCCTGCCGCGTGCGGCCTATGAGATTGTCGTGGTTGATAATGCCTCGGCCGATTTTGAACTGGACGCGTGGCGGGCCCGCTATCCCGATATCCGGTTTGAACAGTTTGAGGATAATCTGGGCTTTGCCGTTGCCAATAACCGCGCCGCCCAAATGGCAAGTGCGCCGTGGCTGGTGCTGATCAATCCCGATGCTTTTGCTCATGCCGATATGTTGCAGGCCTTGCAGGGGGCGGTGAGTGATTATCCGGCCGTTTCCATGTTCAGCGCCCTGCAACTCAGTGCTAATCATGCAGGTAAGCTGGACGGTGCGGGCGATGGCATGATGGCGTTTGGGTTTAACTACCGCATGGGCTACGGCCACGATATGCCGCAGTTTTTACCGGTCGGTGAAGTCTTTTCGGCGTGCGGAGCCGCGATGATGATCCGGCGCGACTTGTTTGAGCGCTTAAACGGCTTTGATGAGGATTTTTACATCTATTGCGAAGATGCCGATCTGGGCTACCGCGCGCGTCTGCTGGGCGAAAGATGCCTGCTGATCCCGCAGGCCAGGGTCGATCATATCGGCTCAGCCACCCTGGGGGCGCGCTCGGATTTCGCCTTGCGTTATGGCTATCGCAACCGGTTGTGGATGTATCTGAAAAACACACCGTGGCCGGTGATGATTCTGACTCTGATGCCCCATATATTAATGACCATCGCGGTGATGATCAAAGATGCGCTGTCGGGTAAAGGCGTGATTGCCGGGGCAGCTATTTGGGAGGCTTTGACCAACCTCGGTCATATCCGGCGCAAACGCCGTGACATTCAGACGACGCGGCGCTTAAAGTCTTTACGCCTGCTAAAACTTTTGACATGGAACCCCGGTAAGATTACCGGGCGCGGTATTGATGTGAAGGAGATGAGACAATGAGTGCGTTTGATGCGTTGAAGTCCCAGGCCAAGGCCGATGCCAAGACGGCTATTGTCGATCACTTTACCGCCGATCCGTCACGGCTTGAGGCCTTGAGCCTTGAGGTGGCGGGGCTTTATGTCGATGTCTCCAAGCAAAGCTGGTCCGATGCCGGGTTTAAGTCGGCGCTGAAACTGTTTGAAGCCGCCAACCTCAAGGGCGCACAGGAGCGCATGTGGTCGGGGCAGGCCATCAACGTGTCGGAAAACCGCGCCGTTTTGCATGTGGCTTTGCGCGATTCCGACGCCAACAATCTGGGCCTGCGCGGCCCTGAGATCACCGAAGATGTGGCGTCTGCCCGCAAGGCGATGCAGGCCTATGCAGGGGCGATCCGGTCGGGCACCATCACCGGTGCCACCGGCAAAAAATTCAAGACCATAGTTCACATCGGGATTGGCGGGTCGGATCTTGGGCCACGTCTGGTTTACCAAGGTTTGGCGGCCCTTAATCCGGACATCGACATCCGCTTTGTGGCCAATGTCGATGGCTCAGAACTGGCTCTGGCTTTGGCGGGTCTTGATGCCGAAGAGACGCTGGTGATCGCCGTTTCCAAGACTTTCACGACGCAGGAAACCCTGGCGAATTTTGTGGGGGCTCGTGACTGGCTGATCAAACATTTGGGTGAGGATAAGGCCAAGGCCCATATGGCCGCTGTCTCTGCCGCCCCCGATAAAACCGGGGCTTATGGCATTGCGCCCGACCGGGTGTTCGGTTTCAAGGATTGGGTCGGCGGGCGCTACTCGCTGTGGTCGGCGGTGTCGTTGAGCGTCATCATCGCACTCGGCTTTGACGTCTATGAGCGCTTGCTTAACGGTGCCTATGAGATGGATCAGCATTTTTATCATGCGCCGCTGAATAAGAATGCGCCGGTGCTGCTGGCGGCGGCGCAAATCTTCAACCGCATCGGTCTGGACCGTCCGTCGCGCGCGGTGATCCCCTATGTCCACCGCCTGCGCCGTCTGGCAGCCTTCCTGCAACAGCTTGAGATGGAATCAAACGGCAAGCGTACCTCGCCGACCGGTGAGGTGTTGGCCTCGGCGACCTGTCCGGTGGTGTTCGGCGATGAAGGTACTAATGCCCAGCACGCCTTCTTCCAGATGTTGCACCAGTCGGAAGACGTCGTGCCGCTGGAACTGATCGCCGTTCAGCACAATTCTGAGGCGTCGGCTGACATGCAACAAAAACTGCTATCGAACGTCATCGCTCAGGGCGAAGCCTTTATGGTCGGTAAGTCCTACGCGACCGCCGAAGCCGAATGCAAGGCGATGGGCCTTGATGAAGCTCAGACCAAAATCATCGCCCCGCAAAAGGTCTGCCCCGGCAATAAGCCGTCAACGACGGTTCTGCTCAATGAACTGACCCCGGAAACCCTGGGCTCACTTCTGGCGCTTTATGAACATAAGACCTTTGCCGAAGGGATTGTCATGGGGCTGAACAGCTTTGATCAGTGGGGCGTTGAACTGGGTAAGACTCTGGCGACCTCGGTGTTGAAGGACATCACCGGTGACGCCATCGCGCCGCACGATGCGTCGACGACCGCGTTGATCAAGCGCGTTAAGGGTTGATATGGTTACGGATGTGACATGAAATTCACTTGATTGTGGTGGCCGGTTGCCCGATCCTTCCGGCCACATATCAGGGGGCTTTCATGTCAATATCGCGCCGTTTGCATCTTAAGTCACTGCTGGCCTCTGCGGGGTTGATTGGATGCTCCGGCGCGTCAAGGGCGGCGGAATCCGACCTTATAGGCAAATGGTCGGGGACGCTGAATATTGGTGCGACCTCGCTCAGGCTGCGGTTTATCATATCCGATGCCAAAACCGCGCGGGTGATCAGCCTTGATCAGGGCAATGCCGAAATTTCGGCCAGTTCGGTCAGAATCGAAGGGGCGAAACTTGGCCTGACCTTCAGTGCCATAGGGGCGCGGTTTGAAGGCGAACTGACCGACAAGGACACCCTGACTGGCACGTTTACGCAAGGGGCAGCCATTCCGCTGACGCTTAAACGGGGTGAGGCGATGGCCGAGGTTCCGCCGGTTGCGGCCAAACCGCTGACGCTCACCTTGCTGCAAAGCCTGCGGGCTGAGGCGGGAACACCAGCCTTGGGGGCAGCGGCGCAAGTCCAAGGCAAGGCTCCGCTGATCATTGTCAATGGCGCACGCTCAGTGGAGGACGAAATTGCGGTTCAGCCGACGGATCAGTGGCATTGGGGCTCGATCACCAAATCCATGACCGCGACCCTTGTGGCACGTCTGGTTGAGGCGGGTAAAGTCAGTTGGGATACCCGCGTCGCATCAGTTTTCCCAAAAGACATTAATCCCGCCTATGCCGACGCGACGTTCCGGCATTTGTTAAGCCACCGGGCGGGTTTGCAGCCCAATATCGATATGTTTCACCTCATGGCCTATTCGCGCGATCCTTTGCTCGATGCACGCGAGGAGCGTAGGCGCTATGCCTTAACGGCGCTGAAGCAAAAGCCGGTTGGGGCTTTGGCTGAGAAAATGGTCTATTCGAATAATGGTTATATTGTCGCGGGCGCCATGCTGGAAGATATTACCGGTCAGCCGTGGGAAACCTTGATCAGGGCCCATGTTTTTGATCCTTTGGGGCTGTCATCGGCCGGATTTGGGGCGCCGGGCCGGGCCGGTATGATCGATCAGCCGCTCGGCCATGCGGTCTCTGGTAAGGTGCGCAAACCGGCACCGGTTGGGCCAAAAATTGTCAATGATAACCCCGTCGCTTTGGGGCCTGCCGGTCGGGTGCATATGTCGCTGGCGGATATGCTCACCTATTTGTCCGCCCACCGCGACCAGCCGCAAGCGTTCCTAAAAGCCGCATCCTGGCATACCCTGCACACGCCGCCATATGGTGGTGACTACGCTATGGGCTGGGTAGTGCGCAAAGACGGCAGCTTATGGCACAACGGATCGAACACCGTCTGGTACGGCGAAGTGATGGTTGATCCTAAAGCCGGTGTGGTCTGCGCCAGCGCGGGGAATGACGCTGCCCCGGAAACTCAAAAAGCTGTCTCGATCGCCCTGATGAGTGTCCGCGCCGCAGGCTTATCCACCACCTGATCCCCGCAGTGAAAGGGCCGTTTAGCCTCAAGGCTGGTTTTTCCAGCAGAGGCTTAATCCATGCCCTATTCCCGCGATCGCGATCAGTTCCCATCCTCCATGCCGACGCCGCAGAGCCAGGCGCGGCGCAAACACCCGATTACGCCCGGTGCGTCCGACCTTGATCCCTACACCAAGGCCGTGGTGGTCCATGTCACCGGTGGCGGCCGCGCCAGCCTGACCTATATCCCGACCGACAATGACGATGCCCAGACCGTGACGGTCGAAGTGGCTGACGGCTGGGTCTCTGACACCTCTGTGCGGCGGGTATCGGCCTTATCGGTGGTAGGTAGCGGCACGGCCACCGTCTGGGGGCTTTATAACTAATGCCCTCATTAGGATTAAAGCTGCCGCAGGTGGCGGCTTGTCGCCGCCGTGTGCGCGGGCCGGTTGTGCCTGACCTGCCGATCTGGCGCGCCGCCCGTGCTGCGGTGGCGGCGGGTGAGCGCAATGCCCGTATCCTGTGCATTGGCGACTCCACCACGGCGGGACACGGGGCCTATGCCGCGGGGATGGGCGATAACAATAAGGCCGGTGCCTGGCCCAACCAACTGGCCGCCCTTATCAATGCCCGTGGCGGCGTGGCATCAGGGTCATCAATCATAGGCAATAACAACGCCGCCGATACCCGTCTTTATGACAGCCGGGTGACCTTTCCCGCCTTACAGGGCTGGGCGTTTTCCACGGCGAGCGGGGTGAACGGCTCGACTCTGGGTGGCTATCACACGATGGCGTCGGGATATAATCCGCCGTCGAAATACAATTTCGCGCCGCTCAATGCCTGCGACACGTTCGAGGTCTATAACCCCAAGGCGGGTGGCAATGCGCGGGCATGGATTTTGAGCGTCAATGATGGCGCTGATCTGGCGACCATCTCGAACATGCAAACCCCATCGCCGCCGGGGGTGTTTGAAAAATATACCTTGACAACAGCTCTGGGCGCCAATGTGCTTAATATTCGCGCACAGAATACCGAGGCCACCTATCTGGCCGGGATCATCGCCTATAATTCGGCGATCAAGGAAATATCGGTGCTCAATGCGGGTTGGTCGGGCGCCAAGGCCTCCGATCTCAATAATGGCTCTGGTTATGCCTATGGCCCGGTCAATGCCATTGGTGCCTATGACCCGGATCTGGTGATTATCAATATCGGTATTAATGACGCCAATCAGGCTTCACCTACCGCCACAGCCACCTTTTCCAGCCATGTTCAGTCGGTGATTACCGCGGCCAAGGTGGCGGGGGCGGATGTGGTTTTGATGGCTCCAAGCCCTATCGGCACCAGCTATGTCGCCAATCTCAACACGCTATCGGCGGCGGTGGTCGCGCTTGGGGTCACGAATGGAGTGCCGGTCATTGACCTGCGTACCCGCTTTACCGACTATACCACCGCCAATGCGACCGGCTGGATGCGCGACACCCTGCACCCCAATGTCAGCGGCTATGCTCAGATCGCCACGGCGGTCGCTGATCTCATCTATAGTTGATCGGGCACATTGGCGCGCAGTTCGTCCAGCCATATCTTGGCGGTGGCATCGGACGGGGCGCGCCAGTCTCCGCGCGGGCTAAGCGCCCCGCCGGAGATCAGCTTCGGGCCATTGGGCACGGCCGAGCGCTTGAACTGCGAGGTGGTGAAGAACCGCCACAGAAACACCTCCATCCACTTTTTGATCTCGGCCAGTGTGTAGCTGCGCTTTTTATGGTCAGGATAATCCTGCGGCCATTCACCGGCGTCTTTGTCTTTCCACGCTTGGTATGCCAGATAAGCGACCTTTGACGGTTTCAGGCCAAAGCGGGTGATATAGTACAGCGTAAAGTCCTGAAGCTCATAGGGGCCAACCTTATCTTCGGTCTTTTGTAGCGCCCCGTCGGCTCCGACCGGCACCAGTTCGGGGGAAATTTCGCGCTCCAGCACCGACTTCAAAATCCGGCCGGTACGCGCGTCAAATTCCTTAGTGGCCGCCCACCGGATCAGGTGCTGGATCAGGGTCTTAGGCGCGCCGCAATTAACATTGTAGTGGCTCATGTGGTCGCCAACACCGTAGGTTGACCAGCCAAGCGCCAGTTCCGATAAATCACCGGTGCCGACCACAAAGCCCTTTTTCTCACCGGCCAGCCGGAACAGGAAATCGGTACGCAGGCCCGCCTGCACATTCTCGAAATTGATATCATAGACCGGCTTACCCTCCCCGTAAGGGTGGCCGATGTCCATCAGCATCCGTTTGGCGGCGGGCCGGATATCAAGCACTTCGCCGGAAATGCCCAAAGCCTTCATCAGCTTCAAGGCATCGGTCTTTGATCCCAAGGTCGTGCCAAATCCGGGCATGGTGTAGCCGTGGATGTTTTCGCGCGGTAGGCCCAGGCGATCAAACGCCTTGCACGCCACGATAAGAGCATGGGTGGAATCAAGCCCGCCCGAAATACCGATGACGACATGTTTGGTGCCGGTCGCTTCCAGCCGCTGCATCAGGCCGTGAACCTGAATATTGAAGGCTTCATAGCAGTCTTCATCCAGCCGGTGTTTGTCGGCAGGCACATAGGGGAAGCGCGGTACGTGGCGATGAAACTCTGTCAGGTCGTGGGGGTGGTAATCAAAGCCAATCGGAAACGATTCCTGATCCTTCATGAATATGTGGCGTGCATCATTAAATGTGCCATTGCGTAAGCGATCCAGCGCGATACGCTCGACATCTACGTCCGCCAAAGTCATTGTATCTGATCGGAAACGCTCTCCTTCCGAGACGAGCTGCCCTAACTCATAAATCAGTGATTGTCCGTCCCAGGCAAGGTCAGTGGTCGATTCGCCGGGGCCAGCCGCAGAATAGGCATAAGCGCACATCAGGCGCTCAGAGGTCGCTGCACACAAGGCCTTGCGCGCGCGTGACTTACCGACCACGACGGGTGAGGCCGACAGGTTAATGATGATATTTGCCCCATTGAGCGCCAGTTCGGTGGACGGCGTATGGGGTGCCCACAGGTCTTCACAGATTTCGATGGCAAAGGTGAAATCCTCGAACCCTAGGGCCCCGAAGGTCATATCGTTATCGACCCAACAACCTTGATCATTCAAGCGGATGGGACAGCCTTGAGCCGGTAAATCACGACCCGATGCAAACCAGCGCTTCTCGTAATATTCGCGATAGTTGGGCAGATAGGTCTTCGGCACGATACCAAGGGCGCGACCATTCTGAATGACTGAGGCACAATTATAAACGGCCCCGTTTACGCGAAGGGGCACGCCCACAATTAGGACGGGACGTAGCTCACGCGACGCCGTAATAAGATCGACCAGCGCCTGTTTGGCGCTGTCTAATAGACTCTCCTGCAAAAACAGATCATCCAGCGAATAGCCGGTCAGGCTAAGTTCTGGAAAGACCAACAGATCGGCCCCAGCTTCGTCGGCCCGCGTGGCCAGTTGCACATGCTCAGCCAGATTGGCGGGCGGATTGGCCAGATGTACCTTGGGCGTCACGCACGCTATGCGAACAAAGCCATGAGACGAAGATGTGTCGAATTTGGGCATTTTATGGCTTTCTTCATCGCTTCTGGATCGTATTTATCTGATTATAGGCTGATAATGATAAAACCATAATCCCTAAGTCTGAATAAATGCGTGCAAAGTGGTCAATATGTGTTGTTTGATGAATAGCCTTTGTGAAAATTGTATCAATTGAAATAATATCATTCCCTGTACACACTCTATAAAACTGCCGCCATAAACTACCGATGCCGCCTTTTTTGTAGATGCCGCGTAAAGTCCGGTGCTAAGGGAGGGCCTCATTTGCCTAACCGTAATCGGAATACCCATGAGTTTGACGTTTGACGATGTAAAGGCCGCCGCCCAGCGCATCGAGGGCCACGTGCTAAAGACGCCGTTCGCCTATTCCCAGCGCCTGAGTGCGGTCACCAAGGTCAGCCTGTGGGTCAAGTACGAAAACCAGCAGATGACTTCGGCCTTTAAGGAGCGCGGCGCGCTCAATAAACTGGCGCAGTTGACCGAAGAGGAACGCGCGCGCGGCGTCTATGCGGCCTCGGCCGGCAATCACGCGCAAGGGTTAGCCTATCATGCCACGCGCTTAGGCATTCCGGCGACCATCGTCATGCCGCAGGGCACGCCGTTCGTGAAAATTCAAAAGACCCAGAGCTTTGGCGCCAAGGTGGTAATCGCGGGTGCCAGCTACGACGAATCATCCGCCCACGCGCAGGATCTGTGCCGCGAAGCCGGGGCGGTTTATGTCCATCCGTTTGATGACTATGACGTAATGGCGGGGCAGGGCACCTTGGCGATTGAGATGCTTGAGACCGTGCCGGATCTTGATGTACTGCTGGTGCCGGTCGGGGGTGGTGGCCTGATCGCGGGCATGGCGGTCGCGGCCAAGGCGATCAATCCTAAGATCAAGGTCATCGGTGTCGAGGCGGCCATGTATCCGTCCTTTGCGGCCAAGCGCAACCGTCAGAATGTCGTGTCCGGTGGGGCGACTATTGCTGAGGGTATTGCGGTCAAGGAAGTGGGCGAACTGACCTTTGCGGTCGCCAATCCCTTGGTAGACGATGTAATCGTAATCGACGAATCCGATATCGAACGCGGCATCGCCATGTTCGTCAATGTCGAGAAGACCGTCTCCGAAGGCGCGGGGGCTACGGGCCTCGCGGCGGTTCTGCGCCATGCCGAACGGTTTGCAGGCCAGAAGGTTGGTCTGGTTCTGTGCGGTGGTAATATCGATCTGCGTCTGTTGGCCAGCGTGCTTCAGCGTGAGCTGGTGCGTGAAAAGCGCCTCGTGACCTATCGGATTCTGGGCGATGACCGTCCGGGTATGTTGTCGCGCATGGCTGATGTGATATCTGATAAGGGCGGCAACATCGTCGATGTGGCGCACAATCGTCTGGTGCTCGATGTCCCGGCTAAGGGCGCTGAGTTCGACATCATGGTCGAGACCCAGGACGCCCGCCATGCCTATGAAATTGAAGAAGCTTTGCGGAGAACGGGCTATGCGCTCAGAATGGATTAAACGCGCGTTAGCAGCGCTTACGGCCGTGACGGTCATGGCTGTGGCAGCCTGCAACAAAGGCCCTGATCCGGTCGCGGTCGCGGCTAATGCCGAGGCGGGCAAGGTCTTCCTTGAAAAAACCGCCAAGGAAGAGGGCGTCCTGCCGTTAGAGGGTGGGATGTACTATAAGGTCGTGTCGTCTCCGACACCAACGGCTCCCCAGCCTGCCGTGACTGACACAGTTAAGGTTCATTATGAAGGTAAGCTGATCGACGGCACCACGTTCGATTCGTCCTATGACCGTGGCGTACCCGCAGCGTTTCCTCTAAAAGGGCTGGTCAAGGCCTGGCAGATTGCTATCCCAAAGATGCACAAGGGCGATACCTGGATGCTCTATGTCCCGGCCGAAATGGGCTACGGCGATCAGGCGATGGGCCCCATTCCGGCGGGCAGCGTGCTGGTCTTCAAGATCGAACTGATTGATATTCAGCCTAAGTAATTAGGCCATAATACGCACCGGCGTGGATTTAAACGCCGGTGTTTTGCTGCGCGGATCGACGGCGGTGCCGGTCAGGATATTGGCTTCGGGGTAATAGGCCATGACCGACCCGCGCGCTATATCAAACGCCCTCACGGTAACGTCTGCCATCATCCCATGATCAGACAGCAGCGTGGCTTTGTCGCCATCTTTCAGGCCGTGAGCCTTGAGGTCGTCGGCGTTCAGCATAACGCTCCAGCGGTCGTCCATACCGCGGTAGCTGTCTTTGTACTCATAGACGATGGTGTTGAACTGGCCTTCTGAACGTACGGTGGTCAGCAGCAAAGTGTCCCCCCGCACCGGCGGCAGAGGCCGGGTTATAAAGCGGGCCTTACCGTCGGGTGTATGAAATTCCGGTGTGTGCATCAGCCGGCCACGCACATGGAATTCACGTTTGGCCACATCGATATCGGCCAGACCCTCAAGGCCGGGCACGATCCCCGCAATGGCTTCGCGAATGGTTTTGTGGGCCTTGAACGCCTGAAAATCGACGGGCGAGTCCGGCATCAGGCGCGTGGCCAGATCGCACAAAATATCGCTTTCCGGCCGCACGGTTTTCAGACGCGTAATGCCGCCATCGGACAGGCGCACATAGTTGAACATGGATTCCTGCGTGGTCGGTTGCCATTCTTCGTCGCGGGCCGTGACCGGCAGGATCAGGGCTTCGGAATTGTCGATGCCGTGGATATGGCCCTTATTGAGCGTGGTGGTAAGGTACATTTTAAACCCGATCTGACTGAGCGCTTTCGCGGCCCAGGTACTATCGGGGTTGGCTTCATAAAGGTTGCCGCCCATAAGAAGCGCCGCATCCATCTTGCCGTCTGCCGCCGCCTTCATGCAGGCCATGGTGTCAAGGCCGGGATCAAGCGGCAGGGTGAGGCCAAAGGCCGCTTCCATCTTCGCCATGACCTCTTTGGCCAGCACCGGCTTAACGCCGATCGTGCCTATACCCTGTACGTTTGAGTGACCGCGCAGAGGCAAAAGACCCGCGCCCACACGCCCGATCTGGCCGCGCAGCAGGGCGAGGTTGGCGATATATTCGACATTATCGACACCGTTCAGGTGATGAGTAATGCCCATGCCCCAGGCGAACACGGCGGATTTGGCTTTTGAGTAAAGGGCGGCGACCCGCTCGATATCGGCGCGCGATAACCCCGTCGCGGTCTCGATATCGGCCCAATCGGTCGCCTCTATGTCGGCGCGAAAGGCTGCGAAATCATGACTATGCTGCGTAATAAAGCCCGCGTCTTCGGCACCCATTTCAAGCACCGCCTTGGCCAGCCCTTTGAGCACGGCCATGTCCGAGCCAATGCGCGGTTGCAGGTAATCCGAGGCAATAAAATCCCCGCCCTTGAGCATGGACTTCGGGCTCTTGGGAATGGCGAATTTGACGAGGCCCGCTTCTTTGGCAGGGTTGATGATGACCACTTCGCCGCCGCGTTCCCGGCATTTTTTAAGTTGATGGATAAAGCGCGGATGGTTCGATGACGGATTGGCACCGATCACCAGAATGAAATCGCACAGGCTTAAGTCTTCCAGTTCAACCGTCGACGTGCCGGTGCCGATGGTGGTGCCAAGTCCCACGCCGGTCGCCTGATGGCAATAATATGAGCAGTTGTTGACATTGTTGGTGCCGTACGCCCGCGCCAGCAGTTGCAGCACAAACCCGGCCTCATTAGACGAGCGGCCTGACGAATAGAAAAACGTCCGCTCCGGCGTGGTGGCTAAAAACCGGCGTGCCGCGAGATCAAGGGCGTCATCCCACGATATCGGCTCGAAACGGTCAGCATAACGGGATTTGTAAATGGGCGTAGATAGCCGCCCCAGATGCTCAAGCTCATGACCGTCCAGTTCGCGCAGATCGGCCAGGGCATGGGTTAAGACCTCAACCGGAATACCCGGTTGAATGTCAGTCGACTGGGCCTGAATCGATTTGTTGCAGACGGAGGGGAACTCATCCAGTTCATTGGTCATGCCGCCGCGCTGGCCGCCCATGCCCAGCCCGCAGGCCTTGCAGGTATTATGGGCGGTCAGGGCCTTGGCGGTATTTTCCAAGCCGATACGGCGGGCGGTTTTCAGCGCATAGAGCACTTTTTTGGGGCCGCCGCCGACGATGGGTTTGTTCATCTTATCCTCCGTCGCGCAACGGATGGTGTACGCAAGGTTACTTGGTGGCCCTGTCCATGGCGTCACCGACAGATTCGATGTCGCGGCCAACGCCTTTGACGGTGTTGCAGGCCGATAGAACCGGCAGGGTAGCGATCAGGGCGATGATCAGGAGACGTTTCATGGGGTCAACCTCTGAATAAAAAAAGAGGCTCCATTGGTAAGACGGAGCCCCTGAATTAGCAATATATTTTGGTAGCTTACGCGACCGGGAAGCCGCGTTTGCGCATCAGGGGTGCAATGCCGGCATCACGACCCCGGAAGTTGCGATAGGCTTCGGCCGGATCGACCGTATTGCCGCGGCTCAAGACCTCCTTGACCAGCTTATTGGCCACGGTCTTGTCGTAGAAGCCGCCCGCCTCGGTAAAGGCTTCGGCGCAGTCGGCGGTCAGGGTATCCGACCACAGGTAGGAGTAGTACCCCGCCGAATAGCCATCCGATGAGAAGACGTGCGCAAACTGTGGTGTGCGGTGACGCATGACGATTTCGGACGGCATGCCAAGCTTGGTCAGTTCTTCGCGTTCAAACGCATCGGCGTCGATATCAGCCCCCCCGGCCAGATGCAACTTCATGTCGATCAGGGCCGAGGCCAGATATTCGACCGTCCCGAAACCCTGATTAAAGGTGTCGGCCTTTTCGATCTTGGCGACCAGATCCGCCGGGATAGGCTTTCCGGTTTCATAGTGCAGAGCGAATTTGTTGAGCACTTCCGGCGTCCCCAGCCAGTCCTCATTAAGCTGCGACGGGAACTCGACATAGTCGCGCGCCACCGACGTGCCGGCCAGCGACGGATAGGTGACGTTGGACAACAGGCCGTGGATGGCGTGGCCAAATTCGTGGAACAGGGTCGAGGCATCGTCCCAGGAAATCAGCACCGGCGAGCCATCGGCGGTTTTGATGAAGTTGGAGTTGTTGGACACGATGGTCAGGATGTCCTTGCCGTCCATGCGCGACTGCGAACGGTAGGCGTTCATCCACGCGCCGGAACGCTTACCCTGACGGGCGTAGGGATCAAAGTAGAACAGGCCGATCATCTTACCGGCTTTATTGACTTTCCAGACGCGGACATCTTCGTGATAGACCGGCACATCGGTCACCGGCTCAAAACTGAAGCCGTAAATCTGACCCGACGCCCAGAACATGCCCTCGACCAGCTTATCAAGCTGCATATAGGGCTTGATGGCGTTTTCATCGAGGTCGTAGCGGGCCTTGCGCACTTTTTCGGCATAGAAGCGGTAATCCCATGGCGCGATCTTGATTTTGGCGCCTTCGGAATCAGCGATCTTTTGCATATCGGCCACTTCTTCCTTGACGCGGGCGACGGCGGCGGGCCAGACGGCTTCCATCAGCTTGGTGGCATTGTCGGGGGTCTTGGCCATGGCGTTTTCCAGTCGCCAGTGGGCGTGAGTGGCATAGCCCAGCAATTGCGCGCGCTCAAAACGCAGCTTCAGGATCTTGGAAATCAGGGCATTGTTATCGTGCGCGCCGCCATTATCGCCACGATTGACGAAGGCCTTCCAGATGACTTCGCGCGCACCACGATCGGTGGCGAAGGTCAGGAACGGATCGGCGGCGGAGCGGGTATTGACGATGCCATACTGGCCGTCCTTGCCGTTTTTCTTGGCGGTGGCGGCAGCGCTGTCGATATATGCCTGAGGCATACCGTTCAGTTGCGCCTTGGTCAGGTAGGTGACTTGTTCTTCATCGTGCAGCAGGTTGTCGCTGAACTGGGTAAACAGTCCGGCCAGTTCTTTATTAATCGCAGCGATACGGGTTTTTGACGCCGCTGACAGCTTGGCCCCTGAGCGCACAAAGCCGATATAAGTCACCCACAACAGGCGCTTTTGCTCCGGCGTCAGGTTCATTTTATCCTGATTTTGGTAGACGCTCTCGACCCGCTGAAACAGGGCTTCGTTCTGGCTGATCTCGTCGCTAAATGCCGCCAATTTCGGGCTGAGGACCTTGGACGCCGCCTGAACGTCGGGGGACGACAGATTGCCGCTCCAGATGCCGTAATAGGTATAGACGCGCTCAACCGCCTGACCGGATTTTTCAAGCGCAACGATGGTGTTTTCAAACGTCGGCATGGATTTGACGCGGGTGATGGCGTCAATTTCCTTGCGGTGCATGTTCATGGCATCGTCAAAGGCCGGCTCGAAATCCGAGACCTTGACCTTATCGAATGCCGGGACGCCGCCATAGGGGCCGGTCCATACTGCCGTCAGCGGATTAGCGGTAGCACCTTGCGCAAAGCCAACAGCAGGTGCGGCGGCAGCAGCGGCCATGAGGCCCAAAGTCGTGCGGCGGTCGATGGTCATGAATAATCCTCGAAAGTTCACATAATCGTCACAATAGAAATCATATGGATGCCGGTGTGGCAACACACAAGATGTATAGACGACGCCAGAGGCTTAGCTTAAGCATGGCGGGACGGGTTTGGCGAATTACGGATAGTTCAGATTATGGCGATTGGCGTTTTTGATTCCGGTGTCGGGGGGCTTACCATCCATCGGGCCTTGGTTGAGCGGTTGCCGCAGGCCGATTTTGTCTATCTGGCCGATCAGAAACACGCCCCATACGGTGAACGGACGGGCGAAGATATCGTCAATCTGACGCGCCAAGGCTGCGAGACCCTGTTTGATCAGGGGGCGTCTCTGGTTATACTGGCGTGCAATACGGCGTCCGCTGTGGCGCTGCGGCGGCTGCAATCGACCTGGCTTTCCGACTATCGCAAAACCGCCGGACGGCCCGTGAATGTGCTGGGGATCATCGTCCCGACCATTGAGGCCGCGACCGGACTGCCGTGGGAGCATGAAGCCGAACGGCGCGGGCCGAAGATCGAAAACCTGGATATACTCGGCCTGTTTTGCACCCGTGCGACGGCCAATTCGCGCGTCTATGAGATCGAAATCGATAAGCGCCGTCAGGATCTGGCGGTGTTTGCGGAAGCTTGCCCCGGCCTTGCCGACATGATCGAGCAGGGGGCGGATCGTGACGCGCTTAAGGCGAAGATCGACGGCCATGTGGCCGCCCTCAAGGCCCGGATCGGACGGTTCCCGGATCGGGCAATTTTGGGCTGCACCCACTATGAGATTGTGGCTGACCTGTTCAAAGCGGCCCTGCCCGCCGGAACGCCCCTGATCCATCAGCCATCGTCGGTGGCGGCGGCGATGGGCCGCTATGTTGAGCGTCACACCGAGTACGATGTCGGATCATCGGGCAAGCGGGTGTTCCTGACGACGGGTGAGCCAAAAACCCAGTCGGCCCTGATTGAAACCTTTTGGGGCGCACCGCTCACCTTTTCGGCGGCGCAAGTGGTAGCCTGAGTGTGCAAAAAAACGGTCATAAAGTGAGTGTATGACACCCTCATGATCCGTATCGTGCTCGTTTTCTTGATGCTTATATTGGCACCGCTACCCGTTCAGGCAGGGGCGGAAGACTGGAACCATACCGAAGTGGTGGTCGCGGCCAAGCGTCCGCCCGGCCCGGCCCTATGGCGCGTCAAATCCGGTGAGTCCGAGGTGGTGATCGTCGGCATCCTGCCGGTCTTTCCGAAATCGCAAGGTTGGAATCAGAAACGCCTCGAAAATGCTTTGCATGGTGCGAAAGTTCTGATTACCCCGCCCGATGCCAAGACCAGTGCGGGCGATGCGGTGCGGGTTTTGCGCACCAAAGGGTTGCCCGGCAAACAGACCCTGAAAGACGTGCTGCCGCCTGACCTAAATGCCCGTTTTGAAGCGACGGCCAAACGGGCCGGGGTATCGGCCAAATCCTTTGCACGCGATAAGCCGGTCTGGGCGGGGGCGCGACTGCGGCGTGAAGTGCTGGAAAAGCGCCGCCTGAGAGCTGATGAACCGACCGATACGATTGTACGCATCGCCCGTAAACAGGGCGTGCCGGTCAGACCTGCGGGCAAATATAAAACCGGGCCGGTGCTGAAAGACCTGAACCGCCTGAGCGATCAGGATAGTCAGGATTGCCTGCGCTATACGCTGGGCGATATTGATTTTAATATGGACCGTGCGCCTAAGGCCGCGGCCGCTTGGGCGGTCGGTGATATCCGTACCGTGCGGGCCAACTATCAGGGCGGGGCGATGGCCGCCTGTCTGGAAGGCTCAGATGTTGGGACGGCCATGCTGGAGCGCAGCGTCGATGACATAGTGGGCGCGATCAACAGCGGTCTGCAAACGCCGGGTAAGACAGTAGTAATCGTGCCGCTGTCGCCGCTGTTGAGGCAGGGCGGTGCGCTGGATCAATTGCAGGCAAGAGGCCTGAAGATCAGCGCACCGGAATAGAGACTATTGCGCCGCCAAAGTATCGGCCGGAGCCGAGGTGCGGATCAGGTGATCAAAGGCCGACAGTCCGGCCTTGGAGCCTTCGCCCATCGCGATGATAATCTGCTTATAGGGCACGGTCGTGGCATCGCCCGCTGCAAACACACCTGACACAGACGTTTCCGCGCGATCATTGATCTCGATTTCACCACGCGGTGACAAGGCGACGGTGCCTTTCAGCCATTCGGTGTTGGGCAGCAGGCCGATCTGGACGAATATGCCCTCAAGCTCAATCGTGTGAGCCGTGTCATGGATGCGGTCTTTGTAGGACAAAGCACTGACCTTTGAGCCATCGCCATGAACCTCGGTCGTCTGGGCGTTGGTGATCACGGTCACGTTCGGCAGGCTATAGAGCTTGCGTTGCAGCACCGCGTCTGCCCGCAGTTCAGGCGCGAACTCCAAAAGCGTGACGTGGGCGACGATACCGGCCAGATCAATCGCCGCTTCGACGCCGGAATTGCCGCCACCGATAACCGCCGTGCGCTTACCCTTGAACAGCGGGCCATCGCAGTGCGGGCAATAGGCCACGCCCTTGTTGCGGTACTGGTCTTCGCCGGGCACACCCATCTGACGCCAGCGGGCGCCGGTGGAAATGATGACCGTGCGTGATTTGACCGAGGCGCCGTTTTGCAGTTTCACCTCAATCAGACCGCCATGTTGCTTTGCCGGGATCAGTTCGACGGCCCGTTGCAGGTTCATGATATCAACATCATAGTCCTTAACGTGCTGCTCCAACGCGCTGGCCAGTTTCGGGCCTTCGGTGTGGGAGACCGAGATGAAGTTTTCGATCGCCATGGTATCGAGCACCTGACCGCCGAAGCGTTCCGCAACCACACCGGTGCGGATGCCTTTGCGGGCCGCATAGATGGCCGAGGCCGCACCGGCCGGGCCGCCGCCCACGATCAGCACGTCAAATTCCGACTTGGCGTTGATCTTTTCGGCTTCTCTAGCGTGGGCACCGGTGTCGATCTTGGCCAGGATTTCTTCCAGGCCCATGCGGCCCTGACCAAAGACTTCGCCGTTGAGATAGATGCTGGGCACGGCCATGACCTGACGGGCCTCGACTTCGGCTTGAAATAACGCACCGTCAATGGCGACGTGCTTGATCTTGGGGTTTAAGACGCTCATCAGGCTGAGCGCCTGCACTACGTCGGGGCAGTTCTGGCACGACAGGGAGAAGTAGGTTTCAAAGCGCAGTTCACCGTCGATATCAAGCGCCTTGACGGCTTCGAGGGTCTCAGCCTCGACCTTGGGCGGGTGGCCGCCGACCCATAGCAGGGCCAGCACCAGCGAGGTGAACTCATGGCCCATCGGCAGGCCCGCAAAGGTTGTGGCCACTTCGGGGTTGTCAGCGCGCACGATATCAAAGGACGGGACGCGCTCTCCGCCTGTCGATACCTTAAGCGTCACCTTATCCGAGGCGGCAACGATATCTTCGAGCAGGTCAACCAGTTCGCGCGATTTTGGCTGATCATCAACATGCGCTACCAGTTCGATCGGCGTGCGCAGATTTACCAGATAGGTTTTCAGTTGCGTTTTCGCTGCGTCATCAAGCATGGCACGGCTCCAGTTTAAAATTCAGGGGAAATCATTGTCCATATTCGGGCTCCGCAAAGCCCGGATAAGGAGAATGTGAAAAGCGCCCGCAGGGCCGCCCCAAGGGGCGCTTTTCTCAACGTCAAAGGGGGCACATGGGGGAAAGATTGTTTCCCCCATGATTTTTATATTTTGCCAACAAGGTCGAAAGACGGAGCGAGAGTCTTTTCGCCTTCTTCCCACTTGGCCGGGCACACTTCGCCGGGGTGAGACGCGACGTATTGCGCGGCCTTAACCTTACGCAGCAGTTCGGAGGCGTTACGGCCAACGCCTTCGGACGTGATTTCCATGAACTGGATGATGCCTTCCGGATCGACCAGGAAGGTGGCGCGGTCAGCCAGACCAACACCCGGACGCATCACGTCAAAATTGTTGGTGATGGTGCCGGATTGGTCACCGACCATGAAATAGTTGATCTTGCCGATGGCAGGCGAGGTGTCGTGCCAGGCCTTATGGCTGAAGTGCGTGTCGGTCGAGACCGAATAGACTTCGACATTGATGTCTTTCAGGGTCGGGTAGATGCCGGCCAGATCTTCGAGTTCAGTCGGGCAAACAAAGGTAAAGTCAGCCGGATAGAAGAAGAAGATCGACCACTTGCCTTTGGTGTCGGCGTCGGAAATGTCGACGAACTTGCCTTCTTTGTAGGCGGTGGCTTTGAACGGCTTGATGGGGGTGTTGATAAGGGCCATTGGTCTTCCTCGTGGTTGTGCAGTGCAGAGCCACGGTTATTCCCAATCGGGCCGCAAAAATCAAATCTATTTTATTTTAAATTAGAATAGATTTTTCTTATTGAGCCGCGTGCGGAATATTAGTGAGAGACAGTGGGCCTTGGCGCGCACTTTCGGCGCGGATGACCGATGAGATCGCATTGACCACAGCCGCGATTTTCAAGGCCGCCTGAACCTGCACATTGCTCATGCCGTGGCCACGCAGGACTTTTTCGTGGGAATCCAGACATAGCCCGCAGCCATTGATGGCCGATACCGCCAGCGACCACAGTTCGTAATCAAGTTTAGGCACGCCCGGATTAGCCAGCACGTTCATCCGCAAACTGGCGCGCAGGGATGCGTATTCCTGATTGTGCATCAGGTGCAGGGACCGGTAATAGACATTGTTCATCGCCATGATCGCCGCGGCTGACCGGGCGGCATCGGCGGCTTCGTCCGATAAGATGGCAGCGCTTATGGCCTCAATATGCTGAATGACCTCGGCGACCCCAACCGCATGGGCGCAGGCCAGAAAGGTGCCCCACTTTTGCTGTTCGGTAAGCAGGGTTTCTTCGGCCAGATTGGTCAGGTTCACCGCAATATCGCGAGCATAGGCGGGTATAAGGTGAGTTAGGGACTGAACGGACATAAGCCTGTTTCCTCTTCTGTCTTTGTTGCGGGTAATATAGGCCTGTTTGTGCGCTTTGTGCAGGGTCTGACTGTGCAACATAAACACTGGGGTGGTAAAAATTAATTGATTGATTTTGCATGTGCGATAAATCGGCCTTATATAGACAGTTATGTTACCTACCTTAAGACAACTTCAGTACCTCAAGCTTCTGGCCCATCACCAAAGCTTCATGGCCGCTTCCGAAGCCGCCCATGTTTCTCAACCCGCCCTGTCGTCAGGCATTGCCGAATTAGAGAAAATTCTGGGGGCGCGGCTGGTTGACCGGGCGCGCGGTAAGGTCATTCTGACCAAGGTTGGCGAAGAGACCCTTAAACGCGCCGAGGATATTCTGGCCCGGGCCGAAGATCTGGTCGAGGCAGCCCAAGCCGCCAATCATCCGCTGTCGGGCCGGTTCCGTCTGGGGGTAATACCTACGGTGGCACCGTATTTGTTGCCCAAGGCGCTGGTGTCTTTGCGCAAAGAGTTTCCACAGTTGAAGCTGTTCCTGCGCGAGGATCAGACGGCGCGACTGATCACGGCCCTCAAAAGCGGTTCGCTGGATGCGGCGATTATCGCCTTGCCCTACGATCTGGGCGGGCTTGATCATGCGTTTATTTGCAGGGACGCTATTTTGGCGGCGACACCGTGCGATCATCCGCTGGCGCGTGGGACCAGCATTTCGCCGGATGACCTCAAAAGTGAGGAGCTAATTCTGCTGGAGGACGGTCACTGCCTGCGCGACCATGCTTTGGGTGCCTGTCAGTGGAACGGCGGCAGCAATGTCGATATGACCGGGCCGCAGACCCTGGCCGGGGGTTTTGCCGCGACCTCTCTCAACACTTTGGTGCAGATGGTTGGGTCTGGCCTTGGGGTGTCGCTCCTGCCGGCTATGGCGGTTGAGGCAGGCCTTGCCGGCGGCAGCGAAGTCTCTATCCGGCCCTTGTCATCCGATAAGGCGTTCCGCGATATCGTCGTCATCTGGCGCGCCGGTTCCTCACGCGCCGCCGAGGCGCGGCTGCTGGCCAAGACCTTGCAGGCGTGATGAAAGTTTGTTATAACTTTTGTTATAACGAGGTGCGTCATGGAACTCAAAATAACGAAAATCGGCAACTCTCTGGGGGTTATACTACCCAAAGAGGTCGCTGGGCATCTCAAGGTCGATAAGGGCGATAGCCTGTGGCTGAACGAGTCACCATCGGGCTATACCTTGACACCTTACGATCCCGAATTTAGCGTCCAAATGGATGCGGCCCGCGCCATTATGAAAAAGCGCCGTAATGTGCTGCGGGAATTGGCCAAGTGAGCGAATATCGTTGGCTTAGGGAAGATACGCTCTTAGCCATTCATGACGAACAACTTGCCGAACATGGCGGGCTGGCAGGGATTCGTGATCTGAAGCTTTTGCAGTCAGCGGTGGCGCGTCCGCAGCAGATCATGCACTATGGGCAGCCGGATATTGCCGAACTAGCAGCGGCCTATGGCTATGGCATATCGCGCAATCATCCGTTCATGGATGGTAATAAGCGCACAGCTTTTGTGGCGGTTGAGCTCTTTCTGATTTTGAATGGCTTTGAGTTGACTGCGGATGATGCTGCCTGTGTGCTGACTATGCTGAATGTTGCCAGCGATGATATTACCGAGACGGATTTTGCAGACTGGATCAGACTGCATCTCAGTCAAGCTTAGCTTTTTCAACAAACCCCTACAATTTTGGACATTTTGCGACTATATAGCCGCCTATGACGCGCCCGTTTCTAAAGATGAATGGCCTCGGCAATGATTTCATTGTCATCGATGCCCGCGACGCTGGCTTTGCACCGCGCACGGAAGATATCCGCGCGTGGGGTGACCGTGCGTCCGGCATTGGCTTTGACCAGTTGATCGCTATCGAAGGGTCTGAGACCGGCGACGCCTTTATGCGGGTATGGAACTCAGATGGCGGCACGGTCGAGACCTGCGGCAATGCTTTGCGGTGTGTCGGCTGGGTGCTGGATAAGGCGACCGATAGCGATGAGTTGACCATCGATACTCTGGGCGGACTAACGACAGCCAAGGTGCTGGAAGCGGATGCCCGCACCGGCATGGTCAGCGTCGATATGGGTAAGCCACGGCTGAACTGGGATCAAATCCCTTTGAGCGAAGAGATGGATACGCTTAGGTTAGAATTACAAATCGGGCCGATCGACGCGCCGCTTTATCACACGCCGGTCGCGGTCAGCATGGGTAATCCGCATGTGGTGTTTTTTGTTGATGATGTCATGGCCGTCGATGTTGAGCGGTCGGGCAGCCTGATCGAACACCACCCGCTGTTCCCCGAAGGGGTGAATGTCGAATTTGCGCAGGTGATTGATCGCAACATTATCCGCATGCGGGTGTGGGAGCGTGGGGCGGGTATCACCAAGGCCTGCGGCACCGGGGCCTGTGCCACGCTGGTGGCGGCGGCGCGGCGCGGTCTGACCGAACGCCACGGCAATGTCATCATGGACGGCGGGCCGCTGCATATTTTGTGGCGCGCGGCGGACGACCATGTCATCATGACCGGCCCCGTTGAAGTTGAATTTGAGGGCCAGCTTGATGGCTGATACCCTGCACTCGCATCACCATGAACACGAGGCGCTGAATGAGACGCCAGAGGTGCCGGTGAATGTCGCCACCGGCGTCGAAGTCGTGACCTTTGGGTGCCGTCTTAATTCCTATGAATCGGAAGTGATCCGTAAAACGGCTGCAAGTGACGGTTTGGATGGCGCGATCATCTTCAACACCTGCGCGGTCACCAACGAAGCGGTCCGTCAGGCGCGTCAGGCCATCCGCCGTGCACGTAAGGAAAACCCTGACGCCAAGCTGATTGTCACCGGCTGCGCGGCCCAGACCGATCCGGACACGTTCGCCAACATGCCCGAAGTCGATTACCTGATCGGCAATGGCGATAAGGCCAAATCAGGCGCCTATGCGCTGACACCTGACAGTGCGCGCATCGTGGTCAACGATATTTTCTCTGTCAAGGAAACGGCGGGGCATTTGATTGACGGTCTGAAAGATCGCGCCCGCGCCTATGTCGAGGTGCAAAACGGCTGCGATCACCGCTGCACGTTTTGCATTATCCCCTATGGCCGCGGTAATTCGCGCTCGGCCGCTGCCGGTGATGTGGTGGGGCAGATTCAACGTCTGGTGGGCGAGGGCTATAATGAAGTCGTCCTCACCGGTGTCGACATGACCTCATGGGGGGCGGACCTGCCCGGAACGCCGCAATTGGGGCATCTGGTGGCGCGTATATTAAAGCATGTGCCGGATCTAAAACGCCTTCGGTTATCGTCCATCGATGCGGCGGAAATTGATGATACCCTTCTTAAGGCCTTTGCCGAAGAGGAACGTCTAGCGCCCTATCTGCATCTGTCGTTGCAGCACGGTGACGACATGATCCTCAAGCGCATGAAGCGCCGTCATAGCCGCGCGGATAGCATTGCTTTGGTGCAAAAAATCCGATCAGTGCGGCCTGATATTGCCTTTGGGGCCGATATGATTGCGGGCTTCCCGACTGAGACCGAGGCGCATTTTGCGGGTGCCCTGTCGCTGGTTGACGCCTGTGACCTTAGTTTCCTGCATGTGTTTCCGTTCAGTCCGCGTCCGCAAACGCCTGCGGCCAAAATGCCGCAACATCCACGCCCGCTGATCAAGGCCCGCGCCGAGCAATTGCGGGCTAAGGGGGCGCAAGCCCTGATCCGTCACCTGGATCGTCAGTCAGGCCGTGAGGTCATGGCGGTGGTCGAAAAACCCGGTTTTGCGCGCGCCCCTGATTTCACCGAAGTGACCTTTACGGGTGAGGCGACCGTCGGCGGGCTTGCGCGCTTGCGCATAACCGGCCATGACGGTAAACGCGCCCATGCTAAGCTTATTGGCGCTGAGCTTATTTAAGTCTGGATATTTATGAGCGACGATAAGAAAAAAGGCGGCTGGCTGTCGCGGTTGACGCAAGGGCTGACCAAGACTTCGACTGAGATCAGCCAGCAAATCACGTCCGTATTCACGCAAAAGCCGCTGGATGAAAAGGCACTCGAAGACCTCGAAGATCTGCTGATCGAAAGCGATTTTGGCCCGCAGATTGCCGCTGATATTGCGCAAAAACTGTCGCAGCAAAAATTCAACGACCCCAAGGACACCAACGCCATCAAGGCCGCTTTGGCCGACGCTATTGCTGATGAACTGAAAGGGCGCGAAGATACTTTCGATGCCCTGTCAGGCCCCAAGCCCTATATCGTGTTGTTTGTCGGCGTGAACGGTTCGGGCAAGACGACCACGCTCGGCAAAATCGCGGCTGACCTGACATCCAAAGGGGCGCGGGTTCTGATCGTGGCGGGGGATACCTTCCGGGCGGCGGCGGTTGAGCAGCTTAAGGTCTGGGCTCAGCGGGCTGGGGCTGATTTCATGGGCCGCAAAACAGGTGCCGATGCGGCGGGTCTGGCCTATGACGCCTGCGTGCGGGCGAAAGAAGAAGGCTATGATGTCGTCCTGATCGACACGGCGGGGCGTCTGCAAAACAAGCAGCAGCTTATGGATGAACTGCTGAAAATCGTGCGGGTGATCAAGAAGGTCATCGATGGCGCGCCGCATGAAACCCTGCTGGTGCTTGATGCGACGGTGGGCCGTAATGCGCTGGCGCAGGAGCAGATTTTTGGTCGGCAGGCCTTTGTGTCGGGTTTGGTCATGACCAAGCTTGATGGCACGGCGCGCGGCGGGATTCTGGTGCCGATCGCCAAGGCGTCCGATGCCCCTATCAAGCTGATTGGTGTGGGCGAAGATATTGATGATTTGCAGCCGTTCAGGGCGCGGGAATTTGCCCGTTCCATGGTCGGTCTTGAGCCCTTGGGATAAGCCTATGTCGGAACCTGCTAAGAATAACGAAACCACGGAAATCGAACCCGTTATCACGCCGATAGATGCGGATGCCCCGGCACCTGTGGCGACCAACTGGGTCAAGATGGGGATCGATTACGGGCCAATTATTGCCTTTGGTGCAACCTTCTTCCTTGTCCCGATTTTAGGCCTGGCTAATAAAATTCCAGCGTTTATTTCAGGGCAAGGCATCGTTCTGATTAATGAGAGCTCAGATAAAAATACGGCACTGATCTGGGCCTCAGCGGTTCTGGCTATTACCTCTCTCATCGCGGTTCTGCTCGGGTTGCTGTTAGAAAAACGTATTGCGTGGGTGCCCCTCATTGTTGCGATTATTGGAATTCCATTTGCCGTACTAACGGTAGTATTCAGAGATCCTATTTTCGTTAAAATCAAGATGACCATTGTCAACGTGTTAATTGGCGGGGGATTGCTGATAGCGCTTAGGATGGGCAAAAATCCTTTCAAGTCCCTCATGGGCAGTTCTCTACCGCTAAAAGATGAGGCATGGCCGCGCCTGACGATTTATTATGCCTTGTTTTACTTGGCTATGGCCGTCACTAATGAAATTATATGGCGAACCCAATCTGATGCAGTTTGGGTAGGATGGAAAATGTTGTCGCTGATCGGCGGCCCTATTTTGTTAACTATCGCATTAGTGCCGTTTCTGATGAAAAACATGATCGGCACCGATAAGGAATAGCGATGGTTGTCCGTGTGCGGATGGTAATGTCGTAATTCTGATATATAATGGTGCGAAGATGCCGCTACGATGAGTTTCGAGGTGGGAATCTATGAAAAAGCATAAGGTTAAGCGCGTTATGTCCGCGAAAAGCGTTCTCGAAGATTCACCGTCCCATTTGCTGCACCGGGTTTTGCAAATCGCCCTTGATATCTATGGTTCGGAAACCGGCGGCAGTGCCCTGACCCAGCGTCAGTACGCTCTGCTAAAGGCTTTGGACGGCTCAGAAGGGTTGACGCAGACCGATCTGGTGCGGGCCACTGGCATTGACCGCTCGACGCTGGCGGATATGGTCGCACGCATGATCACCAAGGGTCTGCTGGCCCGTGAAAAGTCTGCCCTTGATGCCCGTGCCAATCTGGTGCGGCTGGCGGATGACGGGGTGGCGGCTCTGGCCGACATGACGCCCAAGGTTCTGGCCGCCGATGAGAAAATCCTCTCGATGCTGGCCCCGCCCAAGCGCGATAGTTTTGTCAAATTGCTGCGCAAAATCACCTCAGCGCGTGAGACGGAACTGAGCGCCCCTGCGCCGTTAAGCGATGAGGAAAAGCTGGCCCTGAAAGCCACCAAAAAGGCGGCTAAGGCCGACAAACCTAAAAAAGACAAGAAGCCCAAAAAAGACGGCAAGAAGGCGAAAAAAGCCGATGAGAAACTGCCGTTTCCGCCGCTCAGCGGAGGTGCGGATATGACTCAGGCTGAAGCGCCGGAACTCGTTAAAGAGCCCGAAGTTTAGACGATAATATTCAGCAATGAACCGGGGCGCAGAGGTGTCAGGTTCTCAGCGCCCGCATTGCTGGCGATATCGGCGGCTTTGAATGTTGCCGGTGTTATGGCGGGCTGAACCTGCGTACGGGCCGGGGCTATTGTAGCAGGCGTGTTGGCTGCTGGTTGCGCGGTGGTATTGCCCAGAACTTTCTGGAAAAAGGCCCGCTGAGCATCAAGGCGCGCGGTCTCTGCATTCACGGGTGTCGCTGGCGTAGGGCTCGCATTGGGGCGGGCGCGCAAAGCATCGGCTAGAGACGGACGAATCGGGGTGGCCATAACCGCAAACCTACATGAAAATCAGTGGTTATATGGTTAATAAACTGTCTCATAAAACTTTGCCACCCGAAAGGACTTCGGGTGGCAAAAGATTTGTACGGAGTTTGTGGGCTATTGCAGGTTTACGAATAAACCGCCGTCTACCAGCAGCGACGCGCCGGTGACATATCCGGCCAGATCGGACGCCAGAAATACCGCAGGTCCCGCCATGTCTTCGGGTTGACCCAGACGGCCAAGGCAGGTGCGGCTTTCCATATATTGACGCTTGGCGTCGTCGGCCAGATCGTCCTTATTTATGTCGGTCAGGATGGTGCCCGGCAGCAGGGCGTTGCAGCGGATGCCGTGCTTACCCAGCGCAATCGCAGTCGATTGCATCAGCGACAATACACCGGCCTTGGTTGGGGTGTAATGAGTCTGGAACTCACCGCCGACAAGCGCGGAGATCGAGGATACAGCGATCAAGGTCCCTCCATGCCCTTGTTTCACCATCTGGTTGGCGGCGGCCTGAGACATATACCAGGCGCCGTGCAGATTGACGCGCAGGGTGCGCTCCAGCACCTCCTGCGGCATGTCGAGGAAGGCGTGGAACGGGCAGATGCCCGCGTTCGATACAAAGCTGTCGATCTTGCCGAAATGGTCAACGCCAGCCTGAATGAAGTCCTTGGCCGACTGCGGGTCAGAGACATCGCCCTTAAGCGCAAAGGCCTCACCGCCTGCGGCCTTGATCTCAGCGACCGTGGCTGCGGCTGCGGCATCGTCACCGGCATAGTTGATACCGATTTTGGCGCCATGTTTTGCGGCACCTACGGCGATGCCGCGTCCAATCCCTTTTGAGGCGCCGGTGATCAGCATGACTTTGTTTTCAAGCAGCATTTTATCTCTCTTCGTTGTCTCAACCGTCCCAGGCTCTGAAATGTCCTGTTGTCCCTGTCTCATTGGCATCGGGGATTTTGGTCCCTTAGCCCTCACTCTTTAGTCATCCTGAGTTAGCCGATCACCTATGGTCTTTGCACATAGACGCATCGCCTCACTCAAAACCTCCATCCGCGCCGCATTGACCGGCAGGGCGAACCGGCACAGTTCAAGTGTCGCCACCTGAGCCCCGCCCGACATGACGGCGGCACTTAAGCCCGGCTCTGGCCGCAAAGCTTGCAGACGCGGGCCAAGGGCATAACCGCCGCGCGGTACGGTCACCAGATAGTCGCGCTCCACCAGGGCCGAGGCCAGCCGGTAGGTCGTTGAGCGCGTCAGCCCCAGATCATTTGACAGTGCATTAAGAGACGAAGCCCCACGGCTCACGGCTTCGATAATGTTCAGGCCCCGGATAAGAGTCTGACTGCCCGTGATTGGTTTTGCGTCGCCCTTGTCCTCACTGCGCATTATCATTTTCGAGATTGACGTTTTTTGCTCTGTAATATAGTCATTCAAGTCATATATTGGAACTAAAAGATTGACAAGCGTGGAAATGAGCATAATTGCTCAAATTTACGAATTTCCAATCATTCCAAAGCAGGCCAAGGACGACACTCATGACATTCCCGAAGATTAAGCAGGTTCGCGCCTATGTGATTAAGGGCGGCGAAGGCGGCGGGGGCGCGGATTATCACGATCAGGGCGAAGGCCACTGGATCGACAATCATATTGCGACGTCGATGGGGCGTTATCCTGAGTACCGCCAGTCGCGCAAAAGCTTTGGTATCAACGTTCTGGGTACGCTGGTCGTTGAAATCGAAGCCGATGACGGCACGATCGGTTTTGCCGTGACGACCGGCGGTGAGCCCGCCTGTTATATGGTCGAAAAGCACTTCGCGCGCTTCCTCGAAGGCCGCAACCCGTTTGAATATGAGCGCATCTGGGACCAGATGTACTTCGGCTCGCAATACTATGGCCGTAAAGGCCTTGTCGTGAATGCTATTTCCGGCGTCGATCTGGCCCTGTGGGACCTGATGGGCAAGCTGCGTCAGGAGCCGGTTTATCACATGCTGGGTGGTGCGGTGCGTGATGAACTGCAATTCTATGCCACGGGCGCGCGCCCGGATCTGGCCAAGGAGATGGGCTTTATCGGCGGTAAGATGCCACTCTATCACGGCCCGATCGAAGGCGAAGAAGGCCTTAAGAAAAACGTCGAACTGGTCGCGGACATGCGCTCAAAAGTTGGCGAAGATTTCTGGCTGATGTACGACTGCTGGATGGCGCTTGACGTCAACTACGCGACCCGTCTGGCTCATAAGTGCCATGAGTATGGCCTGAAATGGATCGAAGAGGCTATCAATCCTGACGACTACTGGGGTTATGCCCAGCTCAAGAAAAACGTGCCGCAAGGTATGCTGGTGACGACCGGCGAGCACGAAAGCACCCGCTGGGGCTTTAAGATGCTGATGGACATGGGCTGCTGCGATATCATTCAGCCAGATGTCGGCTGGTGCGGCGGTGTGACCGAACTGCTTAAGATTTCGGCGCTGGCCGATGCCAATGGTACTCTGGTGGTGCCGCATGGGTCATCCGTATACAGCTACCACTTCGTCATTACCCGTCACAATTCGCCGTTTGCCGAGTTCCTGATGATGGCCCCCAAGGCCGATCATGTCGCCCCGATGTTCCATCCGCAATTGCTGGGTGAGCCGGTGCCGGAAAACGGCCGCCTGAAAGTTACGGCGCTGGATAAGCCGGGCTTTGGGGTTGAACTGAACCCCGAAGTGAAGCTTTATCGCCCTTATGAGCACTGACTGCCTCACCCCAAAATGCTTTAGCGTTTTGGGGTGGATTATTATTTTAAGGATAACTCTATGAAACTCGTCCGTTTTGGCCCCAAGGGCCAGGAAAAGCCCGGTGTTGTTGATGCCGAAGGCAAACTGCGCGATCTGTCGTCGGTTGTGGCCGACATCACCTCCGAAGAGGTGCGTCTGTCAAAGCTGGCGGGCCTTAAGGCCGCTGATGTCGCCGCCCTGCCGGTGGTAGAAGGCGATGTCCGTTACGGCGTGCCGGTCAAGAACATCGGCAAGATCATCGCCGTGGGTCTGAACTATGCTGACCATGCGGCCGAATCCAATCTGCCGGTGCCGCCTGAGCCGATCTTCTTTACCAAGGCGATCACTTCGCTTTGCGGTGCCAATGACGATGTCATGAAGCCGCGCGATGCGACCAAAATGGACTGGGAAGTCGAACTGGGCATCATCATCGGTAAGACCTGCCGCTATGTCGAAGAGTCTGAGGCCCTGAATCACGTCGCCGGTTATGTGCTGGTCAACGATGTGTCCGAGCGCGCCTTCCAGAAAGAGCGCGGCACCCAGTGGGTCAAGGGTAAGGGCTGTGACACGTTTTGTCCGACCGGCCCATGGCTGGTGACCGCTGACGAAGTTGGCAACCCGCAGGAACTGGATATGTTCCTCGACGTCAATGGCGTGCGCATGCAAACCGGCAATACCCGCACCATGATCTTCCCGGTCGCGGAAGCCATTGCCTACATTTCGCGCTTCATCACCCTGCAACCGGGCGATCTGGTCATCACCGGCACCCCTCCGGGCGTAGGCGAAGGCAAGAAGCCTGACCCGATCTATCTCAATGTCGGCGATAATATGCACCTCGGTGTCTCGAAACTGGGTGAGCAGCGCCAGACGGTGGTGGCGTTCTCACTCGAAGATCAGGAGATCATCGGTTAATGACATACGCTAATCGTTACGAAGGCCGTTGTGCGGTCATCACCGGCGGCGCAGGTGGTCTGGGTAAGGCGGCTGCTATTCGCATTATTGCAGAGGGCGGCAAGGTCGTCCTGTGGGATCTCAATGCCGAAGTCCTGGAAGCTACGGCAACCGAAATCGGCGCGGCTGGTTTTGTGGCGCTGGATGTCTCAAAGCTAGATGACGTGTCCGCTGCGGCCAAAACATCTGCGGAAGTTTTGGGCAAGATCGACATCCTGATCGCCTCGGCAGGCATTACGGGCGCGACCGTGCCCGTGTGGGAATTTCCGGTCGATAGCTGGCTCAAGGTCATGGATATCAACCTCAATGGCCTGTTCTACTGCAACCGTGAGATCATCCCGTATATGTTGCAAAACGGCTATGGCCGGATCGTCAATGTGGCTTCGGTTGCGGGCAAGGAAGGCAATCCAAACGCCTCGGCCTATTCGGCGTCCAAGGCCGGCGTGATTGGTTTCACCAAGTCGCTGGGCAAGGAATTAGCGGGCAAGGGCGTGATCGTGAATGCGCTGACACCGGCCACGTTTGAATCGCCGATCCTGGCGCAATTGCCGCAGTCTCAGGTCGATTACATGCGCTCAAAAATCCCGATGGGCCGTTTGGGCATTGTCGATGAATCGGCCGCGATGGTGACGTTCATGGCGTCGGAAGAATGTTCGTTCACCACGGCGTCGGTGTTTGACACGTCGGGTGGTAGAACCACTTACTAATGTTAATCCTCCTCCCCTGCGCAAGCGGGGGAGGTGGCATCTAAAGCCCGTGAGGGCGCAGAGATGACGGAGGGGGCAGCCCCTCCTTTCTTTGCCCCCTCCGTCGCGGTTTTCGCCTTTGGCGACTCCCGCACCACCTCCCCCGTACGCTTGGCTACAGGGGAGGAGATATTGATGGGGGAACGCGCATGAAGCTGCCTTTTGTTGATGCTCATATCCATCTCTGGGATCTGGAAAAGCTGCGCTATGACTGGCTGTCAGCGCCATTTGACGACACCGGCGTCAATGGCTCGACCGAAGCGATCGCTAAGACCTATTTGCCCTCTGATTACCTTGCTGATGCCACCGGTTTTGATGTACGCGGCACCGTCCATGTCGATGCCGGGGCGCGTGCGGATCAGGCGTTGAATGAGACGCAGTGGTTGCAGGGTTTGTCCGATGCCGAAGCCTTACCGACCGCGCTTGTTGCGTTTGCGGGCCTGAATGATCCCAATGTCGAGGCCTTGCTGGAGGCCCACAGTCACCATAAATCCGTGCGCGGCATCCGTCATATCCTCAACTGGCATCCGGATAGTTTTTTCAGCTATACACCCGCCAATTTGCTGGATGATCCGCAGTGGCAGGCGGGCTATGCCAAACTGGCCAAACATAATCTGTCGTTCGATCTGCAAATCTATGCCAACCAGATGGCGCAGGCCGCAGAGCTTGCCGCCAAACACCCGGATATTCCGGTTATGCTCAACCACGCCGGTATGCCGGTGAAGGATGGCGACGACCACCTGGTGCGCTGGGAAGCGGGCATGAAATTACTAGCCGCACAGCCCCATGTCTGGGCTAAGATTTCCGGCATGGGCTTTGTCGAGCGTACCTGGACGACCGCCTCGATCCGCCCGCTGGTGCTTAAGGTCATTGAGATTTTCGGCACGGATCGCGTCATGTTCGCCTCCGACGTGCCGACCGATAAGTTGTTTTCGGACTATGCCACCATCATCAATTCTTTTGATGAGATTACCGCAGATTTTTCCGACGATGAGCGCCGCGATATGTTTGGCCGCAATGCCAACCGCGCTTATCGCCTGAATCTTGATCTTTAAACCATTAGCCAGAGCTCTTAAGGGCCGGATGATAACCGGGAGACAATGCACATGAACCCAAGGGAGACTTAAGTGCCAAATCCGATTTTAGGCGTACTGTTTCACTGGATCGGCGGCTTTGCCTCGGCCAGTTTTTATGTTCCGTACCGGCGCGTGCGCGGCTGGTCGTGGGAAATCTACTGGCTGATCGGCGGCCTGTTTAGCTGGGTATTTGCCCCGTGGATTTTCGCGTCGCTGCAAACCAAAGACCTGCTGGGCGTGCTGTCGGCGGCACCGGCCGATGTCTGGGGCCTGTGCGTAATGTTTGGCCTGCTGTGGGGCATGGGCGGCTTAACCTACGGCCTGACCATGCGCTATCTGGGCTTGGGTTTGGGCACGGCCATCGCCCTGTCGTTATGTGCGTTTTTCGGCACCCTGATGCCGCCGATTGTTGATGGCAGCTTCTTTACCGAAATTCTGCCGACCACCCACGGTCAGATCGTGCTGTTTGGCCTGTTCCTCTGTCTGGCAGGGATCTGTGTCATCGGCATGGGCGGGGCCAGCAAAAACAACGACCTTACCGAAGAGAAACGCCGTGAGGTGCTCAAAGAATTTGACCTGAAAAAAGGCATCTGGGTGGCGGTTTTTTGCGGCCTGATGTCGTCATGTTTTGCCTATGGCTTGGCGTCAGGAGCGCCGGTGCAAAAGCTGTCGGCAGCGGCGGGTACTGATCCGCTATTTGTCGGCTTACCGGTGCTGTGCATGGTGCTGCTGGGCGGGGCGCTGACCAATATCGTCTGGTGCGGCTATCTGATACTCAAGAATAAGACCGCCGGTGAAGTCACCCAAACCCATGCCCGCGAAGACGGCACGCGCCCCAAGATTGGTGTGAACTATCTGCTGTGTGCGCTGGCGGGGACGACCTGGTATTTCCAGTTCTTTTTCTACACCATGGGCGAAAGCCAGATGGGGTCGTATGGCTTCTCAAGCTGGACCCTGCACATGGCCTCGATCATCATATTTTCCAGCCTGTGGGGTTTTGCCCTTAAGGAATGGAAGGGCTCAAGCCGTAAGACCCTGACCTATGTGTTTGCCGGTCTGCTGCTGCTGATCGCCTCGACCGTCGTTATCGGTTATGGCAACTATATCGGCGGCGCGGGCGGCGGCCACTAATTCACCGGCGTTTATGCGCTGGTGCTACTAAGCTTTGCCCCTGCCCATGTGGCGGGGGCATAAACCTGTTTGGAATAGACCTATGATTATCTCCGCCTCGACCGATTATCGTGAAGCCGCTCGGCGCAAGCTGCCTGCGTTTTTGTTCCACTATATCGATGGCGGGGCCTATGCCGAGCATACCCTGAAACGCAATGTGTCGGATCTGGCCGATATCGCGCTGCGTCAGCGGGTGCTGAAAAACATGTCCGACCTCAGCCTTGAGACGACCCTGTTTGGCAAGAAACAGTCCCTGCCGATCGCGCTGGCACCGGTGGGTTTGACGGGTATGTATGCGCGGCGGGGTGAGGTCCAGGCCGCCAAAGCTGCCTGCGCCAAGGGCATCCCGTTTACGTTATCGACCGTCAGCGTTTGCCCGATCGAAGAGGTGCAATCGCAATGCCCGGCCCCGATCTGGTTTCAGCTCTATGTGCTGAAGGATCGCGGCTTTATGAAAAATGCGCTGGAGCGCGCACAAGCCGCGGGCATTGAGACTCTGGTGTTCACGGTCGATATGCCGACGCCCGGCGCGCGCTACCGCGACGCCCATTCGGGTATGAGCGGCCCCAATGCCGAGATTCGCCGTCTGTGGCAGGCGGCGACCCATCCGTCATGGGCCTTTGATGTCGGGCTGATGGGGCGGCCCCATGATCTGGGAAATATCTCCGCCTATATGGGTAAGCCGACGGGCCTTGCCGACTATATTGGCTGGCTGGGCAACAATTTTGATCCGTCGATTTCGTGGTCTGATCTGGAATGGATACGCGATTTCTGGAAAGGCCCGATGATCATCAAGGGCATCCTCGACCCCGAAGATGCCAAGGACGCCGTAAAATTCGGCGCGGACGGTATTGTAGTGTCCAATCATGGCGGACGGCAACTTGACGGTGTCCTGTCGTCAGCGCGGGCTCTGCCAGCCATAGCGGACGCCGTCAAGGGCGACCTGACCATACTGGCCGATTCCGGCATCCGCACCGGCCTCGATGTCGTGCGCATGATTGCCCTTGGGGCCGATGGCGTGTTGCTGGGCCGGGCATTTATCTATGCGCTGGCAGCCGCCGGTGGGGCAGGGGTGGCTAACCTGCTTGATCTGTTTGAGAAAGAAATGCGGGTGGCTATGGTGCTGACGGGCGCCAAGTCGATTGCCGACATCACACCGGAATTGCTCACCAAAGCTTAAACCCGAAGACAGCGCACAATAAAAAAGGGCCGGTTTCCCGGCCCTTTTTCGTGTCTGTTATTACCGGCCACGGCCCCACAGGGTGGAGTATTTCCAGCCGGTCAGGTCTTCGACGACCTTTCCGCTTTCGGGCGTTTCAGGCTCGGTCGCCCCGGCGCGCAGTCGCTCAACCTCGTGAACCAGAACGGCGTGGGTTTTGCCATTGAGGTGGAATTTCCACGACACGATCAGGCCAAAGATCATCATGATAATCGGCCCGATTACCAGCAGAGCCACGATCGTATGAATGGCTTCCGGTGTCTGGGTGATGACCACTGCCGGGGCGCCATCAACCGGCTTGGGTGGGGAGATATAGCCACCGCTGTCGATGATCCAGCCCGTGACAATGATGGCACCCGACTGGGCCACTTTGCGCACCAGAGTCATGACCCCGGCAAAGATGCCTTCGCGGCGCTGACCGGTGACGGCTTCATCAATATCGGGCAGGTAGTTATAGACCGACCACGGCACGAAGTTGAGTGTCCCGCGTCCCAGACCGGCCAGCAGGATCGGCACGAACAGCCAGAAGATCAGGCTGACATTACCCTGACCAAAGGCGTCAAAGATATTGCCGCCGAGTGCCGTCAGACCGGTGCTGAAACCTGCGGGCGTAATGAGGTAAAAGGCCAGATACAGCAGCAACGCGCCCGAAAAGAAACCGATAGCGATACGGTACGCCATGACGGGGCCGGTCCGAATGACGATATTGATGGCGATCATGACCGAGATCAGTTGCGCGACATACATGGCGGTCATGAGCTGGGAGATAATCAGGGTCGCCCCCATCAGCACGGTCGCCACAAAGATCGGGAAGGCGGTATTGAAGATATCCTGAGAGATGTAACCGCCCAGATAGACCGACAGGTGCTGACGAAACGCCTTGATGCGCAGGGTCGAAAATAGATCGCGGAACATATTGACCGGAATCATCAAGGCCTTAGACGCGTTAAAAGGCTCCGGCTGGATCAGCTTTTCCTCATCGGTGTAAGGGCGCTCCCACGTCGTTACCACCACGATCAGCACGACAAGACTGAACAGCACGCCGAAGATGGCGGCCATGATGAAGAAGGTGTTGGGCGAATCCTTGCCGCCGAAATTGTTGATGATCAGGGTCGGCAGGTAAGATGCCAGAATGGCCGAGGACTGGGCCACAATCATGCGCGCGCCTGCAAACTTGGCTTTTTCCTTGTAATCCTTGGTCATTTCCGCCGCCAGAGTTTCCCATGGGATCAGGAACATGGTGTAAAGGAATTCAAAGAAGATAAAGGTCAGCAGGTAATAATAGAAGTCATGCCCGGTCATGAAGATCAGGGCAAAGCTGGGCAGGAGCGGGATCGTCAGCATCAGGAAGATCTTACGCCGACCGATCTTGCGGCCGATCCAGGTGTGACGCAGATTATCAGACACATAGCCGATCAGCGGGCAGGTGATGGCTTCCAGCAGACGCGGCAGGCCAAGGATCAAACCGGCTTCAACGGCACTCAGGCCGCAGAAGGTGGTAAAGAAGTAAAACAACCAGCCGGTGATGACGGCCTGTGCGCCAGCCCCCAGCATATCGCCGGAGCCCCAGCCCCAGTGATTGATCCATGTCGTCTTCTTTGCGGCGATTTCACCTGCCATATTAAAACTCCCTGCGGCCATGTGACGAGGCGCCACCACTTTAAAAAGCAAAAATTTCTGAAGGGCCGCCCAGAAGAAATTTTTTCAAACCAGTCCCGCTGAAAACGTATTCTGGCCCCATGAGGGGCCAGAAACTTTTCCGCGAGTACTAGATAAACCGATACATAAACTCGCCCATGGTCAGAAGCGCCATGGCCTGCCCGAACGGCATGGAGGTGAGTGGGATGTCTTTGTATTCCTGAATGGAATTGAACACAGGCGTACCGAACGACACCTGCGTCAGTTCACCCTCAGCATTGATATGGGCGCGTACGGCCTTGGCCCCGCGGATGCCCATGGCCTCATATTCTTTGGAGATATAGCCCTTACGCACCGATTTCAGAATACCGTAAGCAAAACCTGCGGACGCCGCAGCTTCTTCGTACGATGTCTCATCATCGAGGATAGTGCGCCATAGGCCCGACGGCGCTTGATATTGCGCCAGCGCCTTAACTTGCGCCTCAAGGGTCTCGATCAGGAACATGCGGAAGGCATCATCTTTCGGCAGGTTCAGCAGTTCAATAAATTCCGGGATCACGATGGTGACCCATGAATTACCGCGGCCCCACAGGGCATTGGCAAAGTTATGGCGGCCCTCAAATGTCCAGCCGTGGAACCACAGACCGGTCTTACGGTCGGTCAGGTACTTAATGTGCACCATGAACTGGCGCTTGGCTTCTTCGACATAGTGCGGACGGTTAAGCAGCAGGCCGATCTTGGCCAGCGGCAGAACCGACATCATCAGGGTGTCGTCCCACAGTTGCTGATTGTTGACCGAATTATAGACGATGTGCTGGAAACCGCCTTCTTCGGTGCGCGGCAGCTCATTGTAGACCCACTCAGCCCAGACATCGAGATAGGGCAGGTAACGGCGGTCGCCGGTGCGCTCAAACAAATAGGCCAGCGTAATGAACGGGGCGACCGTATTGATATTGCGCGATGGTGAGCCTTCGGCAAAGCGGTCCTCAAACCAGTTGATCATGATGTCCCAGGCGCGTTTATCGCCGGTCATCTCCCAGATCTTATACATGCCGTAAAGGCCGACGCCTTGTGTCCACTCAAAGCCGTGCCAGGCCTTGGTGTCGATCACGCGGCCATCGGTCAGGCGCAGCAGGAACTCACCCGAAGTATCTTCGATATTGACCAGATTATTGATCAGTAGGTCGATCGCATGGCGGTAATCGTCACGGTCAGCATCCAGAGCCGCTGATTGGTGTTGCAGCAGCGGATGGATGTTGAACGGATCGGTCGGCTTAAGGATCTGGTTTTTAGTATTTACAGGCATGTGACAAACTTTACGGGGAAGGACGTTAGCGTTGCAGATTACGAGTGGCGGGCATGATCTCCAGCGGCACACCGCCACGGACGGTACGCAGATTGACCAGCTTGACCGGCTCCAGAGCATTCTCAGCTTTTCCGTCGGTTGTCACGGCAAAGCTAATGGTATTTTCGCCATTGGGGTTGAGAATGCCGGGCGGAATAACAAAGGTGCGCTGCGGGCCAATATTGGCGATGAACTGCCCCATGTTCCAGCCGTTGACGAAGATCAGGGCGCGGTTGGTGCGGTCAGAACGCGGCTTGGTGGTATCGCCAAAGGCCAGACCCAGTTGCACGTCATGATCCTTGGGCAGATCGAGATTAAAGGTCGTGCTCAGCCAGTAGGTGCCGGGCGCTGGCGGTGCGGCGGTGGGGCTGACCTTATCCCAATCGGCTTTTTTGCCGGGCAGGTACCAGCCTTCGCGCTCACCATAAAGGCCGCCATTGTTCATCGGGCCGCGCACCAGATCAGCGATCTTTTCCCCGCCCTTATTGCCCTGAATGCGCCACTCGATCGGCACAGCAAAGCGGTTGCCACCTTTGGAGGTCAGCGACGCCGAAATCAGGCCACGAGCTTCACGGTGCTGATCGTCAGCCATCAGATCCCAGTTGTGCGAATTGTTGCGCACCATGACCGAGACGACGTGCTTACCCGGTGTCAGATCACCGAGTGACAGCTTGAGGCTGTCGGTGGTTTCGGGGAACTGACGACCTGTGTCCATTTCGTCCTGACCGATATATTTGCCGTCGATCCAGACCTGAATCAGGCCCGCGCCACCGGCACCGTAAAACAGTTCAAGCTGATTGGTCTTGGTGTCGGTGATGTCGATGTGGCCGCGATACCAGACATCGCCGTGGTGGAAGCCGTAATCGCTCATGGAAAGCGTAGGCTGGCCGCGCTCCGGCGTCGTCCAGGTCTGGGCGGCAGAGGGGCGGGTGTCGGCCTTGAGCCATGTTGAGTCGTCGAAACCGGGTTTGGCTTCGGGGCTATCGGCACGGCGAGTCCATTCCAGCGTGGCCAAATCGGGCAAGGTGATCGTATCGGGGCCACGCACGCTTGAGGTCTTATAGCTGCCATCAGGTTGCGCCGTCAGGGTCAGGGCCTCGCCATTGAAGGTGGCGGCGCTGACAGCAGGGCCCCAGATTTCAAAGGCGCTGTCAGCCGTGGTGTCGCCGGTCAGGTTGAGCGTACCATTCTCGATTTTCGCGGTGCGCACAAGGGCAGGCGTGTGTTGTAGCACAGTGCCCTGTGCGGTGTCCTGACGCCACATGTTAAAGCTGGTCGTCTCATCGGCAATCAGCAGCAGCAGCGGGGCGCGCCCGCCGCCGGAAATGCGCACACGCGTCAGGCCATCATGAGTGTAGTTAAGCTTAACATCGCCTTTGCGAGCATCGAATTTCGAGGTGACCTTACCCGACAACACTTCGACCTTTGGTGCAGAGGTATAGCGCAGAACCGTTTCGCCGTCCTCACGGTTGCGGCCATGCAGCAGGGCGATGTCCTGCTCACCGTTCTGGAAATGAGTCTGGATTTCGGAGTTGGAATAGACCAGATGCTGACGCTCCATCGCATAGGATGCCAGCAGCATCTTGGCGTCCTGGCCATTGACGCGCACCGGGATCTTATAGGTGCCGTCCTTGGTGGTCACGTCAAACGTGCCGCGATCATCGGTGATGGCATCCGACGGATTATGCACGGCAAACAGGATATGCGTCTTCAGCGTCGGATTGACGTTGTGATAGACCTTGATCTTGTCGTTGGAGACCTTAAGCACTGGCCCCTTGTCCATCTCGGCCATCACGGCCTCAGTCGCCTGGACGAACATGCCCTGTTGCTTTAGCGCGTAGGCTTTTTCGCGCAAACCCCGGTCTTCGGAAATAGCCGCGCCATAGTCGTAAGAGGTATAGACCACCGGCCCGGCCAGCCAGCCCCACGACGTGCCGCCGAACGTCATATAGACGTTGTGGATCGAAATGCCGTTGATCAGGTTGGTGCCATAAAATACCCGCTGATAGCCCTTGCCCTGACGCTGCGACGTGCAGTCATAGGTGCCGTTTGAGCCCCAGTAATCGAACCAGCCACCGCCTAGTTCCGCCGCAAAACCCGGCGTCTTGGGCGACGACAGGGCACCGATCTTAGGTGCCGTTGTGCCGTACATGCCCCAGTCGGGGGCCTTGTTGGGGCCGGACGCGTCGGCATGGACATTACAGGTGCCGCCGGGATAGCCGTCAAAGGCGTAGATGTCGGTTGGCCCCGGATTGGCCCACGGTGCGGTCGAATCCTTGGGTGTCCAGTCAGGCAGACGACCCGCCGAATTATGGAAGAACGGCACGGTGATGCCATCGGCGCGCGCCTTTTTCGCCAGATGCTCCATCTGACGGACGTGCTTCGGCTCGACCTTGCCGAGTTCGTTCTCTAGCTGATAGGCGATGACCGTGCCGCCGCCCGTAGTGAGCTGATGGCGGGCGATAATGGCGTTGATCTGGGTCATCCACTCATCGGTGGCGGCCAGATAAAGCGGATCATCGGTGCGGGCTTCGGCGCGTTGGCGCAGCATCCAGCCGGGATAGCCGCCGCCGGTCAGTTCGGCGTTCACATAGGGGCCGGTGCGGGCAATGACATACATGCCCTCTTCCTTGGCGATCTCGAGCGCGCGCTCTACGTTACGCACGTTCGAGAAATCATAGACGCCCGGTGACGGCGAGTGGTAGCCCCAGTCGAAGTAAAAAGCGACGCCGTTAAAGCCTGACGCCTTCATCTTTTGGATCACATCGCGCCACAAGGACGGGTTGGGCAGGCGGAACGGATGGATTTCGCCGGACCAGACCATGATGCGCTCACCATCGACCATCAGGGAGTTTTTATCCCAGGTGATTTTCTGAGGCGTACCTTTGGGCTTGGTGGCCTCAGTGAAGGCTTTGGGGTCTTCGGACAGGACGGTAAAGTGGCGCACAACGCCCGACACGCCGCCGATTTCTTTTTTCGGCGTCCAGGTCTTGAAGCCGTCAAGGCTGTCTGAATACCAATAGTGCTTGGTGATGTAGTCGTCGAAATAGATGCGGTAACCACCATTTGGCAGCTTCACCAGCGCCTGACCTTCGCGCCAGCTTCCCCATCCGGCCCAGTCGCCGGTCTTTTCCAGCTTCCACGGCCCCAGCAGGGATTTCGAGGTCGCCAGTTCGATAAACTTGGTCGTCTCGTTCTTGACAAAAGCGGTGTAGCCGCCGTCGGTCGAGACCACAAAGGTGTCTATAAAATTGCCTTGCAGGCCCGCCATCGGCTTAGGGTCGGACCATTGCGAGAAATCAGAATTGGGTTCGATCACATAGGCCCCGAACGGGCCTTTGGTGCCGCCTTTTGACAGGGAGACGACCACTTTCAGCGCGCCGTTCTTGTCGCGGAACCATTCCGGCGCCCAGGTATTGGTGGTGCCCGGCAGAGTGATTTTTACCTCGCGCACCAGTTGCCAGTCGCGCAGGTCTTTCGAGCGGGCGATTCCGAAATCAGAGCCGTTCCAGTCGGTCGTATAGACGATGTAATAATAGCCGTCCGAATGACGAATGATCGACGGGTCACGCAGCAGGCGTTTTTCAGGGGTATAGACCTCGGACGCCAGCGTATTGAAGGTGATGCCGTCGGGCGAGGTAAACAGGCTGAGCGTGTTCTGAGACGTCGCCATGAAGCTCGACATTATAAAGACGGGTGCGTCTTTTACGGCATTTTGGGCGGCATTCTGAGCCGCAGCTTTTTGGGCATCGGATGCCTGTGGGATGCCCAGTTCCTGCGCAAATGACCCAAAGGCCAGCGTTCCCATAAGCGCCGTCAGCAGGCCGATTTGCGAAACACGCGAAAGGGCTGCACGTTTGCGCAGCGACTTAGGGTAGGGCATTTAAAGTCCTCTGTAACTTAAGTTTCCTCAACCAAAGTCCGGCGACGGTAAAAACCGCTGGGTCTTAAACGCCCATGCCCGTCCGGCCGGTCAACATTCGTTCATTAAGATGACATTGACTAATGATCATATCAATGAAAAAATATCATAAACGAGCATCTTAGTGCTGGAATAAGGGCGGAATTTCATAATTATGATCAAAAATAATCAAAAAAATGGGACTAAGGCACTGTGGGCGGCTCTGATGATGAGTGCTGGGATTATGGCCATATCCTCTGACGCGGTATTAGCTCAAGGTACCACGACGTCTGTGAGCGCCCCTGTTGTCAGCTATAGATTCACCCTCGATCCAGCAGTTAAAGGTAGTGTGGGTGCGGTCAGTCTGATCCCGGCGCAGGCCTATGATGAGACCAAGGGCTATGGCTTCACCAATACCAAGGACGGCAATGAGCAGGCGCTGGCGGTTAAGGTCGCCCCCGGTGATTATCGTGTGCGGGTGACGCTCGGTACTAAAAAAGCCGCCAGCCGCACCTCGATCTGGGCCGAAGACCGCCGCCTGATGATGGCCCCGGTGGCCTTGAAAAAAGGCGAGGTCAAAACCGTCGAATTTATCGTCAATGTCCGTAATGCCTCGCTGGCGACTTCTGAGCAGGACGCGGCTAAGGCCCCGCGCGTAGGGTTGCGCGGTGATGAGGCGACCGAGAGCCGTACTTGGGATGACAAGCTGACTGTGGCGTTTTCAGGTGAAGCGCCCGCCGTGCAGTCGGTTGAGATTGCGCCTGTGACCGCACGGCGCGTCTTTATGGCGGGGGATTCCACCGTCACTGATCAGGGCGGCACGGACTATGCGTCATGGGGGCAGATGCTGCCGCGGTTTTTGCAAGGCGACGTATCGGTCGCCAACCATGCCCGTTCGGGCGAGACCATGAAGTCGTTCGTCACAAGTCTGCGCTGGGATAAACTGCTAAGTGAAGCGCGGGCGGGCGATGTGTTGCTGATCCAGTTCGGCCACAATGACCAGAAGAAACAATGGCCGCGCACCTATGTCAGCGCTGAGCAGTCCTATCCGGCGTGGTTGAAAGCCTTTGCCGCCGATGCGCAGGCTCATGGTATGAAGGTCGTGCTGATCTCACCGGTCTCGCGCCGCACGTTCAAGGATGGCAAGATCACCAATACGCTGGCCGGCTATGACGATGCCGTGCGCAAAGTCGCGACCGAGCTAAATGTGCCGTTTATCGATCTGACCGCCAAAACGGCGACGCTTTATGAGGCGCTGGGGCCGCAGGTCAGCCCGCAGGCGTTCGGGAATGGTGGCAAGGACGGCACGCACCACAATGCTTATGGGGCATTTGTGATTGCCAACTATGTTGCGCAAACGATCACCGACCCTGCAAGTGGCTTGAACCTCAAGGCTGCGCCCGATTTTGTGGCCTTTGATCCGGCCAAACCGGCTGATCCGAAAAATTTTGAACTTAAACCCACCGACTGGCCCGTCATGCGCGACGTCGTCACTAAGATATCAGGGAACTAAATTATGACCCAAATTCACGGCTTTAAAATGCAGCTTAAGCCCGGCTTTGAAGCCGAGTACCAAAAGCGTCACGATGAAATCTGGCCGGAACTGTCTGACCTGCTGCATCAGGCGGGCGTGTCGGACTATTCGATATTTCTCGACCCTGAGACGCTGACCCTGTTTGGGGTCTTAAAGCGCACGGACAATCACACGATGGATGATCTGCCCAGTCTGCCGATTATGAAAAAGTGGTGGGCCTATATGGCCGATATTATGGACAGCAATCCGGACAATTCGCCGGTCGCTAAGGATTTGAAGCACGTCTTCCACATGGCATAGGCTATAAAAAACCCCGGCTTTAACCGGGGTTTTTTCTTATTGATCTTCGGCCAGGATATCGACGACGCGGACATCGATACCGGCATCTTCAAGCCATAGCTTGTCGCGGGTGCTGAGGCCGGAATCGGTAATCAGAATATCGATCTCGGTCAGTGGGCACACCGACAATGACGCGGGTGCATTGATCTTTGACGAGTCAGCCAGCACGACGACCTGCTGGGCGCGCTCGATCAGGCGGCGTTCAGATTGCACCAGCAAGGTATCGGTCTGCATCAGGCCGTTGGGCGTGATCGCCTGCGCGCCGATAAACATGCGCTGAGCCGCAAAATTTTGCAGCATACCGTCTTCATAGGGGTTGAGGATTATGCGCTGCTCACGGAACAGTTCCCCGCCGGGCAGGGTAACCCGAATGCGCGTGCGATCCAGCAGGCTTTGCAGGATCGGGATCGAGGTTGTCAGCACATTATAGCTGTCGTTCGGCATGATCGAGGCCAGCATATAGGTGGTCGTTCCGCCGTCGATAATCATCGACATGCCGGGCTTGAGCAGGTCAAGGGCGGCGCGCGCAATGGCTTTTTTGGCGGGGGCGTAGTGGATGACGCTCTCGAAAAACGGCGCCTGACCGGTCAGGCTGTTGCGGCGGTCGTCGCTGGTGACTTTAAGCCCGATATGGGCGCCTTCAATGCGCATGGCTCCGCCACGGACGCGCAGCAAATGCCCCAGTTCATGCAGTTCGTTCAGATCGCGACGGATGGTGGCGGGTGACGCCCCCAGCTTGGCGGTCAGTTCATCGACAGAGGTGACCCGGTCATGATTAAGCTCATCAATGATCAGTTTCCAGCGATCCTGAAAATGCATGTACGGTCCGTCCCCTTGGTTTTTATTGTCCCGAACGGCGACGCAAAGCCTGTGTGTCCTGACACGGACGGGAATCATGATTAAAGATGATTGTTTATATTAAACAGGTTTTTCGCGCTTGTCGAATGTCTGTTCACAATATGAGACTTACGCGGCTTTTCCGGTCTCCAGCAGGGCCTGCGACCAGACCGAGCGGTACTTCAGAACCTCGTCCTTAAGCAGCGGGTCAATGCGCCGGTAATTGGGCGCGGGCGGGGTCGCCTCATGGTAATAGGCAATGGCTCCGGCCCCCAGGGTAACCCCGTTTGAGGTGTCATTGACATAGACCGGCGTACTCCTGACTGACGCGATCAGGGCGCACAGATGGGGATGACGGGCTGCCACCCCTTCGATCAGCAACGGGCCATCGGCATGGATCAGGTTAAGGCAGGTGTCGCTGACCATGGCCAGATAAAGCTGGCCCAGAGCCGCACGATGGGCTGGGGTATCAACCTTTAGGCCGCGGATTTCGCCGCGCCGCCCCTGATACGGGCCGCCCGCATCATCGAAACTGGGCAGGGCCAGAGCGCCGTCGCGCATCACCGCCTGAGTGATGGCCGGGTCGACATCAGTTGCGGTCATGCCGTGGGTGATCAGATCATAGGCCCGGCCACCCATAAAGCGGGAACAGGCGACCGGATTGCCGAACACATCGACCTTGGCCAGACAGTCGCGTTCGGCCTTAAGATCGCTGACCGAGGTTTCGGGCGCCAGCGCAATGAACCATGTACCGGTCGACAACATGGCGGGGGGAACAAATGACGGGTCGCGGTGCTGACGCACAATGACCGAAGCCAGCGCCGCATTGGTATCGTGAAGCCCGACCAGCACCTTGCAGTCACGGCTGATGCCGGTGGCATCGGCAATGTCGGGGCGCAGCGGGCCCGCTTCGTCCCAGGCGTTTTTAAGCTCCGGGAAACGCTCAACCCAGCCCTGACGGATGGCCATGGAGGAGTAGGTTTTTTGTAAGGGCGCCCACAGGTCAGTGTGGCACCCCATGGACGTGACTTCGGTGGTCAGCGCTCCGCTTAAGCGCCAGGTCCAGTATTGCGGATAGCTTAGTATCCAGCGCACCCGCTCGAAAAATTTAGGATCTCTGCGGGCATGCCAATAGATCTGGCACCCCATGTTCAAACCGTTGGGCAGGCTGGGCGACAGGGTGTGCGAAAAATGCGGGCGGATGGCATTATAGGCTTCGCGGTAAAGCTGCGGGATGGCGGCTTCGTAATCCTGAATCGGTTGCAGCAACTGGCCGTCTTCGCTCAGGAAGGCGCAGGTCGCGCCGTGGGTGACCGGCACGATCCTGTCGATGTCGTAACGCACCGACAGTTCGCGCAACTGCCCCAGAAACCAGCTATGGAGGCGGTCGACATCATAGGCAGCATAAAGGTGCGCGTGCAGGCGCGGTGTCACCACCCGGCGCTCACTAAGGATCTTACCTTCATGATTGATGAGGCTGACCTTGGCAAAGCTCTTGCCGATGTCCAACACGACGCAAACCGTGTCTTTTTGCCGGATGTCTCCCAACCTGTGGCCTCTTATCGTTTCCCGTTACCATCTTTTGTGTCACCGTTCTGCGACGGCTTAAGCGGCTCAGATTATAGCATCACCGCAAAGGGCGCAATCAACGCTGCGTGTTTATGACAGTGAGGTGTCACTAAGCCGCCTCATGTTATATAAATACCATAGATATGAAAAAAGACTGACAAACCGACCGGTTGCCGCCATAAGACGCGTGTAAAAATGCGCACCCGTATGTGAAGCGGGACCAAAAGATGAGGCCAGGTCATGAGGAACACGGTGGCAACACCTGCCATTACCCCGGATCAGATAGACACCAGCAATGCCCGTCTGGAGGCTGAGGCCGTCCGCGACTATGCGCATCTGGGTGAGCAGCTTGCGCGCCGGGGGATTGATGTCGAGGCGGTTCTGGCCGAGGTCATGGCGTTTAGCGTAGCGGTACCAAGCTGGGGCCTAGGCACCGGCGGTACGCGCTTTGGCCGTTATCCGATTGCGGGCGGGCCGAATACCCTGTTTGAAAAGATCGAAGACTGCGCCGTCATTCAGCAACTGACGCAGGCCACGCCGCGGGTGTCTCTGCATTTTCCGTGGGACAAGGTTAAGGATTATGACGAACTCAAAGGCTTTGCGGCGGCGCAAGGGTTGGGATTTGATGCGGTCAATTCCAACACCTTTCAGGATCAGGCGGGGCAGGGACTGTCCTATAAGTTCGGCTCCCTGACCCATGCCGATGCGGCCACGCGCCAGCAGGCGATTGACCATAATCTGGAATGTATCGAGATCGGCCAAAAGCTGGACGCCAAGGCCCTGACCGTCTGGCTGGGCGATGGCTCCAACTTTGCGGGCCAGAGCGATTTTACCCGTGCCCTTGAGCGCTATCTCGACAGTATGGCGGTAGTCTATGCCGGTTTGCCCGACGACTGGCGCGTGTTCATGGAGCATAAGCTCTATGAGCCGGCTTTTTATTCGACGGTGATTCAGGACTGGGGCACGTCGATTTTGTGCGCACAAAAACTGGGGCCCAAGGCGCAGTGTCTGGTCGATCTGGGCCATCATGCGCCGAACGTGAATATCGAAATGATCGTGGCGCGCCTGTCGCAGTTTGGCAAGCTGGGCGGGTTTCATTTCAACGATTCCAAATATGGCGATGATGATCTGGATGCCGGGTCGGTTAATCCGTTCCAGTTGTTTCTGGTGTTCAACGAGCTGGTGGAAGCTAAAAGCCGCGATCCTCACGGGTTTGATCCGGCCTATATGCTGGATCAGTCGCACAATATTACCGACCCGATCGAAAGCCTGATGATGTCGGTCGGGTCGATCGAGCAGGCTTTAACCAGGGCTCTGCTGATTGATCGTGTGACACTGCGCGGCTATCAGGACGGCAATGATCCGCTGATGGCTCATGCCACCCTGAAAGAGGCCTATGACACCGATGTGCGGCCGATCCTGAAAATCGCGCGCTTGAGGGTGGGGGCTGCGATTGATCCGGTTGGGGTTTATCGGGCGTCTGGTTATCGCGCACAAAAAGCTGCCATTCGTATCACTCAGGGCGCGACCGGCGGCGGTATTGTTTAGGAGTAAGCTATGATTTCGCGGCGGCAATTGGCAGGCGGTTTAAGCGCTTTGGGTTTGGTCGGGACAGCCACAACCGTGGCGGCGCAAACGGCCAAGGTGGGCGACATCATCTACCACAACCCCTTTGCCAAACCGGAAGACATCGCGGCGTTTAAACTGGAAGGTGAGGCCAAAATCAGTTTTGAGCGCGGCCGCATGACCTTGCAGAACGCGCGCGATCCGTCCGAAGGTCAAGCATCAAACTTTGTGTTCTGGTGCCCGGAAACATTCCCGGACAATGTCGAGATAAGCTGGAAATTCTGGCCGGTGGCCGAGCCCGGTCTGTGCATCCTGTTTTTTTCGGCGGGCGGGATATTGAATGGCGAGCGGGTGCATGTACTCGATAAAGGGCTCAAGCCCCGCGCCGGTATCTATGATCAATATACCCAGAGCGATGTCGATGCTCTGCAAATCGCCTATTTCCGCCGCAGGTGGGCGGAGGAGCGGGCCTTTCATCTGGCCAATTTGCGCCGCGCGCCGGGCTTTCAGTTGCTGGCACAAGGGGCTGACCCTCTGCCGGATGTCGAAGACGCCACCCCGCCCTATGATGTTAAAATTCGCAAGACCCATAAGGCGGTTGATTTCCTGATCAATGACTTGCCAGTCGTGCACTGGGATGTAACGCCCGGCAGTCCGACATCAGGGTCGATTGGGTTCCGGCAGATGGCGCCTTTGATTGCCGATTACGCGGATCTGACGGTGCGCAAAATTGCGTGATTATGATTGATTGTTGTGAAATTCGCGCTAGTGTTCCGGCAAAAGACTGAAAGCCTAATAACACTCAGCAGGGATTATTCATGCAAAAACGCACTTTTTTGACGGGCGCTGCCGCTTTGGCGGCACTGTCGGCTATGCCCGCACAGGCGCAAACGCCAACGCCAACCAAAGATATTCCCGTCGAATGGGTCGATGCCGACACCGGCCACCGGGTGCGCCGCGTCTCGACTGAGGATAATTCCAAGTTCCTCTATTTCCACGACAACGCCTTTACCGGCGACGGCAAGTGGATGGTCTTCAACGGCCCGAACGGTGTCATGAAGGCCGAGATTGGCACCTGGAAAGTCTCTGCCCTTACCAAGGCCAAAAACGCCCACCTGTTCGAAGTGATCATGGTGTCGCGCACCAAACCGATCGTCTATGTCCGTCAGGCCAAGCTACAGGGTCAAGGCAAGGGTGCTCTCGGCCTTGATTACTATGCCGTCGATATCAATACGGGTAAGGCGACCGTGATTGCCAAAAACGTCGGCGGCTGGATCGGGTCGGTCAATGCTGACGATACGTTGTTGCTGGGGGTGTGGGCTGAGCGTCACTATGAACTTCAGCCGGGGCCGAAGATTGCAGGCACCGATGGTGGCTATAATGCCATTGGCCCGGACGGCAAGCCTCTGTCGTTTGCGGCGGCCAAGGAAGTGCGCATGGCCGACCGGCTGGCGCAAAACATTCCGATGGAAATCTTCACCCTCGATATCAAAACCGGTGAGCGCAAGGTGGTGACGGCGTCGACTGACTGGCTCAACCACATTCAGTTTTCCCCGACCGACCCTCAGCAGATCATGTACTGCCACGAAGGCCCCTGGCACATGGTCGACCGCATCTGGACGATCCGCGCTGACGGTAGCGATAAGCGTGATATCCATAAGCGCACCATGAATATGGAAATCGCCGGTCATGAGTTTTTCTCTTTTGATGGCGAGCAGATTCTGTATGACCTGCAAACCCCGCGCGGTGAGGATTTCTGGCTGGCGTCCTATAATCTTAAGACCGGCAAGCGCATCTGGTACCATATGGAGCGCAATGAATGGTCGGTGCATTTCCAGATATCACGCGACGGCAAGCTGTTCGCCGGTGACGGCGGCGATGAGGAAATGGTCGCTAAGGCCAAGGACGGCAAATGGCTTTATCTGTTCGAGCCGGAGATCATTGAGGACTTAGGGGTTTCCGCGCCGAACGCGGCGGATCTGGTGCGGCCGGGTAAGCTGAAATCGACCAAAATCCTCAACATGGCTAAGCACGATTACCGGGTTGAGCCGAACCTGCAATTCACGCCAGATGGCAAGTGGTTGCTGTTCCGCTCCAGTATGCACGGCCCGATCCATACCTATGCGGTCGAGGTCGCCAAGGTTTAAGACGGTTTGGACAAATTAAAACCCCCGGAGCGAACTCCGGGGGTTATTTGTTAGACGCGCAATTTTTCCAAAAACCGGGTGCCACTTTTTGGGTGGCGCTTTTTACCTATTTGCCGATTTTAATATTGGCTTTGGGCGGGGTTTTCATACCTTCACCCAGATAGTAGCTGACATGCGGCGGCTGGTTATAGGCCGTGTTCTGCCAGGCGATGCCCGCCCGGTAAACCGGATCGTGCATCAGGGTGGTAAAGCTGTAGGTCGTTGGAATATTGGTCGAATAGATGCGTAAGGCTGTATTGTCGGTGGTGCGCATAATGACCTCTTCACGCCAGTCACCGAGTATGTCGGCCTGCAGCGCCGGATTGGACTTGGTGCCATTGTTGGAGGTGGTGTCCGTCATCTCAAAAATGACGGGTGAATCGCCCGTCTTCCAGTCCCATTTAAATATCTTATTGCCATCCAGCAGTTCGCGGGTCAGATCGCCGTCCCACCAGATCGCAAAGTTCATCGAACGCGGGCGCTTGTCCGAGATTATCTCGCCCTTGGCATTATAGAGGTTGGACGAGTTAGAGGCCCATGATTCTGCCCCCAGATGGCGCGGGTCAATATCTGCGGAGACGCCGCGCCCGGTATCCTTGTCGGCCGGAGTCGACCACAGCATTTCACCCGTTTTGGCATCCAGCATGGCTGAGCCGCGGTTGCCGCTGTCGCGCATGCTTTCATGCACGCCAAATTTCTCAAAACCTGGGCGGGATGGATCAAGATCGGAGACATGCATGGCGTCGCCGTGACCGAGTTTGGCGCTCCACAGGGGCTTGCCGTCATCATCCAACGTCATGGAGCCATAGATGACTTCATCCTTACCGTCGCCATCGACGTCAGCGACCGAGAACTGGTGGTTGCCCTGATGCGAATAGCCGTCCGGCGCGCCATCAGCTTCGGAATCAAAGTACCAGCGCTTGGTCAGCTTACCATCGCGGAAATCATAGGCCGACAGGGTTGTGCGGGCGTAATAGCCCCGCGCCATAACCACTGACGGATGCACACCGTCCAGCCAGGCTGTACCGGCCAGATAGCGCTCCGACCGGTTGCCGTAGGCGTCGCCCCAGCGGGCTTTTTGTTCTTCCGGGGTGGCGTCCGGCCCGGTCGTGCCGCGTGTATTGGCAAAATCGACAGTATCGAGCACACGCCCGGTGGCGCCCTCGAAGACGCTTAAATATTCCGGCCCCTTAAGGATGCGGCCTTTAAATTGCGCCATCAATTTACCGTCGGGTGCGACGACGGAGCCGGTGCGATCGTTCTGAGCGACCTCGCCATCACCTTCTACCCAATTGGCATTCGCATCGCCGATGACCTTGCCCTGAGCGTCTTTGGTGCCATCGGCGGTTTTGACGATCAGTTCGGCCTTGCCGTCACCATCATAGTCGGCCACCTGAAACTGGGTGTAGTGGGCGCCGGCGCGGATATTGCGGCCCAGATCGATGCGCCAAAGCTGTTTGCCGTCAAGCGTATAGGCATCGATAAAGACATTGCCGGTATAGCCGCCCTGGGAATTGTCCTTGGAATTGCTGGGGTCCCACTTCAGGATGATCTCATAACGACCGTCACCATCAAGATCTCCGGCCGAAGCGTCATTGGCATTGTAGCTATAGGTTTGGCCATCCGGCGTGGTGCCGTCAGCGGGCTTGTTCAGCGGAATGTTGAGGTAGCCCTCTGCCCACACGCGCGCATCGGCTGAGGTGCCGGTTGCCTTGCCACCCGTGATTGCTGCGACTTTATAGATGGATGTCGCGCTACCCTTAGCGTCTGCGAAATTCGTCGCGCTGATGGGCTTTGGCGTGATTTTCTTACCGTCGCGATAGAGATTAAAGGTCGTCTTATCCGCATCATTGCCCAGCAGGCGCCAGCTAACCAGCACGCCATTGGTGGCCGGAACAGCGACCACGCCGCGGTCGATGGCTTCCATATGGCGCGGGCCCGTTTGCGCCAGTGCGACCGTTGACATGGCGAGTGCGGCGAGTGCCGGCAGAATCGCCCCTGAGCGGCGAAGGTAAAGTTTCAGATCATGCATCTGATTATATCCTTGAATTCAGTTTCCCCGTGAAAGGCTGGCCCTGCCGGATCGGTTAAACCGGGGTGCCTTTTATTTTATCGGCGGAGGCTACGCCTTTGTAATGAGCGAGACAAGCGCAATTTGATCGATCGTGCGCGATATCAATCATAGCGTGGCGCGCAAGGCAAAAAAAACGGTGAGAGCCAAGGGAATGGCTGTCACCGTTGTCAGTCAATAGCTTCGGGACGCGGCCTGAAGCTATTTCGGGAAGGTTGCCTCCGCGATCATGACGGCAAAGCACGTCATAATCACCTGGAAGCGTGGCCGACAAAACGCTTGAAATGAACACCAAGAGTCATGCTGCGCAAATTAGTACGATAATAATCTGTATTGCGCAATAGTAATCAAAATCGATTTTCCGGGTTCATTTTGTTAGCGCTATCATGTTTCAGACGCTTCAAAATGTCAGATTTTTGCGTCGTGGATATTAGTTTCATATTATTCAATAGTTTGGTTAAGGCGAGTTCGTAATATCGAAGGGTGCGACGATTCAGTGATTTGACCAATATGGTGCACGTCTTTGCCTGAGCGGGCATGAATGTGGCGATTTGTTAGAAAAATTGTGTTCTTTTTGTAACGCAGGCTCACTTATCTGACCAATTTGACGGACAATATGGCGCAAATGATCAAAATGTATCTTGACTTGCCACAATCAATCAACAAAGCTTAGGCCATCCCATAGGGGTTGATAAATGAGACCGACTAACGGTCCAATAAAAGGGAGATGACACCGGAAACCGTCCGCTTGCGGAAGGGCTTTTAGGAATGCGTCCGCTCGGATAATGCCGAGCCGGGTTTTGCGTTTCAGCCCCATAGGCAGCGACACTTCACGGTCATCAGTAATGAATGTGCGGGCGGCGGCATCGCTGACCTGTGCGGATTACATTCTCTTTTCAACCTCTGGGGCAGGTGCCGACACATGGCGCCGGGCTTTGAAAAAGCCAGCACCAGGAGGACTATTTTGATGTTAACCCGCAACCGTAACCGGTCATTCTCCAAAGCCCTGCAACAGGGAACGGCGATGACGCTTATTTCCATGATGGCGTTCTCAGGCACGGCCATGGCTCAGGACGCGATTGTATCGTCCAGCCAGGCCGGTGCTCCGGTCGCCGCCGCTGCCGATGAGGATATCCAGGAAGTCGTCGTCGTCGGCGCCCGCGCCGCCCAGCAGTCATCTAACGACCGTAAAAAGCGCGCCAAGACGGCAATGGACTCTATTGTCGCAGACGATGTCGGCGCCTTCCCTGACAAAAACCTGAACGAAGCGATTTCGCGTGTCGCTGGCGTCGCGCTGCAGCGTGACGAATTCGGTGAAGGTAGTGGAATCGATATCCGTGGTAACACCGCAGAGCAGACGCGCGTTGAACTGGACGGCATGGGGGTCAGTAACGCCAGCTTTGCCTTGAGCGGCACTCAAAACGCACGCGGAGCTGATATGGTGGCGCTGCCATCCGATCTTATTAAAAGTGTAGATGTGATCAAAGGATCTACCGCTGACATGACCGAAGGGTCACTTGGCGGTGGTGTTAAAATTCAAACCCGTACAGGGCTTGATTTCAAAAAGCCTTATCTGTCGCTTCGCGTCGGTGCACGCCGCAACTCGCTGGGGGAGCAGTGGAAGCCGGATTATAATCTGGTGGCTTCGCGTAAGTTCCTGAATGATCGCCTCGGTGTTGTCTTGAGCCTCACAGGGAGTAATTATCAGAACAATTCCAGTTCTCAGGGGACATCGGCTAACAATACCGGATATCTGGGGCGCCTTGATTTCGATGGTTCTGCGGAAAAGACGTTTGAGTTCAACCCCTCGACCGTGGGTGGCACAGGCGTTGGTGCAACTTTGAGCCCGGATACGCTGCTAGCCAATTCAAGTTTTACACCGCGTCAAATTGTCGAAAGATCAGCTTCGGCGCAAACCAAAGCCGCTTGTAGCACGGCGTTTCCGCTATTGACGACGGGTACCGCTGCCGTGAAGAACCAGCGCGTTTACGAACTTCAGACTTGTCTAAATCAATGGAACGATCTTGAGCCGAATTTGGTTCGCAGCTACGATAATACGCAGCTAGATGAGCGTTTCTCTGCTGACATTCGCTTTGATTACAAAATCAGCGATAATTTTACCGTATTTGCCAAATATAACAAATCAACGCGCGAAGTTGACCGCCAGTATCGCTGGCGTAGCCTTCAGGGCGGGCAAGAAACACCGATTAACCCCGGCAATATTTATACGACAGCGGGCAATCCTAACGGCGTGTGGAATATTGCAGCCGGTTCACCATACCAACAACGGGTCGTTTCACCGACGGCTGCTGGGAAGTATTTCCTCTATGATGGCGTTGGTATCTACAACAATAACCCGGCAATTGGGAACGTAGTCGGTATTGATCCGTCCTCTGTAAAAGTTGATGAAAATCACTTTGTTACAGAATATGTGCTGACAGATGCCAGTTCGAACATTACTCAGTCGTGGGAGCCGTTCGACACAACAAATACATTTGCCCAGTTTGGAGGCAATTATAATAGCGGGCCTTTGAAGATTGATTTTATGGTCGGTAAGTCTGAAGCCGATTATAAACGCTTCAATATCTCGACAAACCGCTCCTTCAATTATGGTGCGGCGCGCTTCTTTGTGCAGCCCAGTGGTTTGTGGTCGCATGAGATATTGGGCAACTACGACGAAACCAATCCGGCCAACTATGTTCAATTGAACTCTCAGGCGGCAATTACGACGGCTGTGGCTCCTACGTATGAAGTGCCAGCAGGCGTTCCGGTAACTACTGTTGCGCAACGTCCTCTGGTGTCAAACAGCTTTGCTTTGAACTTTGACGCTTGGATTGGGGAATCTACTGAAACCACCGCAAAGATAGATGTTACCTATAATCTTGAAGATAAATTGCCATTCTTCAGCGCTATCAAGATCGGTTTGAGCCAGCGTAATCCACAAGGTAAGGCTTGGTCGCGTCCGGGCGGTCGTACAATCTCAAACGCCGTTGGTACCTATCTGAATACGAATGGTACTGTTAATCCTAACTATATTCCGGCGGTTGTTTTGCCGTCTACCTTGATGCGCGGATCGTTCCGTGCTTGTCAGCCAACGGCAACGTCGATTGAGTCCTGTAACTATGGTTATGTGCCTGCCACGAATATGTTTAACGCTCTGACGGGCGTGACGACATACACCCCTGCCGAAATGCAGGCTCTGATTGCAGCAACCATTTCACAGCCAGATTCCAATTTCTTCAATGGTTACGAAGGCGCTGAGAATATGGAGAACTGGCAGGGCATTGACGTTGAAAAGCTGGTCAGCCTTGTGCCCTCGGCCCAGAACTATAACTTCGATTGTATGAAGAGTTGTGTTGCCAGCGATGGCAAGGTGTATGATCAGTTCTTCCAAGGCTATGACGAAAAGATTACTGCGGCCTACTATATGGCAGAGTTTGAACAGCCTCTGCCACTTGGTATGGAACTGATTGGTAACTTTGGTCTGCGAGCGGTTGAAACCGAAGCCACGGGTCAGGGAGCCTTCACCCTGCAATCAGTCCGTACGACAGCGGCATTTGATCCGCTTAACCCGACTGCGGCAGCGGGCATTGTAACCACAAGCTATACGCAACAGGTTGAATTTACGCGTACCACCCGCGATTATTTGCCGACATACAACGTCGGTGTATGGGTTGTGCCGGATCAAGTCGTCGTCCGCTATTACAAGGGCAAGACGATTTCACGTCCTGGCGTTAACTTCATGTTACCGGCCGGTACCTGCACCGTCGATGAGCGCCGTGAATTGGATGTCATCGGTTTTGACGGCGACAACTCATGTAGCGTGCGGGTAGGTAACCCTGAGTTGAAGCCGTATACGGCCTGGGACCAGAACTTGAGTGTGGAATGGTATCCTAACCGTGACACCATGCTCTCTCTGGCCACCCATAAGCTTGATGTCCTTATCGGTAATGTCGTTGGGACCAGCGCCACAGGCAAGTTGTTTGCCGGTTCTGACTATGTCGACCCTGTTACGGGGCAGGCTTTGGCTGATCTGGAATTTACGTATCCGACGTATGAAAATGCTCCGGGTATTGAACGTACAGGTTGGGAGTTTACCTCTAAAACGGCATTTACCTTCCTGCCTTGGTATTTCCGTTACACTGGTGCGGACTTCAACTATTCCAAGCTAGAGTCCAAAGGTGCGACCAATATCATCAACCCAAACACGGGTGAGGTCATGCCGCCGCAGCGAGAGTCAGATTATTTTGCAAACCTGTCGCTGTGGTATGATGACGGTAAAACCAATGCCCGCATCACCTATCAGGCGCGTGGTGAGTATTTCATCTGTATTGAATCTTGCGGTAGTAACGGCCGGAACAATTATCCGAGCGAGATTGGTTTTGATGCCCGTCCTGCGCCTTATCAGCCGGGTAATGCCGTCTGGCAGGATGAGACTAAGTATGTTGATGCCAAGATCACCCACAAGTTCCGCCCGAACGTAGAATTCTATGTCGAGGGCCGTAACCTGACTAAGCAAGGCACAACGACCTCAAACGGTGCTGATCGTACCTTTGCAGACGGGACGCCTACGGTTCATAACCTGAACTATGGTGGTCGTACCTTCTCCTTCGGTGTCACCTACCGCATGCAATAGTTCGAGTTGAGTAAGCGTACATCGTAACCCGACTGCCGCCGCCTGAGTGATCAGGCGGCGGTTTTTTCGTTTCAGGCGCACAAAAAAACCGCGGCGTGAGGGGGATAAGCTCACGCCGCGGATCATTGGTTTCACTCAGGAAGAGACCCTATTTATATGGGTGTCAGTTTCCCGGATTTAAAGGATAGAGACAGGCGTTCATTAGCGTTTAATATCCGGCGCAGATGTGCCCCCTTATAGACAATATGACACGGGCCGCCCTTGGCGCTGGATACGGTTAGATGGGTCAGTTCACCTTCGGCCCATTTCAGATCACAGACAAATCCGCCACGGGCCAATACCCCTTTTAGCTCCCCTTTGGGCCAGGCGGATGGCAAGGCGGGCAAGGGCTCGATCCGGCCTCTGTGCGATTGCAGCAGCATTTCGATAATGCCGGCGGTGCCGCCGAAATTGCCATCGATCTGAAACGGCGGATGGGCGTCAAACAGGTTGGGATATGAGCGCTTGGGGGCCAGCAACAGCTTTACGACCTCATGGGCATGGTCGCCGTCTTTCAGGCGTGCCCACAGGTTAATACGCCAGCCTATGCCCCAGCCGGTGGCGTCATCGCCGCGGATCTCCAGCGATTTTTTTGCGGCGGCGGCCAGCTCTGGCGTGTCCTCGACCGTAATCTGGTCGGACGGGTGCAGAGCATAGAGGTGCGAAACGTGGCGGTGCTTAATATCCGGGGCCTCCATATCCCAGTCATCTTGCCATTCCTGAAGGTAGCCGCCCTTGCCGATCTTTTCAGGCGGCAGCTTTTTGCGCATGGCGGTGCATTGGCGGGCAAACGCGGCATCCATGCCCAGAACTTTTGAGGCCTCAGCCACATGGCCGAACAGGTCGCGCAGAAGCTGGTTGTCCATAGCGGGACCGGCAGCCAGCGATGAGCCTTTGCCATGGCTGTTTTCCGGCGAATTGGACGGGTTGGTGACCATGTAGCCGGTGTTCGGGTCTTTGACGAGGGTGTCGAGATAGAACTGGGCTGATCCCTTCATCAACGGGTAGAGCCGCTTCAGATAATCCTTGTCCAGAGTGTAGGCATAGGTTTCCCACAGGTTTTGCAGTAGCCACGGCCCACCCATCGGCCACAGGGCCCACACAGCTCCGTCGGGCGGTGACGCGACGCGCCAGACATCAGTATTGTTGAACACGACCCAGCCGCGTGCGCCGTACATGTCTTTGGCCAGCTTCGCGCCGGTTTCAGACAGGTCTTCGACCATATCGAACAGGGGCGGGATGGTCTCCGCCAGATTAGCCGGCAAGGCCGGCCAATAGTTCATCTGGGCATTGATGTTCAGCGTCCATTTTGACTGCCAGGACGGGTTGATCTTGTCGTTCCAGATGCCTTGAAGATTGGCGGGTTGGCGCGACCCGCGCGACGACGACAGCAGGAGGTAGCGACCATATTGCACATAGAGTGCTGCGAGGTGCGGATCGTGGCCGCTGGCGTAGTTGCGGATGCGCTCATCGGTGGGTTTCAGCGCCGCGTCACTGGTGCCGAGATCAACACTCAGGCGGTTGTAGATGGTCTGATAATCTTTGAGATGATCGGCCTTAAGAGCGGCATAACCTTTGGCCGTGGCCGCTGAAATCATCGCGGCATTTTTAGCGACTGGATCGCCAGAGATGTCATTATAACGCACATACCCGGTCGCCGCAGCGATCAGAATCACGACCTCTTCGGCACCCGCCACATAGACCCCACCTTCGCGGGAGGTCAGGGTACCGGTGGGGGCGATGACCTTGGCGCGGAACTCGAACGGCAGTTTGCCATCTATGCCCTGTTGCGTTGGGCTGATGCCTTTGATGACTATGGTGTCGCCATCTATGGTCTCTACGGCCGCGTTTTGCGGGGTGGACAGGCTGAGGTCGACGGTAATGGCCTTGCCGCGCTGAGACGACAGGCGAACGACCATGACCTGATCGACCGCAGAGACAAAGACTTCGCGGCGGTGGCGATTACCGCCGGCATTAAATTCGGTCGCGACGATGGCCTGTTCGAGGTCCAGTTCACGTTCATAGCGGCTGGTGTTATCAAGGCCGGGAAACAGCATGATCAGATCGCCTAGCGGCTGATACGACATCTGTTTGTTCGGGGTGGAAATCAGAGTCTCATTAGCCAGCTTTTCAGCTTCGCGGAACTTGCCCTCGAACACCAGTTGACGCACGCGCGGCAGGCCTTCGCCAGATTTCGGGTTGGTCGGGTTATAGGGCGATCCGGCAAAGAAGCTGTCTTCATTAAGCTGGATGCGCTCAAAGGCGACACCGCCGAACACCATGCCGCCCAGACGGCCGTTGCCGACCGGCAGGGCCTGTACCCATTCGGTTGCCGATTGGGTGTACCATAGCCGGTTTGGGGAGGTTAAGGGCCGCGCGGGGGAGGCGGTTTGCGCCTGCGATAAGGCTGGTATCATCAAACCGGCGGCGCCCACCGTGCTTAATAGGCGGCGGCGATCAATGGGTACATATCTGACGCGATGGCGAGGTGGTTTCATAAGATTGCCCCTGTTTTATTTTTATAAGTAAAATTATTTTATTCATATGAAATGCTATTTCCGGTGACTTGGCAAGCCGTTGTGATTGATATTGACATGTCTTGCGTAATGGCGTCTTTTTTAATCAAGATCGGCCATTGGTTTGACCAATTTTGCGCCGGAAAAGTACAACGCGTGCGTATAAGCTATAAGTGCGGCAGCAGGGGCCGATAACACGCCAATAAGGTAGGGCATATGTCTTCACAATTTATCTCACGTCGTCACATGTTGCAGTCGGCGGCGGCTTTCGGCGCGGTGGCGTTTGCCGCCGGTAATGCTATGTCGGCCAGTGCGGCTACAGGGCAGGTTTCTGGCAAGGGCAAGCCGGTATCGGCCACGCCTTTGTCATGGATGGATAAGGTGGCACCGAACCGCTTTGATGGCACGACGATGGGGGTTCCGTGGCCGCGCGGGACGGTGAAGGCCGCTCAGGCGTTGAAACTCACCGGAGCCGACGGGCAGGAAGTGGCGTCGCAGTCGTGGCCGCTGGCCTACTGGCCGGACGGGTCGCTGAAATGGTCGGCCCATGCGGTCGCCGGTTCCGAGGGCCTTACGGGCGCATCTGTGGTGATGGGTAAGCCTAAAGTACCGGCCAATGCCGTGCGCGTCACCCAAACCCCGGCGTTGATCACTATCAAATCCGGCGATCTGACCTGGCAGGTGCCGACGTCGGGTGAGGCCCTGATTGCCTCAGCCACCAAGGCCGGGCGCACGACCTTGCGCGACATGAAGCTGGTGGCGCGCTCTCAGGATCAGGCTGATCTCGAAGCGACCGGCAGCGTCACCCAATCTCAGTTCACCTCAAAAGTCACCAAGGTCACGGTCGAACAAACCGGGCCTGTGCGGGCTGTGCTTAAGGTCGAAGGCACGCACTCAGGTCAAGCGGGGGGCGGCGGTGGCCGCGACTGGCTGCCGTTTTCGGTGCGGCTCTATTTCTATGCGGGTACGCAAAGTGTGCGTATCGTCCATAGCTTCATCTTTGACGGCGACCCTTTCAAAGACTTTATCCGTGGCCTAGGGGTGACGGCGAAGGTCGCCATGTCGGACGAGACCTATAACCGCCATATCCGCCTGTCGGGCGAAGGTGTCGGTGTGTGGGGTGAGGCGGTCAAGCCGCTGACGGGCCTGCGTCGTCAGGCGGGTAAAAAGGCTCAGGCCGCCCAGATTGCCGGTGAGGCGGTCAGGATTGACGACATCGCCAAGCCCGTTCAGGACGGTCTGAAATGGATTCCGGAATGGGGTGATTTCTCGCTGTCGCAACTGACACCCGATGGCTTTACGCTTAAAAAACGCACCGAAAAAGGTCACGCCTGGATCGACTCCAATGCCGGGTCGCGCACCAAGGGGCTGGGTTATGTCGGTGGGGCTGCCGGTGGCGTGGCGCTGGGCTTCAAGGACTTCTGGCAACGCTCGCCGACGGCCATCGATATCCGCAACGCCCATACCGATCTGGCGGAGATCACGGCCTGGCTGTGGTCGCCGGACGCACCGGCCATGGATGTGCGCCCCTATCGCTCGGCCGGTGAAATGGACACCCATCCCGAGGAGATCGAAGGGTTGAACATCACCTATGAGGACTACGAAAAGGGCTGGGATACCGCGCACGGTGTGGCACGGACCTCTGAGCTTAATCTGTGGGTGCTGCCGACGACGCCGAGCCATGAGGTCTTTTCCGGCATGGCCGAACGTGTCGCCAATCCGCCGCGCCTGATGGTCTCGCCGGAGCGCATCCATGCCGCCGGTGTGTTTGGTGACTGGGATGTGGTCAATGCTACGACGCCGGCCCGTAAAATCCTCGAAGACCGTCTGACCTATCAGATCGACTATTATATGCAGCAGGTCGAGGCTCACCGCTGGTACGGGTTCTGGACCTACGGCGATGTCATGCACACCTATGACGCCGACCGGCACATGTGGCGCTATGATATCGGCGGCTATGCGTGGGACAATTCCGAACTCTCGACCGATCTGTGGATCTGGTACACCTATCTGAGAACCGGGCGGGCCGATGTCTTTAAGTTCGGTGAAGCCATGACCCGCCAGACCGGCGAGGTCGATGTCTATCATCTGGGGCGCTTCAAAGGCTTTGGCACCCGGCATGGCGTGCAGCCGTGGTCGGACTCGTCCAAGCAGCCGCGGGTGTCAAACGCCGCTTACCGGCGCATCTATTACTTCCTGACCGCCGATGAGCGGGTGGGCGATTTGATGCGTGATTTGAATGAATCCGACTTCTCGCTCAAGAACGTCGATATTTCGCGTAAATTGCCGCCGTCGGCAGAACGCGCAACCCCCGAAGGCGTTGTTAATTCCTCGTTTGGCACGTCGTGGGGATCGTTCATTTCGGCCTGGCTGACCGAGTGGGAGCGCACGGGCGATACCAAATGGCGCGACCGGATCATCAATGGCATGGTCACGATCGGGGGCCTTAAGCGCCGCTGGTTTGCGTCATCGGCGCCTTACGATCTCAAGACCGGTAAGTTCCTGGGCGAAGGCGACTATATCGCCATTTCGCACCTGAATGGTGTTTTCGGCGTGGTTGAGATGAGTTCCGAACTGTTGTCGCTGATTGATGAGCCGCTCTACCGTAAGGCCTGGCTGGAATATTGCCGCTATTACAATGCGCCCAATGATGAGCTTCAGACCCTGCTTGGCACCGTGCCGCGTGGGCGTAATTTACGCGATTCCCATTCGCGCCTGACGGCCTATGCGGCCTATCATGAAAACGACAAAGTGCTGGCCATGCGGGCGTGGAGCGAGTTCTTCGGTAACGAAGGGCGCGAATCCGACGGCGGTTTGGGTCGCCGCACCACCCGCATTGACGGGGTGGCGACGCTGCGGCCACTGGATGAGGACAACAGCCTCTCGACCAATGGCACGGCGCAATGGGGTCTGGCGGCGATCCAGAATATGGCCCTGATTGGTGACAGCCTTGATGAAGCCGCAACACTTGCCGGAGTTGTAAAATGAACCGGCGTGATCTGATTAAGGCCAGCGTCGCGGTCGCGGCCCTGCTGCCGGGCGCGTCCGCGTGGGCGCAAGGGACAGCGTCATCGGTTGCCAAACCCAACATCGTTTTGGCCAATGCCACGGCACGCACAAAGCTTGACCTGTCCGGTGAGTGGCATGTGTCGATTGATCCGTACCGCGCCGGTTTGGTCGATGCGGTCGGTGATCCGTCAAAGCCGCGTCACTGGCGCTATGCTGATGTTCACGTTGAGGACGCCGAGGTTAAAAACCCCGGCACCTTCTTTGAGCAGGACATGCGCCGCTCAGACACCGTGACCCTGCCCGGATCGTGGAACGCGCAAAGGCCGGAGTGGCGCTATTATGACGGATTGATGTGGTATCAGCGGGCATTTGAGGCGCAAGCTGAAGCCGGAAAGCGGGCGTTTCTTTATTTCGAGGCGTCTAACTATACCACCCATGTTTATCTGAATGGTAAGAAACTGGGCGTCCATGTCGGCGGGTTCACGCCGTTCGCGTTTGAAGTCACTGAGGTGCTGCGCGACGGCGAAAACCGCGTGACCCTTGGGGTCGATTCTGAACATGACGCCAATGCCGTGCCGCCGGTCATTACCGATTGGGATATTTACGGCGGCGTGACCCGTCCGATCCGCTTTATCACCACGCCCCTGACCTATATCGATGATGCCTTTGTGCGGCTGGGTAAGGATGGGATTATCCGAGCGTCGGTTACGCTTAACGGGGCCGCAGCGGCGAACCAGAAGGTGGTGCTGACCATCAAGGGGCTAAAGGCGCTTACGGCCACGACTGATGGCAATGGCCGGGCTGAACTGAGCGTCAAGGCGCCGAAATCGCTTAAATTATGGACACCGGAAACCCCGACCCTGCATGAGGTGCGTATCGAAGCCGCCGGTGATGTATTCACCGACCGCATCGGGTTCCGAACGGTTGAGGTCAGGGGTGAGGATATTCTGCTCAATGGTAAGCCGATTTTCCTGCGCGGTATTTCCCACCATGAAGAAGAGATTGGCACCAACCCCGCTCGCGTCATCACCGAAGACGCAGCGCGCAGGCTTCTGACCGAGATCAAGACCGGCCTGAACGGCAACTATGTCCGCCTGTCGCACTATCCGCACTCAGAGGTTACGGTGCGACTATGTGATGAGATGGGGCTGTTGGTATGGAGCGAAATTCCGGTCTATTGGGCGGTTAATTTTGGTAATCCCGATACGCTGAAAACCGCGCAAACCATGCTGACCGAAAATATCCTACGCGATCGTAACCGGGCGTCGGTCATCATCTGGTCGATCGCCAATGAGACGCCGCAAACTGAGGTGCGCAATAAATTTTTACGGACGCTGGCACAAACGGCCCGTGATCTGGATGAAACCCGTCTGGTCAGTGCCGCGCTTTTGGTTGAGCGCAAAATCGTCGATGGCCACATCGATATGCACATCGATGATCCGCTCATACCCGCGCTCGATATCATGTCGGTCAATACCTATAACGGCTGGTACGGCGATGATAAGCTGGAGGCCCTGCCGTCGACCGTGTGGCGGGCCGATGGCAAAAAGCCGATGATCTTTTCCGAGTTCGGGGCGGACTCTAAGGCCGGGTTCCATGACCCGCAGCTTAAGCGCAAATTCTCAGAGGAATATCAGGCTGACTATTATCGCTATACGCTGGCGATGGCCGATAAGATACCTAACTTACGCGGTCTGTCGCCGTGGATCTTGAAGGATTTTCAGGCCCCGCGCCGTCAGCATCCGGTCTATCAGCAGGGCTGGAACCGCAAGGGCGTGATTTCAGAAACCGGCGAACGTAAGCTGGCGTTCAATGTCCTGTCGGATTATTACAAAACTAAAGCGGGTTAGAAGGTGGCTTAGCCTTACGCCTCTTTAGCCAGTTTTCGAAAATTTGACTCAATAGTGTTATGGCGTATATGGCTGGAAGCGCCATAAGCGCTGATAAGACGTTTTTCTGTAAAGCTTGATCAAAGTCTACGTTAAATAAAATTAGTAGACTTAACCCCGTTGCTCCGAAAACAGCATAAATCAGTAGCCAGACCACTAACAGTTTTAAGGCTATATTTTTAATTGATTCTAAAGCCTTAGAGTCTGTTGATAAGCTATCGAGATCGAAACCCCGTGACTTCAGCTTCTCCTTAATGATCCAGAATATGATCGCGAAAAAACCGAAAATAAAAACCGTCGCTGTCAATACTTTTATTTCTACGAATGACACTGTGAGCCCCCTCGTTCATTGGTCATAATTATAAATTGTATTATTTGATTTTAGCCATCAGATCATCGGACCGTTGCTGATCCAGTGGGCCGGTGACCTTATCAATAATTACCCCGTCCGGGCTTACGATATAGGTTTCGGGCACACCTGAAATGCCAAGGTCCAGTCCCATATCGCCCGGTTCATCGCTGATGACCACGGCATAGGGATCACGGTGCTTAACGAGGTAATTCAGGCTGTTTACCGGTGTGTCTTTGTAGGCAATGCCGATGATGACAGCACCTTTTGATTTCATATCGAGCAGAAACGGATGTTCGGCCAGACAGGGCGTACACCAGGATGCAAAGATATTGACCACGATGGGTTTATCGTAAGTCGCCGCAAGGGTTTTCAGGTCGCGCAGTTCGGCGGTTTTCAGATCGGGCAGGGCGCGCATCGGCACAGGCTGCCCGACCAGCTCACGCGGCTGGTATTCGGTTTTTTTGTGAAAATTGAAGTAGCCGAACACGCCCACCAGAGCGGCCAGCACGATCAGCGGAATGAAAGCCAGCAGCCGTTTCATGCGTCAGGTTTTGCGACATCTTTGAGCGCATCCTGAAGGGCGTCGAGTTTTGTCTTTTGCACGCTGCGGGCGCGTAGGGATGCTATGATGAGCGCGGTCAGTGCTACAAAGGTCGCGCCATAGCAACCCCAGACGTAGAACCCGTATTTGCCCATATCGAGGTCCATCAGAACACCTTATTGGAAGCTCAGGCGCGCCCGCAGGGTGCGGTAGCGGCGGGTTATGATCTCAGCATCTATGCGCACCAGCCACAGCCAGACGAACAGGGCCTTGAACGCTAGCGCCATAACCAGCAGCGGCCACAGCATGTCGGGGGCAATGGTCGGACCGTCCATCCGTACCACCGACGTGCCCTGATGCAGGGTGTTCCACCAGTCGACGGAAAACTTGATAATCGGCAAATTAACCAACCCGACCAGCGCCAGAATGGCTGTCGATTTCGCGGCGCGCACTTCATCGTCGATCGAGGCATGCAGGGCGATATAGCCGATATAAAATAAAAACAGCACCAGCACCGACGTCATGCGCCCGTCCCATTCCCACCATGTCCCCCACATCGGCTTACCCCACAAAGACCCGGTGATCAGCGCCAGAGCCGTGAAAACCGCACCAATGGGGGCGGCGGCCTTGGCGGCGGCATCGGCCAGCGCGTGACGGAAAATCAGCCCAAAGAAAGAGGCGATGCCCATAATCAGGTAAACCATCATTGCCATCCATGCCGCGGGCACATGCAGGTACATGATGCGCACCGTGTCGCCTTGCTGATAATCTTCGGGCGAGGCAAAGCACAGGTACAGCCCCCAGACGAACAACGCTGCCGCCAGCCCGCCAATATAGGGGCGGATCGGGGCAAAGACGCGCGTAAATCGCTCAGGGTTAGCCAGCCAGGTGATCATGGTTTCGACATAGGGCTTTTGAGGCTTTCGGACAAGTCTCTTAAGAACTCCCCTGCATCAGGGGAAGTTCTAGTTGAGCGCGCTTTTGAGCGCAGCCCCCATCGCAATCGGCCCCAGCGCCAGCGCGAACAGGGCGTAGGCGGTCAGCAAACTCAAGGCCTGAACAACCGGTGCGCCGGTAAGATAAGCCTGCATCAGACCCGCACCAAAAATGACTGGCGGCACATAGAACGGCAGCACCAGCAGCGCGATCAGAACGCCGCCCTTGCGGGTGCCGAGGCTCAAAGACGCGCCGATCCCGCCGATGATAGCAAAGCTTAAACTGCCAAGGATGGCGGCGATCAGGCTGATAAACGCGGCATCCACCGGTGCGCCCAGAATAATCATGACAAATGGCGTCAACACGGCCAGCATGAGCCCGGTGCCCAGCCACTGGGCCAGGCATTTCAGCAGGGCGATGACTTCCATAGGTAGCGGCCCAAGGCGCAAAATGTCAAACAAACCGTCTTCGTAATCGCGCTCAAACAGTCGCTCCAGCGACAGCAGCGAGGCCAGCGCCAGACATAACCACGTCAGGCCGGGGGCGACCCGCGACAACGTGCCGCTGTCGGAACCGAGGCTTAGCGGGATCATGGCCATCAGGGTCAGATAAAACCCAACCGCCAAAAGCGGCCCGCCGCCGCGGGTCAGGGATAGGCTGAGGTCCCGTTTCAGAAGGGACAGGGCGGCATGGGGGCCTGCATTGATCTTAGTCGACAAGGGCTACCTCCTGCGCAGATATGTCAGGCCGTGTCAGGTGGACAATGCGCGTCTCAAACGGCAGCGGGTCATGGACCGCGGCGATAATGATGCCGCCGTCACTTAAATGATCCTGCATCAGGCGCGCCGCCACATCGCGCTGATCGGCATCGAGTGGCGACATCGGCTCATCCAGCAACCAGACCGGGCGTTGCGCAATCAGCAACCTTGCGAAGGACACTCGGCGTTTCTGACCGGCGGACAGCAGCCGCGTTTCCAGATCCAGCAGAGGCGACAGGTTTAAGTATTGGACTGCAAATTGATAATTATTCTCATTTGCGTTTAAGTATTGCGCCTGAAACCTAAGCTCCTGCTCTGTGGTTCGCGTCGGGCTTAACGCATCCTGATGACCCAGATAGTGGATCAATTCTGTGCGAAATCTTACGGGATCAATCGGGCCGCCCGCGTCAGAGGCTGAGATTTTACCCGCGTGAGGTGAAAAAAAACCGGCTATGGCGCGCAGGAGCGTGGTTTTGCCGACGCCGTTTTGGCCGGTCAGGCTTATGGCGTCGCCACTTCCTACTTCCAGATTCAGATTGGAAATCAGAAGGTTATAGCCTTTTCTCAGGCTGATGTTATCAAGTGTCACGCTCAGCGACATGAAAACGACGTCCCGTTCACCCAAAATAACCCGAAAATATGTTGGGGCCTTAATAGACGAAAAGCCATAACAAGTTTAGAAGGGCAATTGACCGCCTGACTTTGGCATCGCGTCGCGTAAGCGTGGAACCCTGTGAGTTCCCCTTTCATGCGCGCGATCAAGAGACAAAAAATGGCCATCGGGGCTGTTTGTAGGGGCGGTCACATTGAAAAGGAAGCTAAAATGTCTTCACTCGACAGCTTTAAGTCGCATGCCACCCTAGAGGTTGGCGATAAATCCTACGATTATTATAGTCTGCCTGCCGCCGAAGCCGAAGGCCTTGGCAATGTGTCGCGTCTGCCGGCATCGCTGAAGGTGCTGCTGGAGAATCTGCTGCGCAACGAAGACGGCGTATCGGTCACCAAGGCCGACATTCAGGCCATTGCCAACTGGGTTGACAATAAGGGCTCGGTCGAGCACGAAATCTCCTTCCGTCCGGCGCGCGTGCTGATGCAGGATTTCACCGGCGTGCCCGCCGTGGTTGACCTTGCCGCCATGCGCGATGCGATGGTCAAGCTGGGCGCCGATCCGGCCAAGATCAATCCGCTCAACCCGGTGGATCTGGTGATCGACCACTCGGTCATGATCGACTATTTCGGCACCGCCGATGCGGCCACAAAGAATGTCGAACGCGAATATGAGCGTAATATTGAGCGCTATAACTTCCTGCGCTGGGGCTCCTCGGCGTTCAATAATTTCCGCGTGGTGCCTCCCGGCACCGGCATCTGTCACCAAGTCAATTTGGAATATCTGGCGCAAACCGTGTGGACCAATGTGGCCGAGGGCAAGACGATTGCCTATCCCGATACGGTCGTCGGCACGGACTCGCACACTACTATGATCAACGGCCTGAGCGTTCTCGGTTGGGGCGTGGGCGGGATCGAAGCCGAAGCCGCTATGCTGGGCCAGCCGATCCCGATGCTGATCCCCGAAGTGATCGGCTTTAAGGTGACGGGTAAGCTGCCGGAAGGGGCGACCGCCACCGACTTGGTGCTCACCATCACCCAGATGCTGCGTAAAAAAGGCGTGGTCGGCAAGTTCGTTGAATATTTCGGTAACGGCCTGCTGTCGCTGACCCTCGAAGATCAGGCAACGATTGCCAATATGGCGCCGGAATATGGCGCAACCTGCGGCTTCTTCCCGATCTCACAGGCGACGATTGATTACCTTACCGCCTCCAACCGTGAGCCTGAGCGCGTGGCGCTGGTTGAAGCCTATGCCAAGGCGCAAGGCCTGTGGCTTGATCCGGAAAATGATCCGGTATTCACCGACACGTTAGAGCTTGATCTGTCGACCGTCGTGCCGTCGCTGGCGGGCCCGAAGCGTCCACAAGACCGCGTGCTACTGACCGAAGCGGCGTCAGAATTTGCCAAGTCTCTGGCCGGTGAGTTCGGCAAGGGCGGCGAAGCCTCCAAAGAAGTCGCCGTAGCAGGCACCGACTACAGCATAAATCACGGCGATGTCGTGATTGCCGCCATCACGTCCTGCACCAATACCTCCAACCCGTCGGTTTTGATCGCCGCCGGTCTGGTGGCCCGCAAGGCGCGCGCGTTGGGTCTGATGTCCAAGCCGTGGGTCAAGACCTCATTGGCGCCCGGCTCCAAGGTCGTGACCGATTATCTCGATGCGTCCGGCCTGTCGGCCGATCTCGATGCGCTCGGCTTTAACCTGACCGGCTATGGCTGCACGACCTGCATCGGTAACTCCGGCCCGCTGCCGGAAGCCGTATCGGCCGCCATCACCGAAGGCGATCTGGTGGCGGCATCCGTGCTGTCCGGCAACCGCAATTTCGAAGGCCGCGTCAATCCGGATGTGCGCGCCAACTACCTGGCCTCACCGCCGCTGGTGGTGGCCTATGCCATCGCCGGTTCGCTCAATGTCGATATCGCGGTGGATGCGCTTGGCACAGGCTCAAATGGTGAGCCCGTTTACCTTAAGGACATCTGGCCGTCGAACGCGGAAATTGCCGAAATCCAGCGCGCCCACGTCACGCTTGATAAGTTCAAGTCCCGCTATTCAGATGTGTTCTTAGGCGATGAGCACTGGCAGGCCATTAAGGTCTCCGGCGGTCAGACCTATGACTGGGAAGGCTCATCGACCTACGTCGCTAACCCGCCCTATTTCGAAGGCATGACCATGACCCCTGAAAAGGTCACGGACATTGTCGAAGCGCGTGTACTGGGTATCTTTGGCGACTCGATCACGACCGACCACATTTCGCCGGCCGGTTCGATCAAGAAAACCTCGCCTGCCGGTCAATGGCTGACCGAACACGGTGTCGAAGCATCGGAGTTCAACTCTTACGGCGCCCGTCGTGGTCACCACGAAGTCATGATGCGCGGCACCTTTGCCAATATCCGCATCCGCAACAAGATCACGCCGGAAATCGAAGGCGGGGTGACTAAGCACTTCCCGTCGGGCGATGTCATGCCGATCTATGACGCCGCCATGCGTTATAAGGGCGAAGGCCGTCCGCTGGTGATCTTTGCCGGTAAGGAATACGGCACAGGTTCGTCGCGTGACTGGGCCGCCAAGGGCACGCGCCTTCAGGGCGTGCGCGCCGTGATCTCAGAGTCGTTTGAACGCATCCACCGCTCTAACCTTGTCGGCATGGGCGTGCTGCCCTTGCAGTTCAAGGTCGATGGCTGGGCCAAGCTTGGCTTGACCGGTGAAGAAATCGTCACCATTCGCGGGCTTGAAAACGTCCAGCCACGTCAGGAACTGATTGTTGAGCTGTTCCGCCCATCGGACGGCAAGATGGCGCGTTTCCCGGTGCGTTGCCGCATCGATACCCCGACGGAACTGGAATACTACCGCAATGGCGGTGTTATGCCCTATGTCCTGAGAAACCTCGCGCGCGTATCTGCCGACTAAGCCTTTTAGCCCCGCCGGTTTTTGCCGCGCGGGGTTTTTCCTGTTCAATTTTTCGCATTTGCGATATGGCATGGATGATCCGTGCCCGACATTCATTCAAGGTTTTCTCCCATGCTTGAAGCTTACCGCGCCCATGTAGCCGAACGCGCCGCTCTGGGTATTCCGCCCTTAGCCCTGACCGCCATTCAAACCGCCGAAGTCATCGAACTGATCAAAAACCCACCTGCCGGTGAAGCCGATTTCCTGCTCGACCTGATCACTTACCGCGTCCCTCCCGGTGTGGACGATGCGGCTCAGGTTAAGGCGTCGTTCCTATCGGCTGTGGCGCACGGTGATTTTCCGGTTGAGCTGATCTCGCGCGAGCGCGCGACCGAACTGCTCGGCACCATGGTCGGCGGATATAACGTCAAGCCGCTGATTGATCTTTTGACCGATGCGGTGGTGGGCAAGATCGCCGGTGAGGCGCTCAAGAAAACCCTGTTGATGTTCGACTTCTTCCACGATGTCGCCGAACTGGCCAAGGGCGGTAACGCCAATGCCAAAGAGGTTGTGCAGTCGTGGGCCGATGCCGAATGGTTCACCTCGCGCCCCAAGGTCCCCGAACGAATTACGGTCACCGTCTTCAAGGTCACTGGTGAGACCAACACTGACGACCTGTCGCCCGCCCCCGATGCCTGGTCGCGCCCGGATATCCCCCTGCATTATCTGGCCATGCTGAAAAACACCCGCGACGGCATCACCCCCGAAGAAGACGGCAAGCGCGGCCCGATCAAGTTTATCGAAGACCTGAAGATGAAGGGCCATCTGGTCGCCTATGTTGGCGATGTGGTCGGCACCGGCTCGTCGCGCAAATCGGCGACCAATTCGGTTATCTGGGCGACCGGCGAAGACATTCCTTACGTGCCGAATAAGCGCTTCGGCGGCGTGACCCTGGGCGGCAAGATCGCGCCGATCTTCTTTAACACCCAGGAAGATTCCGGCGCACTGCCGATCGAAGTCGATGTCACGGATTTCCACATGGGCGATGTCATCGACATCTATCCCTATGCCGGAAAGATCGAAAAGAACGACGTCAAGGTCGCCGATTTTTCGCTGAAATCTCATGTTATTCTGGATGAGGTTCAGGCTGGTGGCCGTATTAATTTGATCATAGGCCGCTCGCTGACCGCCAAGGCGCGTGAGTTTCTGGGCCTGCCCGCCTCGACCGAGTTCCGTCTGCCGGTGCCGCCCGCAGGCTCGGATAAAGGCTTTACCCTGGCGCAAAAAATGGTCGGTAAGGCCTGTGGTCTGGGTGAAGGCCAAGGCATCCGTCCCGGCACCTATTGCGAGCCGAAGATGACGACGGTCGGCTCTCAGGACACGACCGGCCCAATGACCCGCGATGAGTTGAAAGACCTCGCCTGCCTGGGTTTCTCGGCAGATCTCGTTATGCAGTCCTTCTGTCACACGGCGGCCTATCCGAAGCCGGTCGATGTCAAAACTCACCGCGAACTGCCCGCCTTTATCTCCAACCGTGGCGGGGTTGCCCTGCGTCCCGGCGATGGGGTTATCCACTCCTGGCTGAACCGTCTGCTGCTGCCCGATACGGTTGGCACTGGCGGTGACTCGCACACCCGCTTCCCGATCGGGATTTCTTTCCCGGCCGGTTCGGGCCTTGTGGCCTTTGGTGCGGCGACCGGTGTTATGCCGCTCGATATGCCGGAGTCCGTTCTGGTGCGTTTCAAAGGCGCGTTGCAACCGGGCATCACCCTGCGTGATCTGGTCCACGCCATCCCGTACTACGCCATCAAGCAGGGTCTGCTGACGGTCGCCAAGGCGGGTAAGGTCAATGAATTCTCCGGGCGGATTCTGGAAATCGAAGGACTGCCGAACCTGAAGGTCGAACAGGCGTTTGAGCTGTCCGATGCGTCGGCGGAGCGTTCTGCGGCGGGTTGCACCGTCAAGCTCAACAAAGAACCGATTATCGAATATATGACTTCGAACATCGTGCTGATGAAGAACATGATTGCGGACGGTTATGCCGATGCCCGCACGCTCAGCCGCCGCATCAAGGCGATGGAAGACTGGATCGCTGATCCGGTGCTGATGGAGCCTGATGCCGATGCCGAATATGCCTACATCATCGACATCGACCTGAATGAGATCGTTGAGCCGATCCTGTGTGCCCCGAACGATCCGGACGATGCGCGCCTGCTGTCCGAAGTGGCGGGTACACACATCGACGAAGTGTTTATCGGTTCGTGTATGACCAATATCGGTCACTTCCGGGCGGCGTCTCTGCTGCTTAAGGATAAGAAGGACATTCCGACCCGTCTGTGGGTAGCCCCCCCGACCAAGATGGATGCCGCCGAACTGACCAAGGAAGGCCACTACAACGTGCTGGGGACTGCCGGTGCGCGTATGGAAATGCCGGGCTGTTCGCTGTGCATGGGCAATCAGGCTCAGGTGCGCGAAGGTGCGACGGTGGTCTCAACCTCGACCCGCAACTTCCCGAACCGCTTGGGTAAGAACGCCAACGTCTTCCTCGCCTCGGCGGAACTATCAGCCATTGCCTCAAAGCTTGGCCGCCTGCCGACCTTAGAGGAATATCATGCCGATATGGGTGTGGTGAATGCGGCGGGCACAAGCGTCTACCGCTATATGAACTTTGATCAGATCGAAGAATATGCCGAAGCGGCCAAGGCCTACGTTTAGCAGGGACTTAGTCCCTGCACCCGAAACTTAAACTCAAGCCCCATCGGAAACGGTGGGGCTTTTTCTTTGAGCTGAAAACGCAAAAAACGCCTGTGCCAAGGGGATGAAGCACAAGCGCTTTTGATGCGTTTAGTTTAGTGTTTTTAGAGAGGGGCTCTAAATTTTATCGGTTGAGCCGCCCCGAACCGGTTCGGGCTGTGGGGGGGCTGTTCAGGGGGGAACCCGCTCTTGGCGGCCCAACCGACACAAATATATTTACGCCCCATCCAGGCAAATGAACGGCCAAATTAAGGTCATTTATTGTTAGCTTCATTTTGTTTGGAAACGTGGTTTTAGGGCTTCAAATTGTGCGCGGAGTCTTGCCAATCTGAGCGACTTAGGGCGTACTACAATGGTCTCTATACCCTGACAGGTCTGGCATGAGTATTCAGGATTTGGGTGCCGCCCATCCCGCCCCGCGCGGCCCGGTGTTTTTTGAGCGCAAGGAACTTGAGCTGATCCTGCGCCTGTACGGGCAAAAGGTGGCGGCGGGCGACTGGCGCGATTACGGTATCGATACCTTTACCGATGCCGTGTCGTTTAATGTCTTTCGCCGCACCAGCGAAGCGCCACTTTATCGCATCGAAAAACGCCCGGCCTTAAGTCGCAAACAGGGGGCGTTTGCTGTGTTTAATCAGGCGGGGCTAATCCTGAAACGCGGGCGCGAACTGGCGCCGGTGTTAGCGGTGCTGGATAAGACGAAATTGAACGTGCTCTGACTATTCGTGCACCTTGCCATCGACAATTGGGTGGCCGGTCGCCGGATCACGCGGGGCGCGGGCAAAATCATAACCGTAGAATAGCCGGACATCGCGCAGGCGCTTATGGTCGATCGGCACCTGAACAAGGCGCGGCTCAGAGGTGCGCTTAAAATCCTGACGCATATCGATCACGAAGCGCTCGGTCAGATTGGCCAGCAGCACATGCCGCCCCGTTTCTGCCGTCAGGGGCATGTGGGTTTCGCTGTGGGAGTGGGGGTTGATTTCGCGCACCCAGTTTTTGAGCGGGATATCCGGATGGGCCTTAAACCAGTCGCGGCCGTAATAGGCCATGGAATTATATAAGAACCGGTCGTCGACGGCGATGGCGCTCAAAGGTTCACCGCGCGCCAGGGCGACTTCGGCCTCGGCCAATACGGTTTGGGTCGCCGCCTCCCAGCCGCGGGCGCGCTTCATTCCCGACGCCATGCCCATAGCCTGAGTGGCTTCGGGCGAAGTGATCCCGTACATGAACACGCCCGCGACGGCGACCTGAAAGGCCAGACCGGCCCACAGGGCCACAGCGATTGCCGTTTTCAGCACGCCCTTGCGGCGGTAGGGCAGGGAGGTGATCACCCCGTAAAGCCAGGTCGCCGCCAACAGGCTGCCCGGCACATAGCTTGAGGCCGCCCAGTTGGCATGGGCGCGCGATAGCAGGGCTTGAATAGTGACGAACACCAGCGGCGGCAGGGCAAAACAGATCAGCATCAGGTCGCGGTTACGAGATCCGCCGCCTAGTTCGGTATCCGGTGACACCGACGCGCGGTTAAGGGAAAAGGCGATCAGGCCGATGACCAGCATCCCAAACGGCACCGGGCCGAACACACCGAACTGATGGCTTAAAAATTTAAGCATCGACAGCGGATGGAACAGCGAATCCGCTTGCCAGTTGGCATTGTCGGCGGTGTGGGCCACCGTCTGAAAGCCGTGGGTGGCGTTCCAGATGATGTTGGGCGCAATCACACAGGCAAAGGTCAACGCCCAGATCAACAGGGCCTGCCATGACCAACGCGACCGGGCGCGGGGATCAAAGGCGGCGTGAATGACCGCCCCCAGCAGAAAATAGAGACAGGCATATTTGCTAAGGAAAGCGCCACCAAATGTCAGGCCCAGCAGGAACGCCAAAAACAGCGGGCGCTTGCCACGGCCATGCAAAAACTCGACATAGACGAGCAGGCTGAGCGACAGGAAAAACAGCAGGCAGGCATCGGTGGAAATGACACCCGAAGATAGTACAACGCCCGGCATCAGGCTATAGATCAGGGCCGCCAGTGCCCCGGTCTTTTCGTTATAAAGCCGCGTGCCCGCAAAGAGTAAGGCCGTGGCCGATCCGGCATGTAATAGCGGCGCAAACAGTCGCACAAACCCCTCACCATTGCCGCCTATAGCGGTCGCCAGATGGATGACCCAGGCGATCATTGGCGGTTTGGAATAGTAGCCGAAATCCAGCTCCCGCGACCACAGCCAGTACTGGGCTTCATCCGGATAGAGATCAAGATAGGTCGTGAACAACAAGGCCACGCGCACGACGGTGAGTGCGGCGATGGCCAACAGGCTTATGTGCGTCAAAGACAGACGGGGGGCGGCGGTATCTGAGGTCATGGCACATCACAAGAAATTGGGGCACATCGCACTATAAAGGCGTGCGTGAGGCGTATCCTAAACCGCGGGCCCTTTCAACGGATAGCTTAAGGCAATCTTGTGACGCGAATATGTGACAATAAAGGCGCATCTGGTTTCCAACGTCACAAATGTCACAAAACCTTTGCAGATTTCGCTCAAAAAGCGGCTGAAAAGCTACTAAAGGATTAACACGTTTTGCACCTGCGAGGTGGCGTGATCCTTCCCGGTCGCCATCTCCACGCGGGTGCGGTGTAGTTTTTAGTCATTTAAACCTTGGAGAGGGGATACTCCTACCATGAAATTTAATAAAGCACTGATCCTGGCCAGCTCGGCTCTGGCGGGTCTGTTTGTCGCCAACACGGCGACCGCCCAATCGACGGCGTCTCAGGAAATCGATCGCATCACCGAAGTGGTCGTCGCCGGAAACCGTAATGTCGGCGCTAACAAGCGCGAGCGCGGCCCCAAGGCCAAGACCACTATCGGTCAGGATTCGTTGCTGAAGGACGCATCGGGCAACACGTTTGCCGATGCCCTGAACACCATTCCGGGTTACAATTTCACCAGCAACGATGCCTATGGGTCATCGGGTGGTGAAATCATGATGCGTGGCCTAGACAGCGCCCGCGTTTCCATCGCGGTTGATGGTCTCCAGCTTAATGATAGCGGCAACTATGCCGTTTATACCAACCAGATGATCGACTCCGAGCTTCTGTGTTCGGCAAGCGTATCGACAGGCGCTACAGACATCGACTCGATGTCATCTTCGGCCACGGGCGGTACTGTCAACGTGGCAACCTGTATCCCAAACGAAGATTTCGGCACCACGCTGAAGCTGGCTTACGGCGAAGAAGAACATAAGTACGGTTTTGTTAAGGTTGACTCCGGTGCTTTTGGCCCGTTCGGCACTCGCGCCTATATTGCCTACACCGGTACGCATACCGATACCTGGGCTAACGAAGTCAATATGAATGACGAAGGTAAGCTGCAAAAGAACCAGTACAACGCTATGGTCTATCAGAACATAGGCGACAAGGGTTCGTTCATCAGCGCTGCTGTTCACTGGAATGAAAACCGTAACAACTTCATGCCGCGTCAGAGCAAGGCTCAGATCTCGACCATGGGTTACGGTAATGACACCTTCCAGAACCGCGCCACGATTAACCCGTCCGATACCGGCAACGTCCGCATCAAGTCGAAGTGGGTTATCAACGACAAACTGACCCTGACCGTTGACCCCAGCTTCCAATATACCATGGCCTTGGGCGGTTCGACCGGTACTATCAACGAAAATAGCGCACAACTTCGTGGTTCACTGTTCTCTACCGTTCCTTATGTGGACGTTGACGGAAATGGTGTTTCTAATGTTGTTCAGCTTTATCGTCCGAACATCACCAATACGATGCGCTATTCGCTGCAATCTGCGGCCATCTATCGCTTCAATGATCTTAGCACCTTCCTGCTGAGTGCTTCGTTCGACCGTGCTCGTCACCGTCAATCGGGTGAGCAGGTTCTACGTAACGCTGACGGTTCAGCCCCGAACGTGTTTGCCGGTAAAGTCGATCACGATCTTCGGATTGCAACCGCTGACGGCAGCATCCTGCGCCGTCGTGATCGTCTTTCTTATGCAGACGTTGATGTGATCTCAGGTGAATACCGTGGTCGCTTCTTCGAGGAAAAGCTGTTTGTGTCGGCTGGTATCCGTCACCAGAAGCTTGAGCGCGAGCTTAACCAGAACTGTTATTCGCCGGTTGCCGGTGGTGGTTCGAACAACCCGTACTGTACCACGCAGAACATCGCTACAACGACCCCAACCGCTGACAGCGACGTTAATGTTGTCACCCTGCAGGGGTCGGGTTCTACCCGCTACTTCACGCCTTATCAGCGTACCGTCAGCTTTTCCAAGACCATGCCTAACGTTGGTGTGACCTGGAACTTTGATCACGGTGGCCAGATTTTCGGTACCTTCGCGCAGTCCATGTCTGCCCCTCGTACCGACGTTTATTATAACGTCGTTCTGATCGATAACGCTATGCGGGTTAAAAACCCGAACCCGGAAATTTCCGACACATTTGAACTGGGTTATCGTTATGCCCAGTCAAACTTCAACGCTACGGCAACTATCTACTCGGCTACGGACAAGGACCGTATCGTTCAGGCCTATGACGCTGAAACCGACACCTACACCGACACCAACGTCGGTGAAGTTAAGCGTAAGGGTTTCGAAGCCTATACCAACTATTCTCCGGTTGAAAACCTGGTGCTGAACGCGGGCCTGACCTGGACAGACACCGAAATGCAAGGTGATATACCGAACGGTACCACCGCAGTAATTCCGACCAAGGGTAAGTCTCTGACCGGTATGCCTGAGTGGATGTGGACCGTTGGTATGGACTTCGATATTACATCGAACCTGAACCTTAACCTGAATGCCAAGTATGTTGGCGATCGCTTCTACAGCTACGTCAATGACGAAGTGGCTCCAAAATACACGGTTTGGAACGCCAGTATGCGTTATGATCTGCAGCAGTTCCGTAAGGGCACCTACGTGCAGTTGAATGTACAGAACCTCTTCGACGAAAAGTACCTGCATGGCACGGGTTACGTAGATAACCAGAAGCCATATGTTAACAACATCGGTGCTAATGTTGCCGGCGCCAGTGCTGTCTTGTACCAACTGGGTGCACCGCGCACGATCTCTGCGACCCTGCGTACCCAGTTCTAAGAGCAGTCTCTCTTTGACCTAAAATCAGCGGCTCCTGTTTTGTGCAGGGGCCGCTTTTTTGTGCAGCCCGGTTTGTGCAACGGGGACACGCACTTGTGTTTTTTTGTGCGCGAGCGCGTCTGGTTATAGGCAAGACCTTTTCTTATGTGTATGAGGCGCTTAAAGAGGATATCATAAGGTCAGACGTATAAATGACCGCACAATTTACCTGCATAGACCGGACGTTTTGAATGACCAAGAATGTGCCCGCCGCCAACGGCTTTTCCGACGACCGCGTTGTGCCGGCGGAGTGGGAACCGCATCAGGCTATGTGGCTGGGCTTTCCCAGTCATGAAAACCTGTGGCAGGAAGACCTGATCCCGGCTCAGGCCGAAGTGGCCGCTCTGGCGCGCGTGCTGGCCGAAGCCGGTGATGAACAGGTCAAGCTGATGGTCATGGGCGACGCGGCGCGCAAGGCTGCCGAAGATATGCTCGGTGACCTGAAAAAAGTTGAGATTATCGACGGCAAGTTCGGCGATATCTGGTTTCGCGACACCGGCCCGATCTATGTCTCGATCGACAAGGACGGTAAGGATCATCACGCCGCCCGCCCAATCAGCTTTCTGAATAACGGCTGGGGGGGCAAGTATCATCTGAAATATGACGATCAGGTCGCCGCCCAGATCACCACGGCCGATGGCCATGCCTCTGAATTACATGAATTTATTCTCGAAGGTGGATCGCTCGATCACGATGGCTTTGGCACCGTGCTGACCACGCGTCAGTGCCTGCTCAACCCGAACCGCAACCCGGACTGGACGCAATCGACGGCGGAGCAGGCCTTGGCCGAGGCGCTTGGGGCCAAGAAGATCATCTGGCTGGGGGATGGTTTGCTCAATGACCACACTGACGGCCATATCGACAATCTGGCGCGCTTTGTGGCCCCCGGCGTGGTGGCGTGCCCGGTCGCGTTTGGCGTGGATGATCCCAATGCCGAAATATATGACGCCACGGCCAAGTTCCTTAGCCAGCAAACCGATGCCCGCGGTATGCCGCTTCAGGTCGTGCGCATACCGTCGCCTGGAAAAACGCTGGATGAAGATGGCGAAATCATTCCGGCTTCCCATATGAACTTTCTGATCGCCAATGACTGTGTGGTCGTGCCGATCTATAATGACCGTCCCGGCGAAATGGCGGTGGAAGCGCTGCAAAGCCTGTTCCCGGAGCGGACGGTGCTTGGGCTGTCGTCCGAAGCCATTCTGACCGGCGGCGGATCATTCCACTGCATCAGCCAGCAAGTGCCGTTAATCCGCGCATAACCTGCGCCTTATCTGAGTTTGCTTATGACCCGCACCCTTACCGTAGCCGCCATCCAGACGTCTTACGGCGATGACATGGCTGCCAATATCAAAAAAACCGAAGCCTTTGTGCGCGAAGCCGCCGCCAAAGGCGCTCAGGTCATCCTGCCGTCGGAGCTATTTCAGGGGCCGTACTTCTGCGTCTCTCAGGAAGAAAAATGGTTTGCCACGGCCTATGAATGGCGCAGCCATCCGGCGGTGATCGCTATGGCCGAACTGGCGCGGGAACTGAACGTCGCCATCCCGGTCTCGATCTATGAGCGCGAAGGGCCGCACTATTTCAACAGTCTGGTCATGATCGATGCGGGCGGTGAGGCCTTGGGCGTCTATCGCAAGAGCCATATCCCTGACGGACCGGGCTATCAGGAAAAATACTATTTCCGGCCGGGCGATACCGGTTTCAAGGTCTGGGACACCAAGTTTGCCAAGATCGGTGTCGGCATCTGCTGGGATCAGTGGTACCCGGAAACGGCGCGTTCGATGATGCTGATGGGAGCGGAGATTTTGATGTATCCGACCGCCATCGGCTCCGAACCGCACGATACCTCGCTCGATACCGCCGCCCCGTGGCAGCGTGCCATGCAGGGCCATGCTGTATCGAATGTCGTGCCGGTGGTCGCATCTAACCGCATCGGTCATGAGCAGGTCACTGAGGCCGGCCAGACCTTCTATGGTCACAGCTTTATCGCCAATCATCGTGGCGATCTGGTTGAGCAGTTTGGCGCCACGGACGAAGGTGTGCTGGTGCACACGTTCGATCTGGATTACTTAAACACGCACCGTGCGGCCTGGGGCTTCTTCCGCGACCGCCGCACCGATCTTTATGGTGCGCTGGCGTCGGGTCGTCCGGCCTAAATTATATTGCTTTCCAGTCAGCCCTGAGAAATGCTCAGGGCATGGATCGCAAAGACATAAATAATGAACGGTTTTGGCTGGGGCTGTGTGTTCTGGCCGGAACCGTTTTTTGCGTTCTGTTCGTGATCAATGCCCGTCGTGGCGGACTGTGGACCGATGAGTTGTTCACGGTCTGGGCGACTGATCCAACGATTAGCCCGTGGCAGCTTCAGTTTGACCGCCTGCGCTATGAGACCAACCCGCCGCTGCATTTCTGGCTGCTGTACGGCTTAAGGCAAATCGTGCCGGATGCGCGATTGGCGGGTTTGATCCTGAATTTTACGGTGGTCGCGGCCACGGTAGCGGCGATTGTCATGACTATGCGCCGTGATGGTAGGGCGCTTTTGGGATATGGGCTGGCGATCCTGTTTTCGCTGAATAGTGCGACGCTGATCTATGTGCAGGAGGTGCGCGCCTATGTGCTGGCCATAGGTTTAAGCGCCGTGCTTGCCGTGCTGGTCATGAGTTTCGTCCGAGAGGGGCGCGGGTGGGTTGCGGTGTTGGCGGTACTCGGCGCGGTGACGGCCTTAAGTCATGTTTACGGCGCACTGTTTGCGGGGGGCTTGGCGGCGGCACTAGTGGTCGAAGGTCTGGTTTCCCGGCGCACGGAGGTCTGGCGGGCGGGGCTAATTATTGGGGTGGCGTGCAGTGTGCCGTTCCTGATCTGGTTCATGGGCGTGCATCATCAGGAAGGTGGAACCCTGCGCAATATCGGCTGGATCAGCTTTGCGCCTGAGCATATCAAAAGCACGATCGACGGTATTTTGCGGGTATTTATCGGACCGGTCTGGGTGTTAATCATTTGGGCGATGGCGTTGGTTACGGCGTTAAGATCGCCCGTGTTTCGTCGGTCCGGGTTGATGGTCGCGGTGGTGGCGGTGATCTTTCTGATTGGGCCGTTCGTAATTTCAGCCAAGGTGCCGATCCTGCACTATCGTTATTTTGCGGTCGGTTTTCCGGCATTAGTTCTGCTGCTGGCGTTTGCGGTGAATGAGGTCTGGCGCAATGAGCCGTCGCGGTTGCGCAAAGGGGCGGCAGCTATATTTGTGCTGATCCCGGTGGTGATGAGCCTGCCGGTGTCGTGGGCGGAACTGACCATGAAGCCCGTGTGGCGGGGGGCTGAGGTGGTGCGGGTCAATGCGCAGGCGTGCCCGTCCGGTGTGGTGCGTGGCTTGACCTATCCCGACGCGCGGGTGCAGCCCATTTTTCCGTTTACCTATGAGTACCTGCTGCGCAGCACGGGGCTTAAGGTTACAGGTTCAGATCAGGTGGCTGACGTTTCCGATATCAATTGCCGGCTCGTGGCTTGGGTCGAACATAACGGCTTTATCAGCGAAACGACGGATGAGGCTCTGTTGCTGGAGCGGCTTAACCTGACCAACCGGCAACAGGTGCCGTTGGTTATTCATCATCATCGTAATGGTTTGGTGATCTTAAAGGCTGGCCGTTAAGCGCTGACCTTTCCGCCCACTCCAAGTATCGGCCGCGGCGCCTCGCCGCAAATAGAAACGGCCGTCCTTGGGGGGCAAGGACGGCCGCGCATGTCGCCGGTTTCGAGGGGGGGGATGATTCCGGCGACTGACTTGTGGGCTATAATTTCGCTGTTGCGATACATCATAGCCGATGGATGTTACATAAGTCCTAATTCCAAAAAGGAAAGAGATAAAATGAGAAAAACCTCATTTTTTATGACATTTTTATAAGAAAAGCTTGGCCCAGCCGCGGGCTTCGCGGTTCTTCCAGGCGCCGCGGTGATAGGCGTCCGAGGCGATCAGTGGCACGACCGTTGTCGCTTCTGCGAAGACCATTTGTTCAAAGGTGGTGTCGACCTTACCCCACGAAGCGGCTTCCTTAAGCGTCGAGGACGAGCAGGCGCCGTCACGCACGTCGGCGACCGTGATCTGGACGGCATATTTGTGCATATCGGCTTCGACGCCGAGGATTTCAGCGCAGACGACCGTGTCCTGAGCGAAGTTCTTCGGCACGCCGCCGCCGACCATGAACAGGCCGGTGGTGCCCGCGGCAATCTTGATGTCGGTCAGTTCGCGGAAGTCAGCCACCGCGTCGATCATCAGGTAAGGCTGCTTGGCGGCAATGCGCTCTTTCTGGTGCTTGACAAGGCCGAAACCGGCGGATGAGTCGACAAAGGCCGGACAGAAGATCGGCACATTGTTCTCATAGGCGGTCTGGATCAACGAACCGGGCTTTTTGGCATTGCCTTCCGACAGCCACTTGCCCATTTCCCAGATGAACTCACGCGAGGAATAGCCGCGCGGCTCAAGGCGGTTGCAGATTTCCAGAATCGTGTGATCGCAGGCCTGAAGCTCTTCTTCGTCGATATAGGTGTCGTAGATGCGGTCGATATAGTTGTCACGCAGGACATTGTCGTCCACCTGACCGGCGGCCTGATAGTGCTTGAAGCCGAGGGCCTCAAAGAAATCCATGTCGACGATCGAGGCACCCGTGGCCACAACCGCGTCGATCATGCCGAACTTCACCATGTCACGGTAGACGTGCATGCAGCCGCCGGCCGAGGTCGAACCGGCCAGGATCAGCCAGGGCGAGCAGGCCTTGTCTTCGAGGGCCATGTTGAAGATGTCAGCGGCGCGGGCGGTATCTCGCGACGAAAACGACATCTTGCGCATGGCGTCAATGATCGGGCGCGCGTCGAACGAGGTCATATCGACGTGCTCTACCGTCTCAGACAGCAGGGCGGCTTTGGTGTTTGATTGGGGGGTATCAGCGTTCATCTCTTGGTCCTTTGAGAGGAGATTAAGGTGGACGCCCGTCATTACATCATGGGGGAAACCAGTTTCCCCCATGCGCCCCCTTCCCCTTGCGGAGAGGGAGTGCCCGTAATCCCCCAGACGGCGCGATGGGGAGGCAAATCTGTGCTCTAAGAGCGGTGTGTTAGCGCAACTAAGATAAAAACTGCGGCTCCTATAAACCAAGCGAAAGGCTTTGGCAAATAAGGTTTTGATGAGTGTTTTGTGACGCCTATAAGAACTCCCCCTGTGGCAGGGGGAGCTGACATTTTAAGCAAAGCTTAAAGTGTCAGAGGGGGTATCCTTACTTGCTCCGCTTTTTGCCGCGTTTGCCACCTTTGGGGCGGTTCAGGCGCACGACCTTATTGTCTTCATAGGTGTCGTAGGCGCTGCGCGGTGTCGAGATATGGCGCGGGCCAAGCCCAAACAGGGAGGCCATGGGCGCATCGTCCATAAACACTGTGTCGGTCTGACCATAGCCGTTGAAGCCGGTCGCCATAGCCACGCCGTAAGCGCCCAGCATGCCGATTTCGATATAGTCGCCTTCGCGCACATCGGCAGGCAGCCAGAACGGCCCCGGCATGTGGTCGATGGAGTCACAGGTCGGGCCATAGAAACGGAACGGGCGCAGTTCGCCCTCAGCGTCAGTACCATCAGCCCGCACCAGTTTAACCGGGAACGGCCATTTGGCGTGGGTGGCGTCAAACAAGGTGCCGTAGGAACCGTCATTGAGGTACAGGGCATCGCCCTTGCGCAGTTCAACGCGCGTCAAGACCGAGGTCGACTCCGCCACTAATGATCGGCCGGGTTCGGCCCACAGCTCAGTGGTTTCGTGTACCTTCATATCCTCGAAGGCGCGGTCGATGACATCCATATATTCGGCCAGAGCCGGTGGCACCATGCCGGGGTAGACCGATGGGAAGCCGCCGCCGACATCGACGATATCGGCAAACACACCGGCCCGCACCAGTGAGCGCGAGGCGGCGGACATAGCCGCCGCATAGGCGGTTGGGCGCATACATTGCGAACCGACATGGAACGAAATGCCCATCAGGTCTTGGGTGGCCTGACGGGTGGCCAGCAGTAGGGCGGGCGCTTCGTGCGCCTGAGCGCCAAACTTATTGGTCAGCGGTAGGTTCGAGCCTTCGCCGGAGGTCGCCAGACGCACGATCAGGTTCAGGTCCTTGGCATTGCCGGTGGCATCCAGAATCTTGCGCAGTTCGTCATGGGTATCGAGGCTGAAGGTACGCACGCCGTAATCAAAATAGGCGCGGGTAATGGCTGAGCGGCTCTTGACCGGATGCATGAATGCTAGACGCGCTTCGGGGGCTAAGGAACGCACCAGTTCGACTTCGCCTAACGATGCCACATCGAACGACGAAATCCCCGCATCGCGCAGGGTTTCAATCACCCACGTCGACGGATTTGCCTTGACGGCATAAAAGACATCGCCTTTGAAATTAGCCTGAAACCATTGGGCCGCGACGGAAACAGCAGCACGTCGCACCATAGCGACGGGACGTTCCGGAGACTGCTTGCGGACCAGGTCCAGGGCCGTAGGGAAGATTTCCATCCACAGACACCCAAGATAAAGTTTAAACCCAGACCGACGTTAGCAGAGTGTTTCTCTAGTCTCATGCCAGATACCTTATCAACGTATCTGGACCCACATGAGACCGCATGTTTCGGGGTCCGCCGGAAGCGCGGAATATATAGATATAGGCCCCGGTGTAAAGGCCAGAAATGTGAAGTTTCATATAACGATGTTATTCAATTAACCCTATGATCCGCTTTTGAAAGTTTGCGGGTTTTGGCCCAAGTTTTCGATGTGGCGCGGTGACGCTTTTGGCGGCCCTGAGTTACCGAAGTGGTTGCCAAAACTACAAAACTTGGGCAAGGGTAGGGACGTTAATCATTTGGTGACGCTGTCGTTTAAGCCGCAGCGTGGTTTCGCGTGGAATTTGGGGGTATAAATATGCCGCAGCCGCTGGTCGAGGTGAGCGCTGTCTCCAAAACCTATACGATCAAGGCCGACGGTGCCAAACCGCGCGGAACGCTTAAGGCCCTCAACAATGTCTCCTTCACCATGGATAAGCCTGAGCGCATTGCCCTGATCGGGCCGTCGGGCTCAGGCAAATCAACCCTGCTACGCTCGATCGGCGGGCTGCTGATCGATGATGCCTCAAGCGGTGACATCAAGGTCATGGGGCAGGCCATTCAGTCCAAAGGCCGTCTGGCCGGCAATGTCCGTCAGGCGCGCATGAATCTGGGCATGATCGCCCAGCAGTTTAATCTGGTAGGCCGGTTGTCGTTGTTCACCAATGCCGCTCTTGGGCATCTTGGTAAGGTCAATGGCCTGCGCGGCTTTTTCGGCCTGTGGTCGAAGGATGAGAAAATGGCGGTGATGCGCGCCCTTGATCATGTCGGCGTGGCCTCAAAAGCCAATCAACGCGCCAATACCTTATCCGGCGGGCAGCAGCAGCGCGGCGCGATTGCGCGTGCCATCGTGCAGGACGCCAAGGTCATTCTGGCCGATGAGCCGGTGGCGTCGCTTGATCCGGTGACGGCGCGCAAGGTCATGGAGCTGTTGGTCAAGGTCAATACTGAGGATAAGGTCGGGGTGATCGTTACCCTGCACCAGGTTGACTATGCCAAACGCTATTGTGACCGCATACTGGCGCTCAAGGACGGGGTTATCGTCTATGATGGCCCGGCCGGGGGGCTGAGCGGAGATAAACTCAAAGACATCTACGGCGAAGAGATCGAAGACGCTTACTGGGAAGGAGCGGTATCCTGATGCTGAAGCGCAAACATTTTATCTTAAGCGCGATGGCCGCTGTGGCGGGGGCAGGCCTGCTTGGCCTGTCGTCATGCTCAAAGCCCGATGAGGCCGCAACCAATCCGGAAATCGCGTTCTCGGTTCTGTCGGTCGAAAAGGCGCAGGATCTTGAGAAGCTGTGGACGCCGCTGTTTGAGGATATGCGCAAGGAAACGGGTCTGAACATTCGCCCGTTCTATTCGTCGAACTACACCACCCTGATTGAGGGGATGCGTTTCAATCAGGTGCAGGCGGGCTGGTTCTCCAATGCCGCCGGGCTTGAGGCCATCCGCCGTGCCGAAGGCGAAGTCTTTGCCCATTCGACCTATCCTGATGGGGTCGAAGGCTATACTTCGGTTATCATTGTCCCCGCTAAATCAACGCTTACAGCGGAGCAGTTGCTGACATGCGATAAGACGCTGAATTTTGGCATGGGTGATGTTAAATCAACGTCCGGTACGCTGGCGCCGCTGACCTATTTCTTCCTGCCGCAGGGCAAAGAGCCTAACACCTGCTTTAAGAATGTCCGCTCGGCCTCCCATCAGGCCAATATCGAAGCTGTGGCCGCCGGTGTGATCGATGCAGCGACCAATAATTCGACGGCGCTATGGGAACTGGAAGAGACCAATCCGGAAAAGTTCGCCAGGATCAAGGTGATCTGGAATTCGCCGGTTCTGCCCAATGATGTGCTGATCTACCGTAAGGATCTCGATCCGGCGGCTAAGGAAAAGCTGCGCTCATTTTTCCTGACCTATGGGACGGGCGAGGGGGCTGAGGCCGACCGTCAGCGGGCCGTGCTGCGGGCTCTGTATTTCGGCAATTTCAAGCCGGACGACAACAACCACTTTATTCCGGTGCGTTTGATGGAGGCCACTCAGGCCTTGCAGCAGGCCAAAAATGCCGGGGATGTGGCAGCGATAGACAAGGCTCAGGCCGCCTATGACGCCCTCAAGGTCGAAGAGGCTGCCTATATCAAAAAAGCGCCGCCGGTTCAGGCTAAGGCGGATGCGTCCGCGTCGGCCCAATAAGAGAGCCTCATGTCCAAAACCGCCGCGTCTGATATCAGCCATCTGGCCCCGCCCACGACCTCGTTCATGTCGCGCCTGATTACCTATGGCGGCTGGGCGGTGCTGATATTTGTGCTGGCAATCAGTTTTAAGGCTGTGGAGATGGACAATCTCCCTAAGCTGTTTACCAATTCTGCCAACACCCAGACCCTTTTAAAAGAGTACATGCATCCCGACTTCTCTGACTGGCGCAACTATGTCGATAAGATGTGGTTGACGATCCAGATCGCCATCTGGGGGACGGTGGCTTCCGTCATTATGGCTGTACCGTTTAGTCTGCTATGTGCCTCAAACATAGCCCCGCAGTGGATCGTGCAGATCGCTCGCCGCCTGATGGATATCTTACGGTCGGTCAATGAACTGGTTTTGGCTACATTATTTCTAGTAGCTGTTGGGCCAGGCGCTTTGGCGGGTGTTTTGGCGTTATCGTTGCACAATGCTGGGGTTTTGGCCAAGTTGTTTTCCGAGGCTGTGGAAGCGATTGATAAGGCCCCGGTCGAGGGCGTGCGCGCCACCGGCGGCAACCGTTTGCATGAAATCGTCTGGGGGGTGTTCCCGCAGGTAGCACCCCTGTGGACCTCGTTTGCGCTTTACCGGTTTGAATCAAGTGCGCGTTCGGCCACGGTTCTGGGTCTGATTGGGGCGGGCGGTATAGGTGCCGTTTTGTTCGACAACCTCCAAAGCTTTGATTATGCAAATACTTCGGCCATTGCTATCATCATTATAATTGCCGTAACCGGAATCGATTTTCTCTCGCAGGCGATCCGTAAACACCTCCTGTGAAAATTCTCCGAACGCGGACAAAACTCTGAGAAATGTGACAATAGCTTCATTGAACTGTCACATAGCGGGCGTAAAAGCACCGGGCATCAGGAGAATTTCCATGAAAAAGATCATTTTGGCTGTAGCCGCTGTGGCCGCTTTTGCCGTCGCCGGTTCCGCCTCTGCGCAGGCCTCACGCGACTACGTCTGGGCCGCCGGTTCATCGACCGTGTTCCCGTTCACCACCCGCGTCGCGGAAAACTATGGCCGCAAGAGCGGCGCCAAGGCGCCCAAGGTTGAAAGCCTCGGCACCGGTGGCGGTTTCAAAGCCTTTTGCGCCGGTATTGGCGCGGGCACGCCGGACGTCGCCAACGCCTCACGTCCGATGAAAAAATCGGAATTCGACGCCTGTAAGGCCAAGGGCGTCAACGACATTCTGGAAATCAAGATCGGTTACGACGGCATCGTCATCGCCACCGCCAAAACAGGCAAAGACTATGCCTTCCGCGATGTCGATTTTTACCTGGCCCTGTCCAAGGACGTGCTGCGCTACGGTCAGTATGTGAAGAACCCTTATAAGGGCTGGCATCAGATCAATCCAAACCTGCCCAAGAGCAAGATCCTGATGTACGGGCCGCCCACCACGTCCGGTACTCGCGATTCCTGGAACGAACTGGCGCTCGAAGCCGGTGCGGCTAAGTTCCCAGCGCTCAAGGCGCTCAAGGCTTCGGACGAGAAGAAGTTCAAGGAAATGGGCTCGGCCATTCGCGAAGACGGCGTATGGGTCGATTCCGGTGAAAACGATAACGCCATCATCGGCACCCTGACCAAGACACCGGGCGCTCTGGGCGTGTTCGGTTACTCCTTCTTTGAGGAGAACATGGATAAGGTGAAGGTGGCCACCATCAACGGTGTGGCCCCGACCCCGGAAACTATCGCCACCGGCAAATATCCGGTGTCGCGTTCGCTTTATATCTACGTCAAAAAGGCCCATATCGGCGTCACGCCGGGTCTTGACGCCTTCATCAACGAATATGTTTCGGATGCGGCGACGGGCAAGGGCGGCTACCTCCAGCAGCGCGGTCTGATACCGTTGCCGGCCGCCGAACATGCGGCCATCAAGGGCGGCATCAAGACCTTGAAGCCAATGGCGCGCCCGAAGTCTTAAGGGCTGCGTAAGCTGACAATGAAAGCCGTCCCTGCCTTGTGGTGGGGGCGGCTTTTTTCTGTGGCTGGTTTTTGTCACGAAACTGTCATATGAAGCGGCCTCACTCATGGAACCGCTGTCCTATGTATAAGCCGCTCTTGTCTCTCTCTGTCGCCATGTTGATCTCTATGTCGCCGGTTTCGGCCTCGGCGCAGATGCAACGCGACTATGTGTGGGCGGCAGGATCATCGACGGTGTTTCCGTTCGCCACGCGCGTAGCTGAATATTACATGCGCAAGTATGGCACCAAGGCCCCCAAGATCGAATCGCTCGGCACCGGCGGCGGCATCAAGCTGTTCTGCTCAGGGTTGGGCGGCAGCACCCCTGACGTTGCCAATGCGTCTCGGCCCATGAAGCCGTCCGAGTACGAGATGTGCCAAAAGAACGGCGTGGGGGAAATTATCGAGCTTCAGATTGGCTATGACGGCGTCGTCATCGCCATGAACAAGCAAAACCCGGACTACGATTTCCGGCTGGATATGCTCTATCTGGCCCTGTCGAAGGACGTGCTGCGCTACGGCGCGTTTGATCCCAACCCCTATGTGCGCTGGAACCAGATTTCGGCAGGATTGCCGGACCGCAAAATACTGGTGTACGGCCCGCCGTCGACGTCGGGTACGCGCGATGCCTTTGTTGAACTGGGTATGGAAAGCGGCGGGGCGGCCTATCCGCTGCTGAGGGATATCAAGACCCGCAATGAAAAGCGCTTTAAGCAGCTAACCGGCTCGATCCGCGAAGATGGCCGTTACGTCAATGCCGGTGAAAATGACAATGCCACCTTGAGTGTTCTGACCAAGACGCCGGATTCGCTCGGGGTGTTCGGTTATTCCTTCTATGAGGAAAACAAGGACAAGGTGAAGGTCGCCAAAATAGACGGTGTAATGCCTACGCCCACGGATATTGCCTCCGGCCGTTACCCGCTGGCGCGGTCTTTGTTCATATACGTCAAGAAGGCGCACTTAAAGTTCGTGCCGGGTCTTGAAGGCTATATGAATGAGTTTGTGTCCGACGCCGCGGCGGGGAAGGGCGGTTATCTCAAAGGGCGCGGCTTGATCGCGCTGGATGACAGCCTGCATGATAAGGTCAAGCAGGCTGCCCGTACGCAGGTGGTGATGGCCGCACCTGACAGTCATTAAATCTAAGCGGTTTTACGCCGTTTGCGGATCGGATTGAGCGCCTTAAGCCGAGTCCAGATACGGGCCTTTTCCGGCTGAGGCAGGGGCTGGAGATTGCGCACGAACTCTTCGGCACAGGCCCGCCAGGAAAACTTCTCAGCATAGGCGCGTACATTTTTCGGATCGAGTTTCAGCGCCTCTTCGGTGGCGATTTTCAGGTCGTCGTTAATGACGCCGGCGTTTGAGCCCGGAATGATGTCGATCGGTCCATGGGCCGGGAAAGCCGCCACCGGTGTGCCGGTCGCCATGGCTTCAAGGATCACCAGTCCAAAGGTGTCGGTCAGGGACGGGAACACAAACACATCGGCATCGGCATAGGACCGCGCCAGTTCGTCGCCAAAGCGCGGGCCGGTAAAGATGGTCTTGGGATATTTGACCTTAAGTTCTTCGAGCTGCGGACCGCCGCCGACGATCACCTTGGTGCCGGGGACATCGAGCGACAAAAAGGCTTCGATATTCTTTTCGACCGCCACACGCCCGACATAGGCCATGATCGGGCGGGGCAGGTCACCATAGATCGGCTCAAGATCGGGGCGGAACATGACGGTATCGACACCGCGTGTCCACGGAGAGACGTTTTTGATGCCGTGGGCCTCAAGATCCTTTTGCAGGGTCGGGGTCGCCACCATGACCCGGCCTGACGGCTTATGGAACCAGCGCATATAGGCATAGCCGACGCTTAGCGGCAGCGGCAGACGCGCCGAGACGTATTCCGGGAATTTGGTGTGATAGCTGGTGGTAAACGGCAGGCCCCACTCCACGCACACCCGGCGCGCGGCCAGCCCTACCGGGCCTTCGGTGGCGATGTGAACGGCATCAGGCGCATACATCAGGATGCGTTCGCGCACCTCTTCGTAGCAGCCGAGCGCCAGCTTGACTTCTTTGTAATCAGGCCAGGAAACGGTTTTGAATTCATTATATTGAATGATTTCAAAGTCATGACCCAGAGCGCGGCATTCGTCGAGCGTGCGCTTCAATGTGGTCACGACCCCGTTGACCTGGGGTTCCCATGCATCGGTGGCCAGCAAGATACGCAAGGCTTTAAGCTTCCCTCTCACCCGAAATGAACACGACGACGAAGATAGATACAGTTTGTAACATCACGATGTCCCCCGTCGTATAGCTTAAGATGATCCGCTATGTCAGAGTTATTTCTCATATTTACGACATAGGGTAGACTGAAAATGCGCACAAAGCGTCAGTTGCGTGTGAATTTGTTGAAATGCAAGCTTGCCACACCGCGCAAATGCCTTAATTAGAAAGGATAAGCCAAGGTTTGCACTGCACAATATGTAAATTTAGCCGCGACATCGGTATAATGTGGTACAAGCCCTAAAGAAAGTTGTTTCAAAGACCTGCCATGAGCGATCGCCGTAAAGACATGCCCGTTAAGGACCCGGCTTCGAAGGATGTGACCCCGCGGGACACGCCGAAGTCGCGTCGTACGCGGTTGCAGATTCTCGACACCTCAATGCGGCTGTTTGCCGAACTGGGCTATGACCGCGCCGGCAATGCCGCCATCGCCGAGGCCTGCGGCCTGACGCGCGGGGCGATGCTGTATCATTTTCCGACCCGTGAAGCTCTGGTTGAGGCGGCGGCCTGGCATATTCACGCCGCCCGCGAAGCTATGTTTGAGGCCGAGGCGGCCAAGCTTAAACCGGGGCAAGACGCGCTTGACGGGGCCGTAGATGCCTATTGGCGCCTGCTGTCGTCCGTGCCGTTTTCGGCCTTTCTGGCGCTGGAGCGCGCGGCCCGTCAGGATGCTGATGTGGCCAAGGCCATTCGTCCGGCTCAGGAAGCCTTTGATCAGGGAGCCATGGGTAATGCCACACCGGGCTTTATCACGGCGGGGATCGATGCCCGTTTTCAGGCCAGCCGCGATCTGGCGCGCTTTGCCTTGGACGGCCTCCACCGCGCGGCCCTGACCTATGATCAGCCCGAACGGGTTGAAAACCTTATCAATGTCATCAAGCGCGCCCTGCATATGCTCAACCGTAAGGGCGATGTGCATGATCTTTGGGTTGACTAAGCTTTCACAGGTCATCGAGTTTTGGCGCGATGCCGGGCCGCAGGCATGGTTTGCCAAAAATGATGACTTCGATGCCCGCTTTACGGCCTTTGCCACGATCTGCATATGAAGGCGGCTGCGCGCACGCTGGATGACTGGACGCAGACGGCGGAGGGGGCGCTGGAGCTGCTGATCCTGCTGGATCAGCTTCCGCGTAATGCCTTTCGCGGCACGGCCCATATGTTCGCCACGGACCCGTTGGCGCGCACGGTAGCGGACACAGCCATTGCCGCCGGTCAGGATATGGAGATTGAGCCCCTGCTGCGCGGCTTTATCTATTTGCCGTTTATGCATTCAGAAGACCTTGCTGATCAGGAATGCAGTGTGCGGCTGAATGAGCCTCTGGGCGGGGACAGTCTGGCCTACGCCATAGAACACCGGGATATTATTGTCCGGTTTGGGCGCTTTCCCCATCGCAACGCGGTGCTGGGGCGCGAAACGACGCCGGAAGAAGCGGCGTTTCTGGCTGACGGCGGTTTTGCGGGCTGAGAAACGTCTGGCCTCAACGGGGCATAGCTGGTATTTCCGGCCCCTTTCCTAATCAGACCCTGTGGCTCTCATGCGTTTCCTGCTCCGTTCCAAAATCCACAATGCCTATGTGACCGAAGCCAATCTGGCCTATATCGGCTCGATCACCATCGACGAAGACCTGATGGATGCGGTGGGCCTGTGGGAAGGCGAAAAGGTGCTGGTGGTGTCCAATACCTCTGGCGCGCGGCTTGAAACCTATGTCATCACCGGTGAGCGCGGATCGGGCAAGATCGCCATGAATGGTGCGGCGGCGCACCTGATCGCTGAATCCGAGCAGATTATCATTATGGGTTTCGAATTGACCTCTGATCCAGTTGTCCCCAGAGTCGTGCTGGTTGACCGCGAAAACAAGCTTGACCGGTACCTGTCGGAAACTCCCTCGACGATTCTTTAAATCCGTACACGTCGCAGGGGAAATTGCCGATCCCAAGCCCTGTAAGGCCCTGGATATTCACTCACAGGGTTATGCACGATGTTAGGACTTTTTTAACCAAAAACCGTTTGACGGCAGAGTCCGGTTGTGGCGCTATATGTGGGCAAGAGGGTGTCGCTTCCCACTAGATGTAGTTGCTGGCGATCTTCCAAACCGGGTCCGGGGCTGGGCCGTAAAAGTTATCTGGGTGAGTTATATGTCCGTAAATGATGCCGTCAAACGTGAAGCTGTGCCGATGATGAAGTCCTTTATGGAGGTGCGCCCCAAGGTGCGCGCCGAATTCAAGCTTGTAAAACAGGTGGTTACCGATCCGTCGCGGGATGCGGTGCTGACTGACTTCGGCAAGAAGACCCTCGATGACCGCTACCTGATGCCGGGGGAATCCTATCAGGATATGTTTGCGCGCGTGGCCACCACCTATGCCGACGACGCCGAACACGCCCAGCGTATCTATGACTATATTTCGCAATTGTGGTTCATGCCGGCCACGCCGGTGCTGTCGAACGGTGGTGCGTCGCGCGGTTTGCCGATCTCGTGCTTTTTGAATTCGGTGCCAGACAGCCTCGAAGGCATTGTCGGCACCTGGAACGAAAACGTCGCTCTGGCATCGAATGGCGGCGGCATCGGCACCTATTGGGGCGGCGTGCGCTCCATCGGTGAAAAGGTTAAGGGTGCCGGTCAGACATCCGGCATCATCCCCTTCATCCGCGTGATGGATTCGCTGACGCTCGCGATTTCACAAGGGTCTCTGCGCCGCGGTTCGGCGGCGGTCTATATCGACATCCACCACCCTGAAATCGAAGAATTCCTCGAAATCCGTAAGCCATCGGGCGACTTTAACCGTAAGGCGCTCAACCTGCACCACGGTATTTCGATCACCGACGAGTTTATGGAAGCCGTGCGCGACGGGAATCCATTCGGCCTGCGTTCACCCAAGAACAATGAAGTCATCAAGTTCGTCGATGCCCGCGCCCTGTGGCAAAAGATTCTCGAAATCCGCATGCAGACGGGCGAGCCCTATTTGATCTTTGCTGACACCGTTAACCGCGCCATGCCGCAGCATCAGCGTGAACTGGGTCTGAAAGTGCGTCAGTCCAACCTGTGCGCGGAAATCATGCTGCATACCGGCGCTGATCATCTGGGCCGTGACCGCACTGCCGTCTGCTGCCTGTCGTCGGTCAATGCCGAGACCTTCCTTGAATGGCGCGATCACCCGCGTTTTGTCGAAGACATCATGCGCTTCCTCGACAACGTGCTTGAGGACTTTATCCAGAGCGCGCCCAATTCGATGGAAGCCGCCATCTATTCCGCCCAGCGCGAACGCTCGGTGGGCTTAGGCCTAATGGGCTTCCACTCTTTCCTTCAGGCGCAAGGCGTCGCGTTTGAATCGGCGATGGCCAAGTCGTGGAACCTGCGCCTGTTCAAGCACTTGCGCCGTGAAGCCGATAAGGCCAGCGTGAAACTGGCCGAAGAGCGCGGCGCTTGCCTTGATGCCGCCGAGCGCGGCGTCATGGAGCGCTTCTCGCACAAGCTGGCCATCGCGCCGACCGCCTCGATCTCGATCATCTGCGGCGGCACTTCGGCGGGCATTGAGCCGATCCCGGCCAATATCTATACCCATAAGACCCTGTCGGGCTCATTTGCGGTCAAGAACCCGTACCTTAAGGCTCTGCTGGCGGAAAAGGGTCTCGATACGCTCGAAATCTGGGATTCGATCGTTGAGCACGAAGGCTCTATCCAGCATCTGGATGCCTTAAGTGCCGACGAAAAGGATATCTTCAAAACCGCGTTTGAGATCGATCAGCGCTGGGTGGTTGAACTGGCGGCTGACCGCGCGCCGGAAATTTGCCAGTCGCAGTCGCTCAACATCTTTTTGGCCGGCGATGTCGATAAATGGGACCTGCACATGCTGCACTGGACCGCGTGGGAACAGGGCGTCAAATCGCTCTATTATCTGCGCTCCAAGTCTGTGCAACGCGCGGCGTTCGCCGGCGGCGAGGCTAAGGCAGCCAGCGTTTCGATGATTGATGCCGCGAAGACTGACTATGAAGAATGCCTCGCCTGCCAGTAAAAATCGCGGTCTTTGCGGGGCGGCCCGTGTCGACGATTATGTCGTTACCGTCGCTTGCAGGTACTATCTGTACCTGCGGCGCTAGGCGCCTAATACTCCCCGCAAATCTCACGATTTTTAATCAGCGCAATAATATTAAAGCAAAAATCCCCGAAGGGCCGCCCCTAGGGGATTTTTTCGTTATTGACCCATCTCAAAGTATTTTGGCCCGAAGGGCCACAAACTTTGAGATGAAATCATTTCTTCATATCCATGATCTTGAGCGCGACCGGCCCCAGAATGACCAGAAACAGCACGGGCAGGAAAAACACGATCATCGGCACGGTCAACTGCGCGGGCAGGGCGGCAGCCTTTTTCTCAGCCGCTGACATACGCATTTCGCGGTTTTCTTTGGCCATGACCCGCAAAGCCGACCCCAGCGGCGTGCCGAATTTTTCCGCCTGGATCATGGCCGTGCACACCGATTTAATGCCGGGGTGGTTGGTGCGCCGCGACAGGCCCTCATAGGCCATACGCCGTTCCGGCAGGTAGGACAGTTCCGCCACCAGCAAAGACAGTTCTTCGGCCAGTTCGATCGAACTGGAACCAATTTCCTGAGACACTTTCTGAAGGGCGCTTTCGACCGACATACCGGCCTCGACACTAATCAGCAGCAAATCCAGCGCATCGGGAAAGGCAGCGACGATTGAATCCCGGCGCTTTGACGCCAGATTCTGGATGTAGATGTTCGGCGCATAATAACCGGCCACCAGAGCGCCCACGACGACCAAAAGCTTGATGTTCGGTTGAAGTGCGCCCGGATTGATCACCAGCACATAAAGCGCTGCTGCGGCTGCCAGCACAAACGGCATGACAAAGCGGAAGAAGTAAAAAGTCGAAACCGGGCGCGGGCCGCGAAACCCGGCCATAGCCAGACTGTCGACCACCTTTGGGTCTTCCAGCAGGGTTTTGAGGTTCAGACGCTCAACGATCTGTTTATAAAGGCCTTCGTCGCGCTGTCTGAGGCCAGAATCCTTATTTATGCTCAGGCGCGATTGACGGCGCAGTTCGTCGCGGCGATGGGCGACGGCCTTCATCCGCTTATCCAGTTCCTGGCCCGTAATGAGGCTCTTGCCAATGGTCATGCACGTAAAGAAGACAAGCACCGCCACCCCGATCGCGATCAGGTTACCCGGTTCCATGATGAGCGCGGCAAATTCGGTCATGAGCTACATCTTGAAGTTAATCATTTTGCGCATCGACAATATGCCGAGCAGCATCCAAACCAGACCGGCCGCCAGCATCATCTGACCGCGCGGATCAGTGAACATGACGCGGATATAGTCAGGCCGCGACAGGAAGATCATGATCGCCACCCCCGGCGGCAGGGAGCCGATGATCGAGGCCGAGGCAATGGCTTCGGATGACAGGGCCTTGACCTTTTCGCGCATCATCTTACGGGCGCGCAATACCGTCGACAGGTTGTTGAGCGCTTCGGCCAGATTGCCGCCGGTCTTTTGCTGGATCGCCAGAACAATGGTGAAGAATTTTAGCTCAGCCGTCGGAATACGATCGTACATGATGTCGAGCGCTTCGATAATGGTGCGGCCACCACCGATATTATCGACCAGACGCTGAAACTCAGGGCCCAGGGGGGCTGCCCCTTCGCGGGCGATGACCTTGATCGAATCGTGAATGGGCAGGCCCGATTTTATGCCGCGCGTCAGAATATCGAGGGCGTCCGGGAAGTCCCGCGTAAACTTTTTCTGGCGCCCCCCCGCCATGAACCCCAATACCCAGCGCGGCAAACCATAGCCGGCAGCAAAGCCTGCGCCCAAAGCCACCAAAGCGTTGGGTTTCAGCAGAAATACACCTATGGCGAAGACGACGCCCAAAATCCCACTGATGATCCAGAAGCGAGTCAGGTTCGGGGTAATGCCAGCGTGAGTCATGCGAGCGGTCAGGGTCAGGCGGGCTTTGCGTTCCTGCCGCTCAGACTCCTTGAGCTGCAGCATAATTTGTTTGCGGCGTTCTTCGGGCGTGCGGTTCTGGCTTTTCTGGCGTTTGGCACGACTGGGATCGGCAGAGGCAATGGCCTGAGCGCGCTTCACGGCAACCTGAGAGCCATTGCCGTCGGACGTCAACACATAGCCCAGGCTGGCCAGAACGATGAAGCTTAAGACCGCGATGAGGATTGTGGTGAGCATGGGTTTATTCCGCCGCGTCTTTTTTAAGTGCGCTAACGCCGTGGGACGGCCCCGTTCGCTTCTTGAGCGCGGGTATTTTTTTTGCCCTATCGCTTCGCTGTTTGAGGGCTTTACTCGGCAGCATCAAGTGCCTCCGCCAGTTCGCGCTCAAGGCCATAATAGCGGGCGCGGTCCCAGAAGCGCGGACGGCCAATGCCGGTGGAGCGGTGGCGGCCTATGATCTTGCCGTCCTTGTCCTCGCCTTCGATTTCATAGACAAACAGATCCTGAGTGATGATGACATCGCCTTCAAGGCCTAAGACTTCGGTAACGTGGGTGATGCGGCGCGAACCGTCACGCAGGCGGGCGGCCTGCACAATGATATCAATTGAGCCGACGATCATTTCGCGAATGGTGCGCGAAGGCAGGCCGTAGCCGCCCATGGTGATCATAGATTCCAGACGCGAGATGGCTTCGCGCGGTGAGTTGGCGTGCAGCGTCCCCATAGACCCATCGTGGCCAGTGTTCATGGCCTGAAGCAAATCGAACGCTTCGGGGCCGCGGACTTCGCCGACGATGATGCGTTCTGGCCGCATCCGCAGGCAGTTCTTGACCAGATCGCGCATGGTAATCATGCCCTGGCCTTCGAGATTGGGTGGCCGGGTTTCAAGGCGCACGACGTGCGGCTGCTGGAGTTGCAATTCGGCGGCGTCTTCGCAGGTCACGACCCGCTCGGTCGGGTCAATGAACGCCGTCAGGGTATTGAGCAAAGTTGTCTTGCCCGAACCCGTACCGCCGGAAATGAGGATATTACAGCGCGACGCGCCGATGACGCCTAAAACCCGCGCGCCTTCGGGACTGATGGATTTGAACTCCACCAGATTGCGCATGGTCAGCTTGTCTTTTTTGAACTTACGAATGGTAAGCGTCGGGCCATCGAGGGCCAGCGGCGGGGCGATGACGTTGACCCGCGACCCGTCCGGCAAACGGGCGTCACAGATGGGCGAGGATTCATCGACGCGGCGACCGACCTGAGAGACGATCCGCTGGCAGATGTTCATCAGTTGCTGGTTGTCGCGGAAGCGGACATTGGTCAGTTGGACCTTGCCGCCGACTTCGATGAACACGCGCTGGGCGCCGTTGACCATAATATCGGCGATGTCATCGCGCGCGAGCAGCGGCTCCAGCGGGCCATAACCCAGAACATCGTTGATAATGTCCTGGATCAGGTTGTCCTGCTCAGACACCGACATGGAGACGTTTTTGATCGCCACAAGCTCAGCGACGATATCACGAATTTCTTCGGCGGCGGCCTTATGATCCAACTGGGCCAGTTGGCTCAGGTCGATGGTGTTCAGCAGAGCGTTGAAAATAGCCGTTTTGGTGGCGTGATAGTAATCGGACTGCTCACGCACAATCTCAGTGACCGCCTGCGCCTTATGCAGTTGATCAAGGCCTTGCGCGAGTTTAGCGGTCGCGGGGACGGTTTCACGTTTTTCAGGTGCCGCGTCCGGCTTGCGAACAGGCTTTTCGGGCGCTGTGGCTTTTTCCGCAGAGGGTTTTCCGCCCAAAGCTTGGGTGCGTGTGGCCGCAGGTTCCGGCGCAGGCTTGGGCTCGGCCACAGCCACGGGGGCGCCTGCCGCCGCCGAGGTCGCGGGCTTGCTGCCGAAGCTGGTCTTTACCTGATCGCCGGGTCGCTTTCCGAACACCTATGGCCTCACTTCTTGAACAGCTTGGCGAAAAGGGACTTGGGAGCTTTCACCTCGACCTGACGGCCGGTAAGGGTCGCCGTCAACTGGGTCATGGCCTCGTGTACCTTTGAGGTCGGGGCACATTCGGCAATCATCTGACCGTTGTTAGACGCCTGACCGAACAGCTTGGCATCAAAGGGAATCACGGCGGAAGGCGTCAAGCCAATAGCGGCGGTAAAGTCCTTGACCGGAATTTCAGGACGGCCCGGCATGTCGGTCTGATTAAGCACCAGCTTAGGGGCTGCGTCATTGGGGCGGTAGGTTTTCAACAGGTCAACAATGTTTTTGGCATTGCGCAGTGACGCCAGATCCGGCGTTGCGACAATGACCACATCATCGGCGGTGATCAGGTTTTTCTTAAGCCACGGCGTCCAGACATGGGGCAGGTCCATGACGATATAGGGCGCGGAGGAGCGGATTTTACGGGTCACGTCCTCATAGGCGTCTTCACCGGCGGTATAGTCCTGATCGAGCGAGGCGGGGGCCGAAAACAGCGACAGGCGCTCCCCGCACTTGGTCAGCATCCGGTCAAGCAGCACCGGATCAAGGCGGTCAGGCTCATTGAGCGCATCGGCCATACCCTGCAACGGGTCCTGATTGAAATCGAGACCGGCGGTACCAAACGGCAGGTCGTAATCGACAATGACCGTATTGGCCTGCAGGCTTTCCGACAGGTTGTAGGCAAAATTGTGGGCCAGCGACGACGAACCGGCCCCGCCGCGCGCGCCAACAAAGGCAATCGCGCGCCCGATAAACGGGGTGTCGGGGTCGGTGAACAGGGAGGCGATCGACTTAATGACTTGCAGCGGCTGAACAGGTGCCACCATATATTCGCTGACACCCTGACGCATCAGTTCGCGGTAAAGCTGGATGTCGTTGTGGGCTCCGATGACGACGACCTTGGTGCCGGCGTCGCAAACCTGAGCCAGATCGGTCAGTTCGTTCATCAAATCGCGGCCGCGCGAATGGCTTTCGACGATGATCAGCGACGGGGTAGGCTGATCGCCATAGGCGTGGATGGCTTCGGCAACCCCACCTTGGCGCACCATGCACTGAGCGCGGGTCATGCGGCGATCGGCGGCCACGGTCTCGCAGACCTGAGCGCTGTCGTCGGATTCGAGGAAGAAGTGAATGCCGATGCGCGGGATCGATACCGTGTCGTAATCCTCATCATCCATGAACGGATTTAGCGATGGGGCGCTGTAGGCGGGCGAAGGGGCCTGAGATTTGAGCGGCATCAGGGATTCGTCTGCGAACGGATCAATGATGCCGTCGCGGGCGGTGGCTTCAACACGGGATAAGGCCTGTGGTGCCAGTTCAACCGGCCGGTCAGGTGTAATCAGGTCAAGATCGCCGTCATAGGATTCGTCGAAATCATAATGCGTCGCGGTTCCACCGTGTCCGCCAGGGGTTTCGTCGAAACTGTCAAATGGATCGGGCACGCCACCGACACCGTCAAAGGCATCGTCACTGAAGGGGTCTTTTATGCGGCTATCGGGGTTAAGTTTCGCAGACATGTTTGACTTACCTTACTTGACCGCGTCGGAAATGGCGGAGGTCGCGGCGGCATTATCGGCAGAGGAAGTGACTTCGCCCTTACGGTACTTATCGATGACCGTGGTCTTACGGCCGGCATCGGCAGGTGTCGTGGCGGTCGGGGCGGCAATGTCACGCGGATCGGCAATCTGGGCGGCCATGTTGGCCGTAACCGCGCAGCCGAAATTGCTGTGCGGGGTGTTACTGGCGGTGCGCGACAGGTTCTCCCACGAACGGTTGCAGTCAAGATTGCGGGCGCGGTAGCTGACCAGTGTAAGCGAGACGATATCGGCAGGGTGTTCCACTACGGTGCGATAGCTAACCGAGCGCGGGTCGACCCCTTGGGACACAAGATAGTCAGACACCAGACGGCCATAGCTTTCCGAAGTGGGGCGCGGGCCGGTGGTGATGATGATGTCGGTGCTGTCCGACCGTGCACTGAGTTTATCGAGCGCAGTCATCTGATTGGTCGACAGGCGATCCGCAGAAAAGCGCAAATGTACCGGCGCGTCTTCGCGGGCTTGCGCCTCTAAGCTGTATTGGGAGGTTGGCAAAAGCGGTGCCACGGCGTTCGGCTGGCCATCGCTGGCGCAGGCCGTCAGCGTAAATGCACCAAGGATAATCGCTGGGACAGATAGGGTTTTCATCCTGATCTCCTATTCAATCACATAACCGACCGGCGCCTGATAAGGGGCGCCGGAGGGGGATGACGATTGCGGATAGCCACCGCGATCCTTGATGACCTTGTTCATATTGCCGATGAAGGTGCTCGACAGGTCGTGGGCGATTTGCAGATTATCCGCCGGGGTTTGCAGAGCATCAGGGCGGGTCGGCGACACCAGATAGGGGGTTACGATGACCACCAGTTCCGTTTCACGGTTCAGGAAGTCGCGCGACCGGAACAGGGTGCCGATAACCGGCAGGGTGGTCATGCCGGGCAGGGCATCGACCGCCTGACGATACTCTGATTGCAACAGGCCGGCGATCATCAGCGACGAGCCGGAGGCCATTTCCACGCTGGTTTCAACCCGGCGCACCGATATGGCCGGCACGCTTAAGGTATCGGTAATCGAGATCGATCCGTTGGCGGACAGTTCCGATACTTCGGTCGAGAGTTTAAGCGAAATGCGGCCGCTGGACAGCACGACCGGCGTAAAGCCTAAGCCCACACCGAAGGGTTTGAACTCAACCGACACGCGGCCCTGATTGTCCTGACCCGTAGGCACAGGGAATTCACCACCGGCCAGAAACTTGGCGGCTTCGCCCGATACGGCGGTCAGGTTGGGCTCAGCCAGGGTACGCAGCAGGCCGACGCGCTCAAAGGCTTCGATGGTGGCGTCGACGTTGCGCAAGCCACTGCTGGTCGGGTCGCTCTGGACATAGTTGCCCGATGCGCCGCCCGATAGGGTGCCGTTGATGCTGTAGCCGGGGCTGTTGGCGAAGGTAAATGTATCGCCGCCCAGCCGTCCGATAATGGCGTTGGTGTCAAAGCCTAACTGCTTGATGGTCGAGCGCTGTACCTCGGCCACACGGACCTTAAGCATCACCTGATCCTGCCCGCGGATGGACAGCATGTTGATCACGTCTTCGGGTTTGGTCACGAAGGAGGCGGCCAGACGCTGGATCTGCTCGGCCTCGCCATTGTTGGACACCAGACCCGACAGCAGGATCTTGCCGTTCAGGCTCTGGGCTTCGACCTGAGCGCCGGGGAACAGGCGTGAAATGGTGTCGCTCAACTGATCGGTCGGCGCATCGACACGGATATTGAGGTTGAGGATCTGACGGCCCAGACCGTCGAAAAAGATGGCGTCAGACTGACCCGGAGCCACACCCAGCACGAAAATGCGCTTAGGCGTTTTCAGCACGGCATCAGCCACGGCGGGGTTGGAAACGAACACGTCGCGCGCTTCGACCGGCAGATCGACAATGGCGGAGCGGCCCTTGGGCAGGTTGAGCACCTGAGTTTTGACATTGCCACTTTGGGTGGTGACGCCCATACCCTGAGCGGATTGCGCAGACGCTTGATGGCCGGCGCAGGCGAGGGCTGCGGCGGCCATAAGGGCAGGAAGTATGAAAGGTTTCAGTCTGATCATCGCGAAACTGTGACCTCCGAGGCCTGTCCGTTGCGGAAGACACGCACTGTATTGGACGTCATTTGACTGGTATCTTCGGGGGTGACGCGGCCACTGGCGCCACCGGCATCAGCGTATGAGCGTAGCATCAGCGACAAAGACCCCTGCGAGCGGGCCAGTGCCAGAGCCTGACCATCTTCGGGGCTAAGCTCCAGTGTGGCGGTCGCGCCAATAACGGTTTGCTGATCGGCGGCGGCCTGAAGGTTCTGGTCGATGGCCAGAACCTTGATGTTGCGTAAGACCGGCTCAACCACCTGCATGTTGCCGTTGCCATTGGCGCGCGGGATTTCACGGCTGACCATGATGTCGACCCGGTCGCCGGGCAGGACGAAGCCTGCGGCGGCATTCTCAGCCGAAATTGGCACGGCCATGGCGCGCTTGCCGGGCTCCAGCATGACGGCCATGAAGCCCCCTTCATCGGCGCGCACGATTTTGCGGTCGGTGATCGGCTCGTTCTTGGTGATCTCTTCGCGGACCACGCCGTTCAGATAGGCTTCCATACCCGCCGTGGGGGCTAGGGCCTTTTCAGCGGCATCACCGGCTTTTTTAGCCGCGGTTTTGACCTTGGCCTCGACCTTGGTTTCTTCTTCGGGCGGCAGAGGGGTGGTGACTTCGCCGTCGGTGACATAGGCGGGGACAAGTGAGGCTTCGGGCCATTCCATCCAGGTCAGGTCGGCTTCGGCCAGACGTTCACCGGGCTTGAGATCGCGGGCGGCAACCAGAACCTTGACGGTTGGTACCTGCACAGCGGCGACGGCGACCTGAGCGGAAGCGGCTTTCGAGCCCTTACCGGCGACCAGTCCGCGCACGACAAAGGCTAGCAGCAGGGCTGCGATCGCAGCCACTCCGAACACGACGATGCGTGATGCCTTCATGAAGTCTATCCCTAGTTTGCCCTTAGTTCCCCTTGGGCTGTGGGCCGAGCTATGGCGCACATGTGAATCAATCCAGGTTGACCATGTCTTAAGGGTGGTTAACGTCTGCCTAAAGAAAGACGGCGATACGTTAATTTCTTAATTTGATGGTGTTTTTAGGCATTAGAACCTCCCCTGTTGCAGGAGAGCCTCTCCTCCCCACGTGTGGGGAGGTGTCGAGTTTACGAGACGGAGGGGTACGGACGGCCATGTACCCCTCTGTCAGCCTTAACAGGCTGCCACCTCCCCATGATATGGGGAGGAGAAAAGATTATAATCCCGCCAGCTTAAACAGCGCACCGCTGGGGGCAGCGAGCAGGGCGCCCGCGAAAATGGCAACCCCATAAGGGATGCCGCCCTTATCGGTCATCAGGCGCTGCTGCCAGCCGGACATGGTGTCGGTATGGCGCTTAAACAGCTTGCGCAGGATCAGGAAGATCACGGTCAGGGCCCCGCCCATCAGGGCGACATAAAACACGAACGGCAGGGCGGCACTCAGGCCGAGCCATAGACTGGCCGCCGTCATCAGCTTGGCATCGCCGCCGCCCATCCATCCGGCGGCGAACATGGCCATACCGGCCAAAAGCACGGCAAAGGCCAACAAGCTATGAAGACCGATCAGTATGGGGTTCAGGCCCAGCAACAGGGCGGCCGGATAAAAACCGCCAGCCAGAATAAGGCACAGGCGGTTGGAAATGGTCATGGTGCGCAGATCGCTGATCGCCGCCCAGATCAGGCAGGCCGGAAACACAAGCATAAAGACGATACCGGCGATGTTCATGGATATATCTACCTGGGGCAATTTATGTCAGCTCAAATCTAAGAGCAATTCTAAGGCCCCAAATCTAAGACAGGGTATTGAACAATTGCTTAAGCTTAGGACGCGTCGGTTTCGCCGCCGATGGCTTCATCGATTGTGTCGCCAATATAATTATACATGCCATCCGTTTTCTCGGAGTAACTGCCTATGGCGGTAACGATGCCGAGGAATATCAGGGCGCAGATCAACCCGTATTCTATGGCCGTGGCGCCGCGTTCATCGCGGATGAATGTCTTGATCATGAGGGATTCTCGTTGAAAGCAAGGTCGCGCGCCGCATACGCCGATAAAGTAAAGGCCGCAGACAACTGCGTATCTGCGGCCTCCATTAATTTCAGACTTAGTGTCCGAGAAGGTTAAGATTAACCTTCGCCACCAGCCGGAGCGGCAGCGGTCGGCAGGCCGTCTTCAACCGACTGGAAGGTGCTGGTCAGCTTGGTGCCCAGCGTGCCCAACACGGTGATCAGAGCGACGGCGATCAGGGCGGCGATCAGACCATATTCAATGGCAGTTGCGCCGGATTCGTTCTTGGCGAAAGACTTTACAAACTTGATCATGAGGAAGTTCCTTAAAGGTTAGATTTGGGGTTGTTGATCCATTTACTTGTTTCGGGCCCCTGTAAATGGGTCAATGTCTCCCGAACACGAGATTGAATTTAACGCAGCGTGATTAATTACGAGTAAATAAATAAGATTTTTGCAAAATTTTCTATAGTTAACAGGCATTTACTATGAATATGTATTAAGTTTAATTTTGATTAAACATGTTTACGCATGAATTAAATCATATTTTCCGCGTTAATATTGCATTTAGTATTTTTAAATATTTTTTGTTTACCCTTTTTCTAAACCGGACGCTTAGGGGTTCGGACTATAGTGATGTCACGCGCCCGCCTTAAGGGGGGCCTTTTTGAGACCAGAATGGATTCTTATATGACCCGTAAACTTAAAGCGGCCCTATCTGTGTTTGGTGTCTGCGCGCTTATGGCGGCGGCTCCGGTGCAGGCGGCGCAAAAGCTTCAGATCGAAAAGAACCATGCCACCCGCATCGCCTTATCGGCGCCCGCGGGCAACGTCATTGTCGGTAATCCCGATATCGCCGATGTCACGGTGGTCGATACGCGCACTATCTTTATTGTCGGCCGCAGCTTTGGCCGGTCCGGGGTCACTATTACCGATAAGTATGGCCGGGTGATCTTTGACGGCGATGTCGTTGTGGCTCAGGCCTCGAACGCCAAGGGCGTCGTCACCGTCTATAAAGGTCTGAAATCGTCATCGGTCGTCTGTGCCGCCACCTGCCAGACGCAGGAAGATGCGTCGGGCGTTGTGACCTCTACCGAAGTGGCCTCGGTTCCCTAAATCATGTTCAATGCGGTGCGGCGTTACAGAACATGGCTGACAGCGGCGCGGCGACGGGCGAGCGCGGGACTGCGCGACCGCAAAGGCAGTGCCGCGGTCGAATTTGCTTTGATCGCCGGGCCGCTGATCCTGCTGATTTTCGGCTGTCTGGAACTGGCGCTGTTTATTATCGTCAGCGTCTTGCTGGATAATGCCACCCAGGCGGCGGCGCGCGAAATCCGTATGGGTATCTTGACCGGTGAAAATTCCGACGCCACCAGCTTTCGTCAGCAAATCTGCGACAATATGGGCTGGGTCGCCGCCACCTGCATGAATGACCTGCAGATTGATGTCGAAACCTTTGATAACTTCACCGGGGTCGACCTGACGCCGCCGATCGTGGAGGGAGAGTTCGAAGAGGCCAATTTCAGCTACGATCTGGGCGGATCGAGCAGTATCCAACTGGTCAGCGCCTATTATTCCTACAGCCTGATCACGCCGATCCTCAGTTCGGGCATGGCGACTCTTTCCAATGGGGATGCGGTTCTGACCACCCAGGTCATCTTTAGAAACGAGCCGTTCTGATGGGTATTTTGCGTGCACTCAATCCGTTTAATACGCTGCGCCGGTTCGCCAAAGACCGCCGGGGCGTGTCGGCGGTGGAGTTTGCGCTGATCGCGCCCATTCTGATTACGCTTTATCTGGGGCTGGCGGAATTGACGCTGGCCATGATGGCGTCTCGTAAGGCGTCGCACCTGGCGGCTTCGATCGGTGATCTGGCGGCCCAGTCGGAAAGCCTGACCAATGCCAATATGACCGATCTGTTTGAAATCGGCGACAGCATCATCGCCCCGTTTGATGGCGGTGCTGCGCTAAAGGTGCGCGTGACCTGCGTGACTATGGACAAGACCGACAATAAGGCCAAGGTCATCTGGAGCGATCCGCATATCTGGACGCAGAAGAACACCAACGACTCGCCGGTCGTGTCGGCGATCACCACGGCTCAGCTTCCGGTGGGGCAGAGCCTGATCGTGACCGAGGTCGAGTATGATTACGACTCGCCGCTGCACAGCTTTTTGCCGGCGCAAAGCCAGTTTAAGGATACATTCTATCACCACCCCCGTAACGGCAGTGTGGTGGTGAGAAAAACGTCTTAAAGCGCGGTTAGCTCGTGCCTTCAAGCACTGACCGGATCAGTTTAAGTTTGGTTTCCGTCTCAATCCGCTCCTCATGCGGCACGCTGTCGGCGACAATCCCGCCCCCCGCACACACCCGCAAATGCCAGACGCTGTGGTCGTCTTTTTCAAGCGCTATGGTGCGGATCAGCACGCTGGAGTCCATGCCGCCCTCGGCATCGATCACCATCAACGACCCGCAGTAGGGGCCGCGCGGAGCCTCTAATTCCTGAATGACCTTAAGGGCCTGCACCTTGGGCGCGCCGGAAATCGAGCCCGGCGGGAAGGTCGCGCAAATGACATCGGCGGCATCAAGACCGGGCGAGAGCTGCCCCGTCACGGTCGAGACCAGATGATGAACGCTGGGGTAGGTTTCAAGGGCATTAAGCGCGGTGACCCTGACCGAACCGACTTCGCTTACCTTCGATAGATCATGGCGCATCAGGTCAACAATCATCAGATTTTCGGCGCGATCCTTGGGGCTTTTCAGCAAGGCGTCACTTAAGGTCTTATCGGTGGCGGGGGTAGTGCCGCGCGGGCGGGTGCCCTTAATGGGGCGGGTTTCCAGATGACCGTCGGGGCTTAAACTTATGAACCGTTCCGGGCTGTTGGAAATAATGGCGCGCCCTTTTAGGCGCAGCGCTGCTCCGAAGGGCGCGGGCCCCGCCCGGTTGAGGTCGCGTAATACCCGGCCCAGGGTGACATCATCTTTCAGCGTGCCCTGCCAGCCGCGCGCCAGATTGGCCTGAAACAGGTCGCCGGCGTGAATTTGCTGGATCAGGTTAGACACCTTGTCCTCGTGAACCTGATCGCTGGTTTCAAGCGTAAGCGGCGCACAAACCAGCGGACCGTTGCGGATCAGGCCGGTCGCCGGATGCTTAAGCGCGGCATTGAAGGCTTTACGCATCGTATCGGCGGCATTGCGGGCGGCATAGTCGTCGCGACCGCGGCCCAATGACAAAAGCGTGCGCGTCCTGTGATCAAACGCCAGCACAGCGGGGTAGCGCAGGATATGCAGTTCGGGCCAGGCCTTACGCCCTTCGACACGGAACGGACGTTTTTTTAAATGTTCGAACCGCATGCCCATTTCGAATGACGCCAGCGCGATCACGCCGCCGGTAAAGGGTGGCAGGTCGGTTGTGGCATCGCCGCCGATATGGGCGGGGTGGGCTGCCGTTTTAAACGGCGCAATCGACTGTTTCAGAAGCACTTTTGGGTCGGTGTCGTCATCAAATTCCAGCGTGGTCACGCCGTCAGGATAGCAGCTTAGATACGACCACCGCCCCTGAGGGCCACCATCGGAAATCAGGCCCACACTATGGTCGGTTTCAAACCACGCCTCAAACAAAGTCTCCGGCGCCACGAACGGCAGCCGGATCACATGCAGGTGGGTCAGGGGCGTGGCAAAAGCCGACATTCACAACAACTTGATTCGATTATAAGCATTTGAAGGATCACACTAATACTAGGTTAAAGCCCCTGTCTGCAACTGCCCTCTCTTGGTATTGTCGTATGGAGCCTTAAGCCTATGGATGGAGGTCCATTGATCCTTGTGTGCGCCCAAATCATAGCAGATTTCGGGCGCATATTTTTGTGAAAATCAGTTCAAAGTTATTCGCCAAATAAATTTGTCGAAAATACTTTGAACTGGAAGCCGTAAAATCAAATTTGATCTAGGGGGTGAGATGGGTTGGTTTGAGCGTTTCAAGTGGCATAGGGCGGCCAAAAAGTGTGCCCGACAATTACCGCGTGAACTGGCAAAGGGCTGGGGCCGTGCGAAATACTATACGCTTGGTCAGATTGAAACCGCTTTCAAAGCCCTGAAACTGCCGGATAAATATTCCGTCATTGCCTATGCGGCCTTTTTGACCAGAGACGATTTCGACGCACATGTAGTCGCAGATGGCCCGGTGTCTTACGAAGTAGCACTGGCTTTATTTGAACGCTTTGCCTCGCGTCGCCGGATAGGCGGGTATTGGCATGACCCCCACACAGAGGTTCTTCGCCATGTAGGTGGAGACGATTAGAAAGTCTTAATTTCCCGCAAAAACAGTATTTGACGCAAAGCGGCAAAACTTTTTTTGCGAGGCCTAGCGAAACGGCGGCTCGTCGAAGGCCCGCAGCTTGCGTGAATGCAGCCGCGAACCGGCATCGCGCAGAATATCCATTGTCTTGATGCCGATGTCGATATGCTCCGAAATCGCCCGCTCATAGAAATGGTTAGCTTGACCCGGCAGTTTCAATTCGCCGTGCAAAGGCTTATCCGACACGCACAGCAGCGTCCCGTAAGGCACCCGGAACCGATAGCCTTGGGCTGCCAGCGTGGCGCTTTCCATGTCGATAGCCACCGCGCGCGATTGCGAAAAGCGAATAGCGCTTAAGGAATATCTCAGTTCCCAGTTGCGGTCATCGGTGGTGACGACCGTGCCGGTGCGCAGGCGGCGCTTAAGCTGATCGGGGTTTTCGCCGGTCACTTCGACACAGGCCTGTTGCAGGGCGACCTGAACTTCGGCAATGGCGGGGATCGGGATTTCGACCGGCAGCACATCATCAAGTACATGATCATCACGCAAGTACGCATGGGCCAGCACATAGTCGCCAATACTCTGAGACGGACGCAAGCCGCCGCAGTGGCCGATCATCAGCCACGCCTGCGGGCGGGTCACGGCCAGATGGTCGGTAATGGTCTTGGCATTCGACGGCCCGACCCCAATATTTACCAGCGTAATGCCCTGGCGGTTCGGTGCCAGCAGATGATAGGCTGGCATCTGGTGCTTACGCCACGGCGAATTGGCGATCAGTTCCAGCGGATTTTCAGTGTCGCGCGTGATCAGCAGATTGCCGCAGCACGACAAGGCTGTGTACGGACTATCGGGGTCTTGAAGCTGCTCCAGCGCATATTTGACGAACACATCGACATAGCGATGATAGTTGGTCATCAGAATATAGCCCTGAGTGTGTTCCGCCGGGGTGCCGGTATAGTGCTTAAGGCGCGCTAGCGAAAAATCTGATCGCAGGCCGTCAAACAGTGACAAAGGATGCGAGCCATCGGCATTGCGGACTTCGTGGCCGTCGGCGACTTCGTTGCCAATCAGGGCCAGTTCGGTCGCCGGGAAAAACCGCGCCAGATCAACAGCCGAGACGCTGTTGAGATCAAGATCAGCGCCGTCCAGCACATAGGGGTAGGGAATTTCCTGATCCGATAATCCGACTTCGATCGTGATGTCGTAATCCTTTTGCATCAGTTCGATCTGTTCTTCGATGAAGTCGCCATAAAGGTCTGGGCGGGTGATCGAACCGGCATAGACGCCAGGGCGCGAAAAGCGGGCAAAGGCGCGATTGACGAACGGATGGCGGTGGCCCAGCACCGGCGTGTCTTCGTCGTCGTCTTCATCGACGCCGTTCCAGGTCACGATCAGCTTAGGGTAACAATAGCGGCCTTCGGCACGCAAAACCTTATTCGGTTTGGTCTTATCAGCCAGATAGGCCTGTAGGTCGGCCTGTAGCTGCGTCACCGACGTCTGATACAGGGTTTTAAGGTGAGTTACGGCGTCATGGGCCGTTGCGTGTGTTGTTATATTTTGCAGTGTCATGGCCATACCTATCACAGCTTTGCGCATCTGGCAAAGTGGTGATAGCTCAAATTCGTGACGCTTTATCCAAGCGTAGTCGTCAGAAAATCGGCCACGTCTTTGCGTACCGGAGCCTTATTTCGGAACGGTACCGAAAAGGCGGCGGCCGTGTCCTGATGGCTGATGTCATCATAGAGTTTCAGCGTCACGGCATTGCCAGACGCGCTCAGTTTTTGTGCCATGACTTCGGAATTGCGCACGCGGGCAATGGTGTCGGCGCGGCTGTGAATCAGCAAAAAGTGCGTGTCGAGCTTTCGCACATGGTTGATGGGTTGGGTTTCCTGCGGGCGCGGCCATTGCCCAAAGGCGTTTATGGTCGAGTCGACATCATAGGGATAAAAATCATAAGGCCCGGCCAGCCCGATCATGGCCTTGATGGCGATATCAGGGATATATTGTGGATCAAGCGTCAGCATCATGGCGTTATAGGCCCCCGCCGAATGACCCATCAGGATCAGTTGTTCAGGATCGCCGCCATAGTCGCGGATATGGGTGTGGACATGGCGAACCGCCGCCGCACTATCGGTCAGAAAGTCGGGATAGCGCGCCTGCGGCACCAGCCGGTAATCGGGCACGACGACAATATAACCTAGTGCTGCCAGTGAGCGGCCCATCCAGGCGTAGTCGTCCTTGGCGCCTGAGTTCCAGCCGCCACCATAAAAGAACACAATAACCGGCAGGTTGCGGGCCCCTTTGCGCGGGCCGTACACATCATAGCTGCGGCGCGGGCCGTCGCCATAGGCAATATCACGCGACAGACGTTCGCTGTCTGCGTCCTTGGGCGTCAGGGTATTGAACGCGCTTAAGGTGTTGCAACCCGCAAGCGCCGTGGCTAATCCCGTCAGGCCGATAAGCGATAAAAAGCGACGTTTATTCATATAAAGGCTTACGTGTCGGGGGCGGATTTGGATTATGGCCGTGATATACGTCCACGCTAAGTCGGCGGTCGTAAGAAAGCGATGAGAACCTGCGCGCGACAGGGGCTGTGCCTGTTAGCGGGATGGTCTATATGCTGCACAGTCACGGAGGACGGTCATGAAAGAACTCGGTCAGGCATTGTGGCATTCGCTGACGGTGGTGTCGGTGACGCTGTTCTGGTTGCTGAGCCTGATCTATGTGTTTGTGGCCTTTACGTCGTTCGGGTTCAATGCCGGCCTGTCGTTTCAGCTTTTGGGGCTAGTGATTGCCCTTCATGTGGCGCGCGCTTTGCTTACACCGCGCTTTGCCTCCGTCAAGGTCGGCTATGTAATCGGCGCGGCGGTTCTGTTCGGGTTGATGCTATTATCGCAGGGTTAGTTTTTTCCTCCCTTGCGCAGCGGGGGAGGGGGACCACGCGCCCATCAGGGCGAACGTGGTGGAGGGGGCATTAGCGCTGTAATCTGGCGCTGGCGCTATCCCAAATGATCCCGGCGACGGCATCCGCATCCGCCATTACATCCGCAGCGTTTATGCGGATCACGTCGATGCCTTGCGACCGCAACCATGTGTCGCGTTGCTCATCCTTATGCGCCACGACAGCCAATCCGTGAATCTGACCATCAATCTCGATAGCCAATCGGGCTTTGGCGCAATAAAAATCCAGCACATAAGGCCCAACAGGATGTTGCCTGCGAAAGCGGAGTTCGCTGTTGGGCGCGCCTTTTAGTCGTGACCAGATCATGACTTCCGGTGGCGTCATTTCACGGCGAAGTTTACGGGCGAGGGGGAGTTTAATCTGTGGGCGCATGATGCCCCTTCCGTCCGCTTCGCGTCCACCTCCCCCGCATTGCAGGGGAGGAAAGGTATTTAGTTCGTGCCCAGCGTGGCGTCGGAGCGTTTTTTCATCAGTTGATCAAACGCGCCCCAGACGCCTTCGCCGCCGGTCCATTGACCCTTGGTGGCGGCCTTGGAATACTCCGTCGCGCGGGCCTCAAAGAAGTTGGCGTGTTCAACGCCCGACAGCAGCACCTGCAACCACGGCAGCGGGTTTTCCTTGACGCCGTAGACTTCCGGCAGTTCCAACTGACGCAGGCGCCAGTCAGCGATGTAGCGGATATATTGCTTGATATCGTGCGGGGTCATGCCCTCGACCGGCCCCATCTCAAACGCCAGGTCGATGAAGTTGTCCTCCATCATCACCACATTCTTGCAGCAATCGACGATGTCATCGGCCACGGCCTTGGTGACTGCGCCGGTTTCCTTGTTAAAGGCGTGATAAAGCTTGATGATGCCTTCGCAGTGCAGGCTTTCATCGCGCACGGACCACGATACGATCTGGCCCATGCCCTTCATCTTGTTGAAGCGCGGGAAGTTCATCAGCATGGCGAACGACGCAAACAATTGCAGACCTTCGGTAAAGCCGCCGAACATAGCTAGGGTGCGGGCGATATCGGCATTGGTTTCGACACCGAATTTCTGCATGAAATCGTGTTTGTCGCGCATGGCCTGATACTGCATGAACGCGCCAAATTCCGATTCCGGCATGCCGATGGTCTCAAGCAAAAGCGCATAGGCGGCTATATGGACGGTTTCCATATTGCCAAACGCCGCCAGCATCATCTTGATTTCGGTCGGCTTGAACACGCGACCGTATTTTTCCATGTAGTTGTCCTGCACCTCAATGTCGGATTGGGTGAAGAATCGGAAAATCTGGGTCAGGAGGTTGCGCTCATTGTCATTGAGCTTGGACGCCCAATCCTTACAGTCTTCGCCCAGCGGCACTTCTTCGGGCAGCCAATGGACCTGCTGCTGCTTTTGCCAATAATCAAAGGCCCACGGATAGCGGAACGGCTTATAGGCCGCCGAAGGGGTAAGCAGGCCAGGCAAGGAAGCGGCAGACGTGATGAGGCTCATGAACTATATCCCGAATCGTAAGCGACGCGATTAAACTGTCGCCTATATCACCACAGTTTGTGGTTAAGGCTAGGTTAATATCTACATATTGTGTGTGTTTGTCGGTCTGGTTTGGGGATAATTTTTATCCGCCGTGATCACATGGACTCATAGAGACCAAGGATCAATTGGGCTATTCGTTAACACGGCTGATCGCGGTGCGCATCCGGATTTTTGGGGCGGCGACCATAATTATTGCGGGTTAGCTGCCGGCTTTGAGGGCTTCCCATGTGCGGGTATTGGCGGGGCCGCTTAAGCTATGTTGCAACCAGGCCAGATTGGCATCGGCAATCTCCGGCGGCAGATCACGGCGCAGCAGGGCTTCGGCCTCAACCATCTTGCCCTCAAGCCCTAGGATCAGCGCCAGATTTTGCCGCATGGCCAGCGTCGACGTGGGCTGTGCCACCGCGCGGCGTAGCAGGGCTTCAGCATCGGCCAGTTTGCCGCCTGAAGCCGCCGATATGGCCTTGTTGGTCAGGACGGTGGGGTTCTCTGGTGACAAACTCAGCGCCTTATCCCATGCAACTTGCGCCTCAGCACCCCGCTTGGACTGATCGTAGGCCACCCCGATCAGCGACCAGTTTTGCCAGTCATTGGGTTTGAGCTTTAGCGCCTGATCCAGCGGTTCAATGGCGTAAAAGCCGTTGCCGCTGGCGATATGGGCGCGGGCGGCAGCGGTCAGGGCCTCGACATTATTAGGCGCAAACAACAAGACGCGGTGGGCGACATCGGCGGCTTCGTCAAACCGGCCAAGGGCGCGCAAGGCATGGCTCAGGTCAATACCGGCCTGAGCGTCGGTCGGATTGCGCTCAAAGGCGCGGGCAAAATAGGCGGAACGGCTGAGCGGATCGGCACGCAGGGCCTCATTGCGATCCACCGGCAGCATGGCCTTGTTGGAAGGGGCAGCGGCGGGCACTTCGGCTTTTTTCTGACCAAACGGAAAGGCCATGACGGTGGAGGCCATCACCATCCATCCGGCAGCAGCCCCGATGACAACGGATTTGAAAACGGCCATGCGCAAGATCCTGAAACGACTCAAAAAGAGCAGCGGCGTTAAGATTTCAGTGACAGCGATGAAGATAGGGTTAAAACCGTTAAAACTGCGCAAACCTGAGACCCGAAAATGGCCAAGCCGCTGAAATCCACGTCAAATGCCTCTGGCAAGTCCGCCCCCGATCACCAGATCATCGCGGTGTTTGAGGATGAACTGGCGGCCCGGCTGTCCGAAGCGTCCCCGGCGACCCGCGCCTATGCCAGCGCCCGCGCCTTTACGGCCCGGGCGGGCACGCTCATTCTGCTGCCGGAGGGCAAGGGTGTCACGGCCTGGTACGGCTTAGGCGCGCGCAAAGCCTATAATCCAATGCTATTTCGCGCTCTGCCGCCACAACTACCCAAGGGTAACTGGGTGCTGAAGGCGGATGCTGGCCTTGATCGCTGCGCCATCCATGCGGCCTGGGGCATGGGGGTTTACGGTTTTGACCGCTATAAAGGCGAGGGCGGTAAAAACCAGAGGGGCGAGGTCAAGCTTGATACCGCCGATCTGACGCCCGCGCAGATTGAGGCGGTGGGCCATGAGGTCGCGGCCCACAATCTGGCGCGCGACCTGATCAATACCCCGGCACAGGATATGGGCCCGGCTGAGCTTGAGGCCGCGGCGCGTGCGGTGGCCGATGAGTTTGGCGCGGCGATTACCGTCATCACCGGCGATGAATTACTGGCGCAAAACTATCCGGCCATTCATGCGGTCGGTCGGGCAGCCCCTTCATCGCGCGCGCCGCGCTTTATTGAAATCACCTGGTCGCCCATTGGCAGTGACGGCTTGCCCCTTCCGACTGTGGCTCTGGTGGGCAAGGGAATTACCTTTGATACCGGCGGGCTGAACATGAAGGGCGGGGCCGGTATGGCCCTGATGAAAAAGGATATGGGCGGGGCGGCGCACGTTCTGGCGCTGGGGCGCTGGATCATGGCGACCAACCTACCGGTGAAGCTGTCTATATTGTTATGTGTGGCGGAAAATTCGATCGGCGGGGAGGCTTTCCGGCCGGGTGATGTGCTGTCCTCACGGGCGGGTCTGACGATCGAGGTTGGCAATACCGATGCCGAAGGGCGGTTGGTTCTGGCCGATGGTCTGGCGCGGGCCTCTGAGATCAACCCTGACCTGACGCTTGATTTTGCGACCCTGACCGGTGCCGCGCGGATTGCTTTGGGGCCGGAAGTGGTGCCGTTCTATTGCGATGACGAAGAGATTGTCCGCCGTCTGGAAATCGCCAGCCTGTCCGAGCATGACCCGCTGTGGCGGATGCCATTGTGGGCGGGATACAAAGACGCGCTCGAATCCGAGATTGCTGATATTCGCAACGACCCGCAAGGGTGGGCGCAGGCCGGATCAGTAACCGCGGCCCTGTTTCTGCAACGCTTTGCGCCGACAACGGGTGTGTGGGCGCATTTTGATATCTATGGCTGGAACCCGCGCGGCGTGCCGGGCTATCCGACGGGCGCGGCAGCCCATACCCTGCGGGCGGTTTACCGTCTTATCAAAGGGTTATGATCCGGATAGGCCGGTCATCTAAAATTAAGGCTGGCTGTTAACGGGGTTTTCGTATCCTTGGGCTATGGTGGAGGCTGAAGAGTACAGCTTAAGCAGAAGGTTTGGACGCTTTATGGCGCATGAACGTGACCCCCGATTTGACCCGCGTCTCACCCCCTATAAGGACGGTGTGGCCGAGATTGCCCTGCAAGGCGTCATCACGGCGGCGCGCTATGTGGTCGGTGAGCTTCTGACCTGTAATGTCACCTCAGCCGCCATGTCGGATGAGCCGGGGGCCCATGCCGAACAATCGAACCAGATCCTGTTTGGTGAGCGTTTCAAGGTCATTGAGCGCAAGCATGACTATGTGTGGGGACAATCGATGCGCGACGGCTATGTCGGCTATGTCCATGCCGGTGCCTTCACGTCGGACTGGCATTTGCCGACCCATTTCGTATCGACCTTACGCACCTTTGTATTTGCCGATACGTCGATAAAATCACAGATCAAGAAGATCTTAAGCCTCAATTCGCTGGTCAGCGTGACGCGCGAAGAAGGCAAGTTTTCGTTCATTAACGATCTTGGCTGGGTCTATTCGGCGCACCTGAGCGGCTTTGATCGCTTTGCGGACGATTATGTCGATGTGGCCGAAACCTTTTTGCATGCGCCCTATCAGTGGGGCGGGCGCGAAAGCATCGGGGTTGATTGTTCGGGACTGGTCCAGCAGGCGCTGTACGCCACCGGTCGGTCATGCCCGCGCGATACCTACATGCAGGCGGCCGAACTTGGGGACGTGATCGAGATTGGCCCTGATTTTGGCGGGCTTGAACGCGGTGATCTGGTGTTCTGGAAGGGCCATGTCGCGATCATGATGGATGCGGAAACCCTCATCCACGCCAATGCCTTTCACATGAAAACGGCGATTGAACCGCTAAAAGACGCTGTGGTGAGAATTGAGGCCGGTGGCAACGGCCTGCCAACGGTTTTTCGCCGCTTGTAAGCGGCATAAACAACAGACACAAAAAAGCCCTGCGATTAAATTCGCAGGGCTTTTTTTAATGGTTCAATTTTTTAAGCTGCGGGTGTTGCGGTCGGGGCCGTAGCCGTAGCCGCAGGCGTTTGTGCCGCGGCAGCTTCAGGGGCAGCGGCATCAGCCGCTGGTGCACCTTCAGCCGGAGCGGCGGCGGTGGTCGCCGCACCCGGTTGACGGGCCGGATCGGGCGCAGGCACTGCATAACCGGCCGAGCCATGAGTCTTAAGCCAGGCAATCAGGTTGACGCGATCTTCGGGTTTTTTGATGCCCGCGAAGGCCATCTTGGTGCCCTTGACCCACTTACCCGGCGCGCCGAGGAAGTGATAAAGCTCATCATAGGTCCAGTTTGGCGCAGGACCGGCATGGGCCTTCATGGCGTCGGAATAGGCAAACCCGGCGTGGGCCGCGGTCGGGCGACCGACAATGGCATTAAGGCCAGGGCCGGTGCCATTGGCATCCGTTACCTGATGGCAGGACATGCATTTCTTGAACTGGGCTTCACCGGCGGCCAGATCGGCGGTCGCCAGAACCGTGCCCCAGTCGGGCAGGATTTCAGGGCCCGCCGCTTCGCCACCTTCGGCAACCTCGGCGACTTCGATCAGATAACCGGGCTTTTCGGGGGCTTCGGTGTGGTAAAGCGCGTCTGCGCCAATACGTACACCCATAATGGCCAGTGCCGCCGCAAGGCCCGCACCCATTATCATATTCAGTTTAAGATCACCGCTCATGGGGCCCAAACGTCCTCATATGTTTATCATTGTGGCAACCATAGCTTTATCGGATGATTCCTTAAAACTATGTTCCTCCGCCATTGGCGCATATTATTGCATTTGGCTTGCCTCTGGCTGTCTGACACGCTACCGCAAAAGACGCAAGGCGCGTTTGTGGCTTTTTGCCGAAAAAGGCCCCAAGCTGTGTCAAATCGTCGCACTCCGGAGGTTTTTGCAAGGTGACATCACTGGTTATTATCCCCGCCCGAATGGCCGCTACGCGCCTGCCGGATAAGCCTCTGGCCGATATTGCGGGCCTGCCCATGATCGTGCGGGTGATGAAGCAGGCGCAGAAAGCCAGCAATGTGCGCGTGGTCGTGGCCGCCGGGGATCAGCCGATCGTCGATGCGATAAGGGCGCATGGTGGGGAGGCTGTGCTGACCGATCCGGCCCTCCCTTCGGGGTCTGACCGAATCATGGCCGCCCTCAGAGCCGTCGATCCGCAGGGTGTCCATGACATTGTGATCAACCTTCAGGGCGATATGCCGTTTGTTGACCCGGAGGTCATCAGCCGCACTGTGGCGCTGTTAAACGATCAACCCAAGGCCGATATTGCCACCTTGGTTGCCGCCGAACATTCCCCTGCCGACCGCACCAATAAGGATGTGGTCAAGGCGGTTCTGACGACCTCCGGCAAAGCGCTTTATTTTACCCGCTCGACCCTGTTTGGTGACGCGCCCATCTGGCGGCATATCGGCATCTATGGCTACCGGCGCGCGGCCTTAGAAGCTTTTACCGCCGCCCCGCCGTCACCGCTGGAGACGCTTGAAAAGCTTGAGCAACTGCGCGCCCTCGAAATGGATATGAATATCTATGCGCTGGTGGTAGAGGACGCGCCCCTGTCGGTCGATAATCCGGCAGACCTCGATGCCGCCATTACTTATGCAAATACCCACGGACTCTGACATGTCAAACCCCAAACGCATCGCCTTTCAGGGTGAACCCGGCGCCTTCAGCCATCAGGCCATAAAGCGCTGGTTTCCCGGTGCCGAAGCGGTCGCCCACCCGACTTTTGAGGAAGCGTTTGCTGCGGTACGCAGCGGTGAGTGTGACCTTGGCATGATTCCGGTCGAAAATTCTCTGGCCGGACGGGTGGCAGATGTCCATCACCTGCTGCCCCATTCGGGCCTGAAGATCATCGGTGAGCGCTTTTTGCCGATCGAGATGAACCTGATGGTCAATAAGGGCGCCAAGCTTTCCGATATTAAGGTCGCGTTTTCTCACCCTATGGCCCTGATGCAGTGCCGTAATTCGTTGCGCGCACTGAACATCCTGCCGGAAGTGTTTCACGATACGGCAGGGTCGGCCCGCGCGCTAAAAGACAGTGGCGCTATGGATCGCGCCGCCATCGCCCCCGAAGTGGCCGCAGAGCTTTACGGCCTTGAGATCATCCGCCCCAACCTTGAGGACGCGCGCCACAACACCACGCGCTTTCTGGTGCTGACGGGCGAGCAGAGCGTGGTCGATCCGGCTCCCGAAGTGCCTTGCGTCACCACCTTTGTATTCCGGGTGCGCTCTATTCCGGCAGCCCTCTATAAGGCTCTGGGAGGGTTTGCCACCAACAGCGTCAACATGACCAAGCTGGAAAGCTATTCGGAAAACGGATCGTTCTCGGTGACCTTTTTCTATGCCGATGTTGAGGCGCGCCCCTCTGATCGCGCCCTGCAACTGGCTATGGAAGAACTGAAATTCTTTGCGACCGATGTCGAGATTTTGGGCGTCTATCCGCAGGATGAGTTCCGCAGGAAGTAACTGGCCGTAAATCCATAAATTTCATAATATTGGTGTGAGGCCGTTTGTGCGGATACCAGGAGGGAAATTGCTGGAAATGTCTACATTTTCAAAATTTTACGACGCCGTAGTCCGTGCAGACGGACCACATCCTTCGGACGGCGAAATGGCGTCATACTGCGTCGGAAATAGACTTGAACAGGGGGTAGCCCTGATCTGCGTCTATTTCCTAGCATTATTTAGCCATTTCAGCCGCCAATATCATGAAATTTGTGGATTTACGGCCTGATGTGCGAACTTCTGGGCATGAATGCCAATGTGCCGACCGATATCCGCTTTAGCTTTGCGGCCCTGGCGAAGCGCGGCGGTGAGACCGGCCCGCACAAGGACGGCTGGGGCATCAGCTTTTATGAGAACAAAGGCTGCCGCAGCTTTCATGACCCGAAGCCGTCAGCCCAATCGGAACTGGCGGCGCTGGTTAAGAACTATCCGATCAAAAGCCGCATGGTCATTGCCCATGTTCGTAAGGCCAACCGCGGGCGGGTGGCGCTGGAAAACACCCATCCTTTTACGCGCGAACTGTGGGGGCGGGCCTGGACCTTTGCCCACAATGGCCAGCTTAAAGGCGTGAAGGATTTGCCTTTAAGTTTTTTCCGGCCCATAGGCACAACCGATTCCGAACATGCCTTTTGTTTTGTCATGGATTATCTGGTTAAGACCTTCCCTGACTGCCCGCCGCCCAAGGTTCTGGATCGGGAAATCTCAGACCTGTTCGCGCAATTACGCGGCCTTGGCGTCTTCAATGCTCTGCTGACCGATGGGCGCTCACTGTATGCGTCCTGTTCAAAAAAGCTGTGCTATATCAAACGTCAAGCGCCGTTTGGCACGGCGACCCTGATCGATGAGGATGTGCGGGTTGATTTCGCGGCTGAGACCACGCCCGACGATAAGGTCATCGTAATTGCCACTCAGCCCTTAACTCACGACGAAGCGTGGACGGTGGTTACGCCCGACAGCACGCTGATTTTACGCGGTGGTGAGGTTATTTAGACCGTCAGGAAATGGCTCAGAAAAATGACCGTAAATACGGTTTGAAATGCGGTCGCCGTAACCGCCAGCCCAAGGCCGATCCATTCCAAATAGGATCGTTTCAGCGACAGCTTATCCTCATTGAAATGCTCAGGCTCAACATCGTAGTTTTCGACGAAGATATTGTCCTGATTATTGGGGTGGGCATGTTCGGTCATGGTCGTCCTCCTTATTTTGCCCATGATACGCCCATCGGCGTAAGGCTTTAAGACGCATGTTCGTGATCGGTGTAAGCGGGCTGTAAAGCGCTCTCTAAGATTCCCTCTTGCATCCACACCCCAAAATACGCATATAGCCCTTGAGATCGCGCGGGCGAAGGCCTCGCCAATCTGGTCAGGGCCGGAAGGCAGCAGCCACAACGAATTCACCTTCGGGTCGCGCGGTCTCACCTTATTCCCCGAAATTTTCCACAGACCACCCCACACGGCTTATCGCTGCGTATGCTTTGTGCTGGAAAAGCCTGAGTTTGGATATATAACCCTAGCTATGTCCGATTTTCCTGAAACCGATCCGTTTGGTGCCGCGCCCGAAGACGAATTCGAGCGCGATGACCTGACGGCGGATATTTTCGGTGAGGCTGCGACTGTGAAGGCCGTGGCGGCTCCCGCTCCGCTGACGTCCGAAGCCTATACGGTGCTGGCGCGAAAATACCGCCCGCGCACCTTTGAGGATCTGATCGGTCAGGAAGCGATGGTGCGCACCCTGTCCCACGCCTTTGCTACGGGCCGGATCGCCCACGCCTTTATGCTGACCGGGGTGCGTGGGGTAGGTAAGACTACGACGGCACGTCTGCTGGCGCGCGCACTCAACTATGAATCCGAGACAGTACACGGCCCAAGCGTCGATCTGACCACCTTTGGTATTCACTGTCAGGCGATCATCGAAGGCCGCCACATTGACGTGCTGGAACTCGATGCCGCATCGCGCACCGGCGTCGATGCCATGCGCGAGCTTCTGGAGAGTGTGCGTTATGCGCCGGTTGAAGCGCGCTATAAGGTCTATGTGATCGACGAAGTGCACATGCTGTCGACAGGCGCGTTCAACGCCCTGCTGAAAACGCTCGAAGAACCGCCGCCCCACGCCAAGTTCATCTTTGCGACGACCGAAATCCGAAAGGTGCCGGTCACCATCCTGTCACGCTGTCAGCGCTTTGACCTGCGCCGGGTTGAGCCGGAGACCCTGACGCCGCATCTGGAAAAGATCTGCCGCCTCGAAGGGGCGCAGATCGAGCCCGACGCCATTGCCCTGATTGCCCGCGCTGCCGAAGGCTCGGTGCGCGATAGCTTATCTTTGCTCGATCAGGCGCTGGTGCAGGGCGATGAGGGCCAGCCTGTATCCGGCGAGTTGGTACGTGATATGCTGGGCCTGGCCGACCGTTCGGCCACGCTGAACCTGTTTGAAAATATCATCGCCGGTCAGATTCAGGACGCTTTGCTGGGGTTCCGCACGCTTTATGGCTACGGCGCTGATCCGTCGCAGATCATGGGCGATATGCTGGAATACTGCCATGCCTGCTCGGTCGCTAAGGTTTTGGGGGCCGAAGCGACCCGCCTGCCCAAGGAGTCGGCCGAGCGGGTCACCCTGTTGGGGGCGGCTTTGTCGGCGGGGACTTTATCGCGCCTGTGGACCCTAATGCTTAAGGCGTTTGAGGAAGTGCGCCGGGCGCCGGACCCTGCGGCTGCCACTGAAATGGCGCTGGTGCGGTTCTGCTATGTATCTGATCTGCCGGGGCCGGAAGCCCTGCTGAAACGCCTCCAAAACGGCGAAGACCTGTTGGCCGGTGGGGCTCCGCAGGGGCCAACGGGCGGCGGGGGCGGGGTGACCTCGCAATACCGCAGCGCCAACAGCAATGCCGCCGTGATGATGCGCCCGCAAGTTCAAGCCGCCCCGCATATTGAGCTTAAAAGTTTTGCCGATGTCATGGCCCTGATCGAACAAAAGCGCGAAATTGGTTTGCGCGTTGATGTCGAGCGCTATGTGCGGCTGGTGTCGTTCATGCCGGGGGCAATCACCTTTGAGCCGGCGCCCAACATGCCGGCAGATCTGGTGCGCAAGCTTTCCTTACGCCTCAAGGAATGGACGGGCCAGCGCTGGCTGATCGCCACCGACGGGCAGGGCGGGGCTGAGTCCATCTATGAGCGCGATAAGCGTGAATCAGATGAAGCTCGCGCCGCGGTGCTGGCCGATCCGTTTATGACTCAGCTTATGGCCACCTTCCCCGGCGCTAAAATGACCGGTTTCCGCAAGAAGCCCAAGCCGGTTGACACTACGCCTGAAATTCCTACATCTGCCGATGAAACTCCCGATAAGGATGACGACTGATGGATATCAACAGCTTGATGAAGCAGGCGCAGGCCGTGCAGCAGAAATTCTCCGAAGCCCAGAATAAGATGAGTGCTACGGTTGTGACCGGCACGTCGGGGGCGGGGCTGGTTAATCTTGATCTCAAAGGGGCGGGCGAATTACTGTCGCTTAAAATCGACCCCAGTCTGCTGGCCGATGATCCGGAAATCCTGAGCGATCTGATCGTGGCGGCCCACGCCGATGCGCGCCGCAAATTGGATGAGGTCAATGCCAACCTGATGAAAGAAGCCGCAGGCCCGTTTGGGGGGATGCCTAATTTCCCCGGCATGCCGAAAATCTTTTAATTAAATGGCGATTGGTGCAGGCCCCGAAATTGAGCGCCTAATGGCGCTGCTGTCCAAGCTGCCGGGGCTTGGGCCGCGCTCAGCGAGACGGGCCGCGTTAGCGCTGCTTAAGCGGCGCGAACAGCTTTTGATCCCACTCACCAACGCCATGCAGGACGCCGCCGATAAGGTGGAATCCTGTCGGATATGCGGGGCCTTATCGACTCAAAATCCCTGTGCGACCTGCGCCGATCCGGCCCGCGATAAAACCATGATCTGCGTGGTCGAAGAAGACTCAGCCCTGTGGGCGATGGAACGGGTGGGCGCGTTTAGCGGTCGCTATCATGTGCTGGGTGGGTTGTTGTCGGCGCTGGACGGCGTGCGGCCCGAAGACCTGCGCATCGACGGATTGGTTGAGCGTGTGCGTGCCGGTCACATCACCGAAGTCATCATGGCCCTGCCCGCCACCGTCGAGGGGCAGACGACGGCTCATTATGTTGCCGATCGCTTAAGGCCGCTAGGAAATGGGGTTCAGATCACCTATCTGGCGCGCGGCGTGCCCGTGGGTGGGGAGCTTGACTGGCTGGATGATGGGACTATATCCCATGCCTTCAAGCAACGCCGATAAAGCCGTGAGTTTGGCGATCTGCGGCGTTGTCGTCGCTGGCAGGTACTTAAATGTACCTGCGGCGCTAGACGCCTGGCATCTCATCCAAACTGACGGCTTTCATCAGAGCGGTAATCTCACGATTTATAATTTGTGGCTTTAAGCCGCACCGGCGGCGCGCAGCGGTGGCAGGCTGGAAGTCGCGGATGGGCGCAGGGAGGCCGAAGCACTCATGTTCTTGACATAAAGGCCACGCGTGCCCTGCAACGGCTTGAAAGCGTCCGTAATGCCCAGAACCGTTTCGGCCGCACCCAGGAATAGATAACCGTCGTCAGCCAGCATGGTGGCCATTTGCTCCAGCACCCGCTTTTTGGTGGCAATGTCGAAATAGATCAGCACGTTGCGGCAATAGATGACATCCATCCGCCCCAGCCCGCGCAGATCGTCCAGCAAATTGTATTTCCGAAAGCGCACGCCCTGACGCATCTTGGGCGAGATGCGCCACATCTCATCGACTTTTTCAAAGTTCTTGACCATCATGGTGATGGGCAGGCCGCGCTGAACCTCAAACTGGGTATAGAGCCCGGCCTGTGCCTTTTCCAGGCAGCGGTCGGAAATGTCGGTCGCCAGAATATCGAGATTGATGCGCGGAAACTGCGCGCGGGCCTCATCCATCATCATGGCCAGCGAATAGGGTTCCTGACCGGTCGAACAGGCGGCGCACCATACTTTGATATCGCCTGAAATGCGCGACTTGGCAAAGGCAGGCAGGACGTCGGACTTGAACTGGTCGAACGGAGTTTTGTCGCGGAAGAAAAAGGTCTCATTGGTGGTCATGGCGTCGACCACGGCGAGAATGACCTTTTCGTCGCGACGGGTGCGAAGCGCCGTCAGCAGGCCGGCGACATTGGCAAAGCCTTCTTTGCGCGCGATCGGTGCCAGACGGCTTTCGATCAGATAGGTCTTATCTGCCCCCAGGATGAGACCGGAGCGGGCTTTGAGCAGGGCGGCCAGATGTTCGATGTCTTCAGGTGTCATTGTGGTCTTTCCCCGCGCGCAAAAGTCTTACAGGCCTGCGCCAGCCCTTCAATAGGTTTAATAAGTTCGGCAAGGCCAGCCTCTGCGACCGCACCCGGCATACCCCAGACGACGCTGGAGGCTTCGTCTTGCGCCATCACGGTGGCCCCGACATTGACCAGAGCCTGCGCGCCGTCGCGGCCGTCATGGCCCATGCCGGTCAGCACAACGCCGAGGGCATGGTGGCTATAGACTTCGGCGGCGGAGCGAAACAAGGGATCGACCGCCGGACGGCACCAGTTGACCTGCGGGCTCTGGTCGAGTTTGATCTGCTTGACGATCGGATCGTTCTTAATCGTCATGTGCCAGTCGCCGGGGGCGATATAGACGTTACGCGATTCAATCAGCATCCCGTCCTTGGCTTCGCGCACCGTCATCGGCAGCGCCTTATCCAGATGCTCAGCCAGAATCGTGGTGAAGGTCGCGGGCATGTGCTGCACGATCAAAACCGGGATCTTCCAGTCCGGCCCAAGGCCCAACAGGAAGTTACGCAGGGCGGGCGGGCCGCCGGTCGATGAGCCAACCACCAGCAGATCGATGCGCTTGGGGCCGGTACGCGGGCGCAGCAAGGGGGCGGCCACATGTCCGGTTTTCAGCGGTGTGATATTGGTCGCGCGCGGGGCTGGCGCAGGTGCCAGTGATGGTGACGGCGCGGGTGAAGACGGTCGTGCGGGCTCAGGCTTGGTATCAGGCGTCGCTGATGGCGGTACTGGCCACAAACGCGTGCGACCACACAGGGCGCGTATCTTGGTCAGCAGTTCGGTGCGGAAACCGTCGGCCCCGCCAATGCGCGACGAATCGGGCTTAGGGACATAGTCCGCCGCCCCCAGCTCCAGCGCGCGAATGGTGACGGATGCCCCGCGCGTCGTCAACGTCGAGGCCATCAGGACCTTAAGGCCCGGCTTGGCGGCAATCAGCTTGGGCAGGGCTTCAAGGCCGCCCATATTTGGCATTTCGATATCGAGGATCAGCACATCGGGCTGGATGTCCTTGACGCGCTCAACCGCCTTGGCCCCGTCCGTGGCGGAACCGGCCAGAACCATGTCAGATTCCTGCTCGATCCAGCGCGTGACAAGGCCCCGCACCACCGCCGAGTCATCGACGATCATGATTTTCAGGGGCCGCAACGAGGCCGCAGGATTAGGGTTAGCTGACATATGAGGCTTGTTTCATATCATGGTTACCGGCTACCGTGAAAAAAATAGGCGTTGTAAAAACGCCTAGATCAGACCGACTTCCTGGAATTTGGCTTCGAGAATATCGCCGTCAAACGGCTTCATTATGTATTCGGAGGCCCCTTCGGTCAGGGCTTCGGTAATGTGGGACAGATCGTTTTCGGTGGTGCAAAAGACCACGATCGGCTCTTTGCCACCCTGTTCCTTACGCAGGTGCTTAAGGAAGGTGATCCCGTCCATGACCGGCATGTTCCAGTCGAGCAGGACCGCGTTCGGCATGGCGGTCTTACAGGCATCGAGCGCTTCCTGACCGTCGGCGGCCTCAAGCACTTCAAACTGAAGGTTCTCCAGAATACGTCTGGCGACTTTACGGATGACGCGGCTGTCATCAACAACAAGGCAGGTTTTCATTCTAAAAAGCCCCTAAAATTACGCTTGCTTAAGCGGCCTTGAGATGCCCGGCATCCAAAAGCGTGTGTGGGTCTAACACTATCAGAAGTTCCTTTTCCAATTGATAAACGCCGACAATTATTTCTGCCCAGCGCGGCGGTAAATTGCCGGGGGCGGCGTGGAACTTTTCATCATCCAGTTTCAGGACTTCATCAACGGAATCGATCACGAGGCCGTAACTATCGCCATGCACTTCGAGACCAATGGCTAGAGGCTCAGGCGCGCCCTCTTCGCGTGGGCCAAGACCCAGACGACGGCGCGCACACACGGCGGTAACGATCCGGCCGCGCAGGTTCAAAACCCCGGCGATTTCAGAGCGTGACAACGGCACAGGCGTTAAGCCGCGAGGATGGAATACGTCGTGGACACGGGCGGCGTCGACGCCGAACAACTGACCACCGACACGCAGGGTTACATAATCACGGATGCTCATGCGGCGACCTTTCCGGCTTCGGAGTCAGTTTGTGGGGCTTTGCGGGCATGTTCGGCCAGACCGCGGAATTGGTAGTAATCGACATCAAGGATTTCACAGGCGCGACCGGCGACGACGGCAGTACCGCGAACACCCGCCCGATCCGGCGACAGTTCGATGGACAGAGAATCTTCGACCACATCAACGATCTCATCGACCGCCAGCGCCATGGCATAGCCTTCGCCGGTAAAGACCAGCAACGGCTGAATGCCTTCGTTCATTAAGCCAGAGCCTTCGCTGACGTTCAGGATTGGCATCAGTTTGCCGCGATATTGCAGGGCGGCGCGGCCGTCCATGCGCTCGATCTTTTCGACTTCGATGTGCTCAAGACGCGTGATGTGCGCCAGTTCGACCGCCTTGGGCGCGCCGTAACCGGCTTTGAACAGCAGCATGGCCACTTTTTCATTCTCCGCCGAGGCGACCACGATCTCGCCGTCTTCGGCTGATTTCTCGTCGATGATGTTGCCGGCATATTCCGACAGGGCGTTCGGGTCGAGGATCAGCACGACGGAACCGTCACCAAGGATAGTGGCGCCCGAAAAGGCCTGAACCGAGCGCAGGATACCGGCCAGCGGCTTGACCACGATTTCTTCGGTATCCAGAACATCGTTGACGACGAGGCCATAGCGGCGTTCACCGACCTGAATGACCATGACAAAGGTTGGGTCCTCAGATTGGGCCGCTTCAAGTTGCATGGTTGGGCCTAATTGTACCAGCGGCAGCAGCTTATCGCGCAGGCGCAGGACCAGCGCGTCGTTGATCTTCTCAATCTTGTGCTCGGCATTGGCGCCAGTGCGAACCAGTTCCATGACCGAGGTTTGCGGCACGGCGAACTTCTGACCACCGGCACCGACGATCAGGGCCGAAACGATGGCCAGGGTCAGCGGGATCTTGATGGTAAAGGTCGTGCCTTGGCCCATGATCGAGACGAGGTCGATCTGGCCGCCGATTTGCTCAATATTGGTGCGCACCACGTCCATGCCGACGCCGCGGCCCGACAGGTTGGTGACCTTGGCGGCGGTCGAGAAGCCGGGCGCGAAGATGAAGCGGTGGATCTGCTGATCCGACATGGCTTCGACTTCGTTGCGCGGGGCCAGCGCCTTTTCGATGATTTTTTCGCGGATGCGGGCGGTGTTGAGGCCGCGACCGTTATCGGCAATACGGATGACGATATAGCCGCCTTCGTGGAAGGCCGACAGCTTGACCGTACCGTTGGCGGGCTTGCCCAGTTCGATACGCTCAGCCGTCGGTTCCAAACCGTGGTCAGCCGAGTTGCGGACCATGTGAGTCAGCGGGTCGCGGATAAGTTCCAGAACCTGACGGTCAAGTTCGGTACCTTCACCGTCCATGACCAGATCAATCTTCTTACCCAGTTCGTGGCTTAAGTCGCGCACCAGACGCGGCAGCTTTTTCCAGGCTGCACCAATCGGCTGCATGCGCGTTTTCATCACGCTGTCCTGCAACTCACCGGTCAGGGTCGAGAGACGCTGTAATGGGGTGGCAAAGGCAGAATCTTCACGGGTGCGCGAAATTTGCAGCAACTGGTTGCGGGTCAGAACCATTTCCGACACCAACGTCATCAGCCCTTCCAGCACATCGACCGACACGCGGATCGACTGGGTGGTGGCGATGGCATTGTCTTCGCCCATTACAGGTGCTGGGGCATCCGAAGCGGTGGGGGCGGCCTTGGCGGCCACAGGTGCTGCGGCAACCGGAGCCGGGGCAACTTCGGAGACGCTCAGCTCAGGCTCAACCTCGGCGACGGCTTCGTTCATCCAGTCGGGGGCTTCGGCAGCCGCAAAGGCGGCTTCGAGTTCGGCTTCGGACACTTCGCCGGGACGTAAGTTGCGCTCAGGTTCTTTTTGGACCACTTCGGGGGCCAGGATTGGATCAGGCTCAGAGCCAATCGGGCGGTCCGGCACTTCGACGGCCTGCACGGCGGAAATATCAACGGCCTGACCTTCGGCCATGGCCTCCAGTTGGGCGATCAGGTCGTGGTCGTCGCCGTCCGGTTCATTGCCGGTCGATTCCAGACCCGACAGGATGAACTTGATGCGATCGATCGAATGCAGCACCAGGGTCACGGCATCGGAGGTGACCTCCAGCTTGCCATCGCGGAAGCGACCCAGCAGGGTCTCACCGGCGTGGGCGACCGCTTCGAGGCGCCCAAGGCCCAAGAACCCACAGGTGCCTTTGACCGTGTGCACAAGGCGGAAAATATTATCGAGCGTCTTGCGCTCATTAGGGTTGGCTTCGAACTTGACCAGTTCACTATCGACCACCTCAAGGCTTTCGGCGGTCTCGGTCAGGAATTCGGCAATCAAATCGTCCACAGCATACCCCGTCAGGTTACTTACTAAGCCTTAGCGGTCTGATTTTCAGACACACTCAGGGCCCCTGCGAAAACTTATAGCTGTGGTTTGGTTAAGAGACCGTTGGCAAAAGATTAATGAGAAATAAATCCAGAGATTTAAAGGGTTGCGGATGATGCGGTAGGATGGTGTGCTACATCAGCTTAAACGTCGAGCAGCAAAAACAGGAGGCGCCTGTGTTTTTAGTGAGGGTTATGGCTGTGATGGCTTTGAGTACGTTTACTCAAGGGGCATGGGCGCAGGGTGAATTATACTTCAATCCCGGCAGGTCGCTAATTTGGGACTTTAAAGCTGAGAAGCAAAAGGAAGAAGAAAAGGAAAAAGCTAAGGCATTGGAGGCCGAGCGGGCTAACGAAACGCCATATATCCCAATACGTCAGATTTTCAGTTATCTCGCTCAGAATTTAAGCATGAAGATGACAGCGGAGGATTTTGACCAGGGTGCCTTGCAAGGGCTTGCGAAGAGAACTGATTCTGAACGCACAGATGGTGTCGTTACTTATAATTACAGGCACGGTGACAAGCGTGTCTTTGGGCGCGCTATTTTTAGCAAATCCATGTCGGGTAAAAAAACCGATACCATAATGAGAGTGTTTAGTTCTTTCGAAGACAGAAAAAATGACTGCCTGAAGTTCGGGGAAGCTAAACAAGTGCTTATATCTCAGGGGTGGAGGCGCGATGTAGCGAATAACTACGTAAATGAGATTTCAGATTCATATCAAAAGAGTGACGTGAAACTTTCGATTAAAAATCATGAAGACCTGATGGGGTCTGTGATTCACTCGTTTGACGGGCATTTGGATGCCGGTGCTATGGTGGCATATAATCTCGAACTTAATCGCGCTCGCGAAGCAATTGCTGTGGATTCAGATCAGTTTAAGGCGTTGTGTGTTGAGGCTATCTGGGTGGATTACGTTATGGATGAGGTAAATTGAGGCATCATCTCCGCTGCCTTATACCTATCATACTCCCCCGGCGTGCCGGGGGACCGGGCCGCCGGAGCGGGTGGCACGGCGCATTAGCGCCGTGACGGAGGGGGGCAAACCGCCGTGCGTAAAAAACACCGCCCTGACTAACCAAAGCGGTGAATATTTTACATCTTAACAATGATCTCAAGCCGGTCTTCTTCGGCGGTGAAGGTGAGGGTGCCGCCTGCTTCCGTAACCACGCTGTGGAGCCAGAAGGGCTGAATCCACTGCCCCGACAGGCCGTCACCGAGCGGATCACCGCTTAGGCCCTCGACCGCTTCGGGTTTCAGGCGGGCCTTTTTGCCGGTGGACAGGGCAGTAAAGGTGATGGCGTCGCCGTCTTTTGCCATATCGATTGTGGCCGTCCCACCCAAGGGCAAGGCCCCTCCGGCAATATAGACCAGGTTGACCAGCGCCCGCGCCACTGGCTTTTCGAGCACGATCTCATCGTCGATATTCAAATCCAGGGTGGCGCGCATGGTCGAGAACATATCATCCAAAATCTTGCGCAGTTGCTTGATAGAAAAATCCTCAGCCGTGGTCGCGGCCCCAAAGGCCACGCGCGCGAAATAGACGATCGACACCAGCTTTTTCGACGAGGCCTTGATCAGGTTAATGGCATCTTCCTTCATGTCCTGCGCGGACGGGTCCTCAAGCAGGTCAAGGCCGGACACAATCGCACCTGTAGGCGATATAAAATCGTGACACAGCTTGGCGATCAATTGGGTCGCCAGTTCGTGAGGGTTCGGCAGCGCCTTGAGCGGCGTGGTCTCGGCCCCGTCGGTGTCAAGTGTGTTGGCTACGGTGGCTTCAGGGAAGGTCATGCCCATATCCTCAGTTTAGATTCTTTGACGCCATATGTGAGGTGATTTGCCTTATCAGCAAACATTTTAAGCGATATGGTGGTCAAAATTCAGTTTGGCTTGTCGCGGTTATGGCACGCGCTCCCCCGGTTACAGGCCTGTTTCACCCCGATTTGCATTTACCCGTTTGGGTTTGTGCGCTAACACAGCGCAACCTAAATAAAGACCACCGGAGGTTCATCCCATGTCCGAATCCACACTGTCGCGTTCTGGGCGCGGTAAGATTTTTGAGTCCATTCTTGATACCATGGGCGATACGCCGCTGGTGCGCCTGCCGCGGCTGTCGAAGGAATATGGCTCTAAGGCCGATGTGCTGGCCAAGCTTGAGTTCTTTAACCCGCTGTCGTCAGTCAAAGACCGTATCGGCATTTCGATGATCGAGGCGCTGGAGGCTTCGGGTAAGCTGACACCGGGGGCGACCATCGTTGAACCGACATCGGGCAACACCGGTATTGCGCTGGCGTTTGTCGCCGCCGCCAAGGGTTACAAACTGATCCTGTGCATGCCGGAATCCATGTCGCTGGAGCGCCGTAAGATGCTGGCCCTGCTGGGGGCGCAGCTTGAGCTGACCCCGGCCGAAAAAGGCATGCGCGGTGCGATTGCCAAGGCGCTGGAAATCATTGAGGCCACGCCGGGTTCGGTCATGCCGCAGCAGTTTGAAAACGACGCCAATCCCTATATTCACCGCATTTCCACGGCTCAGGAAATCTGGAATGACACAAACGGCGCGGTCGATGTGGTCATCTCCGGCGTCGGCACTGGTGGTTCGATCACCGGCATCGGTCAGGCCCTGAAAGAGAAAAAAGCCTCCGTTAAGATGATCGCAGTTGAACCCGAAGCCTCGCCCATCCTGTCGGGTGGTGAGCCTGGGCCGCACAAGATTCAGGGCATCGGCGCCGGTTTTGTGCCGGGTATTCTGGATCGCAGCGTGATCGATGGCGTGGAAACCGTCTCGAATGACGCTGCTTTTGCCATGGCACGTAAGGCTGCGGCCACCGAAGGCCTGCCGGTCGGTATTTCGTCGGGGGCAGCACTTGAGGTCGCCTTCCGTCTGGCGGCAAAGGATGAATATGCGGGTAAGACGATCGTGGCGATTATTCCAAGCTTTGCAGAAAGGTATCTATCCACCGCCCTCTTCGACGGCCTGTAAATCGCGGTCTTTGGGTGATTAGTGCGTCGGCTGCGCTGGCAGGTACTTAGGTGTACCTGCGGCGCTTACCTCCTGCTACTCACCGCAAATCTCACGATTTACGGGTTGGTGCGCTGTAGTGAGTTGGGCTGCATAACAAAAGATTAACGCCTGACGGGGCATGATGGCGCATGTCTGAGTCTCAGTCCCGTTTCATCGAAGATCTGGATGCGCAATCGACAGGCGTGCCCGTGCGGGTGAGCCTGTCGCGCCAGACCCTGCTTAAGCGGCTGGCAGATGTGGTGTGTCTGCCCGAAAGTCGCATCAATGCCTTTGAGCGGGCGGTGACGGCGGATTTGCTGGTGGAAATGCTCAGTGAGGCGGGTGTCGAAGACCGCGCCCGCGTCGCCAAACGTCTGTCGCATCTGACCGAAGTGCCGAACTCGCTGGTGCGCCGCCTGATCATTGATGAGGTGCGCGTCGCCCGCGCCCTGATCGAAGAGTGCGAGACTCTGAACGACTCCGATCTGAGCTACTGCGCCCGCAATGGTGGCCATGAGCACCGGATGTTGCTGGCAGCGCGCAAAAATCTGGCACCCATCCTAACCGAAATCCTGATCGAACAGCAGGACGTGCGGGTTATCGAAGTCATTCTGAAAAACACCCGCGCCAGCTTGTCACAGATGGCGGTTGAGGCGGTGGTGGTCCTAAGTCAGTCACAGCCGCAACTGATCCCGCTGATTATCAAGCGTCCGGAAATCCGGCCCAGTTCGGCCTATGTCATGTTCTGGTGGGCGGATGCGGAGGTGCGCCGCGTGATCCTGAGCCGTTTTGCGGTCAACCGCGAAGTGATGCAGGATGCGGCCTCCGATGTGTTTGCCATGGCCGCTGACGAAGGCTGGCAGGACGCATTATCGCGCAAGGCGCTTCAGTTCATTGAGCGGCGTCAGCGTAACCGGGCGGCTCTGGCGCGCAGTCCGTTCGACAGTCTGGATGCGGCTATCGATGAGGCGGCCCGCAAGGGCATGACCCGTCATCTGGCCGAAGAGATATCTTACCTTGCGGGGATTAAGCCTTCGACCGGTGCCAAGATGCTGCGCGATCGGGGCGGAGAGCCTCTGGCGGTGCTGTGCAAGGCGACTGGTCTGCCCAAGGCGTCATTACGCGGTCTGTGGCAGGCCTTGCGCCGCCCGTCCCAGATGGCGGATGGTTCAGTCCATCCGGAGCTTGAGCATGTGCTGATTACGTTTGATGTGCTGGCGACTGACCGGGCGCAGACCGTATTGCGTTACTGGAACTGGTCTTTGTCTTCGGCCTTAAGCGCCACTCTGATCCGTACCCTGAGTAAAGGCGAAGAGGTTGATCTGGACGGCTTAACCGTGCCGGAACGTGCGGCAATGCTGGCCTTTGCTCAGGATCTGAAAGCCTGACGGTGATGATTTTTACGCAGGATGACCTTGCGTCAACTTACGGTTTTTGTAAGTAATGCATTCCCATATTCACCACGATGTGAATATTTTTTCTGTTGAAGACTTGAATAATCAAAAGTCATGGCTTAGTTAAAGCGCGAACTAAAGTTGATATTTCAGGCGAATTCACGGGATTTGTGTAATGGACAACAAGACAGACACCATTGATATGACGGCGGACATTGTTTCGGCCTATGTTGGTAATAATTCTGTGCCGGCCAGTGAGTTGCCGTCCCTGATCCAGAATGTATATGCCGCCCTCAACAGCATAACTACCGGCGAAGAAACCAAGATCGAAGCGCCGAAAGAGCCTGCGGTATCGGTAAAGAAGTCGATTTCTTCTGATCATATTGTCTGTCTTGAGGACGGTCGCAAGTTCAAGTCGCTCAAGCGTCACCTGCGCACCAAGTACAATATGTCGCCTGAAGAATATCGCGCCAAGTGGGGCTTGCCGAAGGACTATCCGATGGTCGCGCCAAACTATGCCAAGGCCCGTTCGGATCTGGCCAAAAAGATGGGCCTGGGCCAGGGTGGCCGTCAGGTTGCACGCAAAACCCGCGTCGTAAAGTAAAGCTCGTCTCAATATCTTCCTATCGATAATTAATGCTAAAGGCGCCATAACTGAGATTAAGGCGCCTTTTTTGTGTCTTTTTACCAACAGAGAGGTCGCGTTAACCCTTTTTTGCTTGCCAAAGAATCACCCCTTAAGAGAAGGTAAATTTAGGTGATTCGTTTTGATCGTGCGCGGAATACTGGTGATTCGTGCGATTCGGGGCAGGTTGACGGACGGTGGGTGTCGTCCGTGCATAAGGGGTAGTGGCGCGTTTTGTTATGGCGGGTATAGCGGCTGAAATGGCATCGGCTTTACGCGGCCACGAAGACATCTTCCGTTACTGGAAGGGCCTTCGTAAGCCCGGACGACTGCCCGCACGGGCCGATATAGATCCGTGTGCCTTGCGCAAACTCCTGCCGACCATCAGCCTGATTGATGTTTCTGACAGCTATCCGGCGGATGACCGTCATATTCTCCCGCCGGAAGCCTTTCGTCAGCGACTGGCCGGAACGGAATTATTCAGCGCCTACGGCACTGAAATCACCGGCAAGACCTTCGATGAGATATATACAATTAATGAGGCCATGTACTGGGCCGAAGAATTGTCGCTGGTCGCCACCACCCGTAAGCCTAATGTGGGCTTACACTCCATGGCCTGGCGCGGGGCACGGGGCCTGAGCCTGTTCTGGCTGCGTCTGCCGCTGGCCAGCGATGGGGTTAAGGTTGATATGATTCTGGGCCATGATGCCATGATCGGGCGTCTTGAAGCCCCTACCAGCGGGATTCGCGCGGCCTGACTCACGGCGATCATGGGCCTTATGGGCGGGCCATCCGCAGTCGTGCAATAGGATTTTTCGCCTATTTTTAATTTATCAAAAATTGTTTTTCCATAATTTTGAATCGTTTGGCAATCTATGCGCGAATAAAATTTAGGCATTTAAGCCTATTTTTTATTTTATATAGGAAAGTTATCCTCTAATCTTTGGGCGTGTCTATGCTGTGGTTTGTACCGCGGCTCGGGGCCGCCTTAATAAAAGATGGTGTGATAATGACAATTGGGATTTTCAGTGCCGCCCGTGCGGCCAGGGCGGCGGTCGCGGTGCGGAGCGAAGGGGCAGCGCCGTCTGTGGAGCGCCTGACCGGGCAGGATATGCAGGCGCTGAAGGATCGCGCCAAGGCCTTGTTTATCATCGATGTGGTATCGCATGCCACGGGCATACCGGCGGCTGAGATTTTATCGTCATCGCGTAATCATGCCGGTGCGGCGCGGGCGCGGCAGGTGGCCATGTATCTGGCCTATATCACCTATCAGTGGCCGCTGGCGCGGATTGGGGCGGCATTCAAACGCGATCGCACGACGGCGGGTCATGCGTGCCGCCTGATCGAGGATTTGCGTGATGATCGCCGCTTTGACCTTGAGTTGGATAAGCTGGAAGCGTGCCTGAAAAACGCGCCGGAACCTTTGGCCATAGTGTGCTGAGGGCCTAAAAATTAACCTCTTTGGCCTATGATAAAGCACAGATTTTAAGACGAGCGGGTGTCATGTTTAAACTGTTGCAGTCGATCGGGCAGCGCCGTGACGCCCAGCCGCTTTCGTCCGAACCCGCGCCATCGGAAATCCTGGCCCTAAGGCCTTTGTCGGCCCTTGCGCGGTTGAAAAGCGCCGAAGGCGGGCCTCTGCTACAGATGCGGCATAAGGCAGCGTTTGAGCAACTAGCCCGCGATTTCCGGGCCGGATTTGTCACCGCTCCGGCAGGGACGGACTGGCGAGCCTTTGGCGCGGACGGTAATCCGGCGCGCTTAAGGGTCGATGAGCCGATGTTCCGCCTTAAGGCGCGGGCGGCCTATGAAGGGGCGATCTGCCATCTGGGCCATCAGTCGGGGGATATGATCCGCCGTCTGATGCAAGAGGGCCTGACCCTGCCGGTTCTGGAGCGCGATTACAGCCTGCCGCGTGGTCAGGGTAAGGTCTCCGTCCGCGACGCGCTGGAGCGGCTGGCCGTTTATTACGGGATATAATTCATTAAGTCCCTCGCCGGGCGGTGGCTACGCCACCTTGGCCGCCGCCTCAATGGCGGCTTGAGCGGAAAAATCATTCCGCTCAAGCCGTGGCGTGTTTCAGGCGCTCGACCATCGACATCAGCCCATTGGTGCGCTGGGACGACAAAGCTTCATTCAGGCCAAGTTTATTCAGCGTATCGCGGATCGAAAAACCTTGAATCGCTTCATGCGACAGACCGTTCAGCAAACGCGACAACAGCGCAATCAGGCCCTTGACGATAAAGGCGTCGGAATCGCCGCGAAAACGCAGGATACCATCCGGCGCATCATCGATGACCAGCCAGACCTGACTGGCGCAGCCGCGCACCTTATTGGTCTCGGTTTTTTCGGACAGAGTCAGAGGGGCCATGTCCTTGCCCAGATCGATGATATATTTATAGCGCTCTTCCCAGTCGTCGAAGAGTTCAAACTCATCATTGAGATCATCGAGGCGCGCAGTAAATTCAGACATATTCAGGGGAACCTATACACTTTCCCCGGATGTGACCCTTCAGGGCTGTGATTTCAAGCGCAAAATGGCCTTAAGCCCCAGACCGGGCGACGTCGTGACCTTAAAATCGCCGCCCATCGCCTGACAGTACAGCTTTACGATCGCCCAACCGAGACCTGCGCCGGGCTGGCTGCGGCCAGGGGCCTTGGGGCCGATTTCAAACGGCCGCATCAGCCGGTCAATCTCTTCCACTGTGGGGGCCCCCCCGACATTGAACACCCAAATGTCGATATCCTCACCCACCGCCTTGGCCGAGACCTCGATCAGCGAGCCTTCGGGGGCGTGGTTGAGGGCGTTATCGATCAGGTGATCAAGGCATATGCCGACCGCGCGGGCGTCGAAATGGCCGCTTAAGTCCTCATCCTTGAGGCGCAGACTAAAACGGACATTGCGCGCTTCGGCCCGTCCGGCGTGGCCGAGCAGGGCGTCTTCCAGACACGGCAGAACCGGCTGGCGGGCGCAGACCAGATCGGCATTGCCGCCTTGCAGGCGCACGATTTCCAGCACATCATCAAACAGCCCCAGCAGCCTGCGGCCGCTGTCGTGAATGATCCCGGCATATTCATGGTACTGCGGCGAGCCCAGCGGGCCGAAATGTTCGTGACGCAGGACTTCGGAAAAGCCGATGATCGAATTGAGCGGCGTCCTCAGTTCATGGCTGACCATGCGCAGAAACGCACGCCCGCCATCGGCCGGATCATCGCCGGATAACACGCGGTGACCGGGCTCTGCAGCGGGGGCATTGTCGGTAATTTCCGGTGCCTGAAGGTGTCGCAGGGATAAAGACATGAGGGCACCCTAACACAACATGCTTAAATGGGGTTTAAGCCCCGGCCAATTTTTGCGGGGGTAAGCGGTGGGTAAGTGCGGGCATGGATATATCGCCGCTTTCCCCCAATGAGTGAGAGTTTTGGCTGTATTCAACTTTGTTCGTTAATGTCACATCTGTTAAAAATAAGATATTGCGCCTCTGTTAAGCTTAACCGGCGGTGGCCTTATCACAGATTCTGTGGTGTGCTTAAGTTTATGATTGATGCGCCGAAACCCTCATCGACGTCGCCTTTGACTGGCCTGACTGTGGCCCGCAACCCGCTGCGGGTCAGTGTCGTTCTGTGGCATCTGGGCTGGTCGACCCTGGCCCTGATGGGGCTGGCGGGGATGTTGTTTCTCACCACGACCTCATTTGTGGTAGGCGCCATGGTGGCGGGCGCCATTCCCGGCCTGTGCGGTATATTCCTGCTGTCGAACGATAGCTTGCGCCGGCGTCAGATTCTGTTGTGGATCTGGAGCCTGTGCAGCCTGATCGCGGTCGGCTTAACCGGCGGCGTGGCCGGGCCGTTAGCGGTGTGGATAGCCGCACCCCTGGCGGCGGCTGTGGCGTTCAATCAGCGGGTGCTGATCTCGCTGGGGGCCAGCCTGTCGTTCATGTGCTTGCTGATTGCGACGTTTTTGAGCGTTTCCCAAAATATCCGCATCCCCGATGATCAGGAAGGCTTCTGGCTGTCGTTCCTGTCGCTGTTGAGTGTAATGGTCGGGCTGTCGCTGGCCCTGATGCCCGCCCTGCGCGCACGGGTGGAGCGGGCGCGCGATGCCGAAGACGCCCATGAACGGTTGCTGACCCAGTTGACCGAGCAGCCGTGCCTGATCCTGACCTTTGATGAGGGCGGACAGGTGTTGTCGGCCTATGGCGAGGCGCCGGCGGGGCTTGATATCCGTCTGATGATGGAGCATGGCCTGACCGCCTGCGCCCATGTGCCGGACCGGGTGGCGGTGGCCCTGTCGGTCGAGCAGGCCACCAGCCTTGGCCGGTCGGAGGTCGGCTTTACGCCCCATGCAGCGCTGGACCATTATCTGCATCTTAGTTTGCGGCGCGGGCCTGACGGGCGGCTTTACGGGGTGATGAGCGATGCTTCGCTCACCCATGGCCGTGAGGTGGCGCTTGAGCAAGCCAAGGTCGAGGCCGAGGGCCTTAATCAGTCTAAGTCCGAGTTTCTGGCCAGTATGAGCCACGAATTGCGCACGCCGCTCAATGCCGTCATCGGTTTTTCTGACATCATGCGCCAAAAGATGTTCGGGCCTCTGTCGGCGAAATATGCTGAATATTCTCAACTTATCTTCGAGTCGGGCCAGCATGTGCTTGATCTGATCAATGATGTGCTCGATGTCTCAAAGATCGAGGCCCAGAAATATACGCTGTCGATTGAGGCGTTCGACGCCCGTGAACCGGTGTCCGCAGCCCTGCGTATCGTGCGAGCGCAAGCCCAAAACATGATTCAGAACATGGCTGAGCCGGGAGCAACTGAGGGCACCGGCGGGGTGCGCATCAAGTCGGTTCTGCCCCACAGTCCGATTGCGGTTAAGGCCGATAAACGCGCCCTGAAACAGATCTGCCTGAACCTGCTGACCAATGCCGTGCGTTTTACCCCGGCGGGTGGGCAGGTGACCCTGATGCTCAATGTGGTAGGCGCCGACAGGCTAGAGATCAATATCACCGACACCGGCACCGGTATTTCCCCCGCTGACCTGACCCGCCTGGGCCAGCCCTATGAGCAGGGCGGATCTAACGCGCAAAAAGCCGGCGGCACCGGCCTTGGGCTATCGCTGGTCAAATCGCTGGCCCATCTGCATGGCGGGTCGATGACGATCGAGAGCACGCTCGGCGTCGGCACCAGTGTCAGCGTGATCCTGCCCATCATATCCGAAGAAGCGGGGCCGGTTGAGATTAATGCGGTGTCCACTGCCTCACAGGCCGGGGATGACGCCATCACCGCCTTTGATGCGCGCCATGTCCGCACCCGGATACTGGATCACGTCAGCACATCCACCGCCTCCGCTGAGGGGGGAGCTCAGTCCGACCCGGGCGGCTTTTCCGACTTTATCATCCGCCCCCCACGGTCGTAGCGACCGGGTGTTGCCTTAACCCCCTCTTGAAATGAAACAGGGTTTCATTTCAAGCTCCCCTGCCTCAGGGGGAGTTCTTAAACATAACAAAGCCCGCGCCTGTGGTTAAGAAGACGCGGGCTTTATATATATTGGCGTTAAATCCTTACGACAGAACCACAATCACCACGCGGCGGTTAGCGGAGCGGCCCGCAGACGTATCGTTGCCGGCCACAGGCTGTTCCGAGCCATAGGAGATCGACGACATCCGGTTCAGCGCCAAACCCTGCGTGTTCAGGAAGCGGCGCACGCTGTCGGCGCGTTCAGCCCCCAGCTTGTAGTTGAGGTCGTCCGTGCCGGTGGAATCGGTATAGCCCTGAACTTCAAGATAGACGTTCTTGTTGTCGGTCTTGAGCCGTTCGGCCAGTTGCGCCAGCGTCGCCCTAGCTTCATCAGACAGGACGGCTTTGCCGGTATCGAACTTGACGGAATCGTCGGTCAGTACCACCGAATAGACAAACTTACCCTCCGCCAGCTTACCGGCGGCGGTGGCGCGGTTAAGCGCATCCTGAGTGGTTGCATCAAGTTGGGTAAGACGGGAGTCCTGCTGATCCATGCGGCTATTGGCGGCACCGATCTTTTCGTCGACATACTTATGACTGGCGCAGGCCGTGAGGCTGAGCATCAACGGGAGCGCAATAAGGGCGGCGACAGGCTTAAAATGTTTCATCTAATATTCTCTCTGGTCGTGGTTTCTCCCCAAACCCAGTCTTGCCTTAACCATAAATCTTAGAATAAAGACCGAAAAAAGGCGAGTCTTTGTGTGCCAAGCCCTTATGCCGCAACCCGGTACCGCGCCGAAAGGCGGTCAGGAACCCGGTCTGAAGGGGGGGGCTATTTGGACAGCAGGGCTTGTATCGGCTTTGGGGATTTACTGATCACCAGATGGGTGATCTTGTCTGCCCAGTTTGAGCATATATGCAGCAAATTATTGATCGGCTTGGACATAATGGGATAGAGCGCCACCTGGGCGGCGACCAACGCCAAGGATAATATCCAGGTATCCGGAAGGGTTGGTATGATGTCGGCCAGCAGCGATGGCGACAGGGCCACAAACACGCCATTAATCATTAGCAACACCAGCGTATTCTTGCCTATGCGGGCGATGTTCGGCGCGTATTTCGTGTGGCTCAGGCACATAGACAAGGTCATCAGGCCTATGATGCCGATTACGGCGCAAAGCAGAAAATAGGGCATGAAGCCAAACTGGCCATAGACGACATCAATATAAAAGCGGGGATAGCCGCTTGGGATATCACAGACCTCAGTCGGGCTGAACGCACAGCCCTTATTCAGGTCGTAGAACAGGGTGAGGACAAAAAGGCTTATGACCGATACGGCCAGCGCATAGAGCGGGGGCAGGTTTATCACCGGTCTTTTGGCATATGCGCGCCCGGCCAGAAAGAACAGCAAGCCAATCGCCCAGGTATGCATCATGAACCAGGTTTTTCCGGTCAGAGTGGTCATCAGGTATGCGGCAATGACAATAGCGACCACGCCCAGCTTGATCCACAGGCTTTGGCGCAGATATAGCCACGCCAGGACCTGCACGCCGGCCAGAGAGACAAAAAACCACGTCACCACCAATATGAAATCTTTTCCGGTCAGTAAGGGGCGGATGATCTTAACGCTCAGGGTCAGCCAGTCCATGCCGGGATTGGCAATGAGCAGCAAAGGCGCCGCCAGTAGCTGGGTCACAAAGGCCAGCAGGATAAAGCGCAGGGCTGATGTCGTGATCTTACGCATAGACCGTGACGCCAACCCAAGGGCTGACAGTCCCGAAATGAAGTAAAAGGCAGGCATGATAAAGGTTGAAATGACGCGCGATGTTTCAAAGGCCGGAACATCCAGGGGGCGGCCACTACCCGGATAGGTGAAGATAACAAGGCAATGGACCAGCAGAACCAGCAAGATGCTGAGGCCGCGTGCGACATCGCCTATCGCGCCTTGCGTCACCGCTTTGGCTGGCTTTGTTGATGTCGATATGGCCGAGGTACTCATGTGCCGTCCCGTTTTGATGCTGCAAAGCGGGAAGACTGCAAATTGAATACCACTATTGCGCGAGGTTTGTGTCGCGCGTCAGGTTATCAACCTGAGAATTTGCGGGCCCCGAAGACGCAGGCAACAATGGCCAGCATGACCGCCAAGACCGACAGCCCGACCGGCTCTTTCAGCAGCAGCGCCGCCAGAATGAGCGCCAGAAACGGCTGGATCAACTGCAACTGACCGATCGCGGCAATACCCCCCAGCGACAGGCCGCGATACCAGAAGAAAAACCCGATCAGCATCGAAAAGATTGAAACATAACCAAGCCCAAGCCAGGCGGGCCATGAGATCGCGGCCATATCAGCAGGCAGGGTCAGCATCATTACCGGGCCCATGACGGGCAGGGCGATCAGCAGTGCCCAGCAGATGACCTGCCACCCGCCCAAGCGGCGGCCGAGCCGTCCGCCTTCGGCATAGCCGAGCCCGCACACGATGATCGCCGCCAGCATCAGAAGATCGCCCATGGGCGATACGGCAAAGCCCTGAACGGCCGCAAAGGCCAGTATGCAAGCGGCCCCAAGGCCTGAGAACAGCCAGAACATCTTCGTCGGACGCTTTTCACCCAGGAGGGTCGCAAACAGGGCGGTCGATAGCGGCAGCAATCCGGTAAAGACGATCGAATGAACTGAAGAGACCGTTTGCAACGCGATGGCCGTCAGGAGGGGAAAGCCGATCACGGTGCCGCCTGCGACGATCAGCAACGACCCGATCTCGCTCTTTTTTGGCCACGGAGCGCGAAAGGCCCACAGGCACAGAACCCCCAGAACGGCGGCAATCGTGGCGCGTGCCCCCGTCAGGAACCAGGGCGACATGTCGAGTACGGCGATGCGCGTGGCGGGCAGTGAGCCGCTGAAAGCCACAACGGCGAGGCCGCCGCTGATCCAGGCATCGTTGCGAACGCTCGTTTGGGTAAGGGTTGTGGTGGTCATAATAAGTGTCTCCGGCCCCGGTTATGGAGGGCGGGGGCTGGCGCGAACAGATACATTCGGCTAAAATTGCACTAAACTGTACCGATACAAATTGCAGGACACTTTATGGCGTTCGACCTTACCCTGACCCAGCAGGTCATGACTGTGATCCGTGACCAGATCGCCCGCCGCCAGCTATCGGCCGGGGCGCGTTTGCCGTCGATCCGGGCCTTTGCCGAGGCGCAAAATGTGTCGAAATCGACCGTGGTCGAAGCCTACGACCGGCTGCTGGCCGAAGGGGTGATCACCGCCCGGCGCGGTTCGGGCTATTATGTGGCGTCGGCATTTGCCCCTTTGTCGCTGGCGGAAATCGGCCCGCGCCTTGACCGGCAGGTCGATCCATTGTGGGTGTCGCGTCAGTCGCTGGAGACACGTGATTACCTCAAACCCGGTTGTGGCTGGCTGCCGGCGTCATGGATGCCGGAAGATGATATCCGTCGGGCGCTGCGGGCACTGGCCCGTAATCCGAAGGCCGATCTGCTCGATTATTCGACGCCTGCGGGACACGCAGGTTTGCGCCAGATTCTGACGCGGCGGCTGGCGGAAAAGGATATCGACGTATCCCCCGGTCAGATCATCCTGATGGATTCGGCCACTCAGGCCATAGAACTGTTGTGCCGGTTTTTGCTTAAGCCCGGCGATACAGTTCTGCTGGATGATCCGTGTTATTTTAATTTTCTGGCCAAGTTACGCGCCCATAAGGTCAATGTCGTAGGCGTGCCATATACGCCGAACGGGCCGGATATGGCGGCGCTGACGGCCGCGCTTGAAACCCACCGGCCGCGCCTGTACCTGACCAATACGTCGATGCACAATCCGACCGGCGCCAGCCTGTCGCCGATCAATGCCCATCGCCTTTTGAAGCTGGCCGAAGCCTATGACCTGACTATCATCGAGGACGATATCTACAGCGACTTTGAGCTGGAGCCCGGCCCGCGCCTGTCGGCCTTCGACGGGTTTGAGCGGGTGGTCTATGTCGGGGGTTTCTCAAAGGCGCTGTCGGCATCGATCCGGCTGGGCTACATCGCCGCCCGACCGGACTGGATCGAAGCTCTGACGGATCTTAAAATCGCCACCCTGTTTTCCAGCCAGACCTTTGCCGCCGAACTGGTTTGTCAGGTGTTGAGCGACGGTCATTACCGTAAGCACCTCGATACCCTGCGCCAGAAACTGGCGGCCGTGCGGGGCCCTACGGCGGAGCGGCTGGAAAAGCTGGGGCTGAAACCGTGGCTGCGGCCGCAGGCCGGTATGTTTTTGTGGTGCGAATTGCCGGAAGGCTATGATGCCTCCGATCTGGCGCGGCAGGCCCTGAATGAGCGCATCGTGCTGGCGCCCGGTAATGCGTTCAGCGTCAATCAAACCGCGACCCGTTTCATGCGCTTCAACATCGCCCAGTCACAGGATGAACGCCTGTTTGCGTTTTTAAAGAGCCATCTGCGGACTTAAGATGAGATTCGGCTATATTCAGATTTGATATAACGTGACTATGCGGTCGTGATCTGAGTGGTAAAAAGGGGCAACCGATAACCACCTGAACACGGAGACACGACATGGCCTATGTAGAAGGTTTCGTTACCGCAGTGCCCGCTGACAACCGGGATATCTACATTCACCACGCTGAAAAAGCGGGAGAAATGATCCGGGAACTGGGGGCGTCACGGATGTTTGAAGGCTGGGGAGATCAGGTGCCGGACGGCAAGCTCACTGACTTTAAGCGCACGGTCAAGGCAAAGCCCGATGAGGTGGTATTGTTCTCATGGTTTGAATATCCCGACCGTGCTGCCCGTGATGCCACCAATGAAAAGATGATGGACGATCCGCGCATGGAAGCGATGATGCAGGATATGCCGTTTGATGCGTCGCGCATGATCTATGCCGGTTTCGAGGTGATCATCGACGAAGGGGCTGGCGTGACAAAGGGCGGCAAACCGGCCTATGTCGATGGCTCATTGCTGCCCGTGCCGGAGGCCGGGAAAGACGCGTACCGTGCTCAGTCGGTGGCGCAGGCGCAGGCCTTTATCGAGCAGGGCGCCCTGCGGGTGGTCGGGGCCTGGGGCGATGATGTGCCTGATGGTAAAGTGACGGACTATAAGGGGGCGGTGTTGCTCAACCCCGGTGAAGTGGTGACCTATAACTGGATCGAATGGCCGTCCAGAGCGGTGCGCGACGCGGCCTGGGGCAATCTGATGAGCGATGCGCGCTTTGAAGACGATGCCTCAGCCTTGCCGACCGATGGCCAGATGCGGCGTGTTTACGGTGGGTTTGAGGCGATAGTCGACGTTTAAAGCGCATCCCCAAAAGTGTGCAGCGGTTTTGGGACAAGATGCGCGTCTTAAAGCTTACTGCCCGTAGGGCGATGGCAGGGCGATAAACCCCGCGCCTGTGATGAAATCGCCGATTTCAAAGCGGGCATAGCGGGGGCCGTCCTGAAAATCGAAGGCGATAATCACGTCTTCACGTGGGTCGAGACCGGCCATGGCGGTCATGATCTCACGCGGAAAATCAAAGCGCACGGTGGGCTTGGGTTCGATCGTGCCGACGCGCTTTCCGGACGGATCAAAGCCCGCAAAATTGACCCGGCGATCCGCCCCCAGAGCGATCTGGAGGTCGTTGCGACCGGAGGCCATAAAACTGCGGCTGTAGGTTTCGCTGAATCCCTTGGGCAGGTCGCGGCTTAAGGTATAGCCGCCGCGCGTAATCACGCCGGTCGGGTTTAGCCGTGGATCGCGGAGCAGCAGGCGCGCACCATAAGGCGTTTCCTCAGCAGTGAACTGCGCCATTACGGTCAGGTTGAAGCCTGTCAGTGTGCCGTAAAGCCCGAACGCCAGGCGGGCGTCGCGGCTGTCCTGATGCTGCACCAGCCGCCACATGCGATCTGAGGCATGGCTGCGGGTGGCCTGCCAGTGGGTGCGGTCGGACGGCAGTTCAAGGCGCGGCTGAGCCACAAAAGCGCGGTAGGCGCCGCGTACGGTCTCGGCTTCGGATTGCAGGGCAGACGAGGCGCAGTCGACGCGTTCGCCGGCGTCACGGGCGCGGTTTAAAACCGCACGCATGTTGGTGGCCGAGATGCCAGCGCGCACAAGCTGATTGCGCGATTGCACCAGACCGGCATTCAGTGCGGTCACTGCGGGGGCATCCAGCAGATGGCAGCGTTTATCCGCCGTCAGCATAAACTGGCGCCGGGTCAGGATTTCGACCATGTCGCTGGGTGCCGCCGCGTGGGCCGCACCCGACATCAGGCCTGACGCTATGATCAGAGCCGATAATACTTTATAGACGGACACGAAAATTACACCTGACCCGAAAGCTTATGCCAAAACCCATTTGTAAGGGCAGCATAAACCGATCAGGCTTTAGGCTCCGTTTCCAAAGAAGGTAAACAGCGTGTTATTATCGACGGATTTTTGGGTCGGAGCCCTGTTGCGGCGCATCGAACAGGGCGGCGGCTTTGGCTATATTGCGCGCAAAGGCGATGCGAAAGCTGGTGGGGTAATCCTGAAAGTCGTTAATCTGTTGACCCGTCAGGCCTATGTGCTGCGTGAGGTGCAAGGCCATGACGGCGCGCTGTGGATGCGTCCGATCAAGACCGATGACGAGGCGGAGATCGATATCTATCTGCAAAAGCAGATAAAATTTGATGCCGATCTGTGGGTGGTCGAGATCGAGGACCGCGAAGGTCGTCACTTCTTAACCGAGAAAGTTGAGGATTTGTAAACCTTCTTCTTCAACGGGATATCAAACCCTTGGGTGTAGGGTGGGGCTCAGTATTACTGGCTTTAGGAAGGTGTCGCTGTTGTTTTTTCTACTGAACGATCTGGTCCTTGAGCTTGACCCCTCGCGCATGATGCACCCGCTGGAGGCTGAGCGTTTCGAGGCCCTGAGCCTTGATTACATCGCCCAACTGGGTAAGGAAATGTTTGCGCAAGACCCGCAGGCCCACCGCCAGAACCCTGAGCGCGCCCGCCGTCTGGCCTATCTTATTCAGCTTAAAATGCCGCGCGTGAATGCCGTGCAGTTTTTTGCCATGTCAAATCAGGGACGGGTCGAAGACATCGACGCCAGCTTCAAGTCGCTCAATGAAATGGTGGTGGGCATGATGTATCAGGAACAGATGGCGGGTGCGCTTAATGCCTCTAAGGTCGATCAGGCCGTCTGGCATCGTCAGGCCGCGTAAGGCTTCCCAAAGGCTTTGTAAGTATTTACGAATCCAAGATTATAATCTGCTGTTGAAGTCGGTAAAATAAGAATTGTTATCGGGAAAATTCTTCAATCTTTTCAAATTAGTGTTTTATAAAGATTTCATAAACCGTGTTTTAAGACCTGTGCCTTATTGGTACATCACAACAGTATGCAGTAAGCATCGTGTGGGCGTAAAATACGTTATACTCGTTTAGAGCGTCACTCGATGATCAGTGCGATAGCATTGGTTTTAACTTTTTCTGCTGACCTGCCGTGTTCAGTTTAGAAAAGGTGAGTTAAGTGGTGTCTTTATCTCGTATGGGTAAGCGTTTTCTGTGTGGAGCGTCTGTTCGGGCGCTGGTCTTGGGCATGGCGCCTAAAGCCATCATGACGGCGCTGAGTGTGCCCCTGGCTGTGGTGGCGATAATGCCCGCAGCGGCTTTCGCGGATACGTTCCTTGATGTTAATGCCGGTCTGACGGGCTGGACGACCCAAGGCGCCACGTCGGTCATGACGACGACCGAAACCTCTAATCACGGCGGCAGTCCCTTCACCTTGACCCCGGCAACGGGTGAGGCAATGGTCAAGATCGAGGCCGACGGCTCAATCATAGACGTCAGCACTGTCGATTCCATTCTGGGTCTGACAAACGGCACAGCCGCTGCGGCCATCGCCGGCAATTCAACCAATTTTGGTCTGATCACCAAATCGTTCAGCCTGCAAACCGGTACCTATACCTTCGGTTGGGCCTATTCGGCCGGTGATTACCTGCCCTATTCTGATGGTGTGTTCTTCTCACTGGGCGGTCAGGGCGTATCGCAATTCAACATCCTGGCTCGCAACGGCGAAACCTCGATCGTGCCGGGCAGCGCGGGTTACCCGACCGGCGCGCTTATTTTGCAAAGCTATGGCAACACCCCTTGGATCACGGCGTCCTTTAGCGTGTCTACAGCGGGGAGTTACCAGTTGGGCTTTGGGGGCTTTAACGCACTCGATGACGGTCTGAGCCCTATCCTTTATGTCTCTTCTGTCATCGGCACCTATACTGGCACACCGGTGGGTACATCGGGCGGCACGCCAACGCCAACCTCAACCGATATCGACACCGCTGCCGCTGGCGGTTATGATGCCGCGCAACTGGGCACCAGCCTGAATGCGGTGTTTGCGGGTGGTACGCTATTTTTCACGACGCCTGGCGCTTTTGCTCAAAATTTTCAACTCGGTAATTCGGCGACCAATACGATCGACCTGCGGGACGTTTCGGTAAATCTGGACGGCGATCTGACCGATCAGACCACAGGCGGGTCGATCATTTTTGCCAATACCGGTAGCGTTCAGACCGCGGTTATGTTGAACGGCAACAGCACCTATACCGGTGCCACGACGATCGAAAATAACGTTCTCCTCAATTTGTATGGCTCGATTAACAACACCTCAAGCATACAGATTAAGAACGGCGCTCTCGTCATGGTGCGCAATGGCGCTTCAATTACTGCCGGTCACATTACCAATGAGTTGGGCGGGCAATTGCTCATCCAGCAGGGCGGCACGGTCACGGATGATCTGGACAACGCCGGTGATGTCGAAAACGCAGGCACCTATAACGCCATCGTCAACACCAATACCGGCACAATCCTGAACACCGCCACCGGCGAATGGAACGGTGAAGTGCGCAGCAATACCAACATGCTGACCAATGCCGGTATCTGGAATGGCGATGTCGCGTCCTCCGGCTATTTCGGCAATAACGGCACGCTCAATGGTGATCTGAGCGTGAGCGGCTGGGGCACTGCGGACAACAGCAATGTCATAAACGGTAACGTCACCTTGGTTGACGGCAATTTCAATAATACCGGCACAGTTGACGGCAACCTGAGCAATAACGCCTCTTTTGTGGGCATGAGCACGGTCACGGGCGGCGGCATTATCACGGGCAGCGTAACCAACTCCGGCACGATCGAAGTGACGGGAGATATGACAACCGGTGCGATCACCAATAGCGGCGATGTCACGGTCTTTGGCCCCATTAGCTTAACGGCTGCTGGCCTCACCAGCGATGCGAACGGCCGGGCGTGGGTGAATGCTAACGCAACCCTGAACAGTTCGGTCAATAATGCCGGTTATTTCCGCAACTCCGGCACCGTCAACGGCGCGCTTAATGCCAATAGCGGCGACATTGGCAACGCGGGCGTCTGGAATGGTGATGTCCTGAGCAATGCGGACTGGATCTACAGCACCGGAACCTGGAACGGCGCAGTGACGGCAAACTCCGGGACGGTTTTCAATGCCGGAACCTGGAACGGCGATGTCACGAACGCTGGCGAATTTGTCAGCACGGGAACATTTACCGGAACCCTAAATAGCAGCGGCGAAGCCTATCTTTATGGTGTGATCAATGGCGCGGTGACCAACACCGGCACCTTTACCCTTCAGGGCAATCTGACCGGCAATGGTTCGGCGTTCAATAATTCCGGCGCTCTGATTATTGATAACTATGTCTTTGATGGTTTTGGCGCGGTGACGAACGCGGCGAATGGGACCATCCTGATCAGAAACTTTGTGACTGCCGGTGCCTTGAATGCTACCAGCCTGAGTAATGCCGGTGAGGTTGATAACGCCGGGACATCCAACAGCATCGTCAACAGTAATAGCGGCACGATCACCAACTATGCTACCGGCGTCTGGAATGGTCAGGTTCTTAGCAACACCGGTACGCTTATAAATGCCGGTGTGTGGAATGGTGATATTGCCACGTCGGGGACGTTGTTCAGCCTTGGCACCATCAACGGCGACCTGACCAATACGGGCTCGGCTGAGGTTGGTGGTGTGGTCAACGGTACCATGACTAATGCTGGCGCCTTTATCCTCCAGGGTAATCTGACCGGCAATGGTTCGGCGTTTGACAACTCAGGCACGCTGAATATCGCTGATCACGGTTTCAACGGCTTTGGCGCGGTCTCCAACGCCGCCGCAGGTACGATTTCGGTCGGCACCACAGCCAATGCCGGTTTCCTGAATGCCGCCAGCCTGAGCAATGCGGGCGCGCTGCATATGGCCAATGGCCGTACCGGTGATATAGTCAATGTGACCGGTGCCTATACGGGCATCGCCGGATCGGTTCTGTCGTTCGATGTCGATATGCTGACCGGTCAGGCCGACCGCCTCAATGTCGGGACTTTGTCGGGCACATCGACGGTGCGCCTCAATAATTCAGCCGCAGGCCGGGCTTACCTGAGCGCACCTGTGGTGCTGGTCTCTTCAGGTGGTGGCGACGGGACTTTGACCGCAGATACCGATATCGGCACCAATGCCGTTTTGGGCAGTCAGAGCCTGATGAGCTACCGTCTGGCCAAAATCGCAGGCACTAGCGACTGGGGCATTGTCTCAAGCCTGAATACGCCGTCGCTGACCAGCCTGAGCGCCAGCCTGACGGCCTATGTCACGGCGCAGAACCTCAATCTGGCTGACCTGCCCGAAGAGGTGTTCGTCCGCGATGGTGCATACGGCGTCAACCAGTGGATGGCCAATAGCTGGGCGCGCGCCTATAGCGGCGATCTGTCACTAAAGGAAGCTTTCACGACTTCGGACGGCTATTCGTCGGGCACAACCACCAAGGCCAAGTCGTCTCAGGACGGCGTACAGTACGGCTTCGACGCGGGTGTCTATAACATCCATGGCACCGGCGTCTCATTGCGCGCGGGCTTCATGGGCGGTTCGACCGACGCCAAGGTGACGGATGAAACTCTGTCGGGTTCAAGCGTCAAAATCGACGCTCCGAACTATGGCTACTACGCCGCCCTGACGCACAAAGGCCTTCGCCTGTCGGTTCAGAACCGCCACGAAATCCTGAAAGCCGACGTCACCAATCCGGCGCTTGGCCTGTTGAACAGCCGCCTTAAGGCCCGCTCTGAGACGTTCTCGGTGGCCTTGTCCAATCGCTATGACCTCAACAGCCTGTTTGTTGAGCCGGTCATCGGCTACATGACGACCAAGGTCGATGCCGATACGCTGGACATTCCGGCGGATCAGGGCAGCGCGAAAATCGCTGAACTGAAAAGCAAGCTCATCAGAGCCGGTGTCCGTGTCGGTACGTCGCTGTCGACCGAGCGGGTGATCTGGACGCCTTACGGTGAACTGAACGCCTGGCAGGAAGATGCCGCTAAGACCCAGACCGCTTATGTGCCGGAAAGTGGCACCGGCGCGGTCTGGCTGGCCGGTCAGCGTACCGGGGCGTTCGGTCAGGCTCTGATGGGTGTTACGGCGCAGTCGCGATCGAATGAGAACCTGTCGGGCCACCTTACGGCCGATGCCCGCCTGGGCGATACGCTGAATGGCTGGACCGTGCGTGCGGGCGTGAAATATCGCCTGAAGTAATCGGCTGACCGTTGAAAACAAAAAGCGTTCCCATCATCTGGTGGGGGCGCTTTTTTGCGCGAACCTTAAATTTGCGCATGGGCCCGTTTTCAGTTATAAGTTCTAGGCGGCAGGACTAACGCGCATTCTGAAAAGTGTGAAGCGGTTTTCAGATACAAATGCGCGACTACAAGTCCCTGCCTTTTTTAGTTTCCCGACAGCCTTGAGAATCCCCACCCGTGGCCTATACGCTTGACCTGAGTTCCAAACCTGTTGCTGCACCTGCCCGCGTTAATATCACCGGCCTGACCCGTCAGGGGCTAATCGACGCTTTGGCCGAATCTGGTGTTGTGGAACCGCGCAAAGCCAAAATGCGCGCCACGCAGATCTGGCGCTGGGTCCATCATTTCGGCGTCACCAGCTTCGATCAGATGACCGATATCGCCAAAGATCAGCGCGGGCCTCTGGCGGAAAAATTCTCCCTCGACCGTCCAGAAATCATTGAACGCCAGATATCCAACGACGGCACGCGCAAATGGCTGATTCGCATGGCGCCCGGTATTGAGGTCGAAAGCGTCTTTATTCCGGGCGTTGGCCGTGCCGGGGCCTTATGTGTGTCGTCGCAGGTCGGCTGTACGCTCAATTGTTCGTTCTGCCATACCGGCACGCAAAAGCTGGTGCGTAACCTGACCGCCGCAGAGATCGTGGCGCAGGTGCAGATCGCGCGTGACGACCTTGAGGAATGGCCGTCGCCGCGTGAGGCGCGCAAACTATCCAACATCGTCTTTATGGGCATGGGTGAGCCGCTCTATAATCTCGACAGCGTGGCCGATGCCATCGACATTATCTCCGACAACGAAGGCATTGCCCTGTCGCGCCGCCGTATCACCGTGTCGACTTCCGGTGTTGTGCCTGAACTGACGGCTCTGGGTGAGCGCACGCAGGCCATGCTGGCGATTTCGCTGCATGCCACCAATGACGAACTGCGCGACATGCTGGTGCCGCTCAATAAAAAATATCCGCTCAAAGACCTGATCGCCGGTATCCGCACCTATCCGGGCATTTCTAATGCACGGCGCGTGACGTTTGAATATGTGATGCTGAAGGACGTGAACGACAGCGCCGCCGAAGCGCGCGCTCTGATCAATCTGCTGAAAGGTATACCGGCCAAGGTCAATCTGATCCCGTTCAATCCGTGGCCTGGCACCAATTATCAGTGCTCGGACTGGAAGACGATTGAGGCGTTCGCCGCCATTCTCAACCGCGCCGGTTATGCTTCCCCCATTCGCACCCCGCGCGGGCGCGATATTCTGGCGGCCTGCGGGCAGCTTAAGTCCGAGAGCGAGAAACAACGCGCCAGTGAAACGCGGCGGCAGAGTCGCGACGGCGTGGTTATGGTCGACCATATCGACGGTTTGCCGTTTGGGCACCTGGTCGAGGACGCTGATTAAACCCGTTTTGGGGGAAAACCGTCGCAATATCTTAGGAATTTCCGGTTATATTGAAATGATTGACAAAGGCCCATCACGCGTCATGGTCTGAGCGCGCGGTAAAACGGTCTTGAAGATTATCAAAGCGGCGGGGCGAAGCTTTATGATACCTGATTTTCTGAACCCGGAATTCCTTATCCCGGAAGCCTTACGCCCTGAGTTTCAGGCGTTTGGCACGGGGTTTCCCGTCACCTTACTGCATGCGGGTGTGACGCTTTTGATGCTGATGATCGGCACCGCCGTCTATGCGTTCCTCACGCCCTATAAGGAAATCAACCAGATCCGCGACGGTAATTCGGCCGCGGCGGTGGGCTTTGGCGGGGTGATCATCAGTCTGGCTATTCCTTTGGCGACGTCGATGTCAGCCTCAACCTCGATCCGTGAGATTGTGATCTGGGGCGGGGCGACCATCCTGTTGCAACTGTTCGTGTTCCGCATTGTCGATTTTCTGTTGTCGGGCCTGCCTGAGCGCATCAACGAAGGCGAAGTGTCGGCTGCGGTGCTGCTGGTGGCGGCCAAGCTGGCCGGGGCCATTATCCTCGCCGCCGCTGTGGCGGGCTAAGACCAGAAGGGGCAGCAGGTGAAACTCGACTGGCTGCTTTATGGGGTTGCGCTGGCGGTGGGGACGATGGTCACCGTCAACTGGCGCGACCGGTCTATGGCGCCGCCCGCGCCACCGCCGCCCAGTGCGTCCGAGATATCCCTTTTGGCCAGTTTCAGCCCGTTCGCCCAAGGCTCGATCATCAGCTTGCCGAGCGGTCAGGGAGTCGCCACCCAGATCGACTATACCGGCACGGCGTTTTCGGTGTCCCAGTCCGGTGAATGGATCATTGCCCGCGACAGCATCCGCAACTGTGCCCATCCGTTCTTGAACATAGGCGGCAATCTGGGCGTACCGTTTAAGATACGCAAATCTGCGGGCCATGAGAACTATGAGATTGCGGTGACGTCAGGTGGCACACGGCCCTTGCCACTGGCCGATCCGGCAGCGCTCAAAGTGGGGCAGCGCGCCTTTATGCCGGGCTTTCCGCGCGGTGAGGTGGGGGAGGCGACGGGCCGGTTTATCGGGCGCACCACCCTGTCGAAATCCAAGCGCTTTGAGTCCAATGAATCCGTACTGGCCTGGGCGGAGTCCGGCCATACCCATGAGCTTAAGGGCAGCCTGAACCAGCTTATCGGTGGCCCGGCGGTGAATACGGCGTCTCAGGTGGTCGGCATTACCCTGCGTCACAATCCGCGCCGGGGCCGGATCTATACTTCGACGCCGGAAACCCTGCACGCCCTGGCTAATCCTGCGTCGCGCCGCCCGGACTATGACCGCGAAGAAACGATCACGCGCCGCAATTACGGCACCGTGTCCGATACTTTCCGCCGCGAATATCGGGTGGCGCAGGTGGGTTGCCTGCGCACCTAAAGCGCATTGGCTTCGCCGAACTCCGTTTCCGATAAGTGTGAAGCGGTTGTCGGAATGCGCGACAATAATAAGTCAGGCATCGATTTTAAGATTCGCGCCCTTGATCAGATCGGCCACGACCGACGGATCGGCAAGGGTCGAGATATCGCCCAAAGCCTCTGGCTGACCTTCGGCGATCTTGCGCAAAATCCGGCGCATGATCTTACCGGAGCGGGTTTTGGGCAGGCCCGGCGCCCATTGGATGACATCGGGCGAGGCGATCGGACCGATTTCACGGCGGACCCAGTTGCGAAGGGTTACCTTCAATTCGTCGGTCGATTCCACGCCCTTAACCAGCGTCACAAAGCACCAGATGCCTTGCCCCTTGATGTCATGCGGGAAGCCAACCACGGCGGCTTCGGCCACGGTTTCGTGCGCCACCAGCGCGCTTTCGACCTCAGCCGTGCCGATGCGGTGGCCGGAGACATTGAGCACATCATCGACGCGGCCGGTGATCCAGTAGTAACCGTCCTCATCACGCTTAACGCCGTCGCCGGTGAAATACATGCCGGGATAGGTCGAAAAATAGGTCTCGATAAAGCGGGCATGATCGCCGTAGATCGAGCGCATCTGACCGGGCCAGGAATCCGCAATACAAAGATTGCCTTCGGTGGCCCCCTCAAGCCGCTTGCCTTCGGCATCGACAATGACCGGTTTCACCCCTGGCAAAGGTTGAGACGCTGAACCGGGCTTAAGCGGGGTCGCCCCCGCCACCGGTGTGATTAGATGGCCGCCGGTCTCGGTCTGCCACCAGGTATCGACGATCGGGCAGCGCCCGTCACCGACGACATTATAATACCACATCCAAGCTTCGGGATTGATCGGCTCACCGACCGAACCAAGTACCCGCAAAGACGCGCGTAAGGTTGTTTTGACCGGCTCATCGCCTTCGCGCATGAGGGCGCGGATGGCGGTGGGGGCTGTGTAGAAGATATTGACCTTATGCTTATCAATGACCTCCCAAAAGCGGCTGACGGTTGGGTAGTTCGGCACGCCCTCAAAGATCAGCGAGGTGGCGCCATTGGCCAGCGGGCCATAGACGACATAGGAATGTCCTGTGACCCATCCGACATCGGCGGTACACCAGAAGACATCACCGGCCTGATAATCGAACACGGTCTTAAAGGTGTAGGCGGCCCACGCGAGGTACCCGCCGGTGGTGTGCAGCACGCCCTTGGGCTTGCCCGTCGAACCGGAGGTGTAGAGTATGAATAAGGGGTCTTCGGCGCCCATGGGCTCGGCCGGACAGTCGGCGCTAATATCCTCCAACACGCAGGCGATATTGATGTCGCGCTGACCGTGCATCAGCATCACATCACAAATATCGGCCACGACAAACACATGCTTGACGTCCGGGCATTGCAGCAGGGCCAGATCGGTATTGGCCTTGAGCGGGATTTTTTTGCCGCCGCGCACGCCTTCATGGGTGGTGACGACATATTCCGACTTACAGTCCAGAATCCGCCCCGCCAGACTGTCAGGTGAAAAGCCGCCGAACACAACCGAATGGACAGCACCTATACGGGTGCAGGCCAGCATGAAATAGGCGGCTTCAGGCACCATCGGCATATAGATGGTCACCCGGTCACCTTTTTTAACGCCGTACTGCTTCATCAGATTGGCGCGTTTGTTTACCTCAGCGGCCAGTTGATTATAGGTGACATGATAGGAATTGCCCGGATCGTCGCCTTCAAAAATGAAGGCTACACTATCGCCCCGGTCTTTCAGGTGCCGGTCGATGCAGTTCTGTGACACATTGAGCTTGCCGTCATAGTACCAGCGGATGCGGAAATCCTCAAAGTTGAACGACACATCCTTGATCTTGGTGAACGGCTCTATCCAGTCCAGTGCGTCGCCCAGCGTCTTCCAATGGGCGTTTTCATCGGTGGCGATCAGATCATGCTGGGCCTTAAGGCCGACAGCATCGAGGGTATCTGGGCGCAGGAAGCCTGCGGGCACGGGAAAGAGTTGTTGATCACTCATCTGTGGCGTTCCTAAATCTAAATAGTCGGGCGCAGCTTGACAGCCTGCGTCTTATTTTCACCCGGAACATGGGATGAAATTGGGGCAGAGTCGAGAGAACCAATGTTGAAAAACGCAAAAAAACATTAGCTTTCCAGGCCCAAACTGTCGCAAATTCCGTCAGGCGCCGCCATCTGTTCATTAAGGGCTGTGCGGTAATGACTAAAGAGTAGCTGATATGATCCTGCATGTATCGACCTGGCCGGAAATCGAACGGTTTTTGAGTGCGTCTAAAACCGTAATTATTCCCATCGGCTCCAATGAACAGCACGGCCCGACCGGCCTTCTGGGAACCGATTGGCTGTGTCCGGAAATCATCGCTCACGCCGCCGAAAAACTGGCGGCTGAACAGGGTGAGCCGGTTCTGATCGCCCCGACCTTTAATATCGGCATGGCGCAGCATCATCTCGGCTTTGCGGGGACGATTTCTCTCAGGCCTTCGACCTTTATGGCGGCGATTGAGGACTGGGTGATGTCGCTGGCGCGGCACGGTTTTGAGCGCATCTATTTCCTCAATGGGCACGGCGGCAATATCGCGACCATTGAAGCGACCTTTTCGGAGATATATGCGCGCTATTCCTACCGCGGCGAAGTCTGCCCGTTTGCGCTGAAACTGACCAACTGGTGGGATTTGTCAGGCATAGCCAAAATGTGCTCGGTCATGTTCCCGACCGGCCACGGCAGCCATGCCACTCCGTCTGAAATCGCCATTACCTATGCCGCCTATCCGGATCAGGTGCGTGACGTGGTGCCAGACCCGAAAATCGCGCCGAACGGCCCGATCCGCGAAGCCGCCGACTATCGCGCCCGCTTCCCCGATGGCCGGATTGGCTCCGACCCGACGCTGGCTAGCATCGAAAAAGGCCAGCAACTGATCGATGCTGCCGCGATAAGCCTGCTTAAAGATGCCGCGCGTTTCAGCGCTGAACCCGTGCCGCCAAAGGCTGTATCGTGAACCGGATTGAAACCGCGCGTCTGATCCTGATGCCCATGACGGCGGATGATTTTGAGCCGTTATGCACCCTATGGCGCAACGAAGATTTTGTGCGCGACATCACGCGCCGCCCCCTGACGCCGGAGGAGGTGTGGATGAGGCTGTTGCGCGACATCGGCCACTGGCAGGTCTTTGGCTATGGCAACTGGTCTATAAGATTGAAAGACGGCGGCAACTGGATCGGCAGTGTCGGGATTTTCAACTATATGCGCGATATAGAGCCCGTCTTTGACGCCCCGGAGATGGGCTGGGGCCTCGATCCGGCGCATCACGGTCATGGCTATGCTCGGGAGGCGGTGAACGCGGTGTTGGATCTGGCCGATGGCGATCTGTCGCTGGAGCGCACCCTATGCATGATCAGCCATGACAATGAACCCTCGCGCAAACTGGCCCGCAAGGCAGGCTTCCGCTACCGTCATGATGTCACCTATCACGGCGAAATTGCCAGTGTTTTCGAGCGCTTACGGCCAGCTTAAACCCGGTGCGACATCATGGCTCACATGACTGTTATAGCTTCGTGAGCGCATTTCCGTTAAACTTATGTTTACAATTGTAAACATTGCGATTAGCTTTCGCCGCTGGTCATTCGCGTAACGGGCGTATTTCTACTCAGCTATTCGGGAGGGTTATATGGCGTTGTTCAACACTAGTGATACCAAATCGGTCAATATCTACGCCATGATCTTTCTTCTGGCCGTGCTGGTACTGGTCGGGTTTTCGCTGGGCCGGACGCTGGTGAAGATGTCAGCCAATGACTGCGTGTCGGTTACTCAGGATGCTGTCGTCACTTCGGGCATTTGCCGTTAGACGCCGATCTTCGGACATAAATCCGCGACGATACAACTGCCGCACATGGGCTTACGCGCCACGCAGGTGTAGCGTCCGTGCAGGATCAGCCAATGATGCGCCCGCGTCAGCCACTTTTGCGGAATAATCGCCATCAACTGCGCCTCAACCTTATCCGGTGTAGTCGCATCTGCAATCCCTAAGCGGTGCGAAACGCGGTAAACATGGGTATCAACCGCAATGGCCGGTTCGATATTTAGCTCATTCAGCACCACACTGGCGGTCTTGCGGCCCACGCCGGGCAGAGCCATCAGCGCCTCACGGTTAAGCGGCACCTGCCCGCCATAGCTGTCGATCAGGATCTGCGACAGCCTGATGACGTTTTTGGCCTTGGTACGATAAAGCCCGATCGAGGCGATCATGGCCGACAGCTTTTCCTCACCCAGGGCCACCATGTCGAACGGATTATAGGCCAGGTCAAACAACGGTTTGGTGGCCTTGTTGACCGCCTTATCGGTGGTCTGGGCTGAGAGCGCTACCGCCACCACCAGCGTATAGGGATTGATGAAATCAAGCTCGGTCTTAGGGTCGGGTTTATCGGCCTCAAAACGCGTAAACAGTTTTTCGATCAAACGGGGATCAGGCATCGTGACTTTCCTCAGTCATCACCGTTTCCCACTTCAGCCATTTTTCGGTAATGGCGGCATTGAGGTCAATGCCTTCAGCCCGCGCCATCAGCAGCAACATGCACATCACATCAGCCATTTCCATAGCCACATGGTGCCGTGCGGTCGCTTCATCGCGCCGCGATCGGCCCGTCATGGCCAGATAGCTTTGGGTCAGTTCCCCCATCTCTTCCTGAAGTTTCAGGATATGCCAGTCGCCACCGCGATCGACGCCATATACCCGGCCATAGCGATCCGATATGGCCTTAAGCCGGTCGATAAAATTTTCCAGTTCGGGGAGAGGCTGGGACATGGTGTTCACCCTGTGTTCAACCCACTATTAAGTTGATTCCGCCATCAGGCAATGCCTATAACCCTGTCATGATATCTGTTTTATTTGTCTGTCTTGGCAATATTTGTCGCTCACCTTTGGCTGAGGGCGTGTTCCGCCATAAGGTCATGGAAGTCGGTTTGAGCGATCATTTTTTCATCGATTCCGCTGGCACCGGCGGCTGGCACATAGGCGCGGCGCCCGATAAGCGCTCGATTGCCGTCGCCGCCCGCTACGGTATTGCCATTCACGAGCAATGCGCGCGTAAACTGGTGCACGAAGATTTCAACCGTTTTGATCTGATCCTGGGGCTTGATCGTCAAAACCTTAGCGATATCCGCCGGTTGCAAACCGCCGGATCAAAAGCTCGCGTCGGGCTTTATCTGGAGCAGGCCTTGGGTCTGCGCAAGGATGTTCCCGACCCTTATCACGGCGGGCCAAGGGACTTTGAGGCGGTTTACCGTTTATGCGAAGAGGCCAGCGCCGCCCTGCTTAAACAATTGACAGGCCCGGATTTCACCGCCACATAAGATCAATATTAGTCATAAAAAATCACAGGGCGTAACATGTCGGATAATAATCAGGAACTTTTCGTTAAAATGGCCTCTGGTCACATTGATCTGGCCAACACCCACAGCAAGGACGCCGATTATGAACTGGTCGCCATTGCTATGAGCCACGCCGCGGCCCGCTATAATGCGTTTATGGTCTCGCAAAGCCTGACGCCTGAGCAAATAGCGACCGACCGCGACAAACATATCGACCATCTGGCGGGGCAGTTCCGTGAGTTTCTGATCCAGCACTATGATGGCTATGTGCAGGAAAAGACCGGAGTCTGACTTGAATCCGGCTATAGAATATATCGGCTGAGGTCAGCATCACCCGCGATCTCGCCAAGGCGTTCCTTGACATAGGCTTCATCGATCAGGATGGTCTGGCCTGACTTATCTGAGGCCGTGAAGGAAATGTCCTCCATGACCTTTTCAATCACCGTATGAAGACGGCGCGCGCCAATGTTTTCGACCTTGGCGTTCACTTGCGCGGCGGCAGCCGCCATCTCGGCGATCGCGCCGTCATCGAATTGCAGATCAACGCCTTCGGTCAGCATCAGGGCCTGATTTTGCTTGATCAGATTGGCTTCGGGTTCCGACAAAATCCGGCGGAAATCGTCTTGGGTCAGGGCCTTAAGCTCGACGCGAATCGGCAGGCGGCCCTGCAATTCCGGCAGCAGGTCTGACGGTTTAGCCACATGGAACGCGCCCGATGCGATAAACAGAATATGGTCGGTCTTGACCGGCCCATGCTTGGTCGAAACGGTCGTGCCTTCGATCAGCGGCAGCAGGTCGCGCTGTACCCCTTCGCGGGAAACATCAGCCCCGCCGCGCTCGGATTTCGAAGCCACCTTGTCGATTTCATCAAGAAAGACAATGCCTTCGTTTTCGGCCAGGCTCAAAGCCTCTGCCGTCACAGATTCCTGATCGAGCAGTTTATCGCTTTCTTCGGACAGCAGGATCGGCTGGGCGGCCTTGACCGTCAGGCGCACGGTTTTTTGCTTATTGCCCATGGCCTTGGACAGCATTTCGCCGATGTTGAAATTGCCGCCCGGCTGGCCCGGAATTTCAAACACGCCGATGGGGGAGGCGCTTTCGTTGACGCTGATTTCGATGTCCTTATCGTCCAGTTCACCGGCCCGCAGGCGCTTACGAAAACTGTCGCGGGTGGCGGGTGACGACCCGGCCCCGACCAGCCCGTCGAGCAGGCGCTCTTCGGCGGCAGCCTCGGCCTTGGCGCGCACACCGGCCCGGTTCTTTTCGCGCACCATCAGCATGGCGGCCTCGACCAGATCGCGGACAATCTGATCGACATCGCGCCCGACATAGCCGACTTCGGTGAATTTGGTGGCTTCGACCTTGATGAACGGCGCATTGGCCAATTTGGCCAGACGTCGCGCGATTTCAGTCTTACCGACGCCGGTGGGCCCGATCATCAAGATGTTTTTCGGGGTGATCTCATCGCGGATGTCATCAGACGTTTGCTTACGGCGCCAGCGGTTGCGCAGCGCCACGGCCACGGCTTTTTTGGCATCGTTATGACCGATAATATAACGGTCCAGTTCGGAGACAATTTCGCGCGGGGAAAAGGTATGAGACATAAATTCAAAGTCCAAATTAGGAATAGCGGGCCGGGTCAGGCCGATTTCACAGCGTCGGGCGCCACATCACGCGCCCGCACCATCAGCACCAGCCCATTGGCGCGGGTGTGATCGGTGGCGGTAAAGCCTGCGCGTTCACACGATTTGACGGCGGCGATATTGGTCGCATGGGGGGCGGCGCGCAGGCACTGAGCGCCCTTATAAAACAGGCCGTCCGCGGCTTTGTTGAGGACTTTCGCCCCTAAGCCGTCACCGAGGTGTGAGGCGTCCCCGATGAACATATCGAACAAAAATGTGCCTCTGGGGTTTTCGCTGTAGCACGGGCTGTCGGGTTCATGGTCCGGATTGCATTCATAGCACTGAAAATAGCCGATCGGTTGATCGCTATAGGTGATCATGAAGGCTGTGGCATTGGCTGCCCCGATATAGGCCAGAGCATCCTCAACACCGTCTTCGGCGGTCTGGCAATCGCTCAGCCACCACTGCTGAACATGCGGTGAGGTCATCCACAGCAACAGCAATCCGGCATCATTATCAGTTAGCGGGCGGAAACTGATCACGGGTTCAAAACCTCAAGCGTCAAATGATCATTGGTGTAGACGCAGATGGAGGACGCGATTTTCATGGCCTTGCGGGCGATGGTTTCGGCGTCCTGTTCGTACTCCAGCAAAGCGCGTGCCGCCGACAGGGCATAGGTGCCGCCGGAGCCAATCGCCGCCACGCCGTCTTCGGGCTCCAGCACATCGCCCACGCCCGTCACGGTCAAAATATGGTTCTTATCGGCCACCAGCAGCATGGCCTCAAGCCGGCGTAAGTAACGATCCGTGCGCCAGTCCTTGGCCAGATCAACGCAGGCTCGCGCCAACTGGTCCGGGTATAGCTCAAGCTTGGCTTCCAGCCGCTCCAGCAGAGTAAAGGCATCCGCCGTTGCCCCCGCAAAGCCGGCCAGTACCTTACCGCCGGCCAGCGTGCGCACCTTACGCGCGCCGCCCTTGACGATGGTCGGGCCCATGGAGACCTGACCGTCACCGGCAATCACGGTCTTATTGTTTTGGCGCACGGCGACGATGGTGGTGCCATGCCAGTTTGGAAACGGGGAATTGTGTTCGCTCATGTTGTCTTACTTGGCGGTTTTGGGGTTGTAGTTCAAGGGGCCTAAGCGCATTCCAAAAAGTGTCCAGCGGTTTTTGGATCAAATGCGCGACAAATCTATAAAAAAGTGCCATTTCGTTTAAATGCTCAACGATGATGAATTCGACCGCTACGCCCGCCATATAGTTCTTAAGGAAATCGGCGGCATGGGCCAGATGCGGCTTAAGGGGGCGAAGGTGCTCATCGTCGGCATGGGTGGCATAGGCTCACCGGCAGCGCTTTATCTGACGGCGGCAGGTGTGGGCCGGCTTGGGCTACTGGATGATGATGAGGTTTCGGTCTCAAACCTTCAGCGTCAGGTGCTGTATGCGACCTCCGATGTCGGGGCCTCCAAGGCCGGGCAGGCCAAAACCCATTTGGAAGCGCTCAATCCGCATGTGGCGTGCATCACTCATCCGGTGCGGCTGACGGATAATAATGCGGCGGAGATCATCGGCGCCTACGATATCGTGCTGGACGGGTGCGATAATTTCGAGACGCGCTTTCTGGTCAACCGGATGTGCGTAGACCTGAATAAACCGCTGGTGTCGGCAGCACTTGGGCGCTGGAGCGGACAGGTGGCGGTCTTTACCGGCAAACCCTGTTATCAGTGCTTTGTGCCGGACATTCCCCCCGATGCGGAAACCTGTGAGCGGGTAGGGGTCGTGGGCGCTCTGGCCGGTGTGATGGGGTCGATGGCCGCACTTGAGGTGGTCAAACTAATCACCGGCGCAGGTAAGGTCTTGACGGGGCGGTTGCTGATCTATGACGGCCTGTCGGGAGAGAGCCGCACCATCCGTATCCCCCCTGAGCCTGACTGTCCGGTCTGTGCCGCAAAGGGGGGCATATGACGCTTGCTCAGGTGTTTATTCTGGCGTTTCTGGCCCATTTTGGCTGGGTAGCGCTGCTCTATGTCTGGCTGACGATTGAGCGCCAGTCGGCGGTCGCTAAGGGTGAGGTGCGCATCGCTGATTTCATCCGCGCCGGTGCCGATCCTGAGCGTTCACTGCGCGTCGCCCGCAACCTGTCGAACCAGTTTGAACTGCCGGTATTTGCGCTGTTTGCCGGTCTGTTTATCTATCTGTCGGGTGAGGTTGCGGTGATCGATGTGGCGGCGGCATGGCTGTTTTTGTTCGGGCGCGTGGTCCATACGGTGGTGCAGACCCTGACCCGCAATGTGCCTCTGCGCGGGATGGTGTTTGTGATCAACTTTGCAGGGGTTGTGATACTCATGGCCCGCGTGGCGTGGATCGCGCTCACTTAAGCCGTTTGCAAACCATGTGGAAAAATCGGATTTTTTCAAAAAGAGGGCTTGCAAGGCCAAGGGCTTAATGTCTATAAGGCGCACCTCTTCGGCGGACATGAACATGACCGCGCAGATGAGCGGGCGTAGCTCAGCGGTAGAGCGCAACCTTGCCAAGGTTGATGTCGAGAGTTCGATCCTCTTCGCCCGCTCCAAACACTCTCAGAGTGTTTTGGTTTTTATTCAAAAAAAATTCATTAGATTCAAAGCAAATTTTGTCTTCTTAACTCGATTTCCCAGAATTTCTGACAATCTCGAATTACACTAATCAGAGGAAACGACGGCGGGAATTTGTAATCTTTTTTATGCCCCTCAAAAACAAGCTTTAGCTTTACGCCATCTTTGTAGTGATCGTATTCTCTGACCATAGACCAGTCCGCATCAAGGGAGGCTTGATCTAGTCTTAGATGTTTGGCTCTATTAGCTATGTCACGGCATATCTTCATGCAGATTGGATATTCAGGTGCCACATAGGTAGGGCATTGTTTCTTGAGCCAGTCTTTTAGGCTGTGACAAGCAATGAAGAAGCTAAATCCAAAATCCCATGCGTCATGGAAGTCTACATAACAGCCATCGACATGTATTTTTTCGCACCGATGATACCAGCGAGTCATCGTTTCATACTGGCTTTTCCAGCCCTTACTGTTTTCAATGCTATGCGCTAAAACCATATAATTAGTGTATGTGAATATAGAACAGCTTAAAATAAAAAACTAAAATATTCTCAAGATATTGTTATGTTTGATACATTTAAAATATTTCAGCTCATTATATCATTAAGGTTAGCGCGACCTACTTCCACGGTTCATCATCATCGTTCTTGGGCTCGTCGGGGATGTTTTTGAACAGGGCATAGGTGAACACCAGCGCCGCCACCAGAAACACAATCAGCCCGATCGCTATGCTCCAGATATTCATGATCTCCCCCCGGATGCGGCCCTAAACTACCTGCCGCCAGTTGAGGCGGATATTCAGCGGCGCGTCCATATCGACCGGCACCGAGCCTAGGCCGGGGTAGGCCGCGTTTTGCATACTCTTTTCCTGGCGCAGTACCCAGGTGGTCCACGGCGTGCCATTGATCAGGCAGGACAGCTCAATCTCATCGGGCATATCGGGCCGCAGGGGCCAGCTAAAGGCCACGGCATCACCGGTTTCAACCGCCGCAAACTGGGCCGTCACGGCCTGACCTTTGGTGCGGATAGTGATGTCTTCGGAATGGAGGAAGCGCACGCTCGGCCCGCCATAGCCCTTATCCGGCGTCCCACCCAGACTTAAGCCCGCCACTAATGCTTTGAGTGTGATATCGACGCTAAACCGGCGGCCATGCTCATCATCGGGATGGAGCGTAATAACCACGGCTTCATCCATGATCGGCAAATCGGCGTCATGCTTGGTCGAATACCAACGGTAATGGGCGCGTAAGGTATAGTTGCCATCTAAGTCTTCGGCGTGCTCGAAGCTCAGCGGTTCAAAGCGGATATTGTGGCCTTCCCAGCCATCGGCGATCTTTTCGCCCAGCAGGTAGATTTCCCGCCACGCCCAGAACAGGCCGCGCTGATGGTGGTGATCTTCGGGGGTGTTTTCGGTCAGCACCGCGCCCGACAGGCCATGAATGGGGTGGATATAGTTCATCCGCCACGGCTCATAGTTGCGGCACGGTCCGAAATGGTAGGTCATGACCGGCTTATTACGGTGGTACAGGCGCACATAGGTCAGGCCCTGTTCCGCTTTCCAACCCGTCAATACCGCGTTTGCCATCACAACCTCCTGAACTGATAATTAGCCTTGACCTGTGCCCGACTTTAAGGTGCCTTACGCCCCATCAAAAATAAATACCGAACGGCATAACCATCAGGGAAGCGATCATGGTAATATCTGCCTCAATAGTGCGCGGGTGCGCCTTAAGTTTCGGTCTGTTGTGCGCCGCGCAAGTTTCGGCGGAGACTTTCACCGCCGCCTCACCCGATCAGCGCAACCGGATCGAAGTCACCCTGACCGATAAGGGTTTGACCTATGCCGTCAGCCGCAATGGCAAGGCCGTCATTGCGCCCTCAAGCCTTGGTCTTACCCTGCAAAACCGTCCGCCATTTGGCACCGCCATCGGGGCGGGCGGGTTTACCCTGGTCGATCAGAAAACCACGTCTGGTGCCGATCAGTTTACGCTTCCTGTCGGCAAGGTAAAGTCCGTAAACGCGCGGTATAATCAAACTGAGTTTACTTATAGGGCGGCCACGGGTGACGTGAAGACCCTGAAGCTGATTGTGCGGGCCTATGATGACGGGGTGGCGCTAAGGTACGTGATCCCGAAACAGGATGGGGTGGCCGCGTTCGACCTTCAGGACGAGATGACGGCGTTTAATTTCGCCGCCGATTATGATTGTTGGGGCCTGAACCAAGGCCGGTTCGAGAACAGTTTTGAAGGCGAACACGACGCGATCAAAGCGTCTCAGATGCGGGTGTTTCACCTGTTCCAAGCTCCCGTCGTGTGCGATACCGGTGAGGCGGCCTTTGCGATTGCGGAATCCAACCTAAAGGCCTATCCGGGCGCCTACTACACCGCTCTGAGTGACGCCAGTTACGGCGTCAAGGTCGTGCTGACCCCGCGCAAGGACAATGACCCCGGCGCGCGCTTTAACACCCGCGCTGCTCGCATCGATGCAACGAACGGTTTTGAAACGCCGTGGCGGGTGATCATGCTGGGGGATCGACCCGGAAACCTGATTGAATCCAATCTGATCAATGCCCTGGGTGAGCCATCGGTGGTGAAGGATACGTCGTGGATTAAACCGGGTCTGTCAGCCTGGGACTGGTGGAATGGCAACGATTTCCCTTTGCCAGCGCCCCACAATGCGAACGGCCAAAAATCCGGCATGAATACCGCGACCTATAAGGCCTATACCGATTTTGCGGCCGAGCTGGGGCTGGAATATATCCTGATCGACGAAGGCTGGTCGGCGGGATCGACGGTGGAACCTAACCCTGCCGCCGATGTCACCACACCCAAGCCCGAAATGGATATGGCCGAGATCATCCGTTACGCCAAATCCAAGGGCGTGGGCGTGTGGATCTGGCTGCAATGGCAGCAACTGGATAACCAGATGGATGAGGCGCTGGCGACCTATGAGCGCTGGGGCATCAAGGGCATTAAGGTCGATTTCCTGAACCGCAACGATCAGGAGATCATGGACTATTATCAGCGCCTCCTGACCAAGACCGCCCAGCATAAACTGATGGTCGATCTGCACGGGGCCTTTCCGCCGGCGGGGCTGACGCGCACCTATCCGCACTATATGACGCAGGAAGGCGTGCTGGGGGCGGAGAACAACAAATGGAGCCGCCGGATCACCGCGCACCATAATATCATGCTGGCCTATACCCGCGGGCTTTTGGGGCCGATGGACTATACCCAGGGCGGGTTTCGCCACGCGACACCGGCTGAGTTTCCGTCAAAGCAGAGCTTTATCAACCCCTATGTCATGACGACGCGCGGGGCCGCCCTGGCCATGTATGTGGTCTATGAGAGCCCGTTCGGCATGGTATCGGATTCGCCGCCTGCGTATCGCAAAGCTGATGGTTCATGGGAAGACGGCGTTGATTTTATCAAGGGCGTTCCGGCGTCATGGGACGAAACGCGCTTTGTGGCCGGTGAGATCGGCCAGAGTGTGGTCATCGCCCGCCGGTCGGGTAAGGACTGGTACATTGGCGCCATGACTGACGATCAGGCCCGCGAGGTGACCGTGCCGCTTGGGTTTTTGGGTGACGGGGCGTTTTCGGCCAAACTCTGGCAGGACGGGGTGACGATTTCGACCTTGAACGTCAGCGATGCCAGGGTTGATAAGTCGGGTTCAGTGAGGTTGAAGCTGGCGGCCAATGGCGGTGCTGTGGTCAAGATCAGTCCGGCTGGGAAAAAGAAATAAGAACCCCCACCTTCCGGCCCTTTCGGGCCTCCCTCCTCCCCAACAAGTTGGGGAGGTATGAAGTCGTAATTTTATACCTCCCCGGCGTGCCGGGGAGGGGGACCGTTTTGCGTAGCAAAAGGGTGGTGGGGGCCTATTTGCGCTTTTTGCCCTAACGCTGCGCTCCTTGAGGGCTATCTCTGCCGCTTCTTGAGTGCCACATATAACGCGCCGGAACCGCCGTGGCGGGCATGGGCCTGTGAGATACCGGCGACCATGTGGGCCATTGCCGGATCGGCCAGCCATTCCGGGGCGTTGCGCTTGAGGATACCGTTTTCAGCCATGCCTTTGCCGGTAATCACCAGAATAGCACGGTAATCATTGGCGTAGGCCTGTTGCACGAAGGCTTTCAGGCGGGCCTCCGCCGCGATCTGGGTGAGGCCGTGCAGGTCAAGGCGCGCCTCGATCGGATCACGTTCGCGGGTAATGCGGCGCTTGCGTTTCGGCTCAATCGGATCGGGCTCAAACGATGTGGCGCGCACCAGCCGATAGCCGCCGTCCGGCTTAATGGCATCACCGATTTTAAACGGGGTCAGAGGCTCGGCTTTCCGCAGCGGTTTAGCTACCATATCCGGCATATCGCGAACCTTAACCACTTCGGGCTCAGTAGGCTTGACGGGCGCTGTTTTGCGGGAGATTTTGCGCGAAATGTAGGGCCGCACGGTTGCGGTCACCAGGGCCCAAAGCTTTTGATCTTCGCCTTTTGAGCCCGTCGCCACGCGCACTATTCCCTTCTGAGCAACCTTGGGCTTTTGGCCCCCAAACGCTGTATCGGCCGCATCCGGCCTTCGATGTGGCCGATGATCAGGTCGGCGACCTTAACCCCCGATGCCTTTTCTATGCCTTGCAGGCCGGGTGAGGAATTGACCTCTAAGACCTTCGGGCCGGTTTTGGAACGCAAAATATCAACGCCTGCGACCTGTAAGCCCAAGGCGCGGGCGGCCTTTACCGCAATCTGAGCCTCTTCGAGCGAAATGTCTACACTGAGTGCGTCGCCGCCCTGATGGAGATTGGCGCGGAAATCACCGATCTTGGCACGGCGCATCATGGCGGCCACGACCTTATGGCCAATGACGAAACAGCGCAGGTCTTCGCCGTCGGCTTCCTTGATAAACTCCTGCGTCAGAAGTTCGGCATCAAGGTCACGAAAGGCGGAGATGACGGACGATGCCGCCAGACGCGTATCGGCCAGCACCACCCCGCGGCCCTGCGCGCCCTTGGTCAGCTTGACCACCAGCGGTGCGCCGCCGACAAGGTCGACCACATAGTCGGTATCTTTCGGCGATTTGGCAAAGGCGGTCACCGGCATGGGGATGCCCTTGCGCGCCAAAACCTGAAGGGCATGGAGTTTATCGCGTGAGGCGGCAATGGCGTTGGAGCGGTTCAGACAATAGGCGCCGGTGGTTTCAAACTGCCGCACCACCGCCAACCCATAGCTGGTCATCGGCACGCCAATGCGCGGGATGACCACATCGAATTGCGGCAGGGGCTTGCCATCATAATGGACCTCGGGGCGCAGGACATTGATGTTCATGTAGCAGCGTGAGGTGGTGATGGCTTCAATGACGTGGTCGCGGCTTTGGGCGGCCTCGATAATGGCGCGGCTGGAATAGTTGCTGGCGGCCTGGGTCAACAGCGCGATCCGCAAAGGCCTGCGCACGGCGGGGGTTTCAGTGCCACTGTAGGCGTCATAGGAGCGCGGCGGCAAAATCTGCGAGCGAACCGGATCGACCAGCGCGCCCATACTCTCAAGTGCTTGGCGCCCCAGCAGCATCCGGTACGCCATGCCCTCACGGTTGGTCAGGGAGACTTCGATGGGGATCAGCCGGCCTTTGACATCAAGACGGGTTTCGATAAAGTAGCGCATCTCGGTCTCACCGTTCGATGACGTCACCTCGCGCTGGCCAATTATATCAGCCGAGCAGACGACTTCGACATCATGACGCCCGGCGATCGGGTTGACCACAAAGCGCACGCGCGGCTTGCTCTGTGTGCCGAACGGTTCGATATCGACGGCGTGCAGCGATGAGGTGCGCGCGCCGGTATCGACCTTGGCCTTGATGGCCGGCAGGCCCAGATCCGGCAGACCCAGCCATTCTTCCCAGCCAAAGGTCAGTGGGGCGTTCTGCGCGGCGTCGGTCATGAAAAATCCTCTGGCTACGGCCTATTCTACCTTTGGCCTTAGCGATGATCCATGACGGATTTTTGACTTTGAGCGTTAGTCTTCATCCGATTGCGTAAAGGCCTGCAACTGGCGGGTCAGGCGTTCGCCGCGTTTACCTGCCACAAGTGCGGCTTCCGACAGGCGGCGGATGTTCTCAGGATTATTTGACTGCTTTTGCATCATGTCGAGCGCGCCGTTGATAACGTGCAGCATCTGGCCAAAATCATTGGCGACATTAAAGGTCAGGCGACCCGCCGTTTCATATTTCTGAGCCTGTTGCAGGGCGTCATCCAGTTTACGCGCTTTGTCCTCAAGGGAGGCTTTGCTGGCGATGGCCGAATTGAGGGATTGGCGCAGATCATCGAGTTCGTCGCGCAGTCTGGCGAGTTCGGTGGTGTCCACGGGGATGATAACGGGTTCGGGGGGCGGTTCGACCTCAGCCTCGACAACGGTGGCGGGCATCAGATGTTCGATCTCAAAGGCCATACCGATCAGGCCGTCAAAGGCGCCGTTATCAAATGACGGCGTGACTTGCTCGATCAGGCGCACATAGTCGCCGTTGGCGTTGCGCACGCGGTAGCTGATCTGGCCGCCGCGGCTGCCGGTCATAAAGCTTTTGAGCGTATCAAACAGTTCGGCCTGATCGTCAGGGTGCACGCAGTCGAGGAAGCCTTCGCCCATAAATTCGTGAGCCATTAATCCGGTCAGGTCATGCCAGTCGGCTGACAGGCTGATCAGGGTCGGCTTGCCGCTGCGTAATGTCCAGTACCGTGTCAGTTTAGATAAGGTTAGGGCCACATCTCTGGCGGATGGCGATTGCGCAGGCTCGGGGGTGGGCTCTGGTTCAGGGCGGGCTTTAAGGGCCTCGATCTCGGCCATCAGGGCCGCTTGCGCCTCTGCGGTAGCGGCACCTTGCGCCTCAGACACGGCTTCGGCCATGACCTGCTCCATGAGTGTGCGCTCAGAGGTTATGGCGGCCTCAATCTGCCCGGCGATATCGCTTTCGGCGCGGTTCAACAGTTCGGCCTCAAGGACGGGTCTGAGGCGGGCTTCGATTTGCGCGACGGTTTCGGCTGGCTCAGCGGGGGGCGCCACGTCAGCGATCTGCGTCCGGTAGCTGCTGATGTCGAGCGCTATGCCCGACACGTCGCGGGTGCCATCGTCACGGGTGTCGGCGCGACCTTTTAGGTTGATCCAGCGCAGGGGCTGATCAGCCGGACCGACCCGTAGTTCGATATCGAGCGTGTCGGTCTCACCGGCCATCAGGGCGGCAAAGGCTTTGTCGGCAATGGCCTGATCTTCATCGGAAATCAGGGTGGGGCCGCCTGGGGTTTCGCGCCCGATCAGGCGGCGCATACCTTCGTCTTCGACAATGGTATCGGCGTCACGATCATAGACCCATACCCCGACCCCCAGATCGGCGCGGGCGGTTTCGGCCTGACGCAGATCTTCAAGCGCCTGTGCTGCGTCATCATCCAGTTGGGGCGTGGCCAGTTCAGCACTGGGTGCGGCTAAAGATACGGGGGCAGGCACCGCCATGACCGTCAGGCCCTGATCGGCGCCGTCCGGGGTGCGTACCTTCCACGCGCTGACCATAACCGTCTGCGCCGTGCCATCCGCACGTTTCAGGATGAGGGGCAGCGGGGCGGGCGGATGATGGGCGGCGGCATCGGCCTGAACCTCAGCCAGATAATCGACGGCACGCTGGAAGTCTGTATCGCTGACAAAACTTTGGGCCCAGCTTTGACCCAGACTGTCATCGCGCGTGGTCGATAAAACATCGACTGCGGCCCCATTGAGGTCCAGCACCTTACCTGCCAGATCAAGGCCCCAAAACGGCACAGACGCGGCGGTAAACCAGTGGCCGCGCCATACGCCGGTGATGTCGCCAATGCCTTCACCAGCCTGAGATTCGATTTCGACAAAGGCCGCACTCGAGCCGGTGATTTCGCCGTGGGGGCTGACGATCGGCATGGAGGTGACCGAGATCATCACCTTGCCGCGTGTAACCGGATGGGCCAGCATGTGCTGAAAGCCCTTAACCGTCTGGCCACGAAGGGTGCGGGCAATCGGCAGCAGGTCGGGCGGGATCATGCGCCCGTCCGGATAGGTGATCCCCCAGGTCGCCGAGTGAAACCGAAGCCCGATCAGCTCAGAGTCCTTGCGGCCCAACAACTGATGGGCGGCCTTATTGGCAAAGGTGAATTTGCCGGTCAGGTCGGTTTCGACCAGCGCCACCGGCACGGCATTGAGCACGTTAAAAATGCGGCGCTCTAAGTTATCGACCTTGCGTTCCGAATTGTGCAACAGGGTCTGGAACTGGCGCACCTGAAAGGTTTTCAACGTAGCGATAATGCCGCAGGCCAGCGCCAGAAACAGAAGAATACCGGCGGCGGCACCCAGCACCATCACCAGATCGGCTTCAGTCTCCAGCAACATAACAACCCCTTTTACCGCACACGCGAACCTGATCTTCGGGGGCGCGGTGTGCATTTACGACACACTACGCCCTTCAGTTGTCAGTTTTAGCAAGAACTGTACCTATACGCCTGACGGGCGAATTATACAGGTTCAGGCTAGTATCGTGAATTCGAAGTTCGCCTCCTTTCGATATCAGGACACAAGCGAACTTCGAATTTAAAACGATACTAGAATTCAGTGATTTCTAGTGTCCTGTTGAATCTGAAATTCGCTAAAGGTTGATATAGCCATGAGGCGAATTTTAGATTCAGGACACTAGGCGCGGTAGTCGGCAATGAGGTCACCGGCGGCCTCAAGCTCGGCCTCATGGTCCGGATCGCGCGCCTTTTCCGCCAGAGCTGCCGCGTACCAGTTCTGCATCGACTCCAGATCCAGCAGGTGCTCGACATAGGCGGCTGATTTGGGCGACAGTTTGAGACCATAGCTGCGCACCCGAAACGCGACCGGGCAGAAAAACGCATCAACCGCCGTAAATTTATCACCGGCGAGATAAGGCCCGCCAAAACGCTTCAATCCGTCCAGCCATAGGGCCTCCAGCCGGTCGAGATCCTTTTGAAGCGCAGGGCTAACCTCGCGCAGTTTGATACGCACGCCGCAGTTCATCGAACAGGTGTTGCGCAGGGCTGAAAACCCCGAATGCATTTCCGCTGCCGCCGCCCGCGCCCACGCCCGTGCGGCATGGTCTTTCGGCCAGACGGACGGGTGCTGCTCATAGACATATTCGGCAATGGCCAGTGAATCCCAAACCGTCACACTGTGTTCGGTCAGGCAGGGCACTAGGCCGGTCGGTGAAAACTTCAGAAATTCGGTATTTTTGCCGTAACCGCCTTTGAAGAAATTCATATGCTCGACAAATTCGATACCCAGTTCGCTTAACAGAACCCACGGGCGCAGCGACCATGACGAATAGTTCTTATTGGCGATGTAGAGATTGTACATAGGCCCGCACCCTGTAAAAGTTATGAATTCAGCTAATTATATTACGCTTTGGCCGCCGCTCCAAGCCGAATGAACGCGGGCCGTTTCACCGGTTACGCGAAATTTACCGTATCCGCATTGACCCCTTCTCGCTTATTGGTCATGTTTAACCGGATAAATTTAGGGCAATGGGGATAGCATGAACACGGTCGAAGACAACGATACAGCCGCCACGTCGCTTGTGGCGCGCGTCCGTAATATCCTGCTCCAGCCATCGGTGGAATGGGATAAAATCGCCCTGGAGGCGACGACCGCCAAAGAGGTATTCAGCCGCTATGTACTGATCCTGGCCGCGATCCCGGCGCTGGCTGGTCTGATCGGCAGTCAGGTTTTCGGGGTGAATGCCTTCCTGTTCAGCGTTAAGCCGCCCCTGTGGCAGTCGGCCCTGACGGCAGTGCTGGTCTACGGAGTGTCGCTGGTGTCGGTGTGGGTATTGTCACTGGTTATCAATGCCCTGACCCCGACTTTTCAGGGCGAAAAGAACCCGGCACAGGCCTATAAGGTTGCGGCCTACAGCAATACGCCGGGGTGGCTGGTTGGGATTTTCAGCCTGATCCCGCATCTGGGGGTGCTGGGGTTGCTGGGGCTTTACGGCATTTATCTGCTCTACCGGGGTTTGCCGCGTTTGATGAAGTCGCCGGTTGAGAAATCAACGACCTTTACGCTGGCGGTGGTTGTGGTTGGGATCGTCATCAATCTGGTGCTGTTTGCACTCATTGCGCCGGTCATGGGGCTGGTCGGTGGGGCGGGTGCCAATATCGCCGCCAATGCCCCTTCCGAAGTGACGATTAACGGCAAAACCGTCGATGTGACGGGTCTGGAGGCCGCAGCGCGCAAGATGGAAGACGCTGCCGAAAAGATGCAGAACGCCGAGGCGGTCAAGGTCGTGGACCCCAACGTCCTCGAAGGCCTGATGCCGGCGATGGTGGCGGGTGCTGCGCGCGGTGAAGTGACCACCAGCGCCAATTCGGCCGGGCAATATTCCGGCTCAAGCGCCGAGGCTCAGTATCTGATCGAAGACGGCAATCTCAACGTCAAGGTCACCGATATTGGGGCCATGGGCGCCATGGCGGCGCTCGGCACGGCCATGAACGTCAATTCCAGCCGCAAGGTCGGTGAGTCTTACGAGAAAATCACTACTGAGAACGGCCGGTTAGTCTCGGAATCCTATGATGCCGACACCAAGCACGGCAAATATTCGGTTCTGGTGGCGGAGCGGATTCTGATTGAGGCCGAGGGCGACAATGTCGAGATGGCCACCCTGAAAAGTGCGGTGGATGCGGTCGGTGTTACCCGCGCCGAAAAGCTCATTGAATAGAGTTATTTAAGTCCCAGAAACGGCCAGATGCTGCGCTCATAAAGACCATCACGCACCAGCGTCGAATGGTCTGAGCCCTCATAGCGGGCAAAGGTTTTGGGCTGATTGGCAAGGTCATAGAGTCTGACCCCGTGATGGAACGGTATCACCGTATCGCGGTCGCCGTGCGCGATCAGCACCGGTATGTGCACATCCTTGATCCGGTCGCGTGACAAATATTTGTCCTTCATCAGGAACGATACCGGCAGCAGGGGATAGCGCTCCTGGCCCACATCCGAGGCGGCGGTGAACGGTGCCTCCAGTATCAGGGCGCGGGCCGGGCGCTGGGTCGCCAGCCAGGTAGCCACGCCTGAGCCGAGCGAATGGCCGTGAAGCACGATCCGTTCCGGCCCATAGCCTTGCGCGGCCAACCAGTCATAGGCGGTGGCTGCATCGGTAAACAGGCCCGTCTCACTTGGGGTGCCGGTCGATCCGGCATAGCCGCGATAGGACAATGCCAGAAAGCCAACCCCTTCGCGATGCATGCGGATATAGCGATCGGACTGATCATGTATGCCTGAGCCCTGACCGCCGAAAAACAGGATCAGGGGCTTGCCGTCTTCCGGCGGCAGATACCAGGCCCGCAGGGTTTCACCGTCAGGGGTTTTCAGGCGGATGTCTTCTATGTCCGGCACGCCGTCGACCTTGGGGGCCGTGACGGTGGTGACCTTTTCATACAGCATGTTTTGCTGATTGACGTAGATATGCCCCAGGATCAGCAGATAAACCGCCAATGCCGCCACCAGCGCGATCCGGCCGATAAGAAAAAAGACTTTCAGAGCGGCTGAGCGATGACGGGGCATGGTACTGTCCGGATGGGCATGAATGGTGATCGTCCATAGCCTGAATCGCGCCCCTACGCATCAGTCTATGGCGCGTAAATCAATCTTAAGCCTGATGGGGTAGAATATCTGATCTGCGAACTTAAAAACCTTTACGGCGGGAAAGGTCACATCGTGCATAAGGCACCGAAATTGCCGGATATTTCGGCAAAAAGTCTCAGGCTGTCGGAACTGCTGGGGGCGCTATCACATGCCCTTGACATGACCGAAGGCCAGCCCGAAGGTCACTGCGTGCGTTGCGCCTATATCGGCATGCACATGGCTGATGAGCTGGAACTAAACGATCTGCAACGGTGGGAGCTTTATTACGTCCTGCTGCTCAAAGATCTGGGCTGTTCGTCGAATGCCGCGCGCATCTGCCAGCTCTATCTGACCGATGATTTAAGCTTTAAGCGCGACTTCAAGACCATCGATTCCGACCTGTCCAATATTCTGGGTTTTGTGATGTCGCATACCGGGCTGAAGGCCGATCTGGCCGCCCGGTTTCGCGCCACGATCAATATCTTTCAGAATGGTGGGGAACTGTCGCGCGAGCTGATTGAGACGCGCTGCACGCGCGGGGCCGACATTGCCCGTCAACTTAGATTCTCCGAAGCCGTCGCCGTCGGCATCCGTGATCTGGATGAACACTGGGACGGCAAGGGCCAGCCGCAAAAACTTAAAGGTCGTGAGATTTCCCCCTATGCCCGCATTGCGCTCCTGACGCAGGTCGTCGATGTTTTCAACGCCAGTCACGGTCGGTTAGCGGCGATCAATGAGGTCCAAAAGCGCGCGGGAACATGGTTTGAGCCGGAAATGGCCGACGCTTTCCTTGAGGCCTCGGCCCGGCCCGGTTTCTGGGAAGGCCTGTCCGATCCGGATTTGAACGCGCAGGTTTACGGCTTGGAACCCGCCAATCATGAGGTTGAACTGGACGAAGACTTTCTGGATGATATTGCCATTGCCTTCGGGCAGGTAGTCGATTCCAAAAGCCCCTATACCGCCGGTCATTCGGCGCGGGTGGCGCTCTATACCGACATGATGGGCGAGGTCTTAGGGCTGGACGACCATGTCCGGCGCTGGCTTAAGCGGGCCGCCCTGCTGCATGATGTCGGAAAGCTTGGGGTCTCCAACACCATCCTCGACAAGCCGGGTAAGCTGGACGGCGATGAGTGGGTGCAGATGCAAAATCACGCCCTTTATACCGAGCATATCCTGTCGCGTATTTCAGCCTTTGCAGAATTGGCGCAGATCGCCGGCGCCCACCATGAGCGCCTTGACGGCAAAGGCTATCCGCATGGTTTGGCGGCCGAGCAGATCAGCTTTGAAACCCGCATCATATCGACGGCGGATTTCTTTGATGCCCTAACCGCCGACCGGCCTTACCGCGCAGCTATGCCGGTGGGCAAGGCGCTGGATATCATTGGCGAAAGCGTGGGCACCGCCATCGATCCGGTCTGCTTTGAGGCTTTGAAGCGTGCCATTGAGCTGATCGAGCGCAACGGCCAGGATGGTACGCTGGTCATCAACGGTCAGGCACCCGTCATGAAGGTGGCTTAAGCTATCTTTACTGACAATCAGCGCCAGCCAGCGGTGCAAATTGCTGAAGGTGGTGGCTGAGATAGGACAGTGTGTTGGTCGCAAAAAACGCCAGCGCCTTATCGGCTCCGGTTTCGATATATTGCTCGCTGAGCACGATCAGCTCCATATAGAGCCGGTTCTGGGCGTCAATATAGTCATAGTCGAAATCCGGTAACGCGACCAGATTGAGCGCCTCCAGCCGCCTGTGGTGGCGGTCGTCCGGCTGCTGATAAAGCTCAACATGAAGGTGCGTACTTTGCACTGACGTCAGCAACGCCTCAGCCGTCCAGATATGGGCCTCGGCCATCTGGCGGGCATAGTCGCGCACCTCAGCGCGGGATGAGCGCTCAATCGCCAGACGATGCAGCTTAATGGCGCAGCCGTTGAGCATGGACGCGCGGGCGGCAAACTGTGCGCCCGTCAGGCTGCGGTTGAACTTATGGGCGGCCGGAAAGGGCAGGGCGTTTGACAGCAAGGCCGTCAGATTATGAGGGGACATGAACATTGAAAATCGCCTTGAGGTTGGAGCGCGGCACCTGCCGCGGACAACCCACTGCACACCAAACTTTTATATGGCCTGAGTCTAACCGTTTACGGTCAACAGGCTTATGGGCGATTCTCACCGTTCATGAATCTTAACGGCCTGTGGATAAATGCTATATCGGGTTAAGGCCCCGGTGTTATAAAAAGTCCGTAAGCGGATCAGGTGCGTAAGCGGTAACCTGTCCTGAATACCCATGAAATTATGCCAACGCAAACCACCATAAACAGCACGGTCATGCCTAGGCTTACGGCGATATTGACATCGGCCTTGCCGTAGAACGTCCAGCGAAAGCCGTTGACAAGATAGACGATCGGATTGAACAGGGTCACGGTCTGCCAGGCCGGAGGCAGCATGGAAATCGAATAAAACGTGCCCCCCAGAAACGTCAGCGGCGTGATGATCAGCATGGGCACGATCTGCAGCTTTTCAAACCCGTCGGCAAGTATGCCCAAGATAAACCCGAACAGCGAAAATGTGACGGCAATCAGCACCAGATAACCCGCCGTGGCCAGCGGATGAACAATTTCAAACGGCACAAACAGGCGCGCGGTACCAAGGATTATGGTGCCGATAATGACCGACTTGGTGGCGGCCGCACCCACATAGCCCAATATCACTTCGCCGACTTCGACGGGTGCCGACAGCACCTCATAGATCGTGCCGGTAAAGCGCGGCAGATAGATGCCAAACGATGAGTTCGATACGCTTTCGGTCAGGACGGTCAGCATGATCAGGCCCGGCACGATGAAGGCGCCGTAAGATACGCCGCCGATCTCCGTCATCTGGCTGCCGATCGCCGAACCAAAGACGATGAAATAGAGCGAGGTCGACAGGACGGGCGAGGCGATGCTCTGGAAAATGGTGCGCAAAAACCGGCCCATCTCAAACGCATAGATAGCTTTTATGGCGTGCAGGTTCATGCCTTGTCCTCCATTAGTGCACTGCCTCATTCATTTGCTAAAGCTTGCGGCTGCCTTGAGAGCAAATGAATGAGGCAAAAGTGCACTATTAACTAATTAATTCTAGCGCAGTTTACGATGCGGACATTTGATATCGAGTGTGGGGCACCCGTGGATCAAATGTCCGCATCACTGCACTAGCGTGACGAAGATGTCCTCCAGCGAGGAGCGGTTCATATTGATGGAGGTGAAATCCATGCCCGACTGGGCCAGCCGTTTAATCAGATCGGCCGGGGCTTCGTCGTTTTCGTCCCCGTCAATCACATAGGTCAGGGTCAGGCCATCTTCGGATATGAGCGGCGTGTGGCCGCTGATGGTGGGGGCGGCTGAGGTGGGCTCTTTCAGGCCGATGACCACTTCGGTGCGGCCCAGCTTGCGCATCAGGGCGGTTTTGTCCTCGACCAGTATGATCTCGCCTTTGTTGATCACACCGATGCGGTCGGCCATGTCTTCGGCCTCTTCGATATAGTGGGTGGTCAGGATGATAGTGACACCCTGTTCACGCAGGCGGCGCACCATCTGCCACATGTCGCGCCTAAGCTCGACATCGACGCCGGCGGTCGGTTCATCCAGAAACAGGATTTTGGGTTCATGCGATAACGCCTTGGCGATCAGCACACGCCGCTTCATACCGCCGGACAGGGTGGCGATCTTGGCGTCCTTCTTGTCCCACAGGCTGAGATCTTTCAGGATTTTCTCTAAATAGGCCTTATTGGGGCCAAGGCCAAACAGGCCGCGGCTGAAGGCGACCGTGTTCCAGACCGTGACAAACATGTCGGTCGCCAGTTCCTGCGGCACCAACCCGATCTTGGCACGGGCGGCGCGGAAGTCTTTAGAGATATCATGACCATCGGCGATGATGGTGCCGCCGGTCGGGCGCACCAGCCCGCATACTGCCCCGATCAGGGTTGTTTTACCCGCGCCATTCGGCCCCAGCAGCGCAAAGATTTCGCCGCGACGGATATCGAGATCTATACCCTTAAGCGCCTTGTGGCCGCTGGCATAGGTTTTCTCCAGGCCTTTTATGGCAATGATCGTGTCCATGTCCGCCCTTTCTGTACCGTTGTGCACACATATAGTGGCCTGCGCGGGGGGCGCAATGCGGATGTTATAATAAACTGGCGCAGGCCAGATCCTGAGACGCTTCGCCGACGCTCTTAAAGACCGTAAGGCCGGACGGCGGGGTGAACGCGGGGTCGCACAGATCGCTTAGCACGCCTTTGATGTCATTTTTTGTCAGCATGGCGACATCGCCCGCTTCGGTCAGGGCGGTCAGGGTATCGACAAACACATAGCCTTTGCGGATGGCGCCGTCGTCAGCTTCGCGCATGGCGGGCGTAAATCCGCCGATCAGGGCCAGATGGTGTGCGCCGGTGAGCCAGTCACCCTGCACGATCGGCGTGTGGCTCAAGGTTGCGCAGGCGATGATATCGGCACGGCCTGCCTCATGGGCGAGGTCTTCGCACACCGCAGCGTTAAAGCCGTTATCGCGCAGTTTTTGCACAAGGGCCTCGGCATTGGCGCGGGTCGGGCTATGGACACTGACGTGGGTAATGGGTCGTACCGCTCTGTAGGCAAGCGGCAGTTCTGAGGCGATCCGGCCTGAACCGATCAGAAGCAGGCGGGTCGCGTCCGGTGCGGCCAACTTCCCCGCCGCAATCGCCGCCACCGCCGCGGTGCGCCGCGCCGTCAGTTCGCCGCCATCAATCAGGGCCAGATGCTCATGGGTTGTGCCGTCGAACAGCAGGTAGGAGGCATTGACCGACGGCTTATGTCGGGTCGCATTTCCCGGTGTGACATGGACGATTTTGAGGCCCCCGACTGATGGGCTCCAGGCGGGCATCAGCAGCAGGGTGGCGTCGTCTTCATCGTCGCGCGGGATGGTGATCTGGCTGCGGGCGGGCACTTGGGCGTCGGCGCGTAAACGCGGCGGCAGTTTGGCAACCAGACGGTCATAGCTGAGCTTTTGGCGAACCTCTTCGGCGGTGACTATGCGCATGGTTTTCCCCTATCTGAACGACGCGGTTTCATTGAGCAGCCACTGCTTGAAGGCCGTAAGCGGCGGGTGCTGGGCGCGCTCAAACGGCCAGACCAGATAATAGGCCTCTTCGCTCTTAAGCGGCAGATCCAGCGCGCGCACCAGTTGGCCGCTCGATAACTCTTCCTCAATCAGGAAGGTCGGCAGAAGCGCCACCCCAAGGCCGGAGCGGGCCACCTGCGCGGCTGTGGCGAACTGATCGAGCAGCATGCCCTGCACGCTTTCCGCCCCCGCCCCATAGGCCGCCAGCCAGCGCTCCCACGCATCAGGCCGTGAGGTCAGGTGCAGCAGCGGGGCCTGACGCAAATCGCTCGGCTCGCGGAAATCATAGCGGGCCTTAAGCTGCGGGCTGCAGGCCGGGACGACCTCTTCGGTCCTCAGCAACGCCATTTCCGTGCCCGGCCAGTTGGCGTGGCCGAAATGAATGGCCGCGTCCATGGTCTCCAGCCGGAAATCGAAGGTGTTGATGCGGGTCTTAAGGTTGAGCGTAATGCCCGGATGCTGCGCCAGAAAGGTCGGCAGACGCGGCGCCAGCCAGCGCGTCCCAAAAGTCGGCAGGATGGCGAGGTTGAGCGTGCCGCCCATCGGATTGGCGCGCAGATTAAGCGAGGCCGTGCGGATGGTTTTCAGCGCTTCACGAATCTCACGCGCATAGGTTTCCCCGCCGGAGGTCAGGCGCACGGTCTGACGCTCACGGTGGAACAGATTGACCTCCAGTTGCGCCTCTAACGCGGCGATCTGGCGGCTGACGGCGCTCTGGGTCAGGTTCAGCTCACGCGCGGCGGCGGTGATCGAACCCAGACGGGCGGTGGCCTCAAAAGCCGACAGGAGCGACAGCGACGGCAGGAAGCGGCGGGGTGACAGCATGTTATGCCATTTCAGAATGATCTTTTGCCAAAACAGTCATTGTTATTAGCGTTTCGTCAGCGTAAAACAGGTCGTAACATTACGCAAGCGAATGATCTTGCGTGTAAACCCAGGCTCAGGGCGCGGCGGAAACCGACATGTCACTCACCCACGGACTTTGGCAGGCTTCGGCACCTGACGCCCCGCAAACGGCGGTGCTGGCGGGCGATGTGCGGGCCGATGTCGCCATTGTGGGGGCGGGTTATACCGGATTGTCGGCGGCGCTTAATCTGGCGGAGCGCGGCTTGTCGGTGGCGGTGATCGAAGCCAAACACATTGGTTTTGGCGGGGCGGGGCGCAATGTCGGGCTGGTCAATGCCGGCATGTGGGTCATGCCTGATGAACTGCCCAAGGTTCTGGGGGCGGTGCACGGTGAGCGCCTGCTGAGCGTGCTGGGTGATGGGCCCAATGAAGTGTTCGCGCGGGTGGCTAAGCACAATATTGACTGCGAACTGCAAACGGCAGGCACCCTGCATTGTGCGGTCGGTCAATCCGGTATCAAAGAATTGCAGCGGCGGGCGCAACAATGGCAGGCGCGGGGGGCGGCTGTGCAGTTGCTGGATGCGACGGAAACCGCGCAAAAGATGGGATCAAACGCCTACCCGGCAGCATTGCTTGATCTGCGGGCGGGGACTATCCAGCCGCTGGCCTATGTGCGCGGACTGGGGCGGGCGGCGATTGCGGCGGGGACTAAAATTTTTACCGACAGTCCGGTCAGCGCCGTTGAGGCGGTCGGCGATCAGTGGCGGGTGGTAACCGATGGCGGATCGGTGACGGCGAACTGGGTGATCATGGCGACCGATGCCTATGCGCAAGGTCCGTGGGATATTATCCGGACAGAGCAGGTACATCTGCCCTATTTTAACATGGCGACGATCCCTTTGCCGGAGGATATCCGGCCCAGCCTTTTGCCGCAAGGGCAGGGCGCGTGGGATACGGCTGAGGTGCTGTCATCGTTTCGGATGGATGCGCAGGGGCGGCTGGTATGGGGTTCGGTCGGGGCGCTCAGGCATGGGGTGCACGGTGTGCATCGCGAGTGGGCCAAACGGGCTATGACGCGGGTTTATCCGCAACTCAAAGGCATCGAATTTGAGCATGAGTGGTTTGGGTGGATCGGCATGACCGATGATAATTTGCCACGCTTTCATCGCTTTGCCGATCGGGTGATTGGCGTGTCGGGCTATAATGGTCGCGGTATTGCGCCGGGCACGGTCATGGGGCGCGTGCTGGCCGAGCACGTTGCCGGAGACTTGCACGCAGACGACCTGCCCTTGCCGGTCACAGTGGCAAAAGCGGCGGGCTTACGGGCCACGAAAGAGATTTATTATGAAGCCGGTGCGGCGATGCTGCATGCGGTTGAACACAGGCTTTAGGAAGGGTAATCATGAGCGCGGGTACACGGATTTTGCTGGAAAGCTTAGGAGTTACCTCTGGCCACACCGGCGGGACCTTAAAGGTCCACTCGCCCAATACCGGCGAACTTATTGCCGAGGTGGTCGAAACCTCTGTGACGGAGGCCAACGCGCGTATCGACGCCGCCCATCAGGCGTATTTGCAATGGCGTCTGATCCCGGCCCCTAAGCGCGGTGAACTGGTGCGGTTATTCGGCGAAGAATTGCGCGCGCACAAGGACGCCCTCGGAAAGCTGGTCTCGGTCGAAGCGGGCAAGATCACCTCCGAAGGCCTCGGCGAAGTGCAGGAGATGATCGACATCTGCGACTTTGCGGTCGGGCTTTCTCGGCAACTGTACGGCCTGACCATCGCCACGGAGCGCGCCGAACACCGCATGATGGAAACCTGGCATCCGCTCGGTGTCGTTGGCATTATTTCGGCGTTCAATTTCCCGGTCGCCGTGTGGGCCTGGAATGCCTGTCTGGCGCTGGTGTGCGGCGATGCGATCGTGTGGAAGCCGTCTGAGAAAACGCCCCTCACAGCTTTAGCCACCCATGCTCTGTTTGAACGGGCCATAGCGAAATATAAGGCTGCCGGATACGCCATCCCCGAAGGTTTGTCGGCGCTTCTGATCGGCGGCAAAGCGGTCGGCGAAGCTCTGGTCGATCACGATAAGGTTGCGTTGGTCTCGGCCACCGGATCGACGGCTATGGGCCGCGCTGTGGGGCCGAAACTGGCCGCGCGCTTTGCCCGTGCCCTGCTGGAACTGGGCGGTAATAACGCCGCCATAATCGCCCCAAGCGCTGATCTCGATCTTTCCTTACGTGGCGTGGCCTTTGCGGCTATGGGCACCGCCGGTCAGCGCTGCACCACCCTGCGGCGGCTGTTTGTCCACGACAGCATCTATGACGCTTTCGTGCCACGCCTGAAGCAGGCCTATGGCTCGGTTAAGGTCGGTCATCCGCTCGAAGACGGCACCCTGATTGGGCCGCTGATTGATGCGCAGGCGTTCCAGAACTTCGAGAAAGCGCTCGATGAAGCGCGTGGTGTCGGCGGAAAGGTAACCGGCGGTGAGCGGGTCGATATCAATGGTCATCAAAGCCACTATGTCCGTCCGGCGCTGGTCGAAATGGATGCCCATATGGGGCCGGTGCTGCGGGAAACCTTTGCGCCGATTCTTTATGTCATGCGCTATTCGGATATCCGCGGCGCTATTGATCTGCAAAACGCCGTGGGGGCGGGGCTGTCGTCGTCGATCTTTACCAACGATGTCCGCGAAGCCGAATTGTTCATGTCGGTGGCGGGGTCTGACTGCGGCATTGCCAATGTCAATATCGGCCCGTCCGGTGCCGAAATCGGCGGAGCCTTTGGCGGCGAAAAAGAAACCGGCGGCGGGCGTGAATCGGGTTCAGACTCGTGGCGCGCCTATATGCGCCGCGCCACCAATACCATCAACTACGGCACGACCCTGCCGTTGGCTCAGGGGGTCAAGTTCGATGTTTAACTGGTCCGACCCGTTTTTGCTCGACGGTCAGTTATCCGACGAAGATCGGATGATCCGTGATGCGGCGCATGACTATGCGCAATCGTCATTGATGCCGCGGGTGCTGAAGGCCTATGCCGAAGAGGACACCGACCGGGCCATCTTCACCGAGATGGGTGAGCGCGGATTGTTAGGCGCGACCTTGCCGGAAGAATACGGCGGGGCGGGGGCGAGCTATGTCGCCTACGGTCTGATCGCGCGTGAGGTCGAGCGGGTCGATTCCGGCTATCGTTCCATGATGAGCGTGCAGTCGTCGCTGGTGATGTATCCGATCCATGCCTATGGTTCCGACGCTCAAAAGCAAAAATATCTGCCGAAGCTGGCGTCAGGAGAATGGATCGGCTGCTTTGGGTTGACCGAACCGGACGCAGGGTCTGACCCCGGATCAATGCGCACCACGGCGCGCAAAACGGACGGCGGTTATGTGCTCAATGGCACCAAGATGTGGATCTCAAACTCTCCCATCGCCGATGTGTTTGTGGTCTGGGCTAAGCTGGACGGGGTCATTCGCGGCTTTGTGCTCGACAAGGGCACCAAAGGGCTTTCAGCGCCGAAAATCCACGGCAAGTTGTCCTTGCGGGCCTCGATCACCGGCGAGATTGTGATGGACAATGTCGATGTCGGTGACGACGCCATCCTGCCGAATGTCGAGGGCCTGAAAGGGCCGTTCGGGTGCCTCAATCGGGCGCGTTATGGCATTGCCTGGGGCGTGATGGGGGCGGCGGAAGACTGCTGGCATCGGGCGCGGCAGTATGGCCTTGATCGGGTACAGTTCGGCCGGCCTTTGGCGCAGACGCAGTTGTTCCAGAAGAAGCTGGCCGACATGCAGACCGAAATTACGCTGGGCCTGCAAGCGGCCCTGCGCGTGGGGCAGTTGTTTGACGCCGGTCAGATGCAGCCGGAGATGATCTCACTCATCAAGCGCAACAACTGCGGCAAGGCGTTGGAGATCGCGCGTCATGCCCGCGACATGCACGGCGGCAACGGCATCCACGAAGAATTTCATGTCATGCGCCACGCCCAGAACCTGGAGAGCGTCAATACCTATGAGGGCACCCACGATGTCCATGCCCTCATCCTGGGTCGGGCGCAGACGGGCCTGCAGGCGTTTTACTAGCGCATGCCAAAAAGTGTGAAGCGGTTTTTGGATTAAATGCGCGACAAAAAACAAACAACTCAGGCAAAAGTCCTTCGGGCAGAGCCCTCAGTGTACTTTTTGCCTGTAAGGGAAGAATGAGAAACGGATAATGATATTATGTGTTGATCTTTCTCCGCCCCCGTTTACGGGGGAGGGGGACCGCGAAGCGGTGGAGGGGGGAAACTTACAGCCGTGCCCCCTCCGTCAGCCTTACGGCTGCCACCTCCCCCGCGATCGCAGGGGAGGAGATAAGACATGAAACCACTATCCGGCATTAAGGTTCTAGAACTGGCGCGGATACTGGCGGGGCCGTGGGCCGGTCAGGTGCTGGCGGATCTGGGCGCCGAGGTCATCAAGGTCGAGCGCCCCGGTGAGGGCGATGACACCCGTGGCTGGGGCCCGCCGTTTGTGCACGATACTGACGGCAGCGTCTGGGGTGCCGCCTATTTCCATGCCACCAATCGCGGTAAATCCTCAGTCTGTCTGGATATGGCCACACCCGAAGGGCAGGGCGCGATCAAGCGGCTGGTGTCCGACGCCGATGTGGTGATTGAGAACTTCAAGGTCGGGGGTCTGAAAAAATACGGCCTGGATTACGATAGCCTGAAAGCTATCAATCCGCGTCTGGTTTATGTGTCGATCACCGGCTTTGGGCAGGACGGCCCCTATGCGCACCGCGCCGGTTATGACTACATCATTCAGGGCCTGTCGGGCCTGATGGATATTACCGGGGAGCCGCACCGTGAGCCGCAAAAGGTAGGCGTCGCTGTAGTCGATCTGTTCACCGGCGTCTATGCCTCAACGGCCATTCTGGCAGCCCTGCGTCAGCGCGATATGACCGGTGAGGGCAGCCATATCGACATGGCTTTGATGGATTGCGCGGTCGCCATGCTGGCCAATCAGGCGATGAATTATCTGACGTCGGGTATATCGCCGTCGCGTCTGGGCAATGCTCACCCCAATATTGCGCCCTATCAGGTGTTTCAGGTCAAGGACGGCCACGTCATCGTCGCGGTCGGTAACGACCATCAGTTTCGACGGTTCTGTCAGGTGCTGGAGGCCGACTATGTGGCTGAAAATCCGACATGGCAGACCAATGCCGGACGGGTCGCATCGCGGGTGCAGCTTGAGGCCGCGTTACAGCCGCTCATGATGATGCACACGCGGGCGGAGTTGCTGGCCAAACTCGAAGCGGCGGGGGTGCCTGCCGGGCCGATCAATCGCATCGGTGATGTGTTTAACGACCCGCAGGTCATCCACCGCGGTATGCGTCTGGAACTGGGGGCGGTATCCGGCGTGGCCTCCCCCATTGTGATCAATGGCGCGCGCATGGTGGCCGATGGGCCATCGCCAAAACTGGGCGAAGGTAAGGCAGAGTGGCATGATTAGGACCGGCGGACAAATCTTAGTTGATCAGTTGAAGATCAACGGCGTGGAGCGCATCACTTGTGTGCCGGGGGAATCCTATCTGGCCGCCCTTGATGCCATGTACGATGCCGATATCGACGTCCTGATTTGCCGTAACGAAGGCGGGGCGGCGATGATGGCCGAGGCCTATGGCAAGCTGACCGGACGGCCCGGCGTGTGCTTTGTGACGCGCGGGCCGGGGGCAACCAATGCTGCCCACGGCGTCCATATTGCGCAGCATGATGGCACGCCGATGATCCTGTTTGTGGGGCAGGTCGAGCGGGCTTTCCTGGGGCGCGGGGCGTTTCAGGAACTGGACTATGTGCGGGCTTTTGACGGCATCGCCAAATGGGTGGTCGAGATTTCCGATCCGAAGCGTATCCCGGAAATTGTGGCGCGGGCCTTTCGCGAGGCCATGCAGGGGCGTCCGGGGCCGGTGGTGGTGTCCCTGCCCGAAGATATTCTGACCGAAATGGCCGAGGTCGCGGATGCCCCGCCTGTGGTGCCGGTGGATGCGGCGCCATCGGTCGCGGATATGCAGGCCTTTGCCGATCTGTTGGATGGTGCGGAAAATCCGCTGATCATCCTTGGCGGGTCGCGCTGGACGGCCGAGGGGTGTGCGGCGGTCGCTGAGTTTGCAAACACATTTGATGTGCCGGTAGCGACCGAGTTTCGCCGCACGTCGCTGTTTCCGTCTCACCATCCTGGCTATGCCGGTGATCTGGGCTTTGGCCAAAACCCAAAGCTGTCGCAACGGGTCAGGGACGCCAATCTGCTGATCCTTGTGGGGGCGCGCATGGCCGAGGTGCCGTCCAATGGCTATACCCTGATCGATGCGCCTGCCCCGCGTCAAAAGCTGGTGCATATCTTCCCCGATGCGGCAGAGATTGGGCGGGTTTATCAGCCGACACTGGGCATCGTCAGCGCGCCGGATCAGTTCGCGAAAGCCTTGACCGCGTTAGGCCCCTCACCGGATCATCAGCGCGGGCAAAGGGCGGCGGTTGCCCATGCCGATTGGCAGGGCTGGACCACGACACCCGCTCAGATCCCCGGTGCGTTTCAGTATGGTGAGGTCATGGTCTGGCTGCGGGATAGCCTGCCGCCGGAGACGATCATCACCAATGGGGCGGGGAACTATGCCATCTGGGTGCATCGCTACTGGCGCCATGACAAACCTTTTACCCAGGTCGCCCCCACATCAGGCAGTGTCGGCTATTCGGTGCCCGCAGGCATTATGGCCAAGCGCCAGTGTCCGGATGTGCCCGTGGTGACCTTTGCCGGTGATGGCTGTTTCCTGATGAACGGCAATGAATTCGCCACGGCCGTCCAATACGATATCCCCGTTATCATTATCGTCATCGACAATGGTATGTGGGGTACCATCCGTATGCATCAGGAGCGGGAATATCCGCACCGGCCGATCGGGACAGAACTGAAGAATCCGGACTTCGCGGCCTATGCCCGCGCCTTTGGCGGCCACGGTGAGACCGTGCGCACGACGGCAGAGTTCGCCCCGGCATTCGGGCGGGCGCAGGCGTCCGGAAAACCCGCCATCATTCACTGCTTCATCGATCCGCAGGCCATTACCCCAGCTAAGACCTTGCAACAGGTTTCCGAAGGAGGTTAAGTTGGCATGGAGAGGGCCCCATGACCGACGCGCTGAAACTGGATGAGACGGACCGAAAGCTTCTGGCCATGCTGCGTGAAGATTCGCGCCACGGTATCTCGCATCTGGCCAAGGAGCTCGATATTCCGCGCACTCAGGTCTATACGCGGCTGGAGCGCTTTGAAACCGACGGCATTATTGCCGGATATACGGTCAGGTTAGGGGCCGCCTTTTCCAAGGCCCGCATGCGCGCTCATGTCATGATCAAATGCCTGCCGAAATTCAACGCGCAGGTGGCGGTCGAACTGGCTGAAATCCCGGAAATCAGCGCCATCCACGCCATCAGCGGCGTCTACGATGTCATCGTTATGGTTGAGGCGGCGGACAGTGTCGAATTGAATGATTTGCTGGACCGTATCGGAGCGTTGGAGGGGGTTGAGCGGACCACGACCTCGGTGATACTGGCGACTAAACTGGAGCGATAAAACCGTTGCGCCTGTAATCGGTTATATGCCACGGTTAATGATTGAAGTGTCGGGAGTCGTTCGTGAAAAACAAGTTTGCGCTGTTTGTGGTGGCGTCCATGGTTCTGGGCGTCGGGGTTGGCTATTACTGCAATCAGTATCTGGGCGAGGCCGATACCGCCACCGCGCTTGAGACCTTCAAGACCATTACCGACATTTTCCTGCGCCTGATCAAGATGATCATCGCCCCCTTAGTGCTGACGACGCTGGTGGCCGGGATTGGCCACATGGAAGACGCAGCCGCCGTCGGGCGCATCGGTGCCAAGACCATGGCCTGGTTCTTAGGGGCCTCGGTCGTATCGTTGATCATGGGCATTCTCATGGTCGAATGGCTTCAGCCGGGCGCGGAAATGGCCCAGATGGCCGCCGCCGCGGGTGAGGGGCTGACAGCGCCTACGGCCACGACCTTCAGCGTTTCCGGCTTTATCTCTCATCTGGTGCCATCGTCGATCATCGATGCCATGGCCAAGAACGAGATTTTGCAGATCGTGGTGTTTGCCGTCTTTGTCGGCACGGCGGTCAGCATGCTCGACAACAAGGCCCCGCAGATCATGCATCTGGTTGAGCAGATGGCCGAGATTATGCTGAAAGTGACCGAACTGGTCATGAAGTTTGCCCCGTTTGCCATCTTTGCGTCTCTGGCGGCGACCGTCACCAAGCAGGGCCTGCCGGTGCTGGTCACCTATGCCAAGTTTGTCGGCGGGTTTTACCTGTCGCTGGGGATGCTGTGGGGGCTGTTGTTCCTGCTGGCGCTGCTGATCACCGGCAAGGTCGCGTTCCGGCTGTTCGGCAATATCCGCGAAGCGACCCTGTTGTCGTTTTCGACGGCATCAAGTGAGGCGGCCTACCCTAAGCTGCTGGAAGCCCTGCCGAAATCCGGCGTGCCGCGCAAGATTGTGTCGTTCGTCCTGCCGCTCGGCTATTCGTTTAACCTCGACGGTTCGATGATGTACTGCACCTTTGCGACGATTTTCATTATGCAAGCCCACGGCGTGCAGTTGTCGGTGCAGCAGATCATCGCCATGCTGTTTTTACTGCTCATCACCTCAAAAGGCATAGCCGGTGTGCCGCGCGCGTCACTGGTGGTCATCATGGCGACCCTGACCTATTTCGGTTATCCGGAAGCGTGGATCGGGTTGGTGCTGGCGGTCGATCACCTGCTCGATATGGGCCGCTCTGCCACCAATGTCGTTGGCAATACGGTCGCCTCAGCGGTCGTCGCCAAATGGGAAGGCCAGCTTGATAAGGATGAGGTGCCGGAGCCAGAGAAGGTTTAGGCACTGCCTGATCAGGTTACTTCAACACCTCATCGGCATAGATGGCTGTGGCGGCAGATTGGGTCGCGGAAACCAAACCGCGATACATGCCCAGATCATTGATCCCGAAGGCAGGCTCACCGGCTGCGTCCATGGCGATCAGGCCGCCGTCGCCGCCGATGGCACCGACCGACATGATGGTATCAAAGGCGGCCGAGGCGATGTCCTGACGGTTCCAGATCACACGATCACAAACCTGACGAGCGGCACTTTCGCGGATGAAATATTCGCCTGATCCGGTCGCCGATACCGCGCACGCGCCGTTCTTGGCATAGGTGCCCGCACCTATGATCGGCGAATCCCCGATACGGCCCCATTTCTTACCGGTCAGGCCGCCCGTTGAGGTCGCCGCCGCCAGATTGCCGTTTTGATCCAGCGCCACAGCCCCAACGGTTCCAAATTTGTGCGTGTTATCAACAGCGGCCATGTTTTTCTGTTTCCAGGCCTGAAGCTGATCCCAGCGTTCCTGCGTGAAGAAGTATTTCGGATCGACCTGCTCAAGCCCCTGTTCGACCGAGAATTTATCGGCACCGTCACGCGCCAGCATGACCCGGCCTGATTTTTCCATGACACGGCGGGCCAGAGTAATCGGGTTTTTGGTGCGGGTGACACCGGCGACGGCCCCGGCCTTTTGGGTGGCTCCGTCCATGATGGCGGCATCCAGTTCGTTGGCACCTTCGGCGGTAAAGACCGCGCCCTTACCGGCGTTGAACAAGGGGTTGTCTTCCAGTACGCGCACCGTGGCTTCGACCGCATTAAGGGCCGTGCCGCCGCGCTCAAGAATGGCCTGGCCGGTTTTCAGCGCCTCATTCAGGCTGGCGCGATAGGCGGCGTCCTTTTCGGGTGTCAGGTCGCCGCGTTCGATGACACCAGCACCGCCATGGATGGCCAGAGACCAGAGCTGTTTTTCACGCAACACGCCATTGGTGACCGTATAGCGTTTTTCAAAAGCCGGTTTCGTCACTTTACGGGTAACGACGTTGAATGTGCTGTCGGCCCCTATGCCGGTGGCTTTGATGTTATCGACGCTAAGTGGTGTGCTGGCTTTGGCGGCTTTGGCATCGACCGGTTCAAACAGCCAGGCATAGCCGCCGATATTGCTGTAAACGCGTGCCGTGCCGTCGCCTTCGACCGTCAGAACGGTCTGTTCATCTATGCCTAAACCGACCAGAGGTTTATCTGCCCTGGTCTGAGCCTTGGCCAGAAACGCGACCAGGCGGCCCTGACGGTTGCGTTCCTTGAAATGGCTGTCGGTGACCACGCCCTTAAGCTGAGGAATATGCAGGAAATCACCTTCGATGGTGACCGCAGGCCCCAGCGGATCAGCCAGCGCTTCGGCGCTGTTGACGCTGCCGCCGTCCATGGCCCCGTAGAGATATTCGCCCTGCACGGCCAGGCCCGCACTGGTGCCACCTATCGGCTTTCCGGCCTTGATGTGGGCATTCAGCGCGGCTTGCACCGGCGTATCGCGCCAGAACCGGACGTAGTTGGCCTGATCGCCGCCCGCCAGAAAAATACCATCGGCGGATTTGAGCGCCGCCAGAATAACCGGATCATAGGCGGCCTTGCGGTCATGGAACACAAAGGTGCGGATCGAGGCAAAACCGCCGATTTTTAAGTACATCTCATCGGCAGTGCTGGTTGTACCTGATGCGCGCAAAACGACGATATGACCGTTGCCGGATTTTTTGGCAAACCAGCGGAACGCCTCATAGGGCCACTCGCCGCCACCGCTCATCAGCACGCCGGGGGTCGGTTTGCCGGTACGTTTGGCCGTCTCTTTGCCGATGATAAAGGTCTGATAGCCTGCGTCAGTTGGCATCTGCGCTGTGGCCGGTGACAGCGCACCGCAGAGTGCGGCAAGTCCTACCGCTAAAGCTTTGAGCCAGTTCCCCATGAGGTATCCCCTGAAATGATCTGTCGCAATGTTACAATTATGTGTCACTTGGGGCGCAATTGGCGCGCTTGGGACATATTGTTTGCAGATGCGTACAGATTGTGATCACAATTCATCAACTTATTGGCCAGTTTTTGCAGTTTGGCAATAGGCGCAGGGCGCGCACGGTCGTGATCACAACGGTGCATATGTACATATCTAAGGGGATTTAGACGAATGGCAAATGAAAACTTCAGACGGTTCAGAACTTCGGTAAAATTTGGCCTGCTGGCGGGTTGCAGCCTGATCAGCCTGAGCGCCGTGGCGCAGGAGGCGGCACCGGCTGCGGATGAGGAAATCACCACGGTGACGGTGCTGGGTTCCAACATTCCGCGCACTCGCAAAGAAGGCCCCGCGCCGGTTACCGTTATCGACAGTCGTACCATTGAGGCCAATGGCTATACGTCGGTTCCGGATATTTTGCGCTCGGTCACCCAGAACGGTGGCCAGACCCAGAGCCAGCAATCCTACGGTGGCGCGCTGACGACGCCGGGGGCGGCTCAGGTCGATCTGCGCGGTCTTGGGCCAAACCACACCCTGGTCATGATCAATGGTCGCCGTGTTGCAGACTTCCCCATGCCATATCAGGGCCTTAGCAATTTCACGGATGTGTCCAACATTCCCGTCGGCATGATCGAAAAGGTCGAGGTTTTGTCGGGGTCGGCCTCCGCCATCTATGGTTCGGATGCCATTGCCGGTGTTGTTAATTTCCAGCTTAAGAAGAAGGTCGATAAAACAACTGTTGAATACCGTCTTGGCACGACGGAGCAGGGCGGCGGTACGGATCAGAACCTGTCTTTGTCTACGGGATTTACCAAAGATAAGCTGAGTGTTGTGTTCGGTTTGCAAGCCACGGAGCGCGATCCGATCTGGGGGTTTGACCGCGAAATTCAGGACTCGCGCGCTGATGCGCCGACGACCAACAGCCGTTTTCCGTTTCGGGTCGCTCAGCGTTACGAAGATGACTACGGCACCGATGCCGGTACTGACTGTAGCGGTATGACGCAACTGGCTGGCGGCACGGTCACCAAGACGACCGATCGTTTTGATGACTATTACTGCGCATCCAGTGAGGCCGTATCTTACGGTACAATCCAGTCGCGTCGTAAGGCGGTCAATAGTTACACCGCCATTACCTATGACTTAAGCGACCGCACAGAACTGTTCGCGGACATTCAGCTTGGCGTAGCTGACACTGCCTTGATGAACGATGTCACCTACTGGCGTTACCAGCTTCCTGACGGCAGCATCTCTGATTTCTATAATAACTTCTCCGATCAGCCTGAAGACTGGCGTCGTGTGTTCATGCCCGAAGAAATGGGCGGCCTCGAAAACGGCATGATCAAGAACCACTCCATGACCGGGTCAGTGACGACCGGGGTTAAGGGCGCGTTCGGCGATCAGTGGCGATATGAGGCGGCGCTGAACTATTCAACCTACCGCACACGCATTAAGATCCCGCAGATCGTCGCGGCCAAGGCCAATGCCTTCTATCTTGGCGCGCCGGTTGACGAAGACACTTTCAATGCTGATCCGGCCAAGCTGTTCACGGCACTAACACCGGCACAATACGCTTCGATCTCGGAATATGCCCGCACAAAAGCCGAGGCGACCACCAAGGGCGTCTCGCTTAAGTTCAATCACCCTGAGATTTTCACCTTACCCGCCGGGCCGGTAGGCTTTGCGGTCATTGCGGAGATGGACAATCAGGAATATTCGGTGTCGCCGAACGCGGAAGCGACTAATTTTGGCTACTACTACCAATATGCTGCGACCTCCGGCAGCGGCAGTCGTGACCACAAGGCGCTGGGCGTTGAATTTGCCGTGCCGATCCTGAGCACACTGCAAGCCAGTTTGGCGGCGCGTCACGACAGCTACAATTTCGCCAGCCGCGATATCGGTAAGACGACCTATAATTTTGGTCTGGAATATCGTCCGTTTAACTCACTGCTGATCCGTGGGGCGTATGGCACAGGCTTCCGCGCGCCGGACCTGCATTATCTTTATGCCAAGCTTGACCTGTTTCACCCGTCGATCACCGATTACTATCAGTGCCGGACGGACCCGGCTGAGGCAGGGCTTCCGTATGATGAGTGTTCTTACACCGATATTGATATCCTCAAGCAGCGTGAGGGCGACACCAACCTCAAACCGGAAACATCGAAATCCTACAATTACGGCTTCGTGTGGCAGCCCAGCCGTCTGTTCGATATCTCGATCGACTATTTCAATGTCGATATGGACAATCAGATCAACGATCTGAGCCTCAAGAAGCTGCTGACTGACGAAGCCGATTGCCGCATTGGCTCTACCGACAGCGGCACGCCGGTCAACAGCAGTTCGCCGACCTGTCAGGATGCCGTGTCGCGCATTACCCGCGACGAAGACGGCGAAGTCACGACCGTCTATATCAATCCGATCAATCAGGCGAATGAGAAGACTGACGGTATCGACCTTAACTTCCATGCCCTGGCACCGACGCGCTTTGGTGATTTCAGGCTGACCGGCGGCTATACCTATGTCTTCAATCACACGTCGATCCAGTTTGAAGGTGACGACGAAATTGATCAGTTGGCGGTCGACAGCGGATATTACATCCCGCGCGAAAAAATGAACCTCAGCCTGGGCTGGACGTTCGATCCGGTGGCGATCACCCTGTCCGGTGTTCGTATCGGTAAGTTGCCGAACTATGACGAAGATGCGCGTGTCAAAGCCTATACGACCTATAATGCCACGGCCATCTGGCAGGTAACGCCCGCGATGAAGGCCACGCTGACAATCAACAATCTGCTGGATAAAGCCCCGGTCAAGGACGCGACCTGGACGTCATATCCTTACTATAACTCAGACTGGTACGACTCGGTGGGGCGTAGCGGTTACGTCAATATCAGCTACAGCTTCTAAAGATAAAAGCCGGAGGGAAACCTCCGGCTTTTTTTATTTTGCGGCCTCGTAAACCACCTTGCCGCCAACCATAGTCATCAGCACTTTGGTGTCCGCGATATCGTCAGGGGCGATGGCCAACAGGTCGCGGTCGAGCACGATCAGATCGGCGAATTTCCCGACCTCCAGCGATCCGGTGGTGGTCTCGGCCCGCAGGCTGTAGGCGGCATTTATGGTCATGGCCTTTAGCGCGGTCGTCAGGCTCAGGCCCGGATCTATGCCTAAGCGACCGGGATATTTGGCGGCATCGGCTGGGCTGGCGGTACGGGTCAGGCCGACTTTGAGGGCGAACCACGGATTGAGCGCATCGACGGGCCAGTCGCTGCCGTAGACGATCGTGGCACCGTAAATCTCCAGAAGGCCCGCCGGCTCGACGATGGCGTGGCGATAGGGACCCATATAGTCGCGCAGGGCTTCGATCGTGTCCGCCGCCGGTTTCTGCCACTGGAACGACAAAACCGGCAGGGCGTTAAGCGCTTTGAAACGCGCAAAATCGGCCGGATCGACGATCTCAGCATGGGCGATGGCGGGGCGCATATCGGCCTGCGGAAGTTCTTTGCGCACCGCGTCTATGGCATCCAGCGCCTGTCTGACCGCGCCATCACCGTCGGCGTGCATATGGGCATCAATGCCCGCCTCGGTCAGCTTCAGCAGAGTCGTTTCCAACTGTGCGGCGGTGAAATAAGGCACAGGCCCGCGGTGATCGCCGGGGCGCCACATGGGCTTATCCGCAGTGCCGCTATTGACGAAATAGGGCTCAACCATCACGCCGGTAAAAGCGGGGGCGGCGATCACCCCATCCAGAAACAGCTTGGCGGTGTGGATGCGCAGGCCGGGTGCCGCACCAAAGGCTGCCTGTTCATACTGTTTTTTCTGGCGCAGGACTTCATTCACGGCCTTATCGGCATCATAGCCTTCGACCGGATCGATTAGCACCCCAAAGGCTGCCCGCGCCGTCAATTCGTTCGCCTTATAAATCGTCGTATAGGCCGTGAGCGTCTCCGGATCTGTATAGACATCCAGAAAGCTGGTGATCCCCTGTGCGTTCATAATTTTAAGCACAATCTGTGCGGCCTTAAGGTTGGTGGCGGCATCCGGCGGCGGGATCAGCGCGCGTACCAATCCTTGCGCGCCCTCTTCCAGCAGGCCGGTCGCCTCACCCTTATCGTCGCGGACAATCTTACCGTCCTTGGGATCGGCGGTGGCGCGGGTGATGCTTGCCAGCTCAAGCGCGCGCGAATTGACCAGAATAGAATGGCCGAACGATGAGCGTACCATCACCGGGCGCTGAGTTTTTAGAGTGTCCAGATCGTGCCGGGTCGGCGCATAGCCGGTCGGGATCATGTCTTGCTGAAACCAGTTGATCACCGTCAGCCACTGATCGGGTTTGGCTGTGTTTTCCGCGCCGAGACAGGCCTCTATCCGCGCCAGAAACGCGGCCTGCGTCAGGCGCTCATAGTTGAGGTTGCAACCCAATGTGCGCAGCCCACCCGACTGCGGATGCATATGCCCGTCGATCAGGCCGGGCATGACAAAGCGCCCCTTCAGGTCGAGTGTGCGGGTGGCCTTACCCGCAAACGCTTTGGCGTCCGTAGGATTGCCGACATATACAATCCGGCCATCGGTAATGGCCATGGCCTCAGTGACGGCATCGCTGGCATTGGCCGTATAGATTTTGCCGTTGGTGAGGATCAGATCCGCAGGCTTGGGCGGCTTGGCCCAGGCGTGACCGCTGACCATCACCATAGCCATAAAGGCGAGCCCCTTAACCTTTAGCCTTTTGCCGCCTGTCATCCTGCTACCCCTCTGAGTCTGCCTGCCAATTGAAGCATGACGGGGCGGCTCAGGCCAAGGGCTATCTCAGTCCCTGGCAACTGGCATAATAGCTGACCGTGGCGGGCCAGTCGCTGAACACGCCGGTCGCACCAACATCCTTAGCCAGCACATCCAGAACCGTGTAATAATCTCCGCCGCCGCGGATGACTTTGGACACGCTCTGGAAATACCATCCGCCGCCGTCGGTCAGGGGGCCGGAGCGCTCCAGAGACCAGGCGATGATCTTGATATCGGCGGCTTTCAACGCCCTGGCCAGACGTGACGGCACGATCTTGCCGTTCGCATCCAAAGTCAGCAGGAACGTAATGGCGGGTGCTACATAGTTTATGCCCTCACGCTTAAGGGCTGCCGGATCAAAGCCCCAGCTTGACGGGTTCATGCCATCCAGTCCGGGGATGGTTTCGTCATCGATCAGATAAACCGCCTGCGCACCAAAGGCGGGCTCATGGGCGATCCAGTAACGAATGTCGGCAATATCAAAGCTTTGCGGCCAGACATCGGAGGCGGGTACGCCAGCCTCTTTATATTCATTGATCAGCTTTTGCGCATAGTCGGCCCGCGAGAAACCGTTGAACGGCATAGCAACGACCGGGGTCTTAAGCTCCGGCGTGAATTTGGCCCTTAGCGCGCGGAACAGTTCGATAGACTCTTTATGCGTCATCGTCTTGGCGGGTTCAGCCGCATAGAGGTCGGTGCGCCAGTTCGCGGTGCCGTCCAGGTAATTTTTGGCGGTGACGGCGCTCACATTGGCGCCGTCCATCTTGGGCGTCAGTTGACGAAATTCCGCCAGCGTTATGTCTGAGGTCCGGCATTCGGCCTGAGCCGGTTTAGTCCCGGAGGCGGGCACAAACGGTTGGGTGCATTTCTTCCCCAGATCCGTAGTCACGATATTGGTCGTGGTGTGCAGATCATTCTGAGCATGACGGCAGACCAGTTCCTTATCCTTCGTGAAGGTGACATCGCACTCAAGGATACCGGCACCTTGCCAGGCGGCGGCACGGTTCGATTCGACCGTGTGTTCCGGGAACATGAGCGGTGCCCCGCGGTGTCCGATCGAAAACAGGGTGGGCCGAACCGGCTTACCGATGCAGGCTTTCAGCACGTCCTTGAGCGGGCCGTCGGCCATCTTGTCAATCAGATATAGCGGACGCACACCGACCTCAACCGGGGTTTCCCCTGCCATAGCGGGTGCGGCCACAAACAGGGCGGCAACCAGACCGATCGCGCGGGTGTGGGCGAGGGACATCTAAAAGCTCCGGCAAAAGCCTGTCCCTAACATACGGCCGTGACGCGTGTGTGACGTGCGCCAACACCCGCTGGCCATGAGAATTGAGGATTATTTAATGGAAAAGTGGTGCCGCATAGGTGACTCGAACACCTGACCCCCGCATTACGAATGCGGTGCTCTACCAGCTGAGCTAATGCGGCACGCTGCGCAGGCGGGGAATAAAAAGAAACGCCCCGGCCAGTCGACAGGGGCGTTTCTTTACACATGACGGCGGTCTTTGCCAAGGCCGCAGCGCTCATTTTTATCGGGATTTCTTATTTGGTTTTGGTAGTTGCCCGTTTCGCCCGCGGTTTGGCGGCCGGAACCGGCGGCACATCCGCATCATCGCCGCGCAGAGCATCGTCGTATATGCCGGGATCATCCGGCAGGGGCACGAAGGTCGCCGCCTTTTGTGCCGCCTTAACGAACGGCATGGACGGCATGTAGCGCGACACCAGATCGGGCAGTTCCGACAGGGTGCGCTCATCCCGCTCAAACCGTGGATGCACCAGCGTGCCTTTTTCGGCATAGCTTAACACCAGTTGCGCCCAGTCGGCGGGCGAATAAGCAAAGGCTTTACCTTCTGGATCAAGGTCAGACCAGTCCGGCTCGGCCTTGACCAGTGACGCCTTGGCGACCCAGTTGCGCGCCCCGTCCATGTCCTGAAGCCCCAGGCACGCCTTGGCCATCAGGCCGCACACCCGCCGGGTCACCACCTCTTCGGCCAGATCGGGTTCTAAGGCTGCCATGGCCGTGCGGATATCGGCCTTGGTGTGGGTCATCAACGCGCGCTCTAAGTTAAGCAGGCGGCTTTCGCGGTGGGCCGGATTGCGATCGACCAACCCTTGCAGACGGCGCGCCCGGTCGCGCGGGGTCTCATCATTGACCAGATCGCGGTACGCCAGCCAGATCGCCGGATGAGGCTGAGCGGCATAGGCGGCCTCAAGCACATCTTCGGCCCGGCCCAGCTTATTGTGGGCGGCCAGCAGACGGCCCGCCATGATGGCGGCGGGGGCGAACTGTGGCTGGAGCTTGGCAGCGCGCACGGCGTAATCAAGCGCCTGCTCGCGCGTAGCGGTATCTGCCGCCGTTTCCATGCGGGCAGCCGACGCGGCCATAAGTGAGGCCCGTGCCCGTTCGGCATAGATCGGTGAGATCAGCTTGCGGCCCAGAGCACCTTCGATCAGGTCAAGCGCTTCGGCCCACTCCCCGGCGGTCAGGCGGGCTTCAAACAGGGTGCGAAACGCCCACATGGCCGGTTTGGTCTGGCTGTAGGCCTCTTCGGCCAGACGGATGGCCTCAACGCGGTCACCCTGCTTTTGCGCCAAGGTCATCAGGCCTTTGAGGCCTGCCAGTTTCAGTTCCGGCACGCTCAGCATGGCGGAATAGGCGGCCTTGGTGGCGACATCGTCCTGAGCGGTTTCGGCGGCCAGCGCCCCTAAGACCCGCACCAGAGGCACATTGTCGCTGAGATCAATGGCCTTGACGGCATGGCGGCGCGCTTCGGCCCCGTCACCGGCGGCAATGGCGACAAAGCCTTTGCTTAGGGTATCATCAGCCTGACGGCGGCGGGCTTCTGCGCGGGCCTTGGCCTGACGCTGCGGGGAGCGCGACAGCCACAGGGCCAGATTCCAGAAACAGACGGCGGTCAGGGCCAGAAAACCGATCAGGATAATGGCGGCGGTGGCGGACGTATCAACGCGGTAGCCCATCCAGATCAGGCTGGCGGTGCCGGCTTCGCCTGCCGCCCCGATCCCCAGGGTCACCAGAACCGTAATGGCCAGAAGAATGAGAAAAGTTCTGATCACAGGGTGCCTCCGGGGATTGCGGCTGCTGAGGTTTGCGGCGCGGTCGCGGACAATTGCTTAAGGGCGGACTCGCTGATCCGGCGGGTGGTCGCATCAATCAACAGGCGGGCGCGGGCCTGATCCAGCCAGAGGCCAAGCGCGCGCTGGGCCGGGGTAGGCAGGGCGTCGATATGGGTCATGGCACCGCTCAGGTCGCCCTGATTGAGCCGCAGTTCGGCGCGGCGCAAGGTGGCATCGACATCACTGCCTTCGACGCGGTTGAGGGGGCGGATGGAGATGATCGAGCCCAGCGTATCGAGCAAGCCGGTCCAGATGGTGTTGCGGTCTTCGGGGGCCTTGACCGTGGCGTGGGCCTTGGCGGCATAGGCCGGGAATTCGATGACCAGCGCCGCTTCGGACATGACACCCTTGTCGGCATGGGGGCGTAAGGCCGCCAGAGGTGCCGGGTCCGTCAGGGTACGCTCAGCCGCCGTCAATTGGCCGGAAAAGGGCTGGGCGCTGCGGGCGGCCAGTTGTAGGGCGGTGGCCGCTTCGACGGCGGCGGCGGCAGAGGTCACCTCACGCTGGCGGGCTTCGAGTTCATCAATGCGCTGCGACAAACGTGCCAAAGCTGAGGGATCGCTATAGACCGGGGCGGCAGGGGCATCGAGGGTTGGCGTGGTCGTCTGCAAGGTTGTGGGGTTAGCCGCAGGCGCGGGCGCTTTGAGCGCCTGAACCTGGGCGCGTAATTCGGCAATCGCGGCCTGAGTCTGAACATCGGTCGCAGGCGCGGATTTGCCCCCCACATCCTTAAAGATACCAAGCCCCATGAACACAAAGGCTGCCACAATAAACAGCAGCGGTATGGCAATGGCGATCATCAGCGGCGTGCGCGCCCATTTTTCTTTCAGGACGGCGCGGCTGTTCTGATTGGCCGCATCAGGCCCTGAAGGCGGCAGGGTATCAACAGGTATTGTATCCGGGTCAGTCATCAAGGCTTCGCGTATCTTTAAAGGGTTAGAGCGTTTTCCCAATAAGTGTCTTCACTTATTGGATAAGAAAGAGCGACCAAACAAATATTTAAAGCATATTTCGGATCAATTTGATCGAAATATGCTCTAACGCGGGATATCGCTCAGGAGCATAAGCATAGAGGCTTCGTCTGGGAACTGCGAAATCAGCACTTTAGGTGAAATTTCAGACACATTTTCGCGTTCGGCGTCCGCAGGGTCGCTCAGTCCAGTCATTAATGCCTCGGCACAGGCTTTGGAAATGGCTGTAAACGTCAGGCGCTTTACGGTGTAAGGGCCTGTTTTTGTGCGCAGCATTTCGCCGATAAACCGTGCCGCTTTTGCGGAATGCAGCAGGATGATATCTATGTTGTCTATGGCGTTAAGAGCTGTATCCGGGCAGATCGTAACGGTACGATAGAGCGCTAATTCGTGTGCGCTAATGCCTTCATCAGTCAGCCACTGCGTCAAAGGAGCGGCGGGGGTTTCGGGTGCGCAGACGATCACGGCCTGCGGCCTGTGCTTAAGGATCAATTCAAACACAGCGCGTCCGTCACCTGCCGCACTCAGCACCTCAGAGAAACCCTGATCGCGGGCGGCCTCAGCGGTGGCGTCACCAACGCAAAACGTCGTCACAGTACGTAGGGGATAGGTTTTGGCGAATATCTCAACCGCGCTGCGGCTGGTGAAAGCAATGGCGTCAAACCCGTCACTAAGCGACGGGGCGGGCAGGCGCTCAACCTTAAGCACCGGATCGATCAGGGCCTCAAACCCCAGCGCCTCAACCGCGGCGGCGGTCTTATGCGCCCGCCTATCCGTCCGCGTGACCCACACCTTCATGGCCTAACCCAGATACTGAATGAAGTCGTCACCGGCCTCATCGCGGATTTCGTGCCCCAACCGGAGCCCTAAAGTGCGCGCGCTTTCGACCGTTGGATTGGCCAGTTTGGCTCTTCGTTGCCAGCGGGTTGTGCCATCGGCGCTTAGGGCCTCAGTAAACAGGGTCAGGGTGTGATCATCGCTCAGTTTCGCATAGGCGCCCACCGCCGTACGGCAGGACGCTTCCAGCGCCTCAAGTGCTCCGCGCTCGGCGGAGATGCAGATATGGGTCGGCACATGGTGCAGTTTTCTGATCCAGTCCTGATCAATGTCCGCCGTGCGGCACTGCACCGCCAAAGCGCCCTGACCGGGAGCCGAGGCGAACTGATCGGGATCGATATAGGATTTAATGTGGTGCGACAGGCTGAGACGGTTCAATCCGGCCGCTGCCAGCAAAATAGCGTCACAGTCACCGGCCTCAAGCTTTTTTAGGCGGGTATCGACATTGCCGCGCAACATGACGACCTCAATATCGGGCCGGACGTTTAGCGCCTGAGCCTGACGGCGCAGGCTGGCCGTGCCGAGTTTTGCACCGGCGGGCATATCCATCAGGCTTTGATATTTCACGCTGACAAAGGCGTCGCGCGGGTCTTCGCGCACCGGAAACACGGCAATGCTCAGGCCCTCAACCTCATTGGCCGGCATGTCTTTGAGGGAGTGGACGGCGACATCGATATCGCCGCGCAGCAGGGCATCTTCGATTTCCTTGGTGAACAACTGTTTGCCGCCGGCCTCGATCAGACGGCGATCCTGAATGCGGTCTCCTTGAGTCGAAATGATTACAAGCGGCGCAATCTCATCTGCGCGGGCCACATCTTCGCCTAGAGCCGCGACGATCTGACGCTGCACCCAACCGCATTGGGTGGTGGCCAGTTTGGAGCCGCGCGTGCCGATTTTCAGTCGTATCATGGAATCTTAAACTCAAAAAAGCTGGCAAAGCGCTTGACGCACGCCCATCTGAAGGGAAAGACAGTGGCCAATCTATAATTATGTACCCGTTACAAGAGCCTTATGACCTTAGCAATCTCCGATCCATCGCAAAAGTCTGCACCGGACGATGACCTGTGCGTGCTGGGGGTGGAATCAAGCTGCGATGAAACCGCCGTGTCGGTTGTGCGCAAGCGCGGCGGGCAGGTCGAGGTCTTGTCGTCGGTCATTCATTCCCAGATCGCTGCTCATGCGGTTTACGGTGGGGTCGTGCCGGAAATCGCCGCCCGCTCCCATGTGGAAACCATAGACGACCTGTGCCGACGGGCGCTGAGTGAGGCCAAGACCAAGGGGTTTGATGAGGCGGAATTAGATGCCGTGGCGGCCACCGCAGGCCCCGGCCTGATCGGCGGGGTGATGGTCGGTTTGTCGTTCGCCAAGGGCTTTGCGCTGGCGCGGGGTTTGCCGCTGATCGGGGTCAATCACCTCGAAGGCCACGCCCTGTCGCCGTTACTGGCCGAGCCGGTGGCGTTTCCCTACCTGCTGCTGCTGGTGTCCGGCGGTCATTGTCAGTTGCTTAATGTGCGCGGCGTCGGGGATTATGAGCGGCTGGGCACCACCATTGATGACGCCGCCGGTGAAGCCTTCGATAAGATCGCCAAGGTTTTGGGGCTGGGCTATCCCGGTGGCCCTGCGCTGGAAAAATGCGCGGCAGAAGGCGATGCCACGCGGTTTGTTTTGCCGCGGGCACTGCTGGGTCGCAAAGACTGCGATTTCTCATTTTCGGGCCTGAAAACCGCCGCCGCCAAGGTCGCCACCGATCAGGTTAAAACCCCGCAGGACCGTGCCGATCTGTGCGCTTCGGTGCAGGCCGCAATCGCCCGCCAACTGTGTGAGCGGTCGGAACGGGCGATGACGGCCTTTACGCACGGAAACACCAAACCGGCCTTTGTGGTCGCGGGCGGGGTGGCGGCGAATAAAACAGTACGGGCTGAACTCACTAAACTTGCGGATAAACATGGCTTTAGGTTCGTGGCCCCGCCGATGGCCTATTGCACCGACAACGCGGCTATGATTGCCTTAGCCGGACTGGAACGGTTCAGTCTGATGGATGCGGATGAACGTAGTGACATGATGGGATCAATGGCGACCGTGGCGCGGCCGCGCTGGCCGCTGGATGAAGCGGCAGCAACGGCATCGCCTGTCCATAAAGTAAGCGGTCGCAAGGGAGCGAAGGCGTGAAAAAACTCAAACATGCGGACCATTTCGATAAGATAGGCGTCATTGGTGCCGGTGCGTGGGGCACGGCCCTGGCGCAGGTCTGCGCGCGCGCTGGCCGTGACGTGATATTGCAGGCCCGTGAGTTGGACGTGGTGGAATCGATCAACACCGCCCATCGCAATGAGATTTACCTGAAAGGCATAGACCTGTTGCCGCAGGTCAGGGCGACCGCCAACCTTTCTGATCTGGCAGAGTGTGAACTGATACTGGCCGTGCCACCGGCCCAGCATATGCGGTCTACCTTAAAGGCTCTGGCACCGTTCATCAGCGACGGTGTGCCGATCGTGCTGTGCGCCAAAGGGGTCGAGCGCGGCACAGATGCTTTGATGAACGAAGTGCTGGCGGAAACCCTGCCAAACGCCACGGCCGCCGTCCTGTCGGGGCCGAGCTTTGCCGCCGAAGTGGCGCGGGGGCTGCCGGCGGCAGTCACGCTGGCCTGTCCCGATGTCGATCTGGGGGCGCAGATTATTCATACCTTGGCGACGCCGACCTTTCGGCCCTATCACTCCGATGACATGATCGGCGCCGAAGCGGCAGGGGCGCTGAAAAACGTGCTGGCGATTGCCTGTGGCATTTCCGAAGGGCGCGGACTGGGGCGCAATGCCCATGCCGCCCTGATTACCCGCGGCTTTGCCGAGATTTTGCGCTTTGCCGTGGCCCTGGGGGCCAGATCCGAGACGGTAGCCGGGTTGTGCGGGCTGGGTGATCTGGTGCTGACCTGCTCATCGCCGCAGTCGCGCAATATGAGCGTGGGCTTAGCGCTCGGCGGCGGTCAAACCTTGGAACAGGCGCTGGCCGGTAAGGTCTCAGTCGCCGAAGGGGTCGAATCCGCCCCGGCCGTAGTGCATCTGGCGAAAAAGCTGGGGGTCGAACTGCCGATCTGCGAGGCCGTAGCGGCGATTCTGGCCGGTGAGGTTAATGTCGAGGACACGGTTTCGGCGCTTATGTCGCGGCCTTTGAAGTTTGAGACGGCTCTCTAAGAACCTCCCCTGTTGCAGGGGAGGAGACCGCAAGCGATAGTGCAGCGGTGGTGGGGTAAATGGCGGCAGTTTACCCCCTCTTTCATTTAAGCGGGGCTTAAATGAAAGCTCCCCCTGCAACAGGGGGAGTTCTTAAGTCAATGACAGCCACAGCCGATATGCAGAGCAGCGGCGAAGGCTTTCGCTAACCGTTCGGGCGCGCCGTCGTCATATTTTAAGTACAGATCAGGCTCGATCAGTTCCAGTTCCATCAGGCAGAACCGGCCCTGATCATCGCGCACCATATCGACGCGGGCATAAAGCACGCTGTCGCGGCCCACAAACTCAAGCGCATCAGAGGCCAGTTGCAGGGCCTCATCCGGCGGGGTTTCCATCCGCAGATGGGCGTCATAATCGGGCTGTGAGCGGAAATCGCCATCTTTGGGGGTTTTCAGCACCGCATGGGAAAAGTCCCCCCCGAAAAACAGCAGTGACCATTCGCCTTCGGTCTGAATGGCCCGCATCAGCGGCTGGATCATGGCCTCAGATTGCGGGGCCTCGGCGGGCACATCAACCCCTTTCCAGATCAGGGTGTTTTTGGCACCCGCCGATACCACGGGTTTAAGCACCAACGCGTCCTGACCAAAATCCGCACGGGCGGCGGCCATGTTTTCCGGCGTCAACTGGTCAACAAAAGCGGTCGGAATGGTGCGCACGCCGGCCTGCGCCAGATCGCGCAGGTAACGCTTATCGACATTCCAGGACACGATCTCAGCCGGGTTCAGAAGGCGATGACCTTTGGCCTTGATCTGGGCCAATGCGCGCCTGAAATCATTAGGCGCATTATGATAGCCCCACGCCACCAGCGGACAGATCAGGTCATAGGGCGTTGTGACCGGCTCCGACCAGGCCTGATCAAACACATCCAGATCAAGATCGTACAGCGCCTCCCGAAAGGCTTCCAGCACATAGGGCCAGCGCCCGTGGTGGGACGGATGATCAGGGTTTGGGGTCAGGATCAATAAAGACTTGCTCATGAGGCGTTTTATGCGCATGAGAACTGAAAAATCAAACGGATATTATTTCATGACTGCTCTCTATGATGTCACCGCCGTTGGCCATGCCATTGTCGATGTTCTGGCTCCGGCTGACGACGCGTTTCTGACCGCGCAAAATCTGGCCAAGGGGGCGATGACCCTGATTGATCAGGATCGGGCCCTGAGCCTTTACGGCGTCATGGCGCAGGCGGAACTGGCTTCAGGCGGATCGGCCGGCAATACCATCGCCGGGGCAGCGTCGCTGGGCGGCAAATGCGGCTATATCGGTAAGGTCGCCGATGACGAACTCGGTAAGGTTTTCCGCCACGATATGAAGGCGCAGGGCGTACATTTTGACACTGCGTTGCTGAATGAAGGTCTGGCGACGGGGCGTTGCCTGATCAACATCACGCCGGATGCCCAGCGTACTATGGCGACGTTCCTTGGAGCTGCGGCCAAGGTCGGCCCTGCAGATGTCGATGCAGCCCTTATTCAGGCGTCGAATATCGTCTATCTTGAGGGCTATCTGTTCGATACGCCGACCGGGCGCGAAGCCTTCGTCAAGGCGTCTGGGCTGGCCCGTGCGGCGGGTCGCAAGACGGCGATCACCATGTCGGACCGCTTTGTGGTTGATCGCTGGCGCGCGGATTTGCTGCCGTTCATCGACCAACATATCGACATCGTCTTTGCCAACGAAGATGAACTGCTGGCCATGTATGAGACTGAGGATTTCTTTGTGGCCCAAAGCGCGCTGCGGTCCAAGGTCGATCTGGCCTTTGTGACCCGTTCGGATCAGGGCTCTGTGATCCTGACCAAGGAGGACACGGTTCTGGTGCCGGTGTTTGATGTCGACACTCTGGTCGATACGACCGGTGCTGGTGATCAGTATGCGGCGGGGGCTATGTTTGGCCTGTCGCGCGGGTTTGATCTTTATACCTGTGGACGTTTAGGGGCTATGGCCGCTGCCGAAGTTATCGGTCACTATGGCCCAAGACCGTTGGTATCGCTTAAGGATCTGGCCGGGCAATACGGACTGCTTTAAAAGAGGGGTAAGCTTGCGGCCGTTTACCCCACCTTCCGGCCTGATAAATCAGGCCTCCCTCCTCCCCTCCAAGAGGGGAGGTTCTTCCACGAAAAAGTACACTGAGCGCAAGCGAGGGACTTTTTCGTGAGTGTCACAGCATCGCCGGAATAACGCGGTCGGGCGGGCGGTGACCGTCCTGAAGGGTCTTGATATTCAAAATCACCCGGTCGCCCATGTCCTGACGGGCTTCGATGGTCGATGAGGCCATGTGCGGCAGCAGAACCGCATTGGGCAGGCCGAACAGTTCCGGATTGATGCCCGGCAGACGCTCATAGACATCAAGACCCACACCCGCGATCTTATGTTCGCGCAGCAGATGGGCCAGCGCCGCCTCATCGATGATTTCACCGCGCGCTGTGTTGACCAGAATGGCATGGGGCTGAAGCAGGGCCAGCCGCTCTGCGTTCAAAAGATGAAAGGTCTCCGGCGTGCGCGGACAGTTTATTGAGACCACATCAACCCGCGGCAACATGTCGTCGAGATTGTCCCAGTAAGTCGCGCCGATCTCTTCGGCCACACGGGCACTGACCGGTTTGCGGTTATGGTAGTGGACGCTCATGCCAAAGGCTTTAGCGCGCTTAGCCAGGGCCTGACCAATGCGGCCCATGCCGATAATCCCCAGCCGCTTGCCGTAAATACGACGTCCCATCATAAATGTTGGTGACCATTCGGAAAATTCGCCACGCTGGACGGTTTCGGCGCCTTCAACAAAGCGGCGCGACACGGCCAGAATAAGCCCCATCGTCATCTCAGCCGTGTCTTCGGTCAGGACGCCCGGTGTATTGGTGATGATCACGCCTTTGTCGGCGGCGTTCTGGATATCGATATGGTCATAGCCGACGCCGAAATTAGCGACCATCTTGAGCGGTTCACCGGCGGCGGCAAAAAAATCGGCATCGATCTGATCATTGATCGAGGAGATGATCACTTCGGCGGATTGTGCCGCCTCCAGCAGCTTTTCGCGCGGCATGGGGCGCTTGTCCGGGCACAGGGTCGTGTCAAACAGTTCGCGCAGACGCGTTTCTACACTGTCGGGCAGTTTGACGGTGACGAAGACTTTAAGCTTTTTGGCGCTCATGATGAGGTCTTGTGGCTCCGGTGGTAGTCGCAAGCAATGGCCGAAGTCATCCGGGGGCGGGTTATTATGATTATGTTAACCAAATCTGAACCTGCGGCCGTTAAATCTGACCGAAGTCCTAATGACCCATCGTTGCGTAAACTTCTGCTACAGTCCTTAATCAATCTTACCCCGCCCGTCGAGACTTAAGCGTGCAAAACCTGCTATTTCGCAAGAAAATCAACCGGATGTTGGCTGTGGCGGCGATTTTTATGCTGGCGAGCGTATCCGGCGGTCTGGCTCTGGCTGATGATAGCGCTGTCACGACAGATACGCCGTCGGGCAATCCGGTGCCGCGCTGGGGCATTATGCGATCCAATAAAATCTATACCCGCGCCGGGCCGTCCAAAGATCATAAAATCCTGTGGGCTTACCGCGTCAAAGGCCTGCCGGTGCAGATTATATCTGAGACTCGCGAATGGCGGCTGATCTGCGATCCGGACGGCAATACCGGCTGGGTGGCGGCCAATCTGTTGTCGGGTAAGACCAATGCCCTAACGCCGGAGGGCCATAAGCTCGAACTCAAGGCCTCACCGAAGCCAGAGTCCCGTACCAAGGCGATTATCCGGCCACGCGCTCTGGCGTCGCTGGATAAGTGCAAGGACGGCTGGTGCCGGATTTCGGTGGGCTCTGAGCGCGGTTGGGTGCCACAGGATAGTCTGTGGGGCACGCAAACCCAGCCGGTCTGTAAGCGGCCCGATCCGTTCGCGGCACGCTAGATCACTATGATTTTAAACAAAACCATAGTGATCCAGCTTTACTTTAGTCCCTCGCCGGGCGGGGGCATCCGCCCTCTTGGCCGCGCCGCTGGTGGCGGCTTGAGCGGGAATTGTAAGTTGCCACTTACTAAAAAGGGTTGAGACGACGCGCGCGGTCGTGTAACGCATCATTTCGTGTTCTTACAAACCTGAGCGGTTCGCCCTCAACCTGTGATGCAGGTGCTGTGCCGCCCCCGGAGTCTTATTGCCGTATGTCCGATCGTCCTTCGTCGTTTGATTATGAAGCTTTGCTGGCCTGTGGGCGCGGCGAAATGTACGGCGCAGGCAATGCGCAGCTTCCAGCGCCGCCGATGCTGATGATGGATCGCATCACCCTGATCACCAAGGACGGCGGGGCGTTCAACAAGGGCTATATCGAAGCGGAACTGGATATCACGCCGGAACAATGGTTCTTTGCTTGTCACTTTATCGGCGATCCGGTCATGCCGGGCTGTCTGGGCCTTGATGCCATGTGGCAACTGGTTGGTTTCTTCCTCGGCTGGTCGGGCCATCCGGGCCGTGGCCGCGCCCTGGGGGTTGGTGATGTGAAATTTACCGGACAGGTGACGCCAGCCATCAAAAAAGTGACCTACAAGATTGATATGAAGCGCGTCATGGCCGGTAAGCTGATCATGGGTATTGGCGACGGCTCGGTCTATGCCGACGACAAACTGATCTATAGCGCCTCTGGCCTGCGGGTCGGTCTGTTTGACGCCAAAGATCTGGTATAATTTGCTTATTAACCCTCAAACTGAGCATTGATTTAGGATCAGCGAGGATAATTGAATATGCGTAGAGTCGTCGTAACGGGTCTTGGGATTGTGTCCTCCATTGGTACGGGTGCTGATGAGGTCACCGCATCTTTGCGTGAAGCCCGCTCCGGTATCATAGCCGCCCCCGAATATAAGGATCGCGGCTTTAAGTGTCAGGTTCATGCGGCGCCGAAAATCGGTGACTGGACGCAACTGATCGACCGTCGCGCTGCCCGCTTTCTGTCGCCGGGTCTGGCCTATGGCCATTTTGCGATGGATCAGGCCATTGCCATGGCCGGGTTAGAGGAAAAAGACATTTCCAATGACCGCACCGGCATTATTTTCGGTGCGGGTGGCCCGTCCACCAGCGCGATCGTTGAGGCCGCGGATATCACGCGCGAAAAGGGCTCGCCTAAGCGCATCGGGCCGTTCGCGGTACCCAAGGCCATGTGCTCCGGCCCGTCGGGCGTGCTGGCGACCTGGTTCAAAATCCGCGGCGTCAACTATTCGATCTCATCAGCCTGCGCTACCTCCGTGCATTGCATAGGTGCTGCGGCCGAGCAGATCGCCTGGGGCAAGCAGGACGTGATGTTTGCCGGCGGCACCGAAGAACTGGACTGGACCCTGTCCAACCTGTTTGACGCCATGGGCGCGATGTCGAGCGGCTATAACGACACCCCTTCGGTCGCGTCTCGCGCCTATGATAAGAACCGTGACGGCTTTGTCATCGCAGGTGGTGCCGGGATGCTGGTGCTTGAGGAATATGAGCACGCCAAGGCGCGCGGCGCCGATATCTGGGCGGAAATCGTCGGCTACGCCGCCAATTCCGACGGCTATGATATGGTGGCCCCGTCTGGCGAAGGCGCTGAGCGCTGCATGAAGATGGCGCTGGAGATGGCGGGCGGTCGTAAGATCGATTACCTCAACCCGCATGGCACCTCGACCCCCATTGGCGATGAGCGCGAAATCGGCGCGATCAAAAACGTGTTCGGTGAGGCCATGCCACTGATTTCGTCAACCAAGTCTCTGACGGGCCATAGTCTGGGGGCGGCGGGCGCGCAGGAAGCCATCTATTGCCTGCTGATGATGCGCTCATCGTTCGCTACCAAGTCGGCCCACATTGACGAGATCGATCCGGCGTTTGAAGGTCTACCGATCCTGCGCGAACGTCGCGACGGCGCGCTGGAGTCGATCATGTCGAACTCGTTTGGCTTTGGCGGCACCAACGGGTCGCTGATCCTGTCGCAGGCGGATTTGTAGAGGCTTTGCCAAACGGTCATTCCGATTGTACCCTCTCCTGAGACAGGGGAGGGTACAATGAAATCAAAACCAGGCTATTTATCGCGCTTGCGATATGTCCTGCTGGCGCTGCCTTTGGCAGTAATTCTCTATACTATAGTAGGTATCGAGATCAGAAATGCGCTCATAGGTCTAGTGATCAATTCGACCAATGACGGCTGGGTTTTCACGGGCGTGAACATTCTCTATTACGCTCTGGTATTTCCCCTGATGGCGGTTGCCGCTTTACGATCGCGCGCTCTTGGCTGGAGCCCTTGGTTGGTTTTGCCGATGGGGTTTGGTGTTCTGATTCGGTATTGTAGCTGGTGGCTGTTTAGCGATATCGCGCCGCAAACATGGGATATGCCTCCGGGAAGCTTTGAGGCGATGGAACTTATGAGGGTGTACGGTATGTGTTTTGTGCTGTTATTAGCGGTGTGGCCGGAGCGAAAAGCGAGACTTGCTATGGCTGTTTGACAGCGAGGTCTTGCTTTTGCAGTGGTTATTTGCTCTTAACGGCCAAAGAGTCATAGCAAGGAGCCAATCATGTCTGACGAATGGAAATTCCCCAAGGGCGACCTGATGAAGGGCAAAAAAGGCCTGGTCATGGGCGTAGCCAATGACAAGTCCATCGCCTGGGGCATTGCCTCACAATTGGCAGCGCAAGGTGCCGACATGGCGTTCTCCTACATGGGCGACAGCCTGCTGCGCCGTGTTGAACCGCTGGCCGCCTCGATCGGCGTCAAGCACCTGATCGAATGTGACGTCACCAACGACGCCTCAATGGACGCCACCTTTGCCAAGCTTAAAGAAATCTACGGCGAGATAGATTTCGTTATCCATTCGGTCGCCTTTGCCAACAAGAACGAACTGCAAGGTTCCTTCGTTGAAAACACCACCCGCGAAGGCTTCCTGCTGGCGCTGAATGTCTCGGCTTTTTCGTTTGTGGATGTGTCGCGCCGCGCCGCAGAGCTCATGCCAAACGGTGGCTCGCTGGTGACCCTGACCTATCTGGGCTCAGAGCGCGTCATTCCGAACTACAACACCATGGGCGTGGCCAAGGCAGCTCTTGAAGCCTCGACCCGCTACATCGCCCGTGATCTGGGACCCAAGGGCATCCGCGCCAATGCCATTTCAGCCGGGGCCATGCGCACGCTGTCATTGGCCGGTATTTCCGGTGGCCGTGGCCTGCACGCCAAGTCGGGCCAGTTCTCCCTGATGAAAGAAGAGACATCAATGGAAGGGGTCGCCGGGGCGGCGCTGTGGCTGGCGTCTGACCTTGGTTTCTCCACGACCGGCGAAGTCATCCACGTCGATGCGGGTTTTCATGCGGTGGGGCTCCCCGAAGATATCTCCTAGGGGAAAATCGCGGTCTTTGGTCGATTACGTCGTTGTCGTCGCTTGCAGGTACTTGGTGTACCTGCGGCGCTAGACGCCTGCTACTTGACTCAAGGTTCGAAATTTTCAGACGGAGTGTGTGATGAAGTTTGGTTCCGCGCCTTCTCTTGATGATATCGAACTTATGGCGCGGGCAGCTTTGCACAAGCTGCCCGAACCGTTTGCGGGCTACCTCAAAGACGTTATCCTGATTGTTGAAGATTTTGCGGCCGAAGATCTGCTGGCCGATCTGGGCATTGACGATCCGTTTGAATTGACCGGCCTTTACAGCGGCCGTCCGGCGGAGACTGAGGCGATGACCGGCGATCTGCCCGCCATGATCCACCTGTTCCGCCGTCCGATCTTAGAGGAATGGATCGAGACCGGCGTGGACCTCAATCATCTTGTCAGCCACGTCCTTATCCACGAAGCCGGTCATCATTTCGGGCTGTCGGATGAAGACATGGAATGGCTGGAAGAGACCTTGAAGGCTTAATTTAAGCGCTCAATCCATGCGCAGGCATAGGGAGCGACTTGCCAGAGTGCCGCAACCCATAGGCTACTAAGGGTTAAATATGTAATGATAGTTCGCAAACCGGCAGGCCATATGTGAGGCAGGTAAATTAATGAGAATAAGGCGTCTATGAACACATAATAGAAGGCAACACGACCTCTTAAATCATATATAAAATATGCGAAGGCACTGATTAGAAGGGCAGATAAAACGACATACATGCGTGTGTAGAATATTATTTTGGGCCACCACCAGCGTGCTTCCTTCTCCGGGTCAAAGATATTGTGACTGCGGTTCATACTAAAACAAATCCGGCAATTTTTCCTGAGTGACCGCGGCTTTTTTCTCACGTTGTTTCAGCAGCAGATAGACCACATAGGCCCCAACCAGCTTTGATGCGGCGGCAGTGACCAGCGTCAACGGCGTAAACGTGCCAGAAGCCTCAGCGCTCAAGGACGCCAATCCCCAGAACAGGGTGGTATCGAGCGGGGCGGCGACTACCGATGATATCAAAACCCGCTCGGACAAAGGCCGTTTGCTGAACGTATAGATCGCCCAGTCAACCACTTCCGACACTAAAAACGCGGCGGCGGAGGCAATGGCAATGGCGGGCGGGGCCATCAGAAACGATACCGCCATGCCGATAAAGACGGCGACGAAAATATGGTGGCCGACTTCACGCTGGGCAAAATCGCGTGCCACCAGAATAAAGCCGGTGACGATCGCCAGCGGCGGCCAGGCCCCGCCGTCGGGCATGGGGATAGACGGCACATGGGCAAACGACCAGTTCACGAACGGGATCAAGAAAACATAGAAATAGGTCCACGGCGTGCGTCCGCTAAAGACCTTCTTTAAAAACTCAGCCGTGTGCATCTGTCATTCGCTCCATACTCAGAATCCGTTTAACCATGCTTGCAATATCAGGAAAAATCAAATAAGAACGTAACATGAACGAAATTATTGTGCCCGTTATTCTTATCGTGGTCACGCTGGCCTTTGCCGGCGGATGGTATGTCAGCGTGGCTGACAACCGGCGTTTGCGCGTCAAAAACGAAGACCTGAACGACAGTTTGCTGTCGGCTATTGGTGAACTGGCGCAGGTCAAGGAGCGGGCGCGTAACCTTGAGGACGCCAAGGCGGCCATGAGCGAGCACTTCAAAGCGGCGTCGTTTCAGGCGATGGAGCAGACGGCGGACGGGCTGCTGAAACGCGCCGAAGAATCGTTTGTGGCGCGCGAAAAATTGGCGCTGGAGCGCATGGATTCCAGCCTGAAACCGGTATCGGAAACCCTCACGCGCTTTGAGGCGCAGGTGAGGGCGATGGAAGAAAACCGCCATAAAGACACGGGCGGTCTCAAGCAGCAGATCGAACACCTGATGACGGCCTCGACCGCCACGCGCGATGTGACGGCGAAACTGGCCAATGCCTTGCGGCGCGGGGCGGGCGTTCAGGGCCGTTGGGGGGAGGAGACCCTGCGCAATGTGTTGCAGGCGGCGGGTCTAACGCGTTTTGATTTTACCGAGCAGCATAATCTCGACACCGAAGAAGGGCGCAGGCGGCCCGATGTGACCGTGAAACTGCCCGGAGGGGTGTTTGTCATCGATGCCAAGGTCAATCTGACCGCGTTCCTTGAGGCGATGGAGGCGGTCGATGATGAGGCGCGTGAGATGCACCTGATGCGCCATGCCCGCGCCCTGCAAACCCATGTGCGTGACCTGTCGCAAAAGGCCTATTGGGACCAGTTTAAGGATGCCTCACCGGATTTTGTCGCCATGTTCATCCCCGGTGATGGGTTTCTGGCCTCGGCGCTGGAGCGGCTGCCGAACCTGATGAATGAGGCGATGGACCGCAAAGTGATTATCGTCACGCCCACGACCCTGTTTGCGCTCTGTAAGGCGGTGGCCTATGGCTGGCGGGTTGAGGATCAAATGAAAAATGCGCAGTCAGTGGCTGAACTAGGCCGTGAGCTTTATGCGCGCCTGTCGGTCATGGGCGGGCATGTCGCTGATCTGGGCAAGTCACTGAATACCGCTGTTGGCAAATATAATCAGTTCGTGGGCTCGCTGGAGACCAAGGTGCTGACCCAGGCGCGCCGGTTTGAAGACTTAAGCGTTGACCACGAAGGCAAGACCTTGCCAGAGTTAAATCAGCTTGAGGTCCAGACTAAGCTATTGAATAAACTGGAATCGTCATCGGTGGAATGATCGCCGCTTGACGTTGCGCAGCGCGATCATTATTTTTATGTCATGGCCATACGTGAAATCATAACCGTTCCCAATCCTCTGCTGAAGCAGACATCCAAGCCGGTCGAAGGCGGCGTGACGGATGAATTGCGCACCCTGATGGATGATATGCTGGAAACCATGTACGACGCCCCCGGCATTGGCCTGGCGGCGATCCAGATCGGTGAGCCGATCCGCGTCATCGTCATGGACCTTCAGGAAAATGAAGAAAAGCATCCGCGCTTTTTTGTGAACCCGGAAATTGTCTGGGCGTCAGAAGAAACGGCACCCTATGATGAGGGCTGCCTGTCGGTGCCGGAAGTCTATGATGAGGTCGAGCGTCCCGCCCGCGTCAAGATCAAATACCTGAACTATCAGGGCGAAGAGATTATCGAAGATGCCGATGGCCTTTATGCCACCTGCATCCAGCATGAGATGGACCACCTGAACGGCGTGCTGTTTATCGACCATCTGTCGAAGCTTAAGCGCGACCGGGCCATCACCAAGGTCAAGAAGCTTAAGCGCGCCGCATAAGCCTTGATCCGCGGCACAATATATTCCAAAGAAGCGCATCTTAACGGTGCGCTTTTTGTATTGAGGATGGATGATGAAATTAGCTTTCATGGGAACGCCTGAGTTTGCGGTGAAGGCCCTGGCCGAACTGGTGGCGTCAGGTCATGAGGTGATCTGCGTCTATTCCCAACCGCCCAAGCCAAAGGGCCGTGGCCAGCAATTGTCACCGTCTCCTGTTCATGCCTTTGCCGAAAGTCTGGGCATTGAGGTGCGCACGCCGATATCCATGAAATCAGCCGAGGCCATTGCTGAGTTTCAGGCGCTGGATATCGATGCCTGTATCGTCGTCGCCTATGGTCAGATCTTAAAAAAAGCCGTGCTGGATCACCCGCGTCTGGGCTGTTTTAATCTGCACGCCTCGTTGTTGCCGCGTTGGCGCGGGGCCGCGCCCATCCAGCGGGCGATCATGGCTGGTGATGCCTATACCGGCGTGCAGGTCATGCGCATGAGTGAGGGGCTGGACGAAGGCCCGATCATCCTGTCCGGCCGGGTCGAAATCACTCCCGATGATACGGCCCAGACCCTGCATGATAAGCTGGCGCACACCGGTGCGGCGCTATTGCCGGTAGCGCTGGCGGCGATTGAGCGCGGCGGGGCCGCCGGCACCGAGCAATCCGGCGACGTCACCTATGCCGCCAAGATCACCCCCGCTGAGGCGCGCATCGACTGGAACCGTTCCGCGCGTGAGCTTGATTTCCACATTCGTGGTTTGTCGCCGTTCCCTGGCGCATGGTGCGAACTGGAAACGCCCAAGGGGCCGCAACGGTTAAAGGTTTTAATGTCGCGGCTATCTGACATGACCACAGATCAGCCCGCCGGAACCCTTATCGGTAATGGCCTCAATATCGCCACCGGCGACGGCGTGATTGAATTGCTGCGCGTCCAACGCGAAGGCAAGGGCGGGCAGGATGCGGCGACGTTTCTGAATGGGGCGGGACTGAACGTCGGGGATCGCCTTAACTAATGCCGCGTTATTCCTGCCTTATTGAGTATGATGGGCGGCCCTATAAAGGCTTTCAGGCGCAGGAAAACTTGCCGACAGTGCAGGGGGTAATCGAAGACGCAATTTTCAAATTTTCCGGTGAGCGATTGCGGCTAACGGCAGCGGGGCGGACCGATACCGGTGTTCATGCCACCGGGCAGGTGGTGACGTTTGACCTGCAAAAAACCTATCGCGGTGAGGTCGTCGCCAACGCGCTCAATGCCCACCTGATGGGGGAGCCAGTGTCGGTGCTGGAGGCCGCTCAGGTGCCAGATGATTTCTCGGCGCGGTTTTCGGCGACCGGGCGGATGTATCTGTACCGCATCCTTAATCGCCGTGCGCCGCCCGCACTTGATCTGGGGCGGGTGTGGCATGTTAAGAAACCGCTGGATGCGCAGGCGATGCACGCGGCGGCGAAAGCCCTGATTGGGCTGCATGATTTTACCACTTTCCGCCATGTGGAATGTCAGGCCAAATCGCCGATTAAGACGCTGGATATTGCCCGCGTCGCGCGGGTTGGGGATGAAGTGCATCTGGTGTTTGCGTCCCGCTCATTCCTGCACCGTCAGGTCAGATCGATGGTCGGGACACTGGCGGAGGTCGGCATCGGGCGCTGGGATATTGACGATGTGAAGGCGGCTCTGGAAGCCAAAGACCGCACCGCTTGCGGGCAGGTTGCTCCGCCGGAAGGCCTGTTTCTGACCCATGTCACTTATGAGGCGGAGCCTGATTTTGAGAGCAGGTGTTCGATATAGGGCGTGAGTAATTACCCCTCTTTCATTTGATGCGGCCATCAAATGAAAGCCGCACGGGCGGCCCCGTCCCCCTCTAAGAGGGGCAGTTCTTAGGCGGCGAATTTCTCGAAATACAGCTCGATCAAACGCTGATAGGCGCGGGTCAGGTTTTCAAGATCGGCGACGGGTGTGGATTCATTGACCTGATGCATGGTCTGGCCGACCAGACCGAACTCGACCACCGGACACAGGGCGCGGATAAAGCGGGCATCCGACGTGCCGCCGGTGGTGGACGGATCAGCCTCAGTCCCTAAAACCTCGCGGACCGCGCTCAAAATCACATCCACAAATGGCCCGCCTTCGGTCAGGAAAGCCTCACCAGAAATGGTCGGTTTAAACTCGACCTGAGCCCCCGCTTTGTGCGCAAACTCATCGCACACGCCGCGCATCCAGTCGGCCAGAGACTGGCCCGAATGGGTCGGATTAAAGCGGATATTGATCCGTCCGGTCGCCTTTTGCGGGATAAGGTTGGTCGTGGCATTGCCGACATCAAAGGTGGTGATTTCAAGGTTTGACGGCAAAAACCGCTCATAGCCTTCGTCCAGCACCCGCGCGTTCAGCGCCTGCATGATGTCGACCAGCACCGGCACCGGATTGAGGGCGCGCTGCGGATAGGCGACATGGCCCTGCTTGCCCGTCACGGTGATGGTGGCATTGATCGAGCCGCGCCGACCGACCTTGATCATATCGCCAAGCGTCGCCGATGAGGTCGGTTCCCCGACAATGCAGTGGTCGATGACTTCGCCGCGCGCTTTCAGCCATTCGACGACCTTGACCGTGCCGTTCGTGGCCACCCCTTCTTCGTCGCCGGTGATCAGAAATGACAACGAACCGGGGGCGTTTTCAAGACGCCCTACCGCCGCGATCCAGGCGGCAATCCCGCCCTTCATATCGACAGCACCCCGTCCGGTCAGAACGCCGTCCGTGATCTCACCGGCAAAGGGATCGCAGCGCCAGTCATCGCGCGCGCCATCGGGGACCACATCGGTATGACCGGCAAAACACAGATTGGGTGAGGCCGTGCCCCGCCGTGCATAGAGGTTTTCGATCTCACCATATTTCAGGCGTGTGCAGCTAAACCCCAGATCCTCAAGCCAGCCCTGCACCACATCCATCGCCCCTTCGTCAGCGGGGGTGACGGACGGGCGGCGGATTAACTCTTGCGTTAACTGAACAGGATCGGTGAGACATTTTGGTGTATTTGACATGAGGCTTGGTGTAAGACCTCCGGCTATATTAGGGAAGTCGCAATGTGATCGGGTTCCCGCCATTTCGGGACTTTTTTTGTGTCAAATTCCCCGCCAGCAACGCCGCCCATTGATCCATCGCCATCGCTCTACAAAGGCCCGCTGCAAATTCCGGCCTTTCGCAGTTTTCTGCTGGCACGCTTCATTTCAGTCCTGAGCTATTCGGCCCAGTCGGCGGCGATTGCCTGGCATATCTATGAAACGGCGCGCGAGACCACCGGGGTGGGGCAATCGGCGCTCTATGTCGGGCTGATGGGCCTGTGTCAGTTCGTCGCCATGTTTATCACCACCCTGCCCGCCGGGGTGGTCGTCGACAAATACGACCGCAAGAAGGTGATGGGTTTTACGATAGCAGCCCAAGCCGTGATTGCACTTGGGTTTTTTGCGTTGGCGGTGACACCGGATTCGCCGTTCTGGGCGCTGTTTGTGCTGTCGGCGTGTCTGGGTGTGACGCGCTCCTTTATCGCGCCCGCCGGTTCCAGTATTGGCCCGATGATTGTGCCGCGCGATATGCTGCCCAAGGCGATTGCCATTAACTCCCTGTCGTTTCAGGTCGGTGGGGTGCTTGGGCCAGCCCTTGGGGGTGTGCTGGTGGCGGCCTCGACCGGCTTTGCCTACGGCGTCAGTGCGGTGCTGTTTATCCTGGCGGGCATTATCATCCTCAACATCAAGGCCAATACCCAGCCCGACTATGCCGGTGGTTCCAAAATGGAGATGGTCAAGGAAGGCCTCAGCTATATCTGGACCAACAAGGTCGTGCTGGGCGCGTTATCACTGGATCTGTTTGCGGTCTTGCTGGGCGGAGCGACGGCCTTGCTACCGATTTTCGCCAAGGACGTTTTGCACGTCGGGCCGGAAGGGTACGGCATATTGCGGTCGTCCGCAGCGGTAGGCGCCATGGCCACGGCGGCCTGGCTGGCACGATCGCCGATCCGCCGTCATGCCGGTAAGTGGATGTATGGCGGGGTGGCGATATTCGGAATTTGCACCATCATTTTCGGCATATCCCAGAGCTTTTGGGTATCGGTCGCCGCTTTGGTGGTGCTGGGAGCGGCGGATATGGTCAGCGTCTATGTGCGCGGAACGCTGGTTCAGATCGTAACGCCCGATTACATGCGCGGGCGGGTGGCGTCGGTGTCCTACCTGTTTATCGGGGCATCAAACGAACTGGGCGAGTTTGAATCCGGTGTGGCCGCACGGTTCCTGGGGCCGGTCGGGGCTGCGTTGTTTGGCGGCATTGGATCGCTGATTGTCACCGGCGCGTGGGTTAAGTTGTTTCCGGCGTTGTATAAGTCTGACAGTCTATAAGCCCTCGCCCCAAAGTCCCTCGCTCCGCTCAGTGTACTTTGGGCCGTAAGTACCCCTCCGTCCGCTACGCGGCCACCTCCCCATGGAATGGGGAGGAGAATGAGGACTCTATCTCCTCCCTACCGCAAGGTGGGGAGGTGCCGAGCGATAGTGAGGCGGAGGGGTATCTTGTCTATTCCGTCTCCGACAAAACCTTGCGGAGAATCTCCACCGCCTGATCGATATGGGATTTTTCAAGGATCAGGGGGGGGGACATGGCGATGATGTCACCCGTAACGCGGATCAGCAGCCCCGCATCAAACGCCTTATTGAACACCTCCATCGCCCGCGCGGTCGCCGCCCCGGCGCGCGGTTCAAGCTCTATACCGCCGATCAGGCCAAGGTTGCGGATATCGATGACATGGCGGGCGTCTTTTAAGGAATGGATCGCGTCCTGCCAGTAGGGGGCCATATCGGCAGCGCGCGCAAACAGGCCTTCTTCGGCATAGGTCTCTAACGTGGCAATCCCCGCCGCACAGGCCAGAGGGTGGCCGGTATAGGTATAGCCGTGGAACAGCTCGATCGGCGTCTCTGAGGTTTGCATAAAGGTGTCGTAGATGCGGTTGGATACCGCCACCGCCCCCATCGGCACGGCGGCATTGGTGATGCCCTTGGCCATGCACATGATGTCGGGCCGCACCCCGAAATAGTCGGCCCCAAAGGCCGCGCCCAGCCGCCCAAAGCCGGTGATGACCTCATCGAAAATCAGCAGAATATCGTGCTTGTCGCAAATCTCGCGCAGGCGCTTCAAATAGCCTTTGGGCGGCACCAGTACCCCGGTCGATCCGGCGACGGGTTCCACGATGACGGCGGCGATGGTTGAGGCGTCATGCAGGGTAATGATCCGCTCCAACGCTTCGGCAGAGTCCAGCCCATGTTCCGGCTCGCCCTTGATAAAGCGGCCATATTCGGGCTGATAAGTGTGGGGCAGGTGGTCAACCCCGTTCAGCAGCGGGCCAAATAATCTGTTTTTGGGGATGCCGCCGACGCTGATGCCGCCAAAGCCGACGCCGTGATAGGCCCGTTCCCGCCCGATCAGGCGTACCTTGCTCGCCATGCCGCGCACCCGCTGATAGGCCAGCGCGATCTTGAGCGCCGTATCAGCGGATTCTGAGCCCGAATTGGTCAGGAACACCCGCTTGAGGTCATACGGCAAAAGCTTGGACAGCTTATGGGTAAACTCAAAGACCTTGGGGTGGGCCATGTTGAAGGTCGGGGCGAAGTCCATCTCCGCCGCCTGCTTCTGAATCGCCTCAACGATTTTCGGGCGGTTATGGCCGGCGTTGGAACACCAGATGCCCGCCGTCATATCCAGAATCTGGCGCCCGTCATGGCTTTGGTAGTGCATGTCTTTGGCCGATACCAACAGCCGCGGCTGGGCCTTGAACTGCCGGTTGGGGGTAAAGGGCATCCAAAAGCTGTCGAGCGCTTCGGGCGACGGCAGGTTGGGGCTGAGATTATCCATTATACGAAAAATCCCTGATGACGGGGTGGTAAAACATGTGACACTATGAGTCAGGCGACCGGCAATTGTGATCACACATCATCTGGCCCTGCAAGAATATTCCGTTTCAGGAGATGCGTTTTGGCTGTGGAAGCGTTGAGTTCATATTTGCTGAAGGCCGATGACGCCTCCTTCCACGATCAGGTCTATGACGCCCTGGCCGAAGCCCTGACCGAGGGCGTGTTTGCGCCGGGACAGTCGGTGTCGCTGCGGACGCTGGCCAGCGGATTGAATGTGTCGCCCATGCCGGTGCGTGAGGCGGTGCGCCGCCTGATCGCGGAAAAGGCGCTGGAGTTACAGCCGTCAAATAAGCGCCTGCGGGTGCCATCATTGTCCGAAGACCGCCTGCATCAACTGGCCAAGGCGCGCTCCTGGGTCGAGCCGGAACTGGCGGCGATCGCGGCGATCAAGGCGACGCCGGAACTGGTCGATACCCTAAAAGAAGAAGACGACACCCTGATGGTCGCGCTCTCCAAAGGCGATGTCGAAGGCTATATGAAGGCCAACCACGCCTTTCATTTTCATATTTATAAAGCGGCTCATGCCGATTTGTTTTACGATATGGCGCGTACCCTGTGGCTGCAAACCGGGCCGTTCATGCGGGTGGTGTTTAATAAGCTGGGCACCGTCCAATTGCCCCGCGATCACCATCAGGAACTGATCGGGGCCTTTGCCGCCCGCGATGCCGATACCGCGCGCAAAGCTATGGCCGAGGATATCGCTGAGGGCATGGACCTGATGGTGGAGGCGGTGAGGGCGTAATCATGTGGCCGCTTACTAAGGCATCACAACTGCCGTTTAAGGATGATGATCCCATATGGCGCAGCGTCGAGGGTGGCTACAAGCAGCCATACTCACCTCTTAAAGCGCTGAAGAAATTAGCTTCTAATCCCAAGGATGAAAAATCCTGGAAAGAGCTGTGGCAGGAACTGCACCACCAAGGTGATGTTGGATCAGCATCTTATCTGGCGGCGATATGCCTTGTCTACCTGCGACGTACCAGCCTCCGGTTCGACTGGAATTTTTATGCGCTTATGGCTGCAATTGAGGCATGTCGTTTAAAGCCCCAAAATCCGCCCGTTCCTGATGAGTTTAAAGAGGCTTATCAACAGGTTTGGTCGACCATAGAAGCCGATTGCTTGGAAGATATTCCAAAGAGTGCAACCTCGTGGGAGTTACGGGCGATTTTTTCCGTTTTAGCGCTGGCTAGAAATTACGAAATGCTGGGACGGCTATTGATAGAAATCGATGACTCGGAAGTAGAATATTATCTGGCTAACGGTTGGGGCGGAGCCGTGTGACACTCTCACTAAATTGGCTGGGTAAACGCCCCACTCACCGCAGCAAATCCAGCAGGGTCGTTTGCTTAAGGTTAGCGACAACCTGAGCGGAGGCATTGACCGACACGGTCGCCATCTCAAGCTTTGTGTAGGCTTCGGCAAGATCGACGCCGGTGCGATCGGACAACAGGCCCTGCAATGAAGTCGATTGGGCTGTCAAAGAGGTGGCCGCGTTTTCGACCCGGTTCTGATAGGTGCCGTTGAGCGAGGTCGACTCCAGCACATTATTATAGGCGGTCGCAAAGCGCGACGCGATGCCGGTCAAAAAGGTCTGCTGAGCATCATTAAGCTCACCGTCCAGCGGGCCGTTGGCAGACGCGTGATAGTCATAAAGATCCTTATAGATCTGCATGACTTCGCTGCCGAGATCATCAGCCAGCATGCCGGTCTGCAGCTTGGTGGTGGCATCAATCTGGGAGCTTTTCTTGATGGTGCCGTTATCGAAAGCATCAGCGACATTGGTCAGCGCCGCCGCCTGAGCCATGGTTGAGACATTGACGGGGGCGGTGTCATCCTTGCCGCCCGCAAACAGGTACTGGCCCTGATGCTTGAAGTTCAGGCCATCAACCACGGCGGCGAAATCGGAATTGAGCGCCTGCATCATGGTGTTGGCGCTGCCATTGGCCAGGGCATCAAGGATGGTCTGACGTGCCCCTTCGGCCCCTTCGCCAACGCGCTCCAGCGCCAGATTCTGGGTATCGAGGCGGTCAGCGACCGTCTGGTTGACGCTGAGATAGCCTTCAATGCGCGTGACCGAAGACTGATAAGAGGCCACGATTTCCGAAGAGCGGCCATAGCCACGCAGATCGGTGGCGACCTTTTGGGTTTGAACCTGCTCATTGGCCTGATTTTGGCGCGATTGCGCCTGCATCAGGTTTGATAAGGCATTGTTCCAGCTTTGCGAGGTCGAGATTCTCATGACTTACACCAATCCTAGCAGGATATCGTACATATCTTTGGCGGTTTGAATGACGCGGGACGAAGCGTTGTAGGCCTGCTGGAAGGTGGTCAGGTTGACCAGTTCTTCATCCAGATTGACCCCTTCGACCGAAGACCGGCGGGCGGTGGCCTCATTTGATAAGGCCTCGGCGGAATCGCGGCGCTTTTCAGCGGAGGACGCCAGGGTGCCGATCTGACCGGCCAGGTCTGAGGCATAGCGCGACAGCGATGACAGACCGACGCCGGAATAACCGGCCTTATTGAAATTATAGCTGGCGTCGCCGATTTTTGACATCAACAGCGCGCCGGAGCCATCGCCGCTGACCAAGGCCGATTCACCCGCCGGGGCGGACAGGTCGACCTGGGCCATCGACAGATTGTAAAGGTTGTTAGAGATGCGGTCGCTGACGGAAAAGTTGCCTATGCGGGTGGCCGGTGTGCCGCCGACGCCAAAAAATTCCGTGAAGCTCGCACCACCGGCATTAAGACGCGAGGTCTGATCGGACAAGACACTCAGCTTGTTAGACGGGGTGCCGTAGCCGGTGAACTGCAACTCACCTTCGGAGGACAGCGCAAACTGACCATAGGAGCCGACGCCGGTGGTGGTTGAATTGAGCTCCGTCAGCAGATCGCTCATCTGCGTGCCGGCCGGTATCTGGAAATCGACCTTGGCCAGGATTGAGCCATTGGCTTCGCGCAGATCAAAACGGATGGTGTCACCGGCGGTGAAGCCATGGTTGGAGGTCGAGGTCAGACCCGTATCGTATTGAGTATGACCCGATGAGGTGATCAGGTCGTTCAGGCCGAAATAGTGCGAAAATGACCGGCCATTTTTGGTTGAGGCGCCGGTGTCGGGCTCAACCACCGAAATGCCGTTTCCGGCTGAACCCGGTGCGGTCTGAGCGGCGGCAACGCTAAGCTGACCATTGGCGAAGCTGACCGTGCCGTAGCCGCCCATGGCGGTGGTGATGTCGGTATCAAAGGTTGCCGCAGCATAGCCGCCGGTGCCAACGGCAGCACCGGCCGCATTATAGGCGGTCCAGGTGCCTGCGGTCATGTTCAGTTCGACCCGGCGCTGGATAACCCCTGATGAATTGGTGACCACCAGATTGGTGGTGCCGGTAAAGCCGGTGGCGGCTTCGGCCAGGGTCAGGTCGGTTGCCTTGCCATTAAGCGCGGTCGGGGCCGGTACGGCGCTGGCGGCATTGTGGGCGGCGTTCAACTGATCGGCAAAGGCCGAGACATATTCGGACAATTGCTCGGAAATCTTGACCGACGTGTCATCCCGCAACTGGGTCAGGCCCATGAGTTCGCCGCTGCCCAGATGGTCGCCAAAGTCACGCTTTTCGCCGTCAGGGCCAGTGACATAGATCGAATTGAAGGTCGTGTCGGCATCGACATTGCCGGCGGACTGGTAGCTTAAGGTCGCGTAAGAGTCCTTGGTGACTAGATTAAAGCCTGACTGGGTGCGTAAGGTCACGCCGCCGGTGCCGTTGGAGGAAACACCGACGTCGATCAGCTTGGACAGTTCATCCATATACTGCGACTGGGTCGTCTGAGCGCCGGAGGCGTCGCCGCCGGTGACATAGGCCTGAGAGATGACGCCGTTCAACTGGCTGATGTTTTTCAGAAGGTCATTGACCGATTTGACGCCCGAAGAAATGCGCGAATCCGCATCCTTACGGATCGTCTGAATCTGATCGGCGATGCGCGTCGTCTCATCGAGGAAATTTTCCAGATTAGTGACGATTTCCTGACGGCTGGCGGTCGATTGCGGGCTTTCGGCGGCTTTGGCGAAGGTGGTGAAGATTTCATCGCCCAGATTAAAGACATTGCCGGCTTCGCTGATGTCGCCGAACTGGCCCTGAATCTGGTCCAGCAATTCGTAATAGGCCTGGGCCTGAGACGAGGCGGAATTGGCCTTAAGCGAGGCGCTCTGAAGATAGGTGCTGGTCGACAGATTAACCTGACCGGTGGTTACCCCGGCGCCCACGCCATTAACCGTGGCAGCATTTTGCTCAAGTTTCTTACGGATATAGCCCGGCGTGTTGAGGTTGGAGATATTGTCCGAGACAATGCTCAACTGGTTCTGGGCCGTCATCAGGCCCGAAACACCGATATTCAGGATGGTCGAAAGCGACATGATCTAGCCTCCGTAACCATTGAGCGCCCACACCGATGGCGCGTCTTTAGGCAAAGCCTGCTCACCATCAGGCAATTTCTGCCTAACCTGTGCTGAGGGCTTAAATGAAAACCTGTTGTTTTTCATATGGATACCAAAAACCGTCTCGTGCGTGAGCTAACTATGGCCTTAACCTTCGCAAGTTAGGTGCCACACTTATAAAGCTATGATGCGGGGCGCTTTGCAGGTGAGGTTTAGCGGGGTTCCACCGGAGGGCGCTAGGCAGGAATGATGCCGGTCAAGGCGGCAGATTTGGCCGCACAGGGAAGAAACTGATCAGGGCGCACTCCGTGTCTTTCATGTAAAAAATCAATAAAAACAATGATTTTAAGTCTGGCCTGACGATTGCTACGGCAGTGACCTAATCATGCGCAAAATGCGCTCTGAGAAAAATAGTCCGTCCCGGCTGAATGTGGGTGATGGGTTTTGCCTGAATATTTCCGCTTTTAAAGAGCCGTTCATGTCGTTTGACACGCACAATCTGATCTTGCCGGGGGCTGTGACCTCCGCCGACGCGGCACCGTCCGCGGGCGGACAGGGCCTGTCAGACGCCGAACAGGCCGGGATCAAGTCGCGCTTTGATCAGGTTCTGCAATCGCAAACGGTTGAGACGCCCGCAAAGATCCCAAACGAAACGACACCCCCAGTGGCGGCTATAGCCCCGATTGCGCCTGTGGATGGCGCAGAGACGACCGTTCCGGCACTGCCCGCCCTGATCGATATGCTGGCTCAGGCGGTTTATGCTGAAAATGCAAAAACCCCAACATCGACTCCAGTTCTGGCCACAACTCTGGTCACAACTCTGGCCCAAACATCCTCGCAAACAGTTGATGTCACGGTGGCTTCAGAATCCGGGCTGACTGTGCCCACCGAAGACGCGACCCCGGAAGGGGCGACGGAGGCGCCTGCGCCGTCCCTCATCGTTCAGGCGCTGATGGATGCGCTTAAGGCGGCGCAGGCGACCGGCGCGTCTGAGGCGACAGCAACAGATTCTGCAAAACCCGCAGCGGATGCGCCCGCTCTTGATCTGGCGGCGGTGCTGATGGCGGCGCAATTGGCCCAATCCGATGAGGTTGCTGCCGATGCTGCACAAACGCCGCCGAGCGATGCTGATCTGGACGCCTTGCTGAAAACACTGCCACCGGAGCTTCAGGCTCTGCTGCAAGCGACGGCCAACCCGGCGAATGGTCAGGGCAAAGCGGCTCCGCCCAAATCCGAGCCGGCCCCGCTGAACGGCAAAAGCCTGATGGATAAGGCCTTTGCCGGAACCTCTGCGGAGGCTGACACCCTGACCGCCAAGGCTGCTGATATATCGGCTGATCCGGCCTTAAGCGCGGTCAAGGATGTAATGGCCACCGCCGAAGCGGCTGCTGATGCGGCCCAACCGGCGGTCGCTGCCGCGCAAACGGCTCAGGTGCCGACGTCACAAAGCGAAGCTCAGGCCCTGGTTAATAATTTGTCGGCGCGCCTTAACGGCGCCACGGCGGCGTCGAGTGCATCAAGCGCCGCCACGGCTCAGGCCTATGTCATGTCTAACCAGACGGCGGACAATATCGCGGCTCTGGCGGCGAACATTCACAAACGTATGGACGGCAAGTCGATGCGTTTTGACATGGAACTGCGCCCAAGCGACATGGGCCGCGTCGATGTCCGTATGGAAATCAATGCCGACGGCAAGCTTTCGGCGCACCTAAGTTTCGACAGTCCGGCGGCCGAGAGCGAGTTCCGTGGCCGTCAGGACGAACTGCGGCGGCAACTGGAACAGTCGGGTTTTAATCTCGAAGACGGCTCTTTGAGTTTTTCTTCACGCGATCAGAACCCGCAGCAGTCGGGGCGTGATTCAGGCCGCGATGAAGCTGATCAGCCCGCCGTGACGGCGACCGCCGCCAGCACGCAGTTTTCACGCACCGAAGATACGGCAGATGATCTGTCAGGGAATAACTGGCTGCCGGGCGTGGATGGCTTTGACAGTATGAGCGGGCGTATCGCGCTCAATGTAAGGGTTTAGGAAACAGGCTATGGCAACCAGCATTACCGATTATCTTTCGACCCAGAGCACGCCGACCAATACAACGGCGGCGGCGGGATCGACCGGTCTCGCGTCAACATACGAAACCTTCCTGTCGCTGCTGACGGCCCAGATCAAAAATCAGGACCCGCTGTCGCCTATGGATACGACCGAGTGGACCAACCAGCTTGTCCAGTACACCAGCGTCGAACAGCAGCTTAAGTCCAACGAATATCTGGCCACCATCGCCAATCAGGGCGGCGACAGCATGACCACGGCCGTCAACTATATCGGCAAGGACGTCAGCGCTGAGCATGACACCGCCACGGTGTCGGCCAGCGGTTCGGGTACGTCATGGGACTATAAGCTTGACGGCAACGTCGCCAATACGCTCCTGACCGTCAAAAACTCTAATGGCGATATCGTCTACACCAAGAGCATTGAGAATGAGACTCAAGGCAGTCACAGCTTTGAATGGGACGGCAAGGGCTCCAATGGCAAGGCCATGCCCGCGGGCGACTATACCTTAAGCGTCACCGCTAAAAACACGGCGGGTACCGAAATCAATTCCACCGTCATGGTCAAGGGCACGGTCAAATCCGCCGAATACGAAAACGGCGAGATCATCCTGACCATCGGCAACAACCGCGTACCTTTCTACAAAATTCTGTCGGTCAAGCAGGCGGCAGCCGCCTGATGACCAATGTTCAGACCCTCAACGCGCATTTGAATCCGAAAACCGCGTCACACTTTTCGGAATGCGCTCACAATATAAGTAACGGAGAAAACTCATGAGTATCAACAGCGCCATGCTGGCCGGGGTTTCGGGGCTGGCGGCCAATTCAACGGCTCTGGCGGCGATTTCCAACAACATCGCCAACGTCAACACCACGGCCTATAAGCGCGTGGCGACCAATTTCTCCGCGATCGTCACCGATTCATCAAGCTCCGGCGGCTATAGCGCGGGCGGCGTCATCGCCGATACGCGCCAGCAGATTTCCAGCCCGGCGCTGTTGCAGCGGACCAATTCGGACATGGATCTCGGCATCGACGGTCAGGGCTTTTTCGTCGTGACGGAAAAGTCGGAAAATCTGACCAATTCCGATACCCGTCTGTTTACCCGCGCCGGTTCGTTCGCGGTCGACAAATATGGCTATCTACAAAACGCGTCGGGCTATTATCTCCAGGGCTGGCCGGTTGATGCGCTTGGCAATGTGGTCACTGACCCATCGGATATGTCAAAGCTGGGCTCGATCAACGTCTCCAGCGTCGGTGGTGCGGCCGAAGCCACGACCCGCGTGGTCGTCAATGCCAACCTGTCGGACGGTCAGGCCTTGTCGGCCCGCGTAGGTACGGTCGATGCGGCGGGCAACTTTACGGCGGCACCGGCGGCGACGGCCTATGATCCGGCCTCAGCCACCAATTCGATGGCCGTATATGATATTGACGCGGGCACAGGCGTCGAGCCCGACTTTGAAATCTCCATCCCGGTGTCGGATTCCAAGGGCGGTCAGCGCAATATCACTATGCGCCTGCTGAAGTCGGAAACCGCCAACACCTGGTATGCCGAAATGGTGTCCCCGGACATAACGACGGGTACGCCCGCCGGACAACTGGCCAGCGGAACCTTGACCTTTACCCAGGACGGTCGTCTGGATACCGCCAACTCAACCCTGTTTGGTACGCCTTATAACTCGACCCTGACGGTCGGCGCTTCGGGTACCGCCGGTACGCCGCGCTGGATGGATATTCTGGGGGTCGGTGACCAGACCATTTCGCTTGATCTCGAAGACGCCACCGCCGGTTTGACCCAGCTTAACTCCACATCGATCGTGCAGTCGGTCGTCACCAACGGTACGGCCTTTGGTAACCTCGCCACCGTGCAGGTCTCAAAGGACGGCATTGTCACCGCCATCTACGACAACGGCGTGACTCGTAATATTGCTCAGGTCGCTTTGGCCACCTTCGTCAACCCGGACGGCCTGATCCCGGTCAACGGCAACTCCTACATCATGTCGCGCGATTCCGGCACGTTTAACCTCAAGTCGCCGGGCGTTGGCGGGTCGGGGTTGTTGAGCCCTTCGACCCTCGAAGCGTCGGCGGTGGACTTGTCTACGGAATTCACAGGTTTGATTACAACGCAGCGGGCTTACTCCGCCGCATCAAAGATCATCACGACAGCAGACGACATGCTGGCTGAGTTGATTAGCATCAAGAGGTAAGTAAGTATAGCGCGTTAAGCTTGCGGTAACCATCCCAGTTTCGGTAAACGACTGGTTAATTTCAGAAATAGTTGCGTTAGTAATATATTTACTATGGCGATTAAGCTGATGTTTAAGCCCTTGGGGTATATTGGCTCTCAATGGTGATGGTAAGAAAGGCGTGAAAAAGTCATGCTGCAAGAACAACGCCGCGATAACAAAGGCGAAAAATACGTGATTGGTCCAACTGGAGCAAAGCTTACGCTCAACGATCTGCCCCCTCCGGGGACGGAACGCTGGGTAATACGGCGCAAGGCAGAGGTCGTGGCGGCAGTCCGCGGCGGGCTGTTGACCTTCGATGAGGCGTGCGAGCGTTATCGCATTACCTCGGAAGAATTTCTGTCCTGGCAGAAGTCGATTGAATCGCACGGTATGGCGGGCTTGCGCACCACGCGCATCCAGCAATACAGGTAGTGTTCATCGAAAAGTTTTGCCGCTGCGTGGCAAATACATTTTCGATGGTTCGATATTGTGAAAATTCCCGCGGGCTAAGCCCTGTGGGAATTTTCGCGTTTTTAGGATAGAGTAGGGTTGACCGCGACCCGTGATCCTTAATGCGTTTTAAGGATATGTGGATAAAAGTGCTGAATTTTCGGCCTTTTTAACGTCTTAACGCCATTTATTAATGGGTCGTTTACTCTTCACTGGGAAATTACTGCCTAGCGGTGATCAGCATAAGGCTGCTTCGCCGCAAGCGCATGCGAATGCGCGACCAGAATTTAATGGGGCAGTTACAGCGTGGCGGCACAGGGTCAGACACTCAATATTACCCAGCAGGGCGGAGGTTTCCTTCAGCGCTTTGGCATAGGCCGCCTGGCCGCGATTGTCGGAGTGTCGATTGGCATTGCTGCGGTGCTGGCAGCCGTCATGCTGCATTTTGCCGCCCAGCCGCAATCTTTGCTGTTTTCCAACCTTGACCTCAAAGAAGCCTCGGAAATCACGGCGGCGCTGGATCAGGCCGGTATTAAATATTCCGCCAAGGGCGATGGATCGACCATTATGGTTGAGCGCGATCAGGTCGCCACCGCCCGCCTGATGCTGGCTGAAAAAGGTATGCCGACGGCGGCCTCGGTCGGTTATGAGATTTTCGATAATGCCCCGGCGCTGGGCCAGACCGAATTTGTGCAGAACCTGAACGACAAGCGCGCGCTGGAAGGGGAACTGGCCCGCACCATCCGTTCGTTAAAAGGCGTGACCTCGGCGCGGGTGCATCTGGTCATGCCCAAGCGTCAATTATTTGAAGAAGACGCCGCCCAACCCACCGCCTCCGTGGTGGTCGGGCTGTCGGGCCGTCAACTGACCGGCGATGAAGTGCGCTCGATCCGCAACCTTGTGGCGTCAGCCGTGCCGAACCTTAAGCCGTCAAACATCACGCTGGTCGATGACAAAAACCGCCTGCTGGCGGCCGGTGGTGAGGATGATCCGGCACTGGGCGCGGCGGGTGCCGAGCGCAAGAACGAGGTCGAGGAGACCTTACGTAAGCGCATCAAGGATATTGTCGAAGGCGTGGTCGGTGTGGGCGCCGCCCGTGTGACGGTGACCGCCGAGCTTGATACCACCACCACGACCCGTAAGCAGGAACAGTATGATCCTGATGGTCAGGTGGTGCGCTCGACCAAGACCTCTGAAACCAATGATTCGTCCTCTCAGCCTGACCCGAATGGCGTCACCACGGCGGCGGCCAATATTCCGGGCGGTCAGGAAGCGAATGGGGCTGCGACCGCGACCAACAGTTCCGGGGCGACCGAAGAAACCACCAACTTTGAGATTTCCAACACCACCACGACCGAAGTGACGGCACCGGGTCAGGTGAAAAAGCTGGCCGTGGCCGTGGTTGTGGACGGCGTGCTGACCCCGCCCGCAGGTGGTCAGGGCGCACCGGCCTATGCGCCGCGCTCGGCTGAGGACATGGCAAAAATCGAAGAACTGGTGCGCGCCGCCGTGGGCATTAATGCCGAACGCGGCGATGTGATCTCGGTCGCCAATGTCCGTTTCAGCCGCGATCCGGGTGAGATTGCCGAAGGTACGGGCGCTGCGGGCGGCATGTTTGATTTCGACAAAAACGACATCATGCGCGCCATTGAAATGCTGATCCTCGTCGTCGTGGCGGTTCTGATCATCTTCTTTGTGGCCCGTCCCCTGATGAAGTTCATCAATGGCACCGCAGGCCCCGGCGGCGCGGCAGGACTGCCCAATAACTTCACCGTCGCCCTGACACCAGAGCAGGCGGCCATGTTGCCGGAGGCTCAACAAGCGGCTTTAGCGGCGCAGGCTGGTGGTCTGGCCCTGCCGGGAGCTGAAACCTCCAGCATCGATATGGCCAAGATCGAAGGCCAGGTTAAGGCGTCTTCGGTGAAAAAGGTGTCTGAGTTCGTGGAGCGTCACCCTGATGAGTCGGTGTCGATCCTGCGTAGCTGGCTGCACGAAAGCTAAGGGGCAGTCATGGCGCGTAAAAACCTTATTGATGATGCCAAAAAGCTGAACGGGGTCGAAAAGGCCGCGGTAGTGTTACTGGCGCTGGGCGAAGACCATGTGCAGTTGTGGCAGGCGCTCGACGAAGAAGAGATCAAGGAGATCTCTCAGGCTATGTCGGCGCTGGGGACGGTGACCTCGAACGTGGTCGAAGACCTGCTGCTGGAGTTTGTCTCAAGCCTAAATAATGGCGGCATGATCATGGGCTCGTTCGAACAGACCCAGAGAATGCTGGCCTCCTTCCTGCCGTCGGATAAGGTCGACGCCCTGATGGAAGAAATCAGAGGCCCGGCCGGCCGGACCATGTGGGATAAGCTCGGCAACGTGAATGAGGCGGTGCTGGCTAACTATTTGAAAAACGAATACCCGCAGACCGTTGCCGTGGTTCTGTCCAAGGTTAAAACCGACCACGCCGCCCGCGTTCTGGCTGCGTTGCCGGAAGATTTCGCCCTTGAGTGCGTGCAGCGGATGTTGCGTATGGAGCCGGTGCAGCGCGAAATCCTCGACAAGATCGAACAGACTTTGCGGGTCGAGTTCATGTCCAATCTGGCGCGGACCTCTAAGCGTGACAGTCATGAACTGATGGCCGAAATCTTCAACAATTTCGATCGTCAGACCGAAAGCCGGTTCATCACCTCCCTTGAGGAACGCAACCGCGAGTCGGCCGAGCGTATCCGCGCGCTGATGTTCGTGTTTGAGGATCTGTCCAAGCTTGATCCGGGCGGGGTGCAGACCTTGCTGCGGGCGGTCGAGAAAGACCAGTTGGCGATGGCCCTCAAGGGGGCGTCCGATGCGTTGCGCGATATGTTCATGTCCAACATGTCCGAACGCGCGGCTAAGATCATGCGCGATGATATGGATTCGATGGGGCCTGTGCGCCTTAAGGATGTTGACGGTGCGCAGATGGCCATGGTGCAGGTCGCCAAGGATTTGGCGGCTAAGGGCGAAATCATGCTGGCCGGTCAGGGAGGCGATGATGAGCTTATTTATTAGTTTTTCAACTTCCTCCTCCCCTGTTTACGGGGGAGGTGTCAGTACGCGCAGCGGACTGACGGAGGGGGCAATGGCGGCGGGTAATGCCCCCTCCGTCTTTTGCTATCGCAAAATCCACCTCCCCCGCTGTGCAGGGGAGGAGATATCGTCATGACCCAGCCGGTTCATAAAAAATTCGATTTTGGCACCGTCTTTGGTGACGCCGGTCAGGTGACGCGTGCCCCGGTCCAAAAACGCAGCTACACCCCCGAAGAGGTCGAGACTTTACGTACCAACGCCTATCATGACGGTGAGCAATCGGCGCTGGCGCGCGCTCAGTTGGCGCAGGCGCAGGCGCTTCAGGCCCTGGCCGATGCGGCCCATCACGGCTTGTCGCACCTTCAGGACGCCATCTCCAGACACAAGGCCGCCTGCGCGCAACTGGCGCTGATTTGTGCGCAAAAAATCAGCGCGGAAGCCCTCAACCAGTTTCCCGAAGCGCCGCTCAAAGCAACGCTTGAGGCCCTGACCCATGAGATCGACACCGCCCCGCGTCTGGTGGTTTCGGTGCCTAATCCCGATGCGTCCCTGCAAGGGGCGGCGCGTGAAGCCGTGACCCTGGCGGGCTTTACGGGGGCTATCACCTTTCGCACCTCAAGCGCCATGCCGGTTGGGGCGTTCGAGGTGATGTGGCCGGATGGCCGCGCCGAGTTCGACCCTGAGCGTGTGCTGAACACACTCGATACCGCCCTGCGTGAAGCGCTGGCGGCGGATCAACACCATCATCAGGCCACCCCGGCCATGAAAAGGGAGGCCTGACCATGGCCGAGAACTTCTCACTGGAAGAATTTAGCGAAAACAATATGCCGGCTATGGGCGGCGATGACGACGGCGATAAAACCGCGGCTGATCTGGCACCGGTGTTCGATGTCCCGGTCAATATCTCGGCGGTGCTGGGTAAGTCCTACATGTCGGTGGCGCAACTGCTTAAGCTGGGGCAGGGCTCGATCCTTGAACTGGACCGCAAGGTCGGTGAGGCGATTGATATCTATGTGAATAACCGGCTGGTGGCGCGCGGTGAAGTGGTGGTGGTCGATGAGCGTTTAGGCGTGACCATGACGGAAATCATCAAGTCCGAAGACAGCAACAGCTAACCGCAAAGGAAAAACCCATGAGACTATTAGTAGTCGGAAAATTAAGCGGTCAGATGTCGGTCGCGGTCAAGATGGTGATGGATACCGGGGCCAAGGTGTCCCATGTCGAGGGGTGCCAGCAGGCGCTGGACGCCCTGCGCAAAGGCCAGGGCGCTGACCTGCTGATGGTGGATTATGAGCTCGATATTGCGGGGCTTATTGCGTCGTGCGATCTGGAGCACATCCACATCACGGTCGTGGCCTGTGGCGTCAATCCCGATCCGCGTAAGGCCGCGCAAGCCATAACCGCCGGAGCCAAAGAGTTCATTCCGCTGCCGCCTGATGCGGAACTGATTGCCGCCGTGCTGGCCGCCGTCGCCGATGACCAGCGCCCGCTGGTCACACAAGATCCGGCCATGCAGCAGGTGCTGAAACTGGCTGATCAGGTGGCGGCGTCCGATGCCTCGATCCTCATCACCGGCGAATCCGGCGTCGGTAAAGAGGTCATGGCCCGCTACCTGCACGAAAAATCAAAGCGCGCCCAGAAGCCGTTCATCTCGGTCAACTGCGCGGCCATTCCGGATAATCTGCTGGAATCAGAACTGTTCGGCCACGAGAAAGGCGCGTTCACCGGCGCCATGGCCCGCCGGATCGGTAAGTTCGAAGAAGCCGATGGCGGCACGTTGCTGCTCGATGAAATCTCGGAAATGGATGCCCGTTTGCAGGCCAAGCTGTTGCGCGCGTTGCAGGAGCGGGTCATCGACCGCGTTGGCGGGGCCAAGCCTGTGCCGGTCAATATCCGCGTGCTGGCGACCTCCAACCGTAATCTTAGCATCGCGGTTAAGGAAGGCACTTTCCGCGAGGATTTGCTGTACCGCCTGAACGTCATCAATCTGGCGCTGCCGCCGCTTCGGGAACGTCCGGCCGATATCATGGCCCTGTCGGAATTCTTCGCCAAGAAGTACTCAGAGGCCAACGGCATTGCGCTTAAGCCCCTGTCGAATGAAGCGCGTCGCCGTCTTCAGGCCCACAACTGGCCGGGCAATGTCCGTGAGCTGGAAAACGCCATGCACCGCGCGGTTTTGTTATCATCGGGGTCTGAGATTGATGCCGAGGCTATTCGCCTGCCCGACGGTAAACCGCTCAATATCGAGGCTCCGATCGGCCTTGATTATGTCGGCCGTGCCGCCCAGGCCGCCGAGAGTGCGGCGCGTACCTTTGTGGGGTCTACCGTGGCGCAGGTCGAGCAGGTTTTGATTCTGGATACCCTGTCGCACTGTCTGGGCAACCGCACCCATGCCGCCAATATCTTGGGGATTTCGATCCGCACCCTGCGCAATAAGCTGAAAGAATATTCCGACGCCGGTGTGCCTGTGCCCGCCCCACAGTCGGGTGCCAACGCGGCGTAGTGAAATATATACTCCCCCAACTTGTTTGGGGGAGGTGGGTTTTTGCGTTAGCAAAAAGCCGGAGGGGGGCAATAGCGCAGGTGGTAATGCCCCCACCACCCCGACCGTAAACGGTCGCGGTCCCCCTCCCCAACAAGTTGGGGAGGTATAGATAGTGTAATAGTCGCGTTTATCTCACATCAAATGATGCCAACAGTTAACATCTGTTAACCACTTGTTCACCATCCATCGGGTAAATTTTGCCTAGCGCCCGAAGTGTGTCTTCGGTGTGGAGTTCGAGTAATTCGGGGGCCTTGGTGGCGGACGCAGCGACAACAACTTCGGGTGTCCAGCCCTTTCAGTTTTCCGAAATCGGCGGTTGGCTGAAGCGCGGCGAAGTCATCATGGCGGTTGGCGTCATGCTGATCATCGTCATGCTGATCATTCCGCTGCCGGCGTTTTTGCTCGACGTGCTGTTGTCGATGTCAATCGCCTCAGCCGTGCTGATCCTGATGACGGCCCTGCTGATCAAAAAGCCGCTTGAGTTCTCAGCCTTTCCGACCGTGCTGCTGGTCACGACCCTGTTTCGGTTGTCGCTCAATCTGGCCTCGACGCGCCTGATCCTGACCCACGGCCACGAAGGCCACGACGCCGCCGGTCAGACCATTAAGGCCTTCGGCGACCTGATCATGCAGGGCAATTTCATCATCGGGGTGATCATTTTCGCCATCCTGCTGCTGGTCAACTTTGTCGTCATCACCAAGGGTTCGGGCCGGATCGCCGAAGTTTCGGCCCGTTTCAGCCTCGATTCCATGCCGGGCAAGCAGATGGCCATCGATGCCGATCTCTCGTCAGGCATTATCGATCAGGACGAAGCCAAGAAGCGCCGTAAGGAAGTCGAGCAGGAATCGAACTTCTTCGGCTCCATGGACGGTGCCTCGAAATTCGTGCGTGGCGATGCGGTCGCAGGCCTTGTCATCACCGCCATCAACATCGTCGGCGGCATCCTGATCGGCATTATCAATCACCAGATGCCCGCCGGTGAAGCGGCCTCAACCTATATCCAGTTGACTGTCGGTGACGGTCTGGTGACGCAAATCCCGGCCCTGATCATCTCGATCGCCGCCGGTTTTCTGGTGTCCAAGGCCGGGGTTGACGGATCTGCGGATAAGGCTCTGACGGCGCAGTTGGCGCAAAACCCGGTCGTGCTTGGCATGGTGTCGGCGGCGGCGGGCGTGCTGGCGCTGGTGCCGGGGATGCCGATCCTGCCGCTGGCGGGCATATCGCTGGGGGCCGGGTTCATGGCCTGGCGCATCGGGCGAAAAATGCTGGAGCCGGTCATGGCCGACCTGCCGCCACCCGCCCCGCTCGTTCAGGAAGATGAGCCGATTTCCGCGACGCTTGCGATTGATGATGTCAAGATCGAGTTGGGTCTGGGCCTGCTCGGGCTGATCAACGATCTGGATGGTCGTAAGCTGACCGATCAGATCAAGGCCCTGCGCCGGACGCTGGCGCAGGAGTATGGCTTTGTCATGCCGTCGGTGCGTATCCTCGACAATATGCGCCTGCCCCATCAGGGCTATGTGGTGCGCGTCAAAGAAATGGAAGCGGGCTCCGGCGAAGTGCGTATCGGCTCGCTGATGGCGATGGACCCGTCAGGCCGTCAGGTTGAGCTGCCCGGTGAGCATATGAAGGAGCCGGCCTTTGGCCTGCCTGCCACCTGGATCGATCAGGCTCTGCGCGAAGAGGCGACGTTTCTGGGCTACACCATCGTCGATCCGGCGACCGTGATCACCACCCACCTGACTGAGATCCTGAAAGACAACATGAGCGATCTGTTGTCCTATGCCGAACTGACCAAGCTGTTGAAGGATGCGCCGGACGACCAGAAAAAGCTGATCGACGACCTGATCCCATCGGTCGTGCCGGTGGCGACCTTGCAGCGGGTGTTGCAGGCCTTGCTAAAAGAGCGGGTCTCGATCCGCGATCTGCCCGCGATCCTCGAAGGTCTGGGGGAGGCGGCACCCTATACCAAATCGGTGACCCAACTGGTCGAACATGTCCGCTCAGGTCTGGGGCGGCAGTTGTGCTGGCATAACCGCGGCGATGACGGCACCCTGCCGATTGTGACCCTGAGCCACGAGTGGGAAAATGCGTTCTCAACATCGCTGGTCGGGACGGGGGAGGAGCGCCAACTGACTATGGCGCCGTCGATCCTGCAGGACTTCATCCGCGGCGTGCGCGATACCTTTGAGCGCGTATCGATGAACGGCGAAGTGGCGGTGCTGCTGACCAGCCCGCAAATCCGGCCCTATGTGCGCTCTATCGTTGAGCGTTTCCGGCCGACCACCACGGTCATGAGCCAGAACGAAATCCACCCCAAGGTAAAGCTGAAAACCGTCGGGCAAATATAACGACTATTTGGCAGCTTTCCATTCCGTCACCGCGATAATTTCCGGTAGGCCGTCAATCGCCACGGGCCGGGATGTGCCATGCGAGGTGAGCAGTCCATTGAGGTTCTTGCTGCGGCGGCTGATGACATACAGGGTGCCGTATTTGGGCAGCAGGGCCGGAACCTGCGCCAGATTAACTTGATTATGCAGCGGCAAATAGGACGTAGTTCCGGGATCGGTGCGGGGCACCAGAATGGTCAGGCGGTAGTTGATTTCGGCACAATAGCGCTGCATCAGGTGGCCTTGTAATTCATAGCTGGTCAGGACGACGGCGGTCGGGTTTCGTTGGCTGAGCGTCTCTGTAATATGTTGCCATGGTTCCATCTGATACTGATGGCGCTGGCTGACCGTCTCAAGGCCGGTCGTGGTGATCGCCAGTATGGCCGCGGCTATGGCGGCGCGATGATCGGGCAGGGCGCAGATCCCTATGGCTACGGCGGCGATGAACGGGCCGGTCCCCCAGTACAGCGTGCGCGGCAGCATGATGGGGGTTTTCAGGTTCAGCAAAAATATCAGGATCGGCACGGCCAGCCCCACCAGCGGCAGGATCAATGCCGGGCGGGCGCGATATTTGACCGCCATATAGACGGCCAGACCGATTAGCACTGCGGCCCAGAATTTTCCGCCCGGCGCCACCGACTGGAAATTGGGCGCATAGACTTTCCGGATCATGCCGACGGCTTCGGACAGGTTAAGCTGCGGTATCCAGTTGATGGTCTCGGCATGGTTCATCTGTTGCAAGGTTATGCCGCCCCACCAACTCCACAGGATCAGCACGATGGCTTGCGCCAGCGCCCATTCAATCACGACGATCCGGTTGACAGGCCATTGTTTCACCGCCCAGGGGATGAGAAACAGATTGATCAGGACCGGCAGGATGATCAAGGTTGTGTGGCAATAGGCCGCGGCGCTGACGCTGACGACATAAACACCCAAGGCCCATCGCCTCAAAAGTTGTGGCTCATCCGGTCTCATGATTCGTAAAACGGCATAAAGGGCGGCCAGCGCAAAGGTTTGCGTGAAAATATAGCCGCGCACCTGAAGGCTGTAGAATATGTTCTGAAACGATATGGCCAAAAGCAGTGCCGCCAACAGGCCCGCTAACGGACCGCCTATGTCGCGGGCGATCAGGAAGGCTATGAATATGCTGGTGCATCCGGCGATAATCGACAGGCTGCGCAATGCCAAATCGCTGTCCCCGAATAGGGCCATCCAGATTTTCAGGAACGTGTAATAGAGCGGCGGGTTGGTTTCGCGGGCCATCCAGTCTGACCACAATAACTGAACCGGCGCGCGCGCAAACGATACCGAAGCGCTTTCGTCGACCCATAAGGATATGTCGGAAAGATATATCCGCAAAATCAGTGCGCTCAGAATAATGGCACCCAGCACCGCCCACATGACGGGGGCGGATTTGTAATCCAGCCGATTGATCCAGGCAGTTAATGACATCATCCGGCCCCCCGCTGAATGACACGATAGTGGAGTTAAACCGGTGATTTTGCAATGCAAAAAATCGCGTCATGGCTGCGGGTAAATGATACCTCTCATTCTGGTGCGGTCTGCGTTTTAGCGGCACTGCGAACCAAGCTCAGAGCTTGACAATCGGGGTTAAAATCATTTCTAACGCCTTAATGACAAACCCATGACGGGTTAAAGGGTGGCCAGCTTATGAAGCGTCTGATCAAGCAGGTGTTCGGTTCGACCTCTCCGGGCGATATTTTCTTTGACCTGATTACCTTTGACCGCCTGATTACGCGGCCGGTCATTCACCTGATCTATTGGGCGGGTTTGTCGCTGTTGCTGCTGTCGGCCTTTGGTGTGCTCGGTGCGACCGTTGGGATTGCCATGCGCGAAGAAGCGCCGTGGGGCTGGTTTCTGGCGGTGCCGTTTCTGATTGGTGGATTGCTGTTTGTGTTTGCCGGTATCCTGCTGTGGCGGTCGTTCTGCGAATTTTACGTCGCTATTTTCCGCATTGCTGACGATCTGCGTTTTCTGCGTAAAGAGGCCGAAACGGCCAGCCGCCAGGCACCTGTCGCGCCAGTGCCTGAGCCGCGCCCGACCCTTGACCCGCAGGCCCCGATCGATATGGGCGACCCAAAAGACGTGATGGATTCGCCCTTTACCAATGTCCGTCCGGCCAAAGAAAACTAGGCGAACCGCTCCGCAAAGGCGTGGGCCAGAGGCTTGGCAAAGCCTGTGCTGTCAAACAAAACGGGTTTGTCGCTGTTGTCTTTGCGATAGGGGAATGTGTCTTTGTCACGCAGGCCCCACACGGTCATGCCGAACTGCTGATGGGGTTTGAGCTGCAAATAGGCGTCGGTAATCTCGTCCAGTGCCCGTATTTGTCCGGCGGCTAAATCTGTTCCCGGTAAAACCATGCCTTCGGGTTTCAGGCTGATATCGACTTCCGAGACATGCACTTTTAAACCCAATGAGGCGATGTCTGTGATCGCGGCTTTGAGCATACCGGGGGCGATAGTGGCATCGATATGGGTCTGGGTGCCCAGCCCATGCAGCGGCACACCCGCCTTTAACAACCGCTCGGCCAGCCGTAGAAACGCTGCCCGCTTTTTGGGGTAATATTCCAGATTATAGTCGTTGAGAAACAGGGGGGTATGCCTGTCGGTTTCGTGTGCCCTATGAAAAGCCAACAAAATGTAATCTTCGCCAAGAACTTGCTTCCATAAGCAGTCACGCAGCCCTGAGCCGTCATCCAGCATAGGCTCATTGACTACATCCCAGCCTGTAAGTTGGCCTTTGTAGTGTCCAACAACACCATCGATATATGCCTGATATGCATCGAAGAAATTATCGTAATCTCCAGACAGTTTATCAAATAAAGGAGCACTTTGGGCGTACCAGACTAGGGTATGGCCAAACATGCCCATACCGTTGATCTTTGCAAAAGTGAGTATTTGATCGGCAGCCTTGAACCTCAACCATTTTTCAGGTTCAACGAAATTGATGGGGTTGTCCTCACCGAGGATGTATTCCATCTTCATTTCCCATTCCGGCGTGATGCGGTCGAAATGGGTGGCGGCCAGCGGGCCCCACTGTGGGTCTTTGAAACTGGCGGTCATGGCGCAGACACCCAGATCAAACGGCGCCAGCGATTTTAACGGGGGGAGGGTGGCGTCGGTTTGTGCGGTGCTTTGGCCGCATCCGGCCAAGGCTACTGCCCCGGTCAGCACGGTTCGACGTGAAAGCATCGGGCGTGAGATCATTAAGCGCGGCTGTAGCTCATCCGCAGGGCCGCTTCGTCCATGGCGGCATTTTCGCGCGCCAATTCCTGACGCTGACGATTGAGCTTGGTCACTTCGGATACATGCTCGAATTTCTTAAGCTCTTCAAACGCCTCGGTCAGTTGATCGCGGATGCCGAGTTCTTCATGGGCAATGAGGTTGAGGTCACCCACGACCTGCACCCGGCGCGCGTCCCATCCTTTTTTATAGGCCGGCATATGGATCGACAGGCTGTAATCTTCGCGGGCGCGCACAGTTTCCAGCTCAAATTCGGCATCGAGCGTGGCGATTTTCATCTCAACATGGGTGCGGCGGGTAACGACTTCGGCGAGGGTCTTTTGCAGGGTCTCCACCTCAAAGGTCGAGATGCGGATTAAGCTTTTGACCCACTTAGCCATGTGTAGAACCCCTACTTATTAACCCGGTGGAGGTTCCACCTGATCCGAAGTCAGAATTTGCGCCAGAAATGTAAACGAGTCGTCAAGAGAGGTGTATTCTTCCTTGTCTTGCCGTAAAAAATTTTCGATGTCAGGGTTGAGGCGGATCGCCCGGTCAACATCGGGGTCAGCACCGGCGCGATAGGCCCCGATCCGGATCAGTTCTTCCATGTTGGTATAGGCCGACAGCACCTGCCGCGCTTGTCGCACGACCTCGCGTTCGGGGATGGTCTGGCACCCCGGCATGGTCCGGCTGATCGACTTCAAAACATCAATGGCGGGGAAGCGGCCGCGCTCAGCGATATTGCGGCTCATGACGATGTGGCCGTCCAAAATCCCGCGCACGGCATCGGCAATCGGTTCGTTATGATCGTCGCCGTCAACCAGCACGGTAAATAGCCCTGTAATCGGCCCGCCTTGGGTGCCGTCTGGATAGGTCGGGCCGGGGCCAGCGCGCTCCAAAAGCTTGGGCAATTCGGCAAAGCAGGTCGGGGTATAGCCCTTGGTGGTCGGCGGCTCACCGGTGGCCAAACCGATCTCACGCTGCGCCATCGCAAAGCGGGTGACCGAGTCCATCAGGCACAGAACCTCCAGGCCCTGATCGCGCAAATATTCACTCAGCGCCAGGGTCATATAGGCCGCTTGACGGCGTTTCAGGGCGGGTTCGTCCGAGGTTGCGACCACCACAATGGCGCGTCGCAAACCTTCAGGGCCAAGGGTTTCCTCGATAAATTCGCGCACTTCGCGGCCCCGTTCGCCGATCAGGCCGACCACAACGGCATCACATGTGGCTTCGCGCGCCAGCATCGACAGCAGCACGGACTTACCGACGCCAGACCCGGCAAACACACCTAAGCGCTGACCGCGGCAGCAGGTGGTGAACACATCCATGGCCCGCACGCCTAGGTTCAGCCGTTCCCCGACTCGGGCGCGGGTATGGGCAGGCGGCGGTGCAGCACGCAAGTTGTAGCCGACCTGACCCTTGGGCAGCGGCCCCAGACCATCAATGGCCTCACCAAAAGAATCGACGATCCGCCCCAGCCACGCGCGTGACGGATAGACCTTGCCGCCATCGGACAGGATGCGGATTTCAGCGCCGGGCGCTATGCCTTCGATGGGCCCAAACGGCATCATCAGGGCGCGGTCTTCGCGAAAGCCGACGACTTCGACGGGCAGGGGCTCGGCATGGCGGCGGATGATCTCACAGCGCGCACCGACCTGCATGTAAGAAAGCCCGCCCTTGGCTTCGATCAGCAGGCCATTGACCACGGCCACGCGGCCATACACCCGTAACGGCTCAACATTATCGGCGGCGTGAATCAGATCCTGCATGGGGTGAGTTTAGGTAACGCAAACTTAAGAATGGTTAACGAAACGCTTAATTGAATGACCAGGTAAAATTATAAACAAATACACTTTGTGCGGTGGACTGGCCTTTGGCATCAATCGGTGAAATGGTCAATTTGTCATTGAAAACACCACGAAGTATGGCGCCTGCGTTATACCCTACCGGGAGTTCTGCCTGATTTAGGCACAAATCGATAATATGCGACTCTGTAATGTAACAATGCATCGTGGCTGATATGTCAGTCCCTCCCTCCTCTCTGTATTTTGAAAAAAATTGAGCGAGATCTTTTACGTCGAACGACTTGGGGGTCTTTGTATTCTTAGTCCCATCTGCCTGAGTAATTAGCCACTTTGAATCTTTATAAAGTATGGTCCGTTTCAAAGGTTCTGGTGAAACTAATTGGGCCGAGAGCCACTCACTGGCGCCCTTGTGGCCGCGTCGCGCAGCATTGACATAAAGCCATGCGGCTTCTTTTTCATCCTTAAAGCCGCCGCGCCCTTCTGCCGTCATTTGAGCCAGATTGAACATAGCGTCCGCAGAGCCTTCGGCGCTGCCTCTGCGAAACCATTCGCGTGCTACTTCAGCCTTATCTGTTTGATTTATTGCCTTAAGGCCGAGTTGATTCATGGCTTCGCCACTACCAGTTTGTGCTGCAAGCAGGTAATTTTTGAAAGCTTCGGTCTCATCCTTTGGGCCGGATAGGCCGTGCTCATAATCGTAAGCAACGGAAAAAATCAGAGCGGGCTGGCTGACTTTTATCTTAATACAATATTCGTTCATCGCTTTGGCGATATTGACGGGACGATTGATACCTAGCAAGTAGGCTTGGCACATCACACTGAGTGCGCGAGGTTCATCTTTGTCTGCCGCGGCCTCATATAAATTATATGCAGCCTTTAAGTCTTGTGGCCCGTATATGCCTTGGGACAAAACCGAAGCCAGATCAAACATTGCGACACGGTTGCCATTATCAGCGGCATAGCGGAGGCTTCTGATTGTGCGTGCGCGATGTGCTTTAATGTCCAGATAATTTTTGTTTGGTTTCGTTTCGGCTTCTGTAACGACATATAAATGGCTGCCGGTGCCGTCATAGGGTGTGGTTTCGGCATGTCCGCTATTTGTCGTTATCAAGGCTGCAAAGGCCGTTGCCAGCGTCACAAAATACCGCATAAGTTCCCCATCAATATACTTGGTATAGTTATCTATAGAATTGTTCAGGGTTGTGAATGCTGAAAACACGCCTTGGATATTTTTCTTGTAAATCTGACGCTTTATGACAGCCTAGGCTCGATTTCAGGGGGAGCCATGCGCGCCTATTATACCGCAGACCGTGCGCGGTTTTTTGCCGATACGGGTGAGCATATTCTTGGGGCTTTGGCGCAAGGGCATTCCTTCGCGCTGGAGATGACCCAGCGCGAAGCGTGGCGGCAGCAAATCACCCTCATGCGCGCGGCACTTAGCGATCAGCCGGCCTTTACGCTCTATTTCGAGTTCGCCATTCCGCGCATGGGTAAGCGTGCCGATTGCGTAGTGCTGATCGGTGACTGCGTGTTTGTGATCGAGTTCAAGGTCGGAGCGGACAGCTTTGACCGCCATGCCATAGAACAAGTCGAAGACTATGCGCTCGATCTGAAAAACTTTCATTTGGGCAGTCATGATCTGGCGATCGTGCCGGTGCTGGTGCCGACCAAAGCGCTTGTGTCCGACATCATCCAGTTTGAACTGCCCGGCTCCCATGTCGCCAAACCGTTGTGCGTATGCCCCAACGACCTGGGTTATGTGCTGAAAATGTTCAGCGCCACGGCGGCCGCGCAGTTCGATGCGCACATATGGGCCGCCACCGGCTATCGCCCAACCCCGACCATTATCGAGGCCGCCCGCGCGCTCTATGCGCGACATGGCGTCGAAGATATAACTCGAAGGGCCGCCGATGATATTAACCTTACGACCACGCAGGATATCATCAACCGCGTGGTGGAGACCTCCCGCGCTCACCGGCAAAAGTCGATCTGTTTCGTCACGGGCGTGCCGGGGGCGGGTAAGACCTTGGCGGGCTTGAACATCGCCACCCAACGCAGTGATCAGGGTGACACGCACGCCACTTTCCTGTCCGGAAACGGGCCGCTGGTGGCGGTGCTGTCTGAGGCCCTGATCCGCGATCAGCAGGCCAGAAACAAAGCTAATAACACGGGCGGCGCTAAAACCCATATTGCCCGCAATGTTCACGCCTTTATCCAGAACATTCACCACTTCCGCGACCATTATCTGCGCAGCCATGAAGCGCCCTCCGATCATATTGTGGTCTTCGACGAAGCCCAGCGCGCCTGGACGCGGGCGCAGGCCTCAAAGTTCATGCAGCAAAAGCGCGCGGTGGCCGATTTTGATATGTCCGAGCCTGAATTTTTGCTGCGGGTTATGGATCGTCATCACGACTGGTGCACGGTGGTGTGCCTGATCGGCGGCGGGCAGGAAATCAATACCGGTGAGGCGGGGTTATCCGAATGGATGGCGGCGATCCGCGATCATTTTCCGCACTGGCGCGTCCATGCGTCGGCACAGATTATCCAGACCGATTATAACCTGAATAACGACGCCGATGCCTTTATCAAAACCGAGCCTGTGACCTTGCATGAAGACCTGCATCTGTCGGTGTCTATGCGGTCGTTCCGGGCAGAGACCCTTTCGGATTTTGTGGCGCAGGTGTTAAATGGTGATGCCGAGGCGGCACGGGCGGCCTTTGATAAGTTAGGGCATTATCCAATTTACCTGACCCGTGACATCCATGCCGCCCGCGAATGGTTGCGCCAAACCGCGCGCGGGTCGGAACGGTTTGGCCTGATAGCTTCATCCGGGGCGCTGCGACTCAAGCCCGAAGGCGTGCACATAAAGTCTGAGATTGACCCCGCCAACTGGTTTCTGAATGACCGTGCCGATGTGCGGTCGTCCTATTACCTGGAAGACGTGGCGACCGAATTTGATGTGCAGGGGCTGGAGCTGGACTGGGCCGGCGTGTGCTGGGATGCCGACCTGCGCCATGACGGCTACGGCTGGCAACTGAACAAATTCAAAGGCACGAAATGGCAGTCGGTTAAGGACCGTCATCAGCGGCTTTACCTGAAAAATACCTACCGGGTAATACTTACCCGCGCGCGGCAGGGCATGGTGATCTTTGTGCCCACGGGCGATGACCGCGACCCGACACGGCCGTCAGGGTTTTATGACGATACCTTCCGGTTTCTGCAAAGTTGTGGCATCCCGCTATTGAACTGAAAGCCGTGACGCCGATATATCTCTGAACGAATAAGGAGATATCCGATGGTCTTAGCGATCCGCGTCCACCAAACCGGCGGCCCAGACGTCATGGTGGCTGAGGACATTGACCTCACCCCGCCGCAGGCCGGTGAGGTGCGGGTGCGCCATACCGCCATCGGGGTCAACTATATCGACACCTATTTCCGCTCAGGGCTCTACAAAACCACCCTGCCGTTTTCGCCGGGGAATGAGGCCGCCGGTATCATTGAGGCCGTGGGTGAGGGCGTCAGCGATTTTAAACCTGGCGACCGCGTGGTCTATCTGCACGGGCCGGGCGCTTACGTTGAGGTGCGCAATGTCCCTGCCGATAAGCTGATCCCGCTGCCCGATACGGTGCCTGACGAGGTGGCGGCGGCATCGCTGCTGAAAGGACTTACCGTGCAGTATCTGCTGCGCAGTACGTTCGAGGTGAAATCCGGTCACAGCCTTTTGTTCCACGCTGCCGCCGGTGGGGTCGGCCTGATCGCCGGTCAGTGGGCGCGGCATTTGGGGGCGCACATTATTGGCACGGCCGGATCACAGGCCAAGGTCGATCTGGCGATGGCACATGGCTATGATCACGTCATCAACTATGCCGAAAATGGCTTTGTGCCGAAGGCTCTGGAACTGAACGGCGGGCGGTTTGATGTGGTTTACGATTCAGTGGGCGCCGATACCTTTCCGGCCTCTCTGGATGTGCTGAAACCACGCGGTTTGTTTGTGTCGTTCGGCCAATCGTCCGGGCCGATCCCGCCGTTTGATATTGGTATCCTCAATGCCAAGGGTTCGCTCTATATGACGCGGCCATCACTGTTTGCCTATAACGCCACGCGCGAGGATCTGCTGGCCTCGGCACGTGAACTGTTCGACCTGATCGGTCGCGGGATTATCACCATCCCGATCCATCAGCGCTTTGCGTTGAAAGATGCCGCCAAGGCCCACCAAGCGCTGGAAAGCCGCGCCACGACCGGTACGACTATATTGGTGCCGTAACAGGCGTTGCGGTAACATCACAACGCCTGCTGGCTTTTTATCAGGTCGCTTGCGGATCAGGCATCAGACCCGCCGCAATCGCGGCACCATAGGCCTTACGGATATAGTCAGTCATCGCCAATGATGACGGCGATTGATGATTGGGCTGGCTCAGGAAGTCCTTAGCCAGAGCCAGCACTTTCTGATTAAGTTGATGGTTACCGCCGGTGGCCTTTTCCACCTGCTGCATCCAACGCCGGGCCAGATCCATCGCGCGCGAAGAATGGGGCTTATAATCCTCGGCCATCAGAAGATTGGCTTCGGCAATCAGGGTGTTCCAGTCTGTATCGGGTTTATCCATGCCGGCATAGCCCTTGGCGGTCATGAGGCTCTGGTCTTCGGGTGTCAGGTGCTTTGCCGCAAGCGCTGCGTAGCCAGCCTGACGTTCAGGGGTATTGGTCATCGTCGTTTTCCTTGTCAGATCAATGAGATCGTCCGTGGAAAGCGTGCCTTGATCCGCCAGTTTCAACCGCGCGGAACTCACCAGTGTGATGGCCTGTTCCACGTCGTCCTTCTGACGCCTAAGCATGGCTTCATGCAGCGCCAGAAAATCCGCCAGGTCGGTCTGACGGCCCGAAAGCAGTTCGGAAATCCGTGCCAGCGGCAGGCCAAAGCTTTTGAGGGCAAGGACCTGTTGCAGGCGCAGAAACTGTTCCGGCCCATATAGGCGCCAGTCCGCACGGGTGCGCTCGGGACGGATAAGGCCTTTCTCTTCGTAGAGGCGAAGGGCTTTACCCGATATACCAAAGCGGCGGGCGGTTTCAGTCAGGGTCAGGTGGCGTTTGGGCGGTTTCAAGGCATAGTCTTTCGTTGGACGGTTAAGCTATCGGGCCTGCCCCTGGGTACGGTTCAAGGGGTAATTTCAAAAAAATGGCGTGGCCGTCAATGGACTTAGAGCGTATTCCGATCTGATTGGATCAGATCGGCGCTCTAAATTTTTAATTTAACGCGCATCCCATTTTAGTCTTTGGCCAAAAAACCGCTGCCCACTTTTTGGGATGCGCTCTAACCCATTGCCCTTTAACGGGGCCTGCGTTAATCGGACGAAAACGGAGACGCGCATGTTCAATATCGGGGATTTCGGGGCGGTTGGCGACGGTGCAGCACTTGATACCGTAGCCATAAATGCCGCGATAGATGCCGCTGCCGTTGACGGCGGGGTCGTCGTGTTTCCGGCGGGGCGGTATTTAAGCTTTTCGATCCGCCTCAAAAGCCACGTTACCCTGCACCTGTCCGAAGGGGCGGAGATTATCGCCGCCGATCCCAAACTTCACGGCGGCGCATACGATCCGTTTGAGCCTAATCTGTTTGATCTTTATCAGGATTTCGGCCATTCGCACTGGCATAATTCGCTGATCTGGGGGGAGGGGTTGACGCATATCGCCATAACCGGGGCGGGCCTGATCAACGGCGAAGGCCTGACCCGCGAAGGGCCGGGATCGCAATGGCAAAAGCAGGCCGGTGAGTTCCCGCTGTCCATGCGCGGCCTGTCCGCCGAAGTCATGGCCGAGCTGGCACCGGAAGTTTCGGCCATGGCGGGATTAGGCAATAAATCTATCGCGCTTAAGAACTGCCAGCACGTCACCTTGCGCGGGTTTACGATCAAAAACGGTGGCCATTTTGCGCTGCTGGCCACTGGCGCCTCCGACATGGTGATTGACGGTCTGACCATCGACACCAACCGTGACGGGCTGGATATCGACGGCTGTAAGCGCGTGCGCATCACCGGCTGCAAGGTCAATACGCCTAATGATGATGCGATTGTGCTGAAATCGAGTTTTGCTTTGGGCGAACTCCGCGACTGTGAAGACATCCATATCGAAGACTGCCGCGTCAGCGGGTTTGACTTAGGCACTATGCTTGATGGCACGTTTGGCCGCACGCAAGAGCGCGCCCCCGATCAGGACCGCGTCACCGGCCGCATCAAGATCGGCACAGAATCGAACGGCAGTTTCCGGCGCATCACCATCCGCAACTGCCATTTTGAACGCTCACGCGGGCTGGCGCTGGAAACGGTCGATGGCGGGGTGATCGAAGATGTGGTGGCCGAGAACCTGAGCCTGAATGAAGTTACGACCGCGCCGTTGTTCCTGCGCATCGGCGCACGTTTGCGCGGGCCGGAAGGCACGACGCCGGGCACGATCCGCCGGGTGCAGATATCGGACATGACCGCGACCGACATATTGCCAGATTATTCGGCCCTGATCATGGGGTTGAGCGATCACTCGATTGAGGACGTGACGCTAACCAACCTGCATTTTACCTATCGCGGCGGCGGCACGGCAGAGGATGCGGCGCGCCGGCCTGATGAACTGGATAGCGCCTATCCGGAACCGAGCATGTTCGGGATCACCCCTGCTTACGGCCTGTGGGCGCGGCATGTGCGTGGGTTGAAGATGGATAATGTGGTGCTGGAAACCTCGGCCTCTGATGCCAGACCGGATATGGTTTTGGACGATACGCAGACTTTATAATCTGACGGCGCGACCTGATCGAAAAGCCATTTTTAGGTGGTTAGGGTGGGTTAACATTTTGGAGGCGGCCCCCATGACTAATAAAACCCCCACGAAATCTGCGCTTGATATCTTTACCGCCCTGATTGCCGACCACAATAAGCACCGTAAGCTGCTGGATAAGATCGAGGCCGCCGATAAGGATGCGCGGTTGGAGCATTTCGCGGCCTTTGCGCTGGAGGCCAAGGCTCACGCGGCGGCCGAAGAGCAGGCGCTCTATTCGGTCATGATGGCTAATCCTGACCTGACCTCTAAGGCCCGCCATTCGGTGGCTGAGCACAAAGAAATCGAAGACCTGATCGACGAAATTGCTGAGCTTGATGCCGGTTCAAAAAAATGGTCGGAGAAATTCGCGGAGCTAAAACACGAATATCTTCACCATATCGAGGAGGAGGAAGAGGAAATGTTCCCCGCCGCCGACGAAGAACTGACCACATCCGAAGAACGCGACATGGGTAAGGTCTTCAAAGACCGCAAGCCCAAGGAAAAAGCCGCCGCGACCGTGGGTGAAGAGTAAACCCTTGGCTGCAGGTATACTATTTACGGGTTAACCTCTAACTGTGTCATTGCTGAAGAGGCGGACGTGGAGCTTAGTTCGTTGAATGATATCGTAATTGTAAACGAGTCCCCAGGTATTGCGATCGCTGGAGATGTATTGATATTTCGTAACTCTAAGCAGGCTTGCCTCTATCTCGAATACTGGTGGGTCGAAGATGGGGAAGGTTTTGCATTATCATTATCCGGTGACCGTTTGGTGCTTGGCGTGAAAGATGATCAGGTCGTCGAACTTGGTCGCGAGCCGTATGAAAATGGGCGCGATATTGTTCTGAGTTGGTTGCAATCTGTTGCGAAAACTCCTTCCACAGATATCAACCAGATGATCCAGAGTGTCGGCTTTACGGCCTGACTTCGGCTTTGCGCCGAAACGGGACGTTTACGCTCATCTGGGTCGCTGCCCGCCACAGCCATTCCAACGGGCCGTAGTAGAACCGCTTTAGCCACAGATGGGCAAAGGCGATTTCGGCCACAAAGAAGGCCGCGCCCCACAACATGGCGACCGGCGGTGTCAGCCATTCCCAGCCACCAAGGCCAAAGCCGTAATAGACTGGCACCCAAACCACCGCCTGAAACACATAGAGGCTTAGGGTCATGCGTCCGGCGGGCACAAGCACACGCAGCGCCGGCCCTGCGAACCCGTAAAACAGCTCAAGGATCACCAGCATATAGACGCCCATCAGCGTCAAGTCTGTCCACCCGCTTACTATCATATTCGACAGTGCCCCAGCCATAACGGGGCTTTGAGCGGTCGGGGCCAGCGCGATCAGCGCCGGTTTATAGATGATGAGCCCCGCAGACACGGCGGCCAAAATCACCAGCCATATACGCCGCGCAGTCGCATACCTCTGCGGCTGATCGAAAAAGCCGATGCGGCCCAGAACCATGCCAATCAGGAACAGGCCCGCGATCTGGGCTACCCGTCCGGTTTCAAGGAAAAACCACCATTTCGGGTACTGTCCTTCAAACAGGTTATAGCGGATGACATCGATAAACGTACCGTACTTATAGGCTTCAAAACTGCCGCCGTTCCAGAAGTTGGGCTTGGCATTGGCCCAGTCGGCACCGCTTACGGCGCTGAATATTTGGTAGAAAATAAACGGTTGCAGGATCAGTATGGCGGCGATGGCGACCAGCACCCAATTTTGGCGCACCCGATGAAACGGGATCAGCACCAGCCCGATGGGGGCCAGGACCGTCAGCACATCACCTCGGTACAGTGCACTGTGCGCGACCCCGATGATTGCCAGCACCACCATGCGCCAGGCAAACCTGCCGGAAAAATCCCCGCCCTTATGCGCTTCGCGGTCCATCAGGACAAAAAAGCTCAAGCCAAAACACAGGGCCAGCAGCGAAAACGACTTACCCATGATATAGGTCAGCACAAAGCCGGTCAGGGGACCCGGCGTCATATGGGCGTAATAAAGCTCGAACTGATCGGCAATATGAACCGCAAAGACGCCGAAAATGGCAAAGGCGCGCAAAACATCGACGGCCTCATTGCGCGCGACTGGCGTGATCTGTCCCGGCATAATTCCCCCCATTTGTTGGGAGTAGCATAGCCTCGTCAAATTACCGTCCGCAAGCGAAACTGCCGTCCCGCTGGACTAAGCGCCATTTACATGGTTCCCTAGCGTTTTCGGGGGGAGCCGATGCCGCTAACCATGCGCATACTGACGGGTCTGGCGCTGGGTTTAATCGGCGGAGTGGTGCTGTTTGAGTTTTTGCCGGACAGCATAGGCCCCGTCGGCACCACGGCGCAGGTGATCGGCGGGCTGTGGCTCAATGCCCTGCGCATGACCATTATTCCGCTAGTGTTCGCGCTGCTGGCGCTGGGGGTGGTCAATGCCGCCGCGCTGGCCGGGCAGGGTACGCTGGCGCTAAAAACCGTGGTGACCTATGTTGTCCTGCTGCTGGTCTCAGCGGTATTGGGGGCCGCGCTGACGTTGGGCCTGTTGCCCCTGTTTCCCATTCCGGCCGATGCTGCGCAGGCTCTGCGATCGAGCGCCGGATTGCACCATGCCGAGATCATGCCGTCTCCACCGCTCAGTGAGATGCTGCTGGGCATCATCCCGGCCAACCCCATTGAGGCGGCAGCCAATGGCGCCATGCTGCAAATCGTCATATTTGCGCTGGTGTTCGGTCTGGCCCTGACCCGCGTCAATGTCACCCGCCGGGCGGCGATCGTGGATTTTTTACATGCCCTGAACGACGTGATGTTTGTGATCGTGCGATGGGTTCTGATCGCTGCACCGCTGGGGGTATGTGCGCTTGGGCTGTCACTGGCGCTCAGGGCCGGAGCGTCAGCCTTTGGGGCGCTGGCGCACTATGTCGCGTTTTCATGTGGCCTTGCCTTAATCGGCATAGGCTTAGCCTATGTCATGGCCTGGATCGGGGGCGGGGTTTCGCCGTGGCGGTTTGCACGTGGCGTGGCACCGGCGCAGGCCGTGGCCGTCAGCACGCAATCGTCACTGGCCTCTCTGCCGGCCACGCTGGCCAGCACCGATGCGCTGGGTATTCCGCGCGCCGTTTCCGGAGTCACCCTGCCGCTGGCGGTGTCGATTTTCCGGTTTAATGGCCCGATGCAGAACCTTATGCTGGGGCTGTACGGCGCGTCACTTTACGGGATTCACCCAAGTTTCACGCTGATCGTCGCGGCCATTCTTGTGGCGGTGGTGATCGAGCAAAGCTCGGTCGGTTTGCCCAATCAGCTAAATTTTTTCACAGCCTATCTGCCGGTCTATGCCGTTCTGGGGGTGCCGGTTGAGGTTCTGGCGCTTTTGATTGCGGTTGATGTGCTGCCCGATATGGTCGCCACCACCGGCAATGTCAGCATGAATGCGGCGGTGACGACGGCCATTTCCAAACGATTTGCACCGGATGCCAGCGCGCAAACTGACCAGATTGTGTGAAGCGGCCGGTTTCACGCCGTCAGTACCACCCGCTCCAAGTTTCACCCGCGGGGGTTCCGTATTTCTTGGATTGAGTCCCGCCTACGGCGGGGTGTGTGATTCAAAAGACTCAGTGCCAAAAAATGCACATATTTATCCTGTTAATAAATCGAATCGTTGACTCATCAGTCTTGTGGGTGAGTCGCAAATCACCCTACGAATCAATATTCGGGTAAGCTTAACGAATCTTAAGGGATTTTCGTTTTAGCTTGTTAACGAATGGTTTGGGCATGTTGCCCTGACCTCGTTCCCAACGCCGGAGGGGCTTGATGCGAGTTTTATTGATTGAGGACGACAGCGCGACCGCGCAAAGCATCGAACTGATGCTTAAGTCGGAAGGTTTTAACGTCTACACGACCGATCTGGGCGAAGAGGGCGTGGATCTGGGTAAGATCTACGATTACGACCTGATCCTGCTGGACCTTTCGCTGCCGGATATGTCGGGCGTCGAAGTGCTGCGCCAGTTGCGCGTGGGCAAGATCAATACGCCGATCATGATCCTGTCGGGCACGTCTGAAATCGACACCAAGGTTAAGACCCTGGGCAACGGCGCTGACGACTACATGACCAAGCCGTTCCACAAAGACGAAATGATCGCGCGTATTCACGCTGTGGTTCGCCGCTCCAAGGGCCATGCTCAATCGGTAATCAAGACCGGCGACATCATCGTCAATCTGGATGCCAAGACGGTCGAAGTGTCAGGCAACCGCGTGCACCTGACCGGCAAAGAATATGAAATGCTTGAGCTTTTGTCCCTGCGTAAGGGCACGACGCTGACCAAGGAAATGTTCCTGAACCACCTTTACGGCGGCATGGACGAGCCTGAACTTAAGATCATCGACGTGTTCATCTGTAAGCTGCGCAAGAAGCTGGCCGTGGCCGCTTCGGGCAACCACTATATCGAAACCGTCTGGGGCCGGGGTTACGTTCTGCGTGACCCGTCCGAAGTCGGCGGTACTGTCGCCGCCTAAACTGCGGATACATTGATTACGTTATCGCCTTTCTGATTCGCAAAGGTGACTGAGCGCCCGTCGGCCCCTCCCGACGGGCGCTTTCTATTTTACGCGTTTTTTTACCGCGCATTGTTTCCAAAAACCGCTTCACACTTTTTGGCATGCGCTTGTTCAGTTTTGCTTAACCGTGTCTGTAAACCTTAAACTAAACCTGATGGTGTAACCTTGTTATGCGGGATAAGGGTTCCCAAAATAATCAAGGTGAGGGCGTGATGGGGTTTCAGGCATATAAGGTTTTGTTCCTGTGTGAGCATAATTCGGCGCGGTCGATCATGGCCGAAGCCCTGTTGAACCGGCTGGGGGCCGGGCGATTTGAGGCTCATTCGGCAGGTATCACGCCGGCCGGATCGATCAGTCCCTTCGCCGTCGGACTGCTGCAAAAGATCAACTATACCCTCTCAAAGCTGGCGCCCAAGCCGGTCGAGACCATGGTGACCGATGACGCGCCGGTGTTTGATTTCATCTTTCGCTTGTCGCACCATGTGCCGCAGGACGGCCACTGGCCCGATTTCAAGGGTGAGCCGATGGTCATCGACTGGTTCCTGCCCGACCCCAGCGATCTGAGCGATTCCAAAAGCGTGGTGGCGCAGGCTTATGGCGACATGTTCGCGCGCCTGTCGAGCCGGATCGATACGCTGTCGCAGATGTCGGATGAGGCCCTGAAGCAGTTCATGCCGCTGCGCGGTCGTCTGGAGCGGATGGGCGAGGAAGCCTTCCGGCTGGCGTCGTGAGGTCTTTTTCGGCTTAAGTTTCTGGTTTTTTATGGATTTTTAATTCCATAGTCGCGAAAAAGACGAAATATTTTATTGTCTTTCGCTTTCTGATTGCTGAAACTCATGTAAACTTGGCGGCATGAACACCGATGATGCCGTAGTTAATCTTTTCGCGCTGGCGCACCCTGGGCGGCTGGCCATGTATCAGGTCATTGTCGCGGCTGGCCCCGGTGGCATAGCTGCGGGTCAGGTGGCGCGCGCGGTCAATATGCCCGCCAACACCGCGTCAACGCACCTCAGCATCATGACCGGCGCGGGCCTTCTGAGCGCGCACCGCGAAGGGCGCTCGATCATCTATAGCGCCGACATGGCTCATTTCTCACAGATGATCGGGTTTCTGCTCAAAGACTGCGCGCAGGGCAGGCCCGAAGCCTATGAATCGCTGCGGGCATGGCTTAAACAAAACGCTTAGGCACCATTTAAGAAAAGCGTTTCATGGCCATCGAAGTCACTATCTATCACCGCCCGACCTGCTCCACCTCACGCAAAGCGCTTGAACTGATCCGCGCGCAGGATGTTGAGCCGACCATCATCGACTATGGCAAGGTCGGCTGGACTAAGCCCCAATTGCAGGCCCTGCTGAAAAGCATGGGCGTAGGTGCGCGTGATATTCTGCGCACGAGGGGAACCCCTGCCGAGGAACTGGGCCTGACGGCGGCGGGCGTCAGCGATGATGCCATCCTTGAGGCCATGGTACGCGAGCCTGTGCTGGTCGAACGCCCAATCGTGGTTACGCAAAAGGGCGCGGTCATCGCCCGCCCGGTCGAGCGATTGCTGGAGATTTTGTAGGTTTAAGGGGCGGGGCGGGTGGAGGGACCGGGCACCCGGCTCTTGGGTGCGGTCTTGGTGGCGGTGATCTGGGGCATGATCGGCCTCATGATGTGGAATCGGATGGCCTATCTGATCATTGCGCCGGGGCGTTTACCATAGTCGTTTTGGCGATCACCTCCCTCGGCCGGGTTATTGGAGACATGACCAAAGGAGGCTCTCGTCAAACGCTCAGGACCGCGAGCGTTATGGGTGGGCCTGTCGGACAAAACGCTTCATGGTTTCAATGAAGCTTGTACGACGCTCGGCAGCAAGTTCTGGGGCATGGTTCGCTTCGATCTGACCACGGATATTCATGAGCCATGAACGATAGCAGGCCAGTTCATATTTCAGACGACGATCCTTGGCCTTCCCGTGACGAATGTCGATCCTCTCGATGACATAGCTCAGCAGGCCAATGGCCTCTTCGTGATCATAGTTCTTGAGCAACTCTCGGATCAGGCGTGGTGATATATGGTCGTGGTAAAGTTGTCGATCTTCCGCGTGGAACTGCCCGGCAGGGAGAAAGCTGAGAAGCCACTCCTCGGACTGGGTGATGTAGGTCTGGGGCATGGGCGTTTTTCCTCATTTTGGGTGCCCATGTATTTATCTTCCATCGCCCTGACCGGGGTAATTTATGCCCTATTTTTCGATCCCGACTTTCAGAGGCTTTCGCTATTAGGCTGCTGCTATTTAGCCTTCCGCATTTGACTGTCCCGTCGCTTTTTCTCTTCGACGATAGGCTTACCGGCTTGGAAAAAATACATGTCAACCAGCTTGAAGAACGGATACTCTTGTCCTTGATGGCAATTCCGTTGCGGAGTTTGGAATCCTTCAAGCGCGACAAGAAAGTCCTCGAAACATTCCCTTTTTAAAAAATCACCAGCAATGCCACACCTGTCCAAAACACCCGCTTTAAAAAAGGTGTCGTATGCGGGCACACAAGCAAGGCAGCTCAGAAGTATTTTAGAGATCAGGGTATCCGTGGGAGTGACGCCTCGGTCTTTATAATGCTTTCTAAGCGCCTCAATTAGCTGGAAGAGAGCGCCGGTGCCGATGTTTGTATAAGTAGACAGGTCAGCTTCGTTCAGCATGGGGTATTGGCGAATGATGTCTATCGCTCCGTCATGAACTGTATAGTCATGCGCTCTCAATAGCTCGCTTGAGCCGCGATACATTCCCCATGATGCAAGATAGGCGGCCAGATGCGGGCTGTAGTGGCTCCGATCCTGATCGGGACCATTGAAGAAGTAGTAGAATAGGCTCCATGAGCGATAGCGCCTGATCTCGCGTTCAGGCGTGCCAACGTAGCGACCGATGACTTCTTCGGCGTCTTCAAACATAATCCCCTCCCGTTTTCCTGAGCGGACCATGACCTCACTTCCCAGCCAGCTTCAACAGCTTCTCGCCATCTGGCCGTAACTCTCCGGCCGGGCTGACGAGCCTGTACAATGTGTTCCTCGTTATCCGAAGTTCTGCGCACAGGTCGGCGACATTCGTGTCCCTATGTGCCATTGCCGCCTGTGCCCGGCGAAGGCCGCTCGGCGTCAGCACGAACTTGCGACCGCCCATTCGACCACGGGCGCGGGCAGCCTGCATCCCGGCCATTGTGCGCTCTCGGATGAGTTCTCGCTCGAACTCAGCCAGACTGGCGAAGATACCGAAGATCAATTTCCCGCTGGCTGTCGTCGTATCTATGGAAGCCCCATGACCGGCGAGCACCCTCAAGCCGATCCCCCGGTTGGTCAGGTCATGGACGGTGTTGACCAGATGGCGCAGATCGCGGCCGAGGCGGTCGAGCTTCCAGATGACCAGCGTATCGCCCTCGCGCAACGCTTTTAAACAGGCCAGCAATGCCGGGCGGTCATCCTTCTTCCCAGACGCCACATCTTGATAGATGTCTTCTACCTTCACCCCATGCTCGACGAGAGCATCCATTTGAAGGTCTGTCTGCTGATCATGTGTGGAAACGCGCGCATAGCCAATCTTCAAAAACGACTCCTTCTAAATCTAAGTGGTGCTTACGACGTGACCTAAAGCCATGGCTTCAATCTGGATATGGGCGGATTATCCACTGCCCAGCTTCCAAAGAAGCGTAATGCTCAGGCGGCAGAACAAGGTCAGCGGCACTATCCGGCATTAGGCTTTTGACATCCTTGGCGCAGACGGGCGAAGCATCGTCCATTCCATGAATCGTGGAAACACACATCAGTTGAATTGAGGTGCCCCTAGAATTGAGGTGCCCCTAGATTGCTAGACACCTTGCGCCTTCAAAATGCGTTGTCTGTTTT